>NZ_JBVTRR010000003.1:0-777005 GCF_055755175.1 Stutzerimonas sp. LR2
GGACTCAACCACCACCCTGTCAGCGCGGCGCATTCTACTCGAATCCGCCACCAGTGCAACCCTTTTATTTAGCTAACCTTTTGATTTACAAAAGGTTTTGCTTGAGGACTGCGCCGGAAGTGGTGCGCATTATAGGCACCTGAAAACAGCCGTCAACCGTTTATTTCGGTTATGCGGGAATTAGTGTAGCCCACGTTACCTCGCACCGAGCGAGCAGCTGGATGCGAGGCAACCTACTCAAAACAAGGTGAGCGTGTAGCTGAGAATCAGACGGTTCTCGTCGATATCGCTGCGGTAATTCGAGCGCGCCGCCACGTTGCGCAGGCGGATACCCACATTCTTGAGCGGACCGCTCTGCACTGTGTAGCCGATGTCCAGATCGCGCTCCTGCGCCGTACCTTCGAACCCCATTCCCGTGCTCACATTATCGCTGGTGATATAACGCACCGTCGCGATAAGACCAGGCCAGCCCATCGCGGCAAAATCATAGTCGTAGCGAGCCTGCCAGGAGCGCTCGTCCCGCTCGGCGAACTCATAGGTGGGCACCTCATTGCCCAGAGGCGAGACGTTCGCGAAGACGCGGGGAAAAGCGCTGTCGCCATACATGGCCTGATAGCCGATATAGAAGGTATGACCGCCTCGCTTTGCCGACAGCAGCGAGTAGAAAGCCTGGTTGTCCACATTGCCGGCCAGCTTGCCGCCGTCGGCCTGCGAATCGTAGTAGCCGAGGTTGGCGCCCAGAATCCAGTCGCCGAGCGGTTCGCTATGCTTCAGGCCGATGTAGCTCTGGTTATAGATGTCCTCGAGCTGCGCATACCAGAGGCCGAAAGACGTGCGCTTGCCATTGAATGCGTAATCGCCGCCGGCGTAGTTGAACGCATCGCTGAGTGCTGCCTGAGGCGTTCGGCCCAGCATGGCCCGCATCCGGTCATCGCCGGCCTCGTTACGCAGGCTGGTCGAGCGCAAACGACCGCCCTGCAGGGTCAACCCATCGACTTCACTGGAGACGATGCTGGCGCCCTGATAGGTGGGCGGGAGCAGCCGAATATCACTGAAGGTCAGCACTGGCAGATTGGGTTGCAGCTCACCTACCTTCAGTTCAGTCTTCGACACCTTTGCCTTGAGTGCCACCCCCATGCGGCTGTACTCATCCGGCGCGCGGCCATCGCTCCCAACCGGGAGCAGGCCGGTACCACTGCGATCACGGCTGCTGTCGAGCTTGATTCCCAGCTGGCCGATGGCGTCGGCGCCGAAGCCGACAGCTCCAGGGGTGTAGCCCGACCTGAAGTTGAGAATAAACCCCTGCCCCCACTCCTCCGCCTTCGATTGCTGATTGGGGCCGACAATGTCGGAGAAGTCCCGGCTGAAATAGTAGTTACGCGCCTGCAATGTTGCCGTGGCGTCCGTGATGAAGCCGGCGTCTGCGGCAAACGCAGGAGGAATCATGGACGTCATGCCGGCAGCCAGGGTGAGTCGGGAAATGGATACCTTCTGCATCATCTAACTCGCTTGTTGTTGTTTTCAGGGTGCACGCAGCCGCTCCCCCGGCAGCAGGCGGGGAGTGCAACGAGCTCGTCATGGGTGAGTGGTTACGATTGCCGGGGCGGTCACCGCGCCGGCTGTTCCTTGCGGCCAACAGCCGGGGGTGATGCGACCGCTGGGATTGGTTTGCGCAGGCCCAGCAACAGATGCGCGGCGATACCGAAGATCAGGCCCCAGAACGCCGCCGACAGCCCGAGGAAGGACATGCCCGATGCGGTAACCAGAAAGGTGATCAAGGCCGCCTCACGGTCGGAGGGCACGGCCATTGCCGCGCTCAATGCCCCACCGATGGCCGCGAGCAGCGCCAGGCCGGCCAGCGCGGCGATCAATGCGGCGGGGAATGCGCTGAAGATCGAAACCAGCGTCGCCCCGAAGATGCCCAGCACCAGGTAGAAGACGCCACCCGACACTCCTGCGACGTAACGCTTGGACGGATTCTCGTGCGACTCCCGACCCGTGCAGATCGCCGCCGTGATCGCCGCCAGGTTCAATCCGTGACAGCCGAACGGTGCCAGCAGCAGCGAACCCAGTGCGCTGCTGCTGATCAGCGGGCTGGCCGGCGTCTCGTAGCCGTCGTTGCGCAGCACCGCCATGCCAGGCACGAACTGTCCAGTCAGCGCCACCATCACCAGCGGGAAGGCGATATTGAGGATGACCTGCCAGCTGAACTCCGGGGCGATCCATACCGGCGTAGCCAGCCCGATGACCAGTGCATCACTGCGCAACTCACCCGAGGCGATGGTGATCGTCACACCGACCACCAGCACGGCGAGCACGGCGTAACGGGGCAAGGCACGCTTGAACAACAGATAGGTGCCGAACATCGCCAGCACCAGCCAGGGTTGTTCCTTGACCGAGACGAACAGCCCGGTGCCGAAACGGAACAGGATGCCGGCCAGCATGCCCGCCGCGATGGCGGCCGGCAGGCGATTGATGATCCGGTCGAACGCGCCGGACAGCCCAACCAGCAGCACCACCACGCTGCTGACGATATAGGCGCCGACCGCCTCGTTCAGCGTGATATCCGGCAACATGGTTACCAGCAGCGCCGAGCCCGGTGCCGACCAGGCGATGATGATGGGAACCCGGTAGCGCACGCTGAGCAGAATGCCGAGCACGCCGCTACCGATGGAGATGGTCCATACCCAGGACGAGAGCACGTCATGCGGCAAATTCGCGGCCTTGGCCGCCTGGAAGATGATCACCAGCGGACCGGCGTAGGAAATCACGGTCGCGATAAAGCCGGCGACCACGGCGGAGAGCGAGAAGTCTTTCATCAGAGCTTTCATGTCGCCTCGCAAGACAGGCCTGGCGATCCGTGGCGGAAGCCCGGATCACTCTTGTTATGAATGAAGCGGCTGCATTACCGGTGCAGCGCCGCTGCGGTGCCCGGGAGCCCGGACACCGCAGGGACCGTCAGGTCTGCTGCAGCGCCCGTGGCCGCTTGCTGCGCTGCTCGGCTTGCGGGGCCGGCGCCTTCTGCAGTTGGAAGTCGAAATCCACTTCGGCAAAACGCCCCTGCACGCCCCGTGCTTGTGCGGCTTCGGCATCATCGATGAAGCGGATGTCGCCGACCAGACCATCGCGCGTGGCGTAAGCGAAGTCGTCCCAGAGGTATTTGTCGCCAGCCAGGTTGATCTGCGTGGTCAGGTGACGATGGCCGGGCGCGGAGATGAAGAAATGAATGTGCGCCGGCCGCTGGCCGTGACGACCGAGCATGTCGAGCACCTCCTGGGTCGGCCCGTCGGGCGAGCAGCCATAGCCGGACGGCACGATGCTGCGCGCCCGGTAATAGCCGTTCTCGTCGGTGACGATCCGCCGGCGCAGGTTGTATTCGGACTGGCTCTTGTCGAAGTAGGAATAGTTGCCCTTGGTGTTGGCGTGCCAGAGATCGACCACCGCACCGGCCAGCGGCTCGCCGGTCGGATCGAGAACACGGCCTTGCAGGAACATCACAGTGGCGACATCGTCTTCGCTACCGTCATCCATGCGCGCGATGCCCTGAGCGATTGGCGCGCCGGCGACGTACAGCGGACCTTCGATGGTGCGCGGGGTGCCGCCGCCCAGTCCTTCCTGTTCGTCCTTGGCGTCCTGCAGCAGGTCGAGGTAATGCTCCAGTCCGAGTCCGGCGACCAGCAAGCCGGCTTCGTGGCGACCGCCGAGACGGTTGATGTAGTCCACCGCCTTCCAGAACTCGTCCTGGGTGATTTCCAGGTCTTCGATGATCCTTGCGGTGTCCGTCAGGACGCGGTTGATCACCGTCTTCAGGCGGCTGCTACCCGCGTCGTTGTTGAAGCCGCTGGCTTCCTTGAAGAACTGCTGCACGTCGTTGGTGTGGGAGATTTTCACAGTCATGGCTCAGGCCTCGTTTTGTAATTGTCGTTGCACGGGTTCAGCGATCGGTGCGGACCCCAGTTCGGACGGGATCAGCGGTCGTCGTCACGAATCGAGGATGGGTGGCGGCACAGCGCGTTGACCTCGATCTCCATGTAGGGGAATAGCGGCAGCTGCATCAGGGTGTCGTGCAGTTCCTGCACGCTGGCGACGTCGAACACGCTGTAGTTGGCGTACTGTCCGGCGATGCGCCAGAGGTGGCGCCACTTGCCTTCGCGCATCAGGCTCTGCGCCAGTTCCTTCTCGTCGGCCTTGAGCTTGGCGGCCTGGGCCGGATCCATGTCGACCGGCAGTTTCACGATCATCTTCACGTGGAAGAGCATCTCGGGTCCTCCTCTTACTTACGGGCGAAGAACGCCAGGCGCTCTTCATCCAGGGTCAGGCCAAGACCGGGCGTGCGCGGGACTTCCAGCTGGAAGTCGCGGTAGACCGGCGCCTGAGTGACGATTTCCTCGGTGAGCAGCAGCGGGCCGAACAGCTCGGTGCCCCAGGTCAACCTGTTGAGGGTGACGAAGGCGTGCGCCGAGGCCAGGGTGCCGATGGCGCCTTCGAGCATGGTGCCGCCATACAGCGCGACACCTGCCGCTTCGGCGATCTGCGCGGTGCGCAGCACGGCACGCGGGCCGCCGTTCTTGGCGATCTTCAACGCGAAGATGCTGGCCGCACCGTCGGCCGCCAGGCTGAAGGCATCCTCGACGCTCTCGATGGACTCGTCGGCCATGATCGGTGCCGGGCTGCGCTGATTCAGGCGCACCTGCCCGCCGCGGTTGATCCGCGAGATCGGCTGTTCGATCAGGTCGATGCCGTTGTCGCCGAGGACGCGACAGGCGCGCAGCGCCACCGACTCGTCCCAGGCCTGATTGACGTCGACGCGCACGCTGGCGCGCTCGCCGAGGGCCTGCTTGATGGCGATGACATGGTTGAGGTCGGCATTCACCTCGCCGGCGCCGATCTTCAGCTTGAAGATGCGATGGCGGCGGATATCGAGCATGCGCTCGGCCTCTTCGATGTCCTTGGCGGTATTGCCGCTAGCCAGGGTCCAGGCCACTTCCAGACTGTCGCGTACCCGGCCGCCGAGCAGCTCGCTGACCGGTAGACCAAGACGCTTGCCCTGGGCATCGAGCAATGCGCTCTCGATGCCGGACTTGGCGAAGGTGTTGCCCTTGGCCGCCTTGTCCAGGCGCAGCATGGCGGCGTTGATGTTGGCGGCCTCCTGGCCCACCAGCAGCGGGCCGAGGTGGCTGTCGATGTTCTGCTTGATGCTTTCCGGGCTCTCGTTGCCGTAGGCCAGGCCACCGATGGTGGTGGCCTCGCCGATGCCTTCGATGCCGTCGCTGCATTGCACACGGATGATCGCCAGCGTCTGTTGCTGCATGGTGTGCATCGCCAGCTTGTGCGGGCGGATGGTCGGCAGGTCGACGATGATCGTCTGGATGCGTTCGATCAGGATGGGGCTCATGGCGATATCCGTGTTGAAGGTTCAGTGATCAGGCCTTGGCCGCTGCCGTCATCACCACCGGCGCGGGCGTGCCGCTGCGCTTGCTGGAGATGGCGAAGACGGCCATGGCCAGGGCGGCGATGACACCCGGCACGGCGAAGGCGATGAAGTTCAGTTGCAGCGGCAGGTTGATGCCCAGCAACGCACCGCCAAGCAGCGGGCCGACGATGGCGCCGTTGCGGCCGATGCCCGAGGCCCAGCCAAGACCGGTGGAGCGGATCGACAGGCCATAGAACTGCGCGGCGGTCGCGTAGAGCAGGATCTGTGTGCCGATTACGGTGGCACCGGCGATGAAGATCAGCGTGTAAAGCACTGGCATCGGCGTCTTGAAGCCCAGCAGGCTGATGGAGGCCACCGACACGGCGAAGAACACCACCACCACTTTCGACAGGTTGAAGCGATCGCCCAACCAGCCGCCGAGGATGGCGCCGGCCATGCCGCCGAAGTTCAGCGCGAGCAGGAACGACAGGCTCGAACCGAGGCTGTATCCGGCGTTGGCCATCAGCTTCGGCAACCAGGAACCCAGCGCGTAAACCATCAGTAGGCAACAGAAGAACGCCAGCCACAGGGAGAAGGTGCGCACGCCACGGCCTTCGCGGAACAGCTCCAGCAACGAGGCACTCTTGCCCTTCACATCGGTCATCACCAGCTCGTCGGCAGCGCTCAGCTGGCGGCCCGGGTCGACCTTGGCCAGCAACGCCCGCGCCTGCTCACCTCGGCCCTGGCGCACCAGGAAGCCGACCGACTCGGGCAGGTACCAGAGAATCACCGGCAACAGCAGCAGCGGCACGGCGGCGGCGAAGAACATCGCTTCCCAGCCGAAGCGAGGCAGCATGTAGATCCCGAGGCCGGCCGACAGCATGCCGCCCAGCGAATAGCCGCTGAACATGACGGCCACCAGCGTGCTGCGTAGCCGCTTGGGCGCGTACTCGTTCATCAGCGCCACCACGTTGGGCATCAGCCCGCCGCAGCCGAGCCCGGCGAGGAAGCGGAAAATGCCGAACTCGGTAGGAGTGCTGGCGAAGCCGTTGAGCACGGTGGCGCTGCTGAACAGCACGAAACAGATGGCGATGCCCTTCTTGCGGCCGATGCGGTCGGCCAGGGTGCCGAACGCCAGTGCTCCGAACATCATGCCGAACAGCGCATAGCTGCCCAGCGCGCCCGCTTCCAGCGGGGTCAGCCCCCACTCCTTCATGATCACCGGCAGCACCACGCCGTAGATGAACAGGTCGTAGCCGTCGAAGATCAGCAGCAGTGCGCAGAGGCACACCACCAGCCAGTGGAAGCGGTTGAAGCGTGCGTTATCGATGATGTCGTGAACGTCTACTTTTCGCATGGCAAGACTCTCTATTGTTTTTGTTAGTCGCGGATCGGCTGCAGCGGTGGGTCACCGCGCCGCCGATGTGCCTTGGCCTTGACCGGTCGAGCCGGCCCGGGTACTGCTCAACCGAGATCGCCACCACCCACCGGCAGGGTCACGCCGGTGATGTAGGAGGCCTCATCGGACGCGAGAAAAAGAATCGCGCCGGCCTGCTCGTCGATGGTTCCGTAGCGCTTCATCAACGAGGATTCCACCGTCTGATCGACGATCTGCTGGTACCAGATCTTTTCCTGCTCGCTCTGCTCGGCTGCGTTGCGTGGAATACGTCGTGGTGGCGCCTCGGTACCGCCGGGTGCGGTGGCGTTGACGCGGATGCCCCGCTGGGCGTTCTCGAAGGCCAGGCACGCGGTCAGCGCATTGATGCCACCCTTGGCCGCGCCGTAGGGCACGCGGTTCAGGCTGCGCGTGGCGATCGATGAGACGTTGACGATGGCCCCGCCGCCCTGCTCCAGCATGTGCGGCAGCGCGGCGTGGCAGCACCACAGCGTGGGGAACAGCGAGCGACGCACCTCGGCCTCGATCTCATGTTCCTGGTAATGCTCGAAGGGCTTGGCCCAGATGGTTCCACCGACGTTGTTGACGAGGATGTCGAGACGGCCGAAACGCTCTTTCGCGGCATCCATCACCCGATGGCAGTCGTCAAACTGCTCGAGATCGGCGGTCAGGGTCAGTACTTCGGCGCCCTGCCCCAGTTGATCGGCCAGTTCATGGACCAGTTCGGAACGGTCCACGGCCACCAGCCGGCCACCTTCCTCGACGAATCGCTCGGCGACACGGCGACCGATGCCTTGGGCCGCGCCGGTGATCACCGCGACCTTGTTCTGAAATCGTGTGTTCATCTACCCAAACCTCTGGAATGGCGAGGATTCGGTGGGCAATGCGGCGCAGTTGCCCACCCTGCGACCGGTGGATCAGGCGCTGGCGGCGAACTTCTCGTAGTAGAAGTTGGCCGGCTGCAGGCCTTGCTCACGAACGAACTGGTTGACCGACTCGACCATGGGCGGCGGACCGCACAGGTAGATGTCCACCTCGCCATCGTTGAGGTGTTTGGGTTCGATGTGCTGGGTCACGTAGCCCTTGTGCGGGTACTGGCTGTCGGAGCTGGACACGCAGGCGCTGTAGGTGAAGTTCGGAATGCGCGCAGCGAAGTCTTCGAGTCGGTCCATCTCTACCAGATCGAAATCGTTGGAGACGCCGTAAATCAGGTGCAGCGGATGCGCGCTGCCCTGCTCGGCGATCTTCTCCAGCATCGCAGTGAAAGGCGCCAGGCCCGTGCCGCCGGCCAGCAAGAGCAGCGGCCGCTTGATCTCGCGCAGATAGAAGCTGCCCAACGGGCCGGCCAGGGTGAGGCTGTCGCCGGCCTTGGCCATGCCGCTCAAGAAGCTGCTCATCAGCCCGCCCGGCACGTTGCGGATCAGGAAGCTGACCTCACCGCCCTTCTGCAGCGAGCTGAACGAGTAGGCGCGGGTCTGGTCGGTGCCCGGCACCTGCAGGTTGACGTACTGCCCAGGCAGGAAGGCCAGCTGGCTCAGCGACTCGCCCTTGATCGACAGCGCAATGGTGCTCTGCGACAGCTGACGCACGTTGCTGATGGTCGCCTGGTAACTGGCCTGCGTGGTCTTGCAGACATCCGAGGAGGCCGGCACGCGGATCACGCAGTCGCTCTCGGCACGCATCTGGCAGGTCAGCACATAGCCTTGCGCAGCTTCGTCCTCGCTCAGCGCGTCCTCGATGTATTCCTCGCCGAGGTCATAGCTCCCGGCTTCGGCGAGGCACTTGCAGGCCCCGCAGGCACCGTCGCGGCAGTCCAGCGGGATGTTGATGCCCTGGCGGTAGGCCGCGTCAGCGACGGTTTCGCCAAGATTGGCTTCGATGAAGCGGGTCACCCCGTCCTCGAAATTCAATGCGATCTGGTGAGTCATGGCGTTGCCCTCACAGGTGATAGACGTCGATCAGCTGGCGGATGTAGTCGTTCTTCAGCACGACCTTCTTGTGCTTGATCAGCGGGCTCTCGCCACGGGTGTCGAGCGTGTAGAAGCTGGTGCCGTAGAAGTGATCGACGGTCTTGTAGCGAAAGCTCATCGTGTGCCAGTTGAAGCGCAGCTTGCAGAAGCCCTCGCCCTGCTCGATCAGCTCCAGGTTGCTGATGTTGTGCGAGGTGCGTGTATCCGGGATCGTGGCGCTGGAGCGCTCGGTGCGGATGCGGAACACACGGTCTTCCAGGCCGCCACGGTTGCCGTACCAGATCAGCGAGATTTCCCGCTGCGGATCTTCGGTGAGCTGGTCGGCGTCGTCCCAGGCCGGCATCCAGAAGGTGGCGTCGGCGGCATACAGTTCCAGCCAGCTGTCCCAGTCCTTGTCGTCGAGGTAGCGCGCTTCGCGGTAAAGGAAGTCACGCGCGGTTTCGTAGGCGATGCTCATTTTTATGCACCCTCCACGTGAATCAGCTGTTCCTGCTCGGCCTTCACGGCCTTGATCATCTGCTGTTGCCAGTAGTGGTGCTGCAGCACGAACAGGCCCTCATCCTCGGTGCGCGCACCGCTCATCATCGGCTGCAGGTCGATGCTGCGGGCGCCATCGTCCGCTCCCTCGATCCAGTGCTTGGCACCGCGGGACATGTCGTTCCATTCCATGGCGCGACCGGCAAAGCCCTGCTGGCAGGCGCGGAACTCTTCAAGGTCATCCGGCGTGGCCATGCCGCTGACATTGAAGAAGTCTTCGTACTGACGAATGCGCCGCGCCCGCGCTTCGGCACTCTCGCCCTTGGGTGCGATGCAGTAGATGGTGACTTCGGTCTTGTCCACCGACAGCGGCTTGGCGATGCGCAGCTGCGAGCCGAACTGATCCATCAGGTACAGGTTCGGGTAGAGGCACAGGTTGCGCGAGTTCTCGATCATCCAGTCGGTACGGGCCTGGCCGAACTCGGCGACCATCTCCTCGCGACGGGCATACAGCGGGCGATCTTCCGGGTTGTCCCAGCGAGTCCAGAGCAGTAGATGGCCGTTCTCGAAGGAATAGAAACCACCGCCCTTCTTGCCCCAGCCGCCGGCGCTCATCGCACGGATGTCGTCGCCGGCTTCCTTGAGCTTGCGCTGCTGCTGGGTGGCGGCGTAGTTCCAGTGCACGGCGGTGACGTGGTAGCCATCGGCGCCGTTCTCGGCCTGCAGCTTCCAGTTGCCTTCATAGACATAGGTGGACGAGCCGCGCAGCACTTCGATGCCATCCGGCGATTGATCGACCACCATGTCGATGATCTTGCGTGACTCGCCAAGGAATTCCTCAAGCGGGGCGACGTCCTCGCGCAGGCTGCCGAAGAGGAAGCCGCGGTAGGACTCGAAGCGGGCGACCTTCTTCAGGTCATGGGAGCCGTCGCAGTTGAAGCTGTCGGGGTAGCCGGCTTCCTTGGGGTCCTTGACCTTGAGCAGCTTGCCCGAGTTGTTGAAGGTCCAGCCATGGAACGGACAGGTGTAGGTCGCCTTGTTGCCGCTCTTGAAGCGGCAGAGCATGGCACCGCGGTGGCTGCAGGCGTTGATGAAGGCGTTGAGTTCACCCTCCTTGTTGCGCGCGATGAAGATCGGCTGACGCCCCATCTGGGTGGTGTAGTAGTCGTTCTTCTCGGGGATCTGGCTCTCGTGAGCGAGGTAGATCCAGTTGCCCTCGAAGATGTGCTTCATCTCCAGATCGAACAACCGAGGGTCGGTGAACATCTCCCGCTTGCAGCGAAAGATGCCCTTCTCTTTGTCGTCTTCGAGCAGCGAATCAAGGTAGTCGATTCCCAGGGACATGGCCGGGGCCTCCATTGTTATTGTTTCCACGTGATGAAGGCTACGGCGGGGGGAACGGCATCAATATCCGTTTTCTGCAGCATCTCTATCCGTTTTCTGCAAAACGCAGGCAGACGGATGCCGCGCCCGCAGCGACGCGCTGAGGGCGATCAGCGAAGGGAGGAATGGACGTAGCGGATGCGGCCGCCATCAGGTTGGCGGCCGCCGAAGCGGATCAGTGATGGCGGCGCAGGGTGTCCGACGGCAGCTCGCCGAAGGTGCTCTTGTAGCTTTCCGAGAAGCGCCCCAGATGCATGAAGCCGTAGTCCATGGCGATCTCGGTGATGTTGCGTACCCTGGCCGAAGGGTCGCTCAGCCGGCCATGGATCTGCTCCAGCTTGCGCTGACGGATGTAGGACTTGGGCGTGGTGCCGACCTTGCGCTCGAACAGCAGGTACAGCGAGCGCAGGCTCATGTTGGCCAGTTCGGCCAACTGCTCGACGGAGATATCCTGTTTCAGATGCTCGTCGATGTAGTCGGTCAGCCGACCGAACGACGGGCAGCTGTCACCGAACGGATCGCGCTGGATATTGCTGGCCAGGCTGCAGAGCAGCTTGCTGGCGATGATCCGGCTGTACTGCTCCTGAATCTGCGGGATGCTCTGCTCGGAGCCCGCCTCGCGGCAGACCAGCCCGAGCAGGCTGTCGAAGCCGTCCATTTCGCCGAGCGCATGGCGATTGGCACTGAACCGGATGCCACCGGAGGGGGCACGCCATTGGTTCTCGCTGCAGGCCTGTTCGAGGAAGGACGCCGGCAGCTTGACGATCAGCTTTTCGCAGTCGTCCGAGTAGGTCAGGTCAACCGGATCGTCCGGGTTGATCAGCAGCAGCTCACCGGGGGTGAAATAGTGCTCCTGGCCCCGTCCGCGCCACAGGCAATGGCCACGCTGCAGCAGCTGCAGGTGATAGATGGTTTCCAGGGCTGGCGAGGTGACATGAACGCTGCCGCCATAACTGATCTGGCAAAGGTCGAGCTTGCCGAACTTGCAGTGGCTGAGGCTGGCCTGAGGCGTGCCGGTACGAGGCAGACGAATGCAGTGCACGCCTACATGCTGATTGACGTAGTCCGACACCGCATGCGGATCAGCACGCTCGAAGATCCTGCTTTTTTCATTCAGCAGTCGTTCCATCACCCGGCACTCGGTTGTTTTTATAGTTGGCCGGCGCTTGGTGGCCGGCTTGGTCGGTATTGCGCAGATCGAGAATATTGATCTGCGTCAAGAATATCGACTGATCGAAGCATAGGAGATTCGACCAACGGCGGACACCCCGCCGTTCGGTGACCGAACAGTTTTTGCACAAGCGCGCCATCGTTCACATATGGGCACGATTGCGGCGGAACGCTCGGCGCCTCTTCGCACTCTGAGTGCAGATCGCACAAAACGGATAGGTCGTTGGGCGACGCCGACCATCGGCGGCCCTACGACCCAGCACAAGAAGGTGTGCCCTGCATGAAGATTTCCCTCTTCCCCATCCCCCTGCTGGCACTGCTCTGCAGCGGCACCAGCGCCGCATCCGCGGTCACAGAACCGGCTCACGACGGGTTGGCTGCGCTGGAAGTCGTACGCCCGAGCCGCACCTGCTCGTCGTTGCTCACGCTCGACCTCGCATCGATCGGCGGAAGCGGTAGTCGCGTCACGTCCGCATCGGTACAGGACACTGATCAGGGCGCCACCGTATGCAATGTCGAAGGTACGCTGGCACCGAGCATCGGCTTTCGCGTGCAACTGCCGCTGGATGGCTGGACCCAGCGCTACCTGCAGGTCGGCTGCGGCGGGTTGTGCGGCCGCATTTCTCTTAGACCGGACGCAGTCGCAGGCTGCGTACCGTTCGAAAGCGGCCGCTTCGTCGTAGCCAGTACCGACATGGGTCATCAGGGCAATGGCGGGACCTTCGGTGCCAATCCGCAGCAGCGCGCCGATTTCGCCCATCGCGGTGTGCATCTCACCGCACGGGCCGCGAAGGCATTGATCAAAACCTTCTACGACCGGGCTCCGGCGTATTCCTATTTCAGTGGGTGCTCGGATGGCGGGCGCGAAGCCCTGATCGAGGCGCAACGCTATCCGGACGACTTCGACGGCATCGTCGCCGGCGCGCCGGCAATGAATTTCCAGGTGCAGAACTCGCTGCTGCACGCCTGGCAGGCGCGGGTGAACCGCGCCCCGGATGGTCGCAGCGTGCTGGTCGCCTCACAGCTGCCGCTTCTGCACCGAGCCGTGCTTGAACAGTGTGACGGCCTGGATGGCCAGCTCGACGGGCTGCTCAGCGACCCACGAATCTGTCGATTCGACCCGGCAACGATCCAGTGCCCCGCTGGCCAGGACAGCGACCAGTGCCTGACTGCCGCACAGGTGCAAGCGGCAAGGCGCATATATGACGGGCCGCGCGACGAGCGTACCGGTGAGCGATTGGCCGTCGGCGGTCCGCAGCCCGGCTCGGAGCTCGCATGGGGCGGCGTGTTCGTGCCCGAACGCGCGCATGGCCCGCTGTTCAGCGAAACCATCGCGCTCGAGGCACTGCGCTATCTGGTCTTCGAACAGGCACCGCAGCCTGGCTATCGGCTGGAGCAGCTGCGCTTCGACGCCGAGACCTTCGATCGCCTGCGCGCCCGCCATCCTCTGTTCGATGCGACCGACCCCGACCTCTCCGCCTTCGCCGACAAAGGCGGCAAGCTGATTCTCTGGCATGGCTGGTCCGATCATCATATCTCGCCGATCAATACCATCGCCTACCACGAGGCCCTGCAGCGCCACCTGGGCAAGCCAGAAGTCGAGCGCTTCGTGCGCATGTACCTGGTGCCGGGCATGTACCACTGCCACGGCGGACAGGGGCCGAGCGAACTGGACCTGCTGACGCCGCTGATGCGCTGGGTCGAATCCGGCCAGGCCGCTGACGAGATCAAGGTGTATCAGGCGAGCCGATCCGGCCTGCCGCTCTCGCCGAAGAGCAGGCGTGCCAAGACCGGGCGAACCCCGGAGTACCGGCCGGTCTACCCCTACCCGGCCGTGGCGCGCCTCGTCAGTGATGGCCAAGGAGAACGCTATACCCGCGGCGAACCCCTGACCGATACGCCGACGCCAGCCTGGCGAGGCGCGGACTTCTACCAGCCCTACCGCCCGCGCGAGCGCTGAGTGATGGCCGACTATTTCCCGTTATGGCTGACGTTCAGGCTGCGCTTTCTGGAGCTGGCTTCGGCGGTTCAAGGTCGCACGAATGGGCTTCATGGCGCCCTCACCGACGTAGGCCTGAGATTGCTCGCGCGCCGTACGGTGCCGACGGAGCGGAACACAAACCAAGGGCGATTATCGAACAGATTCGCTCGTTTACTGCGCCACTCGGTTGCGATGCAACCGGCGAGGTTGCTTCTATACGGAGGCGTTCACCGTCTCGGCGACTCGCGTGTAGCGGGGGCTGCCGGAGCGGAACATCCGCGGGACAGCCGGTTGCACGCGCAATTACAACAACAAAAGGGAATACCCCATGTCGAAATTGCCCAAGGCCCTGCTGGCACTTGCCTGCGTCAGTTGTCTGAGCCTGTCCGCCTACGCTCAGGAAGCGGTCGTGACGCTCAAGGTTCATCATTTTCTTCCCGCCCATTCGTTGACCCAGGCGAACCTGCTCAAGCCGTGGGCGGACGAGATCACCGAAGCCTCCGACGGCCGTATCCAGTTCCAGTTCTATCCCTCGATGCAGCTGGGCGGCACACCACCGCAGCTGGTAGACCAGGTGCGTGACGGAGTTGCCGATATCGTCTGGACGCTGCCGGGTTACAACAGCGGGCGCTTCCCGCTCATCTCGGTCTTCGAGCAGCCATTCATGAGTCGCTCCGCCGAGGCGACCAGCCAGGCGATGTGGGAGTTCGTCGCCAAGCACGGCGAAAAGGAATTCACCGGCATGCACCTGCTTGCGACCCATACCACGGACGGTGCGCTGATCCATACCGGCAAGAAACCCATCAACAGGATGGCCGACTTCCGCGGCAAGAAAATCCGTGCCGCCAACCGCACCTCCACCAAACTGATCTCCCTGCTCGGCGGGACTCCCGTCGCCATGCCGGTCCCGCAGATTCCCGAGGCCCTGTCCAAGGGCGTGGTCGACGGTGCGATCGTGCCCTGGGACGTGGTACCAGCGCTCAAGCTGCACGAGCTGATCGGCCACCACACGGAAATGGCCGAGGGGAAGCCGGCACTGATGTACACGGTGATGATCCTCGCCATGAACCCGGCTACCTATGAGGGGTTGCCCGAAGACCTGCGCAAGATCATCGACGAGCAGAGCGGCGCGGTGCTCTCGCGTCGAGCGGGCCAGCTGTTCGACGAGATCGCCGTGCAGAATGGCCATCGTCTGGCCGAAAGCCGCGGCAACAAGATTCACCAGCTGTCCGAAGACGAACAGCAGAAGTGGATGAAGGTGGCCGAGCGCCTTGACCAGGACTGGATCAAGGAAGTCGAGGGCAAAGGCTATGCGAATGGTGCCGCCCTGCTCGAGGACGCACGCCAGCTGATCCAGCAGCACAGCGACACCGCTACCCGCTGATCGACCCCGGCGCCAGTTCACCCGGCGCCCTGCTCCGGAGACGTTCATGAGCGAATCTGACGTTCGGGCCGCGACCGTGCCTGCCGATCCGATGGGCCGCGTGCTCGATCGGCTGTCACGGCTGCTGGCCTTCGTCGGCGGCCTGCTGCTGGTGGCCATGACGCTGATGGCGACCTACAGCATCGCCATGCGCACCCTCTTCGACGAACCGCTGCTCGGCGACGTCGAACTGGTGCAGATGGGTTGTGGCATCGCCATCGTGTTCTTTCTGCCGCTGTGCCAGCTCCGCCGCGGCAACGTCATCGTCGATGTATTCACCTTGCGCGCCTCGCCTCGCGTGCGCAGCGCGCTGGATGGCCTGGGCAGCGTGCTTATGGGGTTGGCTGCTGCGCTGCTGGCCTGGCGTTCACTGGTGGGCACGCTGGACGCCTACGGCACCGGCGAGGAATCGATCATCCTGGGCGTGCCGATCTGGTGGTCGATGAGCGCCTTCGCACCGGGCTTCGCGCTATTGGCGGTGGTGGCGTTGTACACCGCCTGGCAGGACTTTCGTGGTGAGGGCAAGCCCGCATGAGCAGTGTCGAAATCGGCGGGCTGTTCCTGGCCGTCCTCCTCGTTTTGCTGGTGGTGCGCATCCCGATCGCCATCGCCATGCTGCTCACCGGTGTCGGCGGCTACGTGGCGATTTCCGGTTGGTCGCCGCTACTCAGCTATCTGAAGACCGTCGCCTATGCGCGCTATACGGTATACGACCTCTCGGTCATTCCGCTTTTCCTGCTGATGGGGCAGTTCGCCTCCCGCGGTGGCCTGGCGACCGGCCTGTTCCGAGCCGCCGCGGCCATGATCGGGCACTGGCGCGGCGGTCTGGCGATGTCGGCCGTTGGCTCCTGTGCTGCCTTTGGCGCCGTCTGCGGCTCATCCATCGCCACCGCGGCGACCATGGGCCAGGTCGCGCTGCCGGAGCTGAAGAAATACAACTACTCGGGCCCGCTTGCGGTGGGCAGCCTGGCCGCCGGGGGCACCCTGGGCATCCTGATTCCGCCGTCGGTGGTGCTGGTGATCTATGCCATCCTCGCCCAGGAAAACATCTCCACGCTGTTCATGGCCGCATTCATCCCCGGCGTGCTGGCGGCAATCGGCTACATGATCGCGATCGCCATTTACGTGCGGATGAACCCGGACGCCGGCCCGGCGCAACCGAAGCTGACCTGGCGCGAGCGGCTGGCCGCGCAGCGTGGCGTCTGGCCGGTGTTCCTGATCTTCCTGCTGGTACTTGGTGGTATCTATGCCGGCTGGTTCACACCGACCGAAGCGGCGGCCATTGGAACCGTGGGCACCGGCCTCTTCGCCGTCGTGCTCGGCGGCATGCGCTGGGCCCAGTTCAAGGAAGTGCTGTTCGGCACCGCGGTCACCACCGGGATGATCTTCATGATCCTGCTCGGCGCCGATGTCATGAACGCCTTCCTCGCCGTGTCGCAGCTCCCGGTGGCGTTGGCCGAGGCGATCAACAATGCAGGCGTGGGGCCCTTCGTGGTGCTCGCCGGTATCCTGATCCTGTACCTGATCCTCGGCTGCGTGATGGACACCATGTCGATGATCCTGCTGACCATCCCGATCTTCTTCCCGCTGATCATGGGGCTGGACTTCTACGGCCTGGATCAGACCGAGAAGGCCATCTGGTTCGGCATCCTCGCACTGATGGTGGTGGAGATCGGCATGATCACCCCGCCGGTGGGCATGAACGTCTACGTGATCAGCAGCATGGCCCGTGACGTACCCCTACGCGACGCCTTCCGCGGCGTGGTGCCCTTCCTGATCTCCGACGTCGTGCGCGTCGTGGTACTGGTGCTCTTCCCCTCGATCACGCTGTGCCTGGTGCGGTGGCTGACATGACTGCCGCGTCCAACTGATCCGATTGCCGCGCCTCCCTCTCCTCGATGCTCCACTTTCGCCCGCCAGCTAACGGGGCATTTTTTCCGGGTTGCGTGCTTGTGCGCCAACCCGTTACCCACCGCTCGGCGTCCGCCATCGAATTCGCTTATCGGGACAGCAGCCACCACCATGCTCAGGCCAGGGTGCGCCTGATAGAATGCGCGGCCGCGATCCAGACCCGACCCCGTCCGTATGACTCTCGACCAAACGCCCTCTGCCACAAAACCGGTGCTGTCCCGCCGCTTCTCCGTCGCACCGATGATGGACTGGACCGACCGCCACTGCCGGTTCTTCCTGCGCCAGCTTTCCAAGCACGCCCTGCTCTACACCGAAATGGTGACGACCGGCGCGCTGCTGCATGGCGATACGGCGCGGTTTCTGCGTTACGACGAGAGCGAACATCCGCTGGCGCTGCAGCTGGGTGGCAGTGTGCCGGGCGATCTGGCGGCGTGCGCGAAGCTCGCCGAGGTCGCGGGTTACGACGAGGTGAATCTCAACGTCGGCTGCCCCAGCGATCGGGTGCAGAACAACATGATCGGCGCCTGCCTGATGGGCCATCCGCAGCTGGTCGCCGACTGCGTGAAGGCCATGCGCGACGCGGTGGGCGTCGAGGTCACCGTCAAGCACCGCATCGGCATCAACGGGCGCGACAGCTATTCCCAGTTGTGCGACTTCGTCGGTCAGGTGCGCGAGGCCGGCTGCCGCAGCTTCACGGTGCATGCTCGCATCGCTATCCTCGAAGGGCTGTCACCCAAGCAGAACCGTGAAGTGCCACCGCTGCGCTACGACGTCGCCGCGCAGCTCAAACGGGATTTCCCGGACCTCGAGATCATCCTCAACGGCGGCATCAAGACGCTGGAAGAATGCCGCGAGCATCTGCAGACCTTCGATGGGGTGATGCTCGGCCGCGAGGCCTACCACAACCCCTATCTGCTGGCGCAGGTCGACAGCAGCCTGTTCGGCAGCAACGCACCGGTGATCAGCCGTGCGCAGGCGCTACGCAACATGCGCCCGTACATAGAACGGCATCTGGCCGAGGGTGGCGCCATGCACCATGTCACCCGCCACGTGCTCGGCCTGGGCCAGGGTTTCCCCGGCGCGCGGCGCTTCCGTCAGCTGCTTTCGGTGGACATTCACAAGACCGACGAGCCGCTGGCGCTGCTCGATCAGGCGACGGCATTGCTCGAGGGCCACTGAAGTCCCGCGGCAAGGAACGCTACCGAGACTATCGGATCAAAGGCCAGGCGCATCCGGGTCCATGCGCTCGTTGAGCGGGCAGACGGGCTCGGGTAAGGTCATGCCACTCACAGGACGGAGCCCTCCTTTATATGACTTCCAAGCTGGAACAACTCAAGCAGTTCACCACCGTTGTCGCCGATACCGGCGATATCGACGCCATTGCCCGCCTGAAGCCCGTGGATGCGACCACCAATCCGTCGCTGCTGCTCAAGGCCGCGGCCATGCCGCGCTACGCCGAGCATCTCGGCAACGCGATGAAGCAATGCCAGGGCGATATCGGCCTGGCCTGCGACCTGTTCGCGGTCGCTGTCGGCAAGCAGATCCTCGAACTCATCCCCGGACGCATTTCCACCGAGGTCGACGCGCGCCTTTCCTTCGACACCCAGGCCATGGTCCAGCGCGGCGAGCGCCTGATCGGTCTGTACGAGCAGGCCGGCATCAGCCGCGAGCGCGTGCTGATCAAGATCGCGTCCACCTGGGAAGGCATCCGCGCCGCCGAGCAACTCGAAAAGGCCGGCATCCAGACCAACCTCACTCTGCTGTTCTCGTTCACCCAGGCGGTGGCCTGTGCCGAGGCCGGCGTGTTTCTGATCTCCCCCTTTGTCGGCCGCATCTACGACTGGTACAAGAAGCATGAAGGCCGCGACTATCAGGGCGCGGAAGATCCGGGCGTGCAGTCGGTCAGCCGCATCTACGACTACTACAAGACGCACGGCTACAAGACGGTGGTGATGGGCGCGAGCTTCCGCAACATTGGCCAGATCGAGGCGCTGGCTGGCTGCGACCGGCTGACCATCAGCCCGGATCTGCTCGGCCAGCTCGCCGAAGCCAGCGGCACGCTGGAGCGCAAGCTGGAGCCGGGCCGCGCATCCGAGCCGCGCATCAGCCTGGATGAGAAGAGCTTCCGCTGGGGGCTGAACGAGGATGCGATGGCGACCGAAAAACTCGCCGAAGGCATCCGTCAGTTCGCAAGGGATCAGGAGAAGCTCGAGGCGCTACTGGCGGAACTGGCCTGAGCTCCGCTTAGGAGCGCTCCAGCGCGGTGACGAGGTCATGGAAGGCCTCGCGGTTGGATTCGTTGAGGCTCATCAGGATACGGTGAGCCTCCAGCACCTTGGCCTTCACCACGTCCTCGGACTGGTCCTGCGAAGGCAGGTCGGCCAGACACTCCGGGCACGGCAGCGGCGTGTCGACGATGTTGAACACCTGATCGAAGCCCATCGATTGCAACAGTCGAGTGATGTCCGGATGGGTGGTGACCAGGGTCGGCAACATGCCGACCTTCTGCCGCGACAGGATCGACAGCTTGGCCAGCAGGCCCAGCGTGGTGCTGTCGATGCTTCGGCTCTCGGTCAGATCGATGACGATGGAAGAGAAATTCAGCGACGAGAAGATCTTCTCGATCGTCGCATCCAGCGCCGAACAGAGCGTCAAACGGATTTCACCAATGAACTTCAGAACAAAGGTGCCATCCATCTCGGCGAACTGGATTCTACCAGTACTCATGCAAGGTTCCTGCTCAACACCAGCAAGGCGATATCGTCGGGCATGTCAGCCAGTTCGGCCAACCCGAAGACTCGACGTAAACCGTCCAGCGTGCCACCAGCGTCCGAGATCAGACCGGGCAACGCAGACTCTTTTTCTTTGAGTGTCTCGCCAGGCAAAAGGTCCAGAATGCCATCGGAGAGCAAGGTCAGGCTGAAGGTCTCCGGCAGCTTCAGCTCGAAATCCTGATAGGTCGCTTCGACGAACAGGCCGACCGGCAGACCGCGTCCTTCCAGGTAGTGGGCGCCCTCGCCCGTATAGAGCACCGGCATCGGCAGATGGCCACCGATGCTGTAGTGCAGCACGTCACGCTCCTGGTCGATCACCCCACCCAGCATGGTCACGTGCTTGCCCAGCTTGCAGTTGATCAGCCCGCGGTTGATATGGTCGAGCACTTCCGAGGGCTTGAACTCGCGCAGCGTACCGCCACGGCGCGACTCGTACAGCAGGCGGGTGGTCATGAACTTGAGCAGCACGGTGACGAATGCCGACGACGCACCGTGGCCGGACACGTCGGCCAGATAGAAGCCGATGCGGCGCTCGTCCACGCGGAAGTAGTCGACGAAGTCGCCGGACAGGTACAGCGAGGGGATGATCTGGTGGGCAAAATCGAAGCCATCAACGCTCCAGGGCGTTACCGGCAGCATGTTCATCTGAACCTGGCGCCCGGCGTCCTGATCTTCCTGCAAGAGATGCAGGCTGGCCTGCAGGTCGCGGTTGGCGGTCTCTAGTTGCTCCCGATAGCGACGATTCTCCAGGCGCAGACGAGAGCGATCCAGCGCGCGGCGAACCGAGTGTTCGAGCATCGCCAGATCTTCGAGCGGCTTGATCAGATAGTCGGCGGCGCCCAAACGCAACGCCTCCACGGCATCGCTCATAACACCGGCACCCGAGACCACGATGACCGGCAGGTCGATCTGGCGCTCACTGATCTGGCGGATCAGTTCCAGGCCGTCCATCTGCGGCATGCGCAGGTCGCAGATCACGAGGTCGGGCTGCTCGGATTCGAAGAGCTCCATACCCTGCGGCCCATTGGCGGCCTGCAGCACACGGAAACCACTGTCATCCAGATAGGCAGCCAGGCTGGCTCGAACCACATCGTCGTCGTCTATGATCAGCAGCGTCGCGCTTGGTTTATGCATGTTCCTACCAGGCGGTGTCGCCAGGATGGTTGGCGAATACATTGGCCCGGCGTGATGCGGGGCATAGGTTCGATTCAAGGCGCAGACGGTACTCCCATACGATCGGGGTTTCAAGCCGACCGGCAGGCGCCTTTACAGGTCGAATTGAGGGGCGCTATAAGAATCCCGCTAGCCATATATAAAAGGTAGAACCATGAGCCAGAAAGACCGCGATTACAGCGAAAAACGCGATTTCATCCGGATGCAGATCGAAACCACCGTCGCGCTGGAACATGGCGACACAAAACTGAGCGGCGTCTGCATCGACCTTTCCAGCACCGGCATGCAGATCCTGGCCAGGACGAACCTGAGCATGGGCGACAAGCTGCGTGTGCTGATCCCTTCCGAGCACAGCGAGCTCAAGGGGCTGGATGCGCAGACCGAAGTAGTGCGCATCAGCCAGCTCGACGATGGCCGTCAGAGCCTGGGCCTGGCCATTCTTTCCATGTCCTGACCCCACTGCCCCGCTCCGGCATTGGCCGCAGCAACTGCGGCCAATATCAGAAATCGTCCTCGACCTCGCCGTCCTTCACCCGGAACTCGCGGTTCTGCAGGTAGGCGTTGCGCACGAAGATGTAGCGATCGCCACGAATCATCTTTTCCGCCGACAGCAGGCTGGCACGCGTATCCACCAGATCCACGCCGCGCGTCACGTTGCGCGTAGGCACGTGACTCATGTGCGGATAGGGCTCGAGGAAGGCATCGGGCACGCGGCCGATCGCATCGCGCACGGTGCTCGGCCCCAGCAACGGCAGCACCACATATGGCCCACTGTCCACCCCCCAGGCGCCCAGGGTCTGGCCGAAATCCTCGTCGTTCTTGTGCAGCCCCATGCGGGTCGCCACATCGAAGAAGCCGAGCACGCCGAACGTGGTGTTGAACAGAATGCGACTGGTGTCGATACCGGCATCGCGGACCTTGCCCTGCAACAGATCGTTGGTCAGCACGATCACATCGCCGAGATTGCTGAACACGTTACCGATGCCGTCTTCGACGAACTCCGGGGTCACCTTCTGATAGCCCTTGGCCAAAGGCTTGAGCGTGTAGGTGTCGACGGTATCGTTGAAGCGGAACACCGCGCGGTTGACGCCTTCCCACGGATCTTCTTCGGCGGCCAGCGCAGGGGCTGCCGCAAGCATGGCGGCGGCAGCGACGAAACTGGCCTTGAGCACGGCGATCCAGGCCGTTGCGATCTTGGGCATTGCTTTTATCTCCCTAGGTTTTTGGTGCATGCGGCGCACCGACGCAGACCGCGCAGTATAGAGCGAACACCCGTTTTGCGGCAGTCAGCCGGACACGCGGCCTGCCCTGCCCCCGCCCACCGATGCAAAGGCACGACAACGCCAGGCCGCTGGTTTAACCTTCGGGTATCGAGGCTTTTACCCGTCGCCCGTAAACCCATGAGAGGGAAGCAAAATGCCGGAACATGATCTGCAGTCGCAGCTCGAAGAACTGCGTAGTCAACTGGCCCAGGACACGCCGCTGACCGATGAGGAGCGCGCTTCGTTACAGGCGATCGCTCAGGATATCGAAGCGCGACTGGCGACCGAGGGCACGACCGAATACAACGACTCGCTGGTGGATGGCGTAAACCTCGCGGTCGAACGCTTCGAGGTCAGCCACCCGGGCATGGCCATGACCCTGCGCAACATCATGCAGACCCTGGCCAATATGGGCATCTGAAAGCCGCTCGCGGGTCGCGCCATGCGACCCGCTGCGTCACTGGCGCACCAGACGGCGGTTGTCCACCACCAGCGCCTCGGTGCTGCGGTACGGGTTGATATCCAGCCCGCCACGGCGCACATAGCGCGCGTAGACGGTGAGCTTCTCGGGCTGCAGCAGACGCTGCAGGTCGAGGAAGATGCGCTCCACGCACTGCTCGTGGAAATCGGCGTGCTGGCGAAAGCTCACCAGATAGGCCAGCAGACTCTCCGGCAGCAGCGCCGCACCGCGATACTCCACCACCACACTGCCCCAGTCCGGCTGGCCGGTGACCGGGCAGTTGGATTTGAGCAGGTGGCTGTGCAGTGATTCCTCGACCACCCGACCGGCATCGCAGGTCAGCAGCTCGGGCCGCGGATGGTCATAGTCCTGAATGGCGACATCCAGTTCGTCGATGCAACGCCCTGGCAGCGTCGCGACGCCATCGGCGGTGACTTCGTCCAGCGTGCGCAGGCGCACCCTGACCGGCTTGCCGGCAGCGGCCGACAGATCGCCGATCATCACTTCCAGCAGCGCGTCCCGTGATTCGAACACCGATTGGTTCAGCGAATTGAGGTAGAGCTTGAACGACTTGGACTCGATGATGTTCGGCGAGTCCGCCGGAATCTCGAATTCGCCGATCGCCACCACCGGCTTGCCGGACGGCAGCAGCCAGGACAGCTCGTAGCAATTCCACAGATCCACGCCCTGATAGGGCAGCGTTTCTGCGGTCAGCCCGAGCTCGGCCCACTTCGGCGCACGCGGAATCGGGAACAGCAGCCCCGGGCTGTAGGTGGCGACGTAGTCGCTGGACTTGCCCAGCGGAGAATGTTCGGCGGGATGCTGCATCGGAAGGGAACCTGAACGGAAAACGCCGCGAAGTTTAGCGCTTCGCGGCGTTCTTTTCAGCGCCATCGACGCTGCGGGCGGACGAAGCGACTGTTATTGCCTCATGCCTCGCCCACTCTTGAGCAGGTGCACGGATACCAAATAGAGCACCGCCACCGCTACCAGCATGAAGCTGATCGCAACCCCGATGCGGATATCCGAAACGCCGAGAATGCCGTAGCGGAAGGCATTGACCATGTGCAGCACCGGGTTGGCCAGCGACAGCGTCTGCCAGAACGGCGACAGCAGGTTGATCGAGTAGAACACACCGCCCAGGTAGGTCAGCGGCGTCAGCACGAACGTCGGGATGATCGAGATATCGTCGAAGTTGCGCGCGAACACGGCGTTGATGAAGCCGCCCAGGGCGAAGATGCTCGCGGTCAGGGTGATGACCAGCACCGTCACGCCGAGATGGTGCACCTGCAGCGATGTGAAGAACATCGACAGCAGCGTGACGATCACCGCCACCGCCAGCCCGCGGGTGATCCCGCCCAGAGCGAAGCCGATGACAATGACGTGCGGCGACACCGGCGAGACCAGCAGTTCCTCGATGGAGCGCTGAAACTTGGTGCTGAAGAAGCTCGATACGACATTGCTGTAGGAGTTTGTGATCACCGACATCATGATCAGCCCCGGCACGATGTAGTCCATGTAGCTGAAGCCATCCATGTCACCGATCCGCGCGCCGATCAGGCTGCCGAAGATGACGAAGTACAGCACCATGGTGATCGCCGGGGGCAGCAGCGTCTGGGGCCAGATGCGCGTATAGCGACGGATCTCTCGCTGCACTATGGTCTGCAGCGCAACCAGGTTGGGACGCAGTTCGCCGCTCATGACTTCACCTTCAGGTTGTTCTCCACCAGCGACACGAACAGCTCCTCCAGCCGGTTGGTCTTGTTGCGCAGGCTCAGCACCTCGATGCCCTGGGCGCCGAGCAGACGGAACAGCTCGGTGACACCCTGGCTTTTCTCCACCTGCACTTCGAGGGTGTGATGGTCGATCAGCCGCGACGGATAGTTGCCCAGTTCAGGCGCCACCAGTTGCGACTCTTTGAGATCGAGCAGGAAGGTTTCCACGTGCAGCTGCTTGAGCAACTCGCGCATGCTGGTGTTCTTGACGATCTGGCCGTGATCGATGATGCCGATGTTGCGGCACAGCTGCTCGGCCTCTTCCAGGTAGTGAGTGGTGAGGATGATGGTGATCCCCTCGCGGTTGAGTTCGGTGAGGAACGACCACATCGACCTGCGCAGCTCGATGTCCACGCCGGCGGTGGGCTCATCGAGAATCAACAGGCGCGGCTGATGGATCAGCGCCCGGGCGATCATCAGACGACGCTTCATGCCGCCGGAGAGCATGCGCGAGGACACGTCACGCTTGTCCCACAGGCCCAGCTGGTTCAGGTAGCGCTCCGCGCGCTCCTTGGCGATCTTCGCCGGAATGCCGTAATACCCGGCCTGGGTGACCAAGATGTCGAAGGCCTTCTCGAACTGGTTGAAGTTGAATTCCTGCGGCACCACGCCCAGGCAGCGCTTGAGCCCGGACGGGTCGCGATCCAGGTCGTGGCCGAACACGTTGACCGTGCCGCCACTCTTGTTCACCAGGGTCGAGAGGATGCCGATGGTGGTGGACTTGCCGGCGCCATTGGGGCCGAGCAACGCGAAAAAGTCGCCTTCGGCGACATCGAGATCGATGCCCTTGAGGGCCTGGAAGCCGTTGCCGTAGGTCTTGGTCAACTGCCGGATGGACAGAGCAGTACTCATAAGAAGGTGCACACAACGCAGGAGGAGTGAAGCTAGATAAGGGCGCGAGCAGCCAATTGCAACCGCGCATTTCCCGGCGCGGGTATCACTGCCCTGCCTCGAGCCGCTCCAGCGGCACGACGATCAGCGCGGCACGCTGGCCTTCGGCGACGTCGGCCATGGGAAACAGAATGCGGGCGCCCGGTTCGTCGACCACCCAGCGCGCCGCCTCATCCTCGGCCAGCAAGCTGCCGAGCGGCAGCGGTGTGAAGTTCTCGATATCCGGCGGCAGACACAGCCGGAACCGCGGGCTGCGCTTGATGATCTCGCGAGAAATCTGCAGCAGCTGCAGCTCGGCCCCGGAACCGACCGGCAGCGTTCGCCCCTCGATCATTGCGATCAATCCGGTTTCGAACGCCAGCACGGCAGGGTGCACGGCCTCCACCCCGCTTTCGGCGAGTTCGAGGGTGAAGGCCTCGGCGCCATGTCGCATGGCAGTCAGCGCGGTGAAGGTGGACGTGGCCTGACGCTGCAACAGGACGCCATTGATGGCCAGCCCCTGCAGCCGGGCCAGCGCCTCGGCGGGCGCCTGTTGGTCTTCGCGCCAGGGACAGATGGCGAACTGGGGCAGGCGCGACGGACGCATCGCCGAGTGCAGATCATAGTGCCGGCGCTGGCGCCCGGAACCACCGAAGAAGCTGCTGACCAATGCTTCCAGCTCCGCCGCACGAATGGCCTCGCTGCCCCAGACATCGGCATGCGCGCCCCGGAACAGGCGATTGAGGTCATGGTCGACCTGCCGCAGCGTCCGCCGCATCGCCGCCGGGTTGGCGAACAGCAGCAACAGGCGTGCACGGGTCCTGATCTCGCCACGGGCGAGCGCTCGGATCAGGTGATCCAGCACATGGATGGGGACGAGTTCGTTGCCATGAACGCCTGCAGAGATCAGCAGGTCGAGGCCGAGGTCGGTGCTGGCGGGCGGAGAAACGAGCAGCGCGCCCTCGGCCAGCCAGTGCAGCTTCACCCCATGCGGGGTGAGCTGGATCTTCTCGCAGGGCTCACGGCCGGCGAGGGTCAGCTCCAGCAGCTTGCCGAGGGCGAGCATGCCGGGCCGCGGTCAGTGGTTGCAGTCGGGGCCGTGGACGTGCTCGTCGTCATCGGCCTCGACCGGCTCCATTTCCAGCTGCAGGCTGACCAGGTTGGTCGCCAGCGGGCGCAGCACCAGATTGGCGTATTCGGTATCGCCATCCTCGACATCCACCCCGATCATCAGCTGGCCGTTGCCGACCTGTTGAATCCATACCTCGCGCCCCTGCCAGACGACCGCGAAGCGGGTGCAGGAGGTTTCCAGTTGGGTTCCGTCGACGTCTTCCAGAACCAGTTGCAGGCTATCGCTCATTGAGTGTGCTCTCGTTTGGTAGAGGCGCGATGCCCTTCGGCACCGCGCAGGATTGATCAGGCCTGGGTCAGCGTCGCGATGGCGCGCTCGAAACGATCCAGCCCCTCGTCTATGTCAGCTTCGTCGATGATCAGACTCGGCGCCAGGCGAACCACGTCCGGCCCTGCCTGCAGCACCATCAGCGCCTCCTTCTCCGCCGCGGCCCAGAATGCACCGGCCTTGCCTTTCCAGGCATCCGAGAGCACGCAGCCGATCAACAGGCCGCGGCCGCGGACCTGGCTGAACACGCCGTAGCGCTCACCGATCTGCAACAGCCTGGCCTTGAAGCGCTCGTGGCGGGCCTTGACGCCCTCCAGCACCTCCGGGGTGTTGACGATATCCAGCACCGTCTCGGCCACCGCGCAGGCCAGCGGATTGCCGCCGTACGTGGTGCCGTGGGTACCGACGCTGAAATGGGCGGCGATCTCGTTGGTGGTCAGCATCGCACCGATCGGGAAGCCGCCACCAAGGCTCTTGGCGTTGGTCAGAATGTCCGGCGTGACGCCATAGTGCATGTAGGCGAACAGCTCACCGGTACGGCCCAGACCGGTCTGCACCTCATCGAAGATCAGCAGCGCGTTGTGCTCGTTGCACAGCTGGCGTGCGCCTTCCAGGTACGCCTGTTCGCCCGGCAGGATGCCGCTCTCGCCCTGGATCGGTTCGAGCACCACGGCACAGGTCTTGTCGGAGATCGCCGCCTTCAGCGCTTTGAGGTCGTTGTAAGGCACGTGAGTAATGCCTTCGATCTTCGGCCCGAAGCCATCGGAGTACTTCGACTGCCCGCCCACCGTGACGGTGAACAGGGTGCGGCCGTGAAAGCTGTTGAACGCCGAGATGATCTCGAATTTCTGCGGGCCGTACACATCATGGGCGTAGCGACGGGCCAGTTTGAACGCCGCCTCGTTGGCCTCTGCACCGGAATTGCAGAAGAAGGCGCGGTCGGCGAAGGTCGCCGCCACCAGCTTCTTGGCCAGGCGCAGCGCCGGCTCGTTGGTATAGATGTTGGAGATGTGCCAGAGCTTGCCAGCCTGCTCCGTCAGTGCCGCGATCATGGCCGGATGGGCATGGCCCAGGGCGTTGACCGCGATGCCGCCAGCGAAGTCCACCAGTTCTCGACCGCTCTGATCCCATACTCGCGAGCCCAGACCACGCACCGGCACGAAGGCGGCGGGGGCGAAAGTGGGAACAATGACCTGGTCGAAATCGGCGCGTTCTACCGGGGTGTGCGGGGCGGACATCGGGGCTCTCCTGCGAGGCGACACTGAATGAGAAATGAAAACGCCCCGCCATCGGCGGGGCGTCACTTGCGCAGTGTAAACGCAGGGCCGGCCCTCGTGCGCACTCGAACGGAAATTCTCTCGCGCAGTGGGCCTGCCGGGTCAGCCGAAGTGCTGCTGATCCAGGGCGATCGCCTGGTCCAGCGTCTCCAGCAGCGCCTTGCGCACTTTCAGCTTGGTGTTCTTGTGCGCCACCATGTTGATCTTTTTCAGCTGCTCGGCAGCCGCCTTAGCCACCGCCAGCAGCTCACCGGCTGGCACTACCTTGTCGAGGAAGCCGGCATCCACTGCGCCTGCCGGGTCGAACATCTCGCCATTGATCACCGAGCGATGGAATGCCGACTTGCGCAGGCGATCACGTGCCAGCTCGATACCAGCGTGGTGCATGGTCATGCCGATCTGCACCTCGTTGAGGCCGATATGGAAAGGGCCCTCGACCCCGATGCGGTAATCCGACGACAAGAGCAGGAAGGCGCCCTTCGCGATGGCGTGCCCCGGGCAGGCGACGATGATCGGGAATGGATGCGCCAGCATGCGGCGGGAGAAGGTCGAGCCGGTGGCGACCAGTGCCATGGCATTCTGCGGGCTAGAGGTCATGACCTTGAGGTCGTAGCCACCGGAAAGGATGCCGGGCTGGCCGGTGAGGATGACGATGGCCCGGTCCTGCTCGGCGCGATCCAGCGCCGCATTGAGCGCCTCGAATAC
The DNA here is from genome assembly GCF_055755175.1 of Stutzerimonas sp. LR2. Lineage (NCBI taxonomy): Bacteria > Pseudomonadati > Pseudomonadota > Gammaproteobacteria > Pseudomonadales > Pseudomonadaceae > Stutzerimonas > Stutzerimonas sp. LR2. Next base: position 28,820 of record NZ_JBVTRR010000003.1, read on the forward strand.
CGCAGGCGAGAGCGCGTTGACCTTGCCGTTGCAGAGCGTCAGCGTGGCGACGCCGTCTTCGAATTGGTAGGAGACCAGCTCAGTCATGACGAGATTCCTTGTTCTTGAAGTGCGCAGACGTTACCCAGCACCCGGGTTCAGGTAAAGCACGATGACCGACCGGCCGGTCACGCTTTGCGCCTGGAAACGGCGGCGCAGGCGGTCGGATGCCAGGGCTCAGGCGTCCAGTTCGAAGTCGGCCAGGGCCTGCGGATGCAGAATCGACTGCAACTCCGGATCGGCGATATGCAAACCGAAGGAGCCATCGGGCAGCCCACCGCAGATGCGATAAGGCGTGCCCTCCTCGTCCACGGTGATCCGCGCCAGGTCCAGATAACGCGGCGTGCAGCGCTGCTTTGCCGCATCGCGCAGCACCACGACCCGCGGGCGCAGCTGCAGCTGCTCGTGCTTTTCGACCACCACCGCCACTTCGCCGGTGTGCAGTTCGACCAGCGTGCCGACCGGGAAGGCGCCGAGCCAACGGATGAATTCGCGCACCAGCTCCTCGTCGAATTGCCGGCCACTGGCGCTGCGCAGGATCTCGAACGCCGACTGCACCGGTCGCGCGTAATCGTAGGCGCGATGACTGGTGATGGCATCGAACGCATCGACGATGGTGATGATGCGCGTCATGTAGGGAATCTGTGACGGCCCGGAGCCAAGCGGATAGCCAGTGCCATCGAGCCGTTCGTGATGACCGTAGGCGGCCTGCAGCGCCACCTGGGGTATGCCCGGCTGCGCCTGTAGCGCCTCCAGCCCGAACGCCGGATGGCGCTTGATCAGATCGAATTCCTCGGCGGTGAGTTTGCCCGGCTTGTTGAGAATCTCGGGATCGATGCGCATCTTGCCAACGTCATGCAGCAGTCCGGCCATGCCCAGCAGCTGCAGCTTGTCATCCGCCAGGCCGAGGTGATTGCCGAATCCCATCGCCATGATCGAAACGGACAGGCAGTGCAGGCTGGTATACAGGTCCTTGCTCTTCAGCCGGATCAGCCAGAGCATCGCGCTTTCATTGCGCAGCATGCTCGCCAGGTTGCGCTTGACCACGCCATGGCAGGCCCGCGTGTCGATCACTCGGCCATGCTGCACGTCGGCGAGAACCTGTTCGATCAGCTCAGAGCCGTCCCGATAAGCCGCGCGAGCCTCTTCTATCTCGCTGGCCAGTGGCTGCTGCGGCCGCTGCGGGGTCTTGCGTTCGCGCGGCGCCACGGCGGCGGGTGCACCGTGCTGTAACCGGACCCGCCGCGTATCGTCGACATACACATACAGGCAGCACTCGCGCACGGCACGCATCTCGTCGGGCGTGAGCAGTGGAAATCCCTGAAAGGCGAAATTCGTTTCGCTCCATGGACGGTCCAGCTCACAGACGAACATGCCCAGTTCCAAGTTGGCCACCGCCACCCGACGTCGGGTAGGCACCACCAAGGTATCGGGATGGTTGTCTGACTCGCTTGTCAGTCTCATGGGACAGCCGCGCTCCATTCGCTTGCCTTCAACATAACCCAAGCGAACGCCGAGGTTGCAACTCAGTCTAGCGGAACGTGCAGCCCATCACCCGAGCGAAGCGGATTTGTTAAGCGCATGAATAAGTTAAAAAAGTTTTTGCCAAAGGCCATTCGTTCGATTACATTAGCGCGCCTCGACGGACATGAACCTCCGTCGATCCGGTGAGGTGTCCGAGCGGTTGAAGGAGCACGCCTGGAAAGTGTGTATACGAGAAATCGTATCGAGGGTTCGAATCCCTCCCTCACCGCCAGATCGAAGAAAAGCCCCTGACTTCCAAGAAGTCAGGGGCTTTTTCGTTTCGGGTGCCTATATGTCATGGCTGCCTCGCACCCCGATGACTGGCGACCACCACGCCGCATGTCCAGGAGCCGTTGCCAGTCCCCGCCACCTGTAGCATGTTCAAGGCGTTGCTTCACGACGGGATGCCTTGCCCATGAACGACCCATTCGACCTGCAGCGCTTTATCGATGCCCAGCGCGACCACTACGAACAGGCGCTGCAGGAGCTGCGCGCCGGGCGAAAACGGACGCACTGGATGTGGTACGTATTCCCGCAACTGCATGGGCTGGGCCGTAGCGCCATGGCGCAGCGCTACGCCATTTCCGGGCGGGACGAAGCCCTCGCCTATCTGCAACACCCTTTGCTCGGGCCCCGCCTGCAGGCCTGCACCCAGGCAATGCTCGAACACCGGGCCACCAGCGCGCACCGGATTCTGGGCAGCCCGGACGATCTCAAGTTCCACTCCTGCATGACCTTGTTCGCCCGTACCGCGCAGCAGCCAGCCTTGTTCGAAGACGCCCTGCAGGCCTTTTTCGACGGTCAGCCGGACAGGGCGACGCTGGAACGCCTGGACGGCTGCTGATCAGGAAAGCGTCAGCGCCGATCAAGGCTGCCCGGCCGCACCGCCAGTCGGGCCACCGGTCGCCGCACCGCCACTGCTGGATCCGGCGGCACCGTTACCGTCATCTGTTCCCAATCCACCCGGCGGGGTGACGCCGCCCGGGCTGGCGTTTCCATTGGCACCACCTGGCGTGCCCGGAGTCTGGGTTGCGCCGGGTGCAGGGGCAGTCCCGGCACCACCACTGGGCTGCTGCATATTGTCCTGGGTGCTGGGCAAGCCGGCTCCGGCCGGGGGGTTGGCGGTACCTGGAACGTTCGGCTGCGGATTGACCGCATCGCTCTGCACGCCGCCGCGATTGATACCCTGCGTCTGATTCTGCGAGGCATCCGACTCGCGGATTCGGTTGATATCCCGGCCGATCTGCTGGCGATTGTCCTCCAAATCGGCGCCCATCTGATCACGCTCCTGCTGCAGCGTCATGTCCTGCTGCTGGGCGAAGGCGGCGGTGGATGCGGCACTGAGCAGCACCAACAGCGATAGCATTGGCTTGTTCATCGGTAGCCCTCCAGTTCTGTCTACTCATGGAAGACAACCTGAAGATGCGCTTGGCTCCCTTCTTCAGCCCGATTGCTGGTGTGGAACTTGCTTGCATCTTTCCGCCAGGGCCGAATGATCAGCGCGTCTCGTTTTCGCAGAGAGCTTTCTGGAAACCGCGGGCCGCGTGCCGTCTCAGCCATCGCGACAAGGCGACAATCCGCTACACAAAAGAATAAAAGGCCATGTCATGCTCAAGCAGAAGAAATTTCGTCAGGCGACACTGATCGTGATCGCCACGGCAGTGATCCTGATCCTGCCAAACCTGTCCCGCATATTCAGCTGAGCGCGCCCCACAGCGCGCCGCGAGGAGTCCGAAAATGCGCGCTCTCACCCTACTGCTGCTCGGCGCTCTCGGCTTCGGCGCCAACGCCGGCGAGATTGACCAGGCCGCCGCCCTCAAGCTCCTGCAGCAACCGGAAACCGTGCTGATCGATGTTCGAACCGCGGACGAGTTCGCCGAAGGCGCCCTGCCCGGCGCGGTTCGCATCGAGACGCCGGACCTGGCCCGACACATCGGCGCCCTGGCGCCCGCCAAAGACACGCCCATCGTCGTCTATTGCCGTAGCGGCCGACGCTCTTCGGCCGCCCAGGACGTTCTCGAGGGGCTCGGCTACAGCCGCGTCGTCAACGCCGGCGCTTACGAAACGCTCGCCCCGGCGTTCAGTCCCGACTGATCCTGCCCTCACGCCGCACTAGGCGCCCCACCTTCGGCAGACCACCGACAAGGGAACTTCTGCGCAGCGAGGACCACTGAAAAACGTGGTCTTCGCCGCATTCATGCGCACCCTTACCGGAGGATTGGATGAACTGGGACGCCCTGCTAAACGAGACTTTCTGGATCAACCTGGCCATCGTGCTGGGCATCACCATCGTCAGCTTTCTGGTCCTGCGCACCATTCTAGGCATCGTGACCCGACGCCTGAGCAAGCTGGCGACCGGAGCGAAGACCAAGTTTCTCGGCATCGCAGCTGAACTGCTTTCGCGCACCAGCAACCTGCTGATCCTGGCTTTCTCACTGCTCATCGCCCTGAAGACGGTCGAATTGTCGCCACGCTGGGAATCGACCATGTCCCATGGCTGGTTCATCGCCCTGGCGTTCCAGATCGCCCTGTGGATGGATACCGGCGTGCGCCTGTGGATGGAGAGCCTGACCCGCGACGGCAAGGCGCGTAATCCGGTGACCACGACCATCATCGGCATCATGATCCGCATCGTGGTCTGGACCATGATGCTGCTGTCGATCCTGGCCAACCTGGGCGTCGACATCACCGCCATGATCGCCAGCCTCGGCGTCGGCGGTATCGCCATCGCGCTGGCCGTGCAGACGCTGCTCAGCGACATCTTCGCCTCGCTGTCCATCGGCGTGGACAAGCCCTTCGAGATCGGCGACTTCGTGGTGTTCGGCGCGGTGGCCGGCAACATCGAGCATATCGGCCTGAAGACCACCCGCATCCGCGCCCTGAGCGGCGAGCAGGTGGTGATCGCCAACGCCGACCTGCTGCGCCAGATCGTGCACAACTACAAGCGCATGAACACGCGGCGGATCGTCTTCAAGTTCGGCATCACCTACAACACGCCGACCGAGAAGGTGAAGGAAGTCGCTGCCCTGGTGAAACGCATCATCGAGGGCATCGAGGTGGCCAAGTTCGATCGCGCGCATTTCCTGGGGTTCGACGACAGCCAGCTGACCTTCGAAGTCGTCTACATCATGCAGGTATCGGACTACAACCGGTACATGGACACCCAGCAGGCGATCAACCTGGCTCTGCTCGAAGGCCTGCGCGAAATGGACGTACAGTTTGCCTTCCCGACCCGCAGCGTCGAGTTCATTGGCGGGCGACTGCCCGAGGTCAGCGTGGCCGGCGTGCCGCAGGAGAAAGCGGCCAACCAGCCCGCCGGCGATGCCGAAAGCCAACCGCGCGGGATCCAGCCCAGCACCTGATGAATCACCCGCCGCAGGCCGACGGCCTGCGGCGACACCGCGTCCCACGCCCGCTCGGCCGCGAGCGCCTATGCTGAAGACGGAAGCATTTCACCCATAAAGGACAAGACTCATGACGCTGCTCTGGCTGTTGGTACTCCTGCTCGGCATCGCCGTGCTCGCCCACCTGCGCGTAGCGCCCCGGCTGGCACTGGCGATCGTCGCCACCTACCTGATCTTCATGACCGCGGCGGAAACCTCCGGGGTGGTGGTGTTCCTGCTCTGGCTGGTGCTGATCGCCGTGGCCGTGCCACTGCTCGTCGCCGATGTGCGCCTGCGCTATTTCAGCGGCCCTATGTTCGACTGGTTCAAGAAAGTCCTACCGCCGATTTCCGCCACCGAGCGCGACGCCATCGACGCCGGCACCGTCTGGTGGGATGGCGAGCTGTTCAGCGGCCGCCCGGATTGGGACACCCTGCTCGGCTATCCGAAGGCGCGTCTCACGAATGAAGAACAGGCCTTCCTCGACGGCCCAACCGAAACCCTCTGTGCGCTGGCCAGCGAATGGGACATCGCCCAACGGATGGACCTGCCGCCCGCCGCCTGGGACTACATCAAGGCCGAAGGCTTCTTTGCCCTGATCATCCCCAAGGAATATGGCGGCAAGGGCTTCTCCGCCTATGCCCATTCGCAGATCGTGATGAAGCTCGCCACCCGCAGCGGCGACCTTGCCAGCACCGTGATGGTGCCCAACTCCCTCGGCCCGGCCGAGCTGCTGATGCACTACGGCACCGAGGAGCAACGCAATCACTATCTGCCGCGCCTGGCCAACGGCACCGACATCCCCTGCTTCGCCCTCACCGGCCCCTACGCCGGGAGCGATGCGGGCGCCATGAACGACAGCGGCGTGATCTGCCGCGGCCAATGGCAAGGCGAGGAAGTGCTCGGCCTGCGCCTGAACTGGGAGAAGCGCTACATCACCCTCGGCCCGGTGGCGACGCTGCTCGGCGTGGCCTTCAAGACCTACGACCCGGACCACCTGCTGGGCGATGAAGAAGAGCTCGGCATCAGCCTGGCACTGATCCCCACCGACACGCCCGGCGTTGAGATCGGCCGTCGCCATCTGCCACTGGGCGCAGCCTTCATGAATGGGCCGAACTGGGGCAAGGACGTCTTCGTGCCACTGGAAGCCATCATCGGCGGCCGCGACATGATCGGCAAAGGCTGGATGATGCTGATGAACTGCCTGTCGGTCGGCCGCTCGATCTCCCTGCCGGCGACCGGCACCAGCGCCGCCAAGGTCTGCAGCTACGTGAGCGGTCGCTATGCGCAGGTCCGCGAGCAGTTCAACGTTCCGCTCGCCGCCTTCGAAGGCATCCAGGAACCGCTGGCGCGCATCGGCGGCAACGCCTGGCTGATGGACGCGGCACGTATCCTCACCGCCAACGCCGTCGACCTGGGCGAAAAGCCCTCGGTGCTGTCGGCCATTCTCAAGTACCACCTCACCGAACGCGGCCGCGCCTGCATCACCGACGCCATGGATATCCACGGCGGCAAGGGCATCATCCTCGGCCCGAACAACTACCTCGGCCGGATGTGGCTGTCGGCGCCGATCTCCATCACCGTGGAAGGTGCCAATATCCTCTCGCGCAACCTGATGATCTTCGGCCAGGGCGCGATCCGCTGCCATCCGTTCGTGCTGCGGGAAATGGAGCTGGTCCATGAGCCGGACCGCGACGCCGCGGTGAACAAGTTCGACGACCTGCTGATGCAGCACATCGGCTTCGCCGTCAGCAACACGGCCAGCACCCTGCTGCTGGGTCTGAGCTTCGGCCTGATGGGGCGAGTGCCCGGCACCGCCGTGACGCAGCCCTACTTCCGCGCGCTCAACCGCATCGCCGCAGCCTTCGCCATGCTGGCCGATCTGTCGATGATGCTGCTGGGTGGCGAGCTCAAGCGTCGCGAACGGCTGTCAGCGCGCCTGGGCGACGTGCTCAGTCATCTCTACCTCGCCTCGGCTGCGCTCAAGCAGTTCCACGACCTCGGCCACCCGGCCGAACAGGAGCCGCTGCTGCGCTGGGCGCTGGAGGACAGCCTGGAGAAAGCCGAAAACGCGCTGCAGGAAGTGCTGGCCAACTTCCCCAACCGCATTCTCGGGCACCTGCTGCATGCCCTGGTGTTCCCCTTCGGGGCACGGCACAAGGGGCCGTCCGACGCGCTGGATGCCGAAGTCGCCGCTCTGCTCGGCCGCCCCGAGGGCGATCCGGCGCTGGAACGCATCCTCGACGGCATGTATCGCCCGCAGGACCCCGAGCAGCCTCTGGGCGCGCTGAAGCATGCCTTCGATGCCCTGGCCGCCAGCCAGGGTGCGGCGAAGAAGCTGGCCAGGGCGATGAAAGGCGGCACGCTGCGGCCGTTGCCCGGCGAACATCCGATCGATGCAGCGCTGACCGCCGGCGCGCTCGATCCGGCCGAAGCCGAACAGCTGCGCATGGCCGAGCTGGCGCGCCGCAAGGTGATCGACGTGGATGACTTCGCCAAGGAAGAGCTGACGCTGGATGAAGGCCGGATTCGTTGATGGAGATTGGGGCGCGGGCACTACGTAGCATTCGCGTAGGGTGGGCTCAGCCCACCAGCCCTCGCCCTCGCCACAGCTTCCAGCGGGCTGAAGCCCGCCCTACCGCAGCTGTGGGAACGTCAGCTCAATCCACGTGCTGTCGCGGCCAGACCAGACTGAAACGCGCGCCACCGAGCTCGCTGTGCCCGACCTGGGAACGGCCGCCATGCCAGTAGATGATGCGTCGCACGATGGACAGGCCCAGCCCATGCCCGCCCGACGCACGGGTGCGGCTGTCGTCCAGACGCAGGAATGGCGTGAAGACCTTTTCCCAGTCCGCTTCCGGCACACCGGGGCCGTCGTCGTCCACATCCAGCCGCGCCGTTTGCCCGTTGATGACGAAGCTGACCCGTACCTGTCGCTCGGCATGGCGCATGGCATTGGTGATCAGGTTGCTCAGCGCGCGGCGCAGGTACTGCGGCTCGGCATCGGCCCAACCGCTGCCGTCTTCAGCGACCACGCACTCGCCGCGATCGACGCTGACATCAGGGCGCAAGGGCGCCAGTTCGCCGATCACCTGATCGACCAGCGCCCCCAGTTCCACCCGCTGGAAACTCAGGTTCGGCGAACCGCGCTCCAGCCGTGAATACACCAGCATCTCGTCCACTAGTGCGTCGAGGTCGTCGATGTCGCCATCCATGCCGGCCAGGTATTTCTGCCGCGCCTCGTCGGTCTGGGCCTCGGCGGTCATCTCCAAGCCGAAGCGCAGGCGCGCGACAGGAGTGCGCAGCTCGTGGGCGACGGCGCTGACCATCTCCCGCTGTACTGCCAGCAAGCGCTGCAGATGCTTGGCCATGCCATTGAAGGCCGCCGCCAGTCGGCCCACCGAGTCGGTGCCGACATCCGGCACGCGGGTTTCCAGATTGCCCGCGGCGATGCGCGTGGCTGCGCTTTCCAGCACGCTCAGGCGCTGCTCGAGCTGGCGCACCAGCAGGTAGACCGTCAGGCCAATCAGCGACAGCCCGAGCACACCGATCAGTACCAGCAGCTGCGGCGGATAGGGATTCATCTGATGCAGCGGGCCGAGCTGCATGATCCAGCGCGTACCGGCGATGGCGGCGAACACGCGCACGGCATCACCGCCGCGGGCCAGGGCCATGACGGTGTCGCCTTCGTCCAGGCGTCTGCGCTGATCGTCGTCGAGGTTGGCATTGTCGCGGGTCAGCAGCTCCAGATCGAAGCCGAAGCCGCGCGCCTGCTTCAGCTCGGCGAGCCGCCTGGGCTGCTCCGCTTCGGGATAGCGGATCAGCTCGTCGATCAGCAGATAGATGGTGGCGCGCGCCAGCTGCTCGCTCAGCTGCTCGACCTCGCCGGTGAGCACCAGCCGATCGCGGGCGCTGACCAGGCTGAATACCGTGGTGCTGCGCGGCCGGATCTGCTCGACCAGCACCTGCCCGCGTAGAAGGCGCGCCTCCAGCCGGCTATCCAGGCTGACATCGTCCAGCGTCCGCACCCGCAGCGGAATGCCCAGCAGCCGCCCCCAGAGATTGGCGGCCTGGCGCCGCTCGACGGGCGTCATGCTGCTCATGTTGTGCGCCATCAGGCGGAAGGTGCCGCTGGCCAGGCGCTCGCGGTGATCGTCGGCGCGAAACTGGTTGAGCAGATGCAGCCCGCCGGCGCCGAGCAGCGCGACCAGCACCAGCACGCCGAGCATGCCGCCGTAGATGCGCAGGAAGATCGAATTCATGGAGAACGGCGCTACACCAGCGCCGCAGCCGCTTCGGAAACGAACAGATAGCCCTTGCCGCGCACCGTCTTGATCAGCCTGGGGTGATCCGGGTCATCGCCGATCTTCGGGCGGATACGCGAAATGCGCACATCGATGGAGCGGTCCTGGCCGTCGTATTCGATGCCACGCAACTGGGCGAAGATTTCTTCACGGGAGAGGATGCGCCCCGGGTTGGACGTGAGCAGCCAGAGCAGATCGAACTCGGCGCCGGTCAGCTCGATCTGGTGTTCGCGCAACCAGGCCTCGCGCAGGGCGCTGTCGATCACCAGCGGGCCGAACTGCAGGCGCTTGGCGCTGGCCGGCACTTCCGCCTCTCGGCGCCGCAACAGGGCGCGGATGCGCGCCAGCAGCAGCCGCGGCCGCACCGGCTTGCAGACGTAATCGTCGGCGCCGGTTTCCAGCCCCAGCACCTGATCGAGATCATCGGCCCGCGCGGTGAGCATGAGGATCGGCCCATCGTAGCGGTCGCGCACCCGTCGGCAGATAGACAGGCCGTCTTCGCCGGGCAGCATCAGATCGAGCACCACCAGGTCCGGACGCTCCTCGATGATGCGCTCGACCGCACAGGCGCCGTCCGACTCGATCGACACCTCGAAGCCGCCATTGCCGTGCAGATACTCCTGCGTCAGCTCGGCCAGTCGCCGATCGTCCTCGACGATGAGAATACGCCACGTCTCTTGTTCCATCCCCGCCCCCTGTCTACGCGTCAGGCCACAAACCGAACAGCGCGCATTGTACCCAACGCCTGCCCGCGCACGATGCACAAAAAACGTGCAGGGGCAAACACAACATCTAGTGTCGGCCCAATCCGTGGAAATACGCCCGGCGGTGCGTATTTCGTCGGCTTTCGCGCAGGCGCCGAAGCCATGCGGGCTGTGGCCGGGCGCTGTGCTTTAACCCACAAAGGGCTCACACCTTATCCACAGCTTATCCCCGGAGGCGGTCTTGCATTGGCCCCGAGCCAGCATTATCTTGTCGCCTCTGCGCGTCCCAGCCCCTAGATGTTGGGTTCTGGCACGCGAAAGGACACAAGTGAAGAAATATCGAGCCGGGCGCGCAGCCCTCCTCCCGATCAGTTCTGCAACATTGTTCGGCGCCTCAGGTCAAGCGCAACAGCAAGACCGCAAGGCCGCCATGACGACTTCAAGCCCGGATCTAGCAGCTGTGCTCGGAGCCACGACAAAACACAACATATTGTGTTGACAGTTCCTCCAGCCTGACTATCCTTCCGGACACCGACTCCGCCAGCGAATGGCCAGGGTCACGTTTTCCTTGCGACACACATGCGCCCGCCATGCGGGGCATGGCTTATGCAACAGACAACGCCGTGCTCAATCGAGCCCGCAGACAGATAGAACCGCGACCAGAAGAGAATCCGGAGCCCCCATGCAAAACCAATCCACTCGCGAGAACCCGCTATCAGCCGATGCACCGGATCTGGCGGCTACCGCCCCGGGCCAGCTGCGCGTGATCAAGCGCAACGGTACCGTCGTCCCCTACACCGACGACAAGATCACCGTCGCCATCACCAAGGCCTTTCTCGCAGTGGAAGGCGGTAACGCTGCCGCTTCCTCGCGCATCCATGACACCGTCGCGCGTCTGACCGAGCAGGTCACCGCCACCTTCCGCCGTCGCATGCCCTCCGGTGGAACCATCCATATCGAGGAAATCCAGGACCAGGTCGAACTGGCCCTGATGCGTGCCGGCGAGCAGAAGGTTGCCCGTGACTACGTGATCTACCGCGAAGCCCAGGCCGTCAAGCGCAAGAGCGCCAGCGGCAGCAGCGACATCGCCCAGCCGCACCCGAGCATCCGCGTAACCCGCGCCGATGGCAGCCAGCAGCCGCTGGACATGGGCCGCCTGCAGACCATCATCACCGAGGCCTGTGAAGGCCTGGCCGAAGTCGACGGTGCGCTGATCGAGCGCGAGACCCTGAAGAACCTCTACGACGGCGTGGCCGAGAAGGACGTCAACACCGCGCTGGTGATGACCGCCCGCACCCTGGTCGAGCGTGAGCCGAACTACAGCCAGGTCACCGCGCGTCTGCTGATGGACACCCTGCGTGCCGAAGCCCTGGGCTTCCTCGGCGTAGCCGAGTCCGCCACTCACCACGAGATGGCCGATCTCTACGCCAAGGCCCTGCCGGCCTACATCGAGAAAGGCGTCGAGTTCGAACTGCTCGATTCCAAGCTCAAGAGCTACGACCTGGCCAAGCTGGGCGCCGCGCTCAACCATGAGCGTGACCAGCAGTTCACTTACCTCGGCCTGCAGACCCTGTACGACCGCTACTTCATCCACAAGGACAACGTCCGCTTCGAGCTGCCGCAGATCTTCTTCATGCGCGTCGCCATGGGCCTGGCCATCGAGGAAGAGCAGAAAGAAGCCCGCGCCATCGAGTTCTACAACCTGTTGTCGTCCTTCGACTACATGGCCTCGACGCCGACCCTGTTCAACGCCGGCACCCTGCGTCCGCAGCTGTCCTCGTGCTACCTGACCACCGTGCCGGACGACCTGGGCGGCATCTACGACTCCATCCGCGACAACGCCCTACTGTCCAAATTCGCCGGCGGCCTGGGCAACGACTGGACCCCGGTACGCGCACTGGGCGCCTATATCAAGGGCACCAACGGCAAGAGCCAGGGCGTCGTGCCGTTCCTTAAAGTGGTCAACGACACCGCCGTGGCGGTCAACCAGGGCGGCAAGCGCAAGGGCGCAGTCTGCGCCTACCTGGAAACCTGGCACCTGGACATCGAGGAATTCCTCGAGCTGCGCAAGAACACCGGTGACGACCGTCGCCGTACCCACGACATGAACACCGCTAACTGGATTCCGGACCTGTTCATGAAGCGCGTGTTCGATGACGGCCCCTGGACCCTGTTCTCCCCGTCCGACGTACCCGACCTGCACGACCTCACCGGCCGCGCCTTCGAGGAGCGTTACGAGTACTACGAGGAACTGACCAAGTACGGCAAGATCAAGCTGTTCAAGACCCTGCCGGCCAAGGACCTGTGGCGCAAGATGCTCTCGATGCTGTTCGAGACCGGCCACCCGTGGCTGACCTTCAAGGACCCGTGCAACCTGCGCAGCCCGCAGCAGCACGTGGGCGTAGTGCACAGCTCCAACCTGTGCACCGAGATCACCCTGAACACCAACAAGGACGAGATCGCCGTCTGCAACCTGGGCTCGATCAACCTGGTCAACCACATCGTCGACGGCAAGCTGGACGCGGCCAAGCTGGAGCGCACCGTGCGCACCGCCGTGCGCATGCTCGACAACGTCATCGACATCAACTACTACAGCGTGCCGCAGGCGCAGAACGCCAACTTCAAGCACCGTCCGGTGGGCCTGGGCATCATGGGCTTCCAGGACGCCCTGTACCTGCAGCACATCGCCTACGGCTCCGATGCCGCCATCGACTTCGCCGACAAGTCCATGGAAGCCATCAGCTACTTCGCCATCCAGGCCTCCTGTGACCTGGCCGACGAGCGTGGCGCCTACTCCAGCTTCGAAGGCTCGCTGTGGTCCAAGGGCATCCTGCCGCTGGATTCCCAGCAGATCCTCATCGAGGCCCGTGGCCAGAAGTACATCGACGTCGACCTGAGCGAATCCCTGGACTGGGCGCCGATCCGCGAGCGCGTCAAGAAAGGCATCCGCAACTCCAACATCATGGCCATCGCCCCGACCGCGACCATCTCCAACATCGTTGGCGTGTCGCAGTCCATCGAGCCGACGTACCAGAACCTGTACGTCAAATCGAACCTGTCCGGCGAGTTCACCGTGATCAACCCGTACCTGGTCCACGACCTCAAGGCCCGCGGCCTGTGGGACCCGGTGATGGTCAACGACCTCAAGTACTACGACGGCTCCGTACAGCAGATCGAGCGCATCCCGCAGGATCTGAAGGACCTGTACGCCACCGCCTTCGAAGTCGAGACCAAGTGGATCGTCGACGCCGCCAGCCGCCGCCAGAAGTGGATCGACCAGGCGCAGTCGCTGAACCTGTACATCGCCGGCGCCTCGGGCAAGAAGCTCGACGTGACCTACCGCATGGCCTGGTACCGTGGCCTGAAGACCACCTACTACCTCCGTGCCCTGGCCGCGACCAGCACCGAGAAGTCCACCATCAACACCGGCAAGCTGAATGCCGTGTCCAGTGGTGGCAGCGAGGCGGCGAACTCCGCCAGCGCCGCGCCGGCTGCTGCAGAGCCGAAGCCGGCTCCGGTGCCGCTGGCTTGCAGTATCGATAACCCCGACTGCGAAGCCTGCCAGTAACAAAGGGAGGCGGACGCATCTGGACGGCGATCGCCGCGTTGCCTGCCGAGCCGGACCCCATCACGTACAACTGTACGCTCAGGGGTTCCGACTCGACAGGCGCCTTGCGCTCACTCGCCCAGCTCCGCCCTCGCACCGAGTGGTGCTGATTCGTCGCCCACTCCGACGGTCAGGAATGACCAACAATTCCGCGCTTTTGCGTGCAAACCAAAAGCCACCCAAATACATCCGACCGGCCAAGCCCCGGTCCCCGATCAGGAGCAATCGCACATGCTGAGCTGGGACGAATTCGACGAAGAAGAAACCACCACCGCCGCGCCGGCCACCGCTGCCGCGCAGCCGGCAAGCCAGACCGCCGCCAAGCTGGACAACGAAGCCGCAGGCTCCGTGGAAGAAGCCCGCGCCGTTGCCGCTGACGACTCCGACGCCATCGCCCGCGCCAAGCGCGCGCTGGACGAACTGGACGTGCGCGAAGGCCTCAACGAACTGGAAGGCGAAGCCGCCCGCGTGCGCGTCGACGAGAAGCGCATGATCAACGCCCGCGCCGACCTCAACCAGCTCGTACCCTTCAAGTACGACTGGGCCTGGCAGAAGTATCTGGATGGTTGCGCCAACCACTGGATGCCGCAGGAAGTGAACATGAACGCCGACATTGCCCTGTGGAAGAGCAAGGACGGCCTCAGCGAAGACGAGCGCCGCATCGTCAAGCGCAACCTCGGCTTCTTCTCCACCGCCGACAGCCTGGTCGCCAACAACCTCGTGCTGGCCACCTACCGCCTGATCACCAACCCCGAGTGCCGCCAGTACATCCTGCGCCAGGCCTTCGAAGAGGCGATCCACACTCACGCCTACCAGTACTGCATCGAATCGCTGGGCATGGATGAAGGCGAGATCTTCAACATGTACCACGAGATCCCGAGCGTCGCGAAAAAGGCCAGCTGGGGCCTCAAGTACACCCGCTCCATCTCCGACCCGACCTTCCAGACCGGCACCCCGGAGACCGACAAGCAGTTCCTGAAGAACCTCATCGCCTACTACTGCGTACTCGAAGGCATCTTCTTCTACTGCGGTTTCACCCAGATCCTCTCCATGGGCCGCCGCAACAAGATGACCGGCACCGCCGAGCAGTTCCAGTACATCCTGCGTGACGAGTCCATGCACCTGAACTTCGGCATCGACATGATCAACCAGATCAAGATCGAGAACCCACACCTGTGGGACGCCGAGATGAAGGACGAAGCGACCCAGATGATCCTCCAGGGCACCCAACTGGAAATCGAATACGCCCGCGACACCATGCCCCGTGGCGTGCTGGGCATGAACGCCGCGATGATGGAGGACTACCTCAAGTTCATCGCCAACCGCCGTCTGACGCAGATTGGGTTGAAGGAAGAGTATCCGGGTACCACCAACCCGTTCCCGTGGATGAGCGAGATCATGGACCTGAAGAAGGAGAAGAACTTCTTTGAGACTCGTGTTATCGAATATCAGACTGGTGGGGCGTTGAGCTGGGATTGATTCCAAGCACTCACTGAAGAGATTAAGAGCGCTTTACCTGAACTGGATTTTGGGGTGGCGAGTAAGAACAGAAGCCCCGCCTTGTGCGGGGCTTTTTTATTGGGCTAGGGTTACGCCTTGAAACAGACACTATACAAATACTACTCAACAGCGACAGCAACCCAACTCTCCAGAGCTATAGAGACACTTAGCGGAAGAATATATTTTTCCGCACCATCAAAATTCAACGACCCCTTCGAGCTATCCGCAAAAGTAAATATATCCACATCACCGCTCGTAAAATCCCTCAGCCTGAAGGAAAAAGAAGCAGTGGAGCGAATATTTCGCCTCAGGCCCCCTGAGGCCGTATCCGCCGAATGGCGAGAAAAAATCGGCATTCTCTGTTTAACAGAAGACCCGCTAAACATACTTATGTGGTCACACTATGCCAATAACCACACTGGAATATGCATCGGCTTCGACACAGAGGTTTCGCCATTCAACAGCACCAAAAAAGTCACCTACAACGGGGAAAGACCAAAAGCAGAGTTCAACTCGGAGCCAGAAATGCTAATTGACAGAGTACTACTTACAAAATCACAGCACTGGCAATACGAAAAAGAATGGAGAATTCTAAAAAGAACAATAGAACCCGACGAATTGAATTTTTATCATGAAACGTTCAAAACCAATCCAGATCGACTAGACGAGATAGCAGAAACTATTGAGCAAAACGGAGGACCTGGCACCTACAGCTTCGACAAAAGCGCAATCCGAAGCATATTTCTTGGAGCCCGGACAACACCGAAAAATAAAGAATCATTAATCCAAGCAGCTTCCATGCTCATCCCACACGCAAAAGTGTTTCAAACCGAGCTTGATAACAACTATTTCTGGATAAACAAAAAAAGACTCAGATGACGAATAGCCAGACAGAAAGGGACAGCGAGGTAGTCTGGATCCGGAACCGGGGCTTACAAGGGGGCGCCTATCTCGCTGTATCCATGCGGCTCGTCCTCCGCGGCAGTAGGCCAAACAACGGGGCGAACCTCGAAAGCCCTCAGGGAAAATAAGGCAAACGAAAATGACTGATCTTTTTCAATGGACAAACAACAAGTTAACTTTAATCGTGCCCATATTAAATGCGCTATTCATCTCAGCGCTATTTATTCACTTCTACTTCCGCGCAGGATCTCTATTATTCATCAGAGATAAGCTCTGGCACTACCTGGGCGGAAAAGAAAGCTTCTATACTTCTGAGCTAGAACAATTGAGAAAAGACGCTCGCGAACTGGAACATTTTCGATTTGAATTCAACGCTCCAGCTCAATCCATAAAAGATGCGCGACTATTCGAAAGATGGGTTTCAGAAAAAGAGATATCTCTTACCAGCATAAAGAAGGCTAGAGAATATATTGACTGGAGCGACTTTTCCGACTTAAAAACCAAGGACTTTAATTACAATATCAGATCAAAAATAACCCTTACCTGGGCTATAACACTTTACGCAACATTTGCATTACTTGTTTCTCTCATTCTTAGTCCATACCTTTTCTTACACTTCGGCGACCCGGCAAGATCAGATACTTTTTACATGTCTACCAAAGAAGCCAGATTCGGTTTCTTCATAGGCTCGCCAACACTAAATATAGAAAATTGCCTAGACCTCAAAATCAGAGAAACAGTTGAAAACACATACAATATTACTGATGAACAGATTGAGATTATTTGCCTAGCCTTTTCCAACGAAAAAGATCAGGAACACTTACACAATGAAATATCTAAGCAGCGAATTGCAATGAGCCTTTTTGCTGTCATGCTGCTATATTTCTTCTTCGCAGCAATAAAGCGCTCCGCAAAATTATCAGCGGCACGAAAAATCCATGAAAAGCTCGCTTGATCCATCACTTTCCCTAGCGAGGTAGCGTGGAAAAGGCTTCGCCATTTTCCACGCTACGCTGCGGCGAACTAGCCCATCAGCTCACACAACCCACCCGGCACAGCCATCACCCACTCCCTCACCGCCCGAACCGTCGGGTCATCCCGACGGCTCTCGGGATACACGAGGTGAAACGGCTTGCCCTCCATCTCCGGCCCGAACGGCTGCACCAGCCGCCCTTCCCTCAGTTCATCTTCGATCAGCTGCCGACTCATCAGCGCCACACCCTGCGCGCCGATGGCGGCGGAGATGGCGTGGGTCTCGTCGGAGAACACCAGCCCGGCACTCACATCCAGCCCCGGCACGTTGGCGAGCTTCTGCCACGACGCCCAATGAATCGGCGCGGACAAGGCGGCTTGCGCACGGAAGTGGATCAACGGGTGTTTGGGCAGCTCGGCTACACCCCGCAAGCCGAGGTGCGGGCTGCAGACCGGGACGAAGGTGTTGTCGAACAGCTTCTCCGCCACCAGTCCCGGCCAGCGGCCATCGCCGTAGCGAATGGCGATATCCGCCGTGACGCCATCCAGCGCAACCGGTTCATGGGAGGTGTGGAAACGCAGGTCGATATCAGGATGGGAATCGCGCAGCAGGCAGACCCAGGGCACTAGCCAGCGCACCGCGATGGCCGGTGTGGTGCTGAGGGTGATTGCCTGGCGGCAGGGCTTCGCGCTCAGGCGTTCGACCGTGGCGCTGATGCTGTCGAAGGCCGTTTCCAGCGTCTGTTGCAGCTCGCGCCCCGGATCGGTCAATCTCAGCTTTCGCGGTTTACGCAGGAACAGCGCCACGCCGAGCGACTCCTCCAGCGAGCGAATCTGGTGGCTGATCGCCGTGGCCGTGACGGACAGCTCCTCCGCAGCCTGTTTGGCGCTCTCGTGGCGAGCGGCGGCTTCGAAGGCTCGCAGCGCAGAAAGCGAAGGTAAGCGGCGGTGCGCCATGGCTGAGTTTCACTCATCTGTAGTTGGAAGAAATGGTCGTTTGTCGCTCGTACAGCCTAGCCCTAGGCTGGATCTACCGCGAACGACAGATGAATTCAATCACAGAGGAGAATCGCCATGACACATCTTCTGCACCTCGACGCCAGCGCCCGCCCCGGCCTTGCCGGCAAGGACGAACACGGTTCCCACAGCCGCAACCTCAGCCAGCGCTTCATCAGTCAATGGTTGGCGCGTCGTCCGCAGGATGGCGTGAGCTACCGGGACATCGGCCAGAACCCGCCCTCTTTCGTCAGCCACGACTGGATCGCGTCGGCCTTCACGCCAGAGGAGCGTCAACAACCCTGGATGAAGGATGCCCTGGCCGAAAGCGACAGGCTGGTGGACGAACTGCTGGCCGCCGATGTGCTGGTCATCGGCACGCCGCTTTACAACTTCGGCATGCCGGCGGCGCTCAAGGCCTGGATCGATCAGGTGGTGCGCCTGAACCGCACGGTCGGGCTGGACGAGAGCAACCCGCTTGATCCCTACGTGCCCATGTTGGCGGATCGGGAGCGGCACGCGGTCATCCTCACCGCCCGGGGCGGCGTAGGCTTCGGCCCCGGAGGGGCGATGGCGCATATGAACCATCTGGAGCCGAACCTGGCGACCGCGCTGGGGTTCATCGGCATCACCCGCATCCACCAGATCGCCATCGAGGGCCAGGAGGTGGGGGGCGAGCTGCTGGCCAATTCGGTGGCTGAGGCGCTGCGTCAGGTGGATGCGCTGGTGGCGCAGCTGCAGAGCACCGTCGCCGCGCCAAGCCCCCGCGTCAGCCAGCGCCAGGCAGAAGCGAGCTAGCGAGCCTGTATGGCGGCCGGACGACGCGAGCGAAGCGGCGTTCGGTCGCCGCGACTGGGCGGAGCATCCCGCTCATTGGGGCGATACGGAACCGACTTCCCTCTCCCCTGCCTGCCCCTGGGCCTTACAATGCCGCCTTTGCCGCACAGCCCGGAGCCCCCATGTTCACCCTCGCCCATCTGGAAACCCCGCCGCCGGAAGCGCTGAAAGGCCAGCTGCTGCAGATGGTGGTGGACTACCTCGGCGACATCAGCGCCGTCTCGCTCACGCCGAGCAACCTGCTGTACCCGCTGTATCAGTACGTGGTGGGGCTCGAGGTGCATCGCTATCTCGACAGCATGGACGGTGCGCAGCCCGGCAAACCGGAGTTGATCATGGCGCTGGATGCGGAAGATCCGGCGACGCTGCTCGGCTTCGCGCTTTACCTGCCGTATGTGGACGACCCCGAAGCCTGTGCCCTGGTCTACCTGGCCGTGACCGCGGAGCAGCGCCGGCAGGGCATCGGCCGGGCGATGGTCGAACAGATGCTGTCGCGCTATCCCCACGCGGAGGTGGCGTGCGTGGCGGGCAAGGCCGGGTACTTCGAGGCGCAGGGCTTCATGCCGCTGGTAGCGCGCGGCCCGCAGGTGCTGATGAACACGCGGAGCCAGGCTTCAGACGGTGCGGTGGCGGTGCAGGATCTGCAGCCCATCTTCCAGTCCAAGGAGGTCCGGCAAATCTACAGCTACCTGGTCAAGCAGCACGGCCAGAGCGCCATGAAGGCAGCCGAGAAACAGCGCGACCTGCTGCTCGACGAGCTGGCCC
This sequence comes from Stutzerimonas sp. LR2, assembly GCF_055755175.1. Classification (NCBI taxonomy): domain Bacteria; kingdom Pseudomonadati; phylum Pseudomonadota; class Gammaproteobacteria; order Pseudomonadales; family Pseudomonadaceae; genus Stutzerimonas; species Stutzerimonas sp. LR2. Next base: position 48,354 of record NZ_JBVTRR010000003.1, read on the forward strand.
GACAGGCCGATCAGCTGATCGGCCTGCGCACCTCGGCCAAGCGGTTGCACTGATCGCGCTAGCTGCGTGCACGCCGATCAGCGCTTCACGCAGGCGAAGATGGCGTTGCCGGACGCCGTGTCCCACGGAGCGATCTTCTGGTAGTCGTGCTCGAGCACATGCACCTCGAAATACGGCTCCAGCAGCGCGATCAGTTCAGCGAAGCTCACCGCCACCATCGGATGCTCGTCCTGCCAGACCTGACTGGCTCCGGCCAGCGTCTTTTCGATGCGCAACCGCAGCAATTGCCGCTCGCCCTGACCGCTGTAGTACCAGCCGGAACTGAAGCCGAACAGGCCATCGGCATGGTGAGCGGTGTGAGACACGTATGAGCGGTTGTCGATCCGCTGCTTGTCCACGGCGTTGAAGCAGAACAGCCCCTGGTCGGCCAGCGCGGCGTGCACATGGGCGATACAGGCGGCGAGCCGCTCGAGCCCGGCGCTGTAATGGATCGAGTACAGGAAGCAGGTGATCAGGTCGACCGGCCGATCCAGGCTGAAGCTGCACATGTCCTGCAGCGAGAAGCGCGCCTCCGGGCAACGCAGCGTGGCCCGGTCCAGCATCGGCTGATTGATGTCCAGCCCGCTGCTGTCGTAGCCCGCATCGATGAAATGGCGCACGTGCGGCCCGGTTCCGCAGGCGAGATCCAGGTGCCGTCTTCCACCATTGCCGAACAAGTGCTGCAGCCGCTGGACGGCACTGCTCTGGGCGTCGTAGTCGATATCGGCGCACATGAGGTCGTAGTAACCCGACAGGTCGGTATAGATGGCGGTGCCGGGCATGCTGGTCTCTGCTGAGCGAGGCGCTGGGGGCGCGCATCATAGCCGGGCCGCAGGAAAATCGCGCGGCAAACCTGTGGCGCAGGTACTTGCCGGTCAGGCTTGAAAGCAACGGCGGCGCCCCGCAGGACGCCGCCGCGGCACCTAGGCCGACAGTTTCTGGCTGAACTGATCGGCGGGTTTGCCGATGTCCATCCGGTCGGCGTTCATCACCTTGTCCCACGCCTTGGCGAAGTCGCGCACGAACTTCTCGTTGCCATCGGCCATGCCGTACACCTCGGCCTGGGCGCGCAGCTCCGATTGCGAGCCGAAGATGAGGTCCACACGGGTCGCCGTCCAGGTGGGCTGGCGGGTCTTGCGGTCCAGGCCCTGGAAGCGGTTCTTGTGCTCGGTGGCCGTCCACTCGTTCTTCATGTCCAGCAGGTTGACGAAGAAGTCGTTGGACAACACGCCGACGCGGTGGGTGAACACACCGTCCTGACTGCCGCCGGCATTGGCGCCCAGCACGCGCATGCCACCGACCAGCACGGTCATCTCCGGTGCGCTCAGGCGCAACAGGTGCGCCTTGTCCACCAGCGCTTCCTCGGGCGCCATGAAGTGGGACTCGTGGTAGTAGTTGCGGAAGCCGTCGGCCACCGGGCGCAGCGCCTCGAACGACTGCGCGTCGGTCCACTCCTCCAGCGCATCCATCCGCCCCGGGGTGAAAGGTACGGCGACATTCACGCCGCCATCCTGCGCGGCCTTCTCGATGGCCGCACAGCCGGCCAGCACGATCAGGTCGGCCATGGAAACCTTCTTGCCACCGGTCGCCGAGCCGTTGAAGTCACTCTGTATCTCGCCGAGCTTCTGCAGCACCTGCGCCAGCAGCGGCGGGTTGTTGATCTCCCAGTCTTTCTGCGGAGCGAAGCGAATGCGCGCGCCATTGGCTCCGCCGCGCTTGTCCGAACCGCGGTAGGTCGCCGCCGAGGCCCAGGCCACCGACACCAGGTCCGATACGGAAAAGCCCAGGCCGAGGATCTTCTGCTTGAGCGACGCGATGTCGGCGTCGTCGATCACCGGGTGGTCGCGCTCGGGAATCGGGTCCTGCCAGATCAGCTGCTCCTTCGGCACTAGCGGGCCGAGATAGCGCGCGATGGGGCCCATGTCGCGGTGGGTCAGTTTGAACCAGGCGCGGGCGAACGCGTCCGCGAATTCGTCCGGGTTCTCGAGGAAGTGGCGTGAGATCGGCTCGTAGATCGGGTCGAAACGCAACGACAGATCGGTCGTCAGCATCGTCGGCTTGCGTTTCTTGTTCGGGTCGAAGGGATCGGGGATGATTTCCGGGGCATCCTTGGCCACCCACTGGTGCGCACCGGCCGGGCTCTTGGTCAGTTCCCATTCGAAATTGAACAGGTTCTCGAAGAAGTAGTTCGACCATTTGACCGGCGTCTGGCTCCAGATGACTTCCAGCCCCGATGTGATGGCGTCCGGCCCGATGCCGGTCTGGAACTTGCTGCGCCAGCCCAGGCCCTGGTCTTCGATCAGCGCGCCTTCCGGCTCCGGCCCGATGAATGAGGGATCGCCCGCACCGTGGGTCTTGCCAAAGGTGTGGCCGCCGGCGATCAGCGCCACGGTCTCGTAGTCGTTCATGGCCATGCGGGCGAAGGTTTCGCGGATGTCGACGGCCGCGGCCTTCGGGTCCGGGTTGCCGTTTGGACCTTCCGGGTTCACATAGATCAGGCCCATCTGCACCGCACCCAGGCCCGGGTGCAGCTGGCGTTCGCCGCTGTAGCGCTCGTCACCCAGCCAGGTGCCCTCAGGCCCCCAGAAGAGTTCTTCCGGCTCCCAGGTGTCGGCACGGCCGCCGCCGAAGCCGAAGGTCTTGAAGCCCATGGATTCGAGCGCGACGTTGCCGGTGAGCACGAACAGGTCTGCCCAGGACAACTTGCGTCCGTATTTCTGCTTGATCGGCCAGAGCAGGCGTCGCGCCTTGTCCAGCGAGGCGTTGTCCGGCCAGCTGTTGAGCGGAGCGAAGCGTTGCTGCCCGCCGCCCGCGCCGCCGCGGCCGTCGGTGATGCGGTAGGTCCCGGCGCTGTGCCAGGCCATGCGGATGAAGAGGCCGCCGTAATGGCCGAAATCGGCCGGCCACCAGTCCTGCGAATCGGTCATCACCTTGTGCAGGTCGGCGATCACCGCATCGAGATCGAGGGAGTTGAATTCGGCGGCGTAGTCGAAATCGCCACCGTAGGGATTGGAGCGTGGCGAGTGCTGGTTGAGCGATGTCAGGCTCAGTGCTTCAGGCCACCAATCGCGATTGCTAGGGCGTTTGCGCGGTGCGCCGGCGCCATGACCGAGTGGGCAGCCGCCCCCGGCATTTTCTCCAGATTCGGCGTTCATGTTGCATTCCTCACGTGGTTGTCGTTAGCGGCCAGGCACCGCTCAGGAAACCCTAGCACCCGGTCCGCTCGGCGTAGGGCACCGCACGCTGCCAGCGGGGCCGATCTGCCGTGCCGACAATCGCTAAAGACGCTGAAAGACCCTGGCTAGAGCGGCTGCCTTGAGGCGAAGCAGCGCTTGCGAGCGGCCATGAATAATCCCTATCGCTCCGATAGAAGTTTTTCCGCGTGTAAACGCGCCCACAGCTGAGCGTGGACAACGCTTCGCTTGTTCGCCGAAGATGTCGCACGGCACTGGCGCGTCCGTCGTCGAACCGCCGGTAGTGCGCGCACCCTCGTTATCAAGAGCACAGCATGAAAGCACTTTCGATTACGGGCCTGGCCCTCGCCCTTCTGATTCCCGCAGCCCAGGCTCAGGAGCTGCAGGTCACGCTCAGCGGGCTGCAGCATGACCGCGGCCAGGTGGCCGTGGCGGTGTTTGCCGATGCCAAGAGCTTCCGCAAGGATGACCAGGCCTTCGCCGCGCAGAAGGCCAAAGCCGAAGCCGGTACGGTAACCGTGACGTTCGACGATGTGCCGCCCGGCCGCTACGCGGTGCTGGCCTACCACGACGAGAACGATAACGGCCGACTGGACCTGCGCTTCGGCATGATTCCGGTCGAAGGCTACGGGCTATCGAACAACCCCAAGGTGATGGGCCCACCGTCCTACGAGGACAGCGCCTTCGAGGTGACCGCCGACGAGCCCGCGCGGATCGAGCTGAAGATGCGTTACTAGTCGCGCTTCCACGCGGCCTTGCGATAACAGACGGGCACCAACGAGACGGCTACACGACCGAAACTCCCGGCCGGCGCCGGTGCACTGACCAGCCCCGGCTGGAAGAACCCGCGCCGCGTACGGTCCAGCTCGCCTTCAACAGAACCGGTTCAGGGTTCTCGGCATCTTCATCCTGATCCGAGCGGTCGTAGCGACACGCGAATACCGATCCGTACGAAACAGCTCACAAAAATATCGCCAGCGTAATGGCATTTAGCCCGTATCATCTCGGCTGCCAAGGACGGCGGAAAGACTCCAACTTCAGAGAGTAGCTGCACGTCGTTCGCGGCCTGCCAACCCGTAGAACATCAAGGAAGTACCATGACCCCCTTCAAATATCTGGTCGCCGGCCTGTTGAGCCTGGCGCTGACCGGTTGCGTCTCGTTCACCCCCACTGGCCCCATTGGGCTGCCCTCCCAGGCGATGGCGCAATCCGTCCCGGTTGGCGCTTTGCTAAAGGACGTCGAGGTTAGCGACCCGCAGCTGAACGAGACCCAACGCCGCAACATCAGCAATGTGCTGACCACCCAGATTGCGCAACATATCGATCGTGGCGAGTACTTCGAACGCATGATCAGCTTCCCCGCCAAGCTGGACGAGCGAGACGTTGAGCTGCGCTTCAACTTCACCTCCCTCAAGGGCAAGCGCACACCGCACCCGGGATATTTCCCGGGTGCGCTGCTGACGCTGACCATGTGGATCTGGGTGAACGGCCCCATCTACGTCGACAAGTACGATCTTCGCGGCGAGCTGACGATCGACGATGCCGCCGGTAAGCAAGTGGCACATGTAGAGAAGGTCCTGGTGCTGAATCAGAACACGGGACTATGGGATGCCGATTACTTCAATGCGTCCGGCTCGCAGCAACTGACTCAGCTGGTTGAGCAGTTGCTTAAAGACGGCACGCAGCAGCTCGCTCACTGACAGGGATGCCAAACATGAAAAAACTGATGACCATCGTTGCCGCCCTGGCGTGCCTGACGCTCACGGGATGCATGACCTACTCCCACAAGTCACTGCCCGAAGTGAGTCAATGGCCACTCGAATCGGTACAGAAGAAACCGAGCGCCTACATCAAAGTACAAACCGAGTATTCGTTTAACGGCACACCGAAGGCGAGCAATCCCAACATCGCCCGGCTTGAAGAGCTGATCAGAAAGGAGTTCGTCGACAGTGGTCGCTTCTCCCGTGTGAGCACCGAACAAGAAGCCTCGGATGTCTACGTGACCGTAACCTTGCGCAACCAGGAAACCGGCAATCTCGGTCTGGCGGTGATCACCGGCGCGACGTTCTTTCTGATCCCGGGCACCTTCGACAACACGCTGATCATGGACATGACATTCCGCGACGGCGAAGGCAGGAAAGTCGGCCAGGTACAAAAGCAGGAGACCCTGACAACCTGGATGCACCTGTTCCTCGTCTTCGCTCTGCCCTTCAACGGTTCGGGCGAGGAGATCCTCGGTGAATTGGCCAAGAGCAACCTTGAAGCAGCGGCGCAGAAGAACCTGATCTGACCGGTTGGCCCCGCCGGCGACGCGCGGGGCCAACCGTCTGCTCTGCGCGCAGCTCCGCGCTCCGATGGGAACAGGGTTCGACCACCCTCAACCATCGGAGCCGATCACGTGAATGCAGAGCCCCTCAGCGCCCGGCGCCACTTCGGGCCGCAGCGTCAGCGCCGGAATCTCGTAATCCCCACCGTTCTGCTTGCGGTACCCAATCGGCTCAGTGCGCCACAGGTTGTCGAGGCGCTCACCCAGTTGTTCGCGGATGTCGGCAAAGCGCGCCTCATCGATGCGGCTGGTACGGTACACCACGAACGGCGGCAGTACATCGAAGCCGGGGTAATGCAGGATGCCGTGCTGGATCGGAAACAGCAGATCGTCAATCGGCCCGTTGATACCGCGCGGGCTGTAGTGCGATGCCCAACCACCGGTGGTAACGATAAGCATGGCCCGCTTGCCGACCATCGTGCCTTCGCCGTAACGATCACCCCAGCGCGCATCCGAGTGCTCGCCTACACCGTAGGCGAAGCCGTAGGCATACACCCGATCGACCCAGCCCTTGAGGATGGCCGGCATCGAGAACCACCAGAGCGGGAACTGCAGGATCAGCGCATCGGCCCAGCGCAGTTTGTCCTGTTCGGCGGCGATGTCCGGGCTCTGCCGGCCGCTGGCGAACGCACGGCGCGAATCCTGCGAGGGGTCGAAGCGGCTTTCCAGGTCGTGATCCAGGCTGTCTCGGGCGTCGACGGGGGCTTTCCAGCCCATGGCGTACAGATCGGACAGCTGCACGGCGTGGCCAGCAGTGCGTAGCCGCTGGACAGTGAAATCCTTCAGGGCGCCGTTCAGGGAACGCGGTTCGGGATGGGCATAGACGATCAGAACATTCATGGCAGGTCTCCGGTTGCAGGACACGCGCAGGATGCCGAGCGCACCAGGTATATTGGAAATGAATAACCAAGATTCCTGGTATGTGCATGAATAATCTCAGACGTCTGGACCTGAACCTGCTGGTGACCCTCGATGTGCTGCTGGCCGAGCACAACGTTACCCGCGCTGCCGAGCGGCTGAACTTCTCCCAGCCTTCGGTGAGCGTCCACCTGGCCAAACTGCGCGAGATATTCGGCGACCCCCTGCTGCTACCCGGTCCCCGCGGCATGCGCCCGACGGCACGTGCCGAGGAGTTGCGCGAGCCGCTGCGCCAGGCCTTGCAGGCGCTGGAACGCGCGGTCGCGCCGGCCAGCCCGTTCGACCCGGCCGCGGCGCAGGATGTCTGGCGGGTCGCTGCGACCGATTACGGTGAATCGGCCATCGTGTTGCCGGTGCTGAGCCGGCTACGCAGTATGGCGCCCGGCACTCGCCTGGCAGTGGTCGAAATGGTGCCGGCACGCATCGCTCGTCAGGCGGAACAGGGCGATATCGACCTCGCCTTTCATACCGCAGAGGGTTCGCCGCCCGGCCTTCGCCGGCGTACGCTGTTCACCGAGCGCTACGTACTCGCCGGTCGCGTCGGCCATCCCCAGCTGAAGCGGCGGCCGACGCTCGAACGGTTCTGCACGCTCGAGCAGGTCATTGTCTCGCCGGACGGCGGTGGGTTTCAGGGTGCAACCGACGAGGCCCTCGCGCAGCGAGGCATGCAGCGGCGGGTCGTATTGTCGGTACCGCATTTTCTGTTCTTGCGATCGGTGCTGGAGAGCACCGATCTGGTGGCCATGCTTCCCGAACGGCTGGTGCGCGGCAGCAGCGCGCTACAGGTGGTCGAGGCGCCGCTGGAGGTGCCAGGTTACGAGATGGCCATGCTCTGGCACGAGCGTTCGCACCGCGATCCCGCGCATCAATGGCTGCGTGAGCAGATCGCCAAAGCCGTGTAGGAGGTGGATCAGGCGGCGCCCCGGTGGGGCCATGGCTAGCGGCAATTGCCGGCGCAACCGCCACGCGCGCAGGCCGGCGCTTCAGGGTTTTTCAGCACCCGGCTGCTCACCACTCCGGCGGCGGTCAGCAGCCGGGTCACCGGCGCATCATCCGCAATGGCGGCGTCTTCGGCCAGCGCGCCGGCCACACGCAGCTCACCCCAGGTCCTGGGGCGCAGCGCCATGGCATGGCGCACTTCATAAACCTGGCCGTTGGCTTCACAGCGATAGTCGTAGGTCGGCATGGCGATTCCTCTTGAGTAGACGGGCCTGGCCGTTGGATGGGACAAAGCGCGATTGTACGAGCGAAAGAGCCGTTCGTTCAGCCCCGCCGCCACATCAGGAGTCGACCCGGCGCGGCGGACTGGCGGGCATGAGCTTGCGGGCCGTATCCACGAATGGCATCAGGATCAGGCTGTAGAGCGTCAGGTAGCGGTGCGAGTCTTGCTCCGCGGTACCGAAGCGCAGCGTCTCGGGGCTGGCGCTGGTGACGTAGAGGGTGCCGAACATCCAGTCCCAGATGGACAGATTGGTCCCGAAGTTCTTGTGGAAATGCCGTGGCGCATCGCTGTGGTGGATCTGGTGCTGCGCCGGGCTATTGAGAATGTGCTCCAGACGTGGCCCGAACGACAGCCAGACGTGGCTATGTCGCAGATTTGAAGCCAGCGCGTTGAAGATGAAGACCAGATAGGTCACCCCGAACAGCGTGTAGCGGCTGATCTCACCGCCGCAGGCGTACCAGAAGATGCCGGCGTAGGCGCCAAGCAGCACCAGATCCACCAACCGGCCGACGATCTTCTCCAGAAAGTGCACCCGGCTGGCCGTCAGCGGAACCATCACCGGTGCCGAATGGTGCACCTTGTGAAACTCCCACAGCCAGCCGCAGTGGAACGCCCGGTGCACCCAGTAGCCGGCGAAGTCACTGATGATGAACACGCCGAACCCGTAGAGCAGCGTCAGCGAAAGGTTCTGCCCGACTTGCGGCCGCGCACCCCAGAGGTTCTCGAAAAAGGCGATGTAGTCGCCCGAACGCAGGATGTATGGATCGACGAGCGCCACGATCGGCACCACCAGCGCGACCTTCAGCACGCCCCGCACGAAGTAGTAGCGGTAGTCCAGACGCGCCGAAGGATGCCAGTGCACGCGCCAGCCTCCGAGAAAGGCCCAGAACGACATCGCCTGCGTCAGCCCATGCTGTCGTCGGTAGCGAAATAGCAGATAGGCGACGGCATAAGACACGCCGAGAAACAGCAGGCCCAGGCGACCGTTGAGGTCGAACAGGCTGGTGAACTGCTGTACGAAAGGATCGATCAGGTACCGCTGGAAGGAGTCGGAAACGCCCATGCCTGGCCGCCTCGGAAAAAAGGTGGCGGATTATAGAGGCAGGCGAAACGCTTCGTATATGCGAATGCTTATCATACGATAGTTGCAGGCCTTCCCTGCTCCGCTACGAACAGGCACGCACGCAGGCCGCAGGAGCGGCGTACGGCCCGCGCCGGACTGCTGAAGATCATGTTGTAGTACAACTATACAACGCCACGCCCTCATAACACCCTAATTTACCTACAAAAAACACTTACGGCTTCGCCTATGTTTTTTGACATATTGCAAGTCGTCATACCTCTACTATGATTCGTTCGCGGTCCCCCTCCGATTTCGAACAAGGGTCCCCTCAAATGAACGAACAAGAACAACACTCATCACCTGGTTCCCGGCGCCGCTTTCTAAAGCAATCCGTTGCCTGCTCCACCGCGTTGCTGGCTACCGGCATGGCGCTGCCGCGGCTCGCTCAATCAGCTGAGCCACTCAGCAGGCGTTACCCCGATCCATCCCTGGAAGTATTGGATGAAAGCTTTCTGCAATTGCGCCTGTTCAACGCCAGCGTCGAGAAGATCGCCGACGGTCTGCGCTGGGCCGAAGGTCCAGTATGGGTTGGCGACGGGCGCTACCTGCTGCTCAGCGACATTCCCAACAACCGCATCATGCGCTGGGACGAGATCAGCCAGTCGCTGGGCGTATTTCGCGAGCAGGCAAACTTCTCCAATGGCCTGACCCGCGACCGCGAGGGCCGGCTGGTGGTCTGCGAAGGCTCCACGACGCATGAACTGGGTCGGCGCGTGACCCGCACCGAGCACAACGGTGCGATCACCGTGCTGGCCGACAACTATCAGGGCAAGCGCTTCAATTCGCCGAACGACGTGGTGGTCAAGCGCGATGGGTCCATCTGGTTCAGCGATCCGCCCTTCCAGGCTGGCAACTATTACGAGGGGCACAAGATTCAAACCGAGCTGCCGGACGCGGTCTACCGCATCGATGGCAGCACGCTGGAGGTGACCCGGGTTATCGAGGGCATCGCCGGCCCCAACGGTCTGTGCTTCTCGCCCGACGAGAGCACGCTCTATGTGGTCGAGGGCCGCGCCAAGCCCAACCGCCTGGTGTGGGCCTATGCGGTGAACGGCGACGGTACGCTGGGTGAGCGCAGCCGGCATATCGAGGCGACCGGCCATGGTGCACTGGACGGCATCAAGTGCGACGAGGCCGGCAACCTCTGGTGCGGCTGGGGCAGCTCCGGCTCGCCGGAAGCCAACCCGGAAGGCCTGGACGGCGTACGGGTTTTCAATCCACAGGGTAAGGCGATCGGCCATATTCACTTGCCGGAACGCTGCGCCAACCTGTGCTTCGGCGGTGTGCAGGGCAACCGCCTGTTCATGGCCAGCAGCCACGCCCTCTATGCGCTGTACGTGAACGCGAGAGGCGCCACCTTCACCTGACCCAGTATCGGGGTGGCGCCTGTGGCGCCCGCCGCTTCATCTGGGGCCGCAGGAGCCAGCCGGCTCGAAACTAGATTGCGGTCGCCCCACCATCCACTGCCAGGGCGTGGCCCGTGGTGAACGCGGCGCCGTCGCTGCACAGATAGAGCACAGCCGCGGCGATCTCCTCCACCTTGCCGATGCGCCCGACCGGGTGCATGGCGGCCGCGAACTCCGCTTTGCGCGGGTCGGCTTCATAGGCGCGGCGGAACATGTCGGTATCGATCACGGCCGGGCAGACGGCGTTCACGCGAATCTGCTTCTTGGCGTACTCGATCGCCGCCGACTTGGTCAGGCCGATCACCGCATGCTTGGACGCCGCATAGATGCTCATCTTCGGCGCGGCACCGAGTCCTGCGACCGATGCGGTGTTGACGATCGCGCCGCCGCCCTGGGCGAGCATGACCGGCAGCTGATGCTTCATGCACAGCCAGACACCCTTGACGTTGACGCCCATGATCGCGTCGAACTCCGCTTCGCTGCCCTCGGCCAGACGCCCCTGCTCGATCTCGATGCCGGCGTTGTTGAACGCATAATCAAGGCGGCCGTACTGCACCAGCGTCTGCTCGATCAGCGCCTTGACCTGCTCGTCGCGCGTCACGTCACAACGAACGGCGATCGCCTCGCCACCCGCGGCGCGAATGGCCTCGGCGCCGTCGCGGATGCCCGCCTCGTCGATGTCCGCCAGTACCACCTTGAGCCCCTGCTGGGCGAATGCGAGCGCCGTGGCGCGACCGATGCCGGCCGCCGCGCCCGTTACCAGGGCGACCTGGCCGGAGAATGTCATGCTCATGATTGTTCTTCCCGAAGATTTTCGACTCGCTTTGTGCCTGAAATGACCACGCCAGGCGTCCCGGTCAGACTTATACCCTCATGCGTACGGGCATTTCACCGCCGCCGCGGTCATATCACCGAAGTGGATGCCTGTGCATTCCAGCGCTCCGACGTCCCTTGCAGCTGCGCGCCGGGCGAGCTACACCAAACCTTTCGCAACTACGAGGCAAACGTTCATGACCCTGCTCAACCAGCAATTCCTGCTCGCCCAGCGACCTGTCGGTGCACCGACCCGCGAGACCTTCGAGTTCGTCGAGAAACCGTTGGGCGAGCCTGGACCGAATCAGATTCTGGTCAAGGTCGAGTATCTGTCCATCGATCCGGCCATGCGTGGCTGGATGAACGACGCCAAGTCCTACATCCCGCCGGTCGGCATCGGCGAGGTGATGCGTGCACTGGGCGTGGGCAAGGTGATCGCCTCGCAGCATCCCGATTACAAGGAAGGTGATTACGTCAACGGCGCCCTGGGCGTGCAGGCGTACTACCTTGGCGAGCCGAAGGGCTTCTACAAGGTCGATCCGCAACAGGCACCACTGCCGCGCTATCTCTCGGCGTTGGGCATGACCGGCATGACCGCCTACTTCGCACTGCTGTCGGTCGGCCAGCCGAAGGCCGGCGAGACCGTGGTGATTTCCGGGGCCGCCGGCGCGGTCGGCAGCATTGCCGGGCAGATCGCGAAGATCAAGGGCTGCCGCGTGGTCGGCATCGCTGGCGGCGCGGACAAGTGCCGGTTCCTCACCGAGAAGCTCGGCTTCGATGGCGCCATCGACTACAAGAACGAGGACCTGGCCGCGGCGCTCAAGCGTGAGTGCCCGAACGGCGTGGACGTGTACTTCGACAACGTCGGTGGCGACATCCTCGACACGGTGCTGCAGCGCCTCAGCGTCGGCGCGCGGGTAGTGATCTGCGGCGCCATCAGCCAGTACAACAACAAGGAAGCGGTGAAGGGCCCGTCCAACTATCTGTCGCTGCTGGTCAACCGCGCACGGATGGAGGGCATGGTGGTCACCGACTACGTTTCGCGCTACCCCGAAGCGATGCGCGACATGGCCGAGTGGCTGGCCAGCGGCAAGCTCAAGAGCAAGGAGGACGTCATCGAGGGCCTGCAGACCTTCCCCGAAACACTGATGAAGCTGTTCACCGGCGGCAACTTCGGCAAGCTGGTCCTTAAGGTCAGCTGAGCGTAACGAGGTGAAGTCACAGGCCGAGCCCAGTGGCTCGGCCTTCTCGTCGCGCTTACGCCAGTTCGGCTACCACGCTGGCCAGCGCGCTCGCCGGGTCCGCGGCCTGGCTGATCGGGCGACCAATCACCAGATAATCGGACCCCGCCGCCATGGCCTGAGCCGGAGTCAGAATCCGGCGCTGATCGTCCTGGGCACTGCCCGCAGGCCGGATACCCGGTGTAACCAGTTGCAGCGCCGGGAACTGTGCTTTCAGCGGCACGGCTTCCTGGGCCGAACACACCAGTCCGTCCAGCCCCGCCTGGGCGGCAAGACCGGCCAGACGCAGTACCTGCTCCTGCGGCGCGACGTCCAGCCCGATGCCGGCCAGATCGTCCTGCTCCATGCTGGTCAGCACGGTGACGCCAATCAGCAGCGGCGCGGGACCGGACATGCCGGCCAGTGTCTCGCGACAGGCCGCCATCATCCGCAGGCCACCGGAGCAATGCACGTTGACCATCCACACACCCAGCTCGGCAGCGGCTTTCACCGCCATCGCCGTGGTGTTGGGGATGTCATGGAATTTGAGGTCGAGGAAGACTTCGAAATCCATTGCCTGCAACGCCTCGACGATCGCCGGGCCGCAGCGAGTGAACAGCTCCTTGCCGACCTTCACCCGACACAGCCGCGGATCGAGCTGCCTGGCCAATGCCAGTGCGGCATCGCGGGAGGGGAAGTCGAGCGCTACGATAATCGGAGTCTGGCAGGTCATGGCATGTCCTCGGGAAATTCGGCGCGCATTGTCGCAGAAAATGTCCCATGCGACGAAAGCCTCGGCGCAGGGTCCAAACAGGCATGATCAGCAAAACGGTGACCGCTCGGGCGCACCCAAGTAAAGTGCGTAAACCGCTCGCCTGTCTGGAGGAACCCATGCCCTGGTATTTCTGGCTGATTCTGGTCGTCGCGCTCGGCTCGATCGTCGGCAGTCTGTTGATGTTGCGCTCCACGGCCCGGAAAATTCCGCTCACCGACGAGCAGAAGAAGCGTATTGCCCAGCGCAATGCCGAGGCCGACGCACAGGAGTCGCGCGACCGCTGAGCGCCGGCCGATGCCGGGCGCAGGTACCGGCAGACGTTTACAGATGCCCGCCGCACTCAATAGTGGCACTATGCCCGTTTGCCGCGATCATGCAGTTCTGGCAGGACTTTCTTAATGCAATCTCCCCTCCCCGTTGACGGCCCGACCAACCCGAAGGCCAAGGCGATCTTTGCCCGTCGCATTCTCCCCGGCATGGTCGCGCTGCTGGTGGCGGCAATCGTCGCGGCCGCTTTCGCGGTCGTTCATATCGCCCGCAAGATCGACCAGGACGCCCTGCAACAGAGCCGTTTTCTCGCTGGCAAGGCGCTGCAGGCACAGCACGAATGGATGAACCGCTCCATCGTCGACTACGCCTTCTGGGGCGACGCGTACGTGCACCTCAATCAGCAGGTCGATGTGAACTGGGCATTCACGCAGGCCAATCTTGGCCCTTCGCTGTACAAGGATTTCGACTACGAGGCGGTACTGGTGATCACCCCGACGGGCGAAACCCCGTACGCCGTCATCCAGGGCAAGCTGCAGTCGGTGGATGCGTTCCAGTATCTGCAGCACGGCTTGCCCGAGCTGCTGACGCGGGCCCGTGCTGCGGCTGAGAATGACGCCGGCGCCTCGGCCCTGCTCTGGGTCGACGGGCAACCCGCGGTGGTCGCGGCTGCGTCGCTGGCCACGGGTGGGGCAGATATCGAAGAGCACGAAGGACCACCATCCACGCTCGTCTTCGTCGATGTGCTCGACACGGCGCGGTTGGAAGCTATCGGCGGGCAGTACGCTGTGGAGCAGTTGCGATTGCTCGTCGAGCCGTCGGACCAGACCGGGCCGATCATCAGCCAGGCGCTGGAGGATGGAACAGCCGTCCACTTCACCTGGACGGCGCCACAGCCGGGGCGCCTGTTGCTTCTGGTCACCCTGCCCGTTCTCGCCGCCGTGGCACTCGGCCTTGGGCTGCTGGCCTGGCTGCTGGTGCGCCATGCGCTGCGCGTGATGCACCTGCTAGACGTCAGTTACGCACGACTCGCCTCCAGCCGCTCAGCGCTGGCCGAGAGCGAGGAGCGCTTCCGCGATGTGGCGGAAGCGGCCTCCGACTGGATCTGGGAGACCGACGAACAAGCCCGCCTGACCTTCCTTTCCAACCGTTTCCGGCAGATCACCGGCCACGAACCGGCACAGTGGCTGGGCCGCCCGCTGCTGGAGCTGCTGATCACCGACAGCGCGGCGCTGCAAAATTGGCTCGAGGCGCCCCACAGCGCACCGCTGCGCAGCAGCTACCGCGCCGCCGATGGCTGCGAGCGCTATTGCCGGCTGGCTGCGCGCACCATCCAGCACGACGGCAAGCTGCTCGGCTACCGCGGCACCGCCAGCGACGTGACCGAGGAGACCCGGGCACAGGCGCGGGTTCAATACCTGTCGCAGCATGACGCACTGACCGGGCTGCCCAACCGCAGCCGCCTGCGTGACTACCTCGAGCAGAACCTGGCCTCGCTGCGTAGCGGCTCGACCCTGACGCTGCTGTATATCGACCTCGACCGCTTCAAACCGGTGAACGACACCCTTGGCCATGCGGCCGGCGACGAGGTGCTGATCGGGGTCGCGTCACGTCTGCGCGAGCGCACCCGCGATGGCGACCTGGTGGCGCGCCTGGGCGGCGACGAGTTCGTCGTCGTGCTCCATCGCATGGGCGAAGACAACGATATCGATCGGCTGTGCAACCGAATCATCGATGCGCTGAGCGCTCCGTTCATCTACGAGGATCAGCAGATCAGCATCGGCGCCAGCATCGGCGTGGCGCTGGCACCGACCGACGCCAACCAGGCCAATGAACTGTTGCGCTGTGCCGACATCGCGCTTTACCAGGCCAAGGACGCCGGCAGAGGCACCTGGCGCGCCTACGGCCGGGAGATGGATCAGCGCCTGCATGAAAGGCTGCGCCGCGAAGAGGAACTGCGCGTGGCGATCACCGAGCAGCAGCTCGAGGTGCATTACCAGCCGCGTTACCAGAGCCAGGGGCTGCACATCATTGGCGCTGAGGCACTGGTGCGCTGGGATCATCCGCAACGCGGCATGCTGTTGCCCGAGCAGTTCATCCCGCTGGCCGAGGAAACCGGGCTGATCATCCCGCTCGGCCGCTGGGTGTTGCGTCAGGCCTGCCAGCAGGCGGCGCGCTGGCCGGGCGACACGGTGGTATCGGTCAATCTCTCACCGCTTCAGCTGCATGATGATCGGCTGCTGGAAGAGATCACCCAGGCACTGGCGGACAACGGCCTTGCCGGCGACCGCTTGGAACTGGAGGTGACCGAGAGCGCACTGCTGCGCGAAACCCAGAACACCCTGGAGTTGCTCAAGCGCATCAAGGCGCTGGGTGTTCGCCTCGCGGTGGACGACTTCGGCACCGGCTATTCGTCCCTGACCACCTTGCGGCACTACCCCTTCGACGTGATCAAGATCGACAACAGCTTTGTCGCCGGCATCGGCCAGTCCATCGAAGATCACTCCATCGTCCGCGCCCTGATCGAGCTGGGCCGTGGCCTGCGGATGCGGGTGACGGCCGAGGGCGTGGAAACCGAAGAACAGCTGCGCCTGCTGACCGACGATGGCTGCACGGAGGTGCAAGGTTTCCACATGAGCCATCCGCTGCCTGCGCAGGACCTATGGACGATGTTGCATGCAGCGGAGCGCCAGAGCTAGGCGCGCCGATGGAGCAGCATCAGCGCTTGAATTCGAACTGGATTTCCGCACCTTCGATCAGCGATTCGTCATCGTCTTCGCCCGAGATCAGGCGACCGCCGATCTGCATCGAGCGTGACGGTTTCGCCGCGTCGAAAAGCGGCGGCAGCAGGCGGATGGATTCGCTGCTTGGCGCAGGCATCAACTCTTCGGCCAGCTCTTCCGGCAGGCGTAGGTCGAGCACCGGCTCGACGAGCTCGACTTCGGCCGGCTTCTCCGGCTGCTTGGCTGGCGCGGGGCGCGGTCGAGCCGCGGGCTGAGGTTCGGGCTCCGGAATGCTGATCTGCACAGGCGGTGGCTCGGTTTCCGCTGCCTGCTCCACCGGCGCCACCTCGATATCCAGATCAGGCGGCGCCTGTGCCTCGTCAACGGGCTCCGCTGCCGGTTGCTGCGATTGTGGCGTTTCCCGTTCGGCATCCCGAGGTTGCTCCTCGCGCTCGCATCCACCGAGCAAGGCCAACAACAGCAACAACAGGGGCGGCCTCGGCATCGGCATCTTTCCTCACGGCGAACGACTCAGGAGCGTCTATTGTGCGTCCCGGCACAGCTCCGACGCCAGTTGCCCGAGCGTACGCAGCGCCCGCTCGGTTTCATGATTCCACGGCAGGCCACAGTTGAGCCGTATGCAGTGATTGAACTGCTCGGTGTTGCTAAAGATCAGACCCGGCGCGATGCTGATACCCTGCTCCAGCGCCCTCACGTGCAGTTCCTGAGTATTGACCCTCACCGGCAGACTGACCCAGAGAATGAAGTTGCCCTTGGGCCGCGTCATCTGCGTGCCTTCCGGGAAATAGCGCTGCACCGCCAGCTGGAAAGCGCTGAGGTTCTTGCGGTACTCCTGGCGGATGGCCCGCAGGTGTCGATCATAGCCACCATTCTCCAGGTACGCGGCCACCGCCATCTGCGTCACGCTGCAGGCCGAGTGGGTACTGAAGGTCTGCAGGCGCTCGATCTCCGGTTGATGGCGTCCGGCGATGACCCAGCCGATACGCACTCCGGGTGACAGGGTCTTGGAAAAACTCGAGCAATAGATGACCCGCCCGTCCCGGTCGTTGGACTTCAGCGCCTTGTACTGGTCCTGCTCGAACATCAGCTCACCGTAGATATCGTCCTCTACGATCTGGATGTCGAACCGGGCCGCGAGGTTCAGCAATTGCTTCTGCCGGTGGTCGGGCATGCTCACACCCAGCGGGTTGCTCAGCCGCGCCGTGAGCACCAGCGCCTTGATCGGCCATTGCCCGGCTGCCAGCTGCAGCGCCTCGAGACTCATGCCAGTATCCGGATCGCTGGGAATTTCGATGACCTTGAGTCCCAGCAGGTCCGCCAGTTGCAGCAGGCCGTAATAGGTTGGCGATTCGGCGGCGATCAGATCACCGGGCCGGGTCAATACCCGCAGCGACATTTGCAGTGCATCGACGCAACCATGGGTGATGACAATCTCGCCGGGATCGACCACCACGCCGGCGTCGCGCATGCGGATCGCCACCTGACGACGCAACGGCTCGTAGCCGGGACTGAACATGTAGCTGAACGCCCGCGGGCTCTGGAAGCGCGTGACCTTGGCAAGTTGCTGGTGCAAAGCCCTGACCGGCAGATAATCCACATGCGGCACGGCGGCGCCCAGCGGAATCAGCCCTTCGCGACGGGACTCGCTGAGCACTTGGTTGATGATGCTGCTGCGCGTGACCAGCGTGGGCCGCTCGACCCGCGCGATATCGGGTGTCGGCGCGGTGAGGACCGGCGTCTGGTGGACATAGAAGCCGGACTGCGGACGCGCCCGGATCATGCCCTGATCCTCCAGGTTGGCGTAGGCCTGCAGCACCGTCGCGTGACTGACGCTCAGCTGCCGGCTCATCTTGCGCACCGAAGGTACACGTTCGCCAGGCCGATACACTCCGCGCCGGATGTCCTCGGCGAGCTGCTGGGCAATGCGTTGATAGAGCAACAGATTGGTCATCTCGCCGGTCTCCCGCCAACTGAACCGTAACAGTAGCTCAGCGGACCACCTGCGGACCAATACAGTTACGCAGCATGTGGGCGAAACAGTCTATCCAGACGGGGCGCTAGCGGTCCGGGCCGAGATTGCCCGCCGCATCGGAAAACAGTATTTCCACGCGCCGATTCTGCGCGCGCCCGCGTGCAGAGGCGTTCTCGGCGATCGGAAAGCGCTCGCCGTAGCCGCGCACCTCGACGCGCTCGGTTTCGATGCCCAGGCTGATGAGCAGGTCGGCCACCGTTTGCGCCCGCGCGCGCGATAGTTCGAGATTGGCTTGCGGATCGCCACGGCTGTCGCTGTAGCCTTCGATGCGCACCTTGCGCTGCGGATTGAGCTGAAGAAAGTGCACCAGCTTGAGCAAGGTTCGGTTGGCCGAGTTACCAAGCTCGGCGCTGTCAGGGTGGAAAAGCACGTCCCCCAGGGTCATCACCAGACCTCGGTCGGTCTCGCTGGCGGCCAGGCTCATCATCTGGTCTTCCAGCCAGCGCCCCTGCTGTTCAGCGGTCATCAGCTGGGCATCCTGCAGCATGCGCCGCAGTCGGTCGCGCTCCATCTCCAGACGCGCCACCTGCTCCTGATGCTGCAACAGTTCGCCCTGCCGCGCGGCGATTTCGCTGTAGCGTCGGCTCAGGTAAGCGTAATGGCGAGCGTCTTCGGCTCCCCCCCAGTAGTCATTGAAGCGTTCGGCGCGCTGCAGGGTCTCCAGCGCTCGCTGCAGGTCCTTCGGCGCACCGCGCTGAACCATGCCGTCAGCCTGAATGCGCTCCAGCGCGGCCGACGCCTGGGCGAGCTCATGCTCAGTGTCCTGGCTCGAGCAGCCGGTCAGTGCCAGCGCGGCCATGACGAGGAAGAAACGCATGTTCACCGGACCTCTCCCAACTGCTGGCGTAGACGCTGGATGCGTCGATTCAGATCGTCGATCTGTGCCTGGCGCTGATCCTTCAGCACACGCGCCTCCGCCAGGCGGGCATCCAGCTCCGCCTGCTCGGCCAGCATGCGGGCCTGACGATTGTCACCGGCTTGCAGCGCTGCACGCGCAGCGCTCAGCTTGCTTTCGGCCAGTGCCAGTTCCTCATGGGCCCTGGAGGCCTCCATGGAGCGGGCCTGCGCCACGGCCTGCTCGCTCAGCTGCAGCTGAGCGGTCGGTGCGGGATCGCTGGCACATCCGGCCAGCATGAAGAAGGCCAGTGATGCGCTGGGGAAGAGACGTTTCAACACGCTGAATCCTACTTTTTCGAAGCCTTTGGCCGCTCCGCCTGCTGGTTTTTCCAGACGGTCAGGTTGTGCGCCACCAGCTGTTCCGGCACACCCGCGGCACGCAATTCTGTCATTTTCCGCGCCAGTTGTCCGCGCAGCCAGGGATCGTTGCAGGCCGAATCGTGCGAGATGGCCAGGTGCATGTCACGCCCGACCACTGGCGGATCAAGCCGCTGAATCTTGTCCAGCATGCCCGACGCATCCGCCGCGGCAACCGTGCTGTAGCGCTCGTGCAACAGGTAATCACTGCCGCCGGCGACCAGTCTCTGCAAGCCCTGGTCGAGGCTGTTGACCTGCTGCAACTGCAGGCTGCTCTTGGCGAAGGCATCGAACTCGCTGCCGAAACGTCCGGCGCCAACGGTCAGCCCGCCGTGCCCCTTCAGGTCCTCGCGGCTGGCATAGAAGAAGCCCGGCTCGTTGCGTACCCAGGCGACGGTCTGCAGCTGGATGATCGCCGGGTGCACGAAATCCAGCTCTTCCAGGCGCTGCACATTGAGAGTCGCATCGGCCAGCACATCGACCCGACCGCTGCGTACCTCGTCGAGCGCCTTCGCTCGATCGCCCGTGTAGAGCAGATCCAGCTTCAGTCCGAGGGAATCGGCAATCTGCCCGAGCAGATCGGCATTGGCACCGATCAGCCGTTTGGGGTTCTGCGGATCGCGCCAGAGAAACGGAGGGTTGTCCGCGGCACCGGTTGCCACCAGGCGATCACATTTTCCCGCGGCCGTTGCCGTGAGCGGCGTCGCCAGGGTCAACGCGATCAAGGCCGATTTCAACGCAAAGGCGAAACGCATGAAAATCCTCTTAGTGCGGTTGAGCGGGTGCGAAACGGTTGCGCCGATGGTACACCGACGAACCCGCTGACCGCCCATGAAAAAACCCGCTACATGAGCGGGTTCTTTCGACAGCGATCAGCTTCAGACGAGCCGTTCCAGCTCCGGAATGATCTCGAACAGATCGCCAACCAGGCCATAGTCGGCAACCTGGAAGATCGGGGCTTCCTCGTCCTTGTTGATCGCGACGATCACCTTGGAGTCCTTCATGCCGGCCAGGTGCTGGATGGCACCGGAGATACCGACGGCGATGTACAGCTGCGGTGCGACGATCTTGCCGGTCTGGCCGACCTGCATGTCGTTCGGCACGAAGCCGGCATCGACGGCGGCGCGGGATGCACCGACCGCGGCGCCGAGCTTGTCGGCCAGCGAGTACAGATGCTTGAAGTTGTCACCGTTCTGCATGCCGCGGCCGCCGGAAACGACGATCTTGGCTGCGGTCAGTTCGGGACGGTCGGACTTGGCCAGCTCTTCGCCTACGAACGCGGACTTGCCCGCATCGCCAGTACCGGAGATCTGCTCAACCGCAGCCGAGCCACCGGTGGCGTTCACGGCATCGAAACCGGTCGAACGCACGGTGATCACCTTGATCGGCGCGCTGGATTGCACGGTGGCGATGGCGTTACCAGCGTAGATCGGGCGCTTGAAGGTGTCCGGGCTTTCCACCGAGATGATCTCGGAGATCTGGTCGACGTCCAGTTGTGCGGCAACGCGCGGCAGGAAATTCTTGCCGTTGGTGGTGGCAGCGGCCAGTACATGGCTGTAGTTCTTGGCCAGATCAGCGATCAGCGGCGCGACGTTCTCGGGCAGCTGGTTGGTGTAAGCCGCATCGTCGGCGACCAGTACCTTGGCTACGCCTTCGATCTGTGCGGCTGCTTCGCCGATGGCACCGCAGCCACTGCCGGCTACCAGCACGTGGATGTCGCCACCGATGGCCTTGGCGGCGGCGACGGTGTTCAAGGTAGCGGCCGCGAGGACGGCATTGTTGTGTTCAGCGATAACCAGGATAGTCATTTAGATTACCTTCGCCTCGTTCTTCAGTTTCTCGACCAGTTCAGCCACGGACTTGACCTTGATGCCGGCGCTGCGAGCAGCCGGTGCTTCGACTTTCAGGGTCTTCACGGTGGACGTGGTGACGACGCCCAGCGCATCCGGGGTCAGCACTTCCAGCGGCTTCTTCTTGGCCTTCATGATGTTCGGCAGCGACGCGTAGCGCGGCTCGTTCAGACGCAGGTCGGTGGTGACGATCGCCGGCAGGTTCAGCGCGACGGTCTGCAGGCCGCCGTCGATTTCGCGGGTGACGTTGACCTTGTCGCCAGCCACTTCTACCTTGGAGGCGAAGGTGCCCTGGGCGTAGCCGGTCAGCGCGCCGAGCATCTGGCCGGTCTGGTTGTTGTCGCTGTCGATTGCCTGCTTGCCGAGGATCACCAGTTGCGGCTGCTCCTTGTCGACCACGGCCTTGAGCAGCTTGGCAACCGCCAGGGAGTTCAGTTCGTCATTGGACTCGACCAGCACGGCACGGTCGGCGCCCAGCGCCAGTGCGGTGCGCAGCTGCTCCTGGGCAGCGGTCGGACCGATGGAGACGACAACGATTTCGCTCGCCACGCCCTTCTCTTTCAGGCGAACCGCTTCTTCCACGGCGATCTCGCAGAAGGGGTTCATCGACATCTTGACGTTGGCGAGGTCAACGCCGGAGTTGTCCGCCTTGACGCGAACCTTGACGTTGTAATCGACCACTCGTTTGACAGCTACAAGAACCTTCATGGATTCCTCGTTACTCTCCGGTGAATAGAATTCCGCCGAGGCGAACCGAGCCTTGCTCGTGGCTTGGGGTTTCGATAGCCGCTGCCGTGTTCGGCGAGTGCAAACCGTCCGTATCTTGACCGCAGGCCGCAGACGGGGTCAACAACGCATATGACCCGTCATAACCTCGCGGTTCGGCCGATTCTAACAGGCTTCCAGAAAATTCAAACAAACGTTTGTATTGGACCGATTCGAGCGTCTATATATAATGCGCCGGCCCGGCTCGGTCAGGGGCCGATCACAGCCCTCCACCACTTATATAACAACCAAGCCCTGAGTAGGAGAAAGCCTAATGGAACGCGAATACATGGAATTCGACGTTGTCATCGTCGGCGCCGGCCCTGCAGGCCTATCCGCAGCCTGCCGCCTGAAGCAAAAAGCCGCCGACGCTGGTCAGGAAATCAGTGTATGCGTCGTCGAGAAAGGCTCCGAAGTAGGTGCCCATATCCTGTCCGGCGCGGTCTTCGAACCTCGCGCGCTGAACGAACTGTTCCCCGACTGGAAAGAACTCGGCGCCCCGCTCAACACGCCGGTCAAGCGTGACGACATCTATCTGCTGAAGACCGCCGAAGCGGCCAGCAAGCTGCCCAATGCGCTGGTCCCCAAGACCATGCACAACGAAGGCAATTACATCATCTCCCTGGGCAACCTGTGCCGCTGGCTGGCCCAGCAGGCCGAGAACCTGGGTGTCGAGATCTACCCGGGCTTCGCCGCCCAGGAAGCGCTGATCGACGAAAACGGCATCGTGCGCGGTATCGTCACCGGTGACCTGGGCGTCGATCGCGAAGGCAACCCGAAAGAAGGCATGTACACCCCAGGCATGGAGCTGCGTGCCAAGTACACGCTGTTCGCCGAAGGCTGCCGCGGACATATCGGCAAGCAGCTGATCAACCGCTTCCAGCTCAACGCCAATGTCGACCCGCAGCACTATGCCATTGGCATCAAGGAACTGTGGGACATCGACCCCGCCAAGCACGAGCAAGGTCTGGTCGTGCACACCGCGGGCTGGCCGCTGAACGACGAGAACACTGGCGGCTCGTTCCTCTATCACCTGGAGAACAATCAGGTCGTGGTCGGCCTGATCGTCGATCTGTCCTACAGCAACCCGCACCTGTCGCCGTTCGACGAGTTCCAGCGCTACAAGCACCACCCGGTGATCAAGCAGTACCTGGAGGGCGGCAAACGCGTTTCTTACGGCGCCCGCGCCATCGCCAAAGGTGGCCTGAACTGCCTGCCGAAGATGGTCTTCAACGGCGGCGCACTGATCGGCTGCGACGCCGGTACCCTGAACTTCGCCAAGATCAAGGGCAGCCACACCGCGATGAAGTCCGGCATGCTGGCCGCCGAAGCTGCGGCGGACGCGCTGCTGGCCGGTCGCGAAGGTGGTGACGAGCTGAGCGCCTACGAAGAAGGCTTCAAGAACAGCTGGCTGTACGACGAGCTGTACAAGAGCCGCAACTTCGGCGCTGCCATTCACAAATGGGGCGCAATCAAGGGTGGCGCGTTCAACTTCATCGACCAGAACATCTTCGGCGGCAAGATTCCCTTCACGCTGCACGACACAAAGCCGGACTACGCGTGCCTCAAGCCGGCCGCCGAGTCGAAGAAGATCGAGTATCCGAAGCCGGACGGCAAACTGAGCTTCGACAAGCTCAGCTCGGTGTTCCTCTCGAACACCAACCATGAGGAAGACCAGCCGGTTCACCTCAAGCTGACCGACCCAAGCATCCCGATCGACAAGAACCTGCCGCTGTACGACGAGCCGGCTCAGCGCTACTGCCCGGCAGGCGTCTACGAAGTGGTCAGCAACGACGATGGCAGCAAGCGCTTCCAGATCAACGCGCAGAACTGCGTGCACTGCAAGACCTGCGACATCAAGGACCCGGCCCAGAACATCACCTGGGTCGCGCCGGAAGGTACCGGTGGGCCGAACTACCCCAACATGTAAGCAACGAAAAAGGCTCCCTCGGGAGCCTTTTTTATGCCGTTGAAACCGGTATACCGCGACGCTACTCGGTACGTCCTATGGGAAAGAACAGACCGCCACTCCACACGCCGAGCCAGCTCTCACCGTCCACATCACCCGGCACGGCCAGATCCACCAGCTGATAGAACACGTTGCGATGAACGAGCGCCTCGAGATTGGCGCGCACGTGAATGTACGGCGATGGTTCCTGAGTCTGCGGGTCGAGGCTGACGCGCAGCGGATGCTCCTGACCGGCCTCCACCACATCGTCAACATTGGTGACGAAACGCAGCAGCTGCGCTTCGCCCTCCCCGCTCACGTCCAGCCGCACCGCGACGAAGGGCGCATCTTCGACCTGGATACCGACCTTTTCCACCGGCGTAACCAGGAAGTAATCATCGCCATCGCGTCGAATCACTGTGGAGAACAGACGAACCATCGCCGGACGCCCGATGGGCGTGCCCTGGTAAAACCAGGTACCGTCTCGTGCGATACGCATGTCGAGGTCGCCGCAGAACGGCGGGTTCCACAAATGCACCGGCGGCAGCCCCTTCTTCTCGCCCGCCGAGAGCTGGGCCAGCAGGTCTCCCGCCTTGCCTGTCTCGTTCATCCCGTTCTCCTCGCTTCGCAGCTATGTCGGCTTCGATACTGCCACATCCCTCAGCGTGACAGACCCAGTAACCGACGAGCATAGTCCTGCAAAGGCGGCCGCAGGAGATGCTCGGGTCTGGCATCGTAAATGCCGAGCAGCCCGCCACGGCTGCGAATGCGCGCGGTATCGACCAGATAGTGCGTGCCGGTTTCGATCAGCATCAGTTGCACCACGCCGGAATCCACGCCAAGCCGATCCAGTGCGCGCTGCTCGTTCAGCTCGTCGAAGCTGCCGATGCGATCGTCCGCCGCTGCGTAGCGCAGATACAGAAGGTAATGGGCGCCGACCGCAGAGGCCTGCGTCATGGCTTCCTCCAGCCCGGCCGGCTCGCGAGCGCGGCGCACCAGCGGGAAGTATTCGACGAAGCCGTTGAAGGCTTCCTCCGCCACGACATTCGGCCGCGGATAGACATCACCCGGGGGTACGAAATGGCCCTGCGCGATATAGATGAAGGAATCCGGCTGCAGACGCCATGAACTGGCCCGGCGTGTCTCGCTGTGATCGAGAATACCGGCATCCCTCAGGTGGTAGCGGGTGCCCTCGGCCATGTCGCTGACTTTCATGCAGCCAGCCAGGGCAAGCAATGCCAGCAAACCTGGCACGCCTAATAGAAAACGCATGGATTTCACCCTCCAGAGGCCGGTGTCGGAAAACCGGCAATCGCACCGGCAATGCAGCATCCACGCCAGATCGGCCGGCCGATGGTGCTGGTACCAGTTCGTCTGCCGCTCACAGCCCGCGCTGCCACTCCTGGCGCAAAGGCGCGGCACGGGGATCGTCGATCGCCTCGCGCAGCTGGCGCATCAGGCGCGGCTTGTCGGCTCCCAGCGTGCCTTTGAGCACCAGATAGTTGGAGGCGTGGTCGCTGCGGAACACCGTGTCACGCAACTGAAGATCACCCAGCAGCCATTCCAGCTCAACAAGCAGGTCGGAAAGCGGTAGCGGCTCGAAGTCTTCATATCCCTGGCGAAAACGCCCATCACCCTGCGGGAAACTGACCACCAGCGTGGAAAGAAACTCGGGCTGCGCTGCGTTCATCAGGCGTGCCGAATTGCGCGCATGCTGCCGGCTCAGCGCCCGCCCGCCAAGGCCATTGAGGATCATCACCGAACGGGTGATTCCCGCCTGGCCAAGCTTGTCCAGCGCGCTCAGGGTCGACTCGTAGGTTTCGCCCTTGTTGACCCGCGCCAGCACCTCGTCGTCACCGGACTCAGCGCCAACGTAGGCCATGCCAAGCCCGGCGTCCGCCAGCTCACGCAGCTCCTGGACCGACTTCTTGCGCAGATTGCGTGGCAGGCAGTAGCTGGACACGCGCTGCACCTCCGGCAGGCACTGGCGAATCTGCTCCAGGATCTTCAGCAGCCTGCGAGTCGGCAGCACCAGCGCATCGCCATCGGCCAGAAACACCCGCTGAACGATCAGTTGCTCGCCGCAGCGGCGAATCTCTTCGAGCACTTCCACCTCATCGCGGGCGCGGAATTTCTTCTGCGGCGCGGTGTACATCTCGCAGAACGTGCAGGCGTTCCACGAGCAGCCGTTGGTCACCGGCAGGATTAATGAATGCGCTTCGCTCGGCGGCCGGAATACCGGCTCGATATAGCGGACGGGAAACTCGCTCATGCTCATTGTGCTTCGCCTGCACCGACCTCAATCACGCTTGCGCTTGTTGCCCATGCGCACACCGATATCCATCAGGAACTGGAAGAATCCGTCCTGATCCTCCAGCACATTGCTCCAGAACGGCGAGTGATACAGCGCGACCGCGCCGTGCACCAGAGCCCAGGCGGCGCAGTAATGGAAATACGGTGGCACGTCTTCGAGCTTGCCCTCGGCGATACGGCCCTTGATCAGCTGGGTCAGGTGTTCGAAGTTGGATGCGCGGATGCTGTGCAGCTGCTCGACCATCTCCGGGACCTGGTTGCCCTTGACCACTTTCTCCTCGAGGCGGTCGAACAGACGGTAACGCTGCGGGTCGCGCATGCGGAACTCGAAATAGGCGCGCGAAAGCGCTTCCTTGTCGCGATCAAGATCCGGGGAATGCAGCAGCTGATTCAGGTCGCGCTCGTAGTCGAGCATCAGCCGCAGGTAGATTTCGGCCTTGGACTTGAAGTGCTTGTAGATGGTGCCTTTGCCGATGCCCACCGCATCGGCAATCATCTCGACCGTGACACTATCCTCTCCCTGGTCGAGAAAGAGCTGCAACGCGGTATCGAGGATTTCCTGTTCGCGGCGACGAAATTCGCGGACCTTACGGGGTTCATTCTGCATAGGAGGCTGCTTAGATGAGAAATCGAGGCGGTCATTATGCCTAACCGGTCATCAAATGCACGGGGCATCCAGCGATGATTCACATAAATGACGAATTTCCGCAAATAGTCGGTTTGCGATATCTCAACCATGCTGCCGTCGCGCCCTGGCCTCGGCGAGCCGCCAGTGCCGTCACTGCCTTTGCCGAGCAGAACGCCACCCTCGGCGCACGTGACTATCCACAATGGCTTACGGTCGAGCGCAGCCTGCGCCAGCGCCTTACGCGCCTGCTCAACGCACCGAGCAGCGCCGACGTGGCACTGGTCAAGAACACGTCCGAAGCACTGTCGTTTGTCGCCTTTGGCCTGGACTGGAAAAGCGGTGATCGCATCGTCATCAGCGATGAAGAATTTCCATCCAACCGTGTCGTCTGGGAGGCGCTGCAGCCATTCGGCGTGGAGGTCGTTCAGGTCAGCCTTAAGGGTGTCGATCCGGAAGGCGACCTGCTGGCGGCCTGCGGGCCGCGGGTACGACTGATGGCGATCAGCGCGGTGCAGTACGCCAGCGGCCTGCGCCTGGATCTTGCACGTCTGGGCGAAGGCTGCGAGCAGCGCGGTGTGCTGCTGTGCATTGATGCGATCCAGCAGCTTGGCGCCCTGCCCTTCGATGTCCAGCAGAATCGCTGCGCTTTCGCCATGGCCGACGGCCACAAGTGGATGCTCGGCCCCGAGGGCCTCGGCGTCTTCTATTGCCGGAGCGACCTGCGCGATCAGCTGAAGCTGCACGAGTACGGCTGGCACATGCTGGAACACGCCGGCGATTACGATCGCACGGACTGGGAACCGGCCCGCAGCGCACGACGCTTCGAATGCGGCAGTCCCAACCTGCTCGGGGCGATGGCGCTCGAGGCCAGTCTTTCCCTGCTGGAGGAAGTGGGCATGGAGCAGGTCGCCGCAGCCCTCGACGAACGCGTCGAATGGCTGTCTCGGGGATTAGGCGATCTGGGCGGAGTCGACATCCTGTCGCCGACAACAGCCGAGCGTCGGGCCGGCATCCTCACCTTCCGCCTGCATGGCTGGGACAATGCAGCACTCTTCGAGCGGTTGAAGGCGGCGCAAGTCGTCTGCGCCTTGCGTGGCGGCGGCATTCGCTTCTCTCCGCATTTCTACACGCCGCAGCGCGTCATCGATGAAACCCTGGCGCTTCTGCATGAGCTGGCAAGTCACTGACGGCGATCAGCCAGAGAGACATGTATTCCAAATGCGTTTAAAAAGCGCGGAAATCCGCCAGCAGACCGCTAATGCAGCGTTAATACTTGAGTCACTGGCTAGGCAATCCCCCCACTGCCTGGCCAGATGAGGTCGCCTGGATTGCGATTTCATACTCCTAATGGTCTTGGCCCGGTTTCTCAGGAATCCGGGTTTTTTTTGCGCGCTCGTGAGCCGCTCAAGTCGACGCAGCACCGACGCGCGCCCGCAACCGGAAACACAGCCAGAGGAAGCCGACCCAGAACGGAATGGCGAACACCGACAGACGAATGCCGGGAATCCACAGCATGATCACCAGGATACCGCTGACGAAGGCCAGGCACAGGTAATTGCTGAGCGGGAACCAGAACGCCTTGAAGCTCGGTACCACACCCTGTCGCTGCATTGCCCGTCGGAATTTCAGATGGGCCAGGCTGATCATCGCCCAGTTGATCACCAGCGCGGCAACCACCAGCGACATCAACAACTCTAGCGCGCCCCGTGGCAGCAGATAGTTCACCAGCACGCAGAGCAGCGTCACCACAGCCGAGACGCCGATGGCGAGCACCGGCACACCACGAGCGTTGATCTTCATCAGACTGCGCGGCGCATCGCCCTGTTCGGCCAGGCCGTAGAGCATGCGGCTGTTGCAATACACGCCACTGTTGTAGACCGACAGCGCGGCGGTGAGCACCACGAAATTGAGCAGATGCGCGGCCGTATCGCTGCCGATCAGCGAGAAGATCTGGACGAAGGGACTGCCACTGTAGGGATCACCCGCCGCCCCCAACGTCTGCAGCAGCGCATCCCACGGATAGAGCGCCAGCAGCACGGTCAGAGCACCGATATAGAAGATCAGGATGCGGTAGACGACCTGATTGATCGCCTTCGGTATCACCGTCTTTGGATCGGCCGCCTCTGCCGCCGTGATGCCGACCAGCTCCAGACCGCCGAAAGAAAACATGATGATCGCCAGTGCCAGCACCATGCCGCTGAAACCGTTGGGAAAGAACCCGCCGTGGCTCCAGAGATTGCTGATGCTCGCTTGCTCGCCGCCCTGCCCGCTCACCAGCAGGAACAATCCGAGCAGGATCATGCCGATGATGGCGGCGACCTTGATGATGGCGAACCAGAACTCGGTTTCACCAAACGCCTTCACGTTGCTCAGGTTGATTAGATTGATCAGTACGAAGAACGCCGCGGCAGTCGCCCAGGTGGGCACGTCCGGCCACCAGAACTGCACGTACTTGCCCACCGCGGTCAGCTCTGCCATGCCCACGAGCACATAAAGCACCCAGTAATTCCAGCCGGACAGAAAGCCTGCGTAGCCTCCCCAGTACTTGTGCGCGAAATGACTGAAGGAACCGGCTACCGGTTCTTCGACGATCATTTCCCCCAGCTGACGCATGATCAGAAAGGCGATGAAGCCGCCGATGGCGTAGCCCAGGATCATGGACGGGCCGGCGCTCTTCAGCACCCCGGCGGAACCCAGGAACAAGCCGGTGCCGATCGCCCCGCCGAGGGCAATCAGCTGGATATGGCGGTTTTTCAGGCCTCGTTGCAACGGCCCGGTGTGCAGCGTCTCAGCGGTCATTACGCCACCTTGCGGATAAAGTACGAAGTGCGCAGCGCGCGGCAGATCAGGCAGGTTGCAAGCACGGAAACCGCGACCTTTCAGCCGCGAACCCGGGCAAGCGGAAAAAGCGACCTGAAGTTGGCGGTGGTCTGCTCCGCCAGCTGTTCGAAGGAAACACCCCGCAGCTGCGCCAGGAACTCGGCCACCTCGCGCACGTACTGCGGCAGATTGGCCTTGCCACGGTGGGGAATCGGTGCGAGATAGGGCGAATCGGTCTCCACCAGCAGGCGATCGGCAGGGACCTGCCGGGCGACGTCACGCAGCGCGTCGGCATTACGGAAGGTGACGATGCCCGAAAGCGAGATGTAGAAACCAAGGTCCAGAGCGGCCCTGGCCATCTCCCAATCCTCAGTGAAGCAATGCAGCACCCCGGCCTGGGGCAAGCTGGCTTCACGCAGCAGCGCCAGGGTGTCTGCGCGTGCCTCGCGGGTGTGCACGATGACCGGCTTGCCGGTCAGTCGGGCGGCCTCCAGATGCAGGCGGAACGACTGCTGCTGGAGTTCGGCCGCCTCGGGCTCGTAGTGGTAGTCCAGCCCTGTCTCGCCGATGGCAACGGCATGCGGATGCTGCAGCTCGCCCAGCAGCCAGTCCAATGCCGGCTGACTGGTCGGCTCCAGATCGAGCGGGTGTACACCGATGGAACAGTCGACATCGGCGTAACGCTCGGTCAGCGATTTGACCGCCGACGCGTTGTCGGCGCTGACCCCGATGCACAGGAAGTGTCCGACCCCTCGCGCTCGGGCAGCATCGAGCGCTGCATCGAGCGACCCGTCATGGGCGGTCAGGTCGAGTCGGTCAAGGTGACAGTGGGAATCTACCAGCATGGAGGGCGCAACTTGCTATCGCGGAAAGGGGGCGATTGTAGAGCAAATGGCGGGGAATCAGAAAAGGTAGGCGGTACAACGACGCCTGACGTACGGCACCGGGACGCCGACCCTCACATGGTATGGGTAGGACGATCGGACTTCAGCGCGCCGGCCAGATAGGTTTCGATCTTGTTGCGCGCGGTGTTGTCACCCTCGTTGAACTGCACGCCGATGCCTGCGGCACGACTGCCCTGGGCGCCCTTGGGGGTGATCCAGACCACCTTGCCAGCCACCGGAATCTTCTCCGGCTCGTCCATCAGGTTCAGCAGCATGAACACTTCGTCGCCGAGCTTGTAGCTCTTGTTGGTCGGAATGAACAACCCACCATTCTTGATGAAGGGCATGAACGCGGCATAGAGCACCGACTTGTCCTTGATGGTCAGGGACAGGATGCCGTTACGCGGACCAAGATTTGCTGGCAGGCTCATGCGGTGTTCCTAACGAAAGTTCCGGTCGATTCTAGCCCGCGCCGGGCAGCGTTGCCCACTGCACCAGCAGCGCTTCGAGAAGCAACACACGGTTGAGGTTGGCTTTGCCCAGCACTTTCTGCCGATGCTCGAGCAACCAGTCCTGCAGGGCGATCACTTTTTGCTGCGAGGATTTCTGCGCGAGATACTGCAGCACCTTCTGCATATCGGCAGCGCCCAGCTCGGCTTCATCGCCGGCCATCTGGTAACGCAGGATCAGATGCGCCCATTCGCAGAACCAGTCGAAGAGCAGGATCAGTGGTAACGCGTTCCAGCCCTCGGCGAGCTGACTGGCCGATCGCTGTTGCTTGAGCAGTTTCTTCACCCCGTCGACCACCTGGGCGCGCAACTCCAGCACCTTCTGCTCGTGCAACTTCAGCACCGCCAGCGGCGACCCGGCGGCGAGCGTCAGCAACTGTTCGCGAAGCTCCGGGCCAAGCTCGGGTAGGCGCGCGGCGAGCCAGTCGAGGCTTTGCTGGCGGCCTGGCAACGGGCAGGCCTGTTGGACGCAGCGGCTCTTGATCGTCGGCAGCAGACGGCTGGGCTGATGACTGATCAACAGCAGCACCGTGTCACCGGACGGTTCCTCCAGGCTTTTCAGCAAAGCATTGGCCGCATTCAGGTTCATTGCCTCGGCGGGCTCCAGGAGGATCACCTTGCGCCCACCCAGCTGCGCCGTCTGGGTAACGAAACCGACCAGATCGCGGACCTGATCGACCCGGATGGCCTTGTCGACTTCCTCGGGCTCGAGGACGTAGTGATCCGGATGGGTCTGTGCGGCAAGCAGCTGGCAGGCCTTGCATTCGCCGCAGGCGCGGGCCTCGACCGGACGCTGGCAGAGCAGCAGCGCCATCAGCTGCTCAGCCAGCAGCCGTTTGCCGATGCCGGCGGGCCCATGCAGCAGGTAGGCATGCGCATGCTGCGCGCGCCCCGCCAGCTGCCGCCAGAGATCGACCTGCCAGGGAAGCACGTCAGTCATCGAGACGCACCAACAGCTCAGGGATCAGCGCCTCGACATCGCACTGAACCGCATTGAGCGCTTGGCCCGCATCGATCACCCGATAGCGCGAAGGTGCCGCTTCCGCGCGCTGAAGATAGGCGCTGCGCACCGCTTCGAAGAAGCGCATGCCTTCCTGCTCGAAACGATCCAGACGTCCTCGCGCAGCGGCTCGGGCCAACCCCACGTCCACCGGAAGATCGAAGATCAGCGTCAGATCAGGGCGCAGATCGCCCTGCACGAAGGTCTCCAGCTGAGCGATCCGCTCGAGCGACAGCCCGCGACCGCCACCCTGATAGGCATAGGTGGCATCAGTGAAGCGATCGCACAACACCACCGCCCCTCGTGCCAGCGCAGGACGGATGACCTGCGCCAAGTGTTGCGCACGCGCGGCGAACACCAGCAACAGCTCGGTATCCACTGCCATCGGCTCGTCCGCCGGCGTCAGCAACAGTTCACGAATGCGCTCGGCCAGTGGCGTGCCCCCGGGCTCTCGGGTCAGCACCACATCCAGCCCCCGTGCCCGCAGGCGTTCGGCGAGGTACTCGCGATTGGTACTCTTGCCAGCGCCTTCGGGGCCTTCGAGGGTGACGAAGAGTCCTTTCATTGAGCGTTCTCGCTATTGACCGGGGCCTGCCGGGGCGGCGGACTGGAGCGGTAGTCGGCGCGGCGCTTGAGCTGATACTCGCGCACCGCACGGTTATGTTGCTCGAGGGTGTCGCTGAAGACGTGGCTGCCATCGCCCCGGGCGACGAAATACAGGCTGGAGCCGTCGACCGGGTTCAGCGCGGCGCGAATCGCCTCGCGTCCGACCATGGCGATCGGCGTCGGCGGCAGCCCTGCGTTGGTATAGGTGTTGTATGGGGTTGGCGTGCGCAGGTCGGTGCGGGTGATACGTCCCTTGTAGGCTTCACCCATTCCATAGATCACCGTCGGGTCTGTCTGCAGAAGCATGCCACGCTCCAGTCGACGGACGAAGACGCCGGAGATCTCGCCCCGCTCCTCCGGCACTCCCGTTTCCTTCTCGATGATCGAGGCCATGATCAGGGCCTGATAGGCATCCTTGTATGGCAACCCTTGCGCACGTTGCTGCCATTCTTCCTCGAGCACCTGCTCAAGGCGCGTGAAGGCACGGCGCAGCAGGTCCAGGTCGGACGTTCCGCGGGTAAATCGGTAGGTATCGGGAAAGAAGCGCCCTTCCGGATGCAGCTCCGGCGCACCGAGCTTCGCCATGATGTCAGCATCGGACAGGCCATCCAGCGTCTGTTCCAGCTTGGTCTGGTTCTGCAACGCGCTGCGCAGCTGGCGGAAGTTCCATCCTTCAACCAGGGTCAGGCTGTACTGCACGACTTCGCCCCGCTGCCAGAGCCCGATCATGTCCCGCGCGGTCATGCCCGGCGCGAGACGATACTCACCGCTGTGCAAGCTCTGCCCGGACAGGTTCAGGCGCCAGTAGAGGCGCAGCCAGAATGCGTCATCCAGCACGCCCTCCGCTTCCAGCCGTTGAAACACACCGCTGGGCGTATCGCCGGGCCTCACCTCGAGCAGAAGAGCCTCATCGGTGACAGCCAAGGGCTGTTCCAGCGCAGCATGCTGTTTCCAGGCGAACAGCCCGAGCGCAATCGCTGCCAACACGAACAGCGTCAGCAGCAAGGCAAGAAGTTTACGGATCACGAATCACTCAACAGGTCGGCAACAACGGTCTGCAGTTTACGGGTCAGCGGACCGACCGACCAGACGCGCTCGGCCAAACCTGTTACCGGCCAGATGCCGTAGAGGCTATTGCAGACAAAAACCTCATCGGCCTGCAGCAGTTCCGAGTAGCTGATATCGCACTCGTTGACTGGCAGCGCAAGGCCGGCGGCACGCGCCATGATCTCGGCGCGCATTACGCCGGAGACACCACAGCGAGAAAGCGAGGCCGTTCGCAAGTGGCCCTCGGTAATCAGGAACAGGTTGCTGAAGACGCCCTCGATCACGCGCCCGGACATATCCCGCATCAGCCCTTCGGCAAAAGCCGGATCCTGCCACTCGGCACGCGCCAGCACTTGCTCGAGACGATTCAGATGCTTGATCCCCGCAAGCCGCGGTTGCTCGGCCAGCCGTGTGTCACAAGGGAAGAGCCGAATGCCGCATTCGGCATGCTGCGCTGGGTAGGCCGGAAGCGGCGAGCCGAGCAGCAGACGCTGCGGCCGACACGGCTGTGGCAGTGCATAGCCGCGTTGGCCGGTGCCACGGGTGACGATCAGCTTGGCGACGCCCTGGCCGAGCGCCTGGCAGAACTGCAGCAGCTCAGTGCGCAACTCATCGATGTCGAGGGGAATGGCGAGGCGCTGCGCGCCTTCGGCCAGGCGCTGGACATGCCGCTCCAGCAGACGCGCCCGGCCGCCCGTCACGCGGATCGTTTCGAACAACCCGTCGCCATAGGCCAGTCCGCGATCGTGAACGGGCAGTCCATCGGCGGGCTGCCCGTTCAACCAGCTCAACGTCACTCGGCGAACCGGCGGAACACCAGCGAACCGTTGGTTCCGCCGAACCCGAACGAGTTGGAGACGACCACATCGATCGGCCGCGGCTTGGCCTGGTTCGGCACGAAGTCCAGGTCACAGCCCTCGTCCGGCTCCTCCAGGTTGATGGTCGGCGGCGCCACCTGGTCCTGAATGGCCAGTACGCTGAAGATCGCTTCCACGGCACCGGCTGCACCGAGCAGGTGACCGACCATCGATTTGGTCGAGCTCACCGACAGCTCGTAGGCGTGGTCACCGAACACACTGCGAATGGCCGCCGCCTCGGCCTTGTCGCCGGCTGGCGTCGAGGTACCGTGGGCATTGATGTACTGCACCTGTTCGACGTTCAGCTGAGCGTCGTTCAGCGCATTGCGGATGCAACGGGCAGCACCGGCGCCGTCATCGGGCGGCGAGGTCATGTGAAACGCGTCGGCGCTCATGCCGAAGCCGATCAACTCGGCATAGATGCGGGCGCCACGCGCCTTGGCATGCTCGAGCTCCTCGAGCACCAGCGCACCGGCACCATCGGACAGCACAAATCCGTCGCGCCCCTTGTCCCAGGGACGGCTCGCGGCGGCCGGGTCATCGTTGCGAGTGGACAACGCACGCGCCGCGGCGAAGCCACCGATACCGAGCCCGCAGGCAGCCATCTCGGAACCACCGGCAACCATCACGTCGGCTTCACCGTAGGCAATGTTGCGTGCCGCCATGCCGATGCAATGGGTGCCCGTGGTACAGGCGGTGGCGATCGCATAGTTGGGGCCTTGCAAACCCAGGTGAATCGACAGGAAACCGGACACCATATTGATGATGGAGCCAGGCACGAAGAACGGCGAAATGCGCCGCGGTCCTTGCTCGATCAGCGCCTTGCAGCTGTTCTCGATATTGGTCAGGCCGCCGATGCCGGAGCCCATCGCTACGCCGATGCGCTCACGATTGGCGTCAGTGATCTCCAGGCCCGAGTCACGCACGGCCTGGAAGCTGGCAGCGAGGCCGTATTGAATGAAGAGGTCGAGCTTGCGAGCTTCCTTCGCGGGCAGATACTGCTCGACATCGAAACCTTTGATCGACCCGCCAAAACGAGTGGAGTAGGCAGAAAGATCCATGTGCTCGATCAGGCCGATGCCACTGCGACCAGCAAGAATACCCTGCCAGCTGCTTGGCACATCGTTACCCAGAGGCGAAAGCATGCCCATCCCGGTGACTACGACGCGTCTACGCGACACAGCGATTACTCCTATACCTAAACGTACTTGGCTCAGTCCTGCCGCGACAGGAACGGTTCGAGCGCAAGGCAAGCGCCCGCAGCCTCGATAAAATCCCTCTCAAAGAAAAGCCGCACTACCCGATCAAGGCAGTGCGGCTTTCCTGATTCCGAGCGGATTACAACTTACTGCGCGTGCGCGTTGATGTAATCGATGGCTTCCTGAACGGTGGTGATCTTCTCAGCCTGCTCGTCCGGGATCTCGGTCTCGAATTCCTCTTCCAGAGCCATCACCAGCTCAACGGTGTCAAGAGAGTCGGCACCCAGGTCTTCGACGAAGGAAGCGCTGTTGGTTACTTCCTCTTCTTTAACGCCAAGTTGCTCGGCAACGATTTTCTTGACGCGTTCTTCGATGGTGCTCATACCTTGTTTTCACTCCTATGGAAAAATCAGGCAGCTGGTCTGCGCGGTAGTGTATAGAAAGCGTTTTCCGCATTTCAAGTTGGAAGCAGGCAAGCATGGCCTGCCCTTCAACCATCTGTCTATAAACCAGCTGCAGTTTTATAGCTAATTTAAAGACAGCCGTTTGACTGTCCTCCTGCGTTTGGCGTCACACTCAGCTCATGTACATGCCGCCGTTCACCGGCACGGTTGCACCAGTGACATAGGCAGCACCATCCGATGCAAGAAACGCGACGACCTTGGCAATCTCTTCGGCCTGACCGAGACGTCCCAGGGGAATCTGCCCCAGGAGCGCATCACGCTGGGCTTCCGGCAACTCGCGAGTCATGTCGGTATCGATGAAACCAGGCGCCACGGAGTTCACCGTGATACCACGCGAACCGACCTCACGAGCCAATGCACGGCTGAAACCCTCCAGACCGGCCTTGGCTGCGGCGTAGTTTACCTGCCCGGCGTTACCCATGGCACCAACCACCGAACCGATATTGATGATCCGCCCCCAACGCGCCTTGGTCATGCCACGCAGCACGGCCTTGGAAAGGCGATACAGACTGTTCAGATTGGTATTGATGACGTCATACCATTCATCATCTTTCATACGCAGCATCAGGTTATCGCGTGTGATCCCGGCATTGTTGACCAGGATCGCCGGCTGCCCGAGATGCTGCTGAATGTGCTCCAGGGTGCTGCTGACGGATTCGTCGTTACCGACGTCGAGCACCAGACCGGCACCTTCGATGCCGTTGTTCTTCAGCGTTTCGGCGATGCGCTCCGCACCAGACGACGTGGTTGCAGTGCCGATCACGATTGCGCCCTGACGACCTAGCTCAAGGGCAATGGCCTGGCCGATCCCGCGGCTCGCGCCAGTTACCAGCGCCACCTTACCTTGCAGATTCATAGCATTCTCCTTGTTCAAGCCAATGCGTCACGAGTCGCGGCAAAGGCTTCGGGGGTATCGAGATTGTAGGTGCTGACGCCTTTGACGCAGCGCTTGTTGAGACCGGACAGGACCTTGCCGGGGCCGCACTCGACCAGCGAAGTCACTCCGCGGTCACCCAGGGCCACCATGGATTCGACCCAGCGCACCGGGCTGTACAGCTGCGCCAGCAGATCGCGCTTGAGCGCATCCAGATCGGCCACCACGGCCGCGCTGACGTTCTGTACCAGCGGAATCTGCGGCGCCTGCCAGGCGATTGCCTCGACCGACGCGGCGAAGCGCTCGGCCGCTGGGCGCATGAGATCACAATGCGACGGTACACTGACCGGCAGCGCCATTGCGCGCTTGGCCCCCTTGGCCTTGCACGCCTCGATGGCGCGCTCCACGGCCGCAGCACTACCAGCGATCACTACCTGACCCGGCGCGTTGAAGTTGACCGCACTGACCACCTCACCCTGTGCGGCTTCGGCGCATGCGGCCAATACATCGGCGTCTTCGAGGCCAAGGATCGCTGCCATACCGCCCTGGCCGGCCGGCACCGCCTGCTGCATCAGCTGCCCGCGCAGCTCGACCAGCTTGACTGCATCGGCGAACGGCAGGCTACCGGCAGCTACCAGCGCCGAATACTCGCCAAGGCTATGCCCGGCAACGAAGGCAGGTCGCGGACCACCCTCTGCCTGCCACAGGCGCCAGAGCGCGACAGAGGCTGCAAGAATAGCCGGCTGGGTCTTGTCGGTCTGATTGAGCTGCTCTTCCGGCCCCTGCTGAGTCAGCGCCCAGAGGTCATAACCCAGCGCAGCGGACGCTTCGGCGAAGGTGTCGATGATGACGTGCTGCTGAGCACCAAGCTCGGACAGCATGCCGAGCGATTGCGAACCCTGACCGGGAAAGACGAAAGCGAGTGATGCGGACATGAAACGGCTCTCTTATGGTTCTGTTCGTCTGAAGAACACGCCCATGCAGGCGTACCGAATTTCAGTTGGATGGCCAGCCATCTCGAGCGGTCACATCATCCGTCCCACCGGATGACCCATCGACTCTGAAAAACTGCCCGAGACGGTCTCGTAGCTGCGCGGGAAGATCATGCTCGACATCCTGCGCTGCGCGGCGAATGGCCGCCTTGAATCCATCAGCGCCAGCACTGCCGTGACTCTTGACCACGATTCCCTGCAGCCCTAGAAAACTAGCACCGTTGTACTGCGCCGGATTGAGCTCCGCGCGCAATCGACGCAACAGCGGCAACGCAACAGCACCAACGATACGTGCTGCAATCGAGCGCCTGAACAGCGCCTCGACCTTGGCGACCAGCATGCCAGCCAGACCCTCGCTGGATTTGAGCAAGATGTTACCGACGAAACCATCGCATACCACGACGTCTGCTTCGCCGCGATACAGCCCATCGCCCTCGATGAAACCACGATAGTTGAGGCCAGCCGCCTGCTGCAGCAACGCAGCCGCGAGCTTGACCTGCTGATTGCCCTTGATTTCTTCGGTGCCGACATTCAACAGCGCGACCCGAGGCTGCTGCCTGCCCAGGGATTCCGCCGCCACGGCCCCCATCACCGCGAACTGATAGAGCTGCTCGGCCGGACAGTCGACATTTGCACCGAGGTCCAGCAACAGGCACGGAGCACCCCGCGTCGGAAGTGCGGTCACCATGGCCGGACGGTCGATACCTGGAAGGGTTTTCAGCACTTGGCGCGCCAACGCCATCAACGCGCCGGTATTGCCGGCACTCACGCAGGCTTGCGCACCACCGTCACGCACCTGCTCGAGCGCTACACGCATCGAGGAACGTGGCTTGCCGCGCAAGGCCTGAGCGGGCCGCTCGTCCATCGTGACCATTTCGGGCGCATCGACGATTTTCAGGCGCGCACGATCGACACCGGGATGCTTGGCGACCAGCTGTTCGAGTAGAGAGGATTGGCCGACGAGGACCAGATGCAGCGAGGGGTTTTCAGCCAGGCAGGAAAGGCTGGCCGGAACAATGCAGTGGGGACCGAAGTCCCCACCCATTGCATCGATCGCGATGACCGGAGCGGACAAGGATTACTCGTCAGCGCCCTTGTCGATCACCTTGCGACCACGGTAGAAACCGTCCGGGGAAACGTGGTGACGCAGGTGAACTTCACCGGTGCTCTTTTCCACGGACAGAGCGTTCGGCTCGAGCGCGTCGTGCGAACGACGCATGTCACGGGCGGAACGGGATTTTTTGTTCTGCTGAACAGCCATTTGGATCAACTCCTAAACGTTTGGGTCACGCTTTAACTGCGCCAGTACGCTGAACGGGTTGGACCGCGTTACCTCGTCCTCACTCGGCTCAGGCTCATCTGGCCCAACCGGCGGCTGGCAAATTTCAGGGTCATGGAGTGGAACAATCGGCAGAGCAAGCAACAGCTCGTCTTCGACCAGCGCCAGCAGATCCAGAGGATCCTCTCCCACTTCCAGCACGTCATAGCCTTTGGGCAGGTGCAGGCTGCTCGCGCCTTCATTCACAACGGCATAATCGCACTCGCTGTGAATTGGCAGAACAACCGGCTCCAGACAACGCTGGCAGATCATCTTGACCTCAACGTCGAGCTGACTGTGGATAACCACAGTACGCTGCTCGTCGCGCCCGAAGGCAAAACTGGCGCGCACCACACCCTGATCTTCTTCGAGAGGATCGGTGAGCCGCTTGAGCTGCGACAACTGCAGCGCACCCTCAAGAGTGGCCGCTCGGTCTGCGAGCTTGCGCGGATCTACGTGCGGAGGTATCGGTCCTTTCAACATAAGCGCGGCATTCTAGGGACGTGCCTGTCACCTGTCAAAGGAATTCCGCCCAGCTTCACGACGCAGCGCATACAATGCCAGCCGCTATATATAAAGGAGGAAACATGCGCCCCCTGCTTCTCGCATCCAGCTCTCGTTATCGTCGGGAACTGCTGTCCCGCCTGCAACTGCCTTTCACCAGCTGCGCACCGGATATCGACGAATCTCCGTTATCAGGCGAGACAGCCGAGCAATTGGTGCGCCGACTTGCCGAGCACAAGGCCAGAGCACTGGCCGAGCACTACCGGGGCCATCTCATCATTGGCTCCGATCAGGCTGCAGTATTGGGCAGGGCCATTCTCGGCAAACCGCACACATTCGAACGCGCGAAGCTGCAGTTACAGGCCGCCAGTGGCAGCAAGGTCACCTTTCTCACCGGACTGGCATTGCTCAACAGCGAAACCGGAACCATCCAGACCGACTGCGTGCCTTTTACCGTGCACTTCCGGACGCTCGACGAGGCACGCATCGAACGCTACCTGAAAGCAGAACAACCCTTCGACTGCGCGGGCAGCTTCAAGGCCGAAGGACTGGGCATCAGCCTTTTCCGCTCAACCGAAGGCGAGGACGTCACCAGCCTGGTGGGACTGCCGCTGATTCGCCTGGTAGACATGCTACTGAACGAAGGCATCGACATTCCCTGACGACGCCCATCCACACAGCTAGCGTAGCGCCGGCCCCTGCAGCCCAGCAAGAATCGCCAGACGCTCGGCGACGCTGGTTCCCAGTTTCTTGGTGAAACGATCGAATGGCGACTCCTTCACCGTGAAATCAACGATCTCCGGCTCACCGACGACCTCGCGCGCGACGTAGGCGGTGCTACCCAGACCGTCGACCAACCCCAACTCCAGTGCCTGCTCGCCGGACCAGATCAACCCTGAGAACAACTCCGGATGCTGCGCATCCTGGAGACGCTCACCGCGCCCACGCTTGACGCTATCGATGAACTGCTGATGAGTGGTCGCCAGAACACTTCGCCAGAACCGGGTCTCCTCCGGCTTTTCTGGCTGAAACGGGTCCAGAAACGCCTTGTGCTCGCCCGCGGTATACACACGACGCTCGACACCGAGCTTCTCCATGGTATCGACAAAACCAAAGGTGGCCGCGGTCACTCCGATCGAGCCGACCAGACTGGACTTGTCCGCGTAGATCTCATCGGCCGCACTGGCGATGTAATAGGCGCCCGAAGCACCCAGATCGGTGATCACCGCATAGACCTTGATGGCCGGGTACTCGCCGCGCAGGCGACGAATCTCGTCATAGATGTAGCCCGACTGAACCGGACTGCCGCCAGGGCTGTTGATGCGCAGGATCACACCCTTCGTATTGGCGTCCTCGAAGGCCGCACGCAAGGCGCCCACGATGTTATCCGCACTCGCGGATTCCTCGTCGGCAATCATTCCGCGCACGTTGATCACCGCGGTATGGCTCTCCCGCGCAGCCTTGCCTTTCCCTAGCTGCAGCGCCGGCGAAAACAGCGCCAGCGCTCCGAACAAGTAGATGAAAGTCAAAAGTTTGAAGAATATTCCCCAGCGCCGAGCACGCCGCTGCTCCTGAACGCCCGCAAGCAGGGTCTTTTCCAGCAACTTCCAGCTGCTGCGATCGTCCTTGGACTCATCCACCGGAGCTTTCCATTCATCCGACATATGCATTCACCTCAGAACCAGCCATGGAGCGCAGCCAACTGCCGAGCTCCGAAAAACGGTCGATCCCCAGGCGCGGCTCGAACTGCTGCAGGACATGCAGCGGCTGCGCACCGTAGCCAACCGCAACGCTGTCCACCCCAGCACGATGAGCCATCTGCAGATCGAACACCGAATCCCCGATCATCAGCGCCCGCTCCGGGCGGACACCGCAGTGCGCGAGGATCTCGTGAATCATCAGAGGATCAGGCTTGCTTGCCGTTTCATCCGCGCAACGCGTGATATCGAACAAGTCTTCCCACCCCTGCCCCGCCAGGACGCGATCGAGCCCACGACGCCCCTTGCCGGTCGCCACCGCGAGCAGATAACCAGCCTCGCGGAACTCCGAGAGTGCTTCGGTAACACCTGGGTACGGCATGGAAGGCTGAGCTTCCAACCCCAGGTAATGTTCACCGTAATGGTGGCGAAACGCCTCGACCCGCGCCGCATCGACCTGTCCCGGGTACAGCACCTCGACGGCCTCAGGTAGCGCCAGCCCGATGATGCCCTTGACCGCCGTGTCGTCGACTTGCGGCAGGCCACAGGACCGAGCTGCAACATGGATCGATTCGACGATACGCCCGATCGAATCGACCAAGGTGCCATCCCAATCGAATATCAGAACCTTGTAGTTACTCACCGAGACGCTCCAGCGTGCGAGCCCACACCTCGTCGACCGGTGCCTCCAGCGACAGCTCCCCGCCATCCGGCAGGGGCACCTTCAGCGCATAGGCATGCAGAAACAGACGTTTGCCACCCAACTCGCGAACCTCGCGAGTGAAGTCCTCGTCACCATACTTGCTGTCCCCGGCGATACTGTGCCCCGCATGGCGTGCATGCACACGAATCTGGTGTGTACGCCCGGTCACCGGCTTGGCCTCGACCAGCGTCGCGAAATCACCGAAACGACGCAGCACACGAAACAGCGTCAGCGCCTCTTTGCCGTCCTCGGTCACTTCGACCATGCGCTCTCCGGAACGCAGGGTATTCTTCAGAAGCGGCGCACTGACCTGCTTCTTCGAGGTATCCCAGCGGCCGCGCACCAGCGCCATGTAACGCTTGTCCACACCGTCGCCACGAAGCGCCTGATGCAAATGGCGCAGCATGCTGCGCTTCTTGGCGACCATCAGCAGGCCGGACGTATCCCGATCGAGGCGATGGACCAGTTCAAGCTCCTTGGCGTCCGGGCGGAGCTGGCGCAACGCCTCGATCACGCCATAGGACAGCCCGCTGCCGCCGTGCACGGCGATGCCGGCCGGCTTGTTCAGCACGATGAGCGCCTTGTCCTCGTAGACGATGGCACTCTCCAGCCGCTCCAGCAGCCCCTGGGCCAGCGGCTCGGGCTCGTCTCGCTCGGCCAGGCGCAACGGCGGCACGCGCACGAGATCGCCGGCCTGCAGCTTGTACTCGGGTTTGATCCGCCCCTTGTTCACCCGCACCTCGCCTTTGCGCAGGATGCGGTAGATCAGCGTCTTGGGAACGCCTCTGAGCTGGGTACGAAGGAAG
This sequence comes from Stutzerimonas sp. LR2, assembly GCF_055755175.1. Taxonomy (NCBI): domain Bacteria; kingdom Pseudomonadati; phylum Pseudomonadota; class Gammaproteobacteria; order Pseudomonadales; family Pseudomonadaceae; genus Stutzerimonas; species Stutzerimonas sp. LR2. Next base: position 91,471 of record NZ_JBVTRR010000003.1, read on the forward strand.
TTGTCGATGCGCTGGCCGGCAAGTTCCGGAGCGACCTCGAGTATTTGCACACCGGAGGTCTGGGAGGGGGTATTGGTCATCGCGGCATCATACCAATTTTCATGGAATTGAAGCACTTAAACATTGCTGTTATAGTCGCGAACGCCGCCAAAAGCGGCCAGGTCACGGGAGGCCAATGATACGCCCGCCCTGACTGGCAAAAATGTTCGAGGACGTGAGGCCGTCCGACGGAGCTTCCCTCAAGTAGCGGTGAAGTTGCGAAACAAGCCTTGAAGACATGATGCGTGCCCCCACTGGGGAATCGCGATAACAACCCGCTCCCCGGATTCTGCGAGCGGCACCCGATTTTCAAAGTATGCGTGTTGGGTGGAGATGCACAGCATCGGATTGCGTAGCAAAGGCTTTCACAGACGCTCCATTCCGTCCGCTACCGATGCCTGATTCCTCCTCCCGAACCATTGCTTCTGTTCCGACAGCAAGCAGGAGACGTCGTCGCGACGCCGGCCCATTTGGCCGCACATCGCTGGACACTGGAGTGCCTTACAACCATTCCTGACTCACCTGACACCGACCGCGAGAGTCGTGTGTGCCGAACGCCGTTTCCGGATGCCACGGAAACCGACGGTACTACATGAAAAGAATGCTAATTAACGCAACTCAGCCCGAAGAGTTGCGTGTCGCACTGGTCGACGGCCAACGCCTGTTCGATCTGGACATCGAATCCGGTGCCCGCGAACAGAAAAAAGCCAACATCTACAAGGGCAAGATCACCCGCGTCGAGCCCAGTCTCGAAGCCGCCTTCGTTGACTTCGGTGCCGAACGGCACGGCTTCCTCCCCCTCAAGGAAATCTCCCGCGAGTACTTCAGCAAGTCGCCTGAAGGCCGCGTAAACATCAAGGATGTGCTGCGCGAAGGCCAGGAAGTCATCGTCCAGGTCGAAAAGGAAGAACGTGGCAACAAGGGCGCGGCCCTGACCACCTTCATCAGCCTCGCCGGCCGCTATCTGGTGCTGATGCCGAACAACCCGCGAGCCGGCGGTATCTCCCGCCGCATCGAGGGCGAAGAGCGCAATGAACTGCGCGAAGCGCTCAATGGCCTGAACATTCCAGCCGACATGGGCCTCATCGTGCGCACCGCCGGCCTGGGTCGCTCCAGCGAAGAACTGCAGTGCGATCTCGACTACCTGCTGCAGCTCTGGACCGCGGTGAAAGACGCCTCCCAGGATCGCGACGCGCCATTCCTGATCTATCAGGAATCCAACGTCATCATTCGCGCCATCCGCGACTACCTGCGCCAGGACATCGGCGAAGTGCTGATCGACAGCGTCGAGGCGCAGGACGAGGCGCTGAGCTTCATCCAGCAGGTGATGCCGCAGTACGCCAGCAAGATCAAGCTGTACGAAGACAGCGTGCCGCTGTTCAACCGCTTCCAGATCGAAAGCCAGATCGAAACGGCCTTCCAGCGTGAAGTGAAACTGCCTTCCGGCGGCTCCATCGTCATCGACCCGACCGAAGCCCTGGTGTCCATCGACATCAACTCGGCGCGCGCCACCAAAGGCGGCGACATCGAAGAGACCGCACTGCAGACCAACCTGGAAGCGGCCGAGGAAATCGCCCGCCAGCTGCGCCTGCGCGACATCGGCGGCTTGATCGTGATCGACTTCATCGACATGACCCCGGCCAAGAACCAGCGCGCTGTCGAAGAAAAGATGCGCGAAGCGTTGGAAGCCGACCGCGCGCGCATTCAGGTCGGCCGCATTTCGCGTTTCGGCCTGCTGGAAATGTCCCGCCAGCGCCTGCGCCCTTCCCTGGGCGAAACCAGCGGCATCGTCTGCCCGCGCTGTAACGGCCAGGGCATCATCCGCGACGTCGAATCGCTGTCACTGGCGATCCTGCGCCTGATCGAAGAAGAGGCCCTCAAGGATCGCACCGCCGAAGTCCGCGCCCGCGTGCCCTTCCAGGTCGCGGCGTTCCTGCTCAATGAAAAGCGCAACGCCATCACCAAGATCGAACTGCGCACCCGCGCGCGCATCTTCATCCTGCCGGACGACCACCTGGAAACGCCGCACTTCGAAGTTCAGCGCCTGCGTGACGACAGCCCGGAGATCATCGCCGGCCAGGCCAGCTACGAAATGAGCCAGAGCGAGGCCGAAGAAGTCCAGCCGGTCAGTTCGACTCGCACCCTGGTTCGCCAGGAGGCCGCGGTCAAGACCGCACCGCAGCGTAGCGCACCCGCCACCAGCGCCGCTCCGGCACCTGCGGAAGCGCCCGTGGCTACGCCCGCGCAGGAACCAAGCCTGTTCAAGGGCCTGATCAAATCGCTGGTTGGTCTGTTCGCGGGCAAGGCCGAAGAGCCCCAGGCCGCGGCGCAAGTAGAGAAGAAGCCGGCATCCGCCCGTCCGCAGCGCAACGACGAGCGCCGCAGTGGCCGTCAACAGAATCGCCGCCGCGATTCCCGCAATGGGCGTGACGAGGAGCGCAAGCCGCGTGAAGAGCGTCAGCCGCGCGAAGAACGGCAACCCCGCGAGGAGCGCCAGGCTCGCGAAGAACGTCAGCCGCGTGAAGAGCGCCAGCCACGCCCGCCGCGCGACGAGCGCAAGCCCCGCGAGCAGGCAGAGGCCGCTGAAGCCCAGCCACGTCGCGAGCGTGCTCCGCGAGAAGAGCGCAAGCCACGCGAAGAGCGCAAGCGTGAACTGCGCGCTCCGATCGACGAAGCACCGACAGTAGCGCAGGAGGAGCAGGCCGAGCGCCAGCCCCGCGAGCCACGCGCCCCGCGCGAAGAGCGCAAGCCGCGCGCCGAACAGCAGGCAGCGCCTGCGGATGAACTGCTGCAGCAGGCTCTGGAAATCGGCGAGACCGAAGATGCTCAGGAAGCCAACGAAGGCGCGGAAGGCAACGACAGCGAGCGACCACGTCGTCGCTCCCGTGGTCAGCGTCGTCGCAGCAACCGTCGCGAACGCCAGCGCGATGCCAACGGCAACGAAATCGAAGACGCCGACGAGAGCAATGCCCCGGTGAAGACCGAGGAAATCGCCATCGCCGCTACTGCCGCCGCCCTGGCCGCCAACACCGCCGACACCGAAGCCGCGCCCCAGGCGACGCTGCCCGAAGACACGGTGATTCAGACCAGCAGCGAAGGCGTCGCTACGATCGTCGAACACGCGCCAGTCGCCCAGCCTGCTGCGAGCGAAGGCATCGACGAGCGCAAAGCCAGCGAAGAACCTGCACCAGCCGAGGCGCCGACCGATATTCCGGTACAGCCGGCCGAGGAAGCGCCGCAAGAGGTAGCGCAGGTCGCCCAGCCGGAAGCAGCGCCCCAGCCCGCCCCGGAGCCTATTGTCGAGAAGCCCGAAGCGACACTGGCTGCCACCCCGACGCTGACGCCGAGCGGCCGCGCACCGAACGATCCGCGCGAGGTTCGTCGCCGTCAACGCGAAGCCGAGCGCCTGGCCAAGGAGGCAGCTGAAGCCGAAGCCAAGGCCGCAGCGGAGCAACCGCTGGCGAGCCCTGAGATCGTCGCCAGCGAGCCGGTCGTGGACACGCAGCCGGAGCAGCCCGTCGCTCAGCAGGCAGCAGACGCTCAGCCCGAGCAGACGATAGAGCCTGTGCCTGCCCAGCAGCAGCCCGCAGTGGAGCAACAGTCGACCGAACTGGTTGCCGAGCAAGTGCCTGCCGACGATGCAAGCGAGCACAAGCCGGTAGCGCCAGCACTCGACGAGGCGCCTCAGCCTGCTGCCGAGGAATCGGAGCAGCCTGCTCAAGGCTCCGAAACGGACAACCGTGAGAAGCCGCAAGGCTAAACGGCACGGGTGTTGAAAAAGGGATGCTTCGGCATCCCTTTTTTTGTTTTCGTCCAACCCTGAGAATGCGTTGCATCTAGCTCTAGCGCAGCGCATCTCCGGCGAACGTAGCGGCAGATACAAGAACGCCCGATGCACTGCATCGGGCGTCGGGTACCGCTATCTCTTTGGGACCGGCGAACGTTGCCCATCCAGGCCGGTTGCAGGCAATCGACCACCGATCAGAGCACGTTCGGCTCGATTTCCAGGGAGACATCGAAGCGTTCGAGCACGTCGGCCTGGATCCGTCGCGCCAGCTCCAGCAGCTGCTCGCCGGTAGCCTGTCCATGGTTCACCAGCACCAGTGCCTGCAGCCGATGAACGCCGGCGTCGCCATCGCGAAATCCCTTCCAGCCAGCTCTTTCGATCAGCCAGCCAGCAGCCAGCTTTACCAAGCCAGCGTCCTGCGGATAGGCGACCAGATCGGGATAAGCCGCGCGAAGCGCCTGCGCCGTCCCGGCGCTCACCAGCGGATTCTTGAAGAAACTCCCGGCATTGCCCAGCTCCCGCGGGTCCGGCAGCTTTTCACTGCGAATGGCGCAGACCGCACGGCTGACATCCACAGCCGTGGGCTCGACGACCCCCTGCTCCGCCAGCCGTTGGCGGATCGGGCCATATTCGAGATGCAACGGGGCCTGGCGGCGCAGAGCCAAACGCACCCGCAGGATCAGATAGCGCCCCGGCATCTGCTTGAAAACGCTGTCACGATAGGCGAATGCGCAGTCGGCCAGCGCGAAGTCCCGAAGCGCCCCGGTTTCGATATCCAGTGCCGTGAGACCGGAGAAGACATCCTTGATCTCGACCCCATAGGCACCGATGTTCTGAATCGGTGAAGCGCCCACGGTCCCGGGGATCAGGCTCAGGTTTTCCAGCCCCATCAGGCCCTGCTCCAGACTCCAGAGCACGAAGGGATGCCAGGGTTCCCCGGCCTCCACCTCGACGATCACCTGACCGGCCGACTCGTCGATGATCCGCTTGCCTCGACTGGCCATGTGCAGCACCAGGGCTGGCACATCGCGAGTCAGTAGCAGGTTGCTTCCGCCACCGAGCGGCAGAAGCGGCACCCCAAGCTGGCGCGCACGGGCAATCGCCTCATACACATCGGCATCACTGTGCGCCTCGGCGAAATATTGGGCACGCTGGTCTACGGCAAAGGTGTTGAATGGCTTGAGGGAGCGGTTTGCTTCTATGGTAAGGCTCACAGTCGCCCCTTTATCTCGGCGAGCAGCGCATCACTGGCCTCTTCGATGAGATTCAGCACGTTGTCGAAGCCGTCTGCTTCGCCATAGTAAGGGTCGGGCACTACGTCGCAGCCAAGCCCGTAGCGACGCAGCAGCAGGTCGACTTCCGCCTTGGCGCCGTGTTTCGGGCGCAGAGCCTGCAGCCGTGCCAGATTGTCGTGATCCATTGCCAGGATGAGATCGAAGCGCTGGAAGTCCGCAATGGAAACCTGCCGGGCGCGCAAGGCGTCGAGCGTGTAACCACGCCGTCTCGCCGCCTCGCACGCTCGCTGGTCTGGCGCCTTGCCGACATGCCAGTCGCCGGTTCCGGCGGAATCGATCTCGACTCGCGCGCCAAGGCCGGCCTGCTCGATCCGCTGGCGAAACACACCCTCGGCCGTGGGCGAACGGCAGATATTCCCCATGCAGACGAACAGCACCTTCATGTCAGCCACCCAGCAAACGGCGAACCCGATCCAGGTCCTCAGCCGTGTCGACCCCGGCGGGAGGAGCTTCGACGGCATCGGCCACATGGATGCGCCGCCCATGCCAGAGCGCACGCAGCTGCTCCAGACACTCCGTATCCTCCAGCCAGCACGGGCCCCAGGACACGAAGTCGGCCAGGAATCCAGCACGGTAGGCATAGATGCCGATGTGCCGCCGGTAAGGGACGCCGGGCGGTAGCTGGCTGCGGTCCACGGCAAAGCTGTCACGCGCCCAGGGCAGCGGCGCTCGGCTGAAGGTCAGCGCCAGGCCGTTGATATCCGAGAGCACCTTGACAACATTGGGATTGAACAGCGCCTGAGCATCCGCCAAAGGTTCGGCCAGCGTAGCGATGGCAGCCTCCGGATGGTCCGCCAGATTGGCGGCGACCTGGTCGATTACAGCCGGCGGAATCATCGGCTCGTCGCCCTGCACGTTGACCACGAGGGCATCGCCAGGCAGCCCGAGCTGCTCGGCCACCTCGGCCAAACGATCGGTGCCGGAGTTATGCTCGGCGCGGGTCAGCACGACCTCTGCGCCAAACGCTGTGCAGGCATCGACGATGCGCTGATCATCAGTGGCAATCACTACACGCTGAGCCGCGCTCTTGCGCGCCTGCTCCCAGACGTGTCGGATCATCGGCTTGCCGGCGATGTCCTGCAGCGGCTTGCCGGGCAATCGGGTCGATGCGTAGCGGGCCGGAATGACGACGGTATAGGCGGTGCTCATTTGTCCAGACGCTCATCCACATCCAGAGTACGCGCTTCGCTCTCGAGCATTACCGGGATGCCGTCACGCACGGGAAAGGCCAGGCCATCGGCCTTGCAGATCAGTTCCGACTTGTCCTCGGCGAGCTTCAACGGCCCCTTGCATAGTGGGCAGGCCAGAATGTCGAGCAGTTTGGTATCCATGCGCAGTCCTTGGAAGCGATCGACCGCGGCGGCAGGTCGAGCGGCTTAAGAGAGATCGGGCAGCAATCGCGCCAGCTGATCGTCGAACCAGGTTACGAACGCCGTGGAGGGCACGGCCTGCACCTGCAGATACGACCAACCCGGGGGTGCGAACGCCCGGCATTTCACCGCGTCCTTCTCCGTCATCACCAGTGGCAGCTCGGGGCTGAACTTCAGCTGCTCCGGGCTGTAATCGGCGTGATCGGCGAAGGCGTGCGGAATCGGTCGCCAGTGTAGCGTCTCGAGCGTGTCGAAGAAACGCTGCGGGTTGCCGATACCCGCCACCGCATGCAACTGCTGGCCGGCCGGGTAGTGATCCAGCGGCCAACGTCGACCGGTACTCAGCTCGACCAGGCCAACCGGCTGAAGGCTGAACGCATACCCTTCGACGGTATCGGCGGCGGCGCCGTTGAACAGTACGGCATCCACCTCGCCAAGCCGCTCAGGCGGCTCACGCAGGGGGCCAGCCGGCAGGCAGCGGCCGTTGCCAAGCCCACGCGCGGCATCGATCAGCACCAGTTCGAGATCGCGCGCCAGACGGTAGTGCTGCAGACCGTCGTCGGAGAGGATCAGATCGAGCGGCTCCTGCTCGAGCAGAGCACGAACGGCGCGCGCGCGATCAGGATCGATCATCAACGGAACCCCCGTACGCTGAACGATCAGCAGAGGCTCATCGCCGCAGTGCTGTGCCGGGTGCTCGGCGCGAACCCGCCACGGCAGCGTCGGGGGCTCGGCAGCGTAGCCACGGCTGACGACCCCGACACGCAGCCCGCGACGTTGACAGTGTTCGATCAACCAGAGGATCAGCGGCGTCTTGCCCGTGCCACCGACGGTGATGTTACCGACGACGACAACCGGAACAGGAGCACGATAGGAGGTGTTCGGATCTTCGAGGAAACGCCGGCGCCTGGCTTCGACCACTCGCCGGTACAGCAGCTCCAGGGGCGCCAGCAGACACAAAGCCGGATGCCCCTGATACCAGGCACGTTGCAGGCGCTCGGCGACGGACATCAGGGCGACGCCTGCGCCTCGACCGTGGTGATCCGCAGCTGGGCGAAGCCGAGCTTGCCTGCGGCATCCATCGCCGTGATGACCGCCTGGTGCGGCGTCTTGCCATCGGCGCTGATGACCATCGGCAACCGGTTGTCGCCGCCGGACTCCTTGCTCAGCGCGGCCATCAGCGAATTCAGATCGCTCTTGAGCAGCGCCTTGCCATTGAGCGAATAATTGCCAGCCACATCGATCAGCACTTCCAGCTGGCGAACCTCGGCATCCTGAGGCGGTGTGCCGCTGGCCGCTTCTGGCAGGTCGACCTTGAGCTGCGTTTCACGGGTGAAGGTGGTGGTGACCACGAAGAACAGGAGCAGGATGAACACCACGTCGATCAGCGGTGCGAGTCCGATCTCCACGTTCTCCCGGGGTTTGCGACGGAATTTCACGCCTTCTCCTCACCGAGATCGACATCGCGGTCGCCCTGCACCACTTCCACCAGCTTGATCGCCTCCTGCTCCATGCCGACGACGAGTTCGTCGACGCGACGCTGCAGGAAACGATGGAAGAACAGCGCGGGGATACCGACCATCAAGCCCGCAGCGGTGGTGATCAGCGCCTTGGCGATGCCTCCTGCGAGAAGCGGTGCGTTGGCCATGCCCGAGCCCATGAAGGCACTGAAGATTTCGATCATGCCCAGCACGGTCCCCAGCAGACCGAGCAAGGGTGCAATGCCGGCGATGGTGCCCAGGGCGTTGAGATAGCGCTCCAGATCGTGAACGACGCGGGCGGCGGCCTCCTCGATGCACTCCTTCATGATCTCGCGACCACGCTTGGAATTGCTCAGGCCGGCGGCGAGGATCTCACCCAGCGGGGAGTCGGCGCGCAGCTCCTTGAGTTTCTGGTTGCTGAGCTTCTTGTCCTTGATCCACTTCCAGACCTGGCCTAGCAGATGCGGAGGTGTGACACGGCTCGGACGCAGCGTCCATAGGCGCTCGGCGATGATGCCGGCGGCTGCGATGGAACACAGGATGATTGGCAGCATTATCCAGCCGCCTGCTTTGACCAGCTCCCACACGAGATGAATCCCCCTCGAAAAAGTGGCGCCACTCTAGCATAGGGTCACCGGGTCGCCGACGGCCGCCGTTCTCATTTTTCCCGCCAGAATCGTCGCTGCGAACGTTGTAGCCGAGGAGGCGAAAAGCTTCCCAGCTCTATGCGGATTGCGCCATGCAAGGCGGTGTCGTAGGCCCGGATATTGAGGGTCTCGAGCCGCTCGACCACGCTTGGGTGTGGCTGGCCGAAGGCATTGTGCAGGCTGCGCGAGATCAGCGCGGCATGGGAGGCGACGCCGCGCAGAAACGGTTCTGACGACGAGCTGCGGCTGCCATGGTGGGGCAGTAACAGCCAGTGCGATGGGGTGCGCTGTTCGCTTGCCAGCCATGCCTGCTCCGCGGCCTGGTCGATGTCGCCGGTGAGCAGGATCCGCTCACCATTGGCCTCGATTTGCAGCACGCAGGACTGCTGATTGCTGTCGCGTGCCATCTGCCATTGCCACAGACTGAAGCGCACGTCGTTCCACTGCCAGCTGCTACCGCTTTCGCAACGTTCGGCGCCCAGATCAGGCGCAAGGCGCGACGGCTCGCCACTGACCACCCGATCAACCCTCAGCAACCGCTGAACCGCGTCCGCACCGCCCGAATGATCATTATCGGCATGACTCAGCAACAGCAGATCCAACCGAGTCACGCCAAGGGTCCGGAGCGAAGGGACGACCACCCGCTCGCCCGTATCGAAGTCGCCCTGCTTCGGCCCGGCATCGTAGAGCAGTGCATGCTCGCGGGTGCGTACAAGCACCGCCAGGCCCTGCCCCACATCCAATACCCAGACCTGCGCCCGGCCGTCTGGCACCTCGACACGAGGCGGGAACGCCAGCGGCAACAGCAGCAGCAAACCCAGCGAACGCAGCGGAATACCCGCGGGCAGCAACAGCAACAGGACGCCCAGCCCGATTAACGCCAGCGCCCAGACGGGCAGGCCGACCGCAATCCAGGCGGGTTGCCAATTGGCTATCGCCGCCAGGACGTCGAACAGCAATGCCAGCGAATAGCCCACCACCGACAGCAGCGCTTCGCCAACCCCGGCCACGGGCAGCAGGAGCGTACCGAGCAACGCAAAGGGCACGGTCAGACTCACCCAGGGTACGGCAAGCAGATTGGCCAGCGGCCCGCTCGCACTTATCGGCAATCCGAGGGCCAGCAACAGCGGAAGCAGACCAAGGGTGGCCGCCCACTGCGCCCGGGTCAGGGCCATCCACCAGCGCCATGAGCCGAGCCGCCCCGAGAACGCCAATGCCAGAACTGCCACCGCTCCAAACGACAGCCAGAACCCGGGCTGCAATGTCACCAGAGGATCGATCAGCAGGACGCCATCGAGCGCCAGCAGCAGCGGCAACCAGACACCCAGATGGCGAAAGCGCAATCGCCAGACAAGCACCACCGTCACCATCAGGCAGGCACGACGCACCGGTACCTCGAAACCGGCCAGCCAGCCATAGGCCAGCGCACCGCTTAACGCCAGCCCGCACGCCCAGGGCAACCAGGGCGACCGCCGCGGCCACGCACCCAGGCGAGCCAGCAATGCGACCAGACCATAGAGCAGCCCCGCCAGCATGCCGATGTGCTGTCCGGAGATGACCATCAGGTGGACGGTGCCGGTGTCCTGCAACACCTGCCAGTCGCCGCGGCTCAAACCGGAATCGTCACCCACCACCAGTGCCGCGATGGCGCCCTGCCGATCGGATGCCGGAATGGCCATGAGCCGCGCCCGAAGCTGATCGCGCCATCCGTCGCTTGCCGTCGACGCCGTCAGGCGCTCGCCTGCCTTTATCGTGCCCGTGGCGCCGATGCGTCGCGCCAGCAACCAGGCTTCGTAATCGAAGGCGTGGGGATTGACCATGCCATGCGGTCGCTTCAGTCGCGCCGCCAGGCGCCAACGCTCGCCGGCTTGCAGCAGCGGACCGTCATACCAGGACAGCCGCACCTTCGATGGCAACCCGGCATGGCGCGATTGGATGTCGTCGAGCTCGAAGCGCACCACATTGCCGATACGGCTGGGCAACCCCACTACCCGTCCCTCGATCCAGAACGTACGACCGTCCATGGACGCCGGTAAGCGGTCGTCGATGGCGCTCTGGCTCTGGTAGCAGGCCCAGCTCAAGCCCAGCAGAAACAAGCCCGGCGCCACCCAGCGGTGACGCAGCAGGAGCAGCAGTCCGACAGCCGCCAGCGCCGCACAGAACCACTGCGCGGGCAAGGCAGGAAGGAAGCGTGGCAGGACCAGACCCGCGGCGAGCGCAAGCATCCATGTGCGCATTTTCAGTCTCCAGAAATCCTTTCCGGACCGTTATCGAAGCGGGGCAATCTGTCGCAGGCGTAGACGTAATGTCACAAAACTACTGTCAGCGTCGCACCGCGATTCAAGGCATAATCGCCCGGCTGCTGCCTTCAGAGAACCTTCATGCCGCGTCGTTTTTTCAAACGCTACATGCCGCACCCCGATCGCATCAAGACTAACAAGTCCCTGCGTTTTCTCGGCGCGCTGATTCACGATCCCAATCTCTGGCATCTCAATCGACATTCGGTATCCCGCGCGATGGCGATCGGCTTGTTCTGGGCCATGATCCCGATGCCGATGCAGATGCTCGCAGCGGCCGTCTGCGCCCTGCCCTCCAGAGCCAATCTGCCGATTGCAGTGGGGCTGGTCTGGCTGACCAACCCGCTGACCATGCCGCCGGTCTTCTATTGCAACTACAAGATCGGCACCTGGCTGCTGGACACCCCGGCCTCCAGCATGCCGGCAGAACTGAGCCTGGCCTGGGTACGCTACATGCTGCAGCACAACTGGCAGCCGCTGTACCTGGGCTCCCTGGTCAGCGGGCTGGTGCTGGCGGTGCTCGGTTATGTATTCACCCAGGCCTACTGGCGCTGGTGGGTTGGCCGCAGCTGGCGGCGGCGGCAGAACGGCCGTCGTTGATGGCCGAGCCGGTCATTCGTAGCGCAGGGCCTCGGCAGGCTGGGTCTGCGCGGCGCGCCAGGCCGGGTAGATCGTGGCGAGAAAGCTCAGGGTAAGCGCCGCCAGCGATACCAGCACCACGTCATCCAGACGCAGCTCCGAAGGCAGCGTACTGATGAAATAGACGTCGGAGCTGAAGATGTGCTGTCCGGAGAGCCGTTCCAGCCAGGTCACCAGGTCGCTGACGTTCAGCGCGCCGAGCACACCCAGGATCACGCCAATCACGGTGCCGCTGAAGCCGATGATGCTGCCCTGGACCATGAAGATGGCCATGATCTGCCGCGGCGTCGCCCCCAGCGTCCGCAGAATGGCGATGTCGGCACGCTTGTCGGCGACCACCATGATCAGTGTGGCGATGATATTGAATGCGGCTACCGCGACGATCAGCATCAGAAGCAGGCCGATCATGGTCTTTTCCATCTTCATCGCGCTGAACAGGCTGCCCTGGGTGTAGGACCAGTCCTCCACGCGGTAACCTTCGCCCAGCGTGGCCTGTACCTGTGCGGCCACCTCCGGCGCACGGTAGAGGTCGTCAAGCTTGAGTCGCACGCCCTGAACCTGTTGCGGCATCCAGCGATGGATCTGCGCGGCGTCGGCGCGATGGATCATCCCCAGACTGCCGTCCAGATCGGCGCCCACCTTGAACACCCCGACCACGTTCAGCCGCTGCATACGCGGCGTGACGCCACCGGGAGACGAACTGACCTCAGGGACGATCAACGTCAGCTTGTCGCCCAGCTTCAGCCCGAATCGCCGCGCGGTCATCAGACCGATGATCACACCGTACTCGCCGGGCTTGAGCGCATCCAGGCTGCCGCCGACCAGACGCTCACCAACGATGGACACCTGCGCCTCCGCCTGCGGATCGATGCCGCTGATCTGGATCGGTTGCATGCTGCCCTTGAACGACAGCATGCCTTCGAGCTGCGTCACCGGCGCCATGCCGACGATCTGCGGGTGTGCCGACAGGCGCGCGGCAACCGCCTGCCAGTCATCCAGCGGCTGCTCACCGATGACCGTCGCGTGGGGCACCATCCCGAGAATCCGCGCGCTCATTTCACGCTGGAAGCCGTTCATCACCGACAGGACCATGATCATCGCCAGCACACCCAGCGCCAGGCCGATCAACGAGGTCAGCGAGATGAACGAAATGAAATGATTGCGCCGCTTGGCACGGGTGTAGCGGCTGCCGATGAAAACGCTGATGGGCCTGAACATCATTCGGCCACCAGGCGCCCGTCTTCCAGCCGCAGCACCTGGTCCATCTGGGCGGCAAGCTGGCGGTCGTGGGTAACCACGAGAAAAGCGGTATGCAGCGAGGTGCTGAGTTCGAGCATCAGATCCTGAATGCCTTGCGCGGTGTGATGGTCCAGGTTGCCGGTTGGCTCATCGAGCAATACCAGTGCCGGCTCGTTGACCAATGCCCGAGCGATGGCCACGCGCTGCCGCTCGCCACCGGACAACTCTGCAGGCTTGTGCTCCAGGCGATGGCCGAGGCCGACCCGCTGCAGCAGAGCCGACGCTCGCTGCCGCGCTTCCGGGATCGGCGTGCGCCCGATCAGCAGCGGCATGCAAACGTTCTCCAGCGCGGTGAACTCGGCAAGCAGGTGATGGAACTGATAGACGAAGCCCAATGCGCGGTTGCGCAGCAGCCCGCGATCCTTCTCGTTTAGCGCCGACAACTCCTCGCCGGCCAGCCAGACGCTGCCCTCGCTCGGCGTATCGAGCCCACCGAGCAGGTTCAGCAGCGTGCTCTTGCCCGAGCCGGAGCTGCCGACGATGGCCACGCGCTGACCGGGGAACAGTTCAAGTTGCAGCCCGGACAGGACCTCCACCGATTCGGGGCCCTGCTCGTAGCGCTTGCCCAGGTTGCGGCAACTCAGCACCGCCTGCTTTTGCGAAGACAGCTCGTTCATAACCCGCTCACTCATAACGTAGCGCCTCTGCCGGCTGGGTGCGCGCGGCACGCCAGGCCGGATACAGGGTCGCGAGGAAACTCAGGATCAGCGCGGCGACGCAGACCTGGATCACATCGGCCGCCATCAGCTGGGACGGCAGGTAGTCAATGAAATACACGTCGGCACTCAGAAACTTGTGCCCGATCAGCCGCTCCAGCGCGGCGATCCAGCTGCTGACATTGACGGCAGCGAACATGCCGAGCAGTGCGCCGACCAGAGTGCCGACCACGCCGATCACCGTACCCTGGACCATGAAGATCGCCATGATCTGCTTCGGCGTAGCGCCCAGCGTGCGCAGGATGGCGATGTCGCCGCGCTTGTCGGTCACCACCATCACCAGCGTGGAGATAATGTTGAAGGCCGCGACCGCGACGATCAGCAGCAGCAGCAGCCCGATCATGGCCTTCTCCATGCGGATCGCCTGGTAGAGGTTGCCGTGGGTGCGGGTCCAGTCGCGGGAATAGAAGTCGTCGCCGAGCTGACCGGCCAATTCCCAGGCGATACGCGGCGCCTGGAACAGATCGGCGAAGCGCAGGCGCAGCCCCTGCACCTGATCCGGCTGCCAGCGTTGCAAGCGAGCCATGTCGGCAATGTTGGCCAGGGCGACGTAACCGTCGATCTCGCCGGCACCGACATGGAAGATGCCGGTGACCGTGAACCGCTTCATGCGCGGAAAAATGCCCGCGGGGGTCACGGTCACTTCCGGGGCGACGAAGGTGATCTTGTCGCCGACCGCAACGCCGAGCTTGGCGGCTGCCTTGTCGCCGATGACGATGCCGAACTCGCCGGGCTTTAGATCATCCAGCGCGCCTTCGCGGAAGAACTGGTCGATGATCGACACCTGTCGCTCCGCTTGGGGCTCGACCGCATTGATCAGGATCTTGGTCACCTGGCCCTGATGGGTGAGCAGCCCCTGGCTCTGAATGAAGGGCGCGGAGGCCAGCACCTGGGCATGCTGTTCGAGGCGTGCGCCCAGTGCCTGCCAATCGTTGATCGGCGTCGGGCTTTCGATGGTCGCGTGAGGCACCATGCCCAGCACGCGAGTGCGCATCTCATGGTCGAAGCCATTCATCACCGACAGCACGACGATCATCACCAGCACGCCAAGTGCGAGCCCGATCATGGATGTCAGGGAAATGAAGGAGACGAAGAGACTGCGACGTCTGGCGCGTGTATAGCGCGCCCCGATGTACACGGACAGCGGTCTGAACATAGATCGACGGGTTCGCTGGCGGGGGAAAACAACATGCAGCTGACGCCACCGCGGGGCCTGATACACTCTGGCCATCAACGCTACCCGGGTATCGCCATGCCGACACAAGACACTGAAGAACGCCGCGAATACTACCGTATCGAGGATCGCGTGGCACTGGAAATCATCCCGGCGAGCCAGGACCACCCCGCCGGAAGCGAGCCTCTGCCTGCGCTGTTCAACCTGCTCGGGGAGCTTCATCAGCTGGATTTCGAAGCACAGCACTTGTTACGCCAGATTGCCGAGAGCAACCGCACGCTGGCCAATTACCTCAAGGTACAGAACAAGCGAATCGAGCTGCTGGGGCAGGCATTGGCGCAGGACCTGCTGAAGGATCAGAGCGCACCGCAGCCGGTGGTGCTTTCCGAAGGTGGCATCAGCTTCGTCAGCGAACAGCCATTGGCGGAAGGCGAGGTCGTCACGCTGAAGCTGGTCCTGCTGCCGCAAGGGCTCGGCCTACTGTTGCCGGCACGGGTGATCTACAGCACCGCGATGCAGGACGGCCGCTACGACATCGGCACCGAGTTCGAAGCGTTGACTGATGCACAGCGACAATTGCTTGCTCGGCATATCCTGCAGAAACAGGCGCTGGAGAGGCGCCTGGCCCTGGAAAGCCTGCAAGGAGATTGACCAATGCGCCGCCTGGCGACCCTGCTGTTCACACTGACATTCAGCCCGTCGCTGTTCGCCGAAGAAATTCGCATACCCGTCGGCCAGCAAGGCCAGCCCGAGATGGCGATGCCCGCGCGTGGCGACTCCAAGATCAAGGTCCTGGACCGTTTCGGGCTCGCCGACGAGGAGCACCCGGCCGTTGGCCAGCCGCCGATCACCCGCTGGGATTATCGGGAATTCTCCGTCTATTTCGAACGCGACCGAGTCATCAACAGCGTCCGACACCACCAGCGCGCTCAACCACCCGTGAAGGAAGATCAACAACCGTGACACTCATCTACGGCCACCGCGGCGCCAAGGGCGAAGCTCCGGAGAACACCCTGGCGAGCTTCGAGCAATGCCTGCAGCATGGCGTACGCCGCTGCGAGCTGGACCTGCACCTATCCCGCGATGGCGAGTTGATGGTCATCCATGATCCGACGCTCAAGCGCACCACCGGTCGCCGAGGCAAGGTTGCCCAGCACGATGCCGCAGAACTGGTGAAGTACGACGCCCGCCAGGGCGGCCCGGGCTGGAAGACGCCCTGCCCCATTCCACGGCTGAGCGAGCTGTTCGAGAAGTGCGATTTCGAGCACTGGCAGCTCGAAGTCAAGAGTGCTTCGCGGGTTCGCGCCGCACGCACGGTAATGGCGATCAAAGAGCTGGCCGAGCGTTATCAGCTCAAGGAGCGAATCACGGTCACCTCCAGTTCACGGGAGGTCCTGCGGGCTCTGAATCGACTGGCTCCCGAAATCTCACGCGGACTGGTCGCAGAATACAACTGGCTCGACCCGCTCAAGGTGGCCCGTCAGCATGGTTGTGATCTGTTGGCACTGAAGTGGACGCTGTGCACCCCGGAACGCCTGGAGAAGGCAAGAAAGCAGGGCTTGCATGTTTCGGTCTGGACGGTGAACGAACCGGCGCTGATGCGGCGCCTGGCGGACTTCGGCGTGGACAGCCTGATCACCGACTATCCGGGCCTGGCGGTGAGCACGCTGGCGCAGGCCTGACCGTTAAACCTGCGCCTGCGGCGACTCGGCAGCACAGGCGCTGCCGGATCGTCTCACCTGATCAGAAGCTCTCCCGGTTCGGCCAGTGCCAATCCCGGGAGTCCCAGCCCTCTCCAGCCGGCTCAGGCCGCCGGCCGGAGCCGCTCAAAAAAGCCGGTTGAGCCCGTCGAACGCCGCTACCCGATAGGCTTCCGCCATGGTCGGGTAGTTGAAGGTGGTGTTGACGAAGTACTTGATGCTGTTGGCAGGGCCCTTCTGATTCATGATCGCCTGACCGATGTGGACGATCTCCGACGCCTGGTAACCGAAGCAGTGCACACCCAGTACTTCAAGGGTTTCGCGATGGAACAGGATCTTCAGCATCCCTACCGGCTCGAAGGAAATCTGCGCCCGCGCCATGCTCTTGAAGAATGCCTTGCCCACTTCGTAGGGAATCTTCGCCTGGGTCAGCTCACGCTCGTTCTTGCCGATCGAGCTGATCTCCGGAATGGTGTAGATGCCCGTCGGCACGTCATCGACGAAACGCCATGAATCGTTCTCGACAATGCTGCCCGCGGCCGAGCGACCCTGGTCGTAGGCGGCGCTTGCCAGCGATGGCCAGCCGATCACGTCACCGGCCGCATAGATGTTGCCGATCTCGGTGCGATAGTGCTCGTCGACCTGCACCTGGCCGCGGCTGTTGGCCTTCAGACCGATGTTCTCCAGGCCGAGCTTGTCGGTATTGCCGGTACGCCCGTTGCTCCAGAGGAAGGCGTCTGCCTTGATCTTCTTGCCCGACTTGAGGTGCAGGATCACGCCGTTCTCCAGCCCCTCGACCCGCTCGTACTCTTCATTGTGGCGAATCAGCACGTTGTTGTTACGCAAGTGGTAGCTCAGCGCATCGGAAATCTCGTCGTCGAGGAAGCTGAGCAGCTGCTCGCGGTTGTCGATCAGATCGACCAGTACACCCAGGCCGCTGAAGATCGATGCGTACTCGCAACCGATGACACCGGCACCGTAGATGATCATCCGACGCGGCGTGTGGCTCAGAGTCAGGATGGTGTCGCTGTCGTAGATGCGCGGATGGTTGAAATCGATATCGGCCGGCCGGTAGGGGCGCGAGCCGGTGGCGATGACGAACTGGTTGGCGACCAGTTTTTCCACCATGCCGTTGAGGCAGACCACTTCCACGCTCTGCTCGTCGGAGAAGCTGGCAGTACCGAAGAAGGTGTCGATGCGATTGCGCGCGTAATAGCTGGTACGGGAGGTGACCTGCTTGCTGATGACCTTTTCGGCGCTTTTCAGAACATCAGGAAAGGAGAACCAGCGCGGCTCGCCGATCTGGCGAAACAACGGGTTGGTGTTGTACTGCATGATCTGCCGCACCGAATGGCGCAGCGCCTTGGACGGGATGGTGCCCAGGTGCGTGCAGTTGCCTCCGACCAGCGGACGGTTGTCTACCACGGCGACCTTGCGTCCCGCCTTGACGGCGTTCATCGCCGCGCCCTCCCCGGCTGGACCAGAACCCAGTACCACCACATCGTAGTTATAGACCGCCATATACACTCCTGAAAACGCAGCGAGGTACGCCGCTGCTGTCAACAAATTCGCCGAAGCCGAAACTCAAAAAGGTTCTGCGCGCTGTCAGTCGCCTCGCCGCGGCCACCGCCCCGCCTGGGCGGTCAGCTCGCGGCGACGCACAGTTCAGCGCTTGGTGGCGTCGTAGGCGAGGTCGGTGGTGGCCGAGCGCTTCGCTTCGTTCACCTCCTCGCATTTCTCGCGGCTTCCACCGCAGATCGAACATTCCTTCTCGATGCCCAGATTGGCGATACCACCGCACGACCCTGCGATGGGCTTGCGCCCCATGATCACGCCGATGGCCATGCCGGCCACGACAAGTACCATCACCAGGAAAACCAGTAACCAGGTCATTGCTCTACTCCCGCACCGAACAGCTCATCGAAAGCCTTGGTGCTAGTTGTTGCGAAACCCTGTCCTTCACGGACGACGAAAAACGCGGCGATGGCGTTACGCTCAGCCAGCGCCAGACCCTGCTCCGGGCCTAATACCATCAGCGCGGTAGACAACCCATCCGCGCGCAAGGTCGACCTGTCGATCACCGTGACCGCAGCCAGGTGATGCTCGATCGGCCGGCCGCTCAGCGGGTTCAGCGTATGCGAATAGCGCCGCCCTTCCAGCTCGAAATAGTTGCGATAGTCGCCGGAAGTCGAGACGCCCATTCCGTCGAGCTCGATGATCTTCTGCGCTACGCGCTGGTCGTCCCGGGGGGCCTCAATGGCGACGCGCCAGGGCGATCCGTCGGGTTTGCGGCCTTCGGCCTTGAGCTCTCCGGTGATCTCCACCAGATAGCTGCGCACGCCCAGTTCTTTCAGGCGATCGATCACACGGTCCACCGCATATCCCGCGGCAATGCTGTTGAAGTCCAGTTGCAGCGAGACCGACTTGCACAGCTGATCGCCTTCGATACGCAAATGTCGATGGCCCGTCAGCGCTCGCGCCTCGGCAATCTCTTCCTCAGACGGAACACGCTCGCTGCGCCCCTGCGGGCCAAAGCCCCAAAGGTTGAGCAAGGGCTCGAGTGTAAGGTCGAATGCGCCGTCGCTGTCCGCCGACAGCTGGTCGCCCGCTGCGACCAATTCGCGCACCGCCTGCGGCATTGGCTCACAGGCCCCACCCGGCAGGGCATTGAAACGCTCGACGTCGGAATCGCTGCGATAGGTCGACAACTGCTTGTCGAGGTCGGCGAGGATGGCCTCGACCTCGCCATGCAGGACTTCCTTGGTTGGAACATCGCCGCTGCGCACGTACTTGATCGTATAGGTACTGCCCATGGTCGGCCCGGTGAAGGCTTCGACCTTTTCCTGAAACAGACAGCCCGTCAGGGCTGTCGCGAGAGCGACAGCGATGACGGGCTGGAGAGACGCGACAGCAATGGATCTGAGTGAAGCTCGGATCATGCTAGCCGCCGAAGTCGTCGAGCAGGATGTTCTCCGGCTCCACACCCAGGTCAGTGAGCATCTTGATGACCGAGGCGTTCATCATGGGCGGGCCGCACATGTAGAACTCGCAATCCTCCGGAGCCGGATGGTCCTTCAGATAGTTCTCGTACAGCACGTTGTGGATGAAGCCGGTCGGGCCGTCCCAGTTGTCTTCCGGCAGCGGATCGGACAGCGCCAGATGCCACTCGAAGTTCGGATTCTCGGCCTGCAGCTGATCGTACTCTTCGACGTAGAAGGCCTCGCGCATGGAGCGCGCACCGTACCAGAAGCTCATCTTGCGCTTGGACTTCAGACGCTTGAGCTGATCGAAGATGTGCGAACGCATCGGCGCCATGCCGGCACCACCACCGATGAAGACCATCTCGGCGTCGGTGTCCTTGGCGAAGAACTCACCGAAGGGTCCGTAGACGGTGATCTTGTCGCCCGGCTTGAGGCTGAACACGTAGGACGACATCTTGCCCGGCGGCACATCGTCACGCCCCGGCGGCGGCGAGGCGATACGGATGTTGAACTTCACCAGACCGCGCTCTTCCGGATAGTTGGCCATGGAGTAGGCACGAATGACGGTCTCGTCGCACTTCGATACGTACTTCCACTGATCGAACTTGTCCCAGTCGCCGCGATACTCCTCCTGGATGTCGAAATCCCGATAACGCACTTCGTGCGGCGGGCACTCCAGCTGGACGTAGCCGCCTGCGCGGAAGTCGACGTTCTCGCCTTCCGGCAGACGAAGCGTCAGCTCCTTGATGAAGGTGGCCACGTTGGGATTGGACTCCACCGTGCACTCCCACTTCTTCACGCCGAAGACTTCTTCCGGGACCTCGATCTTCATGTCCGCCTTGACCGGGGTCTGGCAGGACAGACGCCATCCCTCACCGGCCTCACGACGGGTGAAGTGCGACTCCTCGGTGGGCAGCATCTCGCCGCCACCGCTCTCGACGATGCACTTGCACTGCGCGCAGGTACCGCCGCCGCCACAGGCGGACGAGAGGAAGATGTTGTTGGCAGCCAGCGTCTGCAGCAGCTTGCCGCCGGCCGGCACGGTGATGGTTCGCTCACCGTTGATTTCGATGGACACGTCGCCGCTGGACACCAGCTTGGCGCGCGCAGCCAGGATGATCACCACCAGCGCAAGCACGATGGCGGTGAACATACCGATGGCGAGGAAAATTTCGTAACTCATCAGTTCGTCCCGTCCTTACAGCTGTACGCCAGAGAAAGACATGAAGCCCAGCGACATCAGTCCGATGGTGATGAAGGTGATGCCAAGCCCCTGCAGACCATCCGGCACGTCGCTGTACTTGAGCTTCTCGCGAATACCCGCCAGCAGCGCGATCGCAAGCGCCCAGGACAGGCCGGAGCCCATGCCGTACACCACGCTCTCGCCGAGGTTGTAGTCGCGCTCGACCATGAACAGCGTGCCACCCATGATGGCGCAGTTCACGGTGATCAGCGGCAGGAACACGCCCAGCGCGTTGTACAGGCTGGGTACGTACTTATCGAGCGTCATCTCGAGAATCTGCACGATGGCCGCGATCACACCGATGTAGCTCAGCAGACCCAGGAAGCTCAGGTCCACTTCAGGCAGGCCGGCCCAGGCCAGCGCACCGCTCTTGAGCAGGTAGGTGTAGATCAGGTTGTTGGCCGGCACGGTGATGGTCTGCACCACGATGACCGCGATACCCAGACCGATGGCGGTTTCCACCTTCTTCGAGATCGCGATGAAGGTACACATGCCGAGGAAGAACGCCAGGGCCATGTTCTCGATGAACACGGCGCGGACGAACAGGCTGATGTAATGCTCCATTAGTAAGCCTCCTTGCTGGAGACTTGCGGCGCCATCTTGAAGGCAGGCTTCTCGACCTGCTCCTTCTTCCAGGCACGGATGCCCCAGATGAACAGGCCGATCAGGAAGAACGCCGAGGGCGGCAGCAGCATCATGCCGTTGGGCAGGTACCAGCCACCGTCATTGACGGCCGGCAGAATGGTGTAGCCCATCAGCTTGCCGGCGCCGGTCAGCTCGCGAATGATGCCCAGGGCGATCAGCATCGCGCTGTAGCCCAGGCCGTTGCCGATACCGTCGAAGAACGACAGCAACGGGGGGTTCTGCATGGCGAAGGCTTCGGCACGCCCCATCACGATGCAGTTGGTGATGATCAGGCCAACGAACACCGACAGCTGCTTGGACAGCGAGAAGGCATAGGCCTTGAGCACCTGGTCAACCAGGATAACCAGCGAGGCGATGATCACCATCTGCACGATCATGCGGATCGAGTTCGGGATCTGGCTGCGGATCATCGAGATGAACAGGTTCGAGAAGGCACAGACCAGGGTCAGCGCCACCGACATGACCAACGCGGTGTTGAGGTTGGAGGTCACCGCCAGTGCCGAACAGATCCCAAGGATCTGCAGGCCAATGGGGTTGTTGTTGAAGATCGGGTTGAGCAGTACTTCTTTCACAGTGGGTTGCGACATGATCAAGCCTCCCCAGCGCGCAGATTAGCGATAAATGGACCGAAGCCGTTCTCGCCCAGCCAGAACCGCAACAGGCTGTTGACACCGTTGCTGGTCAGGGTCGCGCCGGCCAGGCCGTCGACCTGATGATTGGCACGCGGGCTCTGCGGGTCGACCCCGCCCTTGACGATCTGTACGGCCAGCTTGCCGTTGTCGTCGAACAGTTCCTTGCCCGGCCACTGGCCGCGCCACTTCGGATTGTCGACCTCACCACCGAGGCCGGGCGTTTCGCCGTGCTGATAGAAGCCGAAGCCCGCCACGGTATCCAGATCACCCTTGACGGCCATGAAGCCATAGAGGGTGGACCACAGACCGTAACCGCGCACTGGCAGGATCAGCGTATCGATCTCGCCTTCGCCCTGGCCTTCGACGATATAGACAGTGCTGTAACGCTCACGACGCTTGATCGAGGCGATGTCCTGCTCGCCTGGCAGGGCCTTGGACAGCGCAGGGTCCTTGGCCGCGACCAGCGGATCGAAGGTCTTGGCGTCGAACTCGTCGCTGAACTTGCCGGTTTCCAGATCGACCAGACGCGCAACGATACGCTCGTTGAACAGCTGCTTGACCTTGTTCGCGGACATGCCGGCCTCACCCAGGCCGGCAATGGCCAGGATGCTGCGCTGCTTGTCCAGCAGGCGGTTTTCCTGCTGGGTCGGACGCAATGCCACGGCGGCACCGGCCACGAAGATGGAGCACACCAGGCAGACCAACAGGGCTACCGTCAGCGTGCGAACGGTGGATTCTTTCTGACTAGACATTACGTGCCAGCCTCCGCTTGATATTGGCCTGAATGACGAAATGGTCAATCAGCGGCGCACACAGGTTGGCGAACAGGATCGCCAGCATCATGCCTTCCGGGAAGGCGGGGTTGACCACGCGGATCAGCACGACCATGACGCCGATGAGGATGCCGAACACCCACTTGCCGGTATTGGTCATGGAGGCCGACACCGGGTCGGTCGCCATGAAGATCATGCCGAAGGCGAAGCCACCGACGACCATGTGCCAGTACCAGGGCATGCCGAACAGCGGGTTGGTCTCGGAGCCGATCAGGTTGAACAGCGTGCTCAGCGCAATCATGCCCAGCATCACGCCGGTGACGATGCGCCAGGAGGCAATCTTGCTGCCGATCAGGACGACGCCGCCGATGAAGATGGCCAGGGTGCTGGTTTCACCGATCGAGCCGTGAATGGTGCCGACGAAGGCGTCCATCCAGGTGATGCCGCTGCTGATCACATTCTCGATGCCACCTGCGAAGCCCAGGCTCAGCGCGGTTGCACCGGCATAGCCATCGACCGCGGTCCACACGGCATCACCGGACATCTGTGCCGGATAGGCGAAGAACAGGAAGGCCCGCGCGGTCAGCGCCGGGTTGAGGAAGTTCTTGCCGGTACCGCCGAAGATTTCCTTGCCGATCACCACGCCGAAGCTGATGCCCAGCGCGACCTGCCACAGCGGGATGGTCGGAGGCAGGATCAGGGCGAACAGCACGGAGGTCACGAAGAAACCTTCGTTGACTTCATGCTTGCGGATCGAGGCGAACAGCACTTCCCAGAAGCCACCGACGATGAATGTCACCGCGTAGATGGGCAGGAAGTAGGCCGCGCCCTGGATGAAGTTGTCCCACAGGCTGTTGGGATCGAAGCCGGCAAAAGCACCGATCAGCGCAAAACGCCAGCCTTCCTGGGCAGCCAGCAGGTCGGGGCTTTGCGCATAGATCAGGTTGGCCTGGTAGCCGGTGTTCCACATGCCGAAGAACATCGCCGGGAAGGTGCACAGCCAGACGGTGATCATCATGCGCTTGAGGTCGATGCCGTCGCGCACGTGAGCGGTGGTCTTGGTGACGCTACCGGGACGATAGAGGAAGGTGTCGGCCGCTTCGTACAGTGCATACCACTTTTCGTACTTGCCGCCTTTTTCGAAGTGATGCTCGATCTTGTCGAGGAATGCGCGAATGCCCATGCCTTAACCCTCCTTCTCGATGCGGGTCAGATTGTCCCGCAGGATCGGGCCGTATTCGTACTTGCCGGCACAGACGTAGGTGCACAGCGCCAGATCTTCTTCATCCAGCTCAAGGCAGCCAAGCTTTTGCGCCACCTCGGTGTCGCCCACGATCAAGGCACGCAGCAGCTGGGTCGGCAGCACGTCCAGAGGCATGACCTCCTCGTAGTTGCCCACCGGCACCATGGCGCGCGGACTGCCGTTGGTGGATGTGGAGAACGCGAACTTCTTGCCGCCCATCAGCTTGGAGATATAGATGTTGAGGATGGAGTGCTTCTCCACGCCGGCACGCATGTAGTGCAGCATCTCGCGCTCCTTGCCCTCGCGCAGGCACGATACCTGCTGGTGGTAGCGACCGAGATAGGCGAACGCGCCATGGGCGGTACGACCGCCCAGCAACGAGCCGGATACGACGCGATTGGCGCCAGGCTGCAGTTCGCCGGCAGTCAGCTCGTCGAGGTTGGCACCGAGGCGGGTGCGAACCAGGCGAGGATTCTCGACGACCGGGCCGCCCAGAGCGACGACGCGTTCGACCCACAGGCGTCCGCTGGTGAACAGCTTGCCGACGGCGATCACATCCTGATAACCGATGGTCCAGACGCTCTTGCTTGCACTCACCGGATCAAGGAAATGGATATGGGTACCGGCCAGGCCCGCCGGATGCGGGCCACTGAAGGCCTCGACCTGCACCTTGGCCAGGGATTCGCCGGGCAGCGACGCGCCTGGGGCCTTGCACAGGAACACTTTGGCCAGGTTGCCCAGCACCTTGAGGCCTGCCTCGAAGGCTTCTGCCTGTTCGGCGATGATCACCGCAGGATCGGCCGCCAAGGGATGCGTATCGATGGCTGTCACGAAGATGGAGTTAGGCACCGCATCGACCGCCGGCACCTTGCTGAACGGACGCGTGCGCAGTGCGGTCCACAGGCCGGACTGCTGCAGGTTCTCGCGCACCTGTTCGCTGCTCAGGCCTTCCAGCTGGTCGGACGAGTAGCTCGCGAAGGTGATTTCGTCATCGCCCTCGAGGTCGATGACCACCGACTGCAGCACGCGCTTTTCACCGCGGTGCACTGCACTGACGACGCCAGCACCGGGCGCCGTGTAGTGAACGCCTTCGGACTTCTTGTCGGAAAAAAGGATCTGCCCCAGCTTGACCCGATCACCGACCTGCACAGCCATGGTGGGCTTCATGGTCGGATAGTCGAAGCCGATGACGGCGACGCTGCGTACGGGCCTTCCGGCCTCGATACGCTGCGTCGGCGCGCCGACTATGGGCAAGTCAAGCCCTCGTTTTATATTGATCATCGGTTTGCCTAACCACTGATTTTAGAAAGCTTTTTTTGGCAGGCCCGGCGGCATGGCGCAAAGTAGGATTGCACTGCGCGCACCAATACGTTATTGGCGCGACACCATGTCGCGGACCCAGGTAAAAAATCCGCCCGATTATAGAGGTCGTATGCCTTGACTGACCACCCAGGTATTGCGGATTTTTGACTCGAGACAAGAGAAGCAAAATTATCTCGACCGCACCCGGCCCCTGATCACCGGCCGCTCAACCTCGCAGGATTTACGCTCGAACCGGTGCGCCAGAAACGCGAAACGGGAGCCAGGGCTCCCGTTTCTGCTTGCCACCGCGACGCTTAGCGCGGGAAGGCCGGCGGGTTGACCCCTGCCATGTCTTCCATTACACGCACCACCTGGCAGCTGTAACCGAACTCGTTGTCGTACCAGACGTACAGCACGACGCGGTTGTCATTGCAGATGGTCGCCTCGGCGTCCACTACGCCAGCATGGCGAGAACCAACGAAATCAGTGGATACAACTTCCTGCGAGTTGACGAAATCGATCTGCTTCTGCAGGTCAGAGTGCATGGCCATCTGGCGCAGGTACTCGTTGATCTCGTCGCGGCTGGTGGCCTTCTCCAGGTTCAGGTTGAGGATGGCCATGGACACGTTCGGCGTCGGCACGCGGATGGCGTTGCCGGTCAGCTTGCCCTTGAGCACCGGCAGCGCCTTGGCAGCTGCAGTGGCGGCGCCGGTCTCGGTGATGACCATGTTCAGCGCAGCGCTACGGCCACGGCGGCTGCCCTTGTGGAAGTTGTCGATCAGGTTCTGGTCGTTGGTATAGGAATGCACGGTTTCGACGTGGCCGTTGACGATGCCGTACTGATCGTTCACCGCCTTGAGCACCGGCACGATGGCATTGGTGGTGCAGGACGCCGCGGAGATGATCTTGTCATCGGCAGTGATGTCGCCATGGTTGATGCCATGCACGATGTTCTTCAGCTCGCCCTTGCCCGGTGCAGTCAGCACCACACGAGCGACGCCCGGACACTTGAGGTGCTGCCCCAGACCTTCGGCGTCACGCCACTTGCCGGTGTTGTCCACCAGCAGGGCGTTCTCGATGCCGTACTGGGTGTAGTCCACCGAGGCCGGATCGTTGGAGTAGATCACCTGGATCAGGTTGCCATTGGCGGTGATGGTGTTGTTCGCCTCATCGATGGTGATGGTGCCATCGAAGGGACCATGCACCGAGTCGCGACGCAGCAGGCTGGCGCGCTTGACCAGATCGTTGTCGGAACCCTTGCGCACGACGATGGCGCGCAGGCGCAGACCGTCGCCACCACCGGTCTTCTCGATCAGGATGCGCGCCAGCAGGCGGCCGATGCGGCCGAAACCGTACAGCACGACGTCAGTACCCTTGTGCCCGGTAGCAGCGTGACGCTTGTCGGCGACCTCGGCCAGCTCTTCGCGCACGAACTGCTCGAGGCTGCGGCCGTTGCCGGCGTCCTTGTACTTGGCGACCAGCTTGCCGAGATCGACCGAGGCGGCGCCGAGGTTCATCTCGCTCATGGTCTTGAGGATCTGGAAGGTGTCGTGCACCGACAGCTCGGTCTCGTCGGCGATGCGGTGACGGGCGAAACGGTGCGCCTTGAGGATGGCGATCACCGAACGGTTGATCAGGCCACGGCCGTAGATCGAAGTCACCACGTTGTTGTTGCGATACAGCTGACCAATCAGCGGAATCATCGCTTCGGCGAGGGCTTCGCGGTCAATCCATTCACCAAGACACTGGTCGGGCTTCTGAGTCACGGGCAGTTCCTTCCAACATGTAGGGGCTGAGAAAAGGGGCTACATTATGACGGCGCACCCTAGCGCCGGCAATCTGCAGCGGACGAAACACTGACAGCCAAGCGCCTCGATAGTTACAATCCCGGCGGCCTATTTTTTCCATCGGAGCCACGCCCACTCGTGTCCGTCTTGCGCCTTCCCCCTCTGCCTGCCGCCAGCGGCAAGCAACATTGGGGCAATCTTCCAGGAGCCGCGCTGAGCCTGGCGATTGCCGAAGCAGCCAGCAACGCCAAACGCTTCACGCTCCTCCTCACCGCCGACAGCCAGAGCGCCGAGCGCCTGCAGGAAGAACTCGCCTTCTTCGCTCCGGATCTGCCGGTTCTGCATTTTCCGGATTGGGAAACGCTGCCCTACGACCTGTTCTCGCCGCACCAGGACATCGTTTCCCAGCGTATCGCCACGCTCTACCAGCTGCCTGAACTGAGCCATGGCGTGCTGGTAGTGCCGATCACCACCGCCCTACACAGGCTGGCGCCCAAGCGCTTTCTGCTCGGTTCGAGCCTGGTGCTGGATGTTGGGCAGAAGCTGGATGTCGAGCAGATGCGCCTGCGTCTGGAAGCGGCCGGCTATCGCTGCGTGGACACGGTCTACGAACATGGCGAGTTCGCCGTGCGTGGCGCGTTGATCGATCTGTTCCCCATGGGCAGCGCCCTGCCCTACCGTATCGACCTGTTCGATGACGAGATCGAAACCCTGCGCACTTTCGATCCGGAGAATCAGCGCTCCATCGACAAGGTGGAGTCGATCCGTCTGCTGCCAGCCCGGGAATTTCCGCTGAAAAAGGAAGCGGTCACCGGCTTCCGCGCACGTTTCCGCGAGCGTTTCGACGTCGACTTCCGTCGCTGCCCGATCTACCAGGACCTGTCCACCGGCATCACGCCCGCCGGTATCGAATACTACCTGCCGCTTTTCTATGAGGAGACGGCAACCCTCTTCGACTATCTGCCCGAAGACAGCCAGGTGTTTTCCCTGCCCGGCATCGAGCAGGCCGCCGAGCAGTTCTGGAATGACGTGCGCAATCGCTACGAGGAGCGCCGCGTCGACCCCGAGCGCCCGCTGCTGCCGCCGGCCGAGCTGTTCATGCCGGTGGAAGACTGCTTCGCCCGGCTCAAGCTGTGGCCGCGCGTGGTTGCCAGCCAGCAGGACGTGGAGCCGGGCATCGGCCGCGAGCGCTTCCCTGCACAGCCCCTGCCGGAACTGGCGATCGAATCCAAGGCCAGCGAGC
This sequence comes from Stutzerimonas sp. LR2, assembly GCF_055755175.1. NCBI lineage: Bacteria > Pseudomonadati > Pseudomonadota > Gammaproteobacteria > Pseudomonadales > Pseudomonadaceae > Stutzerimonas > Stutzerimonas sp. LR2. The sequence goes on from NZ_JBVTRR010000003.1 coordinate 119,764, forward strand.
CCCTGGGCAAGCTGCGCCAGTTCCTCGACGGCTTTCCGGGGCGCGTGCTGTTCACCGCCGAGTCCGCGGGGCGCCGCGAAGTGCTGCTGGAGCTGCTGGCGCGCCTGAAGCTGCGCCCGCAGGAAGTCGAAGGCTGGGGCGGGTTCCTCGCCAGCGAGGAGCGCCTGGCGATCGCCATCGCCCCGCTCGACGAAGGCTTGCTGCTGGACGAAGTCGCCCTGGTCGCGGAAAGCCCGCTGTTCGGCCAGCGCGTCATGCAACGCCGGCGTCGCGAGAAGAGTCGCGACGGCGGCGACAACGTCATCAAGAACCTCACCGAGCTGCGCGAAGGCGCGCCGGTGGTGCATATCGATCATGGAGTCGGCCGCTATCAGGGGCTGGTCACCCTCGAAATCGAAGGCCAGGCGCAGGAATTCCTCCTGCTGCAGTACGCTGACGAGGCCAAACTCTACGTGCCGGTCGCCAGCCTGCATCTGATCGCCCGCTATACCGGCAGCGACGACGCCCTGGCGCCACTGCACAAGCTCGGCTCGGAAACCTGGCAGAAAGCCAAGCGCAAGGCCGCCGAGCAGGTGCGCGACGTGGCTGCAGAACTGCTCGACATCTACGCCCGCCGCGCCGCGCGCCAGGGCTATGCCTTCAAGGACCCGCAGGTCGACTACGAAACCTTCGCCGCCGGCTTCCCCTTCGAGGAGACGCCGGACCAGCAGGCCGCCATCGACGCGGTGCGCGAGGACCTGCTTTCCGCCAAGCCGATGGACCGCCTCGTGTGTGGCGATGTCGGCTTCGGCAAGACCGAAGTCGCCATGCGCGCCGCCTTTATTGCCGTGCACGGCGGCAAGCAGGTGGCGGTACTGGTGCCCACCACCCTGCTCGCCCAGCAGCACTACAACAGCTTCCGCGACCGCTTCGCCGACTGGCCGGTGCGGGTCGAGGTGATGAGCCGTTTCAAGTCCGCCAAGGAAGTGCAGAACGCCATTACCGGGTTGGCCGACGGCAAGATCGACATCCTCATCGGCACCCACAAGCTGCTGCAGGACGACGTCAAGTTCAGCAACCTGGGCCTGGTCATCATCGACGAGGAACACCGCTTCGGTGTGCGCCAGAAGGAGCAGCTCAAGGCGCTGCGCAGCGAGGTGGACATCCTCACCCTGACCGCCACGCCGATTCCGCGCACGCTGAACATGTCCATCGCCGGCATGCGCGACCTGTCGATCATCGCCACGCCACCGGCGCGCCGGCTGTCGGTGCGCACCTTCGTCATGGAGGCCAACAACCCGACCATCAAGGAAGCGCTGCTGCGCGAGCTGCTGCGTGGCGGCCAGGTCTATTACCTGCACAACGACGTCAAGACCATCGAGAAGTGCGCCGCCGACCTGCAGACACTGGTACCCGAGGCACGCATCGCCATCGGCCACGGACAGATGCGCGAACGCGACCTCGAGCAGGTGATGAGCGATTTCTACCACAAGCGCTTCAACGTGCTGGTGGCCTCGACCATCATCGAAACCGGCATCGATGTGCCCAGCGCCAACACCATCATCATCGAGCGCGCCGACAAGTTCGGCCTGGCCCAGCTGCACCAGCTGCGCGGCCGCGTCGGCCGTAGCCATCACCAGGCCTATGCCTATCTGCTCACCCCGCCGCGCAAGGCCATGACCGATGATGCGCAGAAGCGTCTGGAAGCCATCGCCAACGCCCAGGACCTCGGTGCCGGCTTTGTCCTGGCCACCCACGACCTCGAAATCCGCGGTGCCGGCGAGCTGCTCGGCGAAGGCCAGAGCGGGCAGATCCAGGCCGTCGGCTTCACCCTGTACATGGAAATGCTCGAGCGTGCGGTCAAGGCCATCCGCAAGGGCGAACAACCAAACCTGGAGCAGCCGCTCGGTGGCGGCCCGGAGATCAACCTGCGCCTGCCGGCATTGATCCCCGAGGACTATCTGCCGGACGTGCACGCGCGCCTGATTCTCTACAAGCGCATCGCCAACGCCGCCGACGAGGACGGCCTGAAGGAACTGCAGGTAGAGATGATCGACCGCTTCGGCCTGTTGCCCGAACCGACCAAGAACCTGGTGCGCCTGACCCTGCTCAAGCTGCAGGCCGAAAAGCTGGGCATCACCAAGATCGACGCCGGCCCGCAGGGCGGACGCATCGAGTTCTCGGCCGACACTTCGGTTGACCCGATGGTGCTGATCAAGCTGATCCAGAGCCAGCCGAACCGCTACAAGTTCGAAGGCGCCACGCTGTTCAAATTCCAGGTGCCCATGGAGCGTCCCGAGGAGCGCTTCAACACCCTGGAAGCGCTGCTTGAGCGGCTGGCGCCCAACGAGCAAGGTTCCTAGATGCCGCGTCGCTATCTGGCCCTGTTGTTATTGTGGCTGTCGCCGCAGGTGCACGCCGAGGCGCTGTATCGCGTCGAGCTGATCCTGTTCCGCCACGCCACGCCGCTGGAGGCCAGCCGGCACGCGCCTTACGACTGGGCGCGGCAAGCCCTGCCGCTGGAGCGCCGCGCCGAGCGGCAGCCGGCGCTGGAGCACATCGCCGCCCGGCTGACCCCGGAGCAGGGTTATCAGGTGCTGCTGCACCGCGCCTGGCAGCAGCCGGTCAGCGACGACGGCCCGGCCATCGCCATTCACCAGGGCCAGCGCCACTTCGAACACTATCCGATCCAGGGCACGCTGAAGCTGCGACCGGGCCGCTACATGCAGACGGACATGACGTTCTGGGTCAACCGCTTCGGCGAGTACGGCCAGCTGCTCGCCAGCGAACGCCTGACGCAGCGGGTCCGCCTGGTACCCGGCCGGCTGACCTACATCGATCACGACAGCCTCGGGCTGCTGATCGAGCTCAGACGGCTATGAGCCTGTCGCCTTTGCGGCCCCGGCGGCGGCATCGCATCCCTGCAGCGGGGGCCTGAACCGTGGCCCCAGCACTGCCTTCGCGCCCGGAGCGGCGGATCGACGATCTCGCACCGGTGCCGCTGCTCAGCCTGGGCAGCCATCTGGCGACCAACTACCAACCCGGCAACCGGCGCATGGTCAGCGAATACCAGCACCGGGCGGGCCTGGCGTTTCTCTATGGCTCAGCGCGCGTGCATGGCAAGCGCGACGGCGAGCGCATTCGCCATCCGGCGGACGACGAGCTCCAGCTCATCGCCCGCCAGCCGCAGGCCGAGCAGGCATTGCGCAAGCAGCTGGAGCAGCTGGGCTTCCGTCCCGCGTTGCGCCAGAGCCTGGCCTTGCCGAAGGAGTCGGCGGAGATGTTCCAGCTGCCCGGCGAAGAAGCCTGGATCAGGTTCGTCCAGCAGCAGCTGCCGGAGCTGCGTCGCCAGGGCTGGCAGATCGACATTCACCCGGGCTTCGCCTACGACCTGACCGCCATCGACGCCTGGTACGCCGAGATCGACGAGTCCGCGGCGGAAGACTGGTTCGACCTCGACCTCGGTGTCGTCGTCGACGGCCAGCGCATCGGCATATTGCCCGTGCTCCTGCGCCTGATCCGCCAGAGCCCTCAGCTGCTCACGCCGCGGGCACTGGCCCAGCGGGGCGATGACGAGCAGCTGCGCGTGCAGCTGGAGCGACGCGACGGGCAACCGCTGCAGGTGGCTCTGCCCTTCTCCCGCATCAAGCCGATCCTGGCGACGCTTGGCGAACTCTATATGCGCGAGCCGATGGATGGCCCCGCGCTGCGTCTGAGCAAGGCCGACGGCGCGCGCCTGGCCGGCCTGGAAGGCCTGGCGCCGCACTGGCGCGGGGGCGAGCAGCTGCGTGCATTCGCTCGACGCCTGCACAGCCCTGGCGCCCAGCCCGGCCAGCCACCCGCCTCGCTGAACGCCACCCTGCGGCCCTACCAGCTGCAGGGCCTGGCCTGGATGCAGACCCTGCGCGAGCTGGGCGCCGGCGGCATCCTCGGTGATGACATGGGCCTCGGCAAGACACTGCAGAGCCTGGCACACATCCTCGCCGAAAAGCAGGCCGGACGCCTGGACCGCCCCGCGCTAGTGGTGATGCCCACCAGCCTGATCCCCAACTGGCAGGACGAAGCCAGCCGTTTCGCCCCGCACCTGCGCGTGCTGACGCTCACCGGCAGTGGCCGGCAGAAGCACTTCGCCGGGATCGCCGATCACGACCTGCTGCTGACCAGCTACGCCTTGCTGACACGCGACATCGCCGTGCTGCGCGAGCAACCGCTGCATCTGCTGATCCTTGACGAGGCGCAGCACATCAAGAATCCCTCCAGCAAGGCCGCCCAGGCGGTGCGCGAGCTGCAGACCCGGCAACGGCTGTGCCTGACCGGCACGCCATTGGAAAACCACCTGGGCGAGCTATGGTCGCTGTTCCACTTCCTCATGCCCGGCTGGCTCGGCGATGCGCGGCGCTTCACCCAGGATTACCGCAACCCCATCGAGAAGCATGGCGACGAGGCCCGTCTGGCACATCTGCGCGCGCGCCTCCGGCCGTTCCTGCTGCGCCGCACAAAGGAACAGGTGGCCACCGAGCTGCCGGCCAAGAACGAGTTCGTCCACTGGGTCGAGCTGTCGCCCGCCCAGCGCGAACGCTACGAGACGCTACGCCTGGCCATGGACCGCAAGGTCCGCGATGAAATCGAGCGCAAGGGCCTGGCGCGCAGCCAGATGGTCATCCTCGAGGCGCTGCTCAAGCTGCGGCAGGTCTGCTGCGATCTGCGCCTGCTCAAGGGCGATGCCGTTGCGACGTCTCGCGGCAGCAGCTCGGGCAAGCTGGACAGCCTGCTGGACATGCTCGACGAGCTGATGAGCGAAGGACGCCGCGTGCTGCTGTTTTCCCAGTTCACCTCGATGCTGGCGCTGATTGAACAGGCGCTGCTCAAGCGCGGCATCACCTACGTCAAGCTGACCGGCGAGACCGATGATCGACGCATGCCGGTCGAACGCTTCCAGGCCGGCGAAGTGCCGCTGTTTCTCATCAGCCTGAAGGCCGGCGGCACCGGACTGAACCTGACGGCCGCCGACACGGTGATCCATTACGATCCCTGGTGGAACCCCGCTGCCGAGAACCAGGCTACCGACCGCGCCTATCGCATCGGTCAGGACAAGCCGGTGTTCGTCTATCGTCTGATCACCCGCGGCACCGTCGAGGAGCGTATCCGCGAGCTGCAGGCGCGCAAGGCCGAGCTGGCCGCCGGCGTGCTGGAGGGCAGCGGTGAAGGCGGCTGGCAGCTGGCCGAGCAGGACATCGAAGCGCTCTTCGCGCCGCTGCCTTGAGCCATGCCTGGCGAAGTTGTGACGCCGACAAGCGCAGCATTTCGCGCTTTGCCAGATCATCGCCACCTCGTTTAACTTCTCACCAGACGACGGCATGGCCGTCCCCACCCGCCAGCGCTACAAGGAGCAACCCATGAGCCTCTACGAGATTGCCTTTTCCGGCCAGCTGCTCCCCGGCGCGAAGCTCGAACAGGTCGAAGCCAACCTGACCAGGCTGTTCCAGGCCGATGCCCAGCGCATCGCGCTGCTGTTCTCCGGGCGCCGCATCGTGATCAAGCAGAACCTGGACTTCGCTGCGGTGGAAAAATACCGCCAGGCCATGGAGCGCGCCGGTGCCCAGGTCGAGGTCAAACCGATGCCGGTGGATGTCGAGGAAATCGAGCTGGCGCCACCACCCGCCACGCCTGTCGCTACCCCTGCGAGCACCGCACCTGCAACGGCTCGGCCCGGCGAGACACCTGGCGCACTGAAGGTGACGCCGCGGGATGAATACATGGCCGCCTTCAGCGACGTCGAGGCGCCGGACTTCGGTATCGCACCGGTTGGCGTCGACCTGCAGGACGCCCGTCCCGAACCCGAGGCCCCGCGCGTGGACCTTTCGCAATTCAGCCTGGCTCCGGTGGGCAGCGACATGGGCGAGATGCCGCGCGCCGTCGACGGGCCCAAGCCGGACATATCGCACCTCAAGCTGACGGACTGATCGCAGCGCACCGCAAGAAACAGCCGCCCGGCCATTTACAGCGACCGGTAGGGTGGGCTTCGGCCCACCTCGCGCTGATCGGGCGAACTCGCAGCGCTGCGCCATGCTCCAAACCTACAAGCCCGCAAAGCGCCTGTACTCATGGATCTTGTCGTTGCCCGCCCCGAAGGGCTGTATTGCCCGCCCGGTGATTTCTATATCGACCCCTGGCGGCCGGTCGATCGCGCCGTCATAACCCACGCCCATGGCGACCACGCACGCTGGGGGATGGGCCATTACCTGGCCTCCAGCGACAGCGAAGGCATCCTGCGTTCGCGCATCGCCGCCGACATGCCACTGCAGACGCTGGCCTATGGCGAATCCATCGAGCATCACGGCGTAAAGCTCAGCTTTCATCCCGCTGGTCATGTACTCGGCTCGGCCCAGGTGCGCCTGGAATACAAGGGCGAAGTCTGGGTCGCCTCGGGCGATTACAAGGTCGAGCCGGACGACACCTGCGCGCCGTTCGAGCCGGTGCGCTGCCATACCTTCATCACCGAATCGACCTTCGGCCTGCCGATCTACAAGTGGCCGGCGCAGGGCGAAGTATTCCGCGAGATCAACGACTGGTGGCGCGCCAACGCCGCGGCCGGACGTGCCTCGGTGCTGTTCTGCTATGCCTTCGGCAAGGCGCAGCGCATCCTGCACGGCCTGGATGAAAGCATCGGCACCATCGTCGTGCATGGCGCGGTAGAGCCGCTGAACAAGGTCTATCGCGAGGGCGGCATCCACCTGCCGCCGACGGTGTATGCCGGTGACCTGAAGAAGGGTGATCCGCGCCTGAAGCAGGCCATCATCCTCGCCCCGCCCTCGGCTGGCGGCAGCACATGGATGCGCCGCTTCGGTGACTATGCCGACGCCTTCGCCAGCGGCTGGATGATGCTGCGCGGCACCCGCCGTCGCCGCGGCGTCGACCGCGGCTTCGTGCTTTCCGACCATGCCGACTGGCCAGGCCTGCTCTGGGCCATCGAGCAGACCGGCGCCGAACGGGTAATGGTCACCCACGGCTCCGTTGCGGTGCTGGTGCGCTACCTGCGCGAAATGCGCGGCCTTGATGCCCAGGCCTTCGCCACCGAATACGGCGAAGAGGACGATGCCGCGACGGAGGGCACCGCATGATCGAAGGCCACGCCGCTTTCCCGTGCCGCGGCGACCGCCGAAGCGGAGGCGCCGCATGAAAGCCTTCGCCACGCTCTACAGTCGCCTGGACGCCACCACGTCGAGCAATGCCAAACTGGCCGCGATGCGCGACTACTTTCGCGAGGCCGATCCGGCCGACGCTGCCTGGGCGGTCTACTTCCTGGCCGGCGGTCGCCCGCGTCAACTGGTCCCGACCCGCGTCCTGCGCGAAACCGCCATGCAGGCGGCGGGCCTGCCCGAATGGTTGTTCGAGGAAAGCTACCAGGCGGTCGGCGACATGGCCGAGACCATCTCGCTGCTGATGTCCGAGGCCGAGCACAGCTCCGAGGACGGGCTGGCCGTGTGGATGCAGGACCGACTGCTACCGCTGCGCGGCCTGCCGCCGGAGGAGCTGGCCGAACGCTTGCCGGCGCTCTGGGCACAGCTGGACCGGCTCAGCCTGATGGTCTGCATCAAGCTGATCACCGGCGCCTTTCGCGTCGGCGTGTCGAAACTGCTGGTCACCCGCGCGCTGGCCTCGCTGGCCGACCTCGACCCCAAGCGCGTCGCGCAGCGCCTGGTCGGCTACACCGACCTGTCCCATCGACCCAGCGCCGAGGGCTACCGCGCGCTGATCGCCGAAGAATCCGAGCATGAGCATGCCCAGCGTGGTGGCCAGCCCTACCCGTTCTTTCTCGCTCATGCGCTGCAGGCCCCGGTGGACACGTTCGACACGCTGCTTGGCGCGCCGGACAACTGGTTCATCGAATGGAAGTGGGATGGCATCCGCGCCCAACTGGTCAAGCGCGACGGGCAGATCTGGGTCTGGTCGCGCGGTGAGGAGCTGGTCAGCGAGCGTTTTCCCGAGCTGTGCGAACTGGCTCGCTGCCTGCCCGACGGCACGGTGATCGATGGCGAGATCCTGGTCTGGAAGCATGCCCCGGAGACCCCAGCCGGCGAGCTGTTCGACGCCGCCAGCACCGGCGAGCCCAGCGCCGATGGCTTCGGCGTGCGGCCGTTCGCCCTGCTGCAACAGCGCATCGGACGCAAGAACCTGACCGCCAAGGTGCTGCAGGATGCGCCGGTGGCGGTGCTCGCCTACGACCTGCTGGAATGGCAGGGCGACGACTGGCGGCAACGCGAACACCGTGAACGCCGGGTGCAGCTCGAGGCGGTCGTGGGCCAATGCCCCAGCCCGCAGCTGATGCTTTCACCACTGGTGAGCGGAGCGGATTGGCAGGATCTGGCCCGCCAGCGCGAAGCCTCACGCGCGCTGGGCGTGGAAGGCATGATGATCAAGGCGCGCGCGGCCCAGTACGGCGTCGGTCGGACCAAGGACGTCGGCGTCTGGTGGAAATGGAAGATCGACCCCTACTCCGTCGATGCCGTGCTGATCTATGCCCAGCGCGGTCATGGCCGCCGCGCCAGCCTCTACACCGACTACACCTTTGCCGTCTGGGACGGCGAGCCGGGCGACCCTGAGCGCAAGCTCGTGCCCTTCGCCAAGGCCTATTCCGGCCTTACCGACGAGGAAATGCGCAAGGTCGACGCCATCGTCCGCAAGACCACCGTGGAGAAGTTCGGCCCGGTGCGCAGCGTCACGCCGACCCTGGTGTTCGAACTCGGCTTCGAAGGCATCGCCGCCAGCAGCCGCCACAAGAGCGGCATCGCCGTGCGCTTCCCGCGCATGCTGCGCTGGCGCCTCGACAAGCCGGTGGAGGAAGCCGATACCCTGGCCACCCTGCGGGAATTGCTGGGATGAAACCAAGGCACCCGGCACCCGCTCGGCCCTCATCCCAACCCTCTCCCAAGAGCCGAGCCGAGCAGCCACACGATCACCACCCCCTCCCTCAGGAAGAGGAGCCGGGGGTAAGGAACGGGGCGGAGAGCCTCGCTGCGGGCTGGTTTTCCAGCCGTGCCTGGCAACCCTTCCCGTTCCAGCAGGAGGTCTGGCAAGCGATAGGCGATGGCGAATCGGGCCTGCTGCACGCCACCACCGGCTCCGGCAAGACCTACGCCGTCTGGCTCGGAGCCCTGAATCGCTTTGCGACCAAGGCACCCTCTCCCACCGCGACGGACAAGCCAGCGCCGTTGACGGTGCTCTGGATCACCCCGATGCGCGCCCTGGCCGCCGACACCGCCCGCGCCCTGCAGGCGCCGCTGGACGACCTCGGCATCGGCTGGAGCATCGGCCTGCGCACCGGCGATACCAGCGGTGCCGAGCGTGCGCGGCAGGGACGGCGTCTGCCCAGCGCGCTGGTCACCACGCCGGAAAGCCTGACCCTGCTGCTGACCCGCGCCGATGCACGCCAAGCCTTCGCCGGTTTGCGCATGCTGGTGGTGGACGAATGGCACGAGCTCTTGGGCAACAAGCGCGGCGTGCAACTGCAACTGGCCCTGGCGCGCCTGCGTCAATGGATGCCGGAGCTGATCGTCTGGGGCCTTTCCGCCACTCTCGGCAACCAGCCCCACGCGCTGGACGTGCTGCTGCACCCCGGCAGCGGCAGGCTGGTGCAGGGCAAGATGGACAAGGACCTGCGCGTCGACACCCTGCTGCCGCCGAGCATCGAGCGCTTCCCCTGGGCCGGTCATCTCGGCCTGCGCATGCTGCCGCAGGTGGTCGAAGAGATCGATTCCGCCGCGACTACCCTGGTGTTCACCAATACCCGCTCGCAGTCGGAAATCTGGTATCAGGCGCTGCTGGATGCGCGGCCGGACTGGGCCGGATTGATCGCCCTGCACCACGGCTCACTCGCACGCGAGGTGCGCGACTGGGTCGAACTGGGCCTCAAGCAGGGCGCGCTCAAGGCCGTGGTCTGCACCTCCAGCCTGGATCTGGGCGTGGACTTCCTGCCGGTCGAGCGAGTTTTGCAGATCGGCTCGCCCAAGGGCGTGGCGCGGCTGATGCAGCGCGCCGGCCGCTCCGGACACGCGCCGGGGCGAACCTCGCGGGTCACCCTGGTGCCCACCCATAGCGTGGAGGTGGTGGAAGCCGCGGCCGCCCAGGTGGCCATCGCCGAGCGCCGCATCGAGGCCCGCAGCGCACCGCATCGCCCGCTCGACGTGCTGGTGCAGCACCTGGTGAGCATGGCCCTAGGCGGCGGCTTCCGCCCGGATGAGCTGCTCGCCGAGGTGCGCCAGGCCTGGTCCTACCGGGAGCTGACCGACGAGCACTGGCAATGGGCGCTGGCCTTCGTCCGTCATGGCGGGCATTCGCTGACGGCCTACCCCGACTATCAGCGGGTCGAGCCGGACGAAACCGGCCTGTGGAAAGTACCCAGTCGTCGCGTTGCGCTGCGCCATCGCATGAGCATCGGCACCATCGTCAGCGACGCCAGCCTGACGGTGAGGTTCTGGGCCAAGGGCGGCAGCGGGCGTTCGCTGGGCAGCATCGAGGAAGGTTTCATCGCGCGCCTGCGCCCCGGCGACAACTTCCTCTTCGGCGGTCGCCTGCTGGAACTGGTGCGGGTCGAGAACATGACCGCCTACGTCAGCCGCGCGACGGGCAAGAAGGCTGCCGTGCCCCGCTGGAACGGCGGTCGCATGCCGCTATCCAGCGAGCTGGCCGATGCCGTGGTCGAGCAGCTCGGTGCTGCCTCGCGCGAGCAGTTCACCACCCCCGAAATGCGCCTGGTCGAACCGCTGCTTCGCGTCCAGATGGACTGGTCGGCGCTGCCCACCAAGACCACCTTGCTGGCCGAGGTGATGAAGTCCCGCGAAGGCTGGCACCTGTTCCTCTACCCCTTCGCCGGGCGCCATGTGCACCTGGGTCTGGCCAGTCTGCTGGCCTGGCGCATGGGCCAGCGTCAACCGCTGACCTTCTCCATCGCGGTCAACGACTATGGCTTCGAACTGCTTTCGGCCACCGAGGTGGACTGGCTGCACTGGCTGACGCCGGAGCTCTTCAGCGAAAACGACCTGCTGCACGACGTGCTCGCCAGCCTCAATGCCAGTGAGCTGGCGCGCCGCCGTTTTCGCGAGATCGCGCGCATCGCCGGGCTGGTATTTTCCGGCTACCCGGGTGCGCAGAAGAGCGCGCGTCAGCTGCAGGCTTCCAGTGGCCTGTTCTTCGATGTGTTCCGCCAGTACGATCCGGGCAATCTGCTGCTGACCCAGGCCGAGGAAGAGGTGCTGCGCCAGGAGCTGGAAGTCGAGCGCTTGCAGCAGACGTTGCAACGCCTGCAACAGCGCCGTCTGGACGTCCATCAGGTGCGGCGCGCGACCCCGCTGGCCTTTCCGCTGATGGTCGAGCGCTTTCGCGAAAGCATGACTTCGGAGAAGCTCGCCGACCGCATCCGCCGCATGGTGGCGGAGCTGGACAAGGCTGCTGGTCCCGGCGGCTACCAGCCCGAGCCACAATCGACGATCACCATCGAGCGCGACGCCCCGCGACCACGCAAGCCCCGCGCACGCAAGGACGGCACGCCGCGCACGAGGAAGGCCAAACCCGCCTGATGAACCGAACCACAGGACGAACCGACGGATCATGAACGCCTACCAGCCCATCGAACTGGCCGGCGCCACACTCTGGCTGCTGGCGGAAAAGGCGATCTACTGGCCCGCACAGCAGGCTCTGTTGGTGGCCGACATCCATTTTGGAAAGGCCGCAGCCTATCGTCGCCTCGGCCAGCCTGTGCCCCATGGCACCACCGATGCCAACCTGCGCCAGCTGGACGGCCTGCTGGCCCGATACTGCTGCCGCCAGCTGATCTTTCTCGGCGACTTCCTGCACGCACCCGAATCCCATGCGCCGGCCACACTTGCGCGCCTGGCCGAATGGCGCTCGCGCCATCCCCAGCTGGCCATCACACTGGTGCGCGGCAACCACGACCGCCGTGCAGGAGACCCGCCGGCCCAGCTCGGCATCGACGTAGTGAACGAGCCACTGCTGCTCGGCCCGTACGCGCTGCAGCACGAACCGCAGCCGCACCCCAGCCACCACGTGCTGGCGGGCCACGTTCACCCTGCCTTCCCGCTACAGGGTCGCGGGCGCCAGCGCCTGCGCCTGCCCTGCTTCTGCATCGGCGAACGACTCAGCCTGCTGCCAGCCTTCGGCAGCTTCACCGGCACGATGACGGTGGCAACCGAAGACAGCTGGCGAATCTATGTGGTGGGGGATGGAGAGGTGTGGCCGGTGGCGCACTCGGCGCCGGTCAGGCCTGGGATATACCGGTGATGGTGATGCCGTAGCGTTCGGCAAGGCGTGTGGCGGGAGTGTCCTCGAGATCGGGGTCGTGCTCGTGCTCGCTTTCCTGATCCGGATAGAGCTCCTCCGCCTTGCGCGTCACCAGTTCGACCGCATCGTCGATGTCGGGCTGGTGTTCGGAGTCGATCTTCAGCATCGAAGTGTTGCCGTCTTTGTTGTACGCAATGATCCAGGTCGTCATGGAATGCCCCTCGCCTTAAAGAAACCCGTGTGAACGTAATAACGCCCATTTTGGTTTTTGTAAGTTTTTAGACCCATCCGGCGTCGGCAGTTCGGTCCCTCACCTCAAAGTTAGCAGCTTTAATTGCAGGACGAGGAACAACACTCCGGATGGCCAGTCATCCGTGGTGTCCTTGTTCGACGAGAAGAATGAGTCCGACCCCATGAGCGCCTCCCGTGCACATTCATCCGAGCCATCAGAGGATCAGCTGGTCGCCCTGCTGCGCCAGCATGCCGAGCCCCTGCCCGCCCTGGACGAGCCGCGCTTCGCCGACGCCTTCGAGCGCTACGCCGACGCGCGGGTCGTGCTGATCGGTGAGGCCAGCCATGGCAGTTCCGAGTTCTATCGGGCCCGCGCCGCGATCACCCGGCGGCTGATCGAACAGCACGGGTTCTCCATCGTCGCGGTCGAGGCGGACTGGCCCGATGCCGCGCGCATCGACTGCCATTGTCGGCAGCGCGAGCCCGTCGCCTGGGCCGAAAATGCCTTCAAGCGCTTCCCGAGCTGGATGTGGCGCAATCGCGAGGTCGACGGCTTCGTGCGCTGGCTGCGTGAGCACAATGCCGCGCTGACCGCCGAACAACGCGTCGAGTTTCGCGGCCTGGACGTCTACAGCCTCGGCAGCTCGATGCGCGAAGTGCTGGATTATCTGGATCGCACCGATCCGGCGGCCGCCGCCGCTGCCCGGCGGCGCTATGGTTGCCTGAGCCCTTGGCAGGAAGACCCGGCCGACTACGGCCGCAACGTCATGCTCGGCCAGCCTTCCTGCGAAAACGCCGTCATTGAACAACTGCAGGCTCTGCTCACCCAGCGCCTGGCGTACATCGACCAGGACGGCGAGCGCTTCTTCAATGCCGAACGCAACGCGCGGGTGGTGCTTGCCGCGGAGCACTACTATCGGGCGATGTACCGCGGCTCGACGGAGTCCTGGAATCTGCGCGACCGGCACATGTTCGATACGCTGCGTGCCCTGCTCGATCATCGCGGCGCGGATGCCAAGGCAGTGGTCTGGGCGCACAACTCGCACATCGGCAATGCCGCGGCGACCTCGATGGGCTGGGGTGGCGAGTTCAATATCGGCGAACTCTGCCGCACGGCCTTCGGCCGCGACGCGGTGCTGATCGGCATGGCGACCGACCGCGGCGAGGTCGCCGCGGCGGACAACTGGTACGAGCCGATGCGGCGCAAGCAGGTCATCCCGTCGCGGCCCGACAGTTGGGAGCAGCTGTTCCTGCGGGCCGGCGTGCCGGCATCACTGACCGATTGGCGGGATGATCGGGGCAAGCTGCGCGAGGCGCTCAGCCATCCACGACTGGAGCGTGCGATCGGCGTCATCTACCGGCCTCTGACGGAGCGGCAGAGTCATTACTTTCGCGCCATCCTGGCCGAGCAGTTCGACGCGCTGATCTGGCTGGAGCAGACGCAGGCGGTGACGCCCATCGGCCCGCAGGACATCGACGCGAGCGTCGTGCCGGATACCTACCCGTTCGGGGAGTAAGCCTGCGTCGCGGCACCGGAGCGCTGCGACGCAGTCATGCATGAAGAGACTAACAGCCGGCTTATGCCACCGGCGCAGGTGGTGGTTGATCCGGCACGGTGGGCTCACCAGGCTCAGATGGCTGGGTCGGCACTCCCGGCTCCTCCGGATCGCCCGGCACGCCGGCGGCGCGCCAGTACTGGCTGTCAGCATTGGGGGTATAACGAAGCGATTGAGCGGGCATGATGTCCTCCACTGCATGCACCCGCGGCAGCGGGCAGGTCTGTAGTAGAGGGCCGGGCGAGGCGTTTCTATCCCACCTTCCGTCGGAGGCCACGCCCACCCGCGGCGCTTACCACATCAGGTCGTCGGGAACCTGATAGGCGGCGTATGGATCGTCGGCATCCGGTTCTTCGGTGCGGATGTTGAGCTGCACCACGCGCTGCGGGTCACGCTCCTGGATCTTCAGCGCCGCTTCGCGCGGAATGACCTCGTAGCCGCCGCCGTGCCGCACGATCGCCAGCGAGCCACTGGCCAGCTTGTCACGCATCAGCTTGTTGACCGAAAGGCGCTTGACCTTCTTGTCGTCGACGAAATTGTAGTAGTCCTCAGTGGTCAGCTTCGGCAGGCGGCTGGTCTCGATCAGCTGTTTGATCTGCGCGGCGCGGGCCTTCTGCTCCGCCTTCTCCTGCTGCTGACGGTTGAGTTCCTGGTCGCGGGCGAGCTTCTCGGCCTGGGCCTGCAACGCGGCCTGGCGCTGGGAGTCGTCCTTCTCGACCTGCCCCTTTTTCTCCAGGCGCTGCTGCTTCTGCTTCTGCTTGACGGCCTGCTTGGCCTGCTTTTCGTTGACCAGCCCGGCTTTGAGCAGCTGGTCACGGAGGGAAAGACTCATGTTTCGGCTCGTCTTTTGGGTGAATTCAAATGGGCGCGGTGGCTGCGAATCCTCGCGGCGCCGAGCGGCATTGTGGTGGATGCGCAAGACGACATCCACCTCTGCGCGCCGTCTTCAGCCGCAGGACGGCGACCGCTCGGCCTTCTTGGCTTCGCCCCAGAGGGCGTCCAGCTCTTCGAGGTCGCAATTCTCGATGGGTCGTCCCGCGTCCCGCAAGGCCTGTTCGATGAAGCGGAAGCGCCGCTCGAACTTGCCGTTGGCCGCACGCAGGGCGTTTTCCGGATCGACCTTGAGATGGCGCGCCAGGTTGACCACCACGAACAGCAGGTCGCCCAGCTCTTCGGCGATGGCCTGCGGATCGTTTTCGCTCATCGCCTCCAGCACTTCGTCCAGTTCTTCGCGCACCTTGTCCACCACCGGCAGCGCCTCGGGCCAGTCGAAGCCCACCTGGGCGGCGCGCTTCTGCAGCTTCGCCGCGCGACTGAGCGCCGGCAATGCGCTGGGAACGTCATCGAGAAGAGACAGCTGCTCGGGCGCGGCGGCTTTCTCGGCGCGCTCCTCGGCCTTGATCTCCTCCCAGCGCCGCTTGATCGCCGCCTCATCGAGCCGCGGAAGTTCCGGCGAGCCGTACAGGTCACCATCCGGAAAGACATGCGGGTGTCGGCGCACCAGCTTGCGGGTAATGGCATCGACCACCGTGGCGAAGTCGAAGCGCCCCTCCTCCCGGGCCAATTGGCTGTAGTAGACGACCTGGAACAGCAGATCGCCCAGCTCGCCGGGGAGATGCTCGAAGTCGCCACTTTCGATGGCATCGGCCACCTCGTAGGCCTCCTCCAGCGTGTGCGGGACGATACTCGCGTAGTCCTGTTGCAGATCCCAGGGGCACCCGTGCTGCGGATCGCGCAGCCGGGCCATCAGGTGCAGCAGGTCGGGGAGTTGGTACATGGGATTCCTCAAGGAGACTTGGCTATCGACGGTCGCTCAGCGCCGGGCGTCGCGAGCGAAGAGCCGGCTAGGCGAACGCCTGCCGAAAAGCGGAGTTGGCTGGTGCCAATGCGCACTTTTCGGTAGGCCTTCAACTACGCCGGATCGAGCGCAGCCGTTCGGAAAGATCAGGAAGCGCGCTGACGCTTGGCCTCGATGATATTCGGCAGCTGCGAAATACGGCTGAGCAGACGCCCCAGCGCATTCAACCCCGGGATCTCGATGGTCAGCGTCATCTGTGCGGTGCTGTCTTCCTTGTTCGAACGGGTGTTCATCGACAGCACGTTGATGCGTTCGTTGAGCAGCATCTGCGAGATATCACGCAGCAGACCGGCACGGTCGTACGCGCGGATCATGATCTCGACCGGATAGGTCTTCTCCGGCACCGGGCCCCAGCTGACCTGGATGATCCGCTCCGGCTCGCGACCGGCCAGCTGCAGCACCGACGGGCAGTCTTGGCGGTGGATGCTGACACCGCGGCCCTGAGTGATGTAGCCGACGATCGGGTCGCCCGGCAGCGGCTGGCAGCAGCCGGCCATCTGCGTCAGCAGGTTGCCGACGCCCTGGATCTGCACATCGCCACGCTTGCCGGGCTTGTGTGGCGCGGAACGCCGCGGGATCAGCTCCAGCTGATCGTAACCGCGCTCCGGCTCGACCAGCTGCTGGGCCATGTTGACCAGATGCGCCAGGCGCAGGTCGCCGGCACCAAGGGCGGCGAACATGTCCTCGGCGTTCTTCAGGTTGGCCTTTTCGGCCAGCTTGTCGAAATCCACCGGCGGCAGGTCCAGGCGGCTCAGCTCGCGTTCCAGCAGCGCCTTGCCGGCGGCGACGTTCTGGTCGCGCGCCTGCAGCTTGAACCAGTGAACGATCTTTGCCCGCGAACGTGACGTGGTGATGTAACCCAGGTTGGGGTTCAGCCAGTCGCGGCTCGGCGAGCCGTGCTTGCTGGTGATGATCTCCACCTGCTCACCGGTCTGCAGGCTGTAGTTGAGCGGGACGATGCGGCCGTTGACCTTCGCCCCGCGGCAGTTGTGGCCGATCTCGGTGTGCACCCGGTAGGCGAAATCCAGCGGTGTCGCGCCCTTGGGCAGGTCGATGGCATGGCCATCCGGAGTGAACACATAGACGCGATCAGGCTCGATGTCGACGCGCAACTGGTCGGCCAGGCCGCCGATGTCGCCCAGCTCTTCGTGCCATTCGAGCACCTGACGCAGCCAGGCGATCTTTTCCTCGTAGTGGTCCGAACCGGAATTGACGTCGGTACCCTTGTAGCGCCAGTGCGCGCAGACCCCCAGTTCGGCCTCCTCGTGCATGGCGTGGGTGCGGATCTGCACCTCCAGCACCTTGCCCTCGGGGCCGATCACCGCGGTATGCAGCGAGCGATAGCCATTCTCCTTGGGGTTGGCGATGTAATCGTCGAATTCCTTGGGAATGTGCCGCCACAGGGTGTGCACGATACCCAGCGCGGTGTAGCAGTCACGCACTTCCGGAACCAGCACACGAACGGCACGAACGTCGTAGATCTGGCTGAACTGCAGGCCCTTCTTCTGCATTTTTCGCCAGATGGAATAGATGTGCTTGGCGCGTCCGTCAATTTCCGGCTGGATGCCGGCCGCGGTCAGTTCGTCCTTGAGCTGCTGGACGACATTGGTGATGTACTGCTCGCGGTCGAGGCGACGCTCGTGCAGCAGCTGGGCGATCTGCTTGTACTGCTCCGGCTCGAGGTAGCGGAAGGACAGATCCTCCAGCTCCCACTTGATGTGGCCGATGCCCAGGCGGTGGGCCAGCGGTGCGTAGATGTCGAAGACCTCGCGGGCGACACGCTGGCGCTTCTCGTCGTCGGCCAGCTTCACCGCGCGGATGGCGCAGGTGCGCTCGGCCAGCTTGATCAGCGCGACGCGGACGTCGTCGACCATGGCCACCAGCATCTTGCGCAGGTTTTCCACCTGCGCCTGGGACCCGAGCACCAGCGATTCGCGCGGGTTGAGGCTGGCGCTGATCGCCGCCATGCGCAGCACACCTTCGATGAGCTTGGCCACCACCGGCCCGAAGCGCTGGTGCACATCGGCCAGCTGAATCTTGCCCTCACGCACGCCGCGGTAGATGACCGCAGCGACCAGGCTGTCCTGATCCAGTTTGAGGTCAGCGAGGATCTCGGCGATCTCCAGGCCGATCTGATAGCTGGAGGTGCCTTCGCTCCAGAGGTTCTGCGCGGCATTGGCCTGCTGTTCCGCTTCGCGGGCGAACTCGCAGGCCTCCTTCAGCGCCGCACGGTCGAGTGCCGGGTCCATCCCCAACACATGATCGAGCCAGCCATCCAGGTTGATGCTGCCGTCCGTATTGATCGGCTGAACCGCTCTGACCTGTACCATCTACCTTCCCTTCTGCGCAGCATCTGCGCCATGAACGCCGGCATTCTGCGTGCCGGTCGGTTGAACCACAGGCCAGTCGCCTGTCAAAAAATACTGCGCCGAGCGTCAATCCCGCTCGAACAACGCCATGGCCTCGGCGTGGGCCGTCTGCGGGAACATGTCCAGCAGCCCGGCACGCTTGAGGCGGAAGCCCTGGCTGGCCAACTCGCGCGCATCGCGCGCCAGGGTGGCCGGATTGCATGAAACATAGACCACGCGGCGCGCCTGGAGCTGCGTCATCTGCCGGACGATCTCCAGCGCACCGTCACGGGGCGGATCAAGTAGCACAGCATCGAACCCGCTGCGCGCCCAGGGTGCGTCGGCAAGCGGCTTCGACAAGTCCGCCCGATAAAAGTGCACCTGTTCGAGGCCGTTGCGCTGCGCGTTGTCCTGCGCCCGCGCCACCATCGCCTCGACACCTTCCACCCCCACCACCTGCGCGCCCTGGCGCGCCAGCGGCAGGCTGAAATTGCCCAGCCCGCAGAACAGGTCCAGCACCCGCTCCCCCGCGCTGGCGCCCAACCAGCTCAGCGCCTGGGCGACCATCGCCTCATTCACCGGCGCATTGACCTGAACGAAATCTCCCGGCCGCCAGGCCAACTCCAGGTCCCAGGCCTCAAGGCGGTAGCCCAGCGCCTGCCCGGGCACATCGGCTTGCGGCTCGCCGTCGCCCTGCAACCAGAGCTGTGCCTGATGGGCGCGGGCAAAGGCCCGCAGGCGCACCAGGTCGATCTCCGGCAGCGGCGCGGTATGGCGGATCAGCACGGCCTCGGCGGTGCCACTGAACAGCTCCACATGGCCGATGGCCTGCGGCTTTGTCAGCCCGTGCAAGGCCTCGAGCAACCCCGGCAGCAGCGTCTGCAAGGGCTGTACCAGAACCGGGCACTGGTCGATGGCGACGATGTCCTGGCTGGCCGTGGAACGAAAGCCCACCTCCAGGCGCTTGTCCCTGGTGTGCCAGCGCACCGCCAGCCGGGCTCGACGTCGATAGCCGAAAGCCGGACCGGTCAGCGGCTCGGCCCAGCGTTCCGGCTCGAGCTCGGCCAGGCGAGCGAGCTGCTCGCCCAGGGTACGTTGCTTGAGTGCCAGCTGATCGTCGATGGCGGCATGCTGCAGGGTGCAGCCGCCACAGCGACGAGCGAAGGGGCATGGCTCGTGCTGGCGTACCGCACTGGGTTCGAACACCCGCTCACAGCGCGCATCGACGATCTGGCTACGCGCGTTCAACACGCGCGCTTCGACGGTTTCACCAGGCAATGCGCCTTCGACGAACCAGGTGCGCCCCTCGACGAAGGCGATGCCACGGCCGTCATGGGCGAGCCGCTCGATGCTCAGCCGTTGCTTCTTGCCAACCGGCACCTGGGGCTTGCGCTCGCCGCCGCTGGGTTGAAAGCGCAGAGCGCCGCTACGTTTGGCCATCAACGGCCCCCTGCGTTATGGGAATGCCGGCCAGCAAGCCGTTCAATTGGGTGCGTCATAAACGCCGGTCGACAGATAGCGGTCACCGCGATCGCAGATGATCGCCACGATCACCGCATTCTCCACTTCCTGCGACAGACGCAGAGCCGCGGCCACCGCGCCGCCGGAGGACACACCGCAGAAGATGCCTTCCTCGCGCGCCAGGCGGCGCATGGTCTGCTCGGCCTCGTCCTGGGACATGTCGACGACGCGATCGACCCGCTCGGCCTGAAAGATCTTCGGCAGGTATTCCTGCGGCCAACGGCGGATGCCGGGGATCGCCGCGCCTTCCATCGGCTGCAAGCCCACGATCTGCACCGCCGGATTCTGCTCCTTGAGGTAGCGGGACACGCCCATGATGGTGCCGGTGGTGCCCATCGAGCTGACGAAATGGGTGATGCTGCCAGCGGTCTGCTGCCAGATCTCCGGGCCGGTGCTGCTGTAGTGGGCTTCCGGGTTGTCGCCGTTGGCGAACTGATCGAGCACCTTGCCGCGTCCCTCGGCCTGCATCTGCAGCGCCAGGTCGCGGGCGCCTTCCATGCCCTGCTCCTTTGTCACCAGGATCAGCTCGGCGCCATAGGCGGTCATCGCCGCCTTGCGCTCGGCGCTGGAGTTGTCCGGCATGATCAGGATCATCCGATAGCCCTTGATCGCGGCCGCCATGGCCAGGGCGATACCGGTGTTGCCGGAGGTCGCCTCGATCAGCGTATCGCCCGGCTGGATATCACCGCGCAGCTCCGCCCGGTTGATCATCGACAGTGCCGGGCGGTCCTTGACCGAGCCGGCCGGGTTGTTGCCCTCGAGCTTGACCAGGATGGTGTTGCTGGTCTTACCCGGCATCCGCTGCAGGCGAACCAGCGGGGTGTTGCCGATGCAGTCGGCAATGGTCGGATAGTGTGTAGTCATGGCGTCGCACGGCATCTGAGAAGGTCGACATGATACCGGCAACACTCGACGACGGGCAGACGTATCGGCCACGCGGCGTCGCGCCCGCAACAGACGAACCCGCTCAGGGTCGCGCCAGGATCTTCGGCGCCGCCTCGATGATCTGCCGCGACAGATGTTCCATTCGCGGCGATTGCACCTTCCAGGTATGCCAGTAGAGCGCGATCTCCAGCGGTTCGTCGGCGGCCAGATCGACCACCTCGCCAGCGCGTAGCGCCTCATGCAGCAACAGTTCGGGAACCATGCCGTAGCCCAGGCCGTAGCGGATCGCGCTGAAGTGGGGCTCGGCACCCGGTACGTAATGACAGGGATAGGCACCTTCGGGCAGGCCGAAGCGACGCAGCAGGAACGACGACTGCAGGGTGTCCTTGCGCGTGTAGGCCACCACCGGCGCCTTGCGCGCGGCGTTGCGGGTCAGCCCGTTGGCGAAGTGCTTCTGGCGAAACTCGCTGGAGGCCACCAGGCGGTAGCGCATGCTGCCCAGCGGGCTGGCGCTGCAGCCGCGCATCGGTTTGGGCTCGGTGCTGATGCAGCCGATCGCCAGGCCGGTCTCCAGCAGGCTGTATGTGTGATCCTGGTCCTCCACCGTCAGGTCCAGCAGCACCCGCTCGCGGATCAGCACCTCGGCGAGGGCCGGGAAGAACCAGGTACCCAGGCTGTCGGCATTGAGCGCCGCGACCACCACCAGCGGGGCATCGCTGCGTTCGGCCAGATCGGCCAGCAGGTCGGCTTCCAGCAACGAGGCACGTTTGAGGTACTGCAGCAGACGCTGCCCAGTTTCGGTGGGCCGACATGGCCGGCTGCGCACCACCAGCGCGCTGCCGAGCGCGCTCTCCAGCGCGCGAACCCGCTGCGAGATGGCCGGCGGGGTCAGGTGCAGACGCTGCGCTGCCTGCTCGAAGCTGCCGGTACGGATGACGCTGCGAAACGCCTCGGTCTGCTTTGGGTCGAGATTCATGCCGTCCGCCAGATAAGAAAATGTTTGTATGGCCTAAAAATACTTAGCCACGTCAAATAACGCCATGCTTGCCCCATAATCGCGCACATCGAGCTGCCCCGCCCCAACCGCGGGCAGCGTAGCCTCGGAGAGTCGTCGTGGAACTGCTGCACACCATCTACCTGATCGCCATCACGGCTGAAGCCATGTCCGGAGCCATCATGGGCATGCGCCGCGGCATGGACCTGTTCGGCATCTGCCTGCTCGGCACGGTGACGGCACTGGGTGGCGGGACGGCCCGCGACGTACTGCTCGGCCACTACCCGGTCGGCTGGATCGCACACCCGGAGTACCTCACCTTCACCATCGGCGCGGCGATCGTCACCGGCTTCATCGCGCGCCACCTGCATCACCTGCGCATGGTCTTCCTGCTGGTGGACGGTCTGGGCCTGGTGGCATTCACCGTGATCGGCTGCGATATCGCCATGGGCATGGGGGCGCATCCGTCCATCGTAGTACTGGCCGGCGTGATCACCGGCATCTTCGGCGGCCTGATGCGCGACGTGCTCTGCAACCAGGTGCCGATGGTGCTGCAACGCGAGCTGTATGCCACCGTGGCGCTGTTCACCGGGGTGTTCTATGTCGGCATGCTCTGGCTGGAGATCAACACCACCCTGGCCACCCTCGCCGCGCTGGGCAGTGGCTTCCTGTTCCGCGTGCTGGCGATGACGTTCAGCTGGAAGCTGCCGGACTTCAACGGCAAGGACATCCGCGGCCTGGAATGATCGAAGGTGCGGCGACCGGGCTTGATCGCACCAGCAGATTCGCCACGTCCGAGCCGCTACACTAGCGCGCTCGCAATCCCGGATCGGTGAATGGATGTGCTGAAAGACCTAGGTATTCGTGGCCGCGTGCTGATGCTTACGCTGCTGCCCAGCACCCTGCTGGCAGTGGTACTCGGCGCCTACTTCACCTGGATGCAATTGTCGGAAATGCGGCACCAGCTCGACGAGCGTGGCCAACTGATTGCCGAGCAGCTCGCGCCGCTGGCCGCCCCGGCGATGAACCTGGGCTACGACAAACGCTTGCAGCGCATCCTGACCCAGGTGCTGGACCAGGCCGACGTTCGCGCAGTGACCATCCTCGACCCCGAGCGCGTGCAGCGGGTGCATGCCGGGCCGCGCATGCTGACCCCGCCACCACCGGGCGATCCGGAAGGGCTGACCCGCGTCAGCAGCATGGACCATACGCGCATCCTGATGCCGGTGCTCAGCCGTCACCTCAACCTCGCCGACGAAGCCCGCGGGCCGGAAGAAAAGCTCATCGGTTGGCTGGAGCTGGAACTGTCACACCACAACACCCTGCTGCGCGGCTATCGCAGCCTGCTGACCAGCTTGTTCCTGGTCGGCGCGGGGCTGATCATCACCGCGCTGCTCGCGCTGCGCATGAGCCGCGCCATCAGCCTGCCGCTGCAGCGCGTCAAGGCCGCGGTCGCCCAGCTCAAGGACGGCCATCTGGAAACCCGCCTGCCGCCGTTGGGCAGCCATGAAATGGATGAGCTGGCGTCCGGCATCAACCGCATGGCCGAGGCGCTGCTCAGCGCCCGCGAAGAACTGCAGCAGAGCATCGACCAGGCCACCGAGGACGTGCAGCAGAATCTCGAAACCATCGAAATCCAGAACATCGAGCTGGACCTGGCACGCAAGGAGGCGCTGGAGGCCAGCCGTATCAAGTCCGAGTTCCTGGCCAACATGAGCCACGAGATTCGCACCCCACTCAATGGCATCCTCGGCTTCACCCAACTGCTGCAGAAGAGCGACCTGACGCCGCGTCAGCAGGACTACCTGGGCACCATCGAGAAATCCGCCGACAGCCTGCTCGGGATCATCAACGAGATTCTCGACTTCTCCAAGATCGAGGCCGGCAAGCTGGTGCTGGATACCATTCCGTTCAACCTGCGCGACCTGATCGAGGACACCCTGACCATCCTCGCACCGGCGGCGCATACCAAGCAGCTGGAGCTGGTCAGCCTGGTCTATCGCGACACGCCGCTGTCGCTGGTCGGCGACCCGCTGCGCCTCAAGCAGGTGCTGACCAACCTGATCAGCAACGCCATCAAGTTCACCAACGAAGGCACCATCGCCGTGCGCGCCATGGTCGAGGACGACAATGGCGAGCGCGCCCAGCTGCGCATCAGCGTGCAGGACACCGGCATCGGCCTGACCGATCAGGACCTGCGCGCGCTGTTCCAGGCCTTCAGTCAGGCGGACAACTCCATGTCGCGCCAGCCCGGCGGCACCGGCCTCGGCCTGGTCATCTCCAAGCGGCTGATCGAGCAGATGGGTGGCGAGATCGGTGTCGACAGCATCCCGGACGAGGGCTCCGAATTCTGGATCAGCCTCAGCCTGCCCAAGGCCCGCGATGATGCCGAAGACCTGCCCCACCCCGCCCTCCAGGGACGCCGTATCGCCTTGCTGGAGCAGCACCCACTGGCTCGTCAGGCCCTGCAGCACCAGCTGCACAGCCTTGGCCTCGAGGTGCAGACCTTCGACACGCTCGACCAGATGCAGAGCACCATCAGCGCACGCCGCCAGAGCAGTGAACTGATCGATCTGGCCGTGCTTGGTGTTACCAACCGCGAGATCGAGCCACAGGCGCTCAGCCGCCGACTGGCGGAGATCGAGGCGCTCGGCTGCAAATGCGTGGTGCTCTGCCCGACTACCGAACAGGCCAGCTATCACGATTCGCTGCCCGAAGCGCACAGCTACACCCAGCTGCAGGGCAAGCCGGCCTGCACACGCAAGCTGCAGCGCGTGCTGGTGGAGCTGGTGCGGCCCAACCAGGCCTACGCCGAGCCCGCCGCTGCCGCGCCCAGCCGCGCCGCCCAGGTGCTCTGCGTCGACGACAATCCGGCCAACCTCCTGCTGGTCAAGACTCTGCTCGGCGACATGGGTGCCGACGTGGTGGCGGTGGACAACGGCCCTGCCGCGCTGGAGGCGGTCAAGCAACACAGCTTCGATCTGGTATTGATGGACGTGCAGATGCCGGGCATGGACGGTCGCCAGACCACCGAAGCCATTCGCCAATGGGAGCAGGCCAGCAGCAGCACGCCGCTGCCGATCGTCGCGTTGACCGCCCATGCCCTGGCCAACGAGAAGCGCTCGCTGCTGCAGAGCGGCCTCGACGACTACCTGACCAAGCCCATCAGCGATCGCCAGCTGGCGCAGGTCGTGCTCAAGTGGACCGGCCTGGCCCTGCGCAGTCAGCCGCAGCGCATCGCCGAGGCATCGCCAACAGCGGAGCAGAGCCTCAAGGTGCTCGATCAAGAGGAAGGTCTGCGCCTGGCCGCGGGCAAGGCAGACCTCGCAGACGACATGCTCGGCATGCTGCTGCAGTCGCTGGAAGGCGATCGCCGCACGATCCGCGAGGCGCGACTGGCCGGTGACCGCCAGGCTCTGATCGAACGCGTGCACCGCCTGCATGGCGCGACGCGCTATTGCGGGGTCCCGCAGCTGCGCAACGCCTGTCAGCAGAGCGAAACGTTGCTCAAGCAGAACCATCCGGACAGCGAGGCGGCGCTGGATGAACTCGACGCTGCCATCGGCCGGCTGGAGCAGGAAATCCACGCCAACGGCTGACCGACCGGGCCGGGCATTGCCCGGCCCTACTCCTTTCGCGCCGCCCCTGACCGATCAGGAACCATGATGAACGATCACCCCGCCCAAGACGCCTTCCAGCACGCCGAGCTCGACTGGGACGAGAACGGCCTGCCGCAGTCCCGCCACTATGGCGATGTGTATTTCTCCCGCGCCAGCGGGCTGGCCGAGACCGAGCACGTATTCCTGGCGCAGAACGATCTGCCCCGCCGCTTCGCCGCCATGCAGCCCGACGAGTGTCTGGTCATCGGTGAAACCGGCTTCGGCACAGGGCTGAATTTCCTCTGCGCCTGGCAACTGTTCGAACGCAGCGCCAGTGCCCGGGCGCGGCTGCATTTCGTAAGCGTCGAAAAGCACCCGCTAACCTTCGCCGACATGCAGCGCGCGCTGGCGCTGTGGCCGGAGCTGCAGGCCCAGGCCGACCAACTGCTCGAACAATACGTCGCGCTCAATCCGGGCTATCAGCGCCTGGTCTTCGCTGGCGGGCGAGTGGTGCTGACCCTGCTGGTCGGCGACGTGCTGGAATGTCTGCCCAGCCTGGACGCACGCATCGATGCATGGTTTCTCGACGGCTTCGCGCCGGCGAAGAATCCGCAGATGTGGCAACCGGCACTGTTCAGCGAAATGGCCCGGCTATCCGCACCGGGCGCCACTCTGGGCACCTTTACCAGCGCCGGTTTCGTGCGTCGCGGTCTGATCGAGGCTGGTTTCGACATGCAGCGTGTGCCGGGATACGGCCACAAGCGCGAGATCCTGCGCGGTCGCCTGCAATCGAGCACTGCGCAGATGGCAGACAAGCCCTGGTTCGCCCGGCCAGGCCGTACCGTCCGCGAACGCCGTGCCGTGGTGATCGGCGCCGGCCTGGCCGGTTGCGCCACGGCTGCCGCGCTGGCCGCCCGTGGCTGGCGGGTCAGCGTTCTGGAACGCCATGCCGACGCCGCGCAGGAGGGCTCCGGCAATCCGCAGGGGGTGCTCTACCTCAAGCTATCGGCTCACGGCACCGCGCTGTCGAAGCTGGTGGTCGGTGGCTTCAGCTATACCCGCCGACTGCTCGGCCACCTGCAGCAGGGCCAGGACTGGCAAGCCTGTGGTGTGCTGCAACTGATCTACGACGACAAGGAACGCCAACGCCAGGCTGAGCTGGCGGAGGCTTTTCCGCCCTCACTGGTTCATCCGCTCGAACGCGACGCCGCCGAAGCACTGGCCGGCGTGGCCCTGACCGAAGGTGGCTTGTTCTATCCCGATGCCGGCTGGGCCCATCCACCCGCGCTGTGCCGCTGGCTGCTGCAGCGACCGGGTATCGAGCTGCTGCGGCATCGGGAGGCCCTCGATCTGCGCCGCCACGGCGAGGCCTGGCAGGTGCTCGGCGGCGAGGGCGTGCTGGCCGAGGCGCCGGTCGTGGTGCTCGCTGGCGCAGCCGATGCGGCGCGCTTCGAGCAGAGCGCCTGGCTACCGCTCAAACGCATCCGCGGGCAGATTTCTGCCCTCCCCGCCACGGCCCGCAGCGGCCAGTTGCGCACCGTGCTGTGCGCCAAGGGCTACGTTGCACCGCCACGAGACGGCACCCATACCCTGGGCGCGAGCTTCAATTTCCAGCAGACCGACGACGCCCCCAGTGTCGCCGAGCACCAGGCGAACCTGGAGATGCTCGAACAGATCTCGACTGACCTCTACCAACGCCTGCAGGCCGATCCGCAGCGCACCGAAGCCCTGCAGGGCCGCGTCGCGTTCCGGTGCACCAGCCCGGACTACCTGCCGCTGATCGGGCCGCTGGCCGACCCGCAGCGCTTCGCCGAAACCTACGCGGCGCTGGCCAGGAACGCGCGGCAGTCCGTGGAGGCCGTCTGCCCCTGGCTGGACGGCCTCTATGTGAACACCGCCCACGGCTCGCGCGGCATGATCAGCGCGCCGCTCTCCGGCGAGCTGCTTGCAGCCTGGCTGGATGACGAGCCGCTACCATTGCCACGGGAAGTGGCAGAAGCCTGCCATCCCAACCGCTTCCTGCTACGCAAGCTGATTCGCGGCACCTGAACGAGCAGACAGCGCAAGCCGTCACCCTGCCGGTGACGGCTTGCATCGAGGCGCGCGCCGAAAGATACTCCCCCCACTATACAAAGCAACCGGCGTAGGTCCCATGAAAACCCTGTCTCTGCTCGCTCTCGGCTTGTTTTCCCTCGGCACCCAAGCGGCCCCTGCGGCCGATCCGGAGCAACTGCGCGTCGAGGCCGTCGGCCTGATCGCCCCGTTCCAGCAACAGCTGCTCGGCACCGTCAAACAGGCGATGGCCGATGGCGGCCCGGCGCAGGCGGTCGAAGCCTGTCAGTCCCTGGCGCCGAGCATTGCCGCCCAGCACAGCCAGGCGCCCTGGACCGTCGGCCGCACCGCCCTCAAATTGCGCAATCCGGACAACGCACCGGATGCCTGGGAGCGTCGTGTGCTGGAGCAGTTCGCCCAGCGCGCCGCTGCCGGTGAGCCTGTTCAACAGCTCAGCCATGGCGAAGTGGTTGCCGGCGAATATCGCTACATGCAGGCAATCGGTACCGCCGAGGCCTGCCTGGGTTGCCATGGCGAGAACATCAAACCGGAACTGCTGCAGCTGCTCGACAAGCACTACCCGCAGGACCAGGCGCGCGGCTTCCGCGAAGGCGATCTGCGTGGCGCATTCACCCTGAGCCGTGCCCTGGCGCCCTGATAGGCTTTACACTCCGCGGGCGGTCGCGCACCGCCACGGCCCGGCATCCTCGTGGGGAACGCTCATCAAAGCGGACGTACCAACGATGGAGACGAGCGCTCACGATGGAGTATTCATGCAGCCAGATACCACTCTCCGCATTGCTTCCCTTTCGGCCGCTTGCGCCTGATGGATGTACTGCTGCTCGAAGCGCTGGGCATTGGCCTGATCCTCGGACTGCTGCTCGGCCTGACCGGTGCCGGCGGCTCTCTGGTGGCGCTGCCGCTGCTGCTAAGCCTGCACCTGCCGCTGCGCGATGCCATCGGCGTCAGCCTCGGCGCCGTGGCGATGTCTGCACTCATCGGCGCCATTCCGCGGGCGCGGCTGGGCCAGGTGGCCTGGCGCCCGGTGGTGTTGCTGGCGCTCTGCGGCCTGCCCGGCAATGCCGCCGGCCAATGGCTGGGCCAGTTCATTCCCGAGCGCGCACTGATCATCGGCTTTTGCCTCTTGGTGCTCTGGTCGGCCTGGCGGATGTGGCGCGGTGCCAGCCTGCCGGCCAAGGAAAACGCCGAGGACCGCTACCCGGCACTGCTCGGCATAGGCCTGGGTGTCGGTCTGTTGTCGGGCCTGATGGGTGTCGGGGGCGGCTTCCTCATCGTCCCGGCACTGCTCTGGTTCACCTCGTTGTCGCTGCTCAGCGCGATGGCGACATCCATGGCCGTGATCGCTGTCGTCAGCGGCGGCGGCTTTCTGCTCTACCTGACCGATGCCGAGCCGCCGCTGGCATTGCTGGGAGGGCTGGCCCTGGGTGGCGCGTTCGGCGTGCTGTCCGGCAATCGCCTCGCGCAGTACCTCAACAGCAGCCTCCTTCAGCGGCTGTTCGCACTGATGTTGGTGCTCGTCAGCCTGTCGTTGGGGATACAGAAGCTGCTGCTGGGCCATTGAGTTCGGCCCTAGCGCGGTTCATCCCAGAAAGGCCGGCTGGCCTCCCACTCGATGTCGGCACGACTGCGGCCGATGTCCTTGAGCATCTCGTCGCTCAGACTGGCCAGCTGCCGCCGCTGCCGTGCCAGCTCGTGCCAGCGCCGCAGCTTCAACCAGCCCTGCTTCAGCAACGCAGGTCCGGCAATCCGAGCGGCTTCGGGTAGATGAAGCCTGTGCGAAACGATCTTCTGCATATTCATCACAGCGCCCTCCTGTTTGGATTGGCGCCAGTCTCGCGCGGCGATTATGATCAATCCAACGAATGTTTCTGATGCCTGGCATCTTGAGGATTGATGAATGGCGAGCTACCCGAACATCGATACCGAACTGCTGCGCAGCTTCGTCGCCATTGCCGATCACGGCGGCTTTACGCGGGCCGCAGTCGCGGTCAACCGCACCCAGTCGGCGATCAGCATGCAGATGAAGCGCCTGGAAGAAGATGTGCTCGAACGACCGCTGTTCGAACGCAGCGGCCGTCAGGTCAGATTGACTGCCGAGGGGCAGATCCTGCTGGGCTATGCCCGGCGCATTCTCAAGCTGCATGGCGAGGTCATGACCACGCTGCGTCAGCCGCACATGGTCGGCGCGGTCCGGATCGGCACGCCGGACGACTATGTGATGCGCTTTCTGCCGGGCATCCTGGCCCGCTTCGCCCAGGCCTACCCGCTGGTCCAGGTGGAGGTGCACTGCGAGCCGTCGAGCCAGCTGCTGCAGCGCCGCGATCTGGACCTGAGCATCATCACTCGTGAGCCGGGTACGGAGATCGGCCAGCTGCTGCGTCAGGAGTACGTGGTGTGGGCGGCTGCTCCGGGCTTCAACCTGGACGACCAGCGCCCATTGCCGCTGGCCACTTTCAATACCGACTGCTTCTGCCGCGCCTGGGTGTGCAACGCGCTGGACGCCCGCGAGATCGATTACCGGATCGCCTACAGCAGCCCCAGTCTCGCCGCGATCATGGCCATCGTCGGCGCCGGGCTGGCACTGACAGCGCAGCTGCAGAGTCTGATCCCGGCTGAGCTGAATATCCTTGGCGAGGCGGACGGGCTGCCCGGCTTGCCGCAAACCAGCATCGTCCTGTTACGCAATCCGCAACGGCATTCACCGGTCAGCGAGACCCTGGCCGGCTATATCGTCGACGGTTTCCGGCTGTAGTTGCGACGACTTAAACGCCGGCGGCCAGCTGGTCGAACACCTCCGGTACCAGAGCAGCCTCGCCCTTTTCCGCCAGGCGTTGGCGCCGGTCCTGCTCAGCAGGCGAGTCGAGAATCGCCAGCAGGCGCGAGCCACGCTCGGTGAGAACGAAATTCTCACCGTTCCCGCCCTGCTCTTCGGGGCGACTGGCGATGAACCCTCCCTCGAACAACAGGCTCTCGTAGTCGGCCGCCTCGGCACGCAGGCTGTCCAGATTGGGCATGGACTTGCCTTCGCTCTCCAGCTGCGCGGCATGCTCCTCGGCATAGCGACGTGGTTTGAATGTATCGTTCGCGCTGTCCTGCACTTCATGCAGCAAGCGCTGGATCAGGTCCCATTTGTAGCTCATGGCCATTCTCCCGTAGCAGGTATTCCGCCCCGTAGACAGGGCGCCTGTACATACCGACCGCTTTCGCTGGCCGCCGGTTCGCGCTGAACTAAAGCGGCTGGGCGGCAATCCACCTTTAGGAACGACTGAGCGAGGACACAGCCATGAAACTGCTGACGATTACGTTGACCGCCGCCCTGCTGGCCGCACCGACCGCCCATGCGGCCTGCACGCCGGACGAGGTCAATGCCAAGGCGGAACAGCTGGCCGAACGGGTCAATCAGCTCACCAAGAGCAACCCGGCCCGGGCAGAAGAGATCAACGAGGAGATTCGACAGATGGACGCCAAGCGCAGCGCCGATCAGCTTGGCAACGAATGCGAAGCCTATGACAAACGCCTGCAGCAGATCGAGCAAGCGGAGCGCGAGGCAGACATTCCGCCGGCCGACGCGCAACGCTAGGGCGAATCAGCCGAGTGTCACTCGGCCGTCGGCTTCTTGCGCTTGAGCGGTGCCATGCCGTCCTGGCTGACGACAGGTGACGGCGTCTCCCGCTTGGCACCGTTCGGGCGCTTGCCGGCAGGCTTGGACTTCTTCTCTACGCCCTTTTTCTTGTCGATCTTTTTCTTCTTGCTGCCAGCGGCCTTGCCCGAAGCCTTGAGGTTCTTCGGCCCCTGATAGGTGCCCTTCAGCCCCTTGATCACCCGCTTCTCGAAGCGTTGTTTGAGGTAGCGCTCGATGCTGGACATCAGGTTCCAGTCGTTGTGGCAGATCAGCGAGATCGCCAGCCCTTCGGCGCCGGCGCGTCCGGTACGGCCGATGCGGTGCACGTACTCGTCACCCGAACGCGGCATGTCGAAGTTGATCACCAGGTCCATGCCCTCGATATCCAGGCCGCGCGCAGCCACATCGGTGGCCACCAGCACCTTCACACCGCCCTGTTTGAGGCGCTCGATGGCGAGCTTGCGCTCCTTCTGGTCCTTCTCCCCGTGCAACACGAAGACCTTGATGTCGCCTGCCACCAGATGACCGTACAGACGATCGGCCTGGGCGCGGGTGTTGGTGAAGATGACCGCCTTCTGATAGGTCTCGTTGGCCAGCAGCCAATGCACCAGCTTTTCCTTATGCGCCGGATCGTCGGCGGTGATGATCTGCTGCCGGGTCGACTCGTTCAGCTCGCTGACGCGGTTGAGCTGAAGGTGCAGCGGATCATTCAGCACCTTGCCGACCATCTCGCGCAGCCCGGCGCCGCCGCTGGTGGCAGAAAACAGCAGCGTCTGCTGACGCTTTTCGCATTCGCCTACCAGACGCTGCATGTCTTCGGCAAAACCCATGTCGAGCATGCGATCGGCCTCGTCGATCACCAGAACCTCGACATCCTTGAGGATCAGGTTGCCCGCATTCAGATGCTCGATCAGCCGGCCCGGCGTGCCAATCAGCACGTCCGGCACCTTGCGCAGCATCGCGGCCTGGACCTTGAAGTCCTCACCACCGGTGATCAGGCCGGACTTGATGAAGGTGAACTGCGAGAAGCGCTCGACTTCCTTGAGGGTCTGCTGGGCCAGTTCGCGGGTCGGCAATAGGATCAGCGCGCGCACGTCGACCCGCGGCCGGGCATCGCCGATCAGACGGTTGAGCATCGGCAGCACGAACGCAGCCGTCTTGCCACTGCCGGTCTGGGCCGTTACACGCAGATCGCGCCCTTCCAGCGCCGGCGGAATCGCCGCCACCTGCACCGGGGTCGGCTCGACGAATTTGAGTTCGGCGACGGCCTTGAGCAGGCGTTCGTGCAGGGCGAATTGGTCAAACAAGGGAGCTACCTCGGAGGTCGAAAAGAACGATGGCATAGGTTACCCGGTCTGCCCGGCAAAGGCGCGTTCTGTAACAGCCGGCATGTTTTCTCTGGCAAACACAGGCTAAGCTGACAAAGCGAAGCGGCTTAATGCCCAGGAGGTTCGCATGAACTCGATGAAGCGGATCGCGCTGCTGGCCGGCGCGCTTTCACTGGCACTCTCCACGGTGACGGCGGCGCAGCCGAACAACGATCACCCCGGCAACAGTAAGTACAAGGCTCAGCGCGGCCAGGGGCAGGCGCCGGCGCAGCAATATCATCACCAGGGGCCGTCCGTGGATATCGGCGCGATTCGCATCACGCTGCGCAACCACCGCGAGCTGCTCATGCCGCCATCGTCCCTGCCCCCTGGCATCCAGAAGAACCTGGCGCGCGGCAAACCACTACCGCCGGGCATCGCCAAGAACCTGGACAATCGCCTGCTCGGCCATCTGCCACGCTACGAAGGCTATGAATGGAAGCAACTGGGGCGTGACGTGATCCTGGTGGCCATCGCCACGGGCATCGTTTACGAAATCCTGGAGAACGTACTGGATTGATCCCGTACGGCTGGCGCCTTGGCGGCCGAGCTACTTCGGTTCGCAGGTCAGTTTGATGCGCAACCGGATGACGTCGCGCTTGAACTTCGACGTCAGCGCCTTGCGCTCACCGGGTTGCAGCTCCGTGCGCCGGGTGCGCGGTGCTTCCGGGCCGTTCTGGAACACGGCCGTACACACGGCCGCCGTCTCCCCGTAGTTGTGCAGCAGCAGGCCGGCCAGATCGCGGTCGATAACCTGCGGCGTCACGGTGACTTCGGCGCCGTTGAGCTGCTGATCGATGTCCACGGGATAGGTGGCGGCGCTGGCCGCGACTGGCAACAGGGCAAAGAGCAGGTAACCGATTGTTTTCATTTGACGGGGCTCCTCGACAGAAGGGCCAGCGTAACAGACCTTGCTAAAGGAACCGAAGGAATGAAAGTGCCCCGTGTGACCCTCGATCAGTGGCGCACCCTGCAGGCGGTCATTGATCACGGCGGCTTCGCCCAGGCGGCCGAAGCGCTGCATCGGTCGCAGTCGTCGGTCAGCTACACCGTGGCGCGCATGCAGGAGCAGCTCGGCGTGCCGCTATTGCGCATAGACGGGCGCAAGGCAGTGCTGACCGAGGCAGGAGAAGTGCTGCTGCGCCGGTCGCGACAGCTGGTCACACAGGCCAGTCAGCTGGAAGAACTGGCGCACCACATGGAACAAGGCTGGGAAGCCGAGGTGCGCCTGGTGGTCGATGCCGCCTACCCCAGCGCCAAGCTGATCCGCGCCCTCAGCGACTTCATGCCCAAGAGCCGTGGCTGCCGGGTTCGGCTGCGCGAGGAGGTATTGTCCGGCGTGGAAGAAGTGCTCAAGGACGGCACGGCGGATCTGGCCATCAGCGGCCTGGACATCACTGGCTATCTGGGCAGCGAGCTCAGCACCGTGGAGTTCGTCGCCGTCGCCCATGCCGACCACGCCCTGCATCAACTGGGACGCAAGCTCAGCGTGCAGGACCTGCAGAGTCAGATGCAGATCGTGGTGCGCGACAGCGGCCTGCGGCAGCCGCGCGACGCCGGCTGGCTGGGCGCCGAGCAGCGCTGGACGGTGGGCAGCCTCGCCACCTCCGTGGCATTCGTCAGCAGTGGTCTGGGCTTCGCCTGGCTGCCGCGTCACCTGATCGGCCGCGAGCTGGCCGAAGGCGTGCTCAAGCCGCTGCCACTGGTCCAAGGCAGCATTCGCCGGCCGTTGTTCTATCTCTACACTAACCACGACAAACCGCTCGGCCCGGCCACCCGGATTCTCATCGAGCTGATCAAGACGTACGATGCCGGACAGGCCAACTCGCTGGCCGGCTGACAGCTTCCCCAACATCAGGAAAACATCATGTTGAAACGCATCGCCCTCGCCGCCTGTTCCGTACTGCTGGCCGGCAACCTGTTCGCTGCCGAAAATCCGCGCGTGCTGCTGACCACCAGCCTGGGTGAAATCGAACTGGAACTCGAGGCGGAAAAGGCACCGATCAGCGTCGAGAACTTCATCGCCTACGTCGATAGCGGTTTCTACGACGGCACCGTGTTTCACCGCGTCATCCCAGGCTTCATGATCCAGGGTGGCGGCTTCGGCGAAGGGCTGAACCAGAAGCCCACCAAGGCGCCGATCAAGAACGAGGCCGACAACGGCCTGCACAACGTGCGCGGCACCGTGGCCATGGCCCGTACGCAGAACGTCAACTCGGCGACCAGTCAATTCTTCATCAACCACCGCGACAACGACTTCCTCGACCACGGCAGCCGCGATTTCGGCTACGCGGTGTTCGGCAAGGTGGTGCGCGGCATGGAGGTCGTCGACCAGATCGCCCAGGTCCCCACAGGCAACCGCGCCATGATGCAGAACGTGCCACTGACTCCGGTGAAGATCATCACCGCGAAGAAGCTCTGATCCCCGAAGGGCCGGTTCACCGGCCCTTTTCATTTCTGCCGGCACATACCCGGCTGCCGCCAGCGTGCGAAACCCTCAACCGACAGGAGATCGCGACATGACCGAACCACAAAGCCCACTGAACACCCCGGAAGGCGAAGCCCAGCTGCTGCAGGACCTGCTCAGCGCCGAACGCGCGGGCGCCAAGGTTGCCGGCGAATCGCTGCAACAGGCCACTGACCCGGAACAGCGGCAGCTGCTCGAGCAGATTCGCCAGGGCGAGATCGAGAGCTGCAAGCTGCTGCTCAACTGCCTTCAGCATCTGGGCGTGGAGCCCAACAAGGACACCGGCGCCTTCTACGGCAAGGCGATGGCGATCGAGTCGCTGGATGAACGTCTGCCGTTCATCGACAAGGGTCAGCAATGGGTGATCCGTAAGCTGCGCGAGTATCTGCCAGGCTGCCAGGATCCGCTGCTGCGCAGCGAATTGCAGCGCATGCTGGATATCCACGAGGAAAACAGCGCCGCGTCCCACGCCTGACGCAAGTGGCTAGCTGCCGGCCTGCCGGTACGGCAGCGCCTGCCGCGCCGCCTCGGCATAGGCCAGCACACCGACGCGCTCCTGCTGCAGAAAATCCGTCACCGCGGCTCGCAAACCGGGGTGCTGCAGGTAATGCCAGGAGCGCGTGATCACCGGTTCGAAGCCCCGGATCAGCTTGTGCTCGCCCTGCGCGCCGGCATCGAAGCGCTGCAGGCCGTCCGCAATGGCCTGGTCGATGCCCTGGTAAAAACAGGTCTCGAAGTGCAGACGGTCAAACTCCGCCAGGCAGCCCCAGTATCGGCCGTATAGTCCGCTGTCGTCACACAGGCTGAACGCCATGGCGACAGGCCTTACGCCCTGAACAGCCAATACGACGCGGATCGCCTCTGGCATGCGCTCGGCCAGCAGGCTGAAGAAAATACGCGTGAGGTACGGCGTCTGGCCGCGTACGTGGTAAGTATTGGCGTAACAGGCATACACGAAATCCCATTCCGCCTCGCTGAGCTCGTGCCCTTCTCGCCATTCGAACGAGATGCCTTGAGCCGTGACCTGCTCTCGCTCCTTGCGCATCTGCTTGCGTTTGCGCGACGTCAGCGCATCGAGGAAGTCCTGAAAATCACGATAGCCGCGGTTGTGCCAGTGAAACTGACAGCCGATGCGTTCCAGCCAGCCTTCCCGGCCTGCGACAAGACGGTCGGCGGCAGGCTCGGTGAAGTTGATGTGCAATCCAGACGTTTCGTTTCGATCCAGTCCCTCGGTGAGCGCATCGATCAAGAGGCCCGCTCCTTCCGCGTCGCCCAGCAGGCGACCACCGGCGACTGGCGTGAACGGCACTGCACAGAGCAACTTCGGGTAATAACCGATACCGGCGCGCTGGCATGCGTCAGCCCAGGCCCAGTCGAAAACATACTCACCGTACGAGTGGCTCTTGCGGTACAGCGGAAGTGCTGCGCGCAATTCGCCGTGCGGGTCGCGTAGGACCAAATGCGCTGGCTGCCAGCCGCTGCGCCCTCCCACACTGCCACTATCTTCCAGGGTGGATAAAAAGGCGTGACGGACAAAGGGTTGAGTGTCGGACAGCATGGCGTCCCATGCTATGGAAGCAAGCTCGGCGATTCTGGAAATGGTCTGAATGTGCATGCCGATCAGTCTGGCTCACCTGCGCTATGAAAAAAAGCGCATAAAAAACCCCGTCAAGCGACGGGGCAAAGGAGCATACACACGGGAATTTACCGGATGCACGTTTCAGACGGGTTACCTGCGAACCTGCTCTGTAAGTGCAAATGCACGCACTCGGCTTACTGCTGAGTCCAGTCGAGGAATGCCTTACGGCTTTCCGGGCTTAGCATCAGCCACAATTGCTGCAGTGTGTTGAGCGTCGCGTCGCTGTGAGGCAAGGTCTGGGACGGTGCTGCTCGAGATGGGACAGGTACGCCAACATTCGAGTGGGTCTGCGCGCTATCGAGCGGCTCGACAGTGGTCTGCGCAACCGCGCTGGAGTTACCGCCCAGAAGCTGGTTCACAGCGGAAGTCGGTTCTGCTCCGACTGTCGTCTCGATGCGTTCGCCGGTGAGCTGGTTCTTCGACCAGCCGGCGAAAGTGTCCTTCATCGCGCGAGCTTCTTGCAAGTTGGCCGGCTCGTTGTATTCCAGCTTCCAGACGTCACCAGCACGACCATCCAGGCTGTACACCGCTCCGCGCGTGCGGACGATTTCGTGACTCAGGCCTCCGCCGATATCAAAGCCGTTCTTGTAGTAGGCATTGATACGATATTTACCGGGCTGCAGATGCAGCGTTTTGTTCTTTGTGCCGAACCGCGAGTTAGCCAAAGGCAGCTCTTGGCCATTGATGCTCATCACTTCAAGAGTATCGGGTACTTCAACCACCACTACTTGCGCCTTTGGCAGCTCGGAGCCGGGGTACAACTTCACGTGGGACTGTTGTGCACAACCCGATAACAGGCCGACAACGGCAACCCAGAAAATACAACGCATGGAGACTCCTTGAACAGAATAAGCGGGCTAAGCTGGTTATCCACCAGAGCTGGCAACCCTGCGACACTGCAGGTAGAGAGCCACAGTAGAAGTGAAATATCTCACTTTGATTACAAAAAAACCGGGGCACCCTAAACTGAGCGTCCCGGCTTAATATTTCCGATCTTATAGAAGATTAGAAGTCGTAACGCAGACCGACAGAAAGTCCGGACGCTTTTTCGCCGAGGGCTTCGTTCACGCCATCGTTGATAGACTGACCAGTCGGATTGGCGGAGCGAGCCTGGCTCCATGGAGTCAGCGCGACATTGTCGTCATTATCAAGGACGGCGTAGTTGGCATAGACACGAACAGCCTTGTCCAACTTGTGCTCTACGCCGACTACCCACATATCGGCGTCATAGTTGGATGCATCGGCGTCTCGAGTCATCCACATGGCCTTGAGAGCTGTATTGGAGGCAACC
Source organism: Stutzerimonas sp. LR2 (assembly GCF_055755175.1). Lineage (NCBI taxonomy): Bacteria > Pseudomonadati > Pseudomonadota > Gammaproteobacteria > Pseudomonadales > Pseudomonadaceae > Stutzerimonas > Stutzerimonas sp. LR2. The sequence continues at coordinate 157,491 of NZ_JBVTRR010000003.1, forward strand.
TTAAATTCGCCACCCAGACCATAGGTCTTCGAAGAGAGCTGGTCACGCAGGGCTGCGGAGGTACCTTCGAAGCCATCGTAGTCGACGGTCTGATAGAAGCCGACGAGTTTGAATTCGTCGGTCAACTTGTAGGCAGCGGCAGCACGAATGCCATCACGCTCGCCACGGGAGGTGTCTTCCTCCACGGTTTCATACGCCAGGGATGCCTCGAGCGGACCACCAACGTAGTTCAGCGCAACGCTGATGCCGTCGGAATCTTCGTTTTCTTCGACCCACTGCCCTTCATGTACGGAATAGGCGAGCACTGCGTTGAAGCCGCCAAAACTCGGTGTGGTGTACTGAACTGTGTTGTCATATCGCTCGTCGAATCGGGCATTGCCAACACGAGTCAGGTTGCGCATGTCACCGACCTGATCACCGAAGAGGTTGGCCGGACCGCGCGCCACTTTGAAAGGACTATCGAAACGTCCCAGCTGTACGGAGCCAAAATCACCTGCCAAACCTACGAATGTATCGCGAGTGGCGAAGTTGGTACTGTCAGAATCTCCGCTACCGGTAGTGAAGTTGATCTGCTGCTCCACCTGGAAGAATGCTTTCAGGTCAGGATTGATCTGATGATCACCCTTGAAACCCAGGCGCGAAGAGTTACTTGAAATATTGGTCTCGGAGTAGTCGGCACCATCGTCCAGGAAGTCGGTGGAAACATGCACACGACCGTAGATATTGACGTCTGCCGCAGCCAGAACAGGCATTACGGCCGCAGCACTCACAACAACCGCAATCAACTTCTTCTTCATCAGAAAGCTCCAGAGCTCCATTGGGATTTAATCAACGCCGTTTACAAGTGACGTAAGCTTGGTTGGTTTGATCGAAGCGGAGTATGGGAGCCCCGCATTACAGAGCGCTTGCTGTTTTATTAATATTTTAAGTCAACGGAACTTCCTGCAACCCGAGTGCTAGACACGCCGCAGGCACATAAGACAAGCCGAAAAATCGAACCAGGCGCGCCCTATCAGAACTATCGCCGACAGGAATGACGAACTTCCGTCAGATGCGAATTCGAGAAAGTCAGGAGGTAGCAGTGCTGAAACCGGCGCCTGACACAACTAGGGGCCAGCAGAATTAGCTGTCATGGCTAACACATTACGTTCGCTCGGCCGACGTGCACCGGCGACCAGCTTGTCGACCGCCTTCGCCGCCGCCACCATGCCGAAACTAGCAGTGACCATGGTGACCGCACCGAACCCTCCAGCGCAGTCGAGCTTGACGCCTTCGCCAACGAAACTCTTGCTCTGGCAGACGCCGCCGTCCGGCTTCGGGTAGCGCAACTGCTCCGTGGAGAACACACAGGGCACGCTGTAGGTGCGCCCCGGCGTGCGCGAGAAGTTGTATTCGCGACGCAGCAGCGAGCGCACCTTGGCCGCCAGCGGATCGTTGAAGGTCTTGTTCAGATCGGCGACCTGAATCTGCGTCGGGTCCACCTGCCCGCCCGCCCCGCCGGTCGCGATGATCTGGATCTTGCGGCGCTTGCACCAGGCGATCAGCGCCGCCTTGGCCGGCACGCTGTCGATGCAGTCGATGACGCAGTCCAAGCCTTCTGTGATGTACTCGGCCATGGTTTCGCGGGTGACGAAGTCGGGCACGGCATGAACCCGACATGCCGGGTTGATGGCACGGATGCGCGCGGCCATTTCGTCCACCTTCGGCTTGCCCACCGCACCCTCCAGCGCATGGATCTGCCGGTTGGTATTGGTGATGCACACATCGTCCAGGTCGAACAGGCTGATCTCGCCGACGCCGCTGCGTGCCAGCGCCTCGGCCGCCCACGAGCCGACACCGCCGATGCCGACCACCGCCACATGAGCCGCCGCCAGCCGCTCCAGACCGAGCCGGCCATACAGACGGGCGATGCCGCCGAAACGCTGTTCATCGATAGACATGCCGACTCCCCGGAGAAAAACCTGGCGATTATAAGACCTCGCCGCGTGCCGACCACTGCATCCGGCCGTCACCGCAGCCCCGGCTTTGCTTTAATATGGCGCCCTTTCCCCGCCGTACCGGAGCCGTGATGACCGCCCCCGCCCTCTCCCCGACCCTCGAACTGGCCTGCGAGCTGATCAACCGCCCCTCCGTGACGCCGCTGGACGAAGGCTGCCAGCAGCTGATGAGCCAGCGCCTGGCGGCTTGCGGCTTCGCCATCGAGCCAATGCACATCGAGGACGTGGAGAACTTCTGGGCCATTCGCGGCAACGAAGGCCCGGTGCTGTGCTTCGCCGGCCATACCGACGTGGTTCCCACCGGCCCGCTGCAGGCCTGGCAGAACCCGCCGTTCAGTGCGCGCATCGACGAGCAGGGCATTCTCCACGGTCGCGGCGCGGCAGACATGAAAGGCAGCCTGGCCGCCATGGTCGTGGCAGTGGAACGCTTCACCGCCGACCATCCGGACCACAAGGGACAGATCGCCTTCCTGATCACAAGCGATGAGGAAGGCCCGGCGCACCACGGTACCAAGGCGGTGGTCGAACGCCTGCGCGAGCGCGGCCAGCGCCTGGACTGGTGCATCGTCGGCGAACCCTCGAGCACCAGCCTGGTGGGCGACGTGGTGAAGAACGGTCGCCGCGGCTCGCTGGGCGGTACGCTCACCGTTCGTGGTCAGCAGGGCCATGTGGCCTACCCCCATCTGGCGAAGAATCCGATCCACCTGGCCGCGCCGGCACTGGCCGAGCTGGCTGCCGAACACTGGGACGATGGCAATGCGTTCTTCCCGCCGACCAGCTTCCAGATCTCCAACCTGAACGCCGGCACCGGCGCCACCAACGTCATCCCCGGCACGCTGGAAGCGGTATTCAACTTCCGCTTCTCCACCGAGTCGACCGTCGAAGGCTTGCAGCAACGCACCGCGGCGATCCTCGACAAGCACGGTCTGGACTGGAGCATCGACTGGGCGCTGTCCGGCCTGCCGTTCCTCACCGAGCCGGGTGACCTGCTCGACGGCGTGGCCAAGGCGATCCGCAGCGTCACCGGCCGCGAAACCACGCCGTCCACCAGCGGCGGCACCTCGGACGGACGCTTTATCGCCACCCTGGGTACCCAGGTGGTCGAGCTCGGCCCGGTCAATGCCACCATCCACCAGGTCGACGAGCACATCCTGGCCAGCGATCTCGATGTGCTGACCGACATCTACTACCAGACCCTGGTGAACCTGCTGGCATGCTGATCTGCCCGATCTGCCAGGCGCCGCTCAGCGCGGTGGAAAACGGCGTGGCCTGCCCGGCCAACCACCGTTTCGACCGCGCGCGCCAGGGCTACCTGAACCTGCTGCCCGTGCAGCACAAGAACAGCCGCGATCCGGGCGACAACCAGGCGATGGTCGAGGCGCGCCGGCGCTTTCTCGATGGCGGTCACTATGCGCCGCTGGCCCGGCGCCTCGCCGAGCTGGCCGCCGAGCGCGCGCCGCAACGCTGGCTGGACATCGGCTGTGGCGAGGGCTACTACACAGCCCAACTGGCCGCCGCGCTGCCGGATGCAGAAGGCTGTGCACTGGACATCTCCCGCGAGGCGATCAAGCGCGCCTGCAAACGCGCCCCGCAACTCGAGTGGCTGGTGGCGAGCATGGCCCGCGTGCCGCTGGCCGATGCCAGCTGCGACCTGCTGGCCAGCGTGTTCAGCCCGCTGGACTGGCAGGAAGCGCGACGCCTGCTCCCGCCCGGCGGCGGACTGCTGCGCATGGGGCCGACCCGCGAGCACCTCTGGGAGCTGCGCGCGCGGCTCTACGACGAGGTACGCGACTACGACGACGAGAAACACCTGTCGCTCATTCCGGACGGCATGCGCCTGACCCACAGCGAAACAATCAGCTATGAACTGCAGCTGGACGACGCCCAGGCCCGCGCCGACCTCCTGGCGATGACCCCGCACGGCTGGCGCGCCAGCGCCGAGCGGCGCGCCGCCGTCATCGACACGCCGCTGGCGGTGCGGGTTGCGATACGCTACGACTGGATCGAACGAATTTCCTAAGGCAAACGCCTCGATAGCATGCGAGGCAGGCCAAGGCACAACACAGAAGGCAGTCGCCCATGCGTCAACCCGATATCGAGATCTACCTCAGGGATGCCAGCCAGGAAGCCGTCGGCGAGTGGCTGGCCGAGGCCATCGGCCCCTGCTCCGCCTGGCAGCAGAAAGGCCAGACCTTCAAGTGCAACGCCGCCGGGATTCCAGTGACCTGGCTGCCCAAGGCGGTCGGCAAATGGCACTGCCTGCTCTTGGAAAGCGACGCCACGCCCTGGGCCGATGACCTGGCCTGCGCGCGCGCGGCGCATCAGGCGCTGGGCGTAGAAATCCGTTGCGCCCCGGGCGGCTGGCAGGAAGAGGAAGCCGAGGAAGAGGCCGACCGCTGGATACGCGTCAGTGCCGACGGCGAAGAAGAGATCGTCTGGCGCACGGGTTGATCGCACCTGGGTCGTGAAACACCCACCAGGAACCAGCAGATTGGCCCCAGGGGGTCTGCAGCGGAGCGTCGCCAGGCTCAAAAAACAAAGCCCGTCATCAGGACGGGCTTCGTTCTTCTGCGACCGGAGTCAGAGGCCGGCGACGTCCTCGGCCTGCAGGCCCTTCTGGCCCTGGATCACCGAGAATTCCACCTGCTGCCCCTCGGCCAGCGAGCGATGGCCGTCGCCACGAATGGCGCGGTAATGCACGAACACGTCGGCGCCATTACCCCGCTGAATGAATCCATAGCCTTTTGCATCGTTGAACCACTTGACGGTCCCGGTTTCGCGCTCAGCCATTACCACTTCTCCAACTCGCTTTTTGTTATTCCTCGGAAGAGGGTTTCCACAGCCTGACCCTCGTGCATTCGTCAGCTTGCGAATGCGACTCGAAAGCAGCCGTCGCCGGAGTATAAGCCAAGGATTTCTGCTGTCAGCCCCTTTTCCGCCTCGCGTCGTCTGCCCTGCACGGCAGCCATGGCTGCCGTGCAGGGCCAGCATCAGGCGCTACGGCGGCGCCGCCACAGCCACAGCGCGAGTACGCCCAGCGTCAGTACCAGCGGTACCAGGGCGATATTGACGAATTTCAGTGTGCGCCCCAGCGCCTCGATATCGGCGTTGAGCTGGTAGCGTACCTCGCGCAGCTCTTTGCGGATGCGCACCTTTTCCTGGAGGAACTGGCGCAACGCCTGCTCCTGCTCGCCGGAGAGCTCCAATGCCTGTTCGGGGTCCGGGCTCTGCAGCTCGGCCAGCTTCTGCTCGGTATCGGCCAGGCGCTGTTGCAGCACCTCCTCCTTCTCGCGGAAGCGGTTCTCGGCCTGACGCTGCAGCGCTTCGACCACCACGAACGGCCGGGTGAAGCGCCCGCGCGAACGCACGCTGATCAGCGCATCGGTGCCGGAGAGGTTGTCCAGCGCGTTGATCACGAAGGCGCCGTTGTCGGCCCAGGGCTGGGGCACGCGCTGACCGAAAAAGTCCTGCACCTGCACCCACATGCGGTCGGCCAGCATGTCGGTATCAGCCACCGCGATGACGTTAATGTTCTGGCTCTCCTGGATGCCCTTCTCGCGCCCTTCGATACCATTGGGAAATGCCGTCTTGGCCGGGCCCTGAATGCGCGCTGCCAGGGTATAGCGCTCGCCGGTGGGCTCGAAGCCGAGCAGCAGGGTCTCCGGGTTATCCAGTGTGGCGAAGCGTTCGGCATCCACCGGCATGGCGTATTCGGAGCTGCGCATCAGCGGGGTGAAGCGCGTGGTCGCCCCTTCCAGCGGTTCGAGAATGCCGGCACTGCCAAGCGTGATGTTCTCCAGCGCGGCGATGCTCACGTCATCCTGGTCCAGCGCGGCGCGCGGCAGGCTCAGCCAACCGGCATGCCGAACCGGCCGGCGCTCGGCGCCCATGCCCACCGACATGCCGTAAGCGGCATCGGCCAGCGCCTTCTTCGGCAGCATGCGCACGCCCCAGGCCTTGAACAGCGGTTCCAGGTCAGAGACACGCTCCTCGCCAAACTCGCCCGGGCCGATGCCCATGCCCGGATCGATCTCGCTATGCGGATCGAGGAACACCAGGAGCTTGCCACCGCGCAGCACGAACTGGTCGATGGCGAACAGCGTCTGCTCGGGCAGATCCTTCGGATGGATCAGCAGCAGCACCGATACATTGGTGGGGATCAGATCGACATCGCGCTGCAGGCTCTCGATATGGAACAGCTGGCGGACTTCCTCCAGCACCATCCACGGCGGCGTCGCCTGCTGCGTGCGCATGTCGAAGCCACCGGTCAGCTGCAGTCCGGAAAGCACACCCACCACCGGCAGCTCGGCAGTCGCCAGGCTCTGAACCAGGCGGCTGACCTCGTACTCGAGAAACTCCTCCTGATCCAGCGGGAAGAACGGGATGATCTGCGTATTGCCCTCGGCATTGGTGCCGGCCAGCCCGAAGTAGACCTTGTCACCGCCCTGGTTGAGCGGTACCGCCTGCAGGCCGAACTCGGCGGCGCGGTCTTCTTCCTCGGAGAACGGCTGCGGATCGATCACGTGCAGCTTGAGCTTGCCGCCAGAGGCCCGCTGATAGGCACGCAACATCTCCTCGACCCGACGCGCGTAGTTGCGCAGCGCGACCAGGTCCTTGGCGGTCTCGTCCGAATAGAAGAAATGCAGCTCGATGGGTGACTGCAGCCCCTCGAGGATGCGCTCGGTACCCTCGGAAATGGTGTAGAGCTTCTGCTCGGTCAGGTCCAGCCGGGCATTGGTCAGCAGCGTGCCGGTCAGCCCGTTGAACAGCAGGAATGCCAGCGCGATCAGCAGCAGCCCGGCACCGGAATAGATGACTCGTTTCATGGTGACTCCTCAGGCGGCTTTCTTCAGGTCGACGACCACGGCGGTGGCCGCCAGCCAGGCGACGATCAGCGTGACGAAATACAGCAGGTCACGCAGGTCGATCACGCCCTTGCTGATGGAGTCGAAACGGATCAGGAAGCTCAGCGAAGCCACCGCGTCGATCAGCCACTGCGGCGCCCAGGCGAGAGCGTCGAGCACCATTGGCAGACCGCTGACGATGAACAGGAAGCACACCGCCACCGAGAGGATGAAGGCGATCACCTGGTTTTTCGCCAGCGCCGACATGCACGAGCCAATGGCCAGGAAGGCGCCGGCCAGCAGCCAGCTGCCGAGATAGCCGGCGACGATCACGCCATTGTCCGGCTCACCCAGGTAATTGACGGTGATGACCATCGGGAACGTCAGCAGCAGCGCGATCCCGGCAAAAACCCAGGCGGCGAGGAACTTGCCGGCGACCGCCTCGAAGCGGGTGATCGGCAGCGTCATCAGCAGCTCGATGGAACCGGACTTGCGCTCCTCAGCCCACAGGCGCATGGCGATAGCGGGTACCAGGAACAGGTAGAGCCACGTATGAAAGCTGAAGAAGGGCGTCAGGTCCGCCTGGCCGCGCTCGTAGAAACCGCCCAGGTAGAAGGTGAATACCCCGGACAGCACCAGGAAGATCACGATGAACACATAGGCGAGCGGCGTGGCGAAATAGCTGCCCAGCTCGCGCCTGAAGATGACCGGCAACTGGCTCATAGCGCTTCCCCTCGCGTCAGGTTACGGAACACCTCATCCAGCCGGCCGCGCTCCACGTCCAGCTCGGTGACGGCCCAGCCCTGCTGGGCGATCAGCGCGTTGACCTGCGGGAAGATCACGTGCCCGGGCTGCGCCAGTACGGTCAGGCTGTGCTCGCGCTCGTTTCGCTCGACACCGGCGACACCCGGCAAGGCCGCCAAGGCGACTTCGTCCAGCGGCGCATCACTGACCAGCGTGACCGCCTGGTGATGCTTCGAGCGGCTTTCCAGCTCCAGCGGCGTGCCATCGGCCACCAGCCGACCATTGGCGATCACCACCGCGCGGGTGCAGACCGCACTCACCTCTTCGAGAATATGGGTGGAAATGATGACGATCTTGTCCTGCGCCAGCCCCTGGATCAGCTGGCGCACCTGATGCTTCTGGTTCGGATCGAGCCCGTCGGTAGGCTCGTCGAGGATCAGCACGTCAGGGTCGTGCAGGATCGCCTGGGCCAGACCGACACGCCGCTTGAAGCCCTTGGACAGGGTCTCGATGCTCTGCCCCAGCACCTTCTGCAATTCCACCTGGACGACAGCTGCGTCGACCCGCTGACGCTTGTCCGCACCGCGAAAACCACGCACTTCGGCGATGAACTCGAGAAAGCCACGCACCGTCATGTCGCCATAGCAAGGTGCGCCTTCGGGCAGATAGCCGATCAGCCGCTGGGCCTGGAGGGTCTGGGTGCGGATGTCGTGACCGAGGATGCGGGCAGTGCCGGATGTCGGCGCGAGAAAGCCGGTCAGCATCTTCATCGTGGTGGACTTGCCGGCCCCATTGGGGCCGAGGAACCCCAGCACCTCTCCGCGCTGGACCTGGAACGACAGGTCGTCGACCGCGGTGTGCTGGGCAAAACGCTTGGTCAGGTTGCTTATTTCAATCATGGGCTCTCACCAGTGCGCACAAGGCCTGGCGTGCCGCCGCGCGACCCGAGCCAGGCCCTGCAAAAATGCCGGCGGAACTATAAGAACAGCTACTGGACGAATGCAACCACGCGGCTTGGCGGCAACGTTTGCCGGACGTTGCCGCCAAGCCTCCAAGCGATGCAATGGACCCCGCACAGCGCTTGGAGTACGTTCTCGAATCCATGGAAAGCGGCGATCGATCTGCCTGATCACGCCGCCTCTCAAGGTGGTTACCGACACATGTCCCTACGCTTCGGAGAAATTCCTGCCTCGCTGGCGCCAATGGAGCTGTTGCTGCTCGCCGATCCTTCGCCGAGCAAGGTGCGCTCGTATCTGGCGGACTCGACGTGCTTCGCCGCATCGCTCGACGGAACGGTCGTCGGCATCGGTGTCGTGCGGCCGATCGGCGAAGGCGCGCATGAGCTGATGAATATCGCGGTACGACCCACCCGGCAGAAAGCGGGCTACGGCACGGCACTGCTGGAATGGATCATCGAGCACTACCGCAGGCTCGGCGCCGGCCGGCTCGAAGTGGGCACGGGGTCGTTCGGCTATCAACTGGCGTTCTATCAACGCCAGGGCTTTCGCGTAACGCGAATAGAACGAGACTTCTTCGTCGACCACTACCCCGAGCCGATCATCGAGGTCGGGATCCGCCACCTGGACATGCTGCGCCTAACGCTCAGCTATTCAGGTGATTCCGGTTAGCCGCGGCCAAGTCGCCGCCCTTGCTGCAAACGGAGCTGCGAGCAACAGCCTCCTCCTTTGATCCGAGAGCACTGCAATGCCGAACCCGATCGAGTTCGAAACCGAACGCCTGTTCATGCGGCAATGGCGCCCGAGCGACCGGGCGCCCTTTGCCGAACTGAACGCAGACCCGCGGGTCATGGAGTATTTCCCTGCCCCGCTCGAGCGCGACGAGAGCGATGCGCTGGCTGATCGCTGCCAGGCGCTGATCGAGCAGCGAGGATGGGGCTTCTGGGCCGTGGAGCTGAAGGGATCCGCCGAGTTCATCGGCTTCCTCGGCCTGCATATACCGATCGCCGAGCTGCCCTTTTCGCCCTGCGTGGAGATCGGCTGGCGCCTGGCCTTCCAGCACTGGCACAGAGGTTTGGCAACGGAGGCCGCGCGCGGTGCGCTCGAGGTGGGCTTCGACAGGCTGGATTTGGCGGAAATCGTCTCTTTCACCACGCTCGGCAATCAGCGTTCGCGCGCGGTCATGCAACGAATCGGCATGCGCGAGGCGAGCCGCTTCGAGCATCCGAGCATACCCATCGGTCATCCACTTCGCGCACACTGCCTGTACCGTCTTTCGCAGGTGGACTATCGGGCGCAGCGGATTGCAGGCGACTGAGCCCCGTCCGAACACGCTCCCACCTACAACCTGGTCCTGGTCATGCCCGTCCTGTTGCTCTCCCTGTTACTGCTCGCTGCTCCCGGCTTCGCCCATGCGGAGGACGGGGCAATTGCCCGTCTGTTCGAACGCGCGGGGGTCGAGGGGACACTGGTCATCGAGTCCGTCGCCACGGGCCAGCGCTTCGTCCACAACGATGAACGCGCCGGCACGGCTTTTCCCGCAGCGTCCACGTTCAAGGTGCTGAACACCCTGATCGCACTGGAGGAAGGTGCCATCGCCGGGGCGGACGAGATCATCCCCTGGGACGGCACCCGTTACGAGATCGAGGACTGGAACCGCGACCAGACCTTGAAGAGCGCATTCAGGGTCAGCTGCGTCTGGTGCTACCAGAGGCTGGCCCGGCGGGTGGGCGCGACGGCCTATCTGCGCCACATCCGCCAGGCGCATTACGGGCAGCTGCACCAACCTGTCAACGTCACCGAGTTCTGGCTCGATGGCTCGCTGCGCGTCAGCGCCGAACAACAGATGGGCCTGCTGCGCCAGGTGGTCGCACGCAGCCTGCCGTACCGGGCGAACAGCTACGACACCCTCAGGACCATCATGCGCGTCGACAGCACGCCGGCTTATAGCCTGTATGCCAAGACCGGTTGGGCGGCTCGCGACAATCCTGGCATCGGCTGGTACATCGGCTATGTTGAAGCCGGCACCGACACCTGGCTGTTCGCGCTGAATCTGGACACCCGCGATGCGACCGATCTGCCCCTGCGCCAGCGGATCGCGCTGGATGCGCTGCGGGCGAAGGGCATACTCCCGGCCCAGTGATTCTTCCAATGGTCCGCCGCAGCAACCCGGCGACGCCGCGTTCCACACCACACCAAACGGAGCCGCCATGCGCAGCGACGAGATCAAAGCGGTATTCGATCAACAGGCCGCCAGCTACGACGAGCGCTGGGCCAGAACCGCGCCCATTCGCAACGCGCTGCATTTTCTTCTGGAGGCGGTGTTCGCGCCGCTGCCGGCCGAGGCGCGGGTACTGTGCATCGGCGCCGGCACCGGCGAGGAAATTCTGCACCTGGCCCAGTGCCGACCCGGTTGGACCTTCACCGCGGTGGAGCCATCGGGCGCGATGCTGCACGTCCTTCGCGACAAGGCAATCCGAGCCGGAATCGAACAGCGCTGCCAGTTCCATGAGGGCTACCTGGAGACACTGGCTGAGCAGGCCCCCTTCGACGCGGCAACCTCCCTGCTGGTATCCCAGTTCATTCTCGAGCGCGACGTACGCATCGGCTTCTTTCGTGACATAGCCGCCCGACTCGGCCCGGGAGCGCTATTGGTCAGCTCTGACCTGGCAGCGGACGTCACCACGCCGGCATATGCGGCGCTGCTGGAAACCTGGCTGAACATGATGACCCTCGCCGGCATTCCCGCGGCAGGCCTTGAGCAGATGCGTGCCGCCTATGACCGTGACGTGGCGATACGGCCCCCGGAGCAGGTCGCGTCCATCATCGAGGCCGGCGGCTTTGCCTGCCCCGTGCCGTTTTACCAGGCCGGGCTGATCCATGCGTGGTGCGCGCGGCGAGCCGATGCGCCCTAGCGCCCGCCCGGTCGTGCAGGCGCTGCTGATCGCCTCTATCGCCGGCGCTTTCATCTGGGCATTGTCGCCCTGGGCCAGTGGTCAGGCCGAACCCTGGGACGGCGACGGCCTGTACTACAGTGGTGCGCTGTTTACAGCAGGCGTGCTGGCCGGCTTCATCGTGCCGCGACCACGCTGGGCACTGTACCTTGGGGTCGTCGTCGGCCAGGTGCTGTACCTGCTCCTGTTCCTGCCCCTCAGCCCGCTGCTCGCCGTGGGCTTCGCGTTTCTGCTGCTCTGGTCGCTGCTGTTTGCGGCCGGGGCCTGTGCCGGCGCTCGCCTTCGTGCCCGTTGACGCGCCGGCGTGGCTCATCCGGGCAACCCACGTGTCGAACGGGACACCGGAATCCCGCAACGGAGGCTTTCAATGACCCCGCCAGAACTGGCCAGCATTTACCGCGCCTATATCGCCTGCCTCAATGCCCGGGACTGGCCCGAGCTCGGACGTTTCGTGCATGACCAGGTCCGGCATAACGGCAACCGCATCGGCCTGGCCGGCTATCGACAGATGCTGGAAAACGATTACGCCACCATTCCGGACCTGCATTTCGAGATCGAACTGCTGGTCAGCGAGCCACCGCATGTCGCGAGCCGGCTGCGCTTCAACTGCTCGCCGGCGGGCCGTTTTCTCGACCTGGACATCGACGGGCGGAAGGTCTCGTTCGCCGAGAACGTCTTCTATGAATTCAGGGACCGGAAGATCGTCGAAGTTCATTCGGTGATCGACAAGCCCGCCATCGAGGCTCAGCTGTCGGCACGAGGGCAACCGCACGGGCGTTGACCGATTTTGCCCGAGCTCTGCCGGCAGCCATATACCGGTGTGGATCAGGCACCGACAGAGCAGCGCAGGTTTTGCCCGCCCACCTCGCTTGGGGCACACTTGCCGCCTTCGAGGGCTCCGCCCCTTCCACAGTCGAATCCGCCGTATGACCCGCTCCCCCGTTCGCCGTCTGATCTTCTCCCTGGTGCGCCGTGTGCTGTACACCTGGGTGCGCTCGGAGACCATCAACCAGTCCGCCTTCACCCTCAAGCTGGATCGCAGCAAGCCGGTGTTCTATGTGCTGCAGCAACCCTCGCTGAGCGATCTCGCCGTGCTCGATGCCGAGTGCAGCAAGGCCGGGCTGCCACGCCCGGTGGCCGATGTGGCGGTGGGCGAACTGGTGGAGCCGGCCGCCTTCTTCTTCCTCAATCCGGCACCCAGCTGGTTCGGCCGGCGTACCCGCCTGGTCGCGCCACCGGCGCTGGTGCGGCTGGTCGGCGCGCTGGAGCACAACGCGGTAGAGAACGCGCAGATCGTTCCGGTCAGCGTGTTCTGGGGGCAGTCGCCGAATCGCGAGACCAGCGCCTGGAAGCTGCTGTTCGCCGACAGCTGGGCGGTCACCGGGCGCCTGCGCAAGCTGCTCAGCATCCTGGTGCTGGGGCGCAAGACGCGCGTGCAGTTCTCCGCGCCGATCCAGCTCAACGAACTCATCGCCCAGAACAAGGGGCACGAGCGCACACTGCGCATGGTCCATCGCATGCTGCGGGTGCACTTCCGCAACCAGAAGACCGCGGTGATCGGCCCGGACCTGTCGCACCGGCGCAATCTGGTGAAGGGCCTGGTGCACGCACCGCAGGTCCGCCAGGCGATTCGCGAGGAAGCCGAACGCGAGAAGATCCCCATCGAGAGGGCCGAGGCCAAGGCGCTGCGCTATGGCAACGAGATCGCCTCGGACTACGCCTACACGGCGGTGCGCTTTCTCGAGGTTGTGCTGTCCTGGTTCTGGAACAAGATCTACGACGGCATCCGCGTCAACCATATCGAGCCGTTGCAGGACGCCGTCCGCGGCTACGAAGTGATCTACGTGCCCTGCCACCGTAGCCACATCGATTACCTGCTGCTCTCCTACCTGCTGTTTCGCAACGGCCTGACCCCGCCGCACATCGCCGCCGGCATCAACCTCAACATGCCGGTAATCGGCAGCCTGCTGCGCCGCGGCGGCGCCTTCTTCATGCGCCGCTCGTTCAAGGGCAACCCGCTGTACACCTCGGTGTTCAACGAATACCTGCACAACCTGTTCACCCGCGGCTTCCCGGTCGAGTACTTCGTGGAAGGCGGGCGTTCGCGCACCGGCCGCATGCTGCAACCCAAGACCGGCATGCTGGCGCTGACCCTGCGCAGCTACCTGCGCTCGTCGCGCCTGCCCATCCTCTTCGTGCCGGTCTACATCGGCTACGAGCGGGTGCTGGAGGGCCGCACCTACCTCGGCGAATTGCGCGGCGCGGCGAAGAAGAAGGAGTCGATCTTCGACATCTTCAAGGTCATCGGCGCCCTCAAGCAGCGCTTTGGGCAGGTCTGGGTAAACTTCGGCGAGCCGCTCAAGCTCAACGAATTCCTCGAGCAGGAGCAACCCGGCTGGCGCCAGCAGGCCTATGCGCCGGACTATCGCCCGCAGTGGCTGAACGACGCCACCAACCACCTGGCCGAGCGCATCGCCCAGCGCCTCAACGAGGCGGCGGCCGTCAACCCGGTCAACCTGGTGGCGCTGGCGATGCTCTCCACCAGCCGTCAGGCGCTGGACCAGCAATCCCTGGCACGCATCCTCGATCTCTACCAGGCGCTGTTGCGCGCAGTGCCCTATTCGCCGCACACCACGCTGCCGGAGGGAGACGGCAACGCACTGATCGCCTACGTGAAGAGCCTCGACCTGCTCGCCGAGCAGAAGGACGCACTGGGCAACATCCTCTATCTGGACGAGCAGAACGCCGTCCTGATGACCTACTACCGCAACAACGTGATGCATATCTTCGCCCTGCCCGCACTGCTGGCGAGCTTCTTCCAGAGCAGCTCACGCATCAGCCGCGAGCAGATCCAGCGTTTCACCGAGGCGCTGTACCCCTATCTGCGTGCCGAGCTGTTCATGCGCTGGGAGGTCGAGGAGCTGGAAGCTGTGGTCGATCAGTGGCTGGCAGCCTTCGCCGAGCACGGGCTGCTCAAGGTGGACGGCAACCACTACGTGCGCCCGGCGCCAAGTTCGCGGCAGTTCGTCCTGCTCACCCTGCTGGCGCGGGTGGTGATGCAGACCCTGCAGCGCTTCTACATGGCCACCTCGCTGCTGCTCAACAGCGGCCAGCACAGCCTGAGCGCCGAGGAGCTGGAGAATCTCTGCACGGTCATGGCCCAACGCCTGTCGATACTCCACGGGCTCAACGCGCCCGAGTTCTTCGACAAGACGCTGTTCCGCCACTTCATTCAGAGCATGCAGGAACAGGGTGTGGTCAGCACGGATGCCAATGGCCGCCTGGGCTACCACGAAAAGCTCGCGGAGCTGGCCGAGGGAGCCGCCAAGCGCGTGCTACCGGCGGAGATTCGGCTGTCGATCCGGCAGGTCGCACTGGAGCGCCATCACGACGACAGCGAGGCGACGCCGCCGCCGACCGACGCCTGACGCTGCCAGGTCATCAGGCGTTCCGGGTGGCCGGTGTGTGCGTCCAGTTGCTCGCCTGCGACCTGGAAGCCGTGACGACGATAGAAGGCGATGCTGGCGTTGTTGGCGGCGTAGACGGTCAGGCTCAGCTGCTCGCGCAGGCGCTTGGCGTGCTCGAGCAGGGCCGAGCCGATGCCTGCGCCCTGCTCCGCTGGTGCCACGAAGATCGCCGCCAGGATGTCATCGAGCAGCGACACGAAGCCGACCAGCGTGCCATCCCGCTCGTAGACCCAGGTCTGCGCAGCGGGCAGATAGAGGTTGCGCATGTCATCCAGCCGCGCCTCCCAGAAACTGCGCGCGACGAAGTCATGGGCCCGGCTGGATGCCTCGAGCCATATGCTCAGCAGCGTTTCCAGGTCATCGGGGCGGTAGGGGCGGATCATGTGAAACGTCTCCAGAACTGCGGGGGCACGACGGTAGCGCATCGTCGCCTGGATGTCGCGCCGCCGGGAATCCACTAGCATCAACGTCAGTATCCACCGGCGCTCTAACGCCAGACACGCCCCATCTGCCAGCAAGGTAACCACCATGTATCGCATCACCACTCTCGTCGCCGGCCTGGCCCTCTCCGTCAGTGCCTTCGCCCTGTCGCTCGCCGACCTGACCCAGCGCGATGCCAGCGCCGGCCTCAAGGATGCCCTCAGCCAGGGCGCCAAGGTCGCGGTGCAGCAGCTCGGGCGCCCGGGCGGCTTCAGCAGCGACCCGAACGTGCGCATCGAGCTGCCGGGCAACATCGGCAAGGCCTCGCGGATGCTGAAGATGGTCGGCATGGGGGCCCAGGTCGAGCAGCTGGAAAACAGCATGAACCTGGCCGCCGAGAAGGCCGTGCCGCAGGCTCAGCAATTGCTGCTCGATGCCGTGCGCAAGATGACCGTCCAGGACGCCAAGGCGATTCTCGCCGGCGGTGACGATTCGGCTACCCAGTACCTGAACAAGTCCAGCCGCGAACAGATCCGCGCCAGGTTCCTGCCCATCGTCAAGCAGGCCACCGACCAGGTCGGCCTGGCGCAGCAGTACAACGCGGTGGCGGCCAAGGTTCCGGCGAGCCTGAACGGCAACTACGCCAATATCGAAAGCTATGTGACCGAACAGGCGCTGAACGGCCTGTTCACGGTGATCGCCGAGCAGGAAGCGAGCATTCGCAAGAACCCGGCCGCGGCAGCCACCAGCCTGGCGAAGAAGGTCTTCGGCGCACTCTGACGCACGGGCGCGCGTCTGCGCAGCTGGCGGCGGGCCGGAGCGGAACGCCCCCGCCGAGGGGGCGCGTGAATCGCTGAGAGGGCTTCAGGCCAGGGACTGGCGTCAGCGCGGCCCCAGGATGGTTTCCAGCGCCTCGGGGCGTGGCGCGCCCTGATGCTGCTGCAGCCGATCGTTGTCGTCGAGATAGAAGATCGCCGGCGTGGCCTGGGCGCCCAGTTCACTCATCAGCATCAGGTTGTCGGTGAGCTGTTTTTCCAGCGCTGCCGGGATCTGCTCCAGCGCCTTGAGTTTGCTCGCCTTGCCGGCCGCCTCGTGCGCGTTGAGCGCCGCCTGGGGATCCTTGGCGCTGAGCAACGCGGCGGACTTGCCGGCGCTGTCGGCGCGCAGCATGCCGACCATGATGTGACGCAGCTGTACCTTGCCCGCCTCCACCCAGGGCCGCGCCTGCTTCCAGAACATGTTGCAGTACGGGCAGTTCGGGTCGCTGAACAGGTAGACGATACGTGGCGCGTCGCCCCTGCCATCGGCGATCCAGCTGCTGCCCGCCATGCGCGCCCACATCTCCTTGCCCAGCGGTTCGTACACCAGTTTTTCCAGCTGTCCGCGGGTCAGGTCCTCGCCCTTGGCGTCGAGCAGGCTGCCGATCAGTACGTGCTCGCCATCCGGCGTGAGGTACAGCGCCATGCCCTGCCCGTTGTAGCGCGCCGCGAACCCCTCCAGACCACCCGGCGCATCGAAGCGGCCGACGATCTCGGCGCCGCGCGCTTCGACGGCCTTGATCGCCGCTGGCAGCTCTTCGGCCTGGACGGCGGGAAATGCGAGCAGGCTGATGCCGGCCAGCAGGCAGGATATTGGCTTGGTTCGAATCACTGCGTAGATGCCTCTTTCAGAGTTTCCAGCGCACGCGCCAGGCTGGCGTGCGAGAGTTCGCCGAGATGGCTGCCGACCTGGCGCCCCTGGGCGTTGTAGAACAGCGTGGTGGGCAGCGCCGTGGAGCCGACGTGCTGGCCGAGCCGACCGCCGCTGTCGAGCAGCACGTTGTCCAGTTCCAGCCCGGCCTGCTCCATGAAACGATTGATTTCGCCCTCCCCCTCGCCCTGGTTGACGAACAGGAACAGGGTATCGCTTTCCCGCGCCTGGGCCTCGGCCAGCACCGGCATTTCACGCCGGCACGGCGGGCACCAGGTTGCCCAGAGGTTGATCACCAGTGGTTGGCCGGCGTAGTCCTCCAGCGCAACCGGCCGTCCCTGACTGTCGCGCAGGGCCATTTCCGGCAGGCGGGTGCCCTGCTCGAAGGAATACCAGGCCAGGTTGCCGAAGCCCCAGCTCAGCACGCCGACCGTCAGCGCGATGCCCAACGGCCTGCGCAGTCCGCTGTCACGCCAGCCCCACCAGATGCCCAGCGCCAGCGCAGCGACCAGCCCTGGCCAGGCAATGAAGCCGCCGTCGCGAATATCGATGACGCTCAGCCAGTCGTCGCGGTAGTACGCCCAATAGGTGGCGACGAAGGCCAACCGGGCCACCAGCACGGCGACCAGCAGGAGGCGAAACAGCTGCCGCTCGGGATTACGACCGCTGCGCCGGCCGACCCGCCAGCCGACCAGACTGGCCAGCAGCAGGCTGCCGAGCAGGATCACATGGGGCATGGCCAGGGTCAGCGGGCCGATATTCAGTGTCAGCATCTACTCTCCGTTGGTTGATTCGTGTCGGTCTGGGCCGCTCGGAACATCAGGCGCGACATCAGACGGGAAACTGCAGACAGAAGGTTGTCCACCCTTGTTCCGAACGGCAGCTGATGTCGCCACGGTGTGCCTGGATGATGGAACGGGTGATCGCCAGCCCCAGCCCGGCGTTACTCGGGCTGCCTTCGCGACGTGCCGGGTCGACCCGGTAGAAGCGGTCGAACAGCCGCTCCAGGTGCTCGGGCGCGATGGTCACCCCCGGATTGGTCACCGCCAGCGTCACGCATTCAGCGCGGCGCTCGATGGTGACCCTGATCAGCTCGCCGTCCGGCGTGTAGCGCAGCCCATTGGACAGCAGGTTGGACAGCGCGCGGCGCAGCATTGCCAGGTCGCCCTGGATGGTACCGGCACCGGTCAGCTCGAAGCGCACGCCGCGCTCGTCCGCCGGCAGCTGGTAGTAGTCGAGCAGTTGCGTACAGAGCTGCTCCAGCGCCACCGGCTTGGCATCGGGGACGATCAGGCCGTTGTCGGCCTTGGCGAGGAACAGCATGTCGTCGATCATCCGCGACATGCGCTGCAGTTCCTCAAGGTTGGAATGCAGGTTGTCCTGGTACTGCTCCAGCGAACGCCCGCGCGTCAACGCCACCTCGGTGTGGGTCATCAGGTTGCTCAGTGGCGTGCGCAGCTCGTGGGCGATGTCGGCCGAGAAGTTCGACAGCCGCACGAAGGCGTCTTCCAGACGCGCCAGCATCGCGTTGAAGGCCTGTACCAGCTGCTGCAGCTCTGCCGGCGTCGAGTCATCGGGAATGCGCTCGCGCAGCGACTTGGCCGAGACCGAGGCCGCCACCTGGGTGACCTCGCGCAGCGGCCGCAGCCCGCTGCGCACCAGGAGCCAGCCGAGCAGCCCGCTGAGCAGTGCGCACAGCACCAGCGCCGCCCAGAGCCAGCCGCTGAAGGTATGGAAGAAGGCCTTGTGCGCGGTCACATCGAGCATGACCAGCAGCGTCAGGCGCCGCCCTCCCACCTCGACATGCCCCGCTTCGCCCCGCCAGACGCGGCCCTCCAGGGTCAGTTCACCCTCGTTCTCGCCGATCAGCATGAGCAGCGACGGCTCCGCCGCCTGCTGCTCCGGTCGGGGGAAGAGCTGCGTGCCGGCCTCGTCGAAAACGAAGCCGCGCATCTCGCTATGGCCGTCCAACAGCACTTGCAGCTGCGGCCGCACGCGCTCGAAGTGCTCCAGGTCGTCCAGGCCGGTCAGCAGACGTCGGCTCGCCTCGAGTTTCTCGTGCAGCGTGTGGCGGTCCAGCTCATCGAAGTGATGCTCGCTGAGCTGGCCGAAGAAATAGCCGGCCGCCGCCAGCACGCCGGTGACCGCAAGCATGAACATCAGGCTCAGCCGCGCGGTGAGCGACAGCCGGATCATGGCGCGTCCGGCTCGTCGAGCATGTAGCCCATGCCGCGCGCGGTATGGATCAGCTTGGGTTCGAAGCCGTCGTCGATCTTCGCCCGTAGCCGGCGGATCGCCACCTCGATGACGTTGGTGTCGCTGTCGAAGTTCATGTCCCACACCTGCGAGGCGATCAGCGATTTGGGCAGCACCTCGCCGCGCCGGCGCAACAGCAGTTCCAGCAGGGCGAACTCCTTGGCGGTCAGGTCGATGCGCTGACCGGCGCGCGTGGCGCGGCGCTTGAGCAGGTCGACCTGCAGGTCGGCAACCTGCAGCTGGGTCTGCAGCGCCGTCGCATTGCCGCGCCGCAGCAGGGTGCGTACCCGCGCCAGCAGCTCGGAAAAGGCGAACGGCTTGACCAGGTAGTCATCCGCGCCCAGCTCCAGACCCTTGACCCGATCCTCGACACGATCCCGCGCGGTGAGGAACAGCACCGGCACCTCGTTGCCCGAGGCACGCACCAGTCGCAGCACTTCCCAGCCGTCCAGACCCGGCATCATCACATCAAGGATCAGCAGGTCGTAGGGCACGCTCAACACGTGCTGCAGCGCATCGGTGCCGCTGGTGACGCGGTCGACGGTGAAGCCGGCCTCGCTCAGCCCCTGCTGCAGGTAGGTGCCGGTTTTCGGCTCGTCTTCGGCGACCAGCAGTTTCATGCGGATATTCCATCGGTGGTGGACGGCGCAAGTGTGGCAGCGCCGCACACCGCTGCGCCACGAAGCTGACAGAAAAGTAATCTTGCGCTCAGCCTCCCGTCAGGCCGCTCGCGTTAGCGTGAGGCCCAGCACATCAGGCTTGACCTTGCCATGGAGTCAAGGTCGAGCATCGCGCCAGCTCCCTGGAACTGGCAAGCGAGGAACCACCCATGAACAGTATTCGACTCAAGGTCACCGGCATGAGCTGCGGCGGCTGCATCAGGCATGTCACCGCGGCGCTGCAGGCGCTGGAGGGTGTCGAAGTGGACCTGGCCGGCGGCCTGGTTCGGATCGACGGCAGTGCCGATGACGCGAATCTGATCGCAGCGCTCGCCGAAGCCGGATACCCCGCCGAAACCCTCGACCGTCGCAGCGCCTCGGCCGCCCGCACAGGTGGATGTAGCGGCGGTTGCTGCTGCAGCTGAACTCAGATCTGGAGAAACGCATGAAACCTTATCTCACCGTACTCGCCGCACTGCTGATGTCCGGGGCGGCTCAGGCCGCCGAGGTCATCGATGTACACCGGGACGCCAACTGCGGCTGCTGCAAGGACTGGATCAAGTATCTGGAAACCAATGGGTTCGAGGTGCGCGACCATGTGGAAGTCAACATGCTGCCGGTCAAGGAGCGCCTCGGCGTGCCGCCGCGCCTGGGCTCGTGCCATACCGGCGTGATTGGCGGCAAGTTCGTCGAAGGCCACGTGCCGGTGGCAGCGATCCGCGAGCTGCAGCAGCGCGACGATCTGGCCGGAGTCGCCGTACCGGGCATGCCAGCCGGCTCGCCGGGCATGGACTACGGCCAACCACACCAGCGCTATCAGGTGATCGGGCTGACCAGTCAGGGCCGCGACCTGGCGCTGGGCGACTATCTCGGCAGCCAGCCACTTCGCTGAAAGCAGCTCGCCTGGCAGGCGGCAGCACACGGGCCGACCCTCGGCAGGCACCCTGCCTGCCGCCATCCGGGCGCAGGTGTCGTCGCCAGGCGCGGTGACAGACCAAACGGCCCGCTCGCTTACCTTGTCAAGCTGCCGTCAAAAGCCTCCCGGTCAGCAAGCTGACAGAACCGTAATGTTCGGCTCAGCTTGTCGTCAGATGCGCCGCGCTATGGTGAGCGACAGGACTGCTGCGACTGTTTGTCCAGCGCAGCCACATCGCACATGAACAGGACCAGCATGCACTCGACCAGCTCTCGGCGCACCTTCGTCAAAAGCCTCGCCGCCGGCGGCGCCTTCGCCGGACTCGGGCTGTGGCGCCAGCCCGTCTGGGCGCTGACCAGCCCCGGCCAGCCGACGGTACTCAGCGGCAGCCAATTCGACCTGACCATCGACTCCATGAGCGTCGACTTCACCGGCCGCCGGCGCACCGCCATGGCCATCAATGGCAGCATTCCCGGGCCGCTGCTGCGCTGGCGCGAGGGTGACACCGTGACCCTGCGCGTGCGCAACCGCCTGCCGCAGGAAACCTCGATCCACTGGCATGGCATCCTGCTGCCGGCCAACATGGACGGGGTGCCCGGCTTCAGCTTCGCCGGCATCGCGCCGGACGGCATGTACGAGTACCGCTTCAAGGTCAAGCAGAGCGGGACCTACTGGTATCACAGCCACTCGGGCTTCCAGGAGCAGCTCGGCGTCTACGGCCCGCTGATCATCGATCCCGAGGAGCCCGAGCCGTTCGCCTACGAGCGAGACTATGTGGTGTTTCTCTCCGACTGGACCGACGAGAGCCCGGCGCGCGTCCTGGCCAAGCTGAAGAAGCAGGCCGACTACTACAACCAGGGCCGCCGCACCGTCGGCGACTTCATCAACGATGTCGCCGACCAGGGCTGGCGCAAGACCTTCAGCGACCGCTGGGCCTGGGCGAAGATGAACATGTCGCCCACCGATCTCGCCGACGTCAGCGGCGCGACCTACACCTACCTGCTCAACGGCCAGGCCCCGGACGGCAACTGGACCGGGCTGTTCCGGCCGGGCGAGCGCATCCGCCTGCGCCTGATCAACGGCTCGGCGATGAGCTACTTCGACTTCCGTATTCCCGGCCTCAAGCTCACCGTGGTCGCCGCGGACGGGCAGAACATCGAGCCGGTAACGGTCGACGAGATTCGCCTGGCGGTGGCGGAAACCTATGACGTGATCGTCGAGCCGGACGGCAGCCAGCACGCCTACACCCTCTTCGCCCAGGCCATGGACCGCAGCGGCTACGCCCGCGGCACGCTGGCCGTGCGCGAAGGCCTGCAGGCCCCGGTGCCCAACCCCGATCCGCGCCCCGAACTGACCATGGACGACATGGGTCATGGCGATCACGCCGCCCATGGCCAGGCTGCCGCAACGCCCGCGCAGGGCCATGACGCCCATGCCGGACACGGCGACCATGGCGCGATGGATCACGGCTCGGATGGCAGCGGGATGCAGGCACATCCGGCCAGCGAGACCAACAACCCTCTGGTGGACATGCAGACCATGATGCCGGTGGCCAAGCTGGACGACGCAGGCATCGGCCTGCGCGACAACGGCCGGCGCGTGCTGACCTATGCCGACCTGCGCAGCGCCTTCGCCGACCCGGATGGCCGCGAACCGGGCCGCACCATCGAACTGCACCTGACCGGCCACATGGAGCGCTTCTCCTGGTCGTTCGACGGTATTCCCTTCGCCGACGCCGAGCCGATCCGCCTCCGGTACGGCGAGCGGGTGCGCTTCGTACTGGTCAACGACACCATGATGCACCACCCCATTCACCTGCACGGGCTGTGGAGCGACCTGGAGGACGAACACGGCGACTTCCTGGTGCGCAAGCACACCATCGACATGCCGCCGGGCTCGAAACGCAGCTACCGGGTCACAGCAGACGCCCTCGGCCGCTGGGCCTACCACTGCCACATGCTGATGCACATGGACCTCGGAATGTTCCGTGAAGTCCGCGTAGAGGAATGACGGAGAAGCCTATGAAAACCCTCAAGCACACCACCCTGCTCGCCCTCGGCCTGGCCGCCTCCCTCGGCCTGAACGCGGTCCAGGCGCAGCAGAGCGAGCATGACGGTCATCATGCCGAGAACGACCCGGCCGAACAGGCCTCCCCGCAGACCACGCAGCCCAAGACTCAACAGGGCGGCATGATGCAGGGCATGGACCACGACAAGATGAAGGACATGCACGAGCAGCATATGGGCAACGGCCACATGGATCATGGCGGCATGGGCGGCGGATCGGTGGACAAAGACATGCCCAAGGACGCCGAGCAGGGCAATCCGCATGCGCATTAAGCCGCTCCCCGTCGCCGTCGCGCTGAGTCTGGTCACGGCGGCGAGCCAGGCGCAGCAGAACATGGACCACTCCGGCCATGTCGGCCACACTGCGCCGGCAGCGCACGAGCACAGGGATCATGGGCGAACCGATCACGGCCACATGGACCACGGCTCGATGGCGCACCCGCCGGGACAGTCGCCGCGCACGCCCATCCCAGCCATCAGCGATGCGGATCGCGCCGCGGCGTTCCCCAGCCTGCCGGCCCATCACATGCACCAGGGCGGGACGAATTTCCTGTTTCTCGCCGACCAGCTGGAGTGGCAGGACGCCGACGAGGGCAGCGCGCTGGCCTGGGACATTTCCGGCTGGGTCGGTGGCGACATCGACCGTCTGGCGTTCCGCTCGGAGGGCGAGCGTACCAATGGCCACACCGAGGAAGCGGAACTGCAGCTGCTGTGGAGCCACGCCATCGGTCCCTGGTGGGAAACCGTCGCCGGCGTGCGCCAGGACTTCAAACCCGGCTCGCCGCAGACCTGGGCGGCCTTTGGCGTGCAGGGCATGCCGTTGTTCGGCCTGGAAACCGAGGCGACCGCGTTCATCGGCGAAGGCGGCCAGAGCGCACTGCGTCTGGAGGCCGAGTACGACATCCTGCTGACCCAGCGCTGGGTGCTGCAGCCCACTGCCGAGCTCAACCTGCACGGGCGCAACGACGAGGCGCGCGGCGTCGGCGCAGGGTTCAGCGACGCCAGTCTAGGGCTGCGCCTGCGCTACGAGATCAGCCGCCAGTTCGCGCCTTATGTCGGCGTGACCTGGAACCGTGCCTACGGCAACACCGCCGACCTGCTGCGTGCCGAAGGCGAGGATGTCAGCGACACCCGCCTGGTGGCCGGCATCCGCTTCTGGTTCTGAGGGGTACGGCATGAGAACAGTCCTGGCGACGCTGGCGCTGAGTGCCCTGGCGGTGGTGACCGGCGCGGCGCTGGTGCTGTACTCCGGCATCATCGACGTCGGCGCTGACGACCCGCACAGCGCACCGCTGCATGCCGTGCTGGAGACGGCCCGCGAACGCGCCGTAGCCGTGCGCGCCCGGGACATCGAGGTGCCGCCGCTGGGCTCGGCGGAACAGATGCGCTCCGGCGCGGGCAACTACGCGGCGATGTGCGTCGGTTGTCACCTGGCGCCGGGCGTCGCGCCAACCGAGCTGAGCCAGGGCCTCTACCCCGCCCCACCAGCGCTGGCCGAAGCTACCCGCGACGGCGACCCGGCCGCGACCTTCTGGGTCATCAAGCATGGGCTCAAGTCCACTGGCATGCCGGCGTGGGGCCGATTCATGGAGGACCACTACATCTGGTCGCTGGTCGCCTTTGTCGAGCAGCTGCCGTCACTCACTCCCATGGAATACCAGGCGCTGGTGGCCTCCAGCGACGGCCACCAGCACGGCGGCGGCGAAACGGACATGCATGATCACAGCGGCCAGCATTCCAGCCAGACCGGCGATCACCACGGCGCTTCCGAGCAGGGCGAGACAGATGCGAAGGTGCATCGGCATTCCGACGGCAGTCGTCACCAGCACTGACGCACACCTGGTTCAGCGTTTCGCCTCGATCCTGCCGACCCGTTCGAGCCACTCGGACTCGAGCCGGTTCTGCTCGATGTCCATGCCCAGTGCCTCCATCGCCTCGCGGTGACGGTCGATTTCGGCGACCGAATCACTGAGCCCGGTGAGATTGCCATCGAGCTGGTGCATCTGCGTCAGCCCAAGGTGATAGAAGCGCAGCAGCTTGATTGCCGCGGGATCGCCCGCGCCCACGCCGGCCCTGACCTGATGCATCATGTTGGTCACCCGCATCAGACTGCGCTTGAGCCGCCAGCCATAGGCCGCCGAAGCCATCCACGGCTGTTGCCAGTACAGCAGCCGCACCAGCGCGACGGTCAGTGCCAGCCCCGCGACGACCCCGCCAATGTTCAGCCGCAGGTTGTCGCCGCCCGGCTCGCCGAACAGCGCGACCGCCAGGCCCGACAGGCCCATGGCCAGAATGGTGAAGGTGGCCGCGACGATCAGCGTGCTGCGGCGGGTCTCGCGGCGATAGGTTTCGGGGCTGCGCGGAACGATCTCGAATAGCACCACGGGGCGTTGTCCTCGGCTGAAATGGATGGCAGGCGCCGCGCATTATCACCCCATTGGCCCACGCGCGGCTGATGCAGCGCAGCGCTTCGCACGCTCTCGCGAATCGCCCTACGCCAGACATCGCCCCGTCGCCGGTTCAGCCGCTATGCTGCAGCCACCGCCCCACGGGAACTGTCCATGCGCCGCCTCGCCATACCCGCCGACCAGCAACGGGTCTACGACATCTATATGCACCCGGATGTGGTGCCCTACCTCGGTTTCGACCCCATGCCACGTGAAGCTTTCGGCAAGGTGTTCGAGCCGCTGTTCGAAAGCGGCAGCTTCTACGTGTTCGAGGAGCATGGGCAGGTACAGGGCTTCTACAAGGTGCAGCGGCACCTCGGTCGCGCGGCTCATGTCGCCTACCTGGGCACGCTGGCGGTCGCACCGCAGGCCAAGGGCAGCGGACTGGCCCGACGGATGATGCAGGACGCCCTCGACCGGCTGGCCGCCAGCGGCATCCGCCGCGTGGAGCTCAGCGTGGAGGCCGACAATCCGCGGGCGATCGCCTTCTACCAGCGCTTCGGCTTCGTGCACGAGGGAACGCAGCGGGCGGCCTACAAGCGCGCCGGCGAGGATGGCTATGTCGATGAACTGATGTACGGCCTGCTGCTGGAGGCCTGACGGGATGCCGGACGGCGGACGCCGTCCGGCCGGGGGATCAGCCGGCGAGCTTGCTGGTGATCTTCGCCACGTGCTCGCCCTGGAAGCGCGCAATGGCCAGTTCCTTCTCCGATGGCTGACGCGAGCCGTCGCCGCCCGCGATGGTCGAGGCGCCATAAGGCGTGCCACCGTTGGTCTCGGAGATGTCGAAGAACTCGCTGATACCGTAGCCGGTCGGCACGATGACCATGCCGTGGTGCGCCAGGGTGGTCCAGGTGGAGGTGATGGTCATTTCCTGCCCTCCACCGGTGCCCGTGGAGGTGAATACGCTCGCGACCTTGCCGTGCAGTGCGCCCTTGGCCCACAGGCCTCCGGTGCGGTCGAGGAAGTTGCGCATCTGTCCGGACATGTTGCCGAAGCGGGTCGGCGTGCCGAAGATGATCGCATCGTAGTTCGGCAATTCGTTCGGATCGGCGATATCAGCTGCCTGATCGACCTTGCCGCCAGCGTTGCGGAAGGCATCTTCCGGCATGGTCTCCGGTACGCGCTTGATGACCACCTCGGCGCCCGGCACACGGCGGGCGCCTTCTGCCACCGCGTTGGCCATGGTTTCGATATGGCCGTACATCGAGTGATACAGCACGAGAATCTTCGCCATCTTGTCTTTCCTCTCTTGGTGAATGTGTGCGGGTAAACCTTGGGTTGTGATAGCCGAGCGTCGGCGGCGTTCAGCGCGACTCGACCAGCACGACTTCGCTGTTCTCCAGCGCGCGGACGGTCAGCCGTGCCTCATCGCGCACGGCCACGCCATCCCCGGCGGAGACGGTGACACCGTTGACCTCGATCTGCCCGCTCGCGGGCACCAGGTAGACGCGGCGCCCTTCGGCGATCTGGTAATCGGCGCTCTGCCCCTG
This sequence comes from Stutzerimonas sp. LR2, assembly GCF_055755175.1. Classification (NCBI taxonomy): domain Bacteria; kingdom Pseudomonadati; phylum Pseudomonadota; class Gammaproteobacteria; order Pseudomonadales; family Pseudomonadaceae; genus Stutzerimonas; species Stutzerimonas sp. LR2. The sequence continues at coordinate 184,399 of NZ_JBVTRR010000003.1, forward strand.
TTCAAGCGTAGCCGCTGCCAGACGGGCCTCGGCACGAATCGGCAAGGCCTCGTCGTCGCCCGGCAGGCCGCTGGCCAGGGTGACGAACGCCCCGGCACGCTCGCCGCTGGGGAATCTGCGGGTGCCCCAGGTCGGCGGCAGACCGGTCTGCTGCGGGTGAATCCAGATCTGGAAGATGCGTGTCTCCTCGTCTTCCAGGTTGTACTCGCTGTGGACGATGCCGCTGCCGGCGCTCATCACCTGCACGTCGCCGGCAACGGTGCGCCCGCGATTGCCCAGGCTGTCTTCGTGAGTGATCGCGCCCTGGCGCACGTAGGTGATGATTTCCATGTCGCGATGCCCGTGGGGCTCGAAGCCCGAATGCGGGGCGATGCTATCGTCGTTCCAGACACGCAGCCGGCCCCAGCGCATGCGCTGGGCATCGTGATACTCGGCAAAGGAAAAGTGATGACGGGCGTTCAGCCAACCGTGCCGGGCGTGGCCGAGTTCTGCATGGGGACGACGTTCGATCATCTGAGCCTCCGAATGAGTGGGTCGGCCGGGCTGGCCGGCGGAACCGAATGAGCCAGATGATCTATTGATTCTTCATCGGCATGTACGCAAATTTGCGCCAATAAAAATCGAATTAATCGATCTATCTCGCTGCACTTCTCCAACGCGCGCCCTGCACTCACGCAAGCGGTTGCGCGCAATCGGTTTACCTGCCAAAACGGCGCCCTGTTTCAACTAACCAGGGCGGAACATGAACCAGGAACTGCAAATCGAGGACGTGCACCTCGGCGAAGGCAAGGCGGTCGTAAAAGGCGCGCTCATCACGACGCAATACCGCGGCACGCTGAACGACGGCACGGAGTTCGACAGCTCCTACACGCGTGGCAAGCCATTCCAGTGCGTGATAGGCACCGGGCGCGTGATCAAGGGCTGGGATATCGGCCTGATGGGAATGAAAGTCGGCGGTAAGCGCAGGCTCTTCGTGCCGGCTCATCTGGGCTATGGCGAACGACAGATCGGCGCGCACATTCCGCCGAATTCGGACCTTCACTTCGAGATCGAGCTGCTCGAAGTGCTGACCCGGGACGACTGATCAGCAGCGCCATGCGGCTTGCGCACCGCATGGCGCTGCGATTTCAGCTCGCGCTGGCCGGCGCCTGGTGAGGAACGCCTTGGGGGTACTCCTCCCGATAGCGCGCCAGCCAGTTGGCACCTGCCGGGTCGTCCCACACATGGCGGTGCAGCAACGCCATGCCATCGGGATCGTTGAGCAGTCGCCAGCGCGCCGCCTCGCCCTTCGCAGCCGCCGGCCCCGCCGCCAGTACCTCCGCCAGACGCTGCTCGCGCAGGTGCTCCGCGGCCGGCACCACCTTGGCGTGACGAGCGCGCGCCATGGCGCAGACCAGGGCGTTGTACAGCGGGTCGACGACGGCGACGAGGAAGCCCTCGCGCAGCGCGTTCGCCTGATTCTGCTGCTGGTAGCGGTCAGTGTTGGCCAGCTCGGTAGGCGGCGCGTACTCCTCGGGAATCAGGAACAGCTTGCACCGCCGGGCGGCCAGGCCCAGGCCGGTACGGCTGGTGATCACCGACACCGGCGCCGAGAGGATCAGCGACACCACGATCGGCGCCAGCCACCAGAGGAAGGCCGCATCCAGCCAGGCGACCAGTGCCGTCCAGAGCACGCCGATGACGATCTGCGAACCATGCCGGCGCAGCGCCTCCCCCCAGGGCGTGGCGTCATCGCCGCGCTGCGGTGATTTCCACTGCACCGACCAGCCGAGGAATGCCGCGGTGACGAATACGCTGTGAAAGAGCATGCGCACCGGCGCCAACAGCACCGAAAACAGCGTCTCGATCAGCATCGACAGCACCACCCGCAACCGACCGCCATAGGCCTGCGCGCCCTGGATGCAGACCAGCAGCACGCTGAGCAGCTTGGGCAGGAACAGCAGCGTCATGGTCGCCGAGAACAGCGCGATGGCCTCCTCCGGATGCCAGCGTGGCCACAATGGATAGAGCTGGTTGGGCTGCAGGAAATACTCCGGTTCCATCAGCGTATGGATGGCCAGCAGGCCGGTGGACAGCAGCAGGAAGAGGAACCACAGCGGCGCCGACAGGTAGGACATCACCCCGGTCAGAAACACCAGACGATGCACCGTGTGCACGCCGCGCACCATGAACAGACGGAAGTTCATCAGGTTGCCATGGCACCAGCGGCGGTCGCGCTTGAGCTCGTCGAGCAGGTTGGGCGGCAGCTCTTCGTAACTGCCCGGCAGATCGTAGGCGATCCACACGCCCCAGCCGGCACGTCGCATCAGCGCCGCCTCGACGAAATCGTGCGAGAGGATCGCGCCGGCGAAGGAGCCGGTGCCGGGCAGCGGCGCCAGCGCACAATGCTCGATGAAGGGTTTGACCCGGATGATCGCGTTGTGACCCCAGTAGTGCGACTCGCCCAACTGCCAGAAATTGAGCCCGGCGGTGAACAGCGGCCCGTAGACGCGGGTAGCGAACTGCTGCAGGCGCGCATAGAGGGTGTCCATGCCCGAGGCCTTGGGGGCGGTCTGGATGATGCCAGCGTTGGGGTTGGCCTCCATCAGCCGCACCAGACTGGTCAGACACTCGCCACTCATCACGCTGTCGGCATCGAGCACCACCATGTAGCGGTAGCTGCTGCCCCAGCGCCGGCAGAAGTCGTCGATGTTGCCGCTCTTGCGCTTCACCCGACGCCGGCGGCGGCGATAGAAGATATGGCCGAAACCATCCACCGCTCGACACAGCTCGACCCAGGCCTGCTGCTCGGCGACACAGGTGTCCGGGTCGTTGCTGTCGCTGAGCACGAAGATATCGAAATGCTCCAGCTCACCGGTGGCCTTGAGCGACTCGTAAGTCGCGCGCAGACCGGCGAACACCCGCGGCACGTCCTCGTTGGCGATCGGCATCACCAGCGCGGTGCGCGCCTCGGCGGGAATCGGCTCGTTGCCCGGACTGCTGGCCGAGATGCTATAGCGGTCCTTGCCACGCAGCAGCTGGAAGAAGCCCATCAGCGCGGTCCAGAAGCCCACAGATACCCAGCAGAACAGCAGCGCGAACAGCAGCAGGATGCTGGTCTGCACCACATAGGGCAGGATCTGCCGTGCCGATTCGGCCAGCGGCTGCACGAAAACGTCCTGCAGGTCCACCAGCGACCAGCCCTGGTACGGCAGCACCGCCTTCATCTGCCAGGTGGCGAACGCGGTCTGGCCGAGCATCAGAATCAGCAATGCGCTGCGCCGCAGCGCCGCGACGCGCCGCCAGCGTGCCTCGTCGAGCGGCTGCGGGCTGGGTTCGAACGTGCGCCGCGGAGTCTTGCGCCCCAGCAGCCGGCGCCAACCGCGACGCAGGATGTTGGTGTGCCAGGGCTCCGGCACCATCCGCGTGCGAACGATCGGCGGGGTGGATTGCAGATAGGGGCGGCCCTGATGGTCCTCACGGATGATGCCGGCGCGGTCGAACAGATCGCCCCAGCCCATGCGCAGCCGGGTCACCACGGAGTCCAGCAGGCGCCGCGACGGGCCGCGCTCGGCGTTCGTCGCGGCGGACATTTCGTCATGCAGGGCAAGCAGACCGCCCTGCTCCGCGGCCTGCCGGTATCTGGCCGGGTCCTCGACGTCGTTCAGCGCCAGGCCATCGCAATAGCCTTCAGCCATGCGGTTCATTGCGTCCTGCTCATTCATGGGGAGGAATCTGGTAGGTCCAGGTTTCGGAAAGGGTCTTTTCACCATCGACCAGCGCCGCACGCATTTCCACCGGCCGGCGCGGATCACGCACCTTGAGCCGCAGAGTCATGCGCCAGCCCTTGCTGACCGGGTTGTAGCGCAGGTTGTTCTCCACCAGCTCGGCGTTGTCATCGACGCTGACGCGGGTGGTGACCGGCGCATCCTCGGGCAGCTTGGCCAGCACCGGCCCGACGAAGTCCACCACCAGAGCGGTGCTGCCATCGGCCTGGCGAATCAGGTTGGCCTGCTTGACGTCCCCGGCCGACACGCGGGTCTGCTGTGCCCAGGCCAGTTGCGGATCGTGCAGACTCGGTTCGTCCATGGAGAAATGCAGGCGATACTCCAGGCCCAGCGGCTGACCGGGCTCCGGCTGCTTCTCGGGCGACCAGAAGGCGACGATGTTGTCGTTGGTTTCGTCGGGCGTGGGGATCTCCACCAGCTCGACATGCCCCTTGCCCCAGTCACCGCGGGTCTCCACCCAGCCACTCGGGCGCAGCTCGTAGCGGTCGTCCAGGTCCTCGTAGCGGTTGAACTCCCGGGTGCGCTGCATCAGGCCGAAGCCACGCGGGTTCTCCACGCTGAACGCGCTGACCGCCAGGCGACGCGGGTTGTTCAGCGGGCGCCAGAGCCACTCACCGTTGCCGGCGTGGATCGCCAGCCCCTCGGAGTCGTGCAGCTGCGGGCGGAAATTCAGCGAATCGCTGGGCTGGTTCGCCCCGAACAGGTACATGCTGGTCAGCGGCGCGATGCCGAGCTTGCCCACCGGCTCGCGCAGGTACACCCGGGCCTGCACGTCCAGCGTACTGTCCTTGCCCGGCGTCAGCACCATGCGGTAGGCGCCGGTGGCACGCGGCGAGTCGAGCAGCGCGTAGATGACAAGGTTGCGCCGGTCGGGCTGCGGCCGTTCCACCCAGAACTCGCGGAAGCGGGGAAACTCCTCACCCACCGGCAGCGCCGTGTCGATCGCCAGCCCGCGTGCGGACAGGCCATACCACTGGCCCTTGCCAACGATGCGGAAATAGCTCGCACCGAGCAGAGTCATCACTTCGTCCTGCTTGTCCTTCTTGTTCAGCGGATAGAGCACCTTGAAACCGGCGAAGCCCAGACCTTCCAGCGCAGCGGGATCGACCTCGACGCCGTCGAACTGGAACATGGCCGGGTCATAGCGGATCTCGCGGACGTCCGTCGCGGTGATCTCGTTGATGCGTACCGGCGTGTCGAAGTGCATGCCCTGATGGTAGAACTGCAGGTGGAACGGTGTATCGGCATCCTTCCAGTAGGCATGTTCGGGGTCGAAGCGCAGCCGTTGGTAATCGGCAAAGGCCATTCGGCGAAACTCTTCCGGCAGGTTGCTCGCCGGTTCCTCATAGCCGCGGGACGCCAGTTCCTGCGCCTGCTTCGCCACATCATCCAGGCTGAACGCCAGCGCATTGCCGGCCATCAGCATGTACAACCCACCTGCCAGCCCCGCCAGCATGCGCGCCGGATGGGTACCCGTCTTCCGTTGAAAAATGCGTAACACACCGCCTCCGAATTACACGTTTGTGCAGAGTTCGCTCTGCTTCGCTGTGGTGAACCACCCGAGCCCAGCCGCTGTGCCGCGCGCGACAGGTGCGGCGGCGTTGCCGGACTGCAGGCGTTTCTCCATACAGAAATTTTCTTACAACAGCTCGAAGCGCTCGCTCTGCACGGCTCGCGAATCGAGCCCCAGTTGCACTTCGAATTCTCCTGGCTCGGCCACGTAGTCGAGCCGGGCGTTGTGGAACCTGAGGTCGTCCTCGCCCAGAGTGAAGCGCACCACCCGCGTCTCGCCCGGCTCGAGCCGGATTTTTTCGAAGCGTTTGAGCTCCTTCACCGGCCGCACGCTGGAGCCGACCAGGTCCTGCAGATAAAGCTGCACGACGGTCGCGCCGGCGCGCGCTCCGCTGTTCTTTACCGTTACGCTGACCTCCAGGCGCTGCCCACGTTTCAATTCGCGCTGGGAAAGTTGCGGTTTGGACAGTTCGAACTCGGTATAGCTCAGGCCGTAGCCGAATGGGTACAGCGCGCCGTTGGGCTCTTCGAAATATTGCGAGGTGTAGTTGCCCGGACGCCCCTCGACATAGGGGCGGCCCAACCTTGGATGGTTGTAATAGGTGGGAATCTGCCCCACCGAACGCGGAAAGGAGATCGGCAACTTGCCCGAAGGGTTGTGCGCGCCGAACAGCACATCGGCGATGGCATTGCCGCCCTCGGTACCGGTGAACCAGGTTTCCAGCAGCGCATCGGCATGCTCCCTGACCCACCCCAGCTGCAGCGGGCGACCATTCATCAGCACCACCACCAGTGGCTTGCCGGTGGCGACCAGGGCTTCGAGCAGCGCCTGCTGGCTGGCCGGCAAGGTCAGACTGGTCCGGCTGGACGATTCGTGGGACATGCCACGGGCCTCGCCCAGAGCCGCGACGATCACATCGGCCTCGCGCGCCGCACGCACCGCTTCGTCGATCATCGCCTGCGGCGGACGCGGGTCCTGGACCACCTCCGGGCGGTCCCAGTTGAGGAAGTTCAGGTACTTGATCATGCCGGCATCGTCGGTGACGTTGGCGCCGCGCGCGTGGATGATCCGGCCGTCCTTGCCAAGCGCTCGTTCGACGCCCTGGCGCAGCGTCACGGCCTGCGCTGCCACGCCGGCTGCCGACCAGCTGCCGAGCATGTCGACGGGGGAATCGGCCAGCGGCCCGACCAGCGCGATGCGTGCATCCCTGCGCAGTGGCAGCGTCTGCCCGCGGTTTTCCAGCAGCACCAGGGACTCGCGCGCGACCTGGCGTGCCGCCTCGCGGTGCAGGCGGCTTTCGGCGTTGACCTCGGCGGGGTCGTCCACCGCCTGGCCGATGCGGCGATAGGGATCATGGAACAGACCCAGGTCGTACTTGGCGCCGAGCACACGACCGACCGCCTGGTCGATCAGCTCGAGGGGCACTTCGCCGCGTTCGACCAGGCCGGGCAGTTCCTGCAGATAGAGCGAGTCGTGCATGCTCAGGTCGATGCCGGCCTCGATCGCCAGGCGCGCGGCCTCGCGGCCATCGCGGGCCACGCCATGGCGCAGCAGTTCATCGATGGCGCCGTGATCGCTGATGTTCAGCCCGCGGAAGCCCCAGTCGTCGCGCAGCAGGTCACGCAACAGCCAGCGGTTGGCACTGGCCGGCACGCCGTTGACGGTGTTTAGCGCCACCATCACGCCACCGGCGCCGGCGTCCACCGCCGCACGGTAGGGCGGCAGGTAATCCTGGTACATGCGCTGCGGGCTCATGTCGACCACGTTGTAGTCACGCCCGCCCTCCACCGCACCGTACAGGGCGAAGTGCTTGACGCTGGCCATCACGCTGTCCGCGGCGCTCAGGCGCTCGCCCTGATAGGCGCGCACCAGCGTGCCGGCGATCTGTGAGACAAGGTACGGATCTTCGCCGAAGCCCTCGGACGTCCGCCCCCAGCGCGGGTCGCGGGTGATGTCCACCATGGGCGCGAAGGTCAGATCGAGGCCGTCGGCACTGGCCTCGATGGCCGAAACCCGACCGCTCAGGGCAATGGCGTCGAGGTCCCAGCTTGAAGCCAGGGCCAGGCTGATGGGGAAGATGGTGCGATGGCCATGAACCACGTCATAGGCGAAGAAGATCGGAATGCCCAGTCGGCTGCGCAAGGCCGCCTCCTGCATGGGGCGGTTGTCGGCTCGGGTCACCGAATTGAAAGTGGCACCGATGCGGCCGGCCGCGATCTCCTCGACGATGCGCTCGCGCGGCATGTCGCCACCAATGCTGATCAGCCGCAGCTGGCCGATCTTCTCCGCCAGGGTCATGCGCTCGAGCAGGGTCTCGATCAGTGCCTGTCGGTCGTCCAGCGGCAGGGCCGGCGGCGCCGCGCAGGCGAACGGACTCATCGCGCCGGCAAGCAGGACAAACGGCAACAGCCTTTTCATCATCACAACCCCATTCTCGTTTCAACCGACCAGCCACACACAGGCACACCCATCGCGCAGGTCACGGACCGTACGCAATGCGCCCTTGAATTCGTCTTAGAGTTCGATGGTGCCGTCGAGGTAGAGCACCGCCTGCCCGGCCACCATCACACGGTCCGCTTCGACCCGGCAGTGCAGGATGCCCGTGCGCGCCGATGCCTGCAGCGCCACCAGTTCGTTGCGCCCCAGCCGCTCGGCCCAGTACGGCGCGAGCCCGGCATGGATGGAACCGGTGACCGGGTCCTCGGCGCCGCCATTGGCCGGCCAGAAATAGCGGGAGGCGAAATCCTGCTCGCGCCCTGGCGCGGTCACCACCACATCCAGCGGTGCCAGCGTGCGCAACGCCTGCAGATCTGGCGCCAGAGCGCGCACCTGCTGCTCGTCGCGGTAGACGGCGAACCATGCCTGGCGATTGCGCAGCACCGCTTCCGGCGCGAGCCCGAGCCCCTGCAGCAACGCGGCCGGCGGCTCGGCGACCGGCTCCGGCGCGCGATTGGGAAAACTCATTTCCAGCAGCCCGTCAGCACGCCGCTGCACGGCCAGATCGCCCACGGCAGCGGCACGAAAGGTCAGCGGCGCGCGGGCCAGCCCCTGTTCCAGCAGCACGAAGGCGCTGGCCAGCGTGGCATGGCCACAGAAATCGATTTCGGTGAGCGGCGAGAACCAGCGGATGTGAAAGGCCCCGTCCGCCTCGCGAACGAAAAAGGCCGTCTCGGAAAGGTTGTTTTCGGCGGCGATGGCTTGCATCAGCTCGTCCGGCAGCCAGGCTTGCAAGGGTATCACCGCCGCGGGATTGCCCCGGAAACGTTCAGCGGTGAAAGCATCGACCTGGAACATCCGCAATTTCATGGTTTGCACCCTGTGCACGGTCAAGCGACCGCCGCCTACTCTAACGGGTCTGACGGGGTGCTAGCCAGTGGCGCGTGAGGGTCGCAACGCCGCCACAGCCGCGGCCTGCACGGGAATGTCCGGCAGGCGGCGTCAACCGAGGGCGAATGGCAGCAGCAGCGCGATCAGAATGCCCAGCAGGCTCATGCCCAGCGCAGCGAAGGCGCCGCACTCATCGCCCTCCTCCAGCGCCCTGGCGGTACCGATGGCATGGGCGTTGAGGCCATAACTCAGGCCCCGCGCCGCGGGATGCTCGACCCCGGCCCAGCGCAGCAGCAGCGGTCCCAACGCGGTGCCGATGACGCCGGTCAGCATGACGAACACTGCCGCCAGTGAAGCCAGGCCGCCGAGCTGCTCGGCCACCAGCATGGCGATGGGCATGGTCGCGGACTTCGGCGCCAGGCTCATCAGCACCGGCAGCTCTGCGCCCAGCGCCCAGGCGATCGCCAGCGTCAGAACCACGCTGAGCACGCCGCCGACCGCCAAGGTGATGACGATCGGCCAGAACAGCTGCTGGATACGCTTGAGATGTCGATGCAGCGGCACCGCCAGGGCCACGGTGGCAGGCCCCAGCAGCATGGCGACCAGCGCAGCGCCGTCGCGGTAGCGCGCATAGTCGAGGTCCACCAGGGTCAGTGTGCCGACCACCAGCAGCATGCCCACCATGACCGGTTGCAGCACCAGCCAGCCGCTGCGGCGATACAGCATCAGCGCCAGCTGAAAGGCGATCAGGGTCAGCGCCACGGCAAACAGCGGATGGACCACCACCGCCGCCCAGGCGGTGCGCCAATCGAATACGGTCATGCCTGATCCTCCCGCTGGCGATCGAGTCGGCGGATCAGCCGCTGCATCAGCCAGCCGCAGAACGGCACCGTGATCAGTAGCGACAACACCAGGCCGGCGGCGATCGCTGGCAGATCATCCAGCAGTGCGCCAGCGCTTGTCATGATGCCGGCGGCCGGCACGATCAGCAGCAGCGGCAGGTACTGCAGCAGCAAGGCCGCGGTCTTCTCCAGAGACTCCGGAATGCTGCGGCGCAGCAGCAACAGGCCGAACAGCAACAGCATGCCGATGATCGGCCCCGGCAGTGCCGGCAGCAGCACCAGGTTGATCAGATTGCCGAGCAGCTGCAGCAGCACGAGCCAGGTCAGGCCTTGGAGAATCATCGGCGATGCTCCCGCGGCAGCATTGGATGAATCATGCGTTGGCTCCTCTTCCTTCGGCAAAAGGCTTCGACTATGGCCGGCCTGGCGACGGCAGAACAGCATCAGATGCAGACAAAAAAAGCGGATCAGCCGATCCCGACAGCTTCCGCTGATGCAGGTCAAGGCCTAGCGGCACCTGCGCTCTCACAGCACTGCCGCACCCGATCTGATCCGTATTTAGCCGCCACATCTGAGTCTGTTATGCATGAGCCTCGACGGGGATCATCCGCCTCGCCTGAACTGCCTATGGGGCGAAAGCCAATGACCGACCGCATACCCGCGCGGATCATCGAAACCGTTGATCCCAGCCAGCCGATCCGCCTGACGCCCGCCCAGAGCGGCGGGCCCATCCACACGCGCAGTTTCAGCGGACGTTTCCGCAACCTGCGCCTGTTGGGCGGCGCCCTGCTGATGCTGCTCTACTTCGGCACCGTCTGGCTGAATTGGAACGGGCGTCAGGCGGTGCTGTGGGACCTGGACCGGCAGCAGTTCCACATCTTCGGCGCCACCTTCTGGCCGCAGGATTTCATCCTGCTCTCGGCGATCCTGATCATCGCCGCGTTCGGCCTGTTCTTCATCACCGTGCTGGCCGGGCGCATCTGGTGCGGCTACGCCTGCCCGCAGAGCACCTGGACCTGGATGTTCATGTGGGTGGAAAAGATCACTGAAGGCGACCGCCTGCAGCGCATCAAGCTCGATGCTGCACCCTGGTCCGCCGCCAAGCTGCTGCGCCGTGCCGCCAAGCACACGCTGTGGCTGGCCATCAGCCTGGCCACGGCGCTGGCCTTCGTCGGCTATTTCACCCCGGTACGCGAGCTGGTGGCCGACCTTGCCCGCTTCGAGGTCGGCGCCACCACCGCCTTCTGGCTGCTGTTCTTCACCGCCGCGACCTACATCAATGCCGGCTGGCTGCGTGAGCAGGTGTGCCTGCACATGTGCCCCTACTCGCGCTTCCAGAGCGTGATGTTCGACGCCGACACCCTGCTGGTCTCCTACGACACAGCCCGCGGCGAGAACCGCGGTGCCCGGCGCAAGGGCAGTGATCCGCGAGCACAGGGCCTCGGTGACTGCGTCGACTGCACGCTGTGCGTGCAGGTCTGCCCCACCGGCATCGACATCCGCGACGGCCTGCAGCTGGACTGCATCAGCTGCGGCGCCTGCATCGACGTCTGCGACAGCGTCATGGACCGGATGGGTTACGCCCGCGGCCTGCTGCGCTACACCTCCGAACGTGCGCTTAAGGGCGGCATCACCCGCCTCTTGCGTCCGCGGCTGGTCGGCTATGCGGTGGCGATGACGGCGATGATCGCCGCCTTCATCTGGGCACTGGATGCGCGGCCGCAGCTGCAGTTGGACGTGACCCGCGACCGCACGCTGTACCGCGAGAACATGCAGGGCCAGATCGAGAACATGTATCGCCTCAAGCTGATCAACAAGACGCAGCAGCCGCGCCGCTACGCGCTGGCATTGGACGGCGGCCCCTTCGAGCTGCAGGGCCCGCGCGAGATCAGCCTGGCACCGGGCGAGATCGCCGATCTGCCGGTCAGCGTGGCGCTGCTCGCCAACACCGATGGTTCCAGCCATGAGCTGCGTTTCCAGGTCAGCGACCTGGCCGAGCCGGACAGTCGGGTGAGCACACCGAGCACCTTCGTCGCCCCCATCGCGGCGCTACGCCAGTAGACTGGCCATGCCCAACCGCCACGGCCCGGACACGATGAAGCGCTACGAGAAATTCGCCGATGAGATTGCCGAACTGATCCGCAGCGGCGTGCTCGCCCCCGGGGAAAAGGTGCCCTCGGTGCGCCACGCCAGCCGCACCTATGGCGTCAGCCCGTCCACCGTGTTCCAGGCCTACTACCTGCTGGAAGACCGCGGGCTGATCCAGGCGCGGGCGCGTTCGGGCTATTTCGTTCGCGAACATGCCAAGCGCCCGCTGCACGAACCAGACATCAGCACCCGCCCGGCGGAAACCACCGAGGTGGGCGTCAGCGAACTGGTCTTCTCCGTGCTCGCCTCGCTGCGCGATCCGGCCACCGTACCCTTCGGTTCGGCCTTTCCCAGCCCCGAGCTGTTTCCCCTGCAACGACTCGCACGCTCGATGGCGCAAAGCGTGCGCGACATGCCGGCACGCGAAGTGATCGCCGAGATGACCGCGGGCAATCCGGACCTGCGCCGGCAGATCGCCTTGCGCTACATGGTCAGCGGCGTGATGTTGCCGATGGACGAGCTGGTGATCACCACAGGTGCGATGGAAGCGCTGAACCTCTGCCTGCAGGTGGTGACGGAGCCGGGTGACCTGGTGGCGATCGAGTCGCCGGCGTTCTACGCCACGCTGCAGGTGCTGGAACGGCTCAAGCTCAAAGCGGTGGAGATTCCCGTCCATCCGCGCGAAGGCATCGATCTGGAGATTCTCGCCGATCGCCTGGCGCACCTGCCGATCAAGGCCTGCTGGTTCATGAGCAGCCTGCAGAACCCCCTGGGCGCGAGCATGGGCGAGGCGAAGAAGCAGCAGCTCTACGATCTGCTGCAGCGCCATCAGGTGCCGCTGATCGAGGACGACGTCTACGCCGAGCTGTACTTCACCCGCGAGCCGCCCAAGCCGGTGAAGAGCCATGATCGCGAAGGCCTGGTGATGCATTGCGGTTCGTTTTCCAAGAGCCTGGCGCCCGGCTATCGGGTCGGCTGGGTCGCCGGCGGCCGCTACGCCGAGCAGATCACCCGGCTGAAGCTGATGACCACCATCTCACCTTCCGTGCCGGCGCAAGCCGCCATTGCCGACTATCTGCAACATGGCGGCTACGACCGCCACTTGCGCAAGCTGCGCCACGCACTGGAGATGCAGCAGGGCGCGATGCTCGCCTCCGCCGCGCGCCATTTCCCAGCGAGCACGCGGGTTACGCGCCCTTCTGGGGGCTACTTTCTCTGGTTCGAATTTCCCGAGCAGGTGGACTCGCTGCAGCTGCTGCAACTGGCGCTGGCCCAGGGCATCAGCCTGGCGCCGGGGCCGATCTTCTCGGCCACCCAACGCTTTCGCAACTGCGCGCGGCTGAACCATGGCCATCCATGGGACACCCGCAGCGAGCAGGCGATGGAGCTGCTGGGCAGGATGCTGAAGTCCTTCTGAGCTTCCGACTCAGGCGCAATCCACCGGTAGCTGCCCGCGGCCGCTCTTCATCAGGTACATGCGCTCATCGGCCTGCTTGAGCAGCTGCGCCTCCACTTCGCCGTCCTCCGGGTAGAGGGCGATACCAATGCTCATGCCGATCTCCAGGCTGTGTCCGGCAATCGGCAACGGCGCCTCGAAGGCGTCGCGGATCTTGGCCACCACCCGCTGGGCGTCCTCCGCGTCGATGATGCTTTCCAGCAATACCACGAACTCGTCACCGCCCAGCCGCGCCACCGTATCGGTGTCCCGCACGCAACCGCCGAGGCGTTCGGCGACGGTCTGCAGCAGCTGATCACCGCCGCCATGCCCGTAGGTGTCGTTGACCTGCTTGAACCGGTCCAGGTCTAGGTAGAGCAAGGCGATGCGCCCGCCGTTGCGCCGCACCCGTGCCAGCGCCGTGCTCAGTCGATCGCGGAAGCACGCGCGGTTCGGCAGACCGGTGAGCTCGTCGTACTGCGCCATGCGCTCCAGACGCGCATAGAGCTGCTTGCGCTCGATTGCCGTGACCACCTGGGTGGAAACGAACTGCAACAGCTCCTGATCCTTCTCGGTGTAGGGCGCCGCGGTGCTCTTGAGCAACAGGACGCCGATCACGCCCTCGCTAGAGTTGAGCGGCACACCCAACCACCAGGCGTGGAGATCCCCGTCACCGAGCGGGAGCGCCAGCGCACGCATCGAGTCGGCGTTGAAGCGCAACGCTTGCGCGCCATGCAGAACGGAAAAGCACAGAGACGCCGCAGGCTCCGCCGGCAGAGCAGTCGCGTCGAGCGCCAGCGCCTGGTAGGGATAGGCGAGTTCGCCGCTGGCAGTATTGCGGATGGCGACGATGAAATCGTCCACCGGCAGCAGCTGCGCAATGGTCTGATGAATCTGCTGATACAGCGCGGCCAGATCTTTCGCGCCATGCGCCGCTTCGGAAATGGAATAGAGCGCCGCCTGCATCGCTTCGGATTGCTTGCGCTGGGTGATGTCGCGCGCCACGCCGATGCGCAGTTTGTTATCGGTCGACCAGCAGGCCGACCACATGATGTGCACTACGCCGCCGTCCTTGCGCACGTATCGGTTCTCGAAGTGCAGCAGCGGCTGATCGGCCATGACCGAGCGGGCCGCGGCCATGGTCCGTTCACGGTCTTCGGGATAGACCATCTCGATCATCCGCTTGCCGAGCATCTCCTGCGGCGTATAGCCGAAGATGCGTTCACACGCGGCGCTGGCGTAAACGAAGTTGCCTTGCGCATCGACGACGCAGATCGCGTCCAGCAGCAGATCGACGACCCTTGCCAGGGGCGCGCAGCTATCTGTCTTCACGGCGGCGAACCTACTCGGCCATTGGGCACGGGCCGGGCGATCGACACTTCGTGAATCGAGTGATCGCCCATTGCCCTGCTTCAAGCATCGCCCATATTTCCCCTGGCCGTGCTGATTTTTTCAGCCCTCCATCTCACTGCACCCAGTGCGGGTAGTAGCCGAGCGATGCCTGGGTGTCGGCATCGCGCAACGTCGCAATGCCTTGCGCACCGCCGACGTCCTGCTCGGGGCGGTCGCCGCGGAAGAAAAAGCGACGACCATCGGCAAGGGTCAGGTACAGGCCAACCGCGCCGTGTCCGGCCAGCGGTACCAGCACCAGCTGTCCGTCGCCGAACAGGTCCAGGCTCTGCGCGTGCCCGAAATAAGGCCGTGGATCGAACTGCAGGGGCTGCCAGTCGATCGGATGGCGGAACTGGCTCCGCAGTACCGCTGGTGGCGTCGCCGTCTGCAGGTAGTCGAGACTGTCCGGACTGGCGAGCACCGGCACGCCCGGAAAGTCGACCAATCCGGAGGCATGCTCCCAGCGCACGCAGCCCAGCACGATGCGGTCGATCGCCAGCCCATCCCGCTCCAGCTGGTCGCGTACCGGCTGTACCTCGCCGTAGCGCTTGGTTCGCCACGGCAGTTCGACGTCCAGCTGCTCGTCGATCTGCCGCCCCAACCCGGTGCCGAACAGCAGACGGGTACCTCGATGTTCGATCAGGATGGCGATGTGCTGGGTCTGTGGCTGATGCTGCCAACCGCCGCGGCGCAGCAGGAAGTCGCCACTCTCGCTCTGCGCCGTCCTCACCAGACTGAAGCGCAACCCTTCCGCTACGGCGTTGGCCGACGTCACTGCCGCCAGCAGCGCAAGCAATAGCAATGCGCCGAGCCGCCGGATGCGCCCACCGAGCGTCCACACCTTATGTGCGTTCATGGCGGCTATAACCCCGGCATGCCGGCATAGCCGGGCAACGCGCGAATGCGCGCGAACCACGCCTGCAGCGCCGGATATGCCTGCAGATCGAGCCCGCCATCGCCTCCGAGCGCAACGTTCGGGTAGACGGCGATATCGGCGATGGTCGGCGCGCTCGTCTGCGCCAGCCAGGCGTGCTGCGCGAGATGCCGTTCGAGCAAGCGCAAGGCGCTGGCGGCACGCGCCTGGGCCAGCGACTCGTCGATGGGCCGGCCGAACAGCTTGCCCAGACGCAGGGTAGCCGGACCGTGCTGCACCTCGTTGGCAGCGAAGCTCAGCCAGCTGGCGATGCGGCCCTGGGTCTCGGCGTCCTGCGGGTACCACTCAGGGGCATAACGCTGGGCCAGATAGACCAGGATCGCCTGGGAATCGCCCAGTCGAAATTCGCCGTCTTCGAGCACCGGAATCTGCCCGCGCGGGCTGATCTCGCGAAACGGCGGCTGCTTGTGCTCGCCGGCCAGCAGGTTCACCGGCACCCGCTCGACCGGCTGGCCGATCAGGCTCAGGAACAGGCGAGCCTTGTGGCAATTGCCGGACAGCGTCAGGTCATGGAGCTTCATGGTGTTGCCCTCTGCGATGGGTGTGACTGGATAATAGACAGACCTGTCTGTACACTGCAAGCACCACGAAGGAACGACAGCTGGAGCGAGCGACGAGCGCTCCCGCATAATGGTCGAACCGCAGGAGGTATCCATGGCATCGAACAAGCGCGACCAGCTGCTCAACACCGCAGAGAATCTGTTCTATCGCGAGGGTTATCACGCCACCGGCATCGACCGCATCCTGGCCGAGTCCGGCGTGGCCAAGATGACCCTGTACAAGCACTTCAAGTCCAAGGACGAGCTGATTCTCGCCGTGCTGGACGCCCGTCACGAACTGATGCTGACGCGCTTGCGGGAACGGGCCGCCAGGCTGCCGCCGCGCGAAGCGCTACTGGGCATTTTCGATGGGCTGCACGGGATGATTCACGGCAACGATGCGTTCTGCGGCTGCCTGTTCATCAACGCTGCGGCGGAGTATCACGATCGGGATCATCCGATCCATCGTCGCTCGTCAGCCTACAAGGCAGAGTTGCTCGCCTACCTGCGCGAGCTGCTGGAACGTCTGAACGCGCCGCAGCCGCTGCAGCTGGCGCGGCAGGTGCAGTACCTGCTCGAAGGGGCGTTGAGCATGGCGCACATCGAGGGGCCCGGCGAGCAGGCCCTGAACGCCAAGGCCGCCGCCGAATGCCTGCTGAACGCCGCAGGCATCTGAGCGCGCCTGTCGGGCGCGCCCGATAGGCGCCGTCAGTGGGCGCTGGCCTCGCCTTCGCGAACCCGGAACCAGGCCGCGTACAGCGCCGGCAGGAAGAGCAGCGTCAGCGCGGTGGCGACAATCAGCCCGCCCATGATCGCCACCGCCATCGGCCCGAAGAAGATGCTGCGCGATAACGGGATCATCGCCAGTACCGACGCCAGCGCGGTGAGCACGATCGGCCGGAAGCGGCGCACGGTGGCCTCGACGATGGCGCTGAAGCGCGCCTGCCCGGCACCGATGTCCTGCTCGATCTGATCCACTAGGATCACCGAGTTGCGCATGATCATTCCCGACAGAGCGATGGTACCGAGCATCGCCACGAAGCCGAACGGCTGGCCGAACAGCAGCAGGAACAATGCAACACCGATGATGCCCAGCGGCGCGGTGAGAAAGACCATGGCCGAGCGCGAGAAGCTCTTGAGCTGCGCCATCAGCAGGGTCATCACGACGATGACGAACAGCGGCAGGCCGGCGTTCACCGAACGCTGGCCGCGCTCGGAATCCTCCACCGTGCCGCCGACCTCCAACAGATAGCCGCCAGGCAACTGCGCACGGACGTCCGCCAGGGTCGGCTCGATCTGACGCACCAGTGCCGCCGGCTGCTCGTCGCCGTAGACATCGGCGCGCACGGTGACCGTCGGCAGGCGGTTGCGGTGCCAGATCACACCTTCTTCGAAGCCGTACTCCAGCGTCGCCACCTGCGACAGCGGTACGCTGCGGCCGCTCTCGGTGGGAATCGCCAGACTCGGCAGCATGGACAGCTCGAGCCGTTCACGCTCAGTGCCGCGCAGGAGGATCTCGATCAGCTCGTTGTCTTCACGGAACTGGCTGACACTGTTGCCGATGAAGGTTCGCCGCAGGAAGCCGGACAGCTCCGCGGTGCTCACGCCCAGCGCACGGGCGCGATCCTGATCGACGTTCAGGCGCACCATCTTGCTTGGCTCCTGCCAGTCCAGATGGACGTTGGCCACGTGCGGGTTCTCGCCGACCTTGGCGGCGACCTGCCGCGCCAGCCCGCGCACCACATCGATGTGCTCGCCGGTGACACGGAACTGCACCGGGTAACCCACCGGCGGGCCGTTCTCCAGCCGCGTCACGCGGCCGCGCAGGCTCGGGAAGTCCTCGCGCATGCGCTCGATCAGCCAGCTGCGCAATGCCTCGCGGGACTCGATGCTGTCGGCCAGCACAACGAACTGGGCGAAGCTGGTCGCCGGTAGCTGCTGATCCAGCGGCAAATAGAAACGCGGCGAGCCGGTGCCGACATAGGCCACGTAGTTGTCGATGCCGGCCCGCTCCTTGAGCATCTGCTCCAGCCGCGCCACCTCCGCTTCGGTCGCCTTCAGCGAGGCGCCTTCGGCCAGCTTGAGGTCCACCATCAGCTCCAGACGGCCGGACGCGGGGAAGAACTGTTGCGGCACCAGGCGGAACAGCACCACGGCGGCGGCAAAGATCACCAGGGTGAGCAGGATGACGGTCTTGCGGCGGCGCACGCAGAACGTCACCACGCGCCGCACGCGCTGGTAGAACGGCGTGGCGTACGGATCGTGGCCGTCGCCGCCGCTCTGCTTGTGCGCCTTGGCCATGTCCGGCAGCAGCTTCTCCCCGATCAGCGGCACGAACATCACCGCAGCGATCCAGGAGGCGATCAGCGAGATCGCCACGACTTGGAAGATCGAACGGGTGTACTCGCCAGTACTGGAGTTGGCGGTGGCGATGGGCAGGAAACCGGCGGCGGTGATCAGCGTGCCGGTCAGCATCGGGAACGCAGTGCTGGTCCAGGCGAAGCTGGCGGCGCGGAGCCGGTCATAGCCCTGCTCCATCTTGATGGCCATCATCTCCACCGCGATGATCGCGTCGTCCACCATCAACCCCAGCGCCAGCACCAGCGCGCCGAGGGAAATCTTGTGCAGGCCGATGTCGAGGTAGTTCATGGCGGCGAAGGTCATGGCCAGCACCAGCGGAATCGACAGCGCCACCACCAGACCGGTGCGCACCCCGAGCGAGAAGAAGCTCACCAGCAGTACGATCACCAGCGCCTCGATCAGCACCTTGACGAACTCGCCGACGCTGGTCTTCACCGCCGCGGGCTGGTCCGAGACCTTGCGCAGCTGCATGCCGGCCGGCAGTTCCTGCTGCAGCCGGGCGAATTCCTGCTGCAGCGCCTCGCCCAGTATCAGGATGTCACCGCCACTCTTCATCGACACCGCCAGGCCGATGGCCGGCTCGCCCATGAAGCGCATCCGCGGCGCAGGCGGGTCGTTGAAACCGCGATGCACCTCGGCCACATCACCGATGCGGAACGTGCGACCGGCGACGCGAATGGGGAAGTCGCGAATCTCCTTGACCGTCTCGAAACTACCAGTCACGCGCAATTGCACCCGGTCGCTGATGGTCTCGACGAAACCGGCGGCGCTGACCGCGTTCTGGGCCTCCAGCGCCTGACGCACGGCTTCCAGCGGAACGCCGAGGGTGGCCAGCTTGACATTGGAAAGCTCGATCCAGATCTTCTCGTCCTGGAGACCGATCAGCTCGACCTTGCCGACGTTCTTCACCCGCTGCAGTTGCAGCTGAATGCGGTCGGCATAGTCCTTGAGGATCGCGTAATCGAACCCTTCGCCAGTCAGCGCGTAGATGTTGCCGAAGGTAGTGCCGAACTCGTCATTGAAGAACGGTCCCTGTACGCCCGGCGGCAGCGTGTGGCGAATGTCGCCGATCTTCTTGCGTATCTGGTACCAGAGGTCGGGAATGTCCTTCGAGCGCATCGAGTCGCGCGCCATGAAGGTGACGTTGGACTCGCCCGGCCGTGAGAAGGAGACGATGCGCTCGTACTCGCCGGTCTCCATCAGCTTCTTCTCGATGCGTTCGGTGACCTGGCGTGACACCTCTTCGGCCGTCGCGCCCGGCCACTGGGTCTGGATGACCATGGCCTTGAAGGTGAACGGCGGATCCTCGCTCTGCCCGAGCTTGCTGTAGGACAGCGCACCGACGAGGGCCAGCAGGAGCATCAGGTAGACGACGATCTGTCGGTTCTGCAGCGCCCAGGCGGAAAGATTGAAGCGCATCGCGGTTACTCCTGGGCAGCCAGCTCGACGGGGCGGTTGTGGCGATCGACCGGCCGCACCGGCTGGTTGTCGCTGAGCATCTGCCCTCCGGCCAGCACGATCCAGTCATCGGCAGCGAGCCCTTCAAGCACCGGCACCAGCTGCTCACCGAACGCACCGGTACGGACCTCGACACGCTCCACGGTGGAGTCGGGTCTGAGCCGCCAGACGTACGCCCTGCCCTGTTCGGCGCTGAGTGCGGAGAGCGGCACCGCCAGCGCAACGTCGCCGTCACGGCGGATGCTCACCAGCGCGCTCTGCCCCAGCTCGGCGGGCACTTCCTGTTCGGTAAAGGCGACGCGGGCGGAATAGGTCCGCGACTGCGCGTCCGCCGCCGGCGAAAGCTCGCGAATCTGGCCGCGGTATTGCCGGCCCGGCTGCGACCAGAGTTCGACCTCCACTTCCTGACCGACCCGGTAGCGCTCCAGCGACTGCTCCGGCAGGTCGATGGCGACCTCGCGCTCACCATCGGCCGCCAGCACGAAGGCCGTCTGACCGGCCGCCACCACCTGGCCGACCTCGATGCGGCGCTGGGCGATCAGCCCATCGCGGGTGGCCCGCAGCACCGCATAATCGACCTGGTTGCTGGCCACGTCGAACTCAGCCCGCGCCTGCTGCAGTCGGGCCGTCGCGGCGCGGTAGGCATTGTCGGCGTTGTCGAACTGCGACTGGCTGACCAGCTGACGACCGAGCAGCGCCTGATAGCGGTCGTACTCCGCCTTGGCCACCCGCAGGTTGGCTTCCGCTGCGGCCACCTGGGCACGCATGCCGTCCAGCTGCAGGCGCACGTCCTGCGGATCGAGGCGTGCCAGAGGCTGGTCCTTGCGCACACGGTCGCCCGCTTCGACCAGGCGTTCGACGACCTTGCCGCCGATGCGGAAGGCCAGTTCAGGCTCGTAGCGCGCGTGCACTTCGCCGGGGTAGCTCTCGCGCGCTTCGCTGGCCGGTTGCGGATGCACGACCATGACCGGCCGCGGCAGTTGCTGCGGCGGCTCGCCGTTACCACAGGCGGTCAGAGTGAGCGCTAAGCCAAGCACGGAGGCGAAGGACAGGACATGTCGGAACACGATGAAGGTCTCTCTGTCGCGAAGCGGATTGGAATACTTATACTGCGCGGTATAGTAAAAATAGCGTACCAGCCAGTCCAGTATTAAAACGCCCATGATAGAGAGTCATTCACCCTCGCCCGGCCCCGGCCGCCCGAAGGACCCGGCCAAGCGCGAGGCGATCCTCGCTGCGGCGCAGGTCTTGTTCCTCGGCAACGGCTACGAAGGCAGCAGCATGGAGGCCATCGCCAGCGAAGCCGGTGTCTCCAAGCTCACGCTGTACAGTCATTTCAAGGACAAGGAAGCGCTGTTCTGCGCCGCGGTGAAAGCCACCTGCGAAACGCGACTGCCGAGGCGCCTGTTTCAGGTGGAGGCCGATTGCGACATCGAGAAGCTGCTGCTGGAGATCGGTCGTGCCTTCCATGAGCTGGTCAACAGCCCAGAATCCATTGGCCTGCATCGGGTGATGGTGGCGATGGCGACGCAGAACGCAGGCCTGGTGAAGATGTTCTTCGACGCCGGTCCGCAGCAGCTGCTATTGGATTTGCAGCAGCTGTTCAGCCAGGCCGACAGCCTGGGCCTGCTGCGCATCGACGACCCGCTGCGCGCCGCCGAACACTACTGTTCGCTGATCAAGGGCGCGCAACATTTCCGCCTGCTGATCGGCTATGCCGAGGCACCGAGCCAGGCGGAAAGCGATCAGCATGTGGCGGATGCGGTGGGCCTCTTTCTGCGCGCCTACCGCGGCTGAATCCGGCGCTGCGTCATCTGCTCACCGGGGTCAGGCCTGCAGCTTCTTCTTCGGGTAGATGTCGTAGCGACTGGACTTGCCTTCCAGACTGTAGCCGGGCTTGCTGCCGTCGATGGCCGGCGCCTTGCGTGGTCGCTTGACCACCACCCGATGGCTGGCCAGTTCCAGGGCAGCGGAGAGCAACGCCGGCGCATCCAGATCGTCGCCGACAAAGGGACGGAAAAGGCGCATCTCCTTCTTTACCAGCGCACTCTTGTCGCGGTGCGGGAACATCGGGTCGAGATAGATCACCTGGGGCGGCTCGCCCCGCCACTGCTGCATCAGATCGATGGCGTTGCCCTCGAGCAGCCTCATCCGCGCGGCGATGGCGGCCACGTCGGCGTCCGCCGCCGCGCGGCTGAGGCCGTCGTCCAGCAGCGCCGCGATCAACGGTTGACGCTCGATCAGACTGACCTCGCAGCCCAGCGTCGCCAGTACGAAAGCATCGCGCCCGAGCCCGGCGGTGGCGTCCAGCACCCGCGGTCGGATACCGGGCTGAATGCCCACTGCCTTGGCGATCATCTGCCCGCTGCCCCCACCGAACTGGCGCCGATGCGCCGCCGCACCCTCTACGAAGTCCACCCGCACCGGCCCCGGCGCCTGTGCCTCGAGCAGCTGCAGCTGCAGACCGGCCTCGCCCACCTGCAGCGCGAACTCGGCCTCGGCCAGCTCCTGCGGCAAACCCAGGCGCTGCGCCCATTGGCCAGCGACTGCGGCGAATGACGGCGCGAGCGGCTCGACCCGAACCAGAGGATTGCTTGCGGACATGGGGCACCCGAGATCGATTCAAAGCGGCGCATTGTGCCAGAGCAGGCCTGCGGACGTCCGGGCTGGCACACCTAACGGCACATGCCGAAACCGCCCATATCCACATGGAAGTGATCGTGATGGGCCGCGTTGTATTCCGGCCCCAGCGTCACGTTGAAGGCCTTGCAGGCCGCATCGCGCACCTGACGCAGGAAACGCGCCTTGTCGCCCTCGCCCTGCCAGTCCCTGGCCACCGTGATACGCGTGCCGTCCTGCAGATGAAAGCCAGCCAGGTCAAGCGCATTGGCGCTGGCGTGCTGGCTGCGACGATTGCTGCGGGCTATGTTGCGGCAGGCGAAGCTACCGAAATGATCGATACGCACCACCGGCTGGCCGAACACAGCCTGCGCGGCCGGCTGCAGACCATGCATCTCGAACATCGCATAGGCGGCCGCCAGTGGGCAGGTCGCCAGAAACGGCCCGTTGAAACGCACGTCCGAACCCTGCACCCGCACACTGTTCTCCACCGGGCAGCCAGGTTCCGGCGTGCTGTCCGGCACAGCGGTGTAACGCAGCGGTGCCGTGGCCAGCGCCTGTTCGCAGAGGGAGCGATCCTGTTGCAGGCGGCGAAGCTTGAGCGAGGTCAGCAGGTTCGGCGGCTCGCGAATATCCAGCGGCGCCCAGGGATTCCAGCGCGGCGGGATATCGATCAGTTCCTGCCGCACCGCCAGCACGAAGCCGGCCAGCAGCATCAGCAGAACAAGGAAGAATCGGCCGAAGGTCATACCCTATGGGCAACGACGCAGCGGCGAAGTTGAACGCGGTGTTTTACAAAACTGGTCAGGCGGCCCGTTCAGTCCAACAGCGACAGCTGCGGCGCCTGACGGACGGCGGCAAGCGCTGGCATGCCGGGCAGCCGCTCGCTCAGCAGCTGGTGGAAGCGCATGGCCAGTTCCGGTGCGCGGTGGTTGTCCGGCGTATGCAGATAGACGTGCGGCGTCTTGCCCGCCTCGATCCAGTCCGCCACCTTGTCCAGCCAGGGTGCGAGAAAGGGATCGTTGGCTTCCAGCTGCGGATGCCCCACGAACCGCAGCTGCGGCGAATCGCTGAACGCCACCGGCCGCACCGGCAGACGCGGCTTCTTGCTCTGCGCATGCAACAGCGCCGGATCGCTTGAGCGGCAGCTGAACAGCGCCCGACTGTCGAGACAGATGCGCTCCACGCCACGATCACGCAGCAGCCGATTGAGCGCCCGCTCGCCGTCACCCTTGTCGAAGAAGGCCGGATGGCGCACCTCGATGGCCAGCGGCGCCGCGAAGCCTTCGATGAAGGCGGCCAGTTCTGCAAGCCTGGCCGGACCCACGCTGGCGGGCAGCTGCAGCCAGAACGGCGTCACCCGCCGCCCAAGCGGCTGCAGCAGGCGCTGGAACGCCTGCGCCGCATCCAGCGCCGCGGGCAAATTCTCAGCCTGGCTGATTTCTCTGGGAAACTTGGCGCAGAAGCGAAAGTCGTCCGGCATCTGGCTGGCCCAGCGCTGGACCTTGTCGTCCGATGGCCAGGCATACAGCGTGGTATTGCCTTCGACCGTGTTGAAAACCGCGCAGTACTCGGCCAGGAACGCGGACGGCAGGGTGCCCGGCGCGTAGAGCGAGCCGAGCCAGGCGCTCTCGTTCCAGGAAGGGCAACCGAGAAAATAGGGAAACTGCGGCAGAAGAAAGCGCCTCAGGCGTAAAGGTCGAGCCCGAGCACCTCGGTGCCGTCGAGATCCACTGGCATGCTGGCGGTGCTGGTATAGCTCGCCAGGGCCAGGGCAACCCGACTGGAAAGCGGCCGCTCGGGCTGCGGCTCGTCATAGCGGAAGGCGGCGTAGCGCTCCACCAGCGCACTGGAGTTGACCCGCTGTTGCGGGCGATCGGCCTGGGGCTGATAGTCTTGCCCGGTGCGCGAATCGACGCCGCGCTGAGCCTGCGCCAAGCGCTGGGTTTCGCCATAGCTGTCCGCCGCCCTGCCGGTACGGGCAGAACGATCCGTTGCATAGGGGACAGGGAAGAAGCTATCGACGCGCATCATTGGACTCGATCAGAGGCCCGGCGACTCTAACGGGCGGCCATGGCTTTGGCAACGGCTCGCGTCATTTGATCCCTTTCGGCGTCGCGACGTTGTCGCGCAGGTAAACCGGCTGGGCCTGATCGGCCTCCAGTGCCTCGCCGCGCTGCCAGGCAAACGCGGCCAGGCGCAGCAGGTCTTCGGCATGGGGCAACAAGGCGGCGTCGCAGCCCTGCGCCGCCACCGGCATGCGCTCGGCATAGCCCCAGCCCGTGCCGGCGCCGAACCAGTCGCCGCCGGCAGCGCGCGGCAGAACGACCTGCTCGGGCGGAAGCACGGCCTCGCTACCGACCAGCTGCATCTCACCGCCGTGCTCGCGATAGCAGCCCCAGTAGACCTCGTCCATGCGAGCGTCGATGGCGGCAGCGACCTGCGTCGCGCCCTGCTCGCGCCAGGCCCGCTGCGCGATGGTTGCCAGGGTGGACACCGGCAACACCGGGCGCTGCAGGGCGAACGCCAGCCCTTGCACCACCCCGATGGCAATGCGTACGCCAGTGAAGGCGCCCGGCCCGCGGCCAAAGGCGATGGCATCCACAGCCGACAGCGCGACGCCGGCTTCGCCGAGCAACGCCTGCACCATCGGCAGCAGACGCTGGGCGTGCAGGCGCGGGATCACCTCGTAGTGACTCGCTACCTTGCCGTCATGCAAAAGCGCGACTGAGCAGGCTTCGGTGGCGGTATCCAGGGCCAGCAGAGTGGTCATCAGGGCGTTCCGGTCGGTGAAAAAGGCGCCGATTCTAACGTATTCACGCACCGGGTTGCGTCGCGCAGCCGGAAACGAAAATGCCCGTATCCGGGGATACGGGCATCATCGACGCGTGTCGCTCGAAATGATCAGCTCAGGGCAGCAAAGACCTTGGCGGTGATCTCTTCCACGGAACCGACACCTTCGATACGGCTGTACTTCGGCGTGCCTTCGGCGGCGGCCAGGCTCTGGTAGAAGTCCACCAGCGGCTTGGTCTGCGCATGGTAGACGGACAGGCGATGACGCACGGTCTCTTCCTTGTCGTCTTCGCGCTGGATCAGCTCTTCGCCGGTCTCATCGTCCTTGCCGGCAACCTTCGGCGGGTTGTGCTCGGTGTGATAGACGCGACCCGAGGCCGGGTGTACACGACGACCGGCGATACGGCCGACGATTTCCTCGTCATCGACGGCGATCTCGATCACGTTGTCGATGCGCACGCCCGCTTCCTTCAGCGCCTCGGCCTGGGGAATGGTGCGCGGGAAACCGTCGAAGAGGAAACCGTTGGCGCAATCCGGCTGCGCGATGCGCTCCTTGACCAGGTTGATGATCAGGTCATCCGATACCAGTCCACCTGCATCCATCACGCTCTTGGCCTTGAGGCCAAGTTCGGTGCCAGCCTTGACAGCCGCACGCAGCATGTCGCCCGTGGAGATCTGCGGAATACCGAATTTTTTGGTAATGAAGCCTGCCTGGGTACCTTTGCCGGCACCGGGCGCTCCCAGCAGAATCACACGCATGGATGAATCCTCGAGTTTCTTGGAAGGGGTGATTGCCAGCGGGCCGTTCCGGCTCGTCGCTGGCGAATCAAAAATTCTGGTTTGCCGCCATGCGACAAAAGGTTGAACACGATACACAGCGCACCGGGGCGGCACAAGCCGTCCCGAAAAGGTCTATCGGCCCTCATAAATGCGGCGATTCGACGCGAGTTGCGCACAACGGCGGCGTGCAATGACGCCGCCGCCAGCGCCCCGTGCTGCGCTCAGCCGGTATTGCGCAGACCGGCCGCGATGCCCGCCACGCTGACCAGCAGGGCCTGCTCGAGGGGGCTCTCCGCCGGGCCTTGCCGCTGCCTGGAACGCGCCAGCAACTCGATCTGCATCAGGTGCAGCGGGTCCAGGTAGGTATTGCGCAAACTGAATGCCTCCTGGGTCTTGGGGCTGTGATCGAGCAGATCCGACTGGCCGGTCAGGCTCAACACCGCCTCGATGACCTGCGACAATCGGTCACGCAAATCGCTACCCAGCGAAAGCAGCTCAGGCTGCACCAGACGCTCGTCGTAGCGCCGCGCGATGTCGGCGTCGGCCTTGGCCAGCACCATCTCCAGCATGTCGATGCGCGTACTGAAGAATGGCCAGCGCGCTCGCATCTCAGCCAGCCGCTCGCCCTCCCCGCGCTGCAGCGCCCCGTGCAGCGCCTGCTCCCAGCCCAGCCAGGCCGGCAACATCAGGCGAGTCTGGGTCCAGGCGAAGATCCAGGGGATCGCCCGCAGGCTCTCGACGCCGCCTTCGCGGCGCTTGGCCGGCCGGCTGCCCAGCGGCAGGCGCCCCAACTCCAGCTCCGGCGTCGCCTGCCGGAAGTAGTCGACGAACAGCGGATGCTCGCGCACCACGCCGCGGTAGGCCGCAACACCCTCGGCGGCAAGCCGATCCATCGTCTCGCGCCAGCCGGGTTCAGGGGGCGGTGGCGGCAGCAGCGTCGCTTCGAGCACCGCCGCGAGGTACAGGTTGAGGTTCTGCTCGGCGATATCCGGCAGGCCGAACTTGAAGCGGATCATCTCGCCCTGCTCGGTGGTGCGGAAGCGCCCGGCGACCGAGCCCGGCGGCTGCGACAGGATCGCTGCATGGGCCGGACCACCGCCGCGCCCGACGGTGCCGCCGCGGCCGTGGAACAGCAGCAGTTCGACGCCGTGCTCGCGACAGACCTCCACCAGTTGTTCCTGGGCCCGGTACTGGGCCCAGGCCGCCGCCGTGGTACCGGCGTCCTTCGCTGAATCGGAGTAGCCAATCATCACTTCCTGGGGGCCATGCAGGCGCTGGCGATAGCCCGGCAGGGAAAGCAGACGGTCGATGGTCGGTGCCGCATTGTTCAGGTCATCGAGGGTCTCGAACAGCGGCACCACGCGCATCGGTCGCTGCAGGCCGGCCTCCTTAAGCAACAGTTGCACGGCGAGCACATCGGAGGCCGCGTGAGCCATGGAGATGACGTAGGAACCCAACGACGCCGCTGGCGCTTCGGCGATCACTGCACAGGTGGCGAGCACTTCGGCGGTATCGGCGGATGGGTGGTAATGCGCCGGCAGCAGCGGGCGCCGATTGGCCAGCTCGTGCTGTAGCCAGTCCAGGCGCTTCTGCTCGTCCCACTGCTGATAGTCGCCTAGCCCGAGGTAATCGGTGATCTCGGCCAGCGCGGCGGCATGACGGGCCGCATCCTGGCGAATGTCCAGCCGCACCAGGAACAGGCCGAACACGGCCAGGCGACGCAGGCAGTCGAGCAGAGCGCCATCGGCGATCACCCCCATGCCGCAAGCGTGCAGGGAGCGGTAGCACAGCTCCAGCGGACGACGCAGCTCGGCGCAATCCTGCAGGACTTCCGCCGGCGCTGGCTGGCCGTGCTCGATGGCCGCGCGGGCCCACTCACGTGTCGCCCGCAGGCGCTGGCGCAGCGGCTTGAGCAAGACGCGATAGGGCTCGGCCGAGTCGCCGCTCTGGCGCAGCAGTTCGTCACTGGCCTCGCGCATGGACAGCGCGGTAATCAGCCCTTCTATCTCGCGTAGGTAGAGATCGGCGGCCACCCAACGGGCGGTCAGCAGCACCTCGCGCGACACCATCGCGGTGACGTTCGGGTTGCCGTCGCGGTCGCCCCCCATCCAGGAGGCGAAGCGGATCGGCGCGGCCTCCAATGGCAGGTGCAGGCCGGTGAGGCGGTGCAGGGTCGCGTCGGTCTGGCGCAGCACGTTGGGCACCGCCTTCCACAGCGAATTCTCGATGGCAGCGAAACCCCATTTGGCCTCCTCCACCGGGGTCGGCCGGTTGCGACGTATCTCCTCGGTGTGCCACACCTCGGCGATCAGGCGCTGCAGGCTCAACTCGATGCTCGCCCGCT
Source organism: Stutzerimonas sp. LR2 (assembly GCF_055755175.1). NCBI lineage: Bacteria > Pseudomonadati > Pseudomonadota > Gammaproteobacteria > Pseudomonadales > Pseudomonadaceae > Stutzerimonas > Stutzerimonas sp. LR2. The sequence continues at coordinate 212,591 of NZ_JBVTRR010000003.1, forward strand.
CGGCGTCGGAGAGATCGGTGTGATCCCGTGCCGCCAGCTGCTGGGCGATGGCGTCGTACTTCTGGATCAGCGTGCGGCGCGATACCTCGGTGGGATGCGCGGTGAGCACCAGTTCGATTTCCAGGCGGCTGACCTGCCGCGCGATGAACTCGTTGTCGTGCCCGGCCGCCTTGAGACGCTCGATGAGATCGGCGAACACCCCGATCTCGAACGGCGCCGGCTCGCCTGCGGCGCGCCGGCGCACCTGATGGTACTGCTCGGCGATATTGGCCAGATTGAGAAACTGGTTGAACGCCCGGGTCATGGGCAGCAGTTCGCTCTCGTCGAGACTGTCGAGCGTTTCGGCCAGTAGCTGTGCGCCCTCTGCCGAGCCCTTGCGGGCAGCCTTGGCGCCCTTGCGGATGCGCTCGATCTTGTCGAAGAACTGATCGCCATGCTGCGCGCGGATGGTATTGCCCAACAGTTCGCCGAGCAGGTGTACGTTGTCGCGCAGGCGCGCATCGATGATTTTCGCCATGACCTTTGCTCCTCCCGCCAGTAGCCCATGAGTTTCGCGAGCCTCGCCAGGCTTGCACGACCGTTTCGCCGCTATGCATCAGACGCTTCGCTGGGCAAACGATCCTGAACGGCTACGCTGAAATTATCTCCAACCAGAGTGCCCACCGCGCACCGCCATGACAAGGCATCGATGGCTAACGCGCGTGGGCAGCGGCACGCAAGCCACAGTCATCACCGCCATCACCGCTCGTGTGCGCGGGCATTAAGGAGTAACCATGAGAATTTCCGAGCTTGTCAGCCATTGGGAACGCGACGCCAAGGGCCGCATGAGCCATACCACCTACAGCATCCCGCTGGATGTCGAAAGCGCGGCACGGCTGGCCGCCCTGGCCGAGATGTACCCCAAGCGCAGCACCGAGGCGCTGCTCGGCGAACTGGTCGGCGCCGCTCTCGAAGCAGTCGAAACCAGCCTGCCCTACGTGCGCGGCACACACGTGATCGCGACCGACGAACAGGGCGATCCGGTTTATGAAGACGTGGGACCCACCCCGCGCTTTCTCGAGCTGTCGCGCAAGCACCTCAAGCGCATGCTGGACGAGCCAGACGCCGCCAGCTGAGTCATCGCCCGCCACTATCGACCGCGGACGGGCAGCGCCGACGGTGCCCGCCCTACCCTTATCGTGATGCCGCGCGGAATTCCGCGTGGCACTGCCCTCGCTGCGTCCTCGCTTCCCCTCCGTTTCGCTGACGACCGCTCTAGCCCGCCATTTCGACGGAACGTTTGGCGCCGTCCGGCCTCACAAAAATATGTCCCGACATCGGTAGTGCCCTAATCAGCCCACTGCCCGGCCAGGGACGGTAGCTATCCGTTAAGCAATTCGAACTGGAGACTGACCATGAACAAAGCTGTCGCAACCCACGCTTCGAGATTCCAGCTACCCAAGCTTGCAGCCATCGCACTGGGCGGCCTGCTGCTGACGGCCTGTGCGGGCAACCCACCGACCGAGCAGTTTGCGGTGACCGAATCGGCTGTGCGCAGCGCAGTCAGCGCGGGCGGCCCCGAGTACGCCGCCGTGGAGATGCGTGCCGCGCAGGAAAAATGGAAAGAGGCCGAACTGGCCATGCAAAAGGAAAACTACGAACAAGCCCGCAAGCTGGCCGAACAGGCCGAATGGGATGCCCGCGTCGCCGAGCGCAAGGCCGAAGCGGCCAAGGCGCAGAAGGCCGTCGAGGACGCACAGCAGGGAATCCGTGAGCTGCGCGAAGAAGGCATGCGCAACGTTCGCTGAGCCCGCATCAGGTTCGACATTCCATTTATTGCACAAAGGATGAATTCGTCATGCACAAGCTCGTAACCCTACCGACTCTTCTGGCTCTGAGCATTGGCCTGGTGGCCTGCGCCAACCAGCCCAATCAGAACCTCGAAGACGCTCGCAGCAGCTACTCCGCACTGCAGGCTGACTCTCGCGCCAGCAAGCTGGCCGCGCTGGAGACCCAGGACGCCGGCAACATGCTGGACAAGGCCAACAAGGCCTATCTGAACGATGCCGACGAGAAGACCGTAGACCAACTGGCCTACCTGACCAAGCGCCGCATCGAGCTGGCCGAACAGACCATTGCCCTGCGCAGCGCCGAAGAGGAACTGGGCAAGACCTCGGCACAGCGCGCCGAGGCACGTCTGGAAGCGCGCGAGGCGCAGATCCGCAAGTTGCAGGAAGACATGCAGGCCAAGCAGACCGAACGCGGCACCCTGGTGACCTTTGGCGACGTGCTGTTCGACTACGACCGCGCCGAGCTCAAGCCTGGCGGCATGCGCAGCGTGCAGAAGCTCGCCGACTTCCTCAACGACAACCCGGAGCGCAAGGTGATCGTCGAGGGCTACACCGACAGTACCGGTTCGGCCGAGTACAACCAGCGTCTGTCCGAGCGCCGAGCCGATGCGGTTCGCATGGCGCTGGTGAAGATGGGTGTGGACCCGCAGCGCATCGTCTCCCAGGGCTACGGCAAGGAGTATCCGGTGGCCAGCAACAGCGATTCGGCCGGTCGTGCCATGAACCGCCGGGTCGAGGTGACGATCTCCGACGACAACAAGCCGGTGGCGCCCCGCTCGTCGATGCGCTGATCAGCCCCGCGTAACGAACGCTCCCGACGCAGCCCTGCGTCGGGAGCGTTTTCTTATGTCCGCGGCCGCGGGCAGAGCCGTCCGCTCAGCGCAGCAGCCCGCCAGGCACCGGCTCTTCCATGCAGCGCACCGCGCGCTTCTTGTTGTCCACCAGGACGCCGGTAAGCCCCTTCTGCTCGGTATCGAACAGCACCAGCACGCCGTCGATGCACTGCGCCACTTGCGATGCTGGCTGCAACGACACGCGGTAATCCTCACCGGGAACGGTCTTGAGCATGGTGTAGTCGGCGAGCAGCAATGCGTCCTCTGGCTTGGCGATATGCAGATAGCCGTAGTACGACAGCACGGCGACCGTGCCGACGACGCTGCCGATGGCGGTGAGGATGAGCGGAATGGGATTGCGTTCGGACATGGACGATCTCATCAGGGCAAAGAGCGCCATTGTGGCAAATTCGACGGCGACGCAGGCGGCTCATTTGCCGCCGGCACGGGTTTCGCCGCGAGCCTGGTAGGTCGCCTCGTAGACCCGTTCGGCCAGCCGCGAGAACGGCAGGCTCTGGATCCAGACGCTGCCGGTGCCCTTCAGCGTCGTCAACAGCAGTCCTTCGCCGCCGAACAGCATGCTGCGCAGCCCACCGGCCAGCTGGATGTCGTAGTCGATGCCCGGCGTGAAGGCCACCAGGCAGCCGGTATCCAGGCGCAGGGTTTCGTTGTTCAGCTCCTTGCGGATCACCGTGCCGCCGGCATGAATGAAGGCCAGGCCATCGCCCTGCAGACGCTGCAGAATGAAGCCCTCGCCACCGAAGAAGCCGGCGCCGATACGCTTGCTGAAACTGATGCCGATCCGTGTGCCGTAGGCCGCGCAAAGAAAGGCGTCCTTCTGGCAGATCAGCTCGCCGCCCAGCCTGGCAAGGTCCACTGGCACCACGGTACCGGGATAGGGCGCAGCAAAGGCAACCCGCGCGCGGCCCTTGCCCTGGTTGGTGAAATGGGTGAGGAACAGCGATTCGCCGGTGATCATCCGCTTGCCCATGCCCCACAGCTTGCCGAGCACACCGCTCGCCGAGCCATCGCCCATGCGTGCTTCGAAGCGCACGCCATCGGTCATGTAGTTCATCGCACCAGCCTCGGCGATCACCGTCTCGCCGGGATCGAGGATGATTTCCACGCTCTGCGCGGACTGTCCGAGGATTTCGTATTCGAGTTCGTGACTGGCCACGGCGAGCTCCTGATCCTGTGATTGCAGCGCGGCGACAGCGGCCTCAGCTGCCCTCGCCTTACTTGCGCCCGAGAATGCGCAGGATACGCAGGAACAGGTTGATGATGTCCATATAGAGCGCGGCCGCACTGTCGATGGCGTTGTCCAGCGTCTTGGGAATCTGGTTAGCCCGCCCCCAGTCGACGCCCACATAGCCGCAGAAGATCAGCACCACGATCCAGTCGATGACGCCGTGGTGGATGCCGAGGATGAACACCTCGACCAGCTCGACGACGATCACCAGCAGCAACGCGATCGTCAGTGCGCTGGCGATGCTGGCGAAAAAGCGCGGAAACAGCGTGCCGAGCAGCATCATGCCGAGGGTGACCAGCGCGGTGATGCGGATCGCCTCGTACACCAGCGCGCTGTCGTAGCGGCTGACCACCAGGTTGACGATCAGCCCGAACGGCACCACCACCAGGTTGTAGCCGAGAAAGCTCACCCAGGGCTTGTCAGAGCTGTGGAACAGCCAGGCACCGGTCAGGCAGCTGGCAAAGTAGCCGCCAACGAACAACCAGGGATGGATGCTGCGAATGGACTCGACCGGGATGTTTCCCACCATCCACCAGTTGATCCAGAAGCCCCAGCAGAGGGTCAGACCGATGACGAGGTTGTAGACGCCAGCCGAAAGGGTGCGGTCCAGCGGGCTGGACCGGCGGGCAAAGACGGGGTTTTGCATGTCGTTACGCTTCCTTGCGTGATGATTGATTCGGGGCCTGCGTCGAGTCGGCTCAGAGGATGTTGGCGTAGTCCGCCTCGATGCGATCCAGGCTCAGGTGATTGAGGAAGTTGGAGAAGCACATCCAGGCCGACAGCGCGTTGAGGTCCTGGAACTGCGGTGGCAGGTACTTGGGTGGCACCACCATGCCCTCGTCCACCAGCTGGCGCAGCGTGCGCATGTCTTCCAGCGTGGTCTTGCCGCAGAACAGCAGCGGAATCTGCTCGAGCTGGCCCTTGCGCACGGCTAGCTGGATGTAGTTGTAGATCATGATGAAGCCCTTCAGGTAGGACAGGTCCTTGGTGAAGGGCAAACCATCCGGTGTCGAGCCGCGGAACACGCGGCTGGCGTTGCTGTAGCTCTCGTCGTCGCCATAGCCCTGCTCGCGGAAGAAGGCAAACACCTCCAAGAAGTCGGCGCCCTCCTCGGCCATGTGAATGGCGCGGGTGCGGTTGGTCAGCTTGCGCAGACGCGTCGGGTAGGAGGCGAAGGCGATCACCTCCATCAGGATTGCCAGGCCTTCCTGGGTCACCGTGGAGGATGGCGGGCCCTTGGCGAGGAAGGTGCAGATCGGCTGGTTCTGGCCGTTGAGCGTGGTGCCGACGTGCACCAGCCCTTCGTGGACCTCCAGCGCGCGCACGTCACGCTCGTTGAACAGCGCGTCGCTGCGGATCTTGATGTAGTCGGCACCGGCGGCTGCATCGGCGAGGATGCCGTCGGACTCGAAGACGCGGATCACGCCCTCGCCTTCGCCAAACACCACGTCCAGGCGCTTTTGCAGCAGCTCGACGGCCTGCGGCGCGGTGAGATTCTTCGGCTCGTCGCGCAGGTCACCGCGATCGGCAATGTTGTTCAGGTAGTCGGAGAGCATCAGGCCGAGGTCGGCAAGGGTTGGGTCGCCGGCATGGAAGGCGTCGGACGCCGCGCCGTAGAGTTCCTGGGAGATCATGCCGAAATCCGGCGTACCACGCGCCTCGAGCATGCGGATGACCATGCGGTATTCCTTGCACATGCGCCGCATGATCTGCCCGACCGGGTTGAACTGGCCGAGCTGACGGGTGATGTCGCGCTCGATGTCCTGGAATTCCTGCTTCTTCGCACTGGAGTCGAAGGCCAGCGGACGGCCTTCGTAGTAGGCGCGGTCGATCTGGGGCAGCTCGCGGCCCTTGGCGGCGAAGAACGCCTGGCGGGTCGCGTCGTCCCACTTCACCGCGTCCAGCACGCGCACCGGCGTCTGCGCCTCGACGATGCGGTCGGACAGCCCGCGTACGATGGTCTGATACTCGTCCAGATTGTTACGGCTGTTCATCAGTCCCTCTTCACGGATGCCCCGTACCCTTGAGGTTATACCCGCAACGGCCGGAGTCGGCACGCCGCGGGTGGGTCGAGGCTCAGTGGATCAGAGTTCCGGGCGCATGTGCGGGAAGAGGATCACGTCGCGGATCGACGGCGAGTTGGTCAGCAGCATCACCAGACGGTCGATGCCGATGCCCTCGCCGGCGGTCGGCGGCATGCCGTATTCCAGCGCACGAACGAAGTCGGCGTCGAAGTGCATGGCCTCGTCATCGCCGGCGTCCTTGTCGGCCACCTGGGCGTGGAAGCGCTCGGCCTGATCCTCGGCATCGTTGAGCTCGGAATAGGCGTTGGCTATCTCGCGGCCGCCAATGAACAGCTCGAAGCGGTCGGTGACGTTGGGGTTGCGATCGTTGCGCCGGGCCAGCGGCGAGACCTCGAACGGATACTCGGTGATGAAGGTCGGCTGTTCCAGCTTGTGCTCGACCAGCTCCTCGAAAATCATCACCTGCAGCTTGCCCAGGCCTTCGTGACCGAGCAGCTTGGCGCCCGCCTTCTTGGCGATGGCACGGGCCTTTTCCAGATCATTGAGATCGGAGGCCGAGATTTCCGGGTTGAACTTGAGGATGGAGTCGAACACCGACAGGCGCGCAAAGGGCTCGCCGAAGTGGAACACCTTGTCGCCATAGGGCACGTCGGTGCTGCCGAGCACGGCCTGGGCCAGCTCGCGGAACAGCTCCTCGGTCAGGTCCATGTTGTCTTCGTAATCGGCATAGGCCTGGTAGAACTCGAGCATGGTGAACTCGGGGTTGTGCCGGGTCGAGACGCCTTCGTTACGGAAGTTGCGGTTGATCTCGAACACGCGCTCGAAGCCACCGACCACCAGACGTTTGAGGTAGAGCTCCGGCGCGATGCGCAGGAACATCGGCATGTCCAGCGCGTTGTGGTGGGTTTCGAATGGCTTGGCCGCGGCGCCGCCAGGGATGGTCTGCAGCATCGGCGTTTCCACTTCGAGGAAGTCACGCTCGGCGAGGAACTTGCGGATGTGGGCGATGACCTTCGAGCGCACGCGGAAGGTTTCGCGCACCTCCTCGTTCACCATCAGGTCGACGTAGCGCTGACGATAGCGCTGCTCGGTGTCGGTCAGGCCGTGGAACTTGTCCGGCAGCGGGCGCAGCGACTTGGTTAGCAGCCGCACGTTGTTCATGTAGACGTACAGGTCACCCTTGCCGGAGCGCGCCAGGGTGCCCTCGGCGGCGATGATGTCGCCCAGGTCGAAGTGCTTGACCGCCTCGACCTGCTCGGCCGGCAGCATCTTGCGATCGACATAGACCTGGATGCGCCCGCTCATGTCCTGCAGCACCATGAACGGCCCGCGGTTGAGCATGATGCGTCCGGCGACCTTGACCGGAATGGCGGCCGCTTCCAGCTCCTCCTTGGTCTTCTCGGCGTACTGTTTCTGCAGGTCGCCTGCATAGCTGTCACGACGGAAGTCGTTGGGGAAGGCATTGCCCTGCTCACGCACGGCAGCAAGCTTTTCCTTGCGCTGGGCAATCAGCTTGTTTTCTTCCTCTTGGATGGCGTGCTGGTTCAGCGGTTGTTCGCTCATTGCGGGTCGTCCCGGTCAAATCGTTTCAATGGGGTGCTTGCGGCTTGAGGCGTGCGGCTGCGCTCAGAGCCCCTGTTTGAGGCTGGCTTCGAGGTACCCGTCGAGGTCGCCGTCGAGCACCTTCTGGCAATCGCTGCGTTCCACGCCGGTACGCAGATCCTTGATGCGCGAGTCGTCGAGCACGTAGGAACGGATCTGGTGGCCCCAGCCGATGTCCGACTTGCTGTCTTCCAGCGCCTGAGAGGCGGCGTTGCGCTTCTGCATTTCCAGCTCGTACAACTTGGCCCGCAGCATCTTCATGGCGGTGTCCTTGTTCGCGTGCTGGGAACGTTCGTTCTGGCAGGCCACCACGGTATTGGTCGGCACGTGGGTGATACGCACTGCCGAATCGGTGGTGTTGACGTGCTGACCACCGGCACCAGAGGAGCGGTAGGTGTCGATGCGCAGGTCGGCCGGGTTGATCTCGATCTCCACCTTGTCGTCGATCTCGGGCGATACGAATACCGCCGAGAACGAGGTGTGGCGACGGGCGCCGGAGTCGAACGGACTCTTGCGCACCAGGCGGTGCACGCCGATCTCGGTGCGCAGCCAGCCGAAAGCGTATTCGCCCTTGATGTGTACGGTGGCGCCCTTGATGCCGGCGACCTCACCCTCGGACAGCTCGACGATCTCGGCGCTGAAGCCGCGCTTGTCGGCCCAGCGCAGGTACATGCGCAGCAGGATGTTGGCCCAGTCCTGGGCCTCGGTACCGCCGGAGCCAGCCTGGATATCGAGGTAGCAGTTGTTGGGGTCCATCTCGTGGCTGAACATGCGGCGGAACTCGAGCTTCTCGAGAATTTCGCGCAGGCGCTCGACTTCGGCCACGATGTCGTTCACGGCGCCTTCGTCGTTTTCTTCGGCGGCCATTTCCAGCAGGTCGCGCGAATCGGCCAGGCTACCGGTCAGGTCGTCGATAGTTTCGACGATCTGCGCCAGGGTGGCGCGTTCACGGCCCAGGCTCTGGGCGTATTCGGGCTTGTTCCAGACGTTCGGGTCTTCGAGTTCGCGGTTTACTTCGACGAGACGATCATGCTTCTGATCGTAGTCAAAGATACCCCCGAATTGACTGGGTGCGCTCGGACAGGTCCTTGATGCTGTTGAGGATCGGGTTGATTTCCATAGGTAGGCAGCTCTCAATCGGACGGTGCAAAAGCCGGCGATTATAACTCAGCCAACCCGTGCTGACAGCCCGCTGGGCGTGCCGGCGGACGGTCAGGAAACGGATTTGCCCTCATGATGGCTGGTCAGGCACTGACACCACGTACCTGGCTTTCCAGTTCGCCTTTGAGTTGCGGATCGAGCTGCAGGCAGCGAGCCAGTTCGTCGAGGTAGGCACGCTCCATGAAATGCTCCTCGTCGACCATCAGTACGCTGGCCAGGTACATCTCGGCCGCCATCTCCGGGGTGCTGGCGGCACTGGCCACGTCGGCCGGGTCCAGCGGCTTGTTCAGTTCGGCCTCCAGCCACTGCTGCAGATCAGCATCGGCCAGCTTGCCCAGCTCCGCCTCGATCAGCTGACGCTCGCGGGCATCGACATGGCCGTCGGCCTTGGCTGCTGCCACCAGTGCCTTGAGAATGCCCTCGCTGTGCACCTCGACCTCGGCCGGCGGCAGCCGATCGATGGTCTGCGGCGTCTGCTGCGCCGCCGCGCCCTGCTGCGCCTGCCAATTGCTGTAAGCCTTGTAGGCGAGCACGCCGAGTGCCGCCAGCCCACCGTAGGTCACCGCCTTGCCGCCCATCTTGCGCATCTTGCGATTGCCCAGCAGCAGGCCCATGGCGCCGGCGGCCAGCGCGCTGTTGCCACTACCGGAAAGCGCCTTGCCGAGCGAACCGCCGCCGACACCGGAGAGCAGGTCACTCAAACCCCCACCGCCGGGTTTGCCGCCCATGCCGGATTGCTGCTTCTGCAGCAGGTCCTGTCCTGACTTGAGCAGCTGATCGAGAAGGCCACTGGTTTTCATCGGATTCTCTCCACACGAAAGACGTAAAGGATTGCTAGTCGAACGACTCGGGCACCTGGCGGATCGGCGTGTCGCGATGGGCAGCACGTACGTACTGCGCCGGCCAGGCCACGGACCCGTCGCGCAGGTATTCGGCGGCATGCAGCGGCCAGTACGGGTCGCGCAGCAGTTCGCGGGCGAGCAGGATCAGGTCGGCCTGGCCGGTACGCAGGATGTGTTCGGCCTGCACCGCCTCGGTGATCATCCCGACCGTACCGGTGGCGATACCCGCCTCCTTGCGCACGCGTTCGGCAAACTGCGTCTGGTAGCCCGGCCCGACCGGAATATCGGCGTTGGCCGCAGTGCCACCGGATGAGACGTCGATCAGGTCGACACCGACATCCTTGAGCCGCCGTGCAAGCTCGACCGTTTCGTCTGCATTCCAGCCATCATCGACCCAATCGGTCGCCGAGAGGCGGACGAACAGCGGCAACTCCTCGGGCCAGACCTGGCGCACCGCAGCGGTGACCTCCAGCAGCAGACGGATGCGATTGTCGAACGAGCCACCATAGCGATCCTGACGCTGGTTGGAGAGCGGTGAAAGAAACTGATGCAGCAGGTAGCCATGGGCCGCATGCACTTCGGCGATCTTGAAACCGGCAGCCAATGAGCGCTCGGCCGCCTCGACGAACGCCTTCACGATGCCCGCGATACCGGCATCGTCCAGTGCAGCGGGCACGGCATGCTCCGGCGAGAAGGCGATGGCGGACGGCCCCACCGGCGTCCAGCCGCCGGCAGCGATCGGCACGCTGCCATGCTTGCCGAGCCAGGGCCGCCAGGTGCTCGCCTTGCGGCCGGCATGGGCCAGCTGCACGCCGGCCACCGAACCCTGCGCCTCGATGAAGCGGGTGATGCGGCGCAGCGGCTCGACATGCTCGTCGGACCAGATGCCCAGGTCTTCCGGCGAGATCCGCCCGTCCGGGCTGACTGCTGTCGCCTCGACGATCACCAGCCCGGCGCCGCCGACGGCGCGGCTGCCCAGGTGCACCAGATGCCAGTCATTGGCCATTCCGGCCTTGGCCGAGTACTGGCACATCGGCGACACGGCGATGCGGTTGGGCAAGGTGAGCTGGCGCAGGCTGAGCGGCTGGAAGAGCTGGGACATGACGGCCTCTACTGTCGTGGATGCGGGTTGGACACCCGTCAGTAGAGACCGTTTCCGCGCACATGCCCAGCCCGCGGCGGGCAAAGTCGCTGGTCAGGCGGCGCTGACCTGCACCGTCACGCCGTTGAGCGCCGCGTTGCCGGAGACGTCCAGCTGACGCTCGTCGGTCAGGTCGTTGCAACTCGCGCCCGGCTGCTGCCGCGCGATATCCAGCTGCACGCCCGGCCGCGCATGGCCCCAGCCGTGCGGCAGGCTGACCACGCCGGGCATCATCTCCTCGCTGGCCAGCGCCTCCACCTCGACCACGCCGACCCGCGAATGCACCCGCACCCGCTGGCCATCATGCAGCGCCCGCGCCGCCATGTCGGTTGGGTGCATCAGCAACTGATGACGCGGCTTACCCTTCACCAGGCGCTGGTAGTTGTGCATCCAGGAGTTGTTGCTGCGCACGTGGCGGCGGCCGATCAGCAATAGCTCGTCGGCACCCGCCTGGGGCTGCGCAGCGAAACGCTGCAGATCGTCCAGCATCAGCGCCGGCGCGGCCTGGATGCGCTTGTTCGGCGTTTTCAAGCGCCGCGCCAGATTCGGCTTGAGCGGCCCGAGATCCAGCCCGTGGGGATAATCCTCCAGCGCTGCCAGGCTCAGCTTGCGCTCGGACTTGTCACCATAGGGCCCATGGCGCAGCGCCAGGTCCATCATCTGTTGCGGCGGCATGGTCGGCTTGAGCTCGACGCCCACCCGCCCAGCGTAGGCCTCGGCCAGGCCGATAAAGATTTCCCAGTCATGCAGCGCGCCCTCGGGCTTGGGCAGCACCGGCAGGTTGAAGCGGGTGACGTTGCGCACGGCGAGCAGATTGAATGTCGCGTCGTAATGGTCGTGCTCCAGCGGTGCGGTCGGCGGCAGGATCACATCGGCATAGCGGGTCGTCTCGTTGATGTAGAAGTCCACGCTGAGCATGAACTCCAGTCCATCCAGCGCCTGCTCCAGCTTGCGCCCGTTGGGTGTGGAAAGCACCGGGTTGCCGGCCACCGTGATCAGCGCACGCACCTGCCCTTCCCCAGGCTCGAGCATCTCTTCGGCCAATGCCGCTACCGGTAGTTCGCCGCCATATTCGGGCAGTTGCGACACCCGACTACGCCAGGCGTCAAAATGGCCGCCCTTGGTGGTCTCCACCAGATCCACCGCCGGCTCGGTGCACAGCGCGCCGCCGACCCGGTCGAGGTTGCCGGTGACCAGGTTGATCAGCTGCACCAGCCACTGGCAGAGCGTGCCGAAGGCCTGGGTCGAAACGCCCATGCGTCCGTAGCAGACCGCCCTGTCCGCCGCCGCGAAGTCCCGCGCCAACTGGCGGATCTGCTCGGCCGGAACACCGCAACGGGCGCTCATCGCCTCGGCACTGAAGGCGGCGATCGCCGTGCGCACCTCCTCGATGCCGTCCAGCGGCAGTTCGCTGGCACGCGTCAGCCCTTCCTCGAACAGGGTGTTGAGCAGGCCGAACAACAGCGCGGCGTCCTGTCCGGGGCGCACGAACAGATGTTGATCGGCGATGGCGGCGGTCTCGCTGCGCCGCGGGTCGACCACCACCAGTTTGCCGCCGCGGGCGCGGATCGCCTTCAGCCGCTTCTCCACATCGGGCACGGTCATGATGCTGCCATTGGAGGCCAGCGGATTGCCGCCGAGGATCAGCATGAAATCGGTGTGATCGATGTCCGGCACCGGCAGCAGCAGACCATGGCCGTACATCAGGTGGCTGGTCAGGTGGTGCGGCAGCTGGTCGACCGACGTGGCCGAGAAGCGGTTGCGCGTCTTCAGCAGACCGAGGAAGTAATTGCTGTGGGTCGTCAGCCCGTAGTTATGCACACTCGGGTTGCCTTGGTAGATCGCCACGGCATTACTACCGTGGCGCTCGCGGATCTCAGCCAGGCGCTCGGCGACCAGTTCGTAGGCCTCCTCCCAGCTGATGGCCTGCCACTCATCGCCGCAGCGGCGCATCGGGTGGCGCAGGCGATCGGGGTCGTTCTGGATGTCCTGCAGCGCCACTGCCTTCGGACAGATATGGCCGCGGCTGAAGCTGTCGAGGTGGTCGCCCTTGATCGAAAGGATGCGCTCGCCTTCGGTCTGGATGGTCAGGCCGCAGATGGCTTCGCACAGGTGACAGGCACGGTGATGGACGCTGATGTCGCTCATTTCGGGTTCCCGCATGGCGCTGTTGTTGTCCCGCCACTCTAGGCGCCGCGGCCGCAGGCAACAATCGAACGTTCCGCCGGGGAATGCCAGCCGATTCAGCCAGCCTATCGTCGGCCGGCATGCATCGGTCAGCGCGGGGCGATATGCGCCACCATCAGCTGCACGCTTTCCTGGCCGCGATACTCGTTGACGTCCAGTTTGTAGGCCAGCTCCGCCCAGCGCACCGTCGGGTTCGGCCAGATCTCGCGGTCTACGTTGAAGGCGATGCCGTCCAGCGTCAGCGATCCGCATTCGCTCTTGAGCACAAGCTTGAGATGGCGCTCGCCGACGATACGTTGCTGCATCAACTGGAACACGCCATGGAACATCGGCTCGGGAAAATGCTGGCCCCAGGGTCCGGCGTTGCGCAGCGCACGCGCCAGCTCCAGATGGAATTCCTCGACGCTGAGCTGGCCGTCGGTGAGTAGCCGACCGGTGAGATCGTCCTCGCACAGCTGGCGGCGCACTTCGGCATCGAAGGCCGCGGCGAAGGCACCGAAGTTCGCTTGTGGCAGCGACAGCCCGGCCGCCATGGCGTGCCCGCCGAACTTGCTGATCAGGCCGGGATGCCTGGCGGCAACCGCGTCCAGCGCATCGCGGATATGAAAGCCCGGCACCGAGCGCGCCGACCCTTTGAGCAGCCCGTCGCCAGCATCGGCGAAGGCGATGGTCGGGCGGTGGTAGCGCTCCTTGAGGCGCGAGGCGAGGATGCCGATCACCCCTTGGTGCCAGTCCGGCTCGAACAGGCACAGGCCGAACGGCAGGTCCTCCAGTGGCAGATCCTTGAGCTGCGCCAGCGCCTCGCGTTGCATGCCCTGTTCAATGGCCTTGCGATCCTTGTTCAGCTCGTCGAGCTGGGTCGCCATGTCGCGCGCCAGCGCCTCGTCCTCGCAGAGCAGGCACTCGATGCCCAGCGACATGTCATCCAGCCGCCCGGCCGCGTTCAATCGCGGCCCGAGGATGAAGCCCAGGTCGGTGGAGGTGATGCGCCGATGATCGCGCCCGGCAACCTCGAGAATCGCCCGCAGCCCCGGCCGAGCCCGCCCCGCGCGAATTCGCGCCAGGCCCTGGTGGACCAGAATGCGGTTGTTGGCGTCCAGCGGCACCACGTCGGCGACACTGCCCAGGGCCACCAGATCGAGCAGCTCGGCCAGGTTCGGCTCGGGCCAGCCCTGACGGGCGAACCAGCCGAGGTCACGCAGCCGTGCGCGCAGGGCCAGCAGCACGTAGAAGATCACCCCGACACCGGCGATGCACTTGCTCGGGAAGGTACATTCCGGCTGGTTGGGATTGACGATGGCATCGGCCGCCGGCAGCTCGTGACCGGGCAGGTGATGGTCGGTGACCAGCACCCGCAACCCGGCCGCCTTGGCCGCCGCGACGCCATCGACGCTGGAGATGCCGTTGTCGACGGTCACCAGCAGGTCGGGTTCGCGCTGCAAGGCGACGGCAACGATTTCGGGCGTCAGCCCGTAGCCGTATTCGAAGCGATTGGGCACCAGATAATCGACATGCGCCGCCCCCAGCTGACGCAGGCCGAGCACGCCGACGCTGCTCGCGGTGGCGCCGTCGGCATCGAAGTCGCCGACGAACAGGATGCGCTGGCGCTTTTCCAGCGCCTCGACCAGCAGCTCGACCGCGGCATCGATGCCCTTGAGCTGCTTATAAGGAATCAACCGCGCCAACCCCTTGTCCAGTTCCTCCGCGCAAGTCACGCCACGGGCCGCGTAGAGGCGCTGCAGCAGCGGCGGCAGCTCGCCGAGGTTGGGCAGCTGCTCGGGCAGGGGACGGGGTTCGATACGCATGGAATTCCGGGCTCGGTGAAGGTCGTTTACAGGGAGGTGGCGGCGCGAGCGGCCTGGTCGTACAGCCCCGACATGGCGCGCAACATGCCGGCCAGGCGGTGAATCTCATCGGGATCGATATTGAGGTTCTCGAACGAGGCGATCAGGCATTCGCGGCGGATGTCGGCGTACTCCTGACAGAGCGCGCGCCCCTTGTCAGTGGTGCGATAGAACATTTCCTTGCCCTGCTTGGCGCCTTCCACCAGACCCAGCTTGCCGAGCTTCTTCAGGGCATAGGTGACCGTGTGAGTATCTTCCACGTTGAGCAGCAGGCAGATATCCGCCTGTCGCTTGGCCCGCCCCCGGCTGGTGAGGTTGTGCAGCACCATGACGTCCAGTGCATTCATTTCCACCGTGCCGCAGGCCTGCATGCAGCGCTCCATCCAGCGCATCAGCGCGGCGCTGGCGACGATGATGCCGTACTCGAGCTCGGACAGCTCCTGGGACTGCTCGGCAAGATGCGCCGAGGCGACGATCGAGGATCGCAACGGACGGGAGCTTTTGGCGTCAACCATTCTGAGTTCCTGATTGAAGAAGCGGCAGTCGATCGTATCGAGGTGGGCGGCAAGGATACAGCAATGTCCGCGCGGTCACTTCGGAGGTCAACAGGAAAAATACGTTGATAATTTATCGATACTTTATCAGTGTATCGACTTCGACCGCCGCACCGGCCCATCTCGAAAGGAGCAGCCATCGTGAGTCGTCTGTTACTCAATTGCGACATAGGGGAAAGCTTCGGCGCCTGGACTATGGGCCTGGACGCCGAGGTGATGCCGTTCATCGACTGCGCCAATATCGCCTGTGGCTTCCACGCCTCCGATCCGCAGATCATGCGGCGCACCGTCGCGCTGGCGCGCCAGCACGACGTACGCATCGGCGCGCACCCGGCCTATCCGGACCTGGTCGGCTTCGGTCGGCGCTCCATGGCCTGCAGCCCGGCCGAAGTGGAGAACATGCTGCTCTATCAGATCGGTGCGCTCGACGGCATCTGCCGCGCCGAAGGCACGCAGGTCCGCTACGTCAAACCCCACGGCGCGCTCTACAACGACATGATGCGCCAGCCACAGCTGCTGCGCGCGGTCATGACCGCCGTAAAGGCCTACAGTGCCAGCCTGCCGCTGATGCTCATGTCTACCCGCGACAACAGCGAAAGCCAGGCGATGGCGGCGGAAATCGGCATCACCCTGTGGTTCGAGGTGTTCGCCGACCGCGCCTACGACGCCGCCGGCATGCTGGTCTCGCGCAACCTGCCGGGTGCCGTGCACCACGATGCCGAAACGGTGGCCGACCAGGCCCTGCGCCTGGCCAAGGGGGAAGCATTGACCGCCAGCGATGGCAGCGCGCTGATCCTGCAGGCCGATACGCTCTGCGTGCACGGCGACAACGCTGGCTCCATCGCCGCTGTGCAGCGCATTCGTCAGGCACTGCAGGCGCTTCCCGCATGACGCCGCGGATCGAGGTGGTCGGCATCGATAGCCTGGTGCTGCGCCTGTTCGATCAGATCGACGAGGACAATATGTCGTGGATGCTGGCCGCCACTCAGCGTGTGCGGGATGCGTTCGGCGCTGCACTCATCGATCTGGTGCCCTCCTACACGACCCTGCTGGTGCAGTACGACCTGGCGCAACTGGACGATCACCAGGCCCGCCAGTATGTACGGCAGGCTCTCGATGGGCTGGAACCGGCAGCGGCGACGAGTGCCCGTCAGCACGACATACCGGTGTGGTACGACCCGAGCGTCGGCCCGGAACTGCAAGCGCTGGGCGAGCGCAGCGGCCTCGGTGTCGCGGGGGTCATCGAGCGACACAGCACGCATATCTATCAAGTCTTCGCCCTCGGCTTCGCACCCGGCTTCGCCTTTCTCGGGCTGGTCGACGAGCGCCTCGCCAGCCCACGCCTGGCGACGCCGCGCAAGCAGGTGCCGGCCGGCAGTCTGGGCATCGCCGACCGCCAGACCGCCATCTATCCGCTGGTGTCACCGGGCGGCTGGAACCTGATCGGCCGCAGCCCGGTTCGCCTGTTCGACCGCGAACTGGACGGCTTCAGCCTCTGGCAACCCGGCGACCGCGTGCGCTTCGTGCCCATCGAGCGGGCCGAGTTCGTCCGTCTCGGCGGCGACGACACGCCCTTCCAGGAGGCCTCCGCATGAGCCTGCTGATCGAACAGGCCGGAGCCCTGGCCACTCTGCAGGACGCCGGCCGCAGCGGCGTTCGCCACCTCGGCGTGACCCAGGGCGGTGCCGTTGACTGGCTGTCCCACGGCTGGGCCAACTGGCTGCTGGGCAACCCGCTGCAGGCCCCCACGGTGGAGATCACCCTCGGCAATTTCAGCCTGCGCGCTCAGACCGATGCCTGCCTCGCACTCTGCGGCGCCGATCTCGGCGCGACGCTCGATGGCGAGCCTCTCATGCCCGGGCGCGCCTTTCGCATCCGGGAAGGTCAGACACTGATCTTCAGTCAACCGCGCCAGGGTGTTCGTGCCTATCTCGCCGCACCCGGCGGTTTCAGCGCACCGGCCGTGCTGGGCAGCTGTGCCACGGTACGCCGTGAGCAGCTCGGTGGGCTGAACGGCGACGGCCAGCCGCTGGCCAAGGGCGACCTACTGCACTGGCGCGGCCACGCCACGACGATGCGCAACCTGCCCCAGCAGGCGCTGGTGCCGCTGCCCGGCGCCGGGCTATCGGTGGTACTGGGGGCGCAGATCGGCGATTTCACCGGGCAGAGCCTGTTCGATGCGTTCAACAGCGACTGGACCGTCGACCAGCGCGCCGACCGCATGGGTGTTCGCCTGCTGGGACCGACCCTGCGCTGCGCGCGCTCGGCCATGATCTCCGAAGGCGTGCCGCTGGGCGCTATTCAGGTTCCGGCGGACGGTCAGCCGATCATCCTGCTCAATGACCGCCAGACCATCGGCGGTTACCCGCGCCTTGGCGCACTCACGCCATTGGCAGTCGCGCAGCTGGCCCAATGCATGCCCGGCACCGTGTTGCGCCTGAAGCCGGTGGCGTTGGAACGCGCACAACGCGAGCAGCGGCGGCTGCTCGCCAGCTGGCAACGGACCACGACGGAGTGATGGATATGAACCTGACCGCCTACCGAGACCTGTCCCCCGCCGCACTGCGCGAGCGGATTCGCCAGGGCGAATTCGACGGCCCGACCGCCGGGCTGGCCAATGGCTATGCCCAGGCCAATCTCATGATCGTGCGGCGTGAGCTGGCCTACGACTTCCTGCTGTTCTGCCAGCGCAACCCCAAACCCTGCCCGCTGCTGGACGTCACCGACCCGGGTAGCTTCGAGCCACGGCACGCGGCGCCAGGCGCCGATATCCGCACGGACTTCCCGCGCTACCGCATCTACCGCAATGGCGAGCTCGATCAGGAGGTGCAGGACATCACGCCCTTCTGGGAGGACGACATGGTGGCCTTCCTCATCGGCTGCAGCTTCAGTTTCGAGGCTGCGCTGCTGGCCAACGGCGTGCCAGTCAGACACATCGAGGACGGCCACAACGTCCCGATGTACCGCACCAACATCGCCTGCCAGCCCGCCGGCCGCCTGAGCGGGCCGATGGTAGTGAGCATGCGGCCGATGCCTGCGAACAAGGTGGTGCGCGCCGTGCAGGTCACATCGCGATTTCCCTCCGTGCATGGCGCGCCCGTGCATGTCGGCGACCCGCGACTGCTGGGCATCGCAGACCTGGCCAAACCGGATTTCGGTGAGCCATCGGAGCTGCGCGAGGGCGAGGTCCCGGTGTTCTGGGCCTGTGGCGTGACGCCCCAGGCGGTGGCGATGCAGGCCCGGCCGGAGCTGGTCATCACCCACGCGCCAGGGCACATGTTCATCACCGACCTGCGCGACGAACAGCTGGGGGTGATCTGACCCGACACGGTTTTGCGCATCACCAAACAACAACAATCTTGCCGGGCACTCGCTGCACGGCTGCATTTCCCTACCTGCCCCAACGCCAAGAAAAAAGAAGGTATCCAATGCAACCTACGCAAGCCGAACGAGCCACACCCTCCCAGCGCAACGTGCTTCGCGGCGCCATCTTCATCATGGCGACGTCGTCCATCGGTCCGGCCTTTCTGACCCAGACCTCGCTGTTCACCGAGAAATACCTGGCGAGCTTCGCCTTCGCCATTCTGGTCTCGCTGCTGATCGATATCGGCGCCCAGCTCAACATCTGGCGGATCATCACCGTCGCCAACCTGCGCGGCCAGGATGTCGCCAACCGGGTGATCCCCGGCGTCGGCCACCTGATCTCGGCCTTCATCGTGCTTGGCGGCATCGCCTTCAACATCGGCAACATCGGCGGTGCCGGGCTGGCCATGAACGTCATCTTCGGCATCCCGCCGGTGATCGGCTCGCTGATCGCCGCGGTGCTGATCATCGGCATCTTTCTGCTTCGCAATGCCAAGGGCGTAATGGATTCGGTGATGCAGGTGCTGGGTCTGGTGATGCTCTGCATGATCGGCTACGCCATGCTGCAGTCGAGCCCACCGCTGCTCGAGGCGGTCAATCGCAGCTTCAACCCGGACGATCCGCTGATCCTGTTGCTGCCAATCGTGACACTGGTGGGCGGTACCGTTGGCGGCTACATCTCGTTCTCCGGCGGGCACCGGTTGGTGGAAGCCGGCATCACTGGCGTCGAGAACGTCAGGCTGGTCACCCGAGCGGCGGTCACCGGCATCGCCACTACCGGCGTTGTGCGCATCTGCCTGTTCCTGGCCGCGCTCGGGGTCGTCAGCCAGGGGCTCGGCCTCGACCCGAGCAACCCTGCCGCATCGGTGTTCTCCCACTCGATGGGCACGGTCGGCTACAAGATCTTCGGCGTGGTACTGCTGGCCGCCTCGGTGTCATCGGTGATCGGCGCCGCCTACACCAGCGTCACCTTCATGTACTCGTTGCACGACAGCATCCGCCGCCACAACCAGCGTATGGTGATCGGCTTCATCGCCTGCTCGACGCTCATCTACAGCCTGGTCGGACAGCCGGTGAAGGTTCTGGTGGTGGCGGGCACGCTGAATGCCCTGGTGCTGCCGCTGGCGCTGGGCTGCGTGCTGCTGGCGTCGCGCAAGCCGGCAATCGTCGGCGACCGGTATCGCCACCCGACCTGGATGCTGGTGTTCGGCCTGCTGGCGATGGTGGCCACGGCGGTCGGGGTGGTGATGTCGTTCAACGCCCTGCTGGAATTCTGGCAGTCCTGACCGCCACGTACGCGAGCGCGATCAGCGCTCGCCGAGCAGCCAGCCGAGCGATACCTCGAACTGGCCGCGTTCGTCGGTGATGAACAAGGTGCCGTCGCTGATCATCACGCCCCACTGCAGGCTACGCGGCAGGTCCTTGACCAGCGCGGCCAGCGCCTCGGAGTCGATGCTGGCGATGGACAGGTTCTTCAGCCCCTTCACCGCATCGATCACCTTGCTCTGCCAGACCCGCAGGTTGCCGTACGCCAGCAGGCTGACGCGCTCGGCACGTCGCGAACACCAGGTCAGACGCTCGGCATCCGGCTGGCCGACCTCGATCCAGTGGAGGATGCGGCCATCCAGGCTCTTCTCCCACAGTGCCGGCTCGTCCACATCGGACAACCCGCGGCCGAACGCCAACTGCTCGCTGTACCACAGTGCATAGGCGATCAGACGCACACCCAGACGTTCCTCGGTTTCCGAGGGGTGCCTGGCTACCGTGAAGCGCAGGTTTTCGTAGACGCCACGGTCCAGGTCCGTGAGATTCAACTCGACTTTGTAGGGTGTCGCTTGCAGGGCCATGAGGCGGGCTTCTTGGTCGGAAAAAAGGCAGGCAGTCTAACTCAAAGCCCGAACCCGGGCGCACCGCGGGTAAGCGCTGCGCCGTCCTGGGCCTCGGCGTCACCATTCGCCAGGCGAGTGCAGTTGCGCCCGGCCGCCTTGGCGGCATAGAGCGCCCGGTCCGCCTGCGCCATCAGCTCGTCGAGTTCGTAGCGGGAGATGGTGGTCGCCACGCCGATGCTGACACTCAGCTGCCCCTGCTCGGCGAAGGGCATGGCGGCGAACTCGCCGCGAATACGCTCGGCCACCTCCCGGCCGACAAGCGCATCGGCATCGGCCAGCAGACAGGCGAATTCCTCTCCGCCGATCCGCCCGAACACGTCCTGACGTCGCATTCGCCGGGCGATCACCTGGCCGAAGTCGATCAGCGCACGATCGCCGGCCTGATGACCGAAGGTGTCGTTGAGCCGCTTGAAGAAGTCCAGATCGCAAAGCAGCAGCGTCACCGGCTCGCCGCGCGCACGACAGCGCTGCAGCAGGGCCTGCCCGGCATCGATGAAAGAGCGTCGGTTGCCGATGCCGGTGAGCGGATCACTGAGCGAGGCGTGCCGATACTGCTGCTCGGCGCGCTCGCGAACCATCGCCAGGGTGACGAAGGAAATACCGATGGCATAGAGCAACGTCTCGAAGATCACGAAGGCAAAGAAGCTCACCTGATCGGCGTCACCGAACGGCTGACCGCGGTCAACCACCATGCGCAGCAGATAGAACGATACGTGAAGCAGCATCAGGCCCATGGCAGGCCGCAGCGAAACCGATAGTCGCTGCCGGCTGCGCCAGAGCTCGGACATCGCAAGCAGGGTGTAGACGACCGTCAGCGCCGAAGCCAGCAATAGCCGCGCGGTCAGGGATGAATAAAACGCAGGCACCAGGCACAGCCCGCCCCATAGCAGCGCCCCGGCCAATATTCCGGGCAGGTGCGGCGGTCGACCGACGAACGTGCGCATCGCCGTCCAGTTCATGGCCAGCGCGAGCTGGAGGGCGATGTTGCCGAGCACGATCGGCACCACGTCGATCCCCATTCCGCGCAGGCAGCCGAGCACGGTTGAAACCGTCCCGAACAGCAGCATCAGGCAGGTGAAGCCCAGCGTCGCATCACGCTGCCCGCTGCGCCAGGCGAAGAACATCAGCACGCCAAGCAGGAGCAGCACATATATATCCACCAGCGTCAGGGTGGGAACGCTCAGATGCACAGCGCGGCTCCGTCGGGACGGCCTTGTCCCGCGTCAGGCGCGGGCAACAGGCAGGTTCAGAAAAGGCAGGCAGTTTACGCCCCCGCCCTACGCCGAGCCAGCTCACGCCGACGGACGCCGGCCCTCGCAGGGCATGGCAATCGCGGCGGCGGCACATTGTTCGAGTGGCTGTCATCGGCCAGCCGACGAACGATCTTTGACAATTATTCTCATTCTGATTAGCATCACTTCCGTCAACGAATTCAACGGGTAGTGCTCTATGTACGTCTGTCTTTGCCAGGGTGTCACCGACGGCCAGATTCGCGATGCCATCTACGAGGGCTGCTGCAGCTATCGTGAGGTTCGCGAAGCGACCGGCGTCGCCACCCAGTGCGGCAAATGCGCATGCGTCGCCAAGCAGGTCGTTCGCGAAACGCTCAGCGACGTGCAGAACGCCCAGGCGGCCCTGGCCTACCCCGCGAGCTTTGTTCAGGCTTGACAGACTGAAGCCTTGAAAGCCGGGCCCTGCCCGGCTTTTTTTTGCCTGCAAATCAGCCAGTTGCCCACCAGGATGCAGAACGCAACCATTCTCACTAGATTTAGGCTTTTGCATTCAAGGACTTAGGTTTGACAGCTCGCCCGACGCTGGCCAGACTGCATCAATCACCACCGTTCCAGGCAGGCTAACTTCATGAAAGGCGACAAGCTGGTCATTCAGCATCTCAACAAGATCCTCGGCAACGAGCTGGTAGCCATCAACCAGTATTTTCTGCATGCGCGCATGTATGAAGACTGGGGTCTCGGCAAGCTCGGCAAGCACGAGTACGACGAATCCATCGACGAGATGAAGCATGCCGACAAGCTGATCAAGCGCATCCTCTTCCTGGAAGGCCTGCCGAACCTGCAGGATCTCGGCAAGCTGCTGATCGGCGAGAATACCCGCGAAATGCTTGAGTGCGACCTCAAGCTGGAACAGGGTGGCGTACAGGACCTGAAGGTGGCCATTGCCTACTGCGAGAGCGTCGGCGACTACGGCAGCCGTGAGCTGCTGGAAGACATCCTCGAGTCCGAGGAAGAGCACATCGACTGGCTGGAAACGCAGCTGGGCCTGATCGACAAGGTGGGCCTGGAGAACTACCTGCAGTCGCAGATGGACGACTGATCCGCCGGAAACCGACGCAAAGCAAAACGCCCCGATCAGATCGGGGCGTTTTCGTTTCCAGCGGTTCCGTTTATTGCTGCTCGGCGGCCTCGGCAGGCTGCTCGGCTTCGTCGCCCTTGATATCCAGCAGCTCGAGATCGAACACCAGCACCGAATTCGCCGGAATCAGCGGGCTCGGGCTCTGCTCGCCGTAAGCCAGCTCGCTCGGGATGTACAGCTTGAACTTTTCACCGACGTGCATCAGCTGCAGGCCTTCGACCCAACCAGGAATCACGCCGCCAACCGGCAGATCGATCGGACTGCCGCGCTTGATCGAACTGTCGAAGACGGTGCCATCGGTCAGACTGCCTTCGTAGTGAACGGTCACCACGTCGTTCTCGGTCGGCTGACGACCTTCGGCCGACTTGACGACTTCGTACTGCAGGCCGGACTCGGTGGTTTTCACGCCTTCGCGCTTGGCGTTCTCCTCGAGGAACTTCTTGCCCGCCTCGACCGCCTTGGCATTCATCTCGGCCATGCGTTCTTCGGCGCGGGTCTGCAGGAAGGTGAAGGCCTCCATCAGCTGCTCGTCGGTCAGCTTCTGCTCCTTGTTACCGATGGCATCTTCGATGCCCTGCGCCACAGCCTTGGAATCGAGATCATCCATGCCCTCCTGCGCAAGGCTCTTGCCCATGTTCAGGCCGATGCCGTAGGACGCCTTCTGCGCCGGAGTGTCCAGTTTGACACTGGTCTGCGAGTCGCAGCCGGCCAGTACCAGGCCGACCAGGGCGATCGCAGGTGCCAAACGTTGATGTCTCAGTCTCATGCTGTTTCCTTAATTACGCAGTTGGGACTTACCGAAAGCGGATGGCCGAGCTTAGCAGCGCATCCAGGCACTGGCTACCGCGCCTCCCGACCAGGATCGTAAAGAGATGGCAAAGAAAGGAACCGCGTAGCATTTTGCCGCAGGGGGGGCATGAACAGGGACGGCGAGGCATCCCGGAAAATCAGGCAAAAAAAAACGGCCTATAAGGCCGTTTTCTTCGGTGCTTCAGGGCGTTCAGTGTTCCCGTGAAGCTAATATGGCGCAGCGGACGGGACTCGAACCCGCGACCCCCGGCGTGACAGGCCGGTATTCTAACCGACTGAACTACCGCTGCGCTAAACCTCGAGTGGTGGGTGATGACGGGATCGAACCGCCGACCCTCTGCTTGTAAGGCAGATGCTCTCCCAGCTGAGCTAATCACCCGTTTGCTCTCGAAGTGGGGCGCATTCTAGAGAGGGTTCCGAACCTTGGCAACCCCCTTTTGAAAAAAAATTTGCAGAAGTTCCAAGGACTTAGGAAAACCCTGGTTTGCCAGCCATTTTATCCGGCCCGCTACGCATTAACTTGCTTCAGGGTTGGCCTCAGCCAGCCAGGCAGGAATAATGCGCTCCTTTGTTTCCCCGGAGATCTACCCCGCCATGTGGTTTCGCAATCTGCTCGTATACCGTCTCACCCAGAACGTCGCTCTAGATGCCGAGACTCTCGAAGCTGCACTGGCCGCCAAACCCGCCCGCCCCTGCGCCAGCCAGGAACTGAGCACCTATGGTTTCGTCGCGCCGTTCGGCAAGGGTGAAGACGCCCCGCTGGTGCACGCCAGCCAGGGCTTTCTGCTGATCGCCACGCGCAAGGAAGAACGTATTCTGCCCGGCAGCGTGGTCAAGGATGCAGTGAAGGAGAAGGTCGACGAAATCGAGGCCGAGCAGATGCGCAAGGTCTACAAGAAGGAGCGCGACCAGATCAAGGACGAGATCATCCAGGCCTTCCTTCCGCGTGCCTTCATCCGCAAGTCCGGCACCTTCGCCGCGATCGATGCCGAGCGCGGTCTGATCCTGGTCAACTCGGCCAGTCCGAAGAAGGCCGAAGACCTGCTGTCCACCCTGCGTGAAGCGATCGGCTCGCTGCCGGTGCGCCCGCTGACGGTGAAGATCGCGCCCAGCGCCACGCTTACCGACTGGGTGAAGACTCAGAAGGCGGCGGACGACTTCTTCGTGCTGGACGAATGCGAACTGCGTGACACCCACGAAGACGGCGGTGTGGTGCGCTGCAAGCGTCAGGACCTGACCAGCGACGAGATCCAGCAGCATATGGAAGCCGGCAAGCAGGTCACCCAGCTGTCCCTGGCATGGCAGGACAAGCTGTCCTTCGTACTGGACGACAAGCTGATCATCAAGCGCCTGCGCTTCGAGGAACTGCTGCAGGACCAGGCCGAACAGGACGGTGGCGACGACGCGCTCGCCCAGCAGGACGCCAGTTTCCTGCTGATGATGATGACCTTCCGCGAGTTCCTGCCGGCGCTGTTCGAGGCCTTCGGCGGCGAAGAGGTTCCGCAGGGCATCTGACCGCACGGGGCGCCGCGCGGCGCCCCTCCCCCTTCCGCCTCAGCGCAGGCCGATCTGCGTCAGCAGGATCCCGCCCAGCCGCTGGCCCAGCGCCCAGAGCAGGAAGCGCTCGATGAACTCCGGTGCATCGATGAACAGCGCACCGCAGACCAGCACGCTGAGCAGCGAGACGACCAGGAACAGCTGCGGTATCGACAGTTTCAGCACGACCAGCAGCACGATCGCGATGATCGCCGAGCCGACCATGAACAGCGCGTTGAGAATATTGTTCGCCGCCACCACCCGCGAACGCTCGTGCGCCACGCTGCGCGACTGAATCAGCGCATACAGCGGGACGATGTACAGGCCGCCGAAGATTCCCAGCCCGAGGATGTCCATCAATACCCACCAGGCCGACGGCTCGCCCAGCAGTGCCAGCCAGTCCACACTGGCTGCAGGCTGCGGATGCGCGCCGGCATGCCACCAGAGCAGCCCGCCACACAGGCTCAGGCCGATCGCCCCGAACGGAACCAGACCGATTTCAACGTGATGCCGTGACAGCCGCTCGCACAGCAGGGAGCCCAGCGCGATGCCTACCGAGAACAGGGTGAGGATCAGCGTCACCACGCTTTCATCGCCACCCAGGTAGTCCTTGGAGAAGGCCGGGATCTGGGTCAGGTAGGTGGCACCGAGAAACCAGAACCAGGAATTGCCCAGCATGGCCCGTGACACGGCGCGCTGCTGGCCGAAGCCCAGCCGCAGAACCCGCCACGACTGGCGCAGCACGTGCCAGTCCATATGCAAGGTTGGCAAGGCGGCCGTCGCGGCGGGAATCGCGAGACTGGCCAGGTACCCGACCAGGGCGATCAGCACCACGCTGAGTGCCACCCACTCGGCATAGGCGTCGCTCGCCATCAGCACACCCGCACCGATGGTGCCGCCGAGAATGGCCAGGAACGTCCCCATTTCAACCAGCGCGTTGCCGCCGACCAGTTCGTCCTCCGTCAGTTGCTGCGGCAGTATCGAATACTTGACCGGGCCGAACAGCGCCGACTGGGTGCCCATGCAGAACAGCACCACCAGCAGCAGCGGCAGGTTGCCCAGCAGCATCCCCAAGGCACCGGCCAGCATGATGAGGATCTCGGCGAACTTGATCCGACGGATCAGCACGGCCTTCTCGAAGCGTTCACCCAACTGCCCGCCCAGCGCGGAAAAGAGAAAGAACGGCAGAATGAACAGCAGAGCGCAGAGATTGATCAGCAGGCTCTTGTCGGAGGTCGTACCGAGCTTGAACAGAATCGCCAGGATCAGGGCTTGCTTGAACACGTTGTCGTTGAATGCACCCAGCAGCTGGGTACAGAAGAACGGCAGAAACCGGCGTTTGCCAAGCAGACGGAACTGCGAGCGTGGCGCCTGGGCACTTCCGGCCGGCGCCGTTCGCGCAGCAGTTCTCGACGACTCGCCGCTCATATCGGCAACTGCCCGAGCGCCCAGCGCAGCGCGAAGAAGCTCAGCAGACCGCCGACAATGGTCGCCAGCAGGTTGCGACTGACCGCGGCGATGGCGATAGCCAGCAGCCCGGCCAGCAGGTAAGCGTTGTCCCAGTTCAACGCCCACTGCCCGTCCGGCAGCAGCATTCCGGGCACCACGATGGCGGTCAGTACCGCCACCGGCACGTAATGCAGGCCCTGTTCGATGGCACGCGGAAAGCGCAGATCAGGCCAGGCAAAGAAGCTGTAGCGGATCACGAAGGTGATTGCCAGCATGCCGAGGATCAGCAGCCAGGTACTCATAGCGCCCCCTGCAGTCGCGCAGCGGTTTCGGCCCGGCGCTCCAGCCATACACCGATGACGATTCCCGCCAGCGCGGCGGCTATCAGCCCTAGCTTGTAGGGCAGTTCCCAAGTCAGCAGCGCCACGCCGCCAGCGACCACCGCCGACGCCACCTGTGGGCGCGTGCGCATCATCGGCACAGCGATGCCGATGAAGGTGGCGATCATGGCGAAGTCCAGTCCCCAGCGGGCGATATCCGGCACGGCCTGGCCGAAGGCGACGCCGACCAGTGTGGAAAGCTGCCAGTTGAGATACATCGTCAGCGCGGCACCGAGAAAGTACCAGTGCTTGTACGGCGACGCATCGTCCCTGGCATAGCGGTTCTGCACCACGGCGAACGCTTCGTCCGTCAGCCAGAAGGCCAGAGGCACGCGCCAACGCCCAGGCAGGTGCCTCACGAACGGCTGCAGCGCCGCGCTGTACAGCGCATGCCGCAGGTTCACCACGAAGGTCGTCAGCAGCACCACCGCCGCACCGACCCCACCGGTGATCAGGGTAATGGCGATGAACTGCGCCGAGCCGGCGAAGACCAGCGCCGACATGCCCATGGTCTGCCAGCCGGACAGGCCGGCGCCCACCGCCAGGGTGCCGAAGATGATGCCGAACGGGATCGCACCGAGGATCAAGGGCAATATGTCACGGCAACCATGGACGAACTCTTGCGAGCGGGACATCGGAACTCCTGTAGACCTCATCGCGAGAATCCTACACGCCTCGTCAGACGACGGCATGACAGCCAAGGAGCCCCGCATGATTCGAGCCGCTGTGCGGCAAAGCAGCGCACGATAACCGAACTGATGGCGCCAGGCGAAGCTCCGCCCGGGCAGTCAGTCGGCCGCCAGGCGTTGCCGGACCTGCGGCCAGTCGCGGTCGGTGATGCTGTACAGCACGGTGTCGTCCAGCCGACCGTCGGCCAGCCGCCGATGGTTGCGCAGCAGCCCCTCGCGCTCGGCACCGAGCTTCTCGATGGCCCGCTGCGAGCGCAGGTTGCTGGCGGCGGTCTTCAGCTGCAGACGCACCAGCTGCCATTCCTCGAAGGCGTGCCGCAGCACGAGGAACTTGATCGAGGTGTTAAGGCCGGTGCCATGCTCCGCCTGGTCCAGCCAGGTCCAGCCCAGCTCGGCGGCTGGCAGGCCGATGTTGAAGTCGGCGAAGCGCGTGGTGCCGATCAGTCGGTCGGCCATCCGCACGCTGAACACCACCGCCCGCCCCTCACGCTGCTCGGCCAGGGCGTGGCGATACCAGTCCGGGCGCAACGGCCCGTTCATGTAAACCAGCTCTGCACGGTTGCGTTCTGCCAGCGCGACGAGTTCAGGGATATCCGCCTCCATCAGCGGCTCCAGGCGCAGCGCACCACGCTGCAGGGTTACCGGGCGCGGGGTAAGCATGACATTCTCCTGTGATCGGTAGGTACGGACCGGCGATGCCGAGACAGTAACCCAAGGTGGACGCGATGCCGTGGCCGGCGGACAGCCGGTGATGGTGCTGGCAGGCCCGTGCTAGACACATGCGACCTTGGTCGCAACCCTGCACACGGGGCGTGCCATTGCTGCGAAACTTCGCCAATCCTCATATTAAAGAGTCGCCAGAGCTGATTGAATTCGGCGCCTTACCGGCCAACCGAAGCCATCCTCCTGGCATCTACCTTCGCTTTCTGGAGTTTGCATGACGCTGTCAGGCGGGCTGATCGCCGCGGTCGCCCTCGTCTATATGGCCATTCTGTTCGCCATCGCCTTCTATGGTGACCGTAACAGCGCCTCCATGTCGCCGCGCCTGCGGCCCTGGGTCTACAGCCTCTCTCTGGCGGTGTACTGCACCAGCTGGACCTTCTTCGGTGCCGTCGGCCAGTCCACCGAGCAGCTGTGGGCGTTCCTGCCGATCTATCTGGGTCCGATCCTGCTCATGCTGTTCGCGCCGCATGTGATCCAGAAGATGATCATGATCAGCAAGCAGGAAAACATCACCTCCATCGCCGACTTCATCGCCGCGCGCTACGGCAAGTCGCAGCTGCTGGCGGTGGTGGTCACGCTGATCTGCCTGGTCGGTGTGTTGCCGTACATCGCGCTGCAGCTCAAGGGCATCGTGCTCGGGGTGAACGTGCTGAGCGGCATCAACATCGAGGCGGCCGGCACCGGCACCCGGGACACGGCCTTGATCGTCTCGATCGTCCTGGCACTGTTCACCATTCTCTTCGGCACGCGCAATCTCGACGTCACCGAGCACCACCGCGGCATGGTCCTGGCGATCGCCTTCGAATCGCTGATCAAGCTGCTGGCCTTTCTCGCGGTCGGCGCATTCGTCACCTTCGGCCTGTACAACGGCTTCGGCGACCTGTTCAACCGCGCCCACGACGCGCCTGAACTCGCCGATTTCTGGAGCGAGAACGTCAACTGGGCAGCGATGCTGGTTCAGACCACCGTGGCGATGATGGCGATCGTCTGCCTGCCGCGGCAGTTCCACGTCGCGGTAGTGGAAAACATCGAGCCGCGCGACTTCCGCCTGGCTCGCTGGGTGTTCCCTCTATATCTCGTGCTGGCCGCCGTGTTCGTCGTGCCGATCGCCCTCGCCGGTCAGATGCTGCTGCCGGCGGGCGTCACTCCGGACTCGTTCGTCATCAGCCTGCCGCTGGCCGAGCTGCATCCCTGGCTCGCGCTGCTGGCCTTCATCGGCGGTGCTTCGGCGGCGACCGGCATGGTGATCGTCGCCAGCGTGGCGCTTTCCACCATGGTTTCCAACGACATGCTGCTGCCGTGGCTGCTGCGCCGCCAGGAAGCCGAACGCCCCTTCGAGGCCTTCCGCCACTGGATGCTCTCGGTACGCCGCATCACCATCGTGGCGATCCTCCTGCTGGCCTACGTCAGCTACCGCCTGCTCGGTTCCACCGCCTCCCTGGCCACCATCGGCCAGATCGCCTTCGCCGCCATCACCCAGCTGGCGCCGGCCATGGTCGGCGCGCTGTACTGGAAACAGGCCAACCGCCGTGGCGTGTTCGCCGGCCTCACCGCCGGTGCGGCGATCTGGTTCTACACGCTGATCCTGCCGTTGCTCGGCTGGCCGCTCGACATGTTCCCGGGCCTGAGCTGGATGTACAACGGCGGCCTCGGATTCGGCCTAAGCGGCCTGACCCTCGGGGTCACCCTGTCGCTGATCGGCAACGCCACGCTGTTCTTCTGGGTCTCGATCCTGACTCAGACCCACGTGGCGGAGCACTGGCAGGCCAGCCGCTTCATCGGCCAGGAAATCACCTCCCCCACCGGTGCGCGGCGCCTGCTCGCCGTGCGCGTCGAGGACCTGCTGACCCTGGCATCGCGCTTCGTCGGCGCCGAGCGCGCCGAGCAGAGCTTCCAGCGCTTCGCCCGCCGCCATGGCCAGGACTTCTCGCCCAAACTGCAGGCCGACGGCCAGTGGATCGCGCATACCGAGCGTCTGCTCGCCGGCGTGCTCGGCGCGTCCTCCACCCGTGCGGTGGTCAAAGCGGCGCTGGAAGGCCGCGACATGCAGGTCGACGACGTGGTGCGTATCGTCGGCGAAGCCTCCGAAGTGCTGCAGTTCAACCGAGCGTTGCTGCAAGGCGCGATCGAAAACATCACCCAGGGCATCAGCGTGGTCGACCAGTCGCTGCGCCTGGTGGCCTGGAACCATCGCTATCTCGAACTCTTCGAGTATCCGGACGGGCTGGTCTACATCGGCCGGCCGATCGCCGACATCATCCGCTACAACGCCGAACGCGGCCTGTGCGGGCCGGGCGACCCCGATACCCATGTGGCCAAGCGCCTGTACTGGATGCGCCAGGGCCGTGCCCACACCTCCGAGCGGCTGTTCCCCAACGGCCGGGTCGTCGAGCTGATCGGCAACCCGATGCCCGGCGGCGGCTTCGTCATGAGTTTCAGTGACATCACCGCGTACCGCGAGGCCGAACGTGCCCTGAAGGACGCCAACGAAGGCCTGGAACAACGCGTCAGCGAACGCACCCAGGAGCTGTCGCAACTGAACCAGGCACTGATCGAGGCCAAGAGCACCGCCGAGGCGGCGAACCAGTCCAAGACCCGCTTCCTCGCCGCGGTCAGCCATGACCTGATGCAGCCGCTCAACGCGGCTCGCCTTTTCTCCGCCGCGTTGTCGCACCAGCAGAGCGCCCTGCCCAAGGAAGCCCAGGAACTGGTACAGCACCTGGACAGCGCGCTGCGTTCGGCCGAGGACCTTATCACCGACCTGCTGGACATCTCGCGCCTGGAAAGCGGCCGGGTCACCCCGGATCGCAACCCCTTCCCGCTGGCGACGCTGTTCGACACCCTCGGCACCGAGTTCACCGCACTGGCCCGCGAACAGGGCGTCAACTTCCGCGTGCACGGCAGCAAGCTGCGCGTGGACAGTGACATCCGCCTGTTGCGCCGGGTACTGCAGAACTTCCTTACCAACGCCTTCCGCTATGCCAAGGGCCGAGTGGTGCTCGGTGTGCGCCGGCAGGGCTCATCGCTGCGCCTGGAGGTGTGGGACCGCGGCCCGGGCATTCCGCATGACAAGCTCAAGGTCATCTTCGAAGAGTTCAAGCGCCTGGACAGCCACCAGACCCGCGCCGAAAAGGGCCTGGGGCTGGGCCTGGCCATCGCCGACGGCCTCTGCCACGTCCTCGACCACCCACTGGAGGTGCGTTCCTGGCCGGGCAAGGGCAGCGTCTTCAGTGTCACGGTGCCGATCGCCCGCGCCGTCAGCCAGCCACGCCCGGCGGTCAAGCGTGGCGAGGCGCAGCACAGCGCTCTGACCGGCACCCAGGTGCTGTGCATCGACAACGAGGACAGCATCCTGGTGGGCATGAACAGCCTGCTCACGCGCTGGGGCTGCCAGGTCTGGACCGCCAGCAACCGCGCCGAATGCGAAGCGCTGCTGGCCGAGGACATTCGCCCGCAACTGGTGCTGGTCGACTATCACCTGGACGAGGGCCAGACCGGCACCGAGCTGATGGCCTGGCTGCGTACCCGCCTCGGTGAACCGGTGCCAGGTGTGGTGATCAGCGCCGACGCGCGCCCCGAGCTGGTGGCGGCCATTCACGCCAGCGGCCTGGACTTCCTCGCCAAGCCGGTGAAGCCTGCGGCGTTGCGAGCGTTGATGAGCCGCCATCTGACGTTGAGGTAATGGCCTCGGGCCTTATTGGCAGGCAGGCTCTGCTTGCCGGGTGACCTTCTCTTTCGCGCCGGCCAGCGAGCCGGGGCGAAGGGAAAAGCGGCTCGCCCGGGACGCCGAAACGCGGGGCATCAGCACGCCTGGCAAGCCCTGCTCACCAAGCGGCCGGCCCGGACCGATGCCAGCGATACAAAGCAGCCAGTCCGGTATGAAGACCTGGGGACGAATCAGCTGCTCCAAGCCAACCGTCGCGCGGCGACACCGCTAAACTGATGGCCAACTGCACCCTTCACCATGGTGGCCAATGACCCTGGACTTCTTCCTCAACCTCGCCACGGCGCTGGGCGTCGGGCTGCTGATCGGCACGGAGCGTAGCTGGAGCGGGCGTGAAAGCCCCGGCCAGGAGCTAGTGGCGGGCATCCGCACCTTCGGCCTGGCGGGCCTGTTCGGCGGTCTTGCTGCGGTGAGCGTCACCCATCTCGGCGCAATTGCCTGGGTCGCGATGTTCATCGTGCTGGGTCTGCTGGTGATCGCCGGCTACCTGATTGATGCGCAGCGCAGCGGCGATCATGGCATGACCACTGAGGTGGCCCTGCTGCTGACCTTCCTGCTCGGCAGCCTGGCGATTGCGGAGAGCCGTCAGCTGGCAGCCGCCTGCGCCATCGTGGTGGCGCTGCTGCTGAGCCTCAAGACCCGCCTGCACCAGGCGCTGAAGCGCCTCAGCGAAGCCGAACTGGGCGGCGCGTTGAAGATGCTGTTCATCTCGGTGGTCCTATTGCCGGCGCTTCCCAATCAGGGCTACGGCCCCTGGCAGGCGCTCAACCCCTACACCACCTGGATGATGGTGGTGCTGATCGCCGGCATTGGCTTCGCCGCCTACGTGGCCATCCGCGCTTTCGGTGCGCGCCATGGGCTGCTGGTGACGGCGCTGCTCGGCGGCATCGTTTCGTCCACCGCGATGACCATCACCCTGGCCCGACTGAATGCGCCACAGCTGCGCGCTGCACTGGCGGCCGGCCTGCTGGCGACCTCGGCGCTGATGTTCCCGCGCGTGCTGCTGGAGGTGGGCATCGTCAATACTGCCCTGCTGCCTGGGCTGAGCCTGCCCCTGGCCGCAGCCGGTGCGATCTACGCGGCCGGCGCGTTGTTTTACTACCTGCGCGCTGCCAGCGCTGCCGACAGCGACGCCGAGCCCCTGCTGAAGAACCCGTTCGAGCTGGGCCCGGCGCTTCGCTTCGCCGCGCTGCTGGTGCTGATTCTCCTGCTGGTGGAAGGCGCGCGACGCTGGTTCGGCGACGCCGGTATCTATCTGGTTTCGCTGCTGGCGGGCCTGACCGACGTCGATGCCATCACCCTGTCGCTGGCCAGCAAGGCCCGCGACGGCCTGGCCCATGAGGTAGCGGCACGCGGCATCGTCTTCGCCGCGTTGAGCAACAGCCTGGTCAAGGCGATGCTGATCGTCCTGATCGGCGGCCGAGAGCTGGCCTTGCGCACGCTGCCGATCATGTTTGCCGGCCTGCTGACCGGGCTTGCGCTGCTGCTGTTGCGTTAAACGTTCAGCCGCGCGTCACTCGCCGGCTTCGCTGAAGGCTTCGGCCCCTGCCCGCTCCAGCCAGTCACCCGGCAGTCGCTTGCTGGCCCGCGCGCCGAGGGACTTCAACTGCTCGGCGCGGCCGACTAGGTTGCCACGCCCGTCGCTGAGCTTGTTGCGCGCAGAAAGGTAGGCCCGATCCACCTGCTGCAAGCGATTGCCGATCTCGTCGAGGTCCTGGATGAATGCGACGAACTTGTCGTAAAGCGCACCGGCCTTTTCCGCAATCTCCCGAGCGTTCTGGCTTTGCCGTTCCTGCCGCCAGAGGCTGTCGATGACCCGCAGCGTGGCCAATAGCGTGGTCGGGCTGACGATCACGATGTGCCGACCGTAGGCCTCCTGGAAGAGCTCTGGATCGGCCTGCAGGGCCGCCGCGAATGCCGCTTCGATGGGTACGAACAGCAGTACGAAATCGAGGCTCTGCAGCCCCTCCAGATGCTGGTAGTCCTTGAGCGAAAGCCCCTTGAGGTGATTGCGCAGCGATTGCACATGCTGCTTGAGCGCCAGCGCACGGCTGCCTTCGTCCTCGGCGCAGGTCAGCGCCTGGTAAGCGGTCAGGCTGACCTTCGCATCGACCACGACCTGCTTGTCGCCCGGCAGGTGAATGAGCACGTCCGGCTGGAAGCGCGCGCCGTCGGCACTCTTGAGGCTAACCTGGGTGTGGTATTCGCGGCCTTTCTCCAGACCGGCATGCTCCAGAACCTTCTCCAGTACCAGTTCGCCCCAGTTACCTTGGGTCTTCTGGCCCTGCAGGGCACGGGTCAGATTGGTCGCTTCGTCGCCCAGACGCTGGTTCAGCTGTTGCAGCCGCTCCAGCTCTCGGGCCAGGGAAAAGCGCTCGCGGGCCTCGTGCTGATAGCTTTCTTCGACGCGCTTCTCGAAGGACTGGATGCGCTCTTTCAGCGGCTCGAGCAGCTGACCGAGACGCTCGTGGCTGGACTCGCTGAAGCGCTGCTCACGCTCGTCGAAGATCCGGCCGGCGAGCTCGGCGAATTGCGCGCGCAGTTCGTCGCGCGCGGCCTGAAGGTCGGAGAGGCGCTGCTGATGGGCGTTGTGCTGCTCGCGCAGCTCGGCGTCCAGCGCGGCATGGGCGGCGCTCAGCCGGCGTAGCTCCGCCTGTTGCGCGTCGCGCTCGGCCTGCAGATCGGCAATGGTTTCGGTGTCGTGGCCACGCTGCGTGCGCAGCAGCTCGGTCTCGCGTCGCAGCGCGGCCAGTTCGGCCTGCTGCTCGGACTTGATACCGCTCAGCTCTGCGAGCTCGATCCGATAGCCGTCCAGCTGTGCGGTCAGGCCTTGCTGCGCCGAAATCGCCTGCCTGAGCCGTTCTTCGAGCAGAGCCTGCTCGGCCTCGCCAGTGACCAGGCGGCGCTGGAGATAAAGGCACAGCCCTGCCAGGGCGATCAGGCCGAATGCCAGACCGATCAATAGATGGAGGGGATCAAGGGACATGAAAGGCTCCGGCGAAGTTGCCGGGCAGTATAGCGACCCGCTGTACGCCGGTCAGGCAGGGATGCCGGTCAGCCCCGGACCTGCCGCAGAACCCGTGCCGCCTCATGCGAACCCTGCGCCGCGGCCTGCTCCAGCCAGAGCCGTGCCTTCGCCGGCTCGGGGTGATCCGGTTCACCGCACAGGCGGCCGAGCTCCAGCTGCGCCTGACTATCACCTGCCCGGGCCGCCTGGCGCAGCAGCTCGAATCCGATGCGACGGTCGCGCTGGCTGTCGCACTCGCAGCACAGCAGGCGGCCAAGGCGGCTCTGCGCTTCGACCACACCCTCGCGCGCAGGCTGCTTGAGGAGGCGTCCGGCAATCCGCTTGACGCCCTGGTTCCGGCCCAGGTGCTGGCTGTCCAGCAACCACAGCGCCATGCGCAAGGGCAGGCGCGCCGTTGGAGTCGAGGTGGCAAATGAGGCGGGAGCCGAAGTACGCGTTCTCATGCACATCAAGGGGGCTGGTGAATAAGGTCGCGCACTCTACTCCTTTTTTCCGAGAGTTAAAGTCTTGTCAAAAGCGAAAAAATTAGATCTGAATCACACCAGACAGTAATCCACAGAAGCTGTGGATAAGTCAGTGGACAAACAGCAGACAAATCGTCGAATGCCACGTCTCATGGGGGCTGCGCTTAAACTGGCGGTTTTTTCGCCAATGCCAAAAATTCTTATTTTTCAATTGGTTAGTAACGATCTATGGGCTTCGTTGGTTTGCGACTGTTTGTCATAAGGCCTTGACAGAGCCATTGCGAAAATGTGCACAAGTTCGGCGCACGGGTCGCAAAGTGCCTGGCCACAAGGGCTGGCGCGGAGTTCCGGTGAACTTCGAAGCAACTCTGCTGTCGTGCATCGCACCTCGCTGGCGCACGTCGCCCAGGCCCGTTCTACGGCTATGCTGTAGCCCTCGCTTTATGGACGCAGCCATGACCAAACCGTGGAGAACCGTTTCCGTGCTGGCCGCCGGGCTGCTCGCCCTGCTGATGGTGCTGAGTGCCGTTGCCTGGAGCCAGTGGCAAGGGTTCAAGCATGAGCAGGGCATCGAACTACTGGAATGGCAGGGGCTACGGCTTTCCTCAGGCGGTATCTCGGCAGAGCGCGTGCGCTATGCGCAGAACCCGGAGAACGGCCTTCATCTGGCTGCCAGTGCCTCCGGCATCACCCTGCGGTTACCCAGCTTTTTTCGCCCGTTGCCGCCTCGTTCGCTGCAAATCGACCAGCTTGAGCTGGAGATTCGCTCGTATCCGCCCGCCGACGACAGCGAGCCGCCAGCAACGGATCTGGAACAGTACGAACGGTTGGCCGCCTGGCTCCCGCAGCGACTGACCATAGCCGATCTGCGGATCAGCCTGCCCTGCGCTAAGGGACGCTGCGACGAACGGGGGGCGCTGAGGTTCGAGCGGAAGGGCGAATCGTTGCTGCCGCTGGACGGCCGCCTGGACCTGCGACGCAACGAGCACAGGCTGTCACTGACCATCGACGCGCAGGGTTCCGCGCTCGGCGAAAGCCTCGTACAGGCCACGCTGGCTATCGACGAACAACCACGACTGGAAACCCGCCACCAGCTGGAACATTCCGACAGGACGTTGCGCTGGAATGGCACGCTTTCCATGGGCAGCCTGCCGGAGGCGCCCTGGCTGCTGGCTTGGCTCAGCGAGTGGACGGCCACGCCAACCGCCGCCCTCCCCGATATGCCTACGGACATGCGCATCGGCGCAGGCTGGGCACTGACCCTGATACAGAACGATGACGGCGTTTATGCCTGGCGCAACGCTGCGGGCGAACTGCGCCTCTCCACCCACATTCCTGCCGCCTGGCCGGTCATAGGTCTCGGGGAGCTGCAGGGCGACCTCGACCTGGCCGCTCGAGGGCAGGATGGACTGTGGTTGCCCACGGAGCTGAAAGCAAACCTACAGCTGCGTCCATCGTCCACCCTGCTGACGGACGTGCCGGCCGCGCTACGCCCGAGTCAGCTGAATATAAGCGTCGAGCCGGTAGCCACTGAGATGACGCCTGGGCAGCTACCCGTGCAACTTCGCGTGGAGGCCCAGGGCGGCACGCCGTCCAACCTGCAGGCGCGCATGCGACTGGCGACCTCCCCCCCTTATGCACTGGACATCGAGCAGGCCCGTCTGCAGACACGCAGCACGCGCTTGCAGCTGGACGCCCTGACGCTGCAGAACCTCGACGCCAGACTGGATTTCTCCGGACGCGCCGACCTCCGGAAACTCGAACTGCAGCTGCAGCCGTCATCCCGTGTGAGTCTGGCACGCCTTGCCACCGGCGATATCGTCGCCAGTCAGGTGAGCGCGGCGTTGCCGCGCACACTGGCACTGCAGATCGAGCGCAACGTCGAGCAGCCAACTGCCTGGCGTACCGAAGGGCCGCTGGAACTGCGCCTGGGTCGCCTCGAGCATCCGCAGCTGCTCAGCCAAGGCTGGCGCTGGAACGGCCAGCTCAAAGCCGACGCTACAGCTCTGAACGCCACCGGCCCCGCAAGCAATGACGTCGGACTGACGCTTGCGCTGAACGTCGAGCAGCAGTGGAACGGGCCATTGCACGTCGGCGCAAAGCTGCAGGAAATCTTCCTGCGCGCCGGCAATCCGCTCGCCCGCAGCCTCTCCGCGTGGCCCGCGGCGCTTGAGCTCAGCAGCGGACGCCTGTCGGGCGAAGGCAAGTTGACGCTGCCCGCCGGCGGCGGCACCCCGACGGCGAGCCTGACACTCGATGCGCGGGGCCTGGCCGGCATCTTCGACCGCAGCGAGATATCCGGCCTCGACGCACGCCTGACGGCCGGCCTGCACCGCGACCGCCTTCGTCTGGACATCGGCGAGCTGCGGCTGGCCGAGATCAATCCCGGCTTCACCTTTGGCCCGCTGCTGCTGCGCGGTCACTACGAGGCAGCCGTCGACCAGCCGACACAGGGACGCCTGACCTGGCAGACCGCCGAAACCCGGATTCTTGGCGGGCGATTCTGGTTGCCGGCCGGCACCCTTGACCTCGCGGCGCCACAGCAACGGCTCAGCGCCCGACTGGAAGGCGTGCAGCTGGGCGACGTGCTCGCCGCCTATCCGACCGAAGGCCTCAACGGCAGTGGCCTGATCGATGGCAGCTTCGACGTGCAGCGCAGCGCCGCAGGGCTGAGCGTGCAGGATGGCAAGCTCGCCGCGCGAGTACCGGGCGGCGTGCTGCGCTTTCGTTCGCCGAAGATCGAGGCCCTCGGCCAGGCGAATCCGGCCATGAAGATCGTCACCGAAGCCCTGCACAATTTTCACTATGATCTGCTCACCAGCGACGTCCGCTATGATGAGCGCGGCAAGCTGAACCTCGGGCTGCGTCTGAACGGCCGCAACCCGGCCCTGGAAGGTGGTCGGCCGATCAACTTCTCGATCAATCTGGAAGAGGACATTCCGGCGCTGTTGACCAGCTTGCAGCTGAGCGACCGGGTAAGCGAAACCATTCAACGGCGGGTGCAGGAACGCCTCCGATAAGGCGATGCAGCCGCGAAATCGACACAGGAGAAACCGCCATGCGGTTGCGCCATACGCTGACCATCGTGTTGCTGGGTCTCTTCGCCAGCGCCTGTACACCGCGGGTGGAACTGGCCGTGCCGAACGAGCCGATCAACATCAACCTGAACGTGAAGATCGAACACGAGATTTATATCCGCGTGGACAAGCAGCTCGACTCGATCATCAACCAAGACAGCGGACTGTTCTGAGGACGACCATGAAAGCCTATCTGAAACTGACCAGCCTGCTCCTGGCGCTCCTGCTGGCCCTGCCCGCCGCAGCGATGACCCTCAACGAAGCCATGTCCGCCCTGGGTGAAGCCAAGGCCAGCGGCATGCTCGGCGAGAAGCCCGACGGCTATCTGGGTGTGGTTCGCTCCAGCAAGAACGCCGAGGAGATTGCCAGCCAGATCAACCAGGCTCGCCGCGCCGAGTACCACCGTGTTGCCAAGCAGAACGGCATCAGCGTCAGCGACGTCGAAGCCATCGCCGGCAAGAAGGCCATCGAAAAGACGCCGCCCGGCCAGATCATCCAGCTCAACGGCAACTGGGTCCGCAAGTGACCCGAGGCGATGGTCGGGCCTGCCTGACCATCGCGCCCCCCATTGACGCCTACAGCAGCGTCAGGCCGTGCGCCCTGACCACCAGCGACTTCTGCCGAAACCTGCGCTCCAGATCGACGCGGTACTGCGCCCACCAGTCCCGGTCCAGCTCATCGACCATCACTTCGTAGACCACCGTCTCGTCCCGCACCGCGTTCTCGCCGTCCTCCAGCCAGTAGCCATTGGCCGGCGCACGGCTGTAGGTGGTCAAGCCGCCAAAGCGCTCGATCAGCTCCTCGCTCACGGTGCGAAAAAGCGATCTCGGCAACGCCTGCTGATCGTTGTCGTAAAGCGGCAACAGCAACTGGACAAGGAACATACGCGACCTCGGCGAGGAAAGTGGGAGCAAGCATTCGACCCCGCACTGCCGGAGATGACGCCCGGCTGGCGGTCAGAACAGCCCCAGCTGCCCGTCGATCAGCGAGGCGAAGTCGTCGCCGACAAAGGGCAGGATCGCGTCCGCCACTGGCTGCAGCTGGCGCGTCACGTAGTGGTCGTAGTCGACGGCAGAGGTGCGCGCCTCCAGTGGCTCAGGGCCGGCGACGGTGATCAGGTAGCTGATCCAGCCGCCGTTCTGATACTGCCGCGGACGACCAAGGCGGTCATTGCACTCGTCGGCCAGGCGCGCCGCCCGCACATGCGGCGGCACGTTGCGCTGGTAGTCGTCCAGCCGGCGACGCAGGCGCTTGCGGTAAACCAGCAGCTCGTCGAACTCGCCAGCCAGGGTTCGGCGCACATACTCACGCACGTAATCCTGGTGCGGCTGACGGTGGAAGATGCGCAGGTACAGCTCCTGCTGAAAGCGCTGCGCCAGCGGCGACCAGTCCGTGCGCACGGTTTCCAGCCCCTTGAATACCATGCCGTCGCTGCCATCCGCGCGCGTGACCAGGCCGGCATAACGCTTCTTGCTGCCCTCCTCGGCGCCACGGATCGTGGGCATCAGGAAGCGCCGGAAGTGCGTTTCGTACTGCAGCTCCAGGGCACTGCTCAGGCCATACTCGTCACGCAGATGCCCACGCCACCAGTCGTTGATCCGCTGTACCAGGTCGCGACCGATGCGTTCGGCCGCCTCGTCCGAATGCGCCCGGCCCAGCCAGACGAACGTCGAGTCGGTGTCGCCGTAGATCACTACATGGCCCTGGGCCTCTATCAGTTCCCGCGTGCGGCGCATGATCTCGTGGCCACGCAGAGTGATCGACGATGCCAGCCGGGGGTCGAAGAAGCGGCATCCACTGGAGCCGAGCACCCCGTAGAAGGCATTCATGATGATCTTCAGCGCCTGTGACAACGGCTTGTTGTGCTCGCGCTTCGCCGCCTCGCGGCCTTCCCAGACGCGTTCCACGATGGCTGGCAGGCAATGTCGGGTGCGCGAGAAGCGCGCCCCGCGAAAGCCTGCGACCGATGCCTCGTCGGTCGGCTGGCGCAGCCCCTCGATCAGCCCCACGGGGTCGATGAGGAAGGTGCGGATGATCGACGGGTACAGGCTCTTGTAGTCCAGCACCAGCACCGATTCGTATAACCCCGGCTGCGAGTCCATGACGAAACCGCCCGGACTCGCCTCGGCCTGGCGCTCGCCCAGATTAGGCGCAACGAAGCCCTGTCGGTGCATCAAAGGCAGATAGAGATGCTCGAACGCTGCCACCGAACCACCGCTTCGGTCAGCCGCTAGACCGGTGACAGTGGCCCGCTCGAGAAGAAAGGTCAGCAGCTCGGTATGGGCGAAGATGCGCGTCACCAGCTCGCAATCCTTGAGGTTGTATCGGGCCAGCGCCGGCTTGTCCTCGGCGAACATGCGGTCGATCTCCGCCATGCGCTGGTAGGGGTTGTCGATCGCCTTGCCCTCCCCCAGCAAGGTCTGGGCGACATTCTCCAGACTGAACGAGGAAAAGCTCCAGGTCGCCGAGCG
Organism: Stutzerimonas sp. LR2; assembly: GCF_055755175.1. Lineage (NCBI taxonomy): Bacteria > Pseudomonadati > Pseudomonadota > Gammaproteobacteria > Pseudomonadales > Pseudomonadaceae > Stutzerimonas > Stutzerimonas sp. LR2. Next base: position 253,830 of record NZ_JBVTRR010000003.1, read on the forward strand.
CAGCGCCTCGATACCGTCGATGATCAGCCGGCCCTCGGCCGCGGCGAAAAAGTGATTGCTGCGAGCGCCATGCTCGCGCCACTCCATCGTCGCCCCCGTGCGCCCCAGGCGCAGCGGCACCTGCAAGCGCTGCGCATGTTCATGCAGTACACGCAGATCGAACTGCACCAGATTCCAGCCGATGATCGCGTCCGGGTCGTGCTCGGCGAACCAGGCGTTCAGCCGTTCCAGCAGTTGCCCTCGGCTTTCGCAGTACTCCAGGGAAAAATCAACGGTCGAAGCATCGCCGTTTTCCGGGCCGAGCATATAGACCTGACGCTGGCCGCAGCCCTCCAGAGCAATGGAATACAGATCGCCGCGGGCCGTGGTCTCGATGTCCAGCGAGACCAGCCTGAGCCTCGGACGATAGTCCGCCGCGGGCTTGAGCTGCACGAACGAGGCATTGTGCTCGGCGCCATCGACGAAGCACACCGGTGCGGTGATGAAGCGCTCCATGAGGTAACGCTCGGGCGGCCTGATATCCGCCTCGTAGACGTCCACACCGACATCGCGCAGCCGCCGCGCGCAGTCCATCAGTCGGCGATGCGACCGGCAGTACAGCCCCATGATCGGGCGATGATGGAAGTCGTGCAGGTCGAGCGGCCGCAGCTCGACGTCAGGCTCCTGTCGCAGCAAGGACTCGACGAAAGCGCGCCGCTCCTGCGCAAAGAAGGCGACCGAATGCCGGTAAGGCACGCACACCCGCCGCGGCCCATTGTCGGTGGCGAGCCAGAAACTCACCTCGGTACCCGCAGGCGTCTCTCGCCAGTGGCGGGTCAGGATAAAACCCTGCTGCAGCTGCGACATCAGCGTCCCCGGCATCTGAATGAACAGCAAGCCCGTCCTCTCCCGGGCAGGTCGTATCGCATACCGATGCACCGCACGGTAAACGCCAACCCAGAAAAGCAAAAACCCCCGCACTCTCGCGAGTACAGGGGTTCAGGCTATATGTAATGGCGGAGAGATAGGGACTCTAAATTCTCTCACCCACAAGCCAGAAACCCCGCAACTTCGGGCCTTTCAGCACCAAGAGTAGTAGACTTGAGTAGTAGAACTGGCTCTATCACTCAGACTCTAGGCGCGCATTATGGCAGACCACATTTTCCAAAAAGAAGGCGAATCTACTTGGTATTGCAGACTGGACGTGCCCAAGGATGTACGCCCAGCTTTCAAAGGTCGAAAGGTGTGGGTCCAAAGCCTGAAGACAGGTCTACGCAGTGAGGCAATGGAACGCCGCCTCCCCTTGTTAGCGAAATGGAAAGCAGATATTCGAGACGCTAGGGAGCAGAAAGCGAAGCTCGGAGACACATGGCGGGAAGACTTGGCAAAGCAAAGCACCCGGTACACCCAGAGTCTGAATCATCAGGTTATGCGTGCAGTCAGTGGCCCTGACTACAAACACAAGTTAACACCCGAGCTGATCCAAGAGCTTTGGCCGATCCTTCAGGAAACCATCGCAGATATGAAAGCTGTTGGGGTTCCTACGGAGCAAGCAGAACAACTGCCCACGCTACTCCTACAAAAGTCCCAAGCATCCGGCATAGATCGTATCGGCCCCACCAAAGCACTGAACGAGCTGCTTCGTGGAGCATCAGCGCTTGCGGCTGTTACTAACCATTCCTTGAGCCAAGACGAAGCGCTTGAAGCTCAGCAGATCATGGTTGACCACACGACATACAAGCCCCGCTCGCCGATCACACAGAAGCGTCTAGAAGCCTTCCGCCTCTCCCTAGAACGCAAGGGCAACGAAGCCAAGACCATCGACCAGATGTGCCGCCGTGTGAAACAGTTTTCAGACTACCTCACGGCGACAGGCAAGCCGGTGAGCTTCGACACAGTGTCGGCCTACCTTGACCAGCTCACAGACAAAGCCGGAAATCCGCTTAGCTCCAAAACCAAGAAGCAGCACACGTGGTCCGCGAGTGCGTATTGGAAGTGGGCCTGCAAGCACGATGTCGAATGGCGTGAGCAGTACAAGGGCCAGCCCAACCCATTTGCCGACCATGATTTCCCCGTAATCAAAGGCGAGGCTATTAGCTGGGAAGCATTCTCTAAAAAGGACGTTGAACGGCTACACGCTTTGGCAGTTGAGAAAAAGGATCAACCCTTAGCTGACCTGATTGCTATTGGTGCCTACTCTGGTGCCCGCCTTGAAGAAATCGGCAGGATTCACCGCGACACCATCACTATTAAGGACGGTGTGCCCGTCTCTTTCTCAATCACAGAAGCCAAGAGTGCCGCTGGTATCCGAGAGGTGCCATTCCATCCCAAGATTGCAGGGCTAATATCATCACTGCTTGAAGCTTCTAAAGATGGCTTCCTTCTGCCTGGAGGCAACAACAAATATGGCAACCGCCTTGACGCTCTCAGCAAGCGTTTCGGAAGACTCAAGACACAAGCAGGCTTCGATAAGCAGCACGTGTTCCACAGCATCAGGAAAACAACAATCACACTGGTGCATCAGGCAGGTGCGGACGTAGCCGTAATGCCGGGCCTATTCGGGCACGAAACAGGGTTAATAACCTTCGACCTCTATTCCAAAGGTCCAAGCCTTGAGCAGAAGGCTAAGGTAATCGCCCTACTCGACTTCAAATTCGATTGTTTCCCGTAGTTTTGAGGGTGTAAATCGTCGTTCCCGTTTTTTGCCTTGTGCCGATGCAGGCAGAAGACAGCGAAGATTTAACACCCTACTTTTCCCTATATAAATTTATTTATGCCTTACTATTGCAATATAGAAAAACCAGTGTATTATCTTTCCTTCGCCTTTGAATTTTACGAGTAGCCTCCTCTTGGAGATAGCTGCTCTTTCGTGCGTCTGCTATTTGGCAAGTGTTAGCAGCATGACCGTTCGTCGGAAATGAATATAAGATAAAGTTAGCTCATTAAGCTGAAACCCACTGTATATGCGGCATTGGCAACCAAGGTGACAACTAACGCAAGTTAGAATGATAAATTAATAGTTGACAAACAGCAACTTTCGTGGGAGAATGAGAATGAAGGTGGAGCTTTACGTGGCGGGCTGAAAAATTTAACTCGCAACACTTCTCCACTCTCCAGAACACCCCAAGATTGTGCAACGCAATCTTATAGACTTCCTCCAATCACCCCAGCTTGTTTCTCCTCTTCTTGTGCTGTGGTGGCTTCTAACTCGCTATCAATTTGTGCACACCCTCTTGGGTGTTTGGTCGGGTTAGTTTCTTTTATTTCTGAAGGCGTTTCTCGAAAGAGCACGCCTTTATTTTTGCCTAAAATAAATTAGTTGGACGATTGTCCAAGCGAGGTTTTATGAAGATTGAATGCACCTGCTGTTGGTGCGGCACTAAGTATGAGTCAGAACGTAAGCGACCATTCCCAATCTGCGGAAGGTCAGCTTGTTATAAAGGGTTTCATAGGACGAGGCACCGGGATTACCCTGGAATGTCAGCAAAAGAGTTTGCACAAGTGTTGGAGAACCTGCTTGCAGAGTTCCGACACCCAAACAAACAACACCCAAGCAATGATCCCTCTAACCCGGCACGCATTGCTTATGAAATTGAAACAATGGCTTATGCTGCATTGAACGAGTTATGTGGTTCGCTGATAAAGCTTGCTCAGCCTTCCCAATAATATCGACGCAACACCAGCTTTTACTAAGGGTTTTCACCCCTTAAATCGCTAAATCAAATACAAACCCCACCCACTACAGGCTTTAGTCTGTTTTGCCTATTTCTATTGCCTAAATAAAGGATAAATCATATGAGACAATGTTTAGTTTGCGGAGCCGAGTTTGAACCCACTAATGCACGCCATCGATACTGCGGCAACACTTGTGTGCAGCGAATCTGTGTTAGCCGTAGGGCTATCCGCTCCAAAGTGCATCAGATCGTAAAGACCCTGCGCACAATCGAATCCCTTCAGATGCTGGATAGCAGCCTCGAACAAATGTTGGAGGACATAGCGACTGAGTCTGAAAGAAGGCGTCTCTGTATCGGAAACCGTAAACCACCTACTCAATAAACAATTGAAGGAGCAGCAATGAGAGCGCATTTGAACCAGCGGGCCGCCGATGAGCTTCTTGAAATTATGAAGGCTCTTGGCGAAACGAACACAAGTCACACACTTAATAAGCTTATCAGTCGTATGCACAAAGAAATCGTAGACACCCATCATAGTGAGGTAAACATTAATGTCGAACGCAGCACCCAAAACCAATAACAACACCACCGCAATTGAAGCAGTAAAGTCTCGATTCGTTCGTGTTCCAAGTAACAACACCTACCCACGCTTCCGCGACCTCATCACCAATATTGATCAAGCAGACGCGGGTATCCTTGTTGATTTCTATCGAAAAGCAGGCGGTAGAGACTCTGAGGTTAAAGAAGATTACTTGCTCGCCTGCCTCCCTTGGGCTTATGGCGAAGGATTCAAACCAAACGCTGGCCCTGTTCTTGAAGGTGGTCTAATCAACCTTTGGCAGCCGTCTAAAGTGCAACCATCTGGCGCTAAGACAACGAAGGATCAGGTAGGCCCGTTTATTGAGTTTCTGGAGCGCTGGTTTCCCGATCAACTGGAGCGACATTACTTCGGCTGGTGGCTGTCACACACTGTCCGCCGACCAGATTTGCGAATCATCGGAACCCCTGTTCTACGATCAGAGCACGGTGTCGGTAAAGGCTTCTTAGTCGAAACCCTGTTGTCTGGTCTACTCGGTAGGTCGTCTGTCGCTGTGTGTGGCTTGAAGGACGTTGTGGGGGATTTCAACGATGTTGTAGAGGGTAAAACACTGCTGTTGGTGGATGAGGTTTACAAGTCGAAGAAGAGCACTACAGACGCGCTGAAGAGCTTCCAGGGCAACGCTACCATCCCGCTACATCGTAAACATAAACCAACGATCACCATTGAAAACTATCTGAACTTCATCATCACCAGTAACGACCATTTGCCGCTGGTATTGGAGAAAGGCGACCGCCGCTTCTGGATTCCCGCATTCATCCGTCATCGCGAGTCGGTGCAGGAGACAGCAGCTTTCCTTAACGACGTGTTCAAGCCTTGGCTGCTCAACGGTGGGTTTCAGTTGGTGCGCGACTATCTCGAACAGATCGACCTTTCCAAGCATCGCCCAACGGACGCACCACCTATGACTATCAGCAAACAGGAGCTTATGGGCTTCTCAACTACTGACAGGCTCGAAGAAGTGCTTTCGGATGTTGTAGAGGCTAACGCAGTTCTAACGGTTAAGTGGGTAAAGCAACGATATGCAGACGATTTCGAGCACGGTCTATCAGATATGGCAGTTGCTAACGCGCTTCTGGCAATGGGATGTAAGCAGCGTAAAACGAAGCTACAGCGTTACTACATCACCCCGTTCGGGTTTGAGTCTAATTTGTCCCTCAACTCAACAGCTAAAGAACTGGAAGATGGAATGCCGAGCACTAACTTTTAAATCTGGTGACAAGTTAGGTAGACGGGTAGACACCTTGGTAGACACCTTGGATTGTAAGCTGTCTACCTTGCAAACCCCAGCATATGCGGGATACAGAGACAGGTAGACAGGGTGACACCTTAGCGTCACCTTTTTCTAAGTAGATTAAGGTTAGCAATAAGAGCGAAGAGCATCGTAGCGATTATTGCCGAGCGTAAGCGAGATTGCTTTTCCCGCCTTTCTAAGCATCACCCATAAAACTTCATTAACGAGATTCTGAACTCTTTCGAGAGTTCTGATAACGGGCTTCTATGCCCACAACAACGCCAAATGGCAACAACTAAAATTGAGGAACAAATTATGAAAGAAGTCGTAAAAATTAACACTTTTACCTTCAACCAAGAAGAGTGTGACCGGCGCTGCAATCGGGCCATCGAGAATTTTAAAGCAAGCCTTCACGCTCTTGACCTGATCCAACTGCCCTTCGCCTTGGCAATTGATGCTGTGATTGAGGCTACTAAGAACGGAAGGGTTCTCTCCACTTATCGTAAGCCGCAACTGCACGGAAGCATCTGCTACATCTACTTCCAGAAAGAGAACATTCAGCATCTCTTGGAAGAAGTTGCGGAACAAGAGAAGGAGAAATATCTGGCTGAGCTGGAAGCGGAGAAGCAACGGAATATTGACCTCCTCGCGTCTCAGCTCTTCGAGCAAGAGAAAGCGAAGAAAGAAAAAGCAGAACAAGAGCGTGAACAAAAACTCAAAGATGCAGCTATGAAAGATGCTCTTGAATACTTTGCCACCTTGGAGGGTAAATAATGAACCTGACAGAACAACTATTGATGAAGAAATACCATCCAGAAATCCTGAAGGAACAGGAACAATCCGAAGCAAAGCGGAAGTCCGAACTGCTTGCTTTTGTTGAAGGAATGGTTGCTGCTCTTGAGCAAGAGAAAGAGACTAAACAAAGCAAAGTGCTCTTTAAAAGCAACGATGGCCCTTGGGCCGAAGGGGGGCGCAAATGATGAATGGTAAACGCCTGATGGCCGTTCTTGAAAAGAAAGCACGAGAATCCAAATCTCCTGCTCCTACAATTCCAGCGCCCTCTCCTAAACAGGAAAATAAGACATACTCGATAGCTGAGCTTCAGTGGGCCATTGATATTGTTATGCAAGCCCATTTAGAGAGCCTAAAACCTAAGCTATCAACTACAGATCGCATTATTAGAGCAAGGCTCGGACTAATCTAACAACACAGGGGAGCGAAAGCTCCCTTTGTTCTTACAAGGATAAGAGACAATGATCGTATCGAAATACACAATTTCCGTTGGAATTAACTTCCCTAAGTCAGAAATTAGAAAAGTCGATTTCCAACTAAAAGCTCTTGAGAAACGGTTTCAAGCCTTCGGCAAGAATATGGCCACAAGCTTTGCCAAAACACTAACGCTTCCAGAGCTAAAGGTTAAGAAGCTATCGCTGGACAGCTTAGGCGCTCAGCGCACCCTACAAACCGATATGAACAGAATTGGTCGCCTCCTCACTGTGCCTATCGGCAATGTCCACATTGACCAAGCGCGTATTAACAAGCAACTACAAGGTGTTATGACACGTGCAGCTTCAGCAGCTCGAATTAATATCCGTACTATTCAGGGGAGTCACGGAGGATCAAACATCCACTATCCATCACATCTCGGTGTGCCACGAGGCTTTGACGCTTTCGGCGGGAGTTTTGGTGGAGCCAGTGCAGCAGGCTTTCTTCCTCGCCTTGGCCCTATTGGTGGTGCAGTAGCTGGTGTTGCTGCTGGTGCTGCTTATGGTGTTAGTAAGATCAACGATGCAAGAAAAGAGACAGCGACTCGTGAAGGTCAACGTCTACAACTTGAAACGGCGGTTGGTGGTAGTCGGGAGCGCAGAGAAAGCTTTACTAAAGGATTCTTTGATCTGTCCAATGATCTTGGTATCTCTGCTGAAAGCCAGATAACCGCGTATTCAAGGTTTATGAAACAAGCGCAATCATCAGGTATGACCGCCCAGGAAGGCTTTGATCTGTTCAAGAACGTCGCCACTGCAACACGCGGCAATGGCGGCGATCAACAAAGCATTGAGCGCCAAGCATACGCGCTACAGCAAATGCTCGGTGTTGGCTATTTGCGTGGCGAGGAATTGAATCAACAGCTTAATTGGTAGGCTGGCTGTGCCGGAATGCGCAGAAAAATAAAGCTCTTTAATTGCTGGAAACCCCTAACGTTAAGACGAGGGCAATCAGCAGCGAAGCATCTAAGTGTTAGATGAACGTTCAACGATCAGTCGAAAGACGTAGGGTCAAGTGATCCGAAACGGGAGCCACCTCACCGGCATTAGCCGAAGGTGAAGATATGATCTGATCTTATGTGAAAGCATGAGCAGCTTGAATAAAGCGGGCAATGATTAACGACCATTGCTGAACATGTTGTGCCGATTCAAACCCAGCAATCAAGAAATTTATTATGCAAGCTTTCGCGGAGCGCACAGGTAAGACAGGAACAGAGGCTTTCCTCGATGCCCTGTCCAATCGGGAAGTATCCGTGCAGGACGTTTTGAAAGGTTATGAGAAGTCCGCTAAAGAAGCCTCTGATCGTGTTCGCGAACTATCAGGAAGTATTCAAGGCGCTGAAGCTCGTTTGGAAAACCTCAAACTCGCAGAGGAGTTACAACGAACTGTAGACGGGCCTCTGACAGAGGCGGCTAAACAGTGGACTGAAGCTCAGACAGAATTGCACGGTGCAATGGAGCCACTACGCGACAGCTTTTACAGCGTAGCCGCTTCAGCTACAAGCCTTGCTGCAAGTCTCATCAGTTGGGGAGTTAAGCAGTCTGAGAGCGCCCCTGCTGTAAACGGTGAAGCCAGTAACGAACAACGGTCTGAGAATCCGTGGTCAAGCTCTACAGGGCGCGGAATGCTCTCAATACCAGATGCACGAGCCATCAAGCAGCCGTCATACCCTCAGTTCGTATCCCCTTTGATCCCTCACACCAAAGACTGGGAAACAGAGGCTCAGAAGTATTCCGGCCCTGCGCTTGATGCCCTCAAAGGAAACACCAATACGTCTGTCAACTCTCAAGTGACATTCGCTCCGGGTAGTATTGTTCTCAACGATACAGCCATTTCTGATCCTGAAGCGTTTGTTCGCAGCGTGGAGTATCCACTTATCGAGCTTCAGAAGCGCGTTATGACTGATTTGTTCAGGGAAACAGCCACCAACTTCCCTGAATCCACATACTAATTGTTATCTTATAACACATTGTCAATCACACAAGTTGGGGCATAGCTGGCAAGGACGCTGGCACCTCCCTATCCGCTACATCCCGCATATACGCTATTCAAACAGTTGTTTGAGTTAAGCCGTTTTGTCCTCAAATCCTCAATAAATTTAAATTCAAAGGAGAGAATCCGATGATTCGCCTGATAACGGCTGTTCTGCTGACAGCCATCACGTTTCACCTGTTCGCCCTGGAGCGCCAAGTAAGCCAATCCGTAGTCACGGTGCAGCATCAAAGCCAAGATATTGATGCACGCCTGTCCAAACAGAACGAACGAATAGACGTCCTCAGCAATGAGATACGCGCTCGGCTGAATGTCATCGAAGCCCGTCAGAGGGCCACTCGATGAGCGATCTTTCGTATATGTGGATTCTGGTGAAGCCAGCTTCAGGTCTTACGCCAACGCTGTTATTGGAAGCTTGGGAACCTGTATCCATCGACGTGCAAGAGATGGCAGAGCCGGGCATGTACAGCGTCTTGTTCAGCACGAGAAAACCGGGGCAGTTCTTCTACACGTGGCAAGAGTCGATCCGTGGCCAGTGGCTGCGCCTGGGGTGGATGAACGAGGCGATGTTCTTTCCGAGCCAACTCACCTACACGAACACCATCGAAGGGCTAAACGAATTCGTCACCGCCTACCGCAAGGGTATGAAGCATCACCAGCTCACCGAATCCTGACTTCCACGTCTATCATTTGAGTCTACTCAAATGGAAGGTGCACACGAATGATAGACCGCCTATCACTCATCCTATTGCGCATAGCTAACTGGTAGATTATCCTTCACCTATCGAAAGCAAGGACAAACGATAGGGGGCCACATGAACACTCATTTGTATCTAAGAGCATCGACCAAGGATCAGGACGCCGGGCGAGCTTTGGCCTCCCTTCAGCAGTTCGCCATTGAACACGGGCTGACTGTCATAGGCACATACGCTGAGAACATCAGTGGCACTAAGCTGGATCGTCCACAACTGAATGCGTTGCTCGATGCTGCCAAGCCGGGGGATTGCCTTCTGGTGGAATCGGTAGATCGCCTCTCTCGTCTATCACAAGACGACTGGAAGAATCTTAAGCACGTTATTGAGAGCAAGGGTCTGAAGCTGGTGGTAGCTGACCTTCCTACAAGTCACCAGCTCGTCGATGACAAGGGGATCACTGGCCAGATCATGCAAGTTATCAATTCAATGCTGATTGACCTGATGGCTACGATGGCTCGTCTTGACCAAGAGAAGCGCGTTGAACGTATCCGGCAGGGTTTGGAGAACAAGAAGGCACGCGGCGAGAAGGTAGGTGGTAAGGCACGCAACGAACAGAAGTGGGCAGAGGTTCGCAAGCTTCTGGGAAATCCCAGCCTGACAATGGATCAAGTTGCCAAGCTTGCTGGTGTTGGTGTCGCTACTGTGTACAGGGTCAAAGCTGCTTCGGCCTGCTGAACACCTTCTGGCTCCCCCTCCCAAGCCCTGCTATCTGGTGGGGCTTGTACCATTCCCTCAAATCCCTTCGAGAATGCCCCTTAGAGCGTCGCTGAGCACGCTAGAACGTGCGTTCTCTTCGTTTCCTTCCCTGTGTATCTCCTTTGCTCAAACGCTCAATAGCGCACGCTGTAGCCCTATTGAATATTTTAAATTCGTGTGATTGTTCAAAAAGTGATCAGCGGGCGCGAGTTAAGCCGGTCATATCCCGAGCGGGGAATCTCAGCAAACGTAATGCATATAGGGGGATGTGATATTTGCTAGGGGGGATTCCCCCACACCTGTGCAAAGCATGGGGGTCTGTCTGGCGGGGGTTAGGGTTTACGCCCTTTTCGTAGGTACAACGCAACGTCTTGTGGATTATCGACATTGCCGTCCTCGAATCGAATGAAGAGGCTCAGCAGGCCAGAAGATTCAAGCTCGGACTCCGCAGTGATATCGCCACCAATGTAGTACCAACCATTGCTCGTCTTCAGAATGTAGTCAGGCTCCGCGTTCGCTATGGCCTCATAGACAGCAGGCCGCACTACTGTGTCCCTCCACTTCTCCTCTGTGTCAGCAGGTACGTCTAAAGCCCTCGGTCTGACCTCTACACTGCCGTGTTTTCGATTCTTGCCAACGCTGTATACAAACCTTGCTGTCTCGGTTTCCTTCGTTGCGCTTTCATCTCCTACCGGCAGGCATAGGAATTTGTAGTCGTCTGGAGACAGTGAAAGCTCAGGTACGTTGTCTATATCAAGGTGGAGGTAAGAGAAATGCTCAAGCTTTGCGGCAGTCAGGCTCCGATCACGGTAAATGAAGTCTTTAGTCGTTAGCGCCAGATCGGGTTCCAGCTCAGCAATTCGCTGACAAATTCTATTGAGTAGCGCAGTTCTCCACGCCTCCTGTTCCAAATGCTCCTCGGGCCTCCCTATGAACTCAACGCTACCTTTCCCTTCGTGCGAACGGATGTGATAGGTGAAATGAAAAGTTTCGTTTCCTTGAGTCATGCAATGCCCTCCCTGTGTGGTTCGGTTGTGATACCACGCCGCCAAGGTTCAGACCAGCCATAGAAAAGAAAAGGGGCGGTTGCCCGCCCCTCAGAGGGTTAGAAGAGAGTCAGTTGCCCTGGATGGCTCCGCCAGTGGGCGCATACGTCCTCCCACTGCCCCAGCCGAAACCGGGTGTAGGCGTTAACGAATACTGACTTGTCGTCGTGAGGATAGAAGGGATCAACCATTGTGTGTCTCCAAGGTGAGCCCGACCACGCCAGAACGAAGGCCGAAAAATGTGACACCACCCCTTGACCCACACCCTGCCAACGGGTGATAAAAGCCTTGAGGATGTTGTGACGGTTCTCTATAGTCTCGGCCCTCGCTCAATTCGTAACCGGGTTGAGGTGATGCGTGGGGGAAAGTTTGGTCGCTCAAACCCACGCGCTTAGGTACTCAAGCTCCAACCTTTTACAGAAGGGTTGGAGCTTTTGTTTGCCCACAATTATTGTGTGGCACGGGAAATGCTACTCGGGCCGACTGGATAGATCAACAGTCTTTCCAATCGAAACACAACATATTGTGGCATGGCACCGAGAGCCAGCACAGGATATCGCGCAGACATCCGATTGCAACTGCATGCCCTGGGATAAGCTGTGGATAAGCTGTGGGGCATCTGTGCCTAATTAATGTACAGATTGCTGTATGCGGCGCGGCGCATGGCTTGCAGCAAAAGCCGATCAAATGTACGTCGCATGCTCGATTTGGACCCTCTCAGCCTTCCTTAGGCATACCTTCGTGGCGCCCATAGTGGAACGGGTACGCAATACTGTTCTGGAGCTGCACTAGCTCAACATAGTGGTGATTGGCCTCTCGCTGCGCCTCCTTGGCTTTCTCCTTCGCTTCGCTTAGCTCCTGTTGGCTCTGCACATACAGCTGCACCAGCCTTCGCCGTTCAGCCTTAAGCGCCCTCACCTCGTCCCGTAGCTCGTGGCATTCCTCTTCGAGCAGGCGAGCATGCTGCTGCCACATCTCAGCCGGAGTGGGCACACCTAGGAAAAATTCGAAATCGTCAGGGCACGACATGAAAGCCCCTCCCCACCAATACTGTACAGACATACAGTATATCGAGAGAAGGCAAACAGGGGGGAACCGCCTAGAGGCGGAGTAGTAGAAATGAGTAGTAGAAGTAGAAAAGAAAAAGCCCCGTAACTCATTGAATTACAGGGCTTTTTTAATAGTGGCGGAGAGATAGGGATTTGAACCCTAGGTACCCGCGAAGGTACAACGGATTTCGAATCCGTCCCGTTCGGCCACTCCGGCATCTCTCCAGCGGCGCGCATCATAGCAGCTGGATCGGCTTTGTCGAACCCCAACTGCACAGATTTTTTACCGTTTTTCAGCCGCTTGCACCGCCGGGCGACCGATTCCGGCCGTCCGGTACCCTTCACGCGGTCAGCCGCGTCAATGCTTCGCGATACTTGTCGGCGGTTTTCTGCGCGACCTCTGCGGGCACGGCAGGTGCGGGGGGCTGCTTGTTCCAGCCGGTGGACTCCAGCCAGTCGCGGACGAATTGCTTGTCGAAGCTCGGTGGGTTCTTGCCCTCTTCATAGCTGTCGGCGGGCCAGAAACGACTCGAGTCGGGCGTCAGCACCTCATCCATCAGGGTCAGCGTGCCGTTCTCATCCAGGCCGAACTCAAACTTGGTATCAGCGATGATGATCCCACGAGTGGCGGCGTACTCGACGGCTGCGCTGTAGAGCGCGATGGATACGTCACGCACCTGCGCAGCCAGCTCCTTGCCGATGATCGCCTCGCATTGCTCGAAGGAGATGTTCTCGTCGTGGTCGCCTACCGCGGCCTTGGTCGAGGGGGTGAAGATCGGCTGCGGCAGCTTGGCAGCTTCCTTCAGGCCGGCGGGCAGCTGGATGCCACAGACGGTGCCGCTCTTCTGGTATTCCTTCCACCCGGAACCGACGATATAGCCGCGCACGATGGCCTCCACCGCAACCGGCTTGAGGCGCTTGGCGACGACCGCGCGCCCCTCCACCAGCGGCAATTCGTCAGCCGGCACCACGTCCTCGACCTTGTCGCCGGTGAAGTGATTGGGAATCAGTCCCTTGAGCTTGTCGAACCAGAAGTTGGAGATGGCGGTCAGGATCTTGCCCTTCTCCGGAATCGGCTCGGCAAGGATCACATCGAAGGCCGACAGGCGATCGGTGGCGACCATGAGCATGCGTTTGTCGTCGATCTCGTAGAGGTCGCGAACCTTGCCCGAGTAGATCTTCTTCAGGCTGAGGGCGGTGGGAGTGGTCATACGCAATTTTCCGCGGTTGGCAGGTCAGCAGAAACGAAACAGGCGAAACCATGGGTTTCGCCTATCCGTGTTCGTGTAACGGGGCAGCTCGCAGTCAGCCCAGGTTGTCCTTGATCAGACTGAGCACCCGACGGGCGACGTCCGCTGGCGCGACGGTATCGATGCTCTTGTCCAGTGTCACCTGCACACCGTTACCCGCACGGGTCAGACGCACCTGATAGCGCTCGGCACGCGCTTCGATTTCGTCCTTGTCCGGTGCGCCACCGAACAGCCGGCTGAAGAAGCCAGGCTTGTCGTCCGGGTCGTCGGCACGCTCGCTAAGGTTCACGTAGTAGACGCCAAGGCTGCGGTCGAGATCGTCGACCCGCACGTCGGCGGCCTGCAGGGCACGGCCGACGCTGGACCAGGCACGATCGAAGTCGCTGTCGAGCTGCAGCAACGGATTGCCGCTGCCATCCTGAGTAAGATTGACGCGGCTTGGCGCATCGAAATCGCGCTCGGCGAGCAGCGAAACGGAACCACCCTGGCGGGCGCTGCGGTTCAGACTGGCCTGCAGCTCGTCGAGCAGCACGCGGTCGAGTTCCTTGTTGCTCGAAGTTTCCGGCCAGGCCACGTCGGTGCTGCTACCGGCCGGACGCTTGACGCTGACCACGAAGATCTCGCTGGTGTTGCGCTGAACGCCCGGCTCGACCCGGACGCGGACGCGCGTCTCACCTTCCTGGATACCCAGGTTGCGCACCAGCGCCTCGTCCAGTTGCGAGGCGGTTTGCCAAGCAGTGGCAAACTCACCGGTCTGACGCCGCTCTTCAGCGATGCTGAAGCCCTTGTCGGTGAAGAACTGACGGGCCGCGATCCAAACCTGAGCCGGCGCATACTGCGCCACCAGCCAGCGCGAGTCCCCGGAGGACTGCACACTGAAATCACTGACGTCCGCGGCCACTTGCAGGCGCTGCGGCCGCGGCACTTCGTATTTGCCGGAGTGGGTATTGTCAGCCACCTGGCGCGGGATCGGCAGCAGAGGATCGAGCGGACGCGTTCCGCCATCGACGGCGACCTGCATCGGAGCGGTCTGACGTGCCGAAAGGTAGTCACTGCCGCGGTCACGGAAATATCCATCATCGCCCCACAGCCAGCCGCAGCCACTGGTTGCAGAGATCATCAGGGCAAGGGTCGAGAGTCCGGCCAGTCGCTTCATGCGTATTCCTTTGTTATTAAGCCAGCACGCCAGTTTGGCGCATCGCCTGACGGAGCGGTTCCTGGTAGCTCTGGCTGAGCCAGGTCAACGGCAGACGGATGCCATTGCCCATCAGGCCCATCTCGTGCAACGCCCATTTGACCGGAATCGGATTGGCTTCCAGGAACAGCGCACGATGCAGCGGCATCAGGCGCTCGTTGATAGCGCGAGCGGTCTCGGCATCCCCGGCCATCGCCGCGGCACAAAGTTCGCTCATGGCACGCGGGGCGACGTTCGCCGTGACGGAGATGTTGCCCTTGCCGCCCATCAGCATCAGCTCGACGGCAGTGGGGTCATCGCCCGAGTAGACGAGGAAGTCTTTGCTGACGCGGTCCAGCACTTCCCGACCGCGCTTGAGGTCGCCAGTGGCTTCCTTGATACCGATGATGTTCGGCACCTTCGACAGACGCTCGACCGTATCGGGCAGCATGTCGCACACGGTGCGGCCCGGTACGTTGTAGAGGATCTGCGGAATGGCCACGGCCTCGGCGATGTGCTTGAAGTGCAGGTACAGGCCTTCCTGAGTCGGCTTGTTGTAGTACGGAGTGACCAGGAGGCAGGCGTCGGCGCCGGCGGTCTTGGCGTTCTCGGTCAGTTCGACCGCTTCGCTGGTGGAGTTGGCGCCCGTTCCGGCGATCACCGGAATGCGGCCGTTGACCTGGTCGACCACGCGGCGGATCACTTCGATGTGCTCGGCCACGCTCAAGGTGGCCGACTCACCGGTGGTACCGACAGCAACGATTGCATTGGTGCCTTCCTGCAAATGGAAATCCACCAGCTTGCTCAGGCTGTCCCAGTCCAGACCGCCCTGCGCATCCATGGGCGTGACCAGCGCCACCATACTGCCCGCAATCATGCAACCACTCCTGCCGGAATAAATAAAAAGAGGCGTAATGGTACAAGGCTCCCCAGCGCTTTGCGAGTAGCCTGACACACGCCGCGCCGAGCCGGCAAAGCGCTGCCTGCAGCTGGCAAGGGAGCCCAGCATGTGAGGCGCGCATTCCCTCTGCCCTCGCTTTTCGCTACCCTTAGCCGTTTTCGGCTTGGCTGGCCGACCGATTCACCACCGCCAGGAATGCTGCATGTCCACCCCCCCTCTCCCCCGCGAACAATTTCTCGTCATCAGCGCCCTGGGCGCCAACCCGATGGAGCTGACCAATGTGCTCTGCCGCGCCGCCAACGAGAATCGCTGCGCGGTCGTCAGCACTCGCCTGACGCGCCATGGCCAGTGCAGCGCACTGGTTCTGGAAGTCGGTGGTAGCTGGGATGCTCTCGCCCGGATGGAAACCACGCTGCCGGGGCTCGCGAAGAAGCATGCGTTCACGGCCAATGTCGTTCGTAGCGAAGCGCTGGAAAGCCGCCCGCAGGCCTTGCCTTATGTGGCCTATGTGAGCGCAGTCTTCCGCCCCGATATCCTCAACGAGCTGTGCCAGTTCTTCATCGACCACCGCGTCGAACTGGAAAGCCTGACCTGCGACACCTACCAGGCCCCACAGACCGGCGGCACCATGCTCAACGCCACCCTGACCGTCACCCTGCCTGCAGGCACGCAGATCAGCTGGCTGCGCGATCAGTTTCTCGACTTTGCCGACGCGCTCAACCTCGATGCGCTGATCGAACCCTGGCGTCCGCAGAACCCTTGAGATCAGGAGGCAACATGGCAGTCGCAATCGACCAACCGATTCCACCCTTCCAGGCCCAGGCTACCAGCGGCCAGTCGATCGACCTCGCGTCGCTGGCCGGCAAGCAGGCCGTGCTGTATTTTTATCCGAAGGACAACACACCGGGCTGTACGACCGAAGGTCAGGGTTTTCGTGATCTCCATCAGGCGTTTCTCGCGGCCAACACCCTGGTCTTTGGCGTCTCGCGCGACAGCCTGAAAACCCACGAGAACTTTCGCGCCAAGCAGGGCTTTCCCTTCGAGCTGATCAGCGACAAGGACGAGCAGCTCTGCCAGCTGTTCGATGTGATCAAGCTGAAGAAACTCTACGGCAAGGAGTATCTCGGCGTGGACCGCAGCACCTTTCTCATCGACCGCAACGGCGTACTGCGTCAGGAGTGGCGCGGCGTGAAGGTGCCCGGTCATGTCGAGGCCGTGCTTCAGGCCGCCCAGGCACTGAACCAGGCGTAGAAACAATAAAGGCTGGCGCCGCGCCAGCCTTTCCCGTCATTCGCCAGGCTCGACCACCACGGTCGCCGGCTCCCTCGGCCAGGCATACAACACGGCCTTGAACAGGGTCGCCAAGGGGATGGCGAAGAACACCCCCCAGAACCCCCACAGCCCACCGAACAGTAGCACCGCGCAGATGATCGCCACCGGGTGCAGATTCACCGCCTCGGAGAACAGCAACGGCACCAGGACGTTGCCATCCAGGGTCTGGATAATGGCGTAGGCCACCATCAGGTAGAAGAACTGGTCGCCCAGGCCCCACTGGAATATGCCGATCAGCGCGATGGGAATGGTGACCACGGTGGCCCCGATGTAGGGCACCACGACGGAGACGCCCACGAGCATCGCCATCAGTGCCGCGTAATTGAGCCCCAGCGCGACAAAGACGGCGTACGAAACCACGGCGCAGATCAGGATCTCGATCGCCTTGCCCCGAATGTAGTTGGCGATCTGCAGGTTCATCTCCTGAGAGACCTGGGTGATCAGGCCGCGCTCGCGTGGCAGGTAGCCCTTGATCCAGTTGCTGATCTGCTCGCGATCCTTCAGAAAGAAGAACACCAGAATCGGCACCAGCACCAGATAGATCATCAGCCCGATCAGCAGCGGCAGACTCGACAGTGAAGACGTCAGCACCAGCTGGCCGTAGCGGCCGATCTCGCCACGCATGAAATCGATGCCGCGCAGCACCTGCTCCTCGGTCACCAGTTGCGGATAACGCTCCGGCAGCAACAGCAGCAGCGACTGCCACTCCACCAGCATGCGCGGCAGCTCGTTGAACAGCGTCAGCACCTGTTGCCAGAGCAGCGGCACGATGAACAGCGTGCACACCACCAGCACCCCGACGAACATCAGAAATACCAGCCAGACCGCAAGCAGGTGCGGCACCCGCCGACGCTCCATGGCACCCACCAGCCCTTGCATCAGGAACGCCAGCACCAGTCCGGCCAGCACCGGCGCCAGCATCTTGCCAAGTGTCAAGACGATCGCGAATGCAAGGAACAGCAGAACCGCGAGAACAACTGCCTCCTCGTCGGAGAAGTAGCGCTGCATCCAACCGCGTAATACCTTGATCATGTATTTCCTCGAAGCGAACCGTCAGGCCTTGCGCAGCCAGTAACGATAAAGACCATCCTCGACCTCTTCATGCAGAAGCGCATGGCCGGCCAGCTTGGCGAAACTGCGAAAATCCCGTTGCGAGCCAGGATCGCTGGCGACAACCTTGAGTACCGCCCCGCTGGGCAGGCGATTCAATTCCAGCTTGGCCTTGAGCAGCGGCATCGGGCAGTCGAGGCCGACGGCGTCCAGCTCGGCATCGCACGCGGGCGATAGTGGTCGACCTTCACTCATGGTTCGCCTCCTCAGCAAAGCCACGCAGCATACCTAGCGCACCGGGGCTCTGGCCAGCCAGCCAAGGTCAAGGCTACAGTAGCCGTTCTCACTTCAACGAGCCTGCCTGGATGAAACTGCTGCGCCCCGCCCTGCTCACGCTCACCTGCCTGCTTGTGCAACCGACATTGGCTAACGACCTGCCCTCGCTCGGCGACGCCAGCTCGGGCATCGTGTCGCCGGAACAGGAACATGTGCTCGGGCGCGCCTGGCTGAGCCTGCTGCGGGGGCAGGTGAAGCAGCTTTCCGACCCCCAGCTCAAGGACTACGTCGAGAACAGCGTGTACCGCCTGGCCGAAACCAGCCAGCTACAGGATCGACGTCTGGAATTCGTCCTGCTCGACAGCCCGCAGCTAAACGCCTTTGCCGCACCCGGTGGCATCATCGGGGTCAATGGTGGCCTGTTTATTCATGCGCAGACCGAAGCCGAGTACGCTTCGGTGATGGCGCACGAACTGGCTCACCTCTCACAGCGACACTTCGCTCGCGGCCTCGAAGCCCAGCAGCGCATGCAGCTGCCGATGATGGCCGCCATGCTCGCCGGCGTCGTGGCAGCCGCAGCCGGGGCCGGCGATGCGGGCATCGCCGCCATCGTTTCCACCCAGGCCGCAGCCATCCAGGCCCAGCGTCGCTTCTCCCGGCAGAACGAGCAGGAGGCCGACCGTATCGGCATCGTCAACCTCGAACGCGCCGGTTATGACCCACGCGCCATGCCCTCGATGTTCGGCCGGCTGATGCGGCAGTACCGCTATGACCAGAAGCCACCGGAGTTCCTTCTGACCCACCCGGTCAGCGAATCGCGCATCGCAGACACCACAAACCGAGCCGAGCAATATGCGCAGGGCGGCACTCAGGACAGCCTGCGCTACCAGTTGATGCGGGCGCGTACCCAACTCAAGTTCGAAAGCACACCCGGCGTCGGAGCCAAGCGTTTCCGCGCAATGCTCGATGAGAACCCCGAGATGGACGCCGCCCGTTACGGACTGGCGCTGGCGCAGATGAAAGCCGGGCAGCTCGCCGATGCGGCCAGCAGCCTGGAGCCGCTGCTGGCCAAGGCTCCGGATGACCTCACCTACAATCTGGCACAGGTCGAGCTCGACATAACAGCCAATCGCCTGCAGCAGGCGCAGACCCGACTACAGCGTCTGCTGCAGCTGTATCCGGGTAACTACCCGGTGCGCCAGATGCATATCGACCTGTTGATGGAGCGGGGCGAGACCCAACAAGCCGAACGCGAGCTGGACAAACTCGCCGAGCAGCGCCGGCGGGACCCGGACATCTGGTACCAGGTCGCAGAGGTCCGGGGCCTTAGCGGAAACATTGTCGGCCTGCATCAGGCGCGCGCCGAATACTTCGCGCTGGTCGGCGACTACGATCAGGGCATCGAGCAGCTCAACCTGGCCAAGCGCCGCGCCAGCAACTTCCAGATTTCCGCGCGAATCGACGCCAGGCAGAAGCAGCTGATCGAAGAGAAGCGCATGGTCGAGGACATGCTGCGTTGATAAGCAGCACGCGACACCCCTACAGACCATACCAATGAAAAAGCCACGCTCGAAAAAGCGTGGCCTCGGTTGACGCGGTCGAGTGCGTATCCGCCGCTCTCGAAGGGCTCAGGCGTTACCGGCCTGCTTCAAGCGTGCCGCCTGGGTGAAATCGAGCATTCGCTTCAGCGGCTTCACAGCCCGCGGAATCAGCGCCGGGTCGACGAAAATCTCATTGCTTCCGGTGCGCAGGCATTCCAGGGTGCGCTCGAGCGTGTTCATCGCCATCCACGGGCAATGCGCACAGCTACGACAGGTCGCGCCCTGCCCCGCGGTCGGCGCCTCGATGAAGGTCTTCTCCGGACACAGCTGCTGCATCTTGTAGAAGATCCCGCGGTCGGTCGCCACGATAAGGGTCTGCTGCGGCAGCGTCTGCGCGGCCTTGATCAGCTGACTGGTCGAACCCACTGCATCGGCCAGCTCGACAACCGCCTGCGGTGATTCGGGATGAACCAGAATTGCCGCATCCGGATACAACGCCTTCATGTCCGCCAGCTGCTTGGCCTTGAATTCCTCGTGCACGATGCAGGCGCCATCCCACAGCAGGATGTCCGCACCGGTTTCGCGCTGCACGTAATTGCCCAGATGCTTGTCCGGTGCCCAGATGATCTTCTCGCCGTTATCCATCAGGCTCTCGACGATCTCCAGCGCGCAACTGGATGTCACCACCCAGTCGGCACGTGCCTTCACCGCTGCCGAGGTATTGGCATAGACCACCACGGTGCGCTCGGGATGCTGGTCGCAAAACGCCGAGAACTCATCCACTGGACAGCCGAGATCAAGCGAACAGGTTGCCTCCAGCGTCGGCATCAGCACGCGCTTTTCCGGATTGAGGATCTTCGCCGTTTCCCCCATGAACTTGACGCCAGCCACCACGACCGTTTGCGCGGGGTGTTCGTTGCCGAAACGTGCCATTTCCAGCGAATCGGAAACGCAGCCGCCAGTCTCTTCGGCCAGCGCCTGGATCACCGGATCGGTGTAGTAGTGCGCCACCAGCACCGCATTCTGGCGCTTCAACTCGGCAGCGATCTCGCTGCGCAACTTTGCCTCCTGCTCAGGCGTCAGCGGCTGGGGCTGCTTCGCCGCCAGGTGTGCCTGCACAAGGAAGCGTTCGGGTATCTGCGTCATGGTCGCGGGTCCTGCCAACACGGGATTGCACGAAGCGCCAGGTAGCTCGGCGGCAACGGTAAAGTCGGGCTTGTCGATAAGACGGAAGGAGCAGGATTCGGACGAGGCTCCTGCCATTCGACGGGGCAGGAATACTAGCCGATGCATCGGCAAAAGGGAAAGCATCGGACACAGGGGCTGGCCTTCGCAGCCCCAAACGAAAACCGCCGGCGGGCGCCGGCGGTTTCTTTGGATCACTCGCCCTTGAGCATGTGACCGCGTTCTTCCAGGTTGATGTGCCACTGCATGGCCTCACCCAGCAGATGCGGGGTCTGGCCGCCTTTCTTGCAGGCATCCTCGAAGTACTTGTTCAGCGCATCGCGGTAGGACGGATGCACGCAGTTGTCGATGATCACGCGCGCACGTTCGCGCGGAGCCAGGCCACGCAGGTCTGCCAGACCCTGCTCGGTCACCAGGATCTCCACGTCGTGCTCGGTATGGTCGACGTGAGCAACCATCGGTACGACGCTGGAAATGTTGCCACCCTTGGCGATCGACTTGGTCACGAAGATGGCCAGGTGGGCGTTACGCGCGAAGTCGCCCGAACCACCGATACCATTCATCATCTTGGTGCCGCCCACGTGGGTGGAGTTGACGTTACCGTAGATGTCGAACTCCAGCGCGGTGTTGATGCCGATGATGCCGAGACGGCGCACCAGCTCCGGATGGTTGGAGATTTCCTGCGGACGCAGCACCAGCTTGTCCTTGTACTTCTCCAGGTTACCGAACACGCGATCGTTGCAACGCTCGGAGAGGGTGATGGAGCAACCGGAAGCAAAGGTCATCTTACCGGCGTCGATCAGTTCGAAGGTGCAGTCCTGCAGTACTTCGGAATACATCACCAGGTCTTCGAACGGCGAGTCGATCAGACCGCACATTACGGCGTTGGCGATGTTGCCGATACCGACCTGCATCGGGCCAAGGTTCTTGGCCATGCGACCGGCAGCCACTTCGCTCTTGAAGAACTCGACCAGGTGGTTGGCGATGGCCTGGGTTTCTTCGTCCGGCGGCGTGACGGTGGAGTAGGAGTCAGGCTGATTGGTGATCACGATCGCGGCGATCTTGGCCGGATCGACCGGAATAGCTGCGCTGCCGAGACGGTCATCGACCTTGGTCAGCGGGATCGGGCCACGATTCGGACGCTCGCCCGGGAAGTAGATATCGTGCAGGCCTTCAAGGTTCAGGTTGTGCGCCAGGTTCAGCTCGATGATCACCTGGTCGGCAAGCATGGCCAGGTTGGCCGAGTTGCCCACGGAGGTGGTCGGCACGATGTGGCCCTGTTCGGTGATGCACAGCGCCTCGACGATGGTGACATCGGGACGCTTGATCTGATGGTTGCGCATCTGCTCCACGGTGTGCGACAGGTGCTGGTCGATGAACATGACCTCACCTGCGTTGATCGCCTTGCGCAGTACCGGGTCGGCCTGGAACGGCATGCGGCGGGCCAGCAGGCCGGCAGAAGCCATCTTGCCATCGAGATCGTTACCCAGGCTGGCACCGGTCACCAGACTGATCTGCAGCTTCTCGTCCTTGGCACGGTCGATCAGCGCAAGGGGTACGGCCTTGGCTTCGCCCGCGCGGGTGAAGCCGCTCATGCCAACGGTCATGCCGTCGCGAATAAGGGAAGCAGCCTCTTGGGCGCTCATGACCTTGTTCTGCAGAGAGGACAAGCGGATGCGATCAGAATACATTTGAGCCTCGAACCAACGGACAATCAGGAAGGTCGCAGTCTATTACGTTTAAAAACGCTTGAGCCATCTACTAAGGTCGTAGAGAAAAACGACGCTTATGGCCGAATGTACGACTCAAGCGAAGCGCCACAAAAATTGCGGATATAAAAAAGCCGGACGACCTAGTGGCCTCCGGCTTTTCCTGCTCCAAGGAGCGATATGGTGGGTCGTGTAGGATTCGAACCTACGACCAATTGGTTAAAAGCCAACTGCTCTACCAACTGAGCTAACGACCCGATGCGGGGCGCATGATACTGATTTGATTGATGAAAACAAACTTTTTTTTGAAAAAATTTAGCCTGAGGCAGTGACGTAGGCAGACGCCCCGCCGAGAATGCCGGCCTCAGAAATAGCGTGTCGGGTCGGCCAGGCCAGCCTCGGCAAAACCAGCCGAACGCAATCTGCAGCTGTCGCACTTGCCACAGGCGCGACCGTCGTCATCCGCCTGATAGCACGAAACCGTCATCGCATAATCGACGCCCAGTCGACTTCCCTCCCGGACGATTTGCGCCTTGCTGAGGTTCTGCAATGGCGCCTGAATGCGGAACCCCTGCCCTTCGACCCCGGCCTTGGTCGCCAGATTGGCCATTCGCTCGAAGGCCGCAACGAATTCCGGGCGGCAATCGGGATAGCCGGAATAGTCCACCGCGTTGACACCAATGAAGATATCGCGGGCACCCAGCACTTCGGCCCAGCCCAGAGCCAACGACAGAAATACGGTATTGCGCGCCGGCACGTACGTCACGGGGATGCCTTCGCTGGGCGCCTCTGGTACATCGATACTCGTATCGGTCAGTGCCGAGCCGCCGATGCCGTTGAGGTTAAGACCGATGACCTTGTGCTCCACGACCGCCAGCTGCCTCGCGACGCGCTCGGCAGCCTGCAGCTCCGCTCGATGGCGCTGACCGTAATCGAAACTCATGGTGTAACAGGCATAGCCCTCGTCACGCGCCATGGCCACGACGGTCGCCGAATCAAGCCCACCGGACAGCAGGATGACTGCTTTCTTCTCGTTCATTTCGCGATACCTCAAAGGATGGCGGGCTTCAAGCTCAATGGCCAGGCGCATCGTTCCAGATGATCTTGTGCAGCTGGAGCTGCAACCGTACCGGCAGGTTGTCCGCGACGATCCAGTCCGCCAGCGCGCGGACATCGACCTGACCATGGCTGGGGGAGAACAGGACCTCGCCGGCCCGCCGGGCCAGCCCGTACTCGATCAACTTGGACACGGCCCAGTCGTAGTCCTCCCGGGAGCAGATGACGAACTTCACCTGATCGTTGCGGGTGAGATGGACGATGTTCTCATAGCGGTTGCGTCCGACTTCCGCCGAGCCCGGGGTTTTCAGGTCCACCACCCGACTGACGCGCTCATCCACCGGGGAAATGTCGAGCGCGCCGCTGGTTTCCAGTGAAACCTCGTAACCCGCATCGCAAAGTCGCTGCAGCAGCGGCACGCAATTGGGTTGAGCCAGCGGTTCGCCACCTGTCACGCAGACGTAACGCGGATTGTAGGCAGCGACCCGCTCCAGGATGGCATCGAGGGCCATGAGCTCTCCGCCGCTGAACGCATAGGCGGTATCGCAGTACTGACAGCGCAGGGGACAGCCGGTGAGGCGAACGAACACCGTGGGCAATCCACTGGTGCGCGTCTCCCCCTGCAGCGAGTAGAAGATCTCGGTAATTCGCAGGGTCATATCAGCCACGGGCGTGACGGCTAAACAGGCCATCCGCCTCCGTTGCGGGAAATAGGGGCGGCGATTCTAACGAAAAAACCCGCACTGTGGGCGGGTTTCGTTCGTTAACGCAGGCGAATTCAGCGATTGAGCTGGCGCTGTGCCAACTGCGCCGCGGACGTATTCGGGTACTGCGCGATGACCTGGCGCAAGATCCCCTGGGCCTTGTCGCGATTGCCCATGCGGATCTCTACATCGGCCAGCTTGTAAAGCGAGTCCGGCACCTTGCTGTGCTGCGGATAAGCCTGACTGACGCGGGCAAAAGCCTGGCCCGCGCCCTGCAGATCGCCCTTGGCCAGATTGACCTCACCCAGCCAATACTGCGCGTTGCCAGCGTACTGACTCTCCGGATACTTGCGCAGGAATGCAGCGAAAGCCTGGCTGGCCTTGTCGAAGTCCTTTGCCTTGATCAGGTCGAATGCGGCGTCGTAATAGAGCTTCTCTTGCGCCGGATCACCCGAAGCGCTCTGCGACTGTCCGGACGAGGCAGTGGATGCACCGGCGCCGCCCGCAGCCGCCGGTTCGCGCGACGGCGCCGACTGATTACTGGACGCCGCGGGCCCGCTGGACAAGCGCCGATCAAGATCCTGATAACGTTCCAGCCCCTCTTGTTGCAGGCGCTGGATCTGATTCTGTTGTTCCTCGAGCATGCCGCGCAATTGCGCGATCTCTTCCTGCATCTGCTGCAGCTGCATGAAGAGCATGCCCTGCGCCGAAGATGGAGCAGCAGCTCCACCTCCGGCATAGGCACCGTCACCACTCGGCGCAGCCGTGGAATAACCGGAGCCGCCACTGGCGGCACCCTGTTCGTAATCCACAACCGGCACTTGAGCCACCGCCATCAGCGGCAGGCCGAGCACTGTAAAAGTCAGAGCGTGGCGGTACTTGCGCATGACGAATTACTTACGCAGTTCGACGCGACGGTTCTGAGCCCAGGACTGCTCGTCGTTGCCCATGGCAACCGGACGCTCTTCGCCGTAGGAAACTAGTTCCAGCTGAGCCGGGGAAACGCCCTGCAGAACCAGGTAGCGCTGAACGGCCTTGGAACGACGCTCGCCCAGAGCCATGTTGTACTCACGGGTACCACGCTCGTCGGTGTGGCCTTCCAGAACGACGCGAGCGCCGTTGCCTTTCAGGTCCTTGGCGTGAACGTCCAGAGCGCGCATGGCTTCCGGCTTCAGGTCGGAGCTGTCGTACTCGAAGTAGAAGGTGGTGATGGCGCGCAGAGCGGCTTCTTCGCTCATGCTGCCGTCGATGGCGCCCGAATCAGCACCGTAACCGGCATTCGGATCGATCGCGCCCGAACCTTCGCCCGAATCGTCGCCGCCTTTGGACGAACAACCGACAGCAACAGCCATGGCCAGAGCCAGAGCGGTGAACTTACCGAATTTCAGCATTTCCATGTGTAACAACCCCAGGTGTGTTTTTGGTTAAAAAGCGTTGATACCGCATCAGTTCAGGTAAGGGGACCAGGACGGCTCTCGGACTTCGCCTTGAGCTGTTGGAAGCGGGAGCCTAACGCGTCCGTTGATGGACACGAGCATCAAGACTCCCCGGCCCTGCTGGCGGGTGGCGTAGATTAGCATGGTGCCATTAGGCGCAACAGTGGGAGACTCATCCAGACTGGTATCCGAAAGTATCCGCAGGTTGCCGCGCTGCAGATCCTGGGCGGCAACCTTGAAGTTGGTGTAGCCATCCTGACGGTGAATCATGACCAGCGTCTTCTCGTCAGCCGAGAGTTTCGGGTTGGCGTTGTAGTTGCCGACGAAGGTTACCCGCTCGGCCGAGTTGCTACCCAGGCGCTGCTTGTAGACCTGCGGCTTGCCTGCCCGGTCGGACGTGTAATAAATGGTCTGACCATCAGCGCCCCAGAAGGGTTCGGTATCGATGGCATAGTGGTTGGTCAGGCGCTGCAGCTGACGCGAACCGAGATCCATTACATAGATCTCCGGGTTGCCGTCCTTGGACAGCACGAACGCCAGTCGATTGCCGTCCGGAGAAAACGCCGGGGCACCATTCAGCCCTTCGAAATTGGTGATCTGCTCACGGCGGCCGGTGTCGATGTGCTGCACGAAGATGCGCGGACGCTTCTGCTCGAATGAGACATAGGCGATACGGCGGCCATCGGGCGAGTAACGCGGCGAGAGGATCGGCTCGCGCGATTGCAACAGGGTTACCGCCCGCGCACCGTCATAGTCCGAACGCTGCAGCGTGTAGCGGGTATTGGCGCCCCCCATCCGCTCGGCCGTGACATACAGCAGACGAGTGGAGAACGCGCCCTTGATGCCTGTCAGCTTCTCGAACGACTGATCCGCCGCATGGTGCGCCATATCGCGCAGCTGGTCCGGCGAACCGCCGACAGTGCCGCTCATCACCTGCTGCTCGGTGGTCACGTTGAACACTTCGTAGCGCGCTTGCAGCCGGCCGCCAGCGGGTTCGATGTTACCCACCATCACATACTGCGCACCCAGCGCTTTCCAGTCGCGATAGATGATCTCGCTGCCACGGGTCGGCATGCTGATCATGTTCTGCCGTGGAATCGGCTGGAAGATGCCGGTATTGCGCATGTCATTACCGATGATCTCCGCCATGTCCTCTGGAAGCACGGTACCGCCCTGCCAGCCGAACGGGACGACGGCAATGGGGATGGCGCGATCGGCGCCGCTGGTAACGACGATGTTTTTCTCCTGCGCCACTGCAATGCCTGCCAGGCAGCAGAGCAGGACAAGTAGACCTCGAAGGGAGTTGATCACAACGCAAGATCCTCAGGCGTGAATGTCATTTTGAATGACCGGTAAGGCTGGAATTCCTGCGGGCTCAGGCCCTGCATTTCAGTCAGCCGACCGATGTTCTTGACTGCGGCAACCGCAGAGTTGTCGAACGGTACGTCACCGCTCGATCTCGACACACTGACATTGGTGATGGTGCCATCAGGCAGCATGTTTACCTGCAGCTGTACCGTCATGTTGTTCCGTGCAGACGGCGGACGAGTCCAGCCTTCTGCCGCGCGCAACCGAATCAGATCATCGAAGTTGCCGGCAACCTGATCGCCATGGGTATCGGCCATCGCCTGCTGGCGTTCGGTGGTATCGGACAGAAGCTCTGCCAGTGCCTGGGCCTTCTTGTCTTCGGCAGCCTTGCGCGCTGCTTCCGCCGCGGCCTTCTTCTTGGCTTCTTCGGCCGCCTTCTTCTTGGCCGCCTCGGCTGCCGCTTTCTTCTTGGCTTCTTCCGCCGCCTTCTTCTTGGCCTCTTCGGCGGCCTTCTTCTTGGCCTCCTCAGCCGCCTTCTTCTTGGCCAACTCCTCGGCCGCCTTCTTCTTCGCGATCTCGGCCTGCTTCTGCTGCTCTACCTTTTTCGCCTCTTCGGCTTTCTTGGCCGCAGCGGCCTTATCGGCAGCGGCTTTCGCCGCTTCGGCCTTTCGAGCCTCCTCGGCCTTCTTTTGTTCCGCAGCCTTCGCCGCAGCCTGCTTCTGCTGCTCGATCTTGCGCTGCTCCATCTGCTCGGCTTCGTACTGTTTGGCAGCCGTCTTCTTCGCCTCGCCGGCAATCTTCTGGTTGGTCTGCGTGGTCGCCTGGCTCTGGGACTTCAGCTGATAAAGCGTTGCCTGCACGATCGGCTTGGATGGCGGCAGCTCGGGCGTCATGGAAAAGCTGACGAACAGCATGCCGAAGATGATGACGTGCAGGCCGACCGCCAGCACGGTCGGCCAGAAATAGCTCTGCGAAGGTGACGAGTCACGCTGTTGCATCAAGGGGCCTCGGTGATCAGGCCGACATTGCCCACGCCGGCTTCCTGCAGGCCACCCATGGCGGCCATGACCGCCCCGTAGTCAACGGCGCGATCACCGCGGATGAACACTTGGGTGTCCGGACGCTGACGCATGATGGCGACCACGGCGCGGGTCATGTCTTCCAGCGCGACCGCCTCATTACCCTTGCTCTCGGTGTCGACTTCGCTGCCAACGTTCCAGTAATAGGTCTTGTCGGCCTTGATGGAGATGGTCAACACCTGCTTGTCGTTGTCCTGCGGCAAGGCCTCGCTGCTGACCTTGGGCAGATCGACCTTGACGCCCTGGTTAAGCATCGGCGCCGTCACCATGAAGATGACCAGCAGCACCAGCATCACATCGATGTAGGGCACCACGTTCATCTCGGCGACGGGCTTGCGTCTGTTGCGGATTCTGGCCATGGCCGTGGGCCTCAGTCTTCGGTGGTGTGAACTTTGCGGTGCAGGATGGCCTGGAACTCATCGGCGAAGGTGTAGTAACGGCCGATGAGCATCTCGCCACGAGCCGAGAAGCGGTTGTAGGCAATCACCGCCGGAATTGCGGCGAACAGACCGATCGCTGTAGCGATCAGGGCTTCGGCGATGCCGGGCGCTACGGTGGCCAGCGTGGCCTGCTGCACCTGAGCCAAACCACGGAAGGAGTTCATGATCCCCCAGACGGTACCGAACAAACCGATGTAAGGGCTGGTGGAACCGACGGTGGCGAGAAACGGCAGGCTCTGCTCGAGCTTTTCCTCTTCACGGGAAATGGCGACCCGCATAGCGCGGTTGACACCGTCCATCACGGCGTCCGGATCTACGCCCTGCTGCTGGCGCAGCCGGGAAAACTCCTTGAAACCGGCGCGAAAGATCTGCTCGACACCCGAGTCAGGGTCGGGATTGCTGCCTGCCTGGCGATACAGCTTGGACAGATCGATGCCCGACCAGAAGCGCTCTTCGAAGGCATCCAGCGACCGCTTGGCAGCGCGCAGCATGTTGCCGCGCTGAAAAATCAGGATCCATGAGGTCACCGAAGCGCCTACAAGTATCAGCATGACCAGCTGCACCACGAAGCTGGCGTTGCTGATCAGGCTCCACATGGACATATGATCGACGTTGGCTTCCACGCTTACTCTCCTGCAGGGGATAGACCCAAGCCAGCGAAGGCATCACGCAGCGCTTCGGGAATGGCTCGGGGTTTCAAACTTTCGGCACGTACGCAGGCCACGAGGACCTGCCCTTCACACAGCAGAACGTCATCGACCGCACGCCGCACCTGCTGACGGAAACGCAGGCTGGCACGATTGAGCTCGACCACCTCGGCGGTCACCAGCAGCTCGTCATCCAGGCGCGCCGGGGCTCGATAACGCGCCTCGACCGAATGCACGACGAATAGCAAGTCCTCACCGGCTAGCTGCGACTGGGCGAATCCCAGGCTGCGCAACCGCTCGGTACGAGCTCGCTCCATGAATTTGAGGTAGTTGACGTAGTAGACGATGCCACCCGCATCGGTGTCCTCGTAATAGACTCGACAGCGGTGGGTGAAGATTTCAGCTCCGGCTTGCGCGCGCATACTAGTGCTCGGCCCTGCAAATGCCAATCGGGTAACAGAACAATATTTTCTTCAAACTATGTCGCCTTCGAACAGGTCCGGCGTCGGCGGCTCGTTCATGCGTTTGGGCAAGTTGAGGCCGAAGTGCAGATAGGCATGGCGCGTCACTACGCGACCACGCGGCGTACGCATGATGTAGCCCTGCTGGATCAGGTACGGCTCGAGCACGTCCTCGATGGTGTGGCGCTCCTCGCTGATCGCCGCGGCAAGACTGTCGATGCCCACCGGGCCACCATCGAACTTCTCGATCAGCGTCAGCAGCAGGCGACGATCCTGATGATCGAACCCGCGCTCATCGACATCCAGCATGTTCAGCGCAAGGTCAGCGATCTGCCGGGTGATCTCACCCTTGCCGCGCACTTGGGCGAAGTCACGAACCCGGCGCAGCAGACGATTGGCGATGCGCGGCGTGCCGCGCGCGCGACGGGCGATCTCAAACGCGCCCTCGGGTTCGGTTGGCAGCCCGAGGATTCCGGCCGACCGCCTGACGATCGTGGCCAGATCCTCGGTGGAGTAGAACTCCAGACGCTGGACGATACCGAAGCGGTCGCGTAGTGGATTGGTCAGCATGCCGGCACGCGTCGTGGCGCCGACCAGGGTGAACGGCGGCAGATCGAGCTTGATCGAACGCGCCGCCGGCCCTTCGCCGATCATGATATCGAGCTGGAAGTCCTCCATCGCCGGATACAGCACCTCCTCGACGATCGGCGAGAGGCGATGGATCTCGTCGACGAACAGCACGTCGCCGGCTTCCAGGTTGGTCAGCAAAGCGGCCAGGTCGCCCGGCCGCTCGAGGACAGGACCAGAAGTACTCTTGATCGACACGCCCATTTCTTCGGCAATGATGTTCGCCAGGGTGGTCTTGCCCAACCCGGGCGGACCGAAGATCAGAGTATGGTCGAGCGCTTCCTGGCGCCCTTTCGCGGCGCGGATGAATAGATCCATCTGCTCGCGCACAACCGGCTGGCCAATGTACTCCGCGAGCTTCAGGGGGCGAATGGCGCGATCCAACTGCTCGTCGCGATCGCGACTGCTGGCCGTGACGATACGATCCGCTTCGATCATGGTTTACACCATGCCCTTGAGGGCGCGGCGAATCATCTCTTCACTGCTCAAATTCTCTTCCTGTATGGCGGACACTGCCCGGCTGGCCTCCTGTGGCTTGAAGCCCAGGGAAATCAAAGCGCTGACCGCATCATTCTCGGCGCTTGTGACTGCCGTTTTGCTGCCAGGTTCAACTACCAGGGTTGCGATGGCCGGCATGCTTTCCCACGCCTTGAAGCGGTCCTTCAGCTCAACCAGCAGTCGTTCGGCGGTCTTCTTGCCGACACCAGGTATGCGCACCAGCACCGAGGTATCCTGCGCCTGAACGCACCGCACCAGCTCATCGACCTCCAGCCCCGACATGAGCGCCAAAGCCAACTTGGGTCCCACGCCGTTCAGCCGGATCAGCTCGCGAAATAGCTCGCGCTCGCGTTTCTCGGCGAACCCATAAAGTAGCTGCGCGTCTTCACGCACCACCAGATGGGTGTGCAGAGTCACCGGCTCGCCGACCGCTGGCAGGCGATAAAGCGTAGTCATCGGCACCTCGACTTCATAGCCGATGCCGTTGACGTCGAGAATCATGTGAGGCGGTTGCTTTTCCGCCAGCGTGCCGCGCAAACGTCCGATCAAACCTGCTTCCTCCAGCGCCCGACGATGCCGGGTCCTTTCTTTTTGCGACTATTCGCAAGGCTACAGCCGCAGCCGCCCGCCTCTTCGCTTGGCACCGATCAACCCATGAGGGACCAGGCTCTGCCGGTGATGCGCATGGCACAGGGCAATGGCCAAGGCGTCCGAGGCATCAATCTGCGGCTTCTCCAGCAGCTTGAGCAGATGCATGACCATCATCTGCACCTGCTGCTTGTCCGCGCCGCCAGTGCCGGCGATGGCCTGCTTGACCTGCGTGGCGGTGTACTCGGCGATCTGCAATCCCGCCTCGGCCCCCGCGACGATGGCAGCACCGCGGGCCTGCCCCAGCTTGAGCGCCGAATCGGCGTTACGGGCCATGAACACCTGCTCGATTCCCATGGTCACCGGACCATAGGTGCGAATGACTTCGCTGACGCCACTGAACACGGCCCGCAACCGCTCCGACAGCTCGCCGCTGCCGGTGCGAATGCAGCCCGAAGCGACGTACTCGCAACCACGACCGGTATCTCGGACGACGCCGTAACCGGTGATTCGAGAGCCCGGATCGATACCCAAAATCAGCGTCATGCCTTGGCCGTGCTGTCTATTTATCCAGTGGCGAGTATACGGAGGCGCCTGCCCCGACGCCACTGGCGTCATCACATCCCAACGCTTCTTCGACGCCACACCGAACCATAAAAAAACCGGAAGCGCGACTGCGACCTCCGGTTCCTTCCAGCGACATGGCTCAGCTCAGCTGCTGCATGATCTCATCGGCAATTTCGGCATTGTGATAGACGTTCTGTACGTCATCCAGATCTTCCAACGCATCGATCAGACGCAGGACCTTCTGTGCGGTCTCGACATCGGTGATGGGCGCCATGATCGACGGAATCATCGCCACTTCCGCCTCGTCCCCCTTGAAACCGGCTTCTGTGAGCGCCTCGTTGACCGAGAGGAAATCGGCGAAGCTGGTATACACCTCGACCGAGCCGTCTTCCTGCGTGACCACGTCGTCGGCGCCGGCTTCCAGCGCAGCCTCCATCAGCGCATCCTCGTCGACGCCCGGTGCATAGCTGATCTGCCCCTTGCGATCGAACATGTAGGCCACCGAACCGTCAGTACCGAGGTTGCCGCCATTCTTGCTGAAGGCATGACGCACCTCCGCGGCGGTGCGGTTGCGGTTGTCCGTCATGGCTTCGATGATGATCGCCACGCCACTCGGCGCGTAGCCCTCGTAGCTCAGCTCGGTCATGTTGTCGGCTTCGTTCGAGCCAGCGCCGCGGGCGATGGCACGGTCGATGACCTCGCGCGACATGTTGGCCGTCAGCGCCTTGTCCACCGCCAGGCGCAGGCGCGGGTTGTCCGCCGGGACACCGCCGCCATGCTTGGCCGCCACGGTCAGTTCGCGGATCAGCTTGGTGAAGATCTTGCCCCGCTTGGCGTCCTGGCGCTCTTTGCGGTGCTTGATGTTGGCCCATTTGGAATGACCAGCCATAACTCACTCCATTCTTCGACTGAATCAGAAATCCCGACAACCGTTCGCCAACCGCTGGATCGCCAGCCGGGGAACGGCTATCGCCTTGACGCCCGTACGACCGGAGTCGCAAGACGAAGAAGCCTGGCAGAACCAGGCTTCGGGTAGCGCTTACTCCGCCTTTGGCTGCTCGCGCAGGCGGATATGCAGATCGCGCAGTGCCTTGTTGTCCACCGCGCCAGGCGCCTGGGTCATGACATCCGCAGCGCTCTGGGTTTTCGGGAAGGCAATGACTTCGCGAATCGACTGCGCGCCGGTCATCAGCATGACCAGGCGATCCAGGCCGAAAGCCAGACCGCCGTGCGGCGGCGCACCGAACTTCAGCGCATCGAGCAGGAAGCCGAACTTCTCTTCCTGCTCGGCCTCGTCGATGCCGAGAATGCGGAATACCGCCTGCTGCATTTCCTTGCGATGGATGCGGATGGAGCCGCCACCCAGCTCGGTACCGTTGAGCACCATGTCGTATGCACGCGACAGCGCAGCGCTGGGGTTGGCCTCCAGCTCCTGCGGTGTGCACTTCGGCGCCGTGAACGGGTGGTGCAGTGCGCTCAGCGAGCCGTCATCGTTCTCTTCGAACATCGGGAAGTCGACCACCCACAGCGGCGCCCAGTCGCAGGTCAGCAGCTTGAGGTCATGGCCGAGCTTGATGCGCAGCGCGCCCAACGCCTCGGAGACGATCTTGGCCTTGTCGGCACCAAAGAAGACGATATCGCCATCGACCGCGCCGACGCGGTCGAGGATCACGTTGAGGTTGTCTTCCGGGATGAACTTGACGATCGGCGACTGCAGCCCCTCGACGCCCTTGGCGCGCTCGTTGACCTTGATATAGGCCAGGCCCTTGGCGCCGTAGATGCCGACGAACTTGGTGTAGTCATCGATCTGGCTACGCGGCATGCTCGCGGCACCCGGCACACGAAGGGCGGCCACGCGACCTTTCGGATCGTTAGCCGGACCGGAGAACACCTTGAACTCGACCGCGTTGAGCTGATCGGCAACGTCCACCAGCTCGAGCGGGATGCGCAGGTCTGGCTTGTCCGAGCCATAGCGACGCATGGCCTCTTCGAACGGCATGTGCGGGAATTCACCAAACTCCAGATCCAGCACTTCCTTGAACAGCTTGCGGATCATGCCCTCGGTGATACCGATGATGTCCGCTTCGTCGAGAAAGCTGGTCTCGATGTCGATCTGGGTGAACTCGGGCTGACGATCGGCGCGCAGGTCTTCGTCGCGGAAGCACTTGGCGATCTGGTAGTAGCGATCGAAGCCGGCCACCATGAGCAGCTGCTTGAACAGCTGCGGCGACTGCGGCAGGGCAAAGAAATTGCCCGCATGGGTGCGGCTCGGCACCAGATAGTCACGAGCCCCCTCGGGCGTCGGACGGCCAAGGATCGGCGTTTCGACATCGAGGAAGCCGTTCTCGTCGAGGTAGCGACGGATGCTGGCGGTGATGCGCGAGCGCAGCTTCAGCTTCTCGGCCATCTCTGGGCGACGCAGGTCGATGAAGCGGTAGCGCAGACGAGTTTCTTCACCGACATCGCTGTACTCGTTGAGCGGGAACGGCGGAGTCTCCGCATCGTTGAGCACCTCCAGCTCGTAACCCAGCACCTCGATGGCGCCGGACGCGATGTTCGGATTCACCGCACCGGCCGGACGCAGGCGCACCTTGCCGGTCACCTTGATCACGTACTCGCTGCGTACGCGGTCGGCCGTCGCGAAGGTTTCCGCGCGGTCGGGATCGAAAACCACCTGGGCCAGCCCCTCGCGATCGCGAACGTCGAGGAAGATCACCCCTCCATGGTCACGACGGCGATGTACCCAGCCGCAAAGAGTGATTTCCTGACCGTCCAGGCTTTCGTTCAACTGGCCGCAATAGTGACTGCGCATCATGGTGGAGTTCGCTTCTCGTATCTTGAATTCGATGGGGCGCCAGAGCTGGGACCGGCTAATGGCGCCGTCACTGCTCTGCGCAAGCGGCTGTACCGTATGCGATACCGCCTAGGGCGCCAGGCGCTGCAGCACATGCTGATGCTGCCAGGCACAAGCGCGGGATTATATCGACATAATCACCGCGGCGCAGCCGTTGCCCTCACCGGCAGCCCATCAGGCCCGGTCATGGAACCCAGAATCGGTCGACGCCTTCCAACCATGAGCATCGGACCAGAAACCTATCGCTTCACAACAGCGCGTCGTTTTCTGGCATAACTAAGGCCTGAACCATCCACCAGGAGAAACACATGGAAATCAACATTGGCATCGCCGAACAGGA
Source organism: Stutzerimonas sp. LR2 (assembly GCF_055755175.1). NCBI lineage: Bacteria > Pseudomonadati > Pseudomonadota > Gammaproteobacteria > Pseudomonadales > Pseudomonadaceae > Stutzerimonas > Stutzerimonas sp. LR2. The sequence continues at coordinate 289,142 of NZ_JBVTRR010000003.1, forward strand.
TCGTGCAGCTATCGCCGAAGGGCTGTCCCGCCTGCTTGCCGACACTTACACGCTTTACCTAAAGACCCACAACTTTCACTGGAACGTGACGGGGCCGATGTTCAACACGCTTCATACCATGTTCGAGACCCAGTACACCGAACTGGCTGTCGCGGTCGACGATATCGCCGAGCGCATCCGCACCCTCGGCTTTCCGGCGCCCGGCACCTATGCCGCCTACGCCCGCCTGAGCTCGATCAAGGAAGAGGAAGGCGTTCCGTCGGCCGAGGAAATGATCAAACTGCTGGTTGAAGGCCAGGAAGCGGTAGTCCGCACCGCTCGAGGCATTTTCCCGCTGCTGGACAAGGTCAATGACGAGCCCACCGCGGACCTGCTGACCCAGCGCATGCAAAGCCACGAAAAGACGGCCTGGATGCTGCGCAGCCTCCTGTCGGCATAATTTTTCACGACAGGGCACCTGCGTGCCCTGTCCCCACATCCGACATGCGCTCTCTATGCGACGCAGCCCCGCGCCGCACGCTCATTTGAGCCCCCTTCGCCTTTGCTGTTAAATACGCCGCGCTGCAAGCCAGCCCGAGCGGTTCCTCCAGAGCAGTTTCAGCCCTGAGCGAACAACGTTTACCACGAGCATCCTGGCCTGCGGCTTCTTCCTGTCGTGTTATTAACCGTGAGCCATACCAAGAATGCTTAAGATCGTTCATGTCCTGGCGGGCGTCATTGCCCTGCTTTTGTCATTTGTACCCAGTCTACGCGGCGGAATGCCGCTTCTCCTGCAGCCCGAAGCCTTGTGCCTGCTGATGCTCGGCCTGCTGAATGCGCAGTTCGCTCCTTCTGCCAAACTGGACGACAGCCGAACCCGCCCGGTCATCATCGCCACATCGACACTCCTACTGGTCGCCATTGCCCTGCAAGCAACCATCCTGCTCGCCCCCTTGCCGCAGATCGCAGGCCAACCGGCTACCCTGGCCAGCGTCTTGCTCGCCCTGATTGCCGTCCTGCTCCACCTTGCCACGCCCCAGGAACGCCCGACAAAGGTGAAACCCGCGCACCAGAAAGCGAGCCCCCTGCCGGCAGCCGGGCGCGAATCGGGCACCGTGAAGTGGTTCAACACATCGAAGGGATTCGGCTTTATTTCCCGGGATAGCGGTGACGACGTATTCGTGCACTTTCGCGCGATCCGCGGCGAGGGCCACCGTATTCTCGTGGAAGGTCAGCGCGTGGAATTCACCATCATGATGCGTGACAAGGGCCTGCAGGCCGAGGATGTCGTCACCGTAGATTCGGCCCGCTGAGACGGTCCAGCCGCGAGCGAGACCAGCCAATCTCGCTCGCAATAATTAATAGTGAGGCGGCGGCGCCTCATCTTCGCCCGCATCCAGCGAGCTCTGCATTTCCTCCTGCCGTCTCGCCAGCGCACCCAACTGAAGTTGCAGACGTTCCACCAGTCGCTGCTGCTCGACCAGCACATCGTTGAGCGTCTGAATGGTGTCATCCTGAAAGGCCAACCGCGCCTCCAGGTCTGTTACACGAGACTCCAGATCCATCATCATTCCTCGAAACGAAAATCGCCGGTAAGTACCAACCGCAGCTTTTCCCTGATCGCCGCTACCTGACCCTCGGTATAGGGCTGCGCCGGCTGCTTGCCCCAAACAGGCGCCGGCCAGGCCGCATCGTCCCGACGCCTGGCGATGACGTGCATATGTAGTTGTGCAACTACATTACCGAGCGCGGCGACATTCATCTTGTCCGCACCGAAGGTATCCTTGACGGTTTCGGCCAGCGCGGTGGTTTCTCGCCACAGCGCCTGCTGGTCGGCCGGATCGAGCTGAAACAACTCGCTTATCTCCTCGCGCCGCGGAACCAGAATGAACCACAGATAATGAGCATCGTTCATCAACAGCAGCCGGCACAGCGGGAAGTCCCCGAGCGGCAGGGTGTCCTGCTCCAAACGTGAATCGAGAACGAACATGACACTCCCCTTCGACCTGATTGTGAAGCAGTGCGGGACTGCACTACCCGAACACTCAGAAGCATACTCCAGACAGGAAAGCTAACAACCCTGACCTGTCTGCGCGAAGATGGGGCCGCACCATCAGAAGGCGCCCTCTGAAGGTGCAACAGCGCTTAACTGGATGCCATGAAGCGTCGCAAAAGCCTCGAAAATGCATTTGGGTGCGCTTTTTGCAGAAGAGCAGGTAGCAGGCGCTGCAAGGGCTTCAAAACGCCGCAATAGGCGTCACACAGCTTGCTCTAGCGCTGCACTAGGGCTACACAGTACATTCTCTGGATGGCTTTTCGCGAACAGCGGCCATAACTGGCTAAAGCCTGATGCGGGACTAAGAAGTTGCACCCTTTCCGCTCACCGCGGACGGGCAAGCACCAAATTCAAACCAAAGGAGCAATCACAATGAAAGTGATGAAGTGGAGCGTAATCGCCCTGGCCGTAGCGGCGGGCACCTCCCAGATGGCATTGGCCAGCCAGCAATCGGAGTCCAAGGGATTTGTCGAGGACGCGAGCCTTGATCTGTTGCTGCGTAACACCTACTACAACCGTGATTACAAGGACGGCGCTGACGACGTACGCAGCTGGGGCCAAGGCTTCATCACCACGTTCGAATCCGGCTTCACTCAAGGCACCATCGGCGTCGGCGTAGATGCCTACGGCATCCTGGGCGTACGCCTGGATGGCGGTCGTGGTTACAACTATGGCGCCATGTTCGAGCGCGACTCCAATGGCGACCCCGAGCGCGACCTGTCGCAAGCCGGCGCAGCCATCAAGTTCCAGGTATCCAACACCGTCCTCAAATACGGCAATCAGATGCCGATGATGCCCGTGCTCACGTACGACGACTCCCGCCTGCTGCCCGAGTCGTTTACCGGCACGCTGATCACTAGCAACGAAATCGAAGGCTTGGAACTGAACGCCGGCCGCTTCACGGCCGACAGCTCCATGCCTTCGTCGAGCCGCGACGACGTCGGCCTGAAGAGCATCAACGTTGTCGGCGGCACATATGCATTCAACGAGAACCTGAGCGCATCGCTGTACTACGCTGACAACGAAGACGTCGCCAAGAAGAAGTATGCGAACGTCAACTATGTGATGCCGTTCAGCGGCGAGCAGGCGCTGAGCTTCGACTTCAATATCTACCGTTCCGATTATGACAAGGACTATGTCCAATTCGCCGACGCGGATCGTGACGACGATGGGAATATCACACAACTTGCTGATCGCGAGTCGCACGACAACACCATCTGGAGCCTGGCTGCCAAGTACTCCGTTGGCGCCCATGCCTTCATCCTGGCCCATCAGCGCGTAAGCGGAGACCGCGGTTACGATTACGACATTGGCGATGGCGGTTTCTCCATCTGGGTCGCCAACTCTTACTACTCAGACTTCAACTGGAAGGACGAGCGTTCCTGGCAGGCTAGCTATGAGCTGGACTTCAGCAGCTTTGGCGCACCAGGACTGTTCTGGAAGACCGCCTACGTCTACGGCGACAACATCGACACCGGTGCTGGCGAAGGCAAGGAGCGCGAGTTCTTCAACCAGGTCCAGTACGTCGTACAGAGCGGCCCGGTGAAGGACCTGTCTCTCAAGCTGCGCAACTCGATCTACCGTTCCAATGGCGCTCTGCGTGACGCTGGCAGCGCGGACCTGAACGAGATCCGCGCCTTCATCGAATACCCGCTGAGCATCCTGTAACCCAGGCGCGCAGCTCATTCGATGCAAAGGAGCCCGGCGAAAGCCGGGCTCTTCGTTTCCGTCGCCCAAGCGACCGTACCTGTCCTGTACGCCGCACCACGCGCGCCGTACAATGCCGAGCCTAATTCCAGCCTCTGCAAGGACATAACGGCCACATGCGCACCAGTCAGTTCCTGCTCTCAACCCTCAAAGAAACCCCTTCCGATGCCGTGGTGATCAGCCACCAGCTGATGTTGCGTGCCGGGATGATCCGCAAGCTGGCTTCCGGCCTCTACACCTGGATGCCGATGGGGCTGCGAGCGCTACGCAAGGCCGAGGCCATCGTTCGCGAGGAAATGAACAAGGCTGGCGCACTGGAAGTTCTGATGCCCGCCATCCAGCCGGCCGAGCTGTGGCAGGAGTCCGGGCGCTGGGAGCAATACGGGCCCGAGCTGCTACGCCTGAAGGATCGTCACGACCGCGAGTTCTGCGTGGGCCCTACCCACGAAGAAGTCATTACCGACCTGGCCCGCAATGAGCTGAACAGCTACAAGCAGTTGCCGATCAACTTCTACCAGATCCAGACCAAGTTCCGTGACGAGATCCGCCCGCGCTTCGGGCTGATGCGCGGACGCGAATTCCTGATGAAGGACGCCTACTCCTTCCATCTCTCCCAGGAGTCGCTGCAGGAAACCTACGATCGCATGCATCAGGCGTACTGCAACATCTTCACCCGCCTGGGCCTGAATTTCCGTCCGGTGCAGGCCGACACCGGCTCCATCGGCGGTACTGGCTCCCACGAGTTCCATGTGCTGGCCGAATCCGGCGAGGACGACATCGCCTTCAGCGACAGCTCCGACTACGCTGCCAATATCGAGAAGGCCGAAGCCATCCCCCGCGAAACCGAGCGTGCAGCAGCCACTGAGGAGCTGCGCCTGGTCGACACGCCGGACGCCAAGACGATCGCCGAACTGGTCGAACAGTTCGGTCTGCCGGTCGAAAGAACGGTGAAGACGCTGGTGGTGCATGGTGTCGAAAAGAACCAGCTGATCGCACTGATCATCCGTGGCGACCACGAACTGAACGAGATCAAGGCCGCCAACCTGGAACAGGTCGCCAGCCCGCTGGTGTTTGCCTCCGAAGCCGAGATCCGTGCCGCCATCGGCGCAGGCCCTGGCTCCCTGGGCCCACTGAAACTGCCGGTTCAATGCGTGGTCGATCGCTCCGTCGCCCTGATGGCGGATTTCGCTGCCGGCGCCAACGTCGACGACAAGCACTATTTCGGCCTGAACTGGGAACGTGACCTGCCGCTGCCGCAGGTTGCTGACCTGCGCAACGTGGTGGCTGGCGATCCGAGCCCGGACGGCAAGGGCTGCCTGGTGATCAAGCGCGGCATCGAAGTGGGTCATATCTTCCAGCTCGGCACCAAGTACAGCGAAGCGATGAACTGCCAGGTCATGGGCGAGAACGGCAAGCCGGCGACCCTGATCATGGGCTGCTATGGCATCGGGGTTTCCCGCGTGGTGGCTGCGGCCATCGAGCAGAACTACGACGAGCGCGGCATTCTCTGGCCGGACGCCCTGGCGCCATTCCAGATTGCGCTGGTACCGATGAAGTACGAGACCGAGGCGGTTCGCGAAGCCACCGACAAGCTCTACGCCGAACTCACCGCAGCCGGCTACGAAGTCCTGCTTGACGATCGTGACAAGAAGACCAGTCCCGGCGTCAAATTCGCCGACATGGAGCTGATCGGCATCCCGCACCGTATTGTCGTCAGTGATCGCGGGCTGGCAGACGGCATGCTGGAGTACAAGCATCGCCGCGATGCCCAGCCGCAGCCGGTCGCCGCATCGGAAATCCTGTCCTTCATCAACTCGCGTGCTCATCGCTGATCGGAAACCATGCTCAACCGACATCTTGTCGCTTCAACCAGCGCCGCGCTCTGTGCGGCGCTTCTGCTTGGCGGCTGCGCCAATCACCTGCCTCAGCGTAGCGAGCATGAGGCCCGCACCGAGCGCAAGCTGCTCGACCACAGCCTTCGCATCGAGCTTGGCGAACCGCAGGTACTCGAGCTGCCACAACGGCGAATTCGTGTGCAGGAGCAGAAGACGTTCGAAGTGACCGACTTCGAAGTCACCCGTCGTTATGACCGCTATACGCCCTACCAGCCCTGGCGTGAGCTGTACGAGATCCCGCTGGGTGCAGTCGCGGTGGTGGCAGGCGTCGGGGCCAACGTGCTCAACGTGGTGCTGCTCGGCAATCTGCCCGAGCAGGCGACTCGCGGCTGGATCAGCTACGGCTTCGCCGGCATGAACCCGTTCATGAACGTCGAATCCAATGGTCGCTCGCAGCAGAACCTTGCCAGCATCAATGAACAACGCCGGGACGCACGCCTCGAATACACCAGCCTGCCTTGGGCCGAACGCCCGGTTCTGGTTGTCGCCGGTCCGCATACGCATGAGCTGTCGACGGACAGATTCGGCGTGCTGCGCCTGAACCTTCTCGACGGGCCCTTCGCCGACCAGGACATCTCACAGGTAGGCAAGCTGCAGCTATCCGTGCAAGACGCTCAGGACGGCACCCGTGCCGACGCCACGCTACTGGTCAGCCACAAGCTGCGCGGCAAGCTACAGGAAGCCCATGACCTGATCTTCGACGATCTTGAGGGCGACGATGTGGCACAGTGGGTACATCGCGTTCGCCGCCTGTCGGAGCTGGGGTTGGAAGAAGAAGCCAGCGAACTGGAGCAGAGCCTGATCGAGCTGACACGCAACGATCCGGAGCTGCAACAGCAGTTCCTGCAAAGCCTGATCGAAGGCAGCGACGGGAACTGAGCACGATGAAGCTGCGCGGTATCGTGCTCGCATTGCTGCTCGGCGCGCTGCCGGCGGCGGCCAACATTCGCCAGGCTCCGGAACCGGAACTGCGCGAGTTGATGCAGCGTACGGTCGCCGAGGCGGACAGCTTTCAGGATCGCTTCGATGCCGAGGTCTGGCTGGTCGACATGTCCGGGCGGCTCAAACGCTATGTCCCGGACGCCGAGGAGCGCCTGTCGCTGCTGAGGTTGGTCCACCGGGAGGCGAGCAAGGCCGGACTGAAGCCGGAACTGGTGCTGGCGCTGATTCATGCCGAAAGCCGCTTCGACCGCTTCGCCATTTCCAGCGTCGGTGCGCAAGGCATGATGCAGGTGATGCCTTTCTGGAAAGCTGAACTGGGACGCCCCCAGGACAACCTCACCGACAATGCAACTAACTTGCGCTATGGCTGCACGATCCTCAGCTACTACCTGCAGAAGGAAAAGGGCGACATCAATCGGGCGCTGGCGCGCTACAACGGCAGCCTCGGCCAGAATCGTTACCCGGCCAAGGTGATCGGTTTCTGGCAGGATTTCTGGTACGTCAAACCCTGACCGGAATTCACTGGTCTTTCAGGCGAGCCAGATGCGCCAGTATTCCTTCGGCGGTCTGCTCACCCACCAGGCGCTGGCGGACGGTGCCCCTGTCGTCCACCAGATAGGTAACGGGCAACACTTCGCTACGGGACAACTGCAGACGCTCGGCCGGATCATCGCTGAGCACGCGAAACCGAATTCCCAGGGTTTCGGCTGCCTGGGCAAGCTCCTCGCCACGCAGCTCATCGAAGTTGACCCCCAGCACCTCAAGCCCGTGATCGGCCTCGGACAATGCATTCAGCTCGGGGATCTCGGTTCGGCACGGCCCGCACCATTCGGCCCAGTAGTTGATCAGCAGCCAACGCCCCTGCAACTGCGCCGCGGTGATTTCGCGCCCATGCTGATCGACACCCCAGCCGTTATCGCAGGCCGACAGGAACAGGCAGGAACATAGAAGGAGCGAAGCGAGCGGTCTGGTCATGGTGGCTATCCCCTACACACTAGGCAGAGCATACCGCCTCCCTCGCCGCAAGGGCACCTCAACCGCACCATATCCTGACGGAGCCACCGAAGGCGCCAAGTTACCGGCGCGTTTTTGTCGTTATGCGAGTCGGGTCACGTGGTGCGGCGGCCAAGTGCACAGTTTTGCCACGGGTGCGCTGCCTATAATTCCGCACCCATCACCGCCTGCCAGTAGCGAAGCCATGTCTCAACATCACGACAAACTGATCGGTACCGTACCCGCACGCATCGTCGAACAAGCCGTCATCGCGCTGACCACCTATGAGGGCCGCGTCGCCGAATACAACGTTGCAAGCTGGCTGCAACTGCAGGGGCATCCAGGGTTGACGGTGTCGCTCATTGCCAAGTACCGCGATGGCCAGCAGCTTCGCGAAGCGGCCGTGGACCACGGACGCACTGATGGCGCCGGCAAGATCCTGCTATCAGGCGTCGCGCGACTGCCAGTTCGGCACAAGATCGAGGATCTGCAGATTCATGTACGCCCTGCCGCGGCGGTCACGGCGGTAATCGTCGAAGAGCTGTTCGTGCACCCGGTCGAGCCCGTTGCGCAGAAACAGGCCATCCAGGCCTGAAGTCAGCCGCTGACCACCTTCGGCTTTTCCGACTGGCATACCGCATCGGCACTTGTGGTTCCAGTCAGCGCATCGGCACGATCGACCAATGATTCGGGCCACTGCGTAAAGCGCAGACCGGTCAGACGATTCAACGCCTCGAGCGCCGCATCGGGCGCTCGCTGGTGCAGATAAAGAATGGTGCTGCGCTTGCCGTTCATCAGGCCGTCCTCTCAACTATCCAGGTTATAGCCAGAAGCGTGCCAGCGTTGAGCCAACCGGCCGCACGCGTGGCTGCGCGCGTCCCAGCGCAGGGAAATCGAGCGCCCATGAGCGCCGTTGATATCTGGGCCTGCGCATTCCTTCCGTTACTGACGTTTTTTGTCACCGTTCGCCTGTAGCCAGTCCGCCAGGCTGCCGCCGAACAGATTGGCCTGTTCTTGCTGCAGCAATTCGAGCGAGCGGCGCAATGTCGGGTACCAGGGCTCATTGAGCTGCTCCGGTAGTTCGACTCGCGCCGAGAGCGGCCAGGGATTGCAACGCAGCAGCTGATCCAGGCTGTAGTGATTCAGATCGCGGCACAGCACCCAGCCACCAGACCCGGTGCGACAGACCAGCTGCTCCTGCTCGAAGAAGCCCAGGATGTCGTCCCACTCGTCCTCCGGCAGCCTGAGCCCCGCCTTGTGCAAATCACGCAGATGCAGCTCGCGCCCCTCCTGCTGCCGCTCGTGCAGGTTGCGCAGCAGCATCAGCATCACCAGCAGACGCGGCAGTGGGCGTCGGCGCCACTGTTGCGACGAGGAAAGACCACAGACCAGTTCCGCGCCGAACAGCACGATCATCCATGAGAGGTAGATCCACAACAGAAACAGCGGCACCGCCGCGAAAGCGCCGTAGATCAGCTGATAGCTCGGAAAGTAGCTGACATAGACACCGAACATCTGCTTCGCCGCCTCGAACAGCACCGCAGTGAAGACCCCACCCACCAGGGCATGCCGCAGCGGCACCCGGGTGTTGGGAACAGCGGCGTAGATCAGGGTGAACGCCGCCACGCTCAGCAGCAGCGGCATGACCTTGATCAGCGTACCGACGCCGATAAGCGCATACGGCCCGGAGATCAGTGACAGCGAGGCGATGTAGGTGCTGGTGGCAAAACCGGCGCCCAGCAGCAGCGGGCCAAGGCTGAGGATGGCCCAGTAGAGCAAAAAGCTGGAGACGCCTCGGCGCGGCTGGCGGACGCGCCAGATGGTGTTGAACGCCTTTTCGATGGTCAGCAGCATCATCAACGCCGTGGCCATCAGAAATCCCACACCGAACCAGGTGAGCTGGCGCGCCTGGCTGGTAAAGGCGAGCAGGTATTCCTGAATGGTCGCCCCGGTGGACGGAATGAAATTGTTGAAGATGTAGAACTGGATCTGCTCGCCAACCCCCTTGAATGCCGGGATCGCCGAGAGCATGGCGAAGGTAACGGTCATCATCGGCACCACGGCGAACAACGTGGTGTAGGTCAGCGCCGCAGCGCTTTGCGGTCCCTGATCGGCCATAAAGCGCCGAACCAGGAAACGGCCGAACTCGAACGTGTTGTCGATGCGCTGATGCATCCCTTCTCCTTACTGGGCTGTTGCAGCCATTGGCGCGACAGCGCTTACGACCACAGCCCGAGACAAGCGTGCCCGGAGCTGGCGAGGCGCCAGATTTCGGCCAGCGTCCCTTTGAGGGTTAGAATGGCCACCTCATCCGGCCTGACGCAACTACAAATGACCGAACTCACTCTGTACCACAATCCGCGCTGTTCCAAATCGCGCAGCGCGCTGGAGCTGCTGGAGACCCGCGGGCTGACACCTGCCATCGTGCGCTACCTGGAAACGCCACCGACCGCTGCGCAACTGCGTGCGTTGCTCGACAAGCTGGGGCTCTCCGCCCGCCAGTTGCTGCGCACCGGCGAGGATGAATACAAGAGCCTCGCGCTGGCCAATCCCGAACTCAGCGAAGCCGAGCTCATCGAGGCGATGGTCAAACACCCGCGGCTGATCGAGCGCCCAATCCTGGTGGCAGGCGACAAGGCGATCGTCGGTCGCCCGCCGGAAAGAGTGCTGGAGATCCTGCCGTGAGCACGCCCTATATCCTGGTGCTTTACTACAGCCGTCATGGCGCCACCTCCGAGATGGCCCGGCAGATTGCCCGCGGCGTGGAGATGGCCGGTCTGGAAGCACGCCTGCGCACGGTGCCCGCCGTGTCCACTGAATGCGAAGCGGTCGCCCCGGCCATTCCCGATGCAGGTGCCCTGTATGCGACCTTGGAAGATCTGAAGAATTGCGCGGGCCTGGCCCTCGGCAGCCCGACGCGCTTCGGCAACATGGCAGCGCCGATGAAGTACTTCCTCGACGGTACCAGCAGCCTGTGGCTGACCGGTGAACTGGTTGGCAAACCGGCCGGTGTCTTCACCTCGACCTCGAGCCTGCATGGCGGCCAGGAAAGCACCCTGCTGTCGATGCTATTGCCTCTGCTGCATCACGGAATGCTCGTGCTCGGCTTGCCCTACAGCGAGAACGCACTGCTGGAAACGCGCGGTGGCGGCACTCCGTACGGTCCGAGCCACCATGCAGGCGCGGATGGCAAGCGGCTGTTGGACGAACATGAAATCGCGCTTTGTCGCGCCCTCGGGCAGCGCCTGGCGCGCACCGCACAGCAGCTGGAGACCCCGCGTGGCTAAGAAGCGCAAACCCTTGCCACCGCTGGAGTGGCTCGCCCCCCGGGTGAAATCCAGCCGGGTGATCAGCCTTGCCAGCTTTTTCGGCCTGGCAGCACTGCTGGCCGTATGGAACCTCGCATTCGCCGACTTGCACGGCGCACGCATCTGGGTCGTGCTCAGCATCCAGCTCATCCCGCTGGCACTGGTCGCGCCCGGCATGCTGGCCGGCAGCCCACGCGCGCATGCCTGGACCTGCTTTATCGTCAACCTGTACTTCATCCAGGGCGTGCTGGCCGCGATCGATCCGGCGCGAATGATCTACGGCGTGCTGGAAGCGGCCATCAGCCTGACGCTCTTCGTCGCGGCGCTGCTGTATACGCGCTGGAGCTATCAATACGAGCGCAAGGCCGCCGGCGAGGCCTGAACGGACGGCGGAAGCGCAGCGATGCGCGCCCGCCAATCCTCTACCAGCCCAGGGTTTCCTTGAGGAAGGGGATGGTCAGCTTGCGCTGCGCCTGCAGCGACGCCTGATCCAGCTGGTCCAGCAGTTCGAACAGTGCATTCATGCTGCGCGAGCCGCGGGTCAGGATGAAGCGACCGACATCGTCCGGCAAGTTCAAGCCGCGGCGCGAGGCGCGCAACTGCAACGCCCGCAGCTTGTCCTCGTCGGAAAGCTGCTGCAGCTGGAACACCAGAGCCAGACTCAATCGCGACTGCAGATCGGGCAGCTTGATGGCCAGCTCGCGCGGCGACGCATCGGCCGCCAACAGCAAGCGCCGCCCCGCATCACGCAGCCGGTTGAACAGATGGAACAATGCCTCTTCCCAGATGGCGTCGCCAGCCACGGCATCCAGGTCGTCCAGGCAGACCAGCTCGCTTTGCTCCAGGTTGTCCAGCAATGCCGGTCCATACTCGGCAACCTCGGCCAGCGGCAGATACACGGCCAGCTCGCCGCGCTCCTCGACCCGCAAGCAGGCTGCCTGCAGCAGGTGGCTGCGACCGACGCCCGGCTGCCCCCAGAGATAGATCAGCTCGTCGGACCACCCCGCGGCAGGCGAACACAGGCGCTCGACATAGCCGAGCGCCGCAGCATTGGCGCCCGGGTAGAAGTTGGCAAAGGTGGCGTCGTCGCGCAGGCGGACGCCTAGGGGAAGCTGGATGGGTTTCATGGCTGACCGGGTGGTTCGGCCGGTGCACCGGCGGGCTCGGCGTAAAGGTCCGAGAGTTTATAGAGATCGTGCACGTGGCGCAGCAGAACCATGATCACCGCTGCCACCGGAAGCGCCAGCAGCACACCGGTAAAACCGAACAGCTGCCCACCGGCGAGCACGGCGAAGATCACCGCGACCGGATGCAGCCCGATGCGATCGCCCACCAGCAGTGGCGTCAGCAGCATGCCTTCGAGCATCTGCCCCACGGCAAACACAACCGCCACGCCGATGAGCGGATAAGGCGCCAGTCCGAACTGGAACAGCGCGGCGATTACCGCTGCACCGATGCCGACGACGAACCCCATATAGGGCACGATGCTGGCGAGCCCGGCCAACACGCCAATCAGCAGCCCCAACTCGAGCCCCACCAGCATCAGGCCGGAGGCATAGATAATCGCCAGCGCCAGCATCACCAGCAGCTGACCACGCAGGAACGCGCCGATGACCTCGTGGCATTCGCTCATCAACCGCACCACCATGCCCTCCCGCTTGCGCGGCAGCAGACTGCGCAGCTTGAGCATGATGAGGTCCCAGTCGCGCAACAGATAGAAACTGACCACAGGGATGAGCAGCAGATTGCCGATCCAGGCCAGCAGCGCCAGGCTGGAAGCGGTGGCGCGGCTCAGAATCATGCCCAGCACATCGGTGGTACTGCCCAGGTGCGCGGTGAAGGCCGCCTTGAGCCGATCGAGCTGCCAGAAGCCGTCTTCCAACCCGAATTGCGTCTGGACCCACGGCAACGCCACGTGCTGCAGCCAATCCAGAGCCAGTGGCGCCAATTGATACAGCCTGACCATCTGCTTGCCCAGCATAGGCACCAGCACTAGCAACAACACCAGCAAAAGCAGGCTGAACAACGCGAATACGGCAATGACGCCCCATGTGCGTGACAGCCCCCAGCGCTCCAGGCGATCGACCAGCGGATCGCCCAGATAGGCCAGCAGAACGCCGATCAGAAACGGCGTCAGGATGGGGGTCAGCAGATACACCAGCCAGATGCACAGCAACAGGCCCGCCAGCCACAGCCAGCGGTTCGAATCATTCATGGTCATGCTCGATGGCTTCCTTGCAGGACAGTTGTCTCGGTTGGAGATCGATCGCAGGGAGGCGGATCACCAGCGGAAGCGCAGCACAGTGCCGCCCTGGGAGTCTGCTGGCGGCTGGGCGGGTTCAGTGCCTTCCGGCCCTTCGCCCATCGGTTGCCGCGCATCCAGTGGCAGCTCGTCCTCGCTGACCTCGTGCAATCGTGCCAGCGACAGCTGCGCACGCAGCTGCTCGGGGCTGGCGTTGACACGGTAGACCAGGCGATCGCTTTCAACCCGTAGCAGGCTGCCGCCGAAGGGTTCGAGCAGGCGATCCAGCTCAGCGAAGCGCGCCACGTCGGCGCCGATGATTTCCAGGGTGATATCCGAAGCGGCGCCCGGCGCGACCACATAACGCGGCGCGAGATACTGACTGACCGCCAGCATCACCGCGTCAGCCAGCGCCTCGAGGTTTTCACCCTTCGCCTTGCCATCGCGCTGACCATCGTCGAGCCACACCTTCCACTGTGCCTGCCAGCCGGAGTCGCCTTCGCGTGCGTGCACCGCCAACAGCACATCGGCATCGTAGCGTTCGGAGGCCTCGCCCAGCGTCTGCTGGCTGTTCGCGCCGAACGCTTCGGGCGTGGCTAGCAGCTGCTCGGACAGATCGGCCAACGGCAGGCGCAACGGCAATCCGCGATGCTGCGCAGCGGCACGCAACGGCGCAGCGCTGTCCTGGCCGTCGCCGAGCAACTGGGTGCCTTCGACCCGCTCGTTCAGCCACCAGGCCAGCACGCTCGGCCGATTCGCCCCCCACAGCGCTACGCCGGCGCGACGCAGGCTGCGCTCGGTAGTGCCGGGGTCGAAGTCGACGACGATATGCTCACCTTCATAACCATACTTGCTGATCAGTTGTTGCGGATCTTCGCGTAGGGCGGCAACAGCCTGGCGCTTGCCGACCTCGGCGTCGCCGGTCAGGCGCAGCAGCAGCGTGTCGAATGCCCGCTGCAGGGCGGCAGCGCGCTCCTGCGCCTGCTGCCCGGAGACGGCCTCACGCACCTGATACAGGCCTCTGAGCTGTTCGGCCTGAATAGGCAATGCCATGCCCAGCGCAAGGCACAGGATGAGTGAACGATAGATAAGGCGCATGATCGATTCTCGCAGGCAAGCCGGGGCAGGATTGTGGGGCGACAGGACGCTACACCTTAAACAGGCGGCCCAGAGGCGGCAACCGCCTACCTCACAGACACACCAACCGTCAGGCGGCACCGATAGCGTTGCGGGATGGCCGCTATGCGGCAAGCCTGATAAAATCGCGCGCTTTCCGCAGACCGGTTCCGGCGCTCTCACGCCCGGCATTCGGGCCTTGGGAAATGCCCGCGGGCCTGCCCGGCTTCCTCGAGACAGCCGAGCCGCCGGCGGCGTTTTCACGAGCACGCATGCAGCAACCAACCGGTCGACACCCGCACTCCTTTCACAGGCCCGGATTCTATGAGCAAGCAACCCTCCCTCAGCTACAAGGACGCTGGCGTCGACATCGATGCAGGCGAAGCGCTGGTCGAACGCATCAAGGGCGTGGCCAAACGCACCGCACGACCTGAGGTATTGGGCGGCCTGGGCGGCTTCGGCGCCCTGTGCGAAATCCCGGCAGGCTACAAGCAGCCCGTGCTGGTCTCCGGTACCGACGGCGTCGGTACCAAACTGCGTCTGGCGCTGAACCTGAACAAGCATGACAGCATCGGTCAGGACCTGGTCGCCATGTGCGTCAACGACCTGGTGGTCTGTGGCGCCGAGCCGCTGTTCTTCCTCGACTACTACGCCACCGGCAAGCTCAACGTCGACGTGGCCGCCACCGTGGTCACCGGCATCGGCGCCGGTTGCGAACTGGCCGGCTGCTCTCTGGTGGGTGGCGAAACCGCCGAGATGCCGGGCATGTACGAAGGCGAGGATTACGACCTGGCCGGCTTCTGCGTCGGCGTGGTGGAGAAGAGCGAGATCATTGATGGCTCCAAGGTGCAGGCCGGTGATGCCCTCATCGCGCTGCCCTCCTCCGGCCCGCACTCCAACGGTTATTCGCTGATCCGCAAGATCATCGAGGTGGCCGGTGTCGATATCGAGAACACCCAGCTGACCGGCAAGCCGCTCACCGAGTTGCTGATGGCACCGACCCGCATCTACGTCAAGCCGCTGCTCAAGCTGATCAAGGATACCGGGGCGGTCAAGGCCATGGCCCACATCACCGGCGGCGGCCTGCTCGACAACATCCCGCGCGTGCTGCCCGAAGGTGCCCAGGCGGTGATCGATGTCGCCAGCTGGACTCGCCCGGCGGTGTTCGACTGGTTGCAGGAAAAGGGCAACGTCGACGAACACGAGATGCACCGCGTGCTCAACTGCGGCGTCGGCATGGTCATCTGCGTGGCTCAGGAGCAGGTCGAGTCCGTCCTGGCCAACCTGCGCGCATCCGGTGAGGCACCGTGGGTCATCGGCCAGATCGCCACTGCAGCGCAAGGCGCGGAACGCGTCGTACTGAACAACCTGAAACAGCATTGATGGGCACGACCTGCAACGTAGTGGTGCTGATTTCGGGGTCCGGCAGCAACCTGCAGGCACTGATCGATAGCCAGCACGAAGGCAACCCGGCGCGCATTCGCGCCGTGATTGCCAACCGCGCCGATGCCTTCGGCCTGACCCGGGCCAAGGGCGCCGGCATCCCCACCGCCGTTCTGGATCACAAGGCGTTCGATGGCCGCGAGGCGTTCGATGCCGCGCTAATGGAACTGATCGACGCCCATGCCCCGGATCTGGTGATCCTGGCGGGCTTCATGCGCATCCTCAGCCCTGGCTTTGTCCGTCACTACCACGGCCGCCTGCTCAACATCCATCCGTCGCTGCTGCCCAAGTACAAGGGGCTCGACACCCATCGCCGCGCGCTTGAGGCGGGCGATGCAGAGCATGGCTGCAGCGTGCATTTCGTGACCGAGGAATTGGACGGCGGCCCGGTGGTCCTCCAGGCCGCCCTGCAGGTCAAACCAGGCGACGACATCGAAAGCCTGACCCAGCGGGTGCATGTAGCCGAACACCAGATCTACCCGCTGGCC
Organism: Stutzerimonas sp. LR2; assembly: GCF_055755175.1. Lineage (NCBI taxonomy): Bacteria > Pseudomonadati > Pseudomonadota > Gammaproteobacteria > Pseudomonadales > Pseudomonadaceae > Stutzerimonas > Stutzerimonas sp. LR2. The sequence continues at coordinate 305,311 of NZ_JBVTRR010000003.1, forward strand.
ATGCGCTGGTTCGCCGAGGGGCGCTTGCGCCTCGCCGAACAAGGCGCGATGCTGGACGGCGTCACCCTGCCGGTCTCCGGCTATCAGATCAAAATCTAGGAGATACCATGCGTCGCGCCTTGCTGCTTGCTCTCGCCGTGCTGGCCCTTCCGGTCCAGGCCCTGGAGCTCAAGCCCTTCTCCGCCAGCTACACCGCCGACTGGAAACAGGTACCGGTCAGTGGCACCGCCCAGCGCAGCCTCGAGCAACTGGACGATGGCAGCTGGCGGCTGGACTTCGACGCCTCCATGCTGGTCGCCAGCCTCAACGAGCGCAGCACCTTCCGAACCGAAGGCGACACCTTCCTGCCGCAGTCCTATCGCCTCAAGCGCAGCGGTCTGGGCAAGGGCAAGCGTGTCGAGCACCGTTTCGACTGGGACAACAAGGTGGTCGAGGGTAGCGACCGCGGCGAGCCGGTGAAGCTGCCGTTGCACGTCGGCCTGCTGGACAAGTCCACCTACCAGGTGGCTCTGCAGCATGAAGTGGCAGCCGGCAAGAAGAGCATGAGCTACCAGGTCGTGGATGGCGACGAAATCGAAACCTACGATTTCCGCGTGCTCGGCCAGGAGAAGGTCAGCACCAAGGCCGGTCAGGTCGATGCGATCAAGGTCGAGCGCGTGCGCGACCCGACCCAGAGCAAGCGTGAAACCATCCTCTGGTTCGCCAAGGACTGGGATTACCTGCTGGTCCGGCTGCATCAGGTGGAAAAGGACGGCAAGGAGTACCAGATCATGCTCGAAGAGGGCAGCGTTGGCGGCAAGACCGTCAAAGGCAACTGATCCATCACGGCGGCCATCGCGGTCGCCGCCCCGCAATCTCTCCGAGTTCACCGATGGCCCTTTCACGCTCCCTGCTGATCGCGCTGCTGCTGTCCCTGGCCGGCTGCCAATCCTTCTTTGCTGATCGGGCACCCTCGCGAGTGGCCACCGAGCGCCTGCAAGGCGAGCTGCGCCAGGTCGATGGCCAGTTGCAGTTCCAGAGCTGCCAGGGCCAGCGGCTGCTCAACCTGCTCGAGGGAAAGACAGGCTTGCAGGAAGAGGTCCAGGCGCTGGTGATCGGCCGGCAGGACCGCCTGTTCGCCGACCTGCGCGGCACGTTCAGCCAGGCCAGGCCGAACGAGACCGGCCAGTTCGCGCTGACCCGTGTCTATCGCCTGCAGCGCGAAGGCCACGGCTGCGGCGAGGAGAATTTCAAGCACCTGATCCTACGCGCCAGTGGCCATGAGCCGGGCTGGACCGTCAACGTGACCTCTCGCGGCATGCTGCTGACCCGCCCCGGGCAGGAACCGGTTGCCCTGCCTTACCTGGAGGAGCAACTGCCCGGCGGGCAACTCAGTTTCACCAGCGAGGCCAATGCACAGCAGCTGGATCTCTGGGTCGCACCGCAGCGCTGCGTCGACAGCGCCAGCGGGACCGTCAGCCATCTGAGCGCCGAACTTCGCCTGGACGGCCAGACCCTGCGCGGCTGCGCTTACTATGGCGGCGGACGCGGCGACTGAAACAACGAATGCGGGGCGGTCGCCGCGCTCATCCTGAAAGAACAGCACTCATGAACAACGCCCTGAATCTGCTGCACCCCTACCCTTTCGAGAAACTGCGCACGCTGCTTGCCGGCGTCCAACCGCCTGCGGACAAGCGCGCCATCGCCCTGTCGATCGGCGAACCCAAGCATCGTTCGCCGGATTTCGTCGCCCAGGCGCTGGCGGACAACCTCGACCAACTCTCGGTCTATCCGACCACGCTCGGCATTCCTGCGCTGCGCGAAGCCATCGCGCGCTGGTGCGAAGGGCGTTTCGGCCTGGCTGCCGAGGCGCTGGACCCGGCGCGCCATGTCTTGCCGGTGAACGGGACACGCGAAGCACTGTTCGCCTTCACCCAGGCCGTGGTCGATCGCAACGCCAATGGGTTGGTGGTCAGCCCCAATCCGTTCTATCAGATCTATGAAGGCGCAGCGCTGCTCGCCGGAGCCACGCCGCACTACCTGCCGTGCCTCGAAGAGAACGGCTTCAACCCGGATTTCGAGGCCGTGCCCGCGGAGATCTGGCAGCGCTGTCAGATCCTCTTCCTCTGCTCGCCAGGCAACCCGACCGGTGCTCTGGTACCGCTGGAAACACTGCAGAGGCTGATCGCCCTGGCGGACGAGCACGACTTCGTCATCGCCGCCGACGAGTGTTACAGCGAGCTGTACTTCGACGAGGCCAATCCCCCTGCAGGCTTGCTCAGCGCCTGCGCTGCACTGGGTCGCAACGACTACAAGCGCTGCGTGGTGTTTCATAGCCTGTCGAAGCGCTCGAACCTGCCGGGCCTGCGCTCGGGCTTTGTCGCCGGTGATGCCGAAATCCTCAAGGCATTCCTGCTCTACCGTACCTATCACGGTTGCGCCATGCCGGTGCAGACCCAGCTGGCGAGCATCGCCGCCTGGAACGACGAGATACATGTGCGCGCCAATCGCGAGCTGTATCGAGCCAAATTCGACGCGGTGCTGGATATCCTCGCGCCGGTGATGGACGTGCAGCGCCCGGATGGTGGCTTCTATCTCTGGCCGAAAACGCCGGTGGATGACCAGCAATTCACCCGTGAGCTCTTCGCCCGCGAGCACGTCACCGTGGTGCCCGGGTCGTACCTGTCACGCGAGGTGGATGGTGCCTCTCCGGGTGCCGGACGCGTGCGCATGGCGCTGGTCGCACCGCTAGCCGAATGCATCGAAGCAGCACAGCGAATTCGCCACTTCATCGAAACGCTCTGACAGCGCACCGGGCGGTCCGACCGCCCGGCCTGACGATCCCTCAAGCCACGCCAGGCGGGATCATGTCCTTGCCGTAGTCGCGCAGCTTCTCCAGGTTCTCTGGCTTCATGTGCTCGGGAATGTCCGCACCCGGATGCTCGTCGCGCGGCTCGGGATGCGCCTCGCCGTGTTGCCGTTCTGTCCGCTCGTCATGCTCGTTCATCAGGTAGCCCCTTTTCAGATGGCATGTTCTTCCCAGATCAGCTGACCCTCGTCGCTGACCTCTATAACTTTAGTCAACGCGGCCTCGGCGATGGCGTCCGCTTCCGATGCCAGGTCATAGCGACGACCGTCGGCGACCTTGAACACCTGCACGTCCTCGTCGCTGTCGCGCCGCTTGATGGCGATCACCGCCTCGAACGCATCTTCAGCAGGCACCGCCGAAGAAATCGCCTCGAACTTCTCGAAATGCTTGCGTGCCATTAGTCATCACCTCACCGTTGCGATTGTCATCAATGGACAACAGCATCCGCGTAAAAGGTCGAGACCGCCGGCTGAACGTCATGCCCATGGCAGGCTCGAACCTATACGCGCAATCCGGAGGGCCGCCCCAGTGGAAATGACCGAGCACTACGCGAACATCGAACCAAGCCGCGCTGACGTGGACGCGCTGGAAGGCCCCGTGCTGCTGGAGTTCGGCACGGCCTGGTGCGGCCACTGCCGCGCCGCCCAACCGCTGATCGGCAAGGCGCTGGCGGACCGGTCAGGCATCACCCATCTGAAGATTGAAGATGGTCCGGGGCGGCCGCTGGGACGTTCGTTCCGGGTCAAGTTGTGGCCTACGCTGATTCTGCTGAGCAAGGGCCAGGAGCTGGGACGCGTGGTTCGCCCGCAGGACTTGCGGGCCATCGAGCAGGCCCTGGGTGCAGCCGGACGAGGCTGAACCGCGTGCAACCACGCGGCCACGGAGCCTGGCGATACCGGCATTGACCCCGTGCTTCGCGACCATCGGCAGGCAAGCCGTGGCATAATCCGCCGTCCAGTTTTGCAGGAGCCTTGGAGAGTCGCCCATGTCCGAACCCGATCAGCGGTTGTGCCTATACGGAATCAAAGCCTGTGACACCATGAAAAAGGCCCGTACCTGGCTCGACGAACATGGGCAGAACTACGAGTTCCACGACTACAAGAGCGCCGGAATCGACCGCGCCCACCTGGAAGCCTGGTGCAACGAGCATGGCTGGCAGACCGTACTCAATCGTGCCGGCACCACCTTCCGCAAACTGGACGACGCTGCCAAGGCCGATCTTGACCAGGCCCGGGCCATCGAGCTGATGTTGGCCCAACCGTCGATGATCAAGCGCCCGGTACTCGACCTGGGCGACAGAACCCTGATTGGCTTCAAGCCCGATCTTTACGCTGCCGCACTGGCAGCGCCGAACTGACAGCCGCTCGCCGGACGGCGCGGCCATCGAAAAAGGATAATCCCATGTCTGCAACCCTCTTCAGCCTCGCCTTTGGCGTCGGCACCCAGAACCGCCAGGGCGACTGGCTGGAAGTCTTCTACGCGCAGCCGCTGCTGCAACCGGCCGGCGAGCTGGTCGACGCCATCGCCCCGCTGCTCGGCTACGCCGGCGGCAACCAGGCGATCGCCATCACCACCACCCAGGCGGCGCAGCTGGCCGACGCGCTGAAGCCGCTGGACACCGCCCAGCATGCCCTGCTGACCCGTCTGGCAGAAAGCCAGCGCCCGCTGGTGGTTACCCTGCTGGCCGAAGACGCAGCCCTGACCTCGACGCCCGAGGCCTACCTCAAGCTGCACCTGATCTCCCATCGTCTGGTCAAGCCGCACGGCCTGAACCTGACCGGCATCTTCCCGCTGCTACCCAACGTCGCCTGGACCAACCAGGGCGCCGTGGATCTCGCCGAACTGGCCGAGCGCCAACTGGAAGCGCGGTTGAAGGGCGACCTGCTGGAAGTCTTCTCGGTGGACAAGTTCCCGAAGATGACCGACTACGTGGTGCCGGCCGGCGTGCGTATCGCCGATACCGCGCGCGTGCGCCTCGGCGCCTATGTGGGTGAAGGCACCACCGTCATGCACGAAGGCTTCATCAACTTCAATGCGGGCACCCAAGGTCCGGGCATGATCGAAGGCCGCGTTTCGGCCGGCGTGTTCGTTGGCAAGGGTTCGGACCTGGGCGGCGGCTGCTCGACCATGGGCACTCTCTCCGGCGGCGGCAACATCGTCATTTCGGTTGGCGAAGGCTGCCTGATCGGCGCCAATGCCGGCATCGGCATTCCGCTGGGCGATCGCAACACGGTTGAGTCGGGCCTGTACATCACCGCTGGCACCAAGGTCAGCCTGCTCGACGAGAACGACCAGCTGGTGAAAGTGGTCAAGGCTCGCGACCTGGCCGGCCAAAGCGACCTGCTGTTCCGCCGCAACTCGCAGACCGGCACCGTGGAGTGCAAGACCCACAAGTCGGCCATCGAGCTGAACGAGGCGCTGCACGCGCATAACTGACGGGAGCAGCGGCAAGCTGCGAGCCATGAGCGCCTGCCTTGCCGCACCCTGTTGCACGAGGCTTGCCGCTTATGGCCCTGTTCTCCCCCTGGCGCGCTGACTTCCCCGCTCTGGCCGTGCTCGAAGCACAAGGCCAGACCTACCTCGACAGCGCCGCCACGGCACAGAAGCCGCAGGCACTGATCGATGCCCTCAGCGGTTACTACACCTGCGGTGCGGCCAATGTGCACCGTGCCCAGCACCAACCTGCCGAACGCGCCACCCGTGCCTACGAAGACGCCCGTATCAAAGTCGCCAAGTGGCTGAATGCCGCCTGCCCGACCGAAATCGTATTCACCCGTGGCGCGACCGAAGCGCTGAACCTGCTTGCCTACGGTCTGGAACACCTGATCGAAGCCGGCGACGAGATCGTCATCAGCGCCCTCGAGCATCACGCCAACCTGCTGCCCTGGCAGCAGCTGGCCAGACGGCGCGAGGCCAGGCTGCAGGTGCTGCCCATCGACGCCTCCGGGCGTATCGACCTCGCCGCGGCCGCCGGGCTGATCGGGCCGCGCACGCGGCTGCTGGCGGTGAGTCAGTTGTCCAACGTGCTCGGCTGCTGGCAGCCGCTCGACCAGTTGTTGCACCTGGCCAAGACGCAGGGTGCGCTGACCGTCGTCGATGGTGCGCAAGGTGTGGTCCACGGGCGCCATGACATGACCACGCTGGGCTGCGACTTCTATGTGCTGTCCAGCCACAAGCTCTATGGCCCGGATGGCGTTGGCGCGCTCTATGGCCGCGGCGAATCCCTGCTGCAGCTGCGTCACTGGCAGTTCGGCGGCGAGATGGTGCGGATCGCCGACTACCAGAGCGCCGAGTTTCACGCTGCGCCACTGGGTTTCGAGGCCGGCACACCGCCGATTTCCGGCGTGATCGGATTGGGCGCCGCACTGGACTATCTCGCCGCCCTCGACGCCACCGCGGTCGGCCGACATGAACAGGCGTTGCACGACCTGTTGCTCGCCGGCCTCGCCGAGCGCAGCGGCATTCGTCTGCTCGGCGCGCCACAGGTCGCGCTGGCCAGCTTTGTTGTCGACGGTGTGCACCATTCCGATCTCGGTCACCTGCTCACCGAACAGGGCATCGCCGTGCGCAGCGGCAACCACTGCGCCATGCCGCTCATGAGGCATCTCGGCCTGGATGGCGCCACGCGCATCTCACTCGGCCTGTACAACGACCACAACGATCTGCAGCGCTTCTTCGATGCGCTGGACCAGGCCCTGGAGCTGCTGCGATGAATGAACTGCCCGACGCCGCCCGCGAGGCCTTGGCGACCTTCGCCCAGGCGCCTGGCTGGGAGCAGCGCGCACGCCTGCTGATGCAGTGGGGAGAACGGCTGGAGCCGGTGAACGATGGCGAACGCAGCGAGACCAACCGCGTCGCCGGCTGCGAGAGTCACGTCTGGCTGATAGGCCATTGCCAGGATGGCCGCTGGCATTTCCGCGCCGCCAGCGACGCCCGGCTCATTCGCGGCCTGCTGGCGGTACTGCTGGCGCGGGTCAATGGGCTGGATGCGGATGAACTGGCCCGAGTGGACATGGCCGGCTGGTTCGCAAGCCTCGGCCTGTCACGCCAACTGTCGCCCTCGCGCAGCAACGGCATGAATGCCGTGCTGCAGCGAATGCGTGAGCTGACCGGCTGATCGTCATAGCTGGGCTACAGCCCAGCCTACGAACGGCCCTCTCCCGCGATCAGCGCTTGCGCAGGATCACGCTGCCGATCGAGTAACCGGCGCCGAACGAGCTGAGCACGCCTAGGCTGCCGCTGGGCAGGTCGTCCTGATGCTTGTGGAAGGCGATCACCGAGCCGGCCGAACTGGTATTGGCGTAGGTGTCGAGAATCACCGGCGCTTCTTCCTCGGTGGCATCACGACCGAGCAGCTTGCGCACGATGAGGTGATTCATGTTCAGGTTGGCCTGGTGCAGCCAGAAGCGCTTGACCGACTCCACCGCAATGCCGTTCTCACTCAGGTGCTCGCCGATCAGCTCCGCCACCATCGGGCAGACTTCCTTGAAGACCTTGCGGCCTTCCTGGATGAACAGCTTGTCCGGGTTGCTCATGTACTCTTCGGCGGTGCGGTTGAGGAAGCCGAAGTTGTTGCGGATGTTGTTGGAGAATTCGGTCACCAGCTTGGTGCTGAGCACCTCCCACTGATGCGCGGAGGTGGCCAGGTCTTCACGCTCGATGACGACCGCGGTGCAGGCGTCGCCGAAGATGAAGTGGCTGTCGCGGTCGCGGAAGTTCATGTGCCCGGTGCAGATTTCGGGGTTGACCATGAGGATGGCGCGGGCCTGGCCGAGCTTGATGCTGTTGACCGCGTTCTGGATACCGAAGGTCGCAGACGAGCAGGCGACGTTCATGTCGAAGCCGAAACCCTTGATGCCGAGTGCGGCCTGCACCTCGATGGCGATGGCCGGATAGGCGCGCTGCAGGTTGGAACAGGCGACGATCACGCCATCGATATCGGCCGCCGTCTTGCCGGCGCGGGCCAGCGCTTCTTCCGCTGCCTTGACCGACATCTCGCAGAGAATCGACCACTCGTCATTGCTGCGCTCCGGAATGCGCGGAACCATGCGCTCGGGGTCGAGGATGCCGGCCTTGTCGGTGACGTAGCGGCTCTTGATGCCGGAGGCCTTCTCGATGAAGGCAGAGCTGGATTCGGCCAGCGGCTGGACCTCACCGGCCTCGATGGCCGCGGCATTCTCGCTGTTGAAGCGGTGCACGTAGGTATTGAAGGACTCCACCAGTTCGTCGTTGGAGATACTGCTGGCAGGGGTGTAAAGGCCGGTACCGCTGATGACGACGTTGTACACAGTCGTTCCTCTCGAATAGGGCTTGATCGTACTGACGGTGGGACGGTACGGCGGCTAGCCTTGGCCAACCACGATCATTCCAGCGCCTCTTTAACCAGACTCGGGCAAGCTGCTGCACTGTGGTCGGGCTGCGTTGAAAGCGGGCAGAAATGCTCGTTCACCACCGGTAAACGCTGCTGTCTCATCCGCGTTTCGCCTTGTCCGGCCTTCGCTCGCTACGCTTTCTCGTGATCTGTAATGGCAGCTATTGTGCATGAAAAGCTGAAAGAATCCGTAACATTGCGCAGATTACAATCGCTGTAATTAAGCCATTCGGCGCATAACCCCGTGACTGCACGGTCTGAATATGAAGAGGGCGCCACTTGGCGCCCTCTTCTGTTCACAGCGTAGCCTGCAGCGCTATTTGACGCCCTGCCCGAGCAGCACGCCATCGACCTGCTGGCCATAGAGGTTGATGCCATCGTTGGCGTGGTACTTCTCCCGCGTCTTCTCCACCGAACCCTCGATCAGGCGCGGATCCTGCGGGCGCTCATGGCTGTTCATGTAGGCCGCGACATGCCAGGCGTCGGCATCACTGAGGGTGCCGCCCTTGCCGAGCGGCATGCTCTCCTTGATGAAGGCCGCTGCGGTATTGATTCGGTGCATGCCGGCGCCCCAGTTGAACGAGTCCGCTCCCCACAGCGGTGTAAACACATAACCATCTCCGGCTTTCTGCCCCTGGCCGTTGTCCCCGTGGCAGATCGCGCACTGCTCGGCATAGACTCGCTTGCCCTTGGCGATGTCGAAACCCCCTTCCGGCTGCGGGACTTCCGGATACGCCCGCCCCGGCAGTTCCAGACCTGTGGGAGCGCCGGTGGACAACCAGTAGGAGTAGGCCGTCAGTGCATTGATGACGTGGCTGTCCGCCGCTGGCGGCGTGCCGTTCATGCTGAACTGGAAGCAGCCCTGCACCCGCTCGGCATAGCTGTTGACCTTGTCGTTCTTCTTCCGATAGGCCGGATACATCGGATAGGCACCCCACAGCGGCGCGGAGTTGGCCTTGCGGCCCTGATCCAGATGGCAGTTGGTGCAGTTCATGCCGTTGCCGACGTACTCGGCCGCATGCTTCTGCGTGTCGACAAAGATGGCTCGCCCCTGCTGAACCAGTTCGCCATAGGCGTTGCTCGGCAGGTCCTTTTCCTGGGGCGGCTGGAAGTAGCGCTCCCCGGCACCCTTGGTCGCCTTCTGAGTCAGCTGGGACTGATCGTCCATCTTGATCTCGGCGGCCAGCACCGCGCCACTCACGAACAGCGCCAGCAGCGTAGGAAGCAGATGCGTGTTCATTGACCGGTCTCCTTCTGCCCGAGGTCGGCGAAATACCCTGCTACGGCCTGAACCTCGTCGTCGCTCATCGCCCGAGCGATATGTCCCATCAGATCATTCGGATCGTTCTTGCGCGTGCCCTGGCGCCAGGCGTTGAGCTGAGCACCGAGATACTGGGCCGACTGTCCCGCCAGTGGCGGGAAGCTCGCGCCGACCCCCATGCCACCGGGGCCATGGCAGGCCACGCATTCGGGAATGTTGCGCTCCCAGGCGCCGCGCAGCGCCAGGCGTGCGCCGACGCCTTCGGCCTTCTCTGCTCGGCTGGTGGCAGCGAAGGTCGGAGCAGGCATGGCCTCCAGGGTCGCTGCGACGGCATTCATCTCCTCATCCGTCAGCGCAGCGGCTATCGGCTGCATGATCGGGTTGCTGCGCGCACCGGAACGAAAGTCTTCGAGCTGCTTGCGGCTGTAGCCCGCAGCGATTCCGGCAAGTCTCGGAAAGCCCGCCGCTGCCATTCCCATCGCATCGGCGCCGTGGCAGGTCGCGCAGGCCATGGCGGCTGGGTTGGCACCCCCTTGTGCATAGATCGTCTGCCCGTCGGCGGCCTGTGCCTGCATCGTCAGCAACAACGCAGCCACGCCGGCCAGGGGCCAGTGGGTGGAGTTCATGAAAAGCGCCTCATCAGCTGTTGTGGTTATGCTGTCCGCTACCCGGCGTCGTCGCGCGACGCTCTGTTCTGTTGGCGGTATGCGGCAGCTTGTCGCATGAAAACGCTATCACAGCGGCCGGGCTGACCTCTAGAAACAGAATAAGCTTAGAACTCGTTTGCATATAGCTGACGAAGCGGCCTCTGGGAGAATCACGCTGGTCGCGCACAAGGCGACGAGGTTGGCTATCCTTGCCCGCCCCCACCTCAGGAACACCCATGAAAGATCAACTCGCCGAGCTGCTTACGCTCATCAGCTCCGGTTGCATGACCGATGAAGAAATCGCTCGGATCGCGGATGAAGCCGCCCAGGCCTATGCCGATCCGCAGGCCTTTCTGGAGGCCAATCCGGACATCAACTATGACGACAGCTTCCCCATTCCGCTGGGCGAATGGGTAGTGGTGGGCAGCCTGCCGGACACGGTGCTGTTCCAGGCAGATGACTACCAGGATCTGTTCAGCCAGATCGTCGCGTCTTTCGGCGAGAGCGTCAGCTTCGTGCTGAAGCCCAAGCAGCTCGCCAAGACCGAGCCGCTGACCGCGCTGAACCGCATTCAAGTGCAGTTGAGCAGCCTCTATCCCGAGAAAGGCGGTTACGTGCTGGTGGATTTCAGTGAGCCGCTGGACGATGAGCTGCAGGCGGTACTGGTCTACACCTGCGACGTGCCACGGCTGCTGGGGCTGGCTGTGGATGTCGGCATCTATGCCGCGCCCGCGCTGGAAGCCCTGCGTGCCGAGACCGAACAGTAATCCGGCCCGAAGGCGAGGCTAACGCCGCTGCGTCCTGCCGCGGCGCAACGGCTCCAGCAGCGCGGACAGCCCGTTGTGGTCGATCTCGTGCATCAGCGCCAGCAGCTGGCCGAGGCTGCCTGGCGGAAAGCCGACACGGGCAAACCAGCCGAGGTAGTGGCCGGGCAGATCCGCAATCAGGCGCCCCTTGTACTTGCCATAGGGCATCGTCTGAGTGACCAGGCGTTCGAGGTCTTCGGCTTTCATCGTTCTGATGGCCAGGTGATAAGGCGCCGATACTGCCACAGGTCGCCTTCCTGCGTCCGTGCAGAGCGCAACTGCCGCGGCCTACGGGGCGGCGGTATCAAGCGTCTCTATCCGAGGCATAGAAAGGCTTGCCTGGAGCGCCCTGGACGGCGTGCAGACAATGGCTGCCAACACGGCGCCCGCCGATCTTGCCTGGAGGAATGCGATGCAAGCGCGAACAAGACCCGCAGAACTGGATGACGCCACGCTGGCGTTCGCCGAGCATGTGTTTCATGCCGCACGCAGCGGCGACAGCATCAGGCTCGGTCACCTGCTCAGCCAGGGCATGCCGGCGGACCTGCGCAATCATGCCGGCGACAGCCTGCTGATGCTGGCCAGCTACCATGGCCGCCTCGCCGCCACCAGCGTACTGCTCGACCACGGCGCCGACGCGCAATTGGCTAACCGCCGCGGCCATACGCCGCTGGCGGGCGCCGCGTTCAAGGGTGACCTGCCGATGGTCAGGCTGCTCGTCGAGCGAGGCACCGATGTCGAAAGCCCCTGCGCAGACGGCAAGAGCGCACTGATGATGGCCGCTATGTTCAATCACACCGCGATCGTCGAGTGGCTGGTGGCGCAGGGCGCCGACCCGCATGCGACCGATGCCGGAGGCACCACGCCTCTGGCGGCGGCGCGCATGATGGGTGCGAGCGAGGCAGTGGCGCTGCTGCAGCGCATCGCCGCCGCTCAAGCCTGATGCGCCGTCAGCTGCGACCGATGGGGGCGAACGCTGCGCTTGTGTGCTCGGCCAGCACTGCCGGTGCCAGCTCCACTTCCAGCCCGCGACGGCCGGCGCTGACGTAGATGCTCGGCTGCGCCTGTGCGGAGCTGTCGATAAAGGTGCGCAGGCGCTTCTTCTGCCCCAGCGGGCTGATGCCGCCCACCAGATAGCCGGTGGCCCGCTGCGCGGCCATGGGGTCGGCCATTTCCACCTTCTTCGCCCCGGCAGCCTGGGCCAGTGCCTTCAGATCCAGCGTGCCGGCCACCGGCACCACGGCCACCAGTAGCTCGTTCTTCTCGGTGCAGGCGAGCAGCGTCTTGAACACCTGCGCGGGCTCGAGTCCCAGTTTCTCGGCGGCCTCAAGACCATAGGAAGCGGACTTCGGGTCGTGCTCGTAACTGTGCACACGATGCTCGGCGCGGGCTTTTTTCAACAGGTCGATGGCGGGTGTCATGGCTTTGTAGTGCTAATGATTGATGAATGGCGGTAACGTAACGGATCAACGTTCGGTAGTCACAAGCGCCCATGAATCATCCTCTTCTTGCACCGCTCGCGGAAGTCTACGCCCTGGCCGTTGTGGGCGGCGGCATCAACGGCGCGGGAATTGCGGCAGACGCCGCAGGTCGTGGCCTGACAGTCTTCCTCTGCGAGCAGGGCGACCTGGCCGAGCACACGTCGTCGGCCAGCAGCAAGCTGATACATGGCGGGTTGCGCTACCTCGAGCATTACGAACTGCGTCTGGTGCGCGAGGCGCTGGCCGAGCGCGAGATACTGCTGGCCAAGGCGCCACACATCATTCGGCCACTGCGTTTCGTGCTGCCCTACCGACCGCACCTGCGCCCGTCCTGGATGATCCGCACCGGCCTGTTCCTTTACGACCACCTCGGCAAGCGCGAGAAGCTTGGCGCTTCGCATAGCGTGCGCTTCGGCGCCGACAGCCCACTGAAGCACGAGATCAGCCACGGCTTCGAATACGCCGACTGCTGGGTCGACGATGCCCGCCTGGTGGTGCTCAACGCCATGGCTGCCCGTGAGCAGGGCGCGCATATCCACACCCGCACCCGTTGCGTCAGCGCGCGCAGCAGCAAGGGGCTGTGGCACCTGCACTTGGAGCGCGACGACGGCAGCCGCTTTTCCATCCGGGCGCGCGCCCTGGTGAACGCCACCGGCCCCTGGGTGGCGTCCTTCTTCGATGAACAGCTTCGCCAACGCTCCCCCCACGGCATGCGCCTGATTCAGGGCAGCCACATCGTGGTGCCGAAGCTCTACGATGGGGACCATGCCTACATCCTGCAGAACGAGGATCGGCGCATCGTCTTCGTCATTCCCTATCTCGGGCAGTTCAGCCTGATCGGCACCACCGATCAGGAGTATCACGGCGACCCGACCCGGGTGCAGATCGCCGACGGCGAGATCGATTACCTGCTGGACATCGTCAATGCGCACTTCACACACCAGCTGGCCCGTGAAGACATCCGCCACAGCTACTCCGGCGTCCGCCCGCTGTGCGATGACGAGTCAGACCAACCATCGGCCATCACCCGCGACTACACCCTGACACTGAACAACGGCGGCAGCGATGCGCCCCTGCTCTCGGTGTTCGGCGGTAAGCTCACCACCTACCGCAAGCTCGCCGAAGCAGCCCTGGCCCAGCTGGCACCGCTGTTTCCGGAAATGAAAGGCGCCTGGACCCGCGGAGCAACGCTGCCCGGCGGCGAACATTTCGATGATCCATCCACTCTGGCCCATGCCCTCTGCGCCAGCTACCCATGGCTCCCCGGCCCGGTCGCCCGCCGCTGGACGAACACTTACGGCACGCGCAGCTGGCTGCTGCTAAAGGGCACCGAGCGCATTCAGGATCTCGGCGAATGCTTCGGCGCCGGGCTGTATGCCCGCGAGGTGGATTACCTGATCGTCGAGGAATGGGCGCTTACGGTTGACGACATTCTCTGGCGCCGAACCAAGCTCGGGCTGTTCCTGCAAGCCGCCGAAACGGCACGCCTGCAGCAGTACATGGACAGCCGGACCGCCGAACGCCTGACGACCTTCGACCACGCCGCCCAGGGCTGACACGAGCCCCGGACAGCGCCATCGCTCAGGCGACCTTGGCGCTTCGCGCCGCGCGCAGCTGCCGGGCAGCTGCCACCATGTTGACCAGCGCCGCCTCGGTCTCAGGCCAGCCACGAGTCTTCAGCCCGCAGTCCGGGTTCACCCAGAGTCGTTCGGCCGGAATGCACTCGGCGGCCTTCTCCAGGAGCTGCACCATCTCGGCGGTATCCGGCACGCGCGGCGAGTGGATGTCGTAGACGCCCGGGCCGATGTCATTCGGATAGTCGAAGGCACGGAACGCTTCGAGCAGCTCCATCTGTGAACGCGAGGTCTCGATGGTGATGACGTCGGCATCCATCGCCGCGATGGACTCGATCACGTCGTTGAATTCGCTGTAGCACATATGCGTGTGGATCTGCGTCTCGTCGCGCACCCCGCTGGCGCACAGGCGGAACGCCTCCACCGCCCAGTCCAGGTAGTGCCGCCACTGCTCGCGGCGCAGCGGCAGGCCTTCGCGGAACGCCGCCTCATCTATCTGGATGATGCGGATGCCGGCAGCCTCCAGGTCGCAGACCTCGTCGCGAATGGCCAGCGCCAACTGTCGCGCCTGCACCTCGCGCGGCACGTCCTCACGGGCGAACGACCACATCAGCATGGTCACCGGACCGGTGAGCATGCCTTTCATGATCCTGTCCGTCTGCTGCTGGGCATACCGGATCCAGTCCACGGTCATCGGTCGCGGACGGCTCAGATCGCCATAGATGATCGCCGGTTTGACGCAGCGAGAGCCGTAGCTCTGCACCCAGCCAAAGCGGGTAAAGACGTAACCTTCGAGCTGTTCGGCGAAGTACTCCACCATGTCGTTGCGCTCCGCCTCGCCATGCACCAGCACATCCAGGCCGATCTGCTCCTGCACCGCCACCGCATGGCGGATTTCGGCCTGCATCGCCTCGGTGTAGTCACCGAGCGACAACCTGCCCTGCTTGTAAGCCTGCCGCGCCAGGCGGATCGCCGGCGTCTGCGGGAACGAACCGATAGTCGTGGTAGGGAATGCCGGCAGCTGCAGCCGCGCGCGCTGCAGCTCGATGCGCGTGGCGAACACCGACGTGCGCCGACTGTCCTTGGCCTCGATGGCGGCCAGGCGTGCCTGTACCGCCGGCTTGTGGATGCGCGGCGACTGCGCGCGGGCCGCCTGGACTACGCGGCTGCGGGCGAGCGCAGCCTGCACCTCGGCGTCCTGCGGATCGTCGATGGCCCGGGCGAGCGTGGCGACTTCCGAGCACTTCTGCACCGCAAAGGCGAGCCAGCTCTTCACTTCCTCGTCCAGCCTGTCCTCGCGCTCGAGGTCGACGGGGCTGTGCAGCAGCGAACAGGACGGCGCCAGCCACAGGCGCTCGCCCAGGCGTTCGGCCGCATGCCGTGCCACTTCCAGCGCCTTGTCCAGATCACAGCGCCAGACGTTGCGCCCGTTGACCAGCCCCAGCGACAGCACCTTGTAGGCCGGCAGGCGATCAAGAATCACCGGATACTGCTCCGGGGCGCGCACCAGGTCGATGTGCAGGCCGTCCACCGGCAGGGTTGCAGCCAGACCGAGATTGTCTTCCAGGCCGCCGAAGTAGGTGGCGACCAGCTTCTTCAGCGGCGCCCGCTGCAACAGGTTGTAGGCGCGCTCGAACGCATTCTTCCAGTCCTGCGGCAGGTCCAGCGCCAGAATCGGCTCGTCGATCTGTACCCACTCGACTCCCTGCGCCGCCAGCCGGTCCAGCACCTCGCCGTAAACCGGCAGCAGCCGGTCCAGCAACTCCAGCTTGTCGAAGGCCTGGGTCTGATCCGCGTCGCCCTTGAGCTTGCCGAGCCAGAGATAGCTCAGCGGGCCGATCAGCACTGGCTTGATGGTATGCCCCAGCGCCTTGGCCTCTTCGACCTCTTCGAAGAGCTGCGTCCAGGACAGCTGGAACTGCTGGTCGACGCTGAACTCCGGGACCAGATAGTGGTAGTTGGTATCGAACCACTTGGTCATTTCCTGAGCCTGGGCACCACCGCAGCAACTCCTGGCCACGCCGCGCGCCATGGCGAACAAGGTGTCCAGCGTCGCCTGGCCTTCGGCCGGACGGAATCGCTGCGGGATGACGCCGAACATCAAGGAATGACTCAGAACCTGGTCGTACCAGGCGAAGTCGCCCACCGGCAGCAACTCGATGCCGGCGTCGAGCTGGGCCTGCCAATGGCGCGCCCGCAGTTGGCGACCGACCTGACGCAGGCCCTGCTCGTCCAGCTCGCCTTTCCAGTACGCCTCGAGGGCCTTTTTCAGTTCGCGATCCGCACCGATGCGTGGAAAGCCAAGGTTATGCGCTACAGCCATTACTCACTCCGAAATGTCGTTCTACATGAATGCGAGGATTGTCCGCGGGCCAAGCCAATGAAACAAACTCACGTAATTACATTTCAAAGTAAGAAATATTCATGTTGGAGCATTTGGCGCACCCAGGGCTCTAAACCAGAACCCAACCTGAAGGCGCCCTCATGAATTCCGAAACACCACCGCAGAACCTCGAACGCTTGCTGGAACGCCTCGAGCAGGCCGGGGAGCCGGGTGAGCCGGTAAGCATCGAGTGCATGCTGCAGGCGACCGACGAGCGCAGCTTCGGTGCGCTGTTGCTGGTGCCGGGTCTACTGGTGCTGTCGCCGCTATCGGGCATTCCGGGACTGCCCAGCGTTTTTGCCGTAATGGTGTCGCTGATCGCCGTGCAACTGCTGTTCGGCCGCGAGCGCTTCTGGCTCCCCAGGTGGCTGCTCAAGCGCAGCGCCTCGCGCAGCAAGTACGACAAGGCCATCGGCTTTCTCCAACACATCTCCGGATACATCGACCGCCTGCTGCGGCGCCGGCTGACCTTCCTCACCAGCGGCATCGCGACGCGGCTGAACGCCGTGCTCTGCCTGGCGATCGCCGCCACCATGCCGCCGCTGGAGCTGATCCCGTTCGGCAATTCCATCGCCGGCGCCGGGCTCAGCGTGCTGGGCCTGGGCATGATGGCGCGCGACGGCGCCATGGTCATCGCCGCCCTGCTGTTCTTCTTCGGTCTGGCCTTCATGGTGTCCCGACTCTGGCTGTGAGCCGGTCTTGACGCCCGATAGCGGCCTCTCGACAGCATGGGGGCGCTGCGACACACTTGCGAAGGATGAGCCTCGCTCATCTTCACCCTCTTTCTGGGATTCGCTCGCCTGTCGCTCAGCGCGGTGCCGATCCCGCTTCGCAAGGTAGTTCGGCATGCTGGAAATTCGCCACCTGAAGACGCTTCATGCACTGCGGGAAACCGACAGTCTCGTCGAAGCCGCCGAGCGCCTGCACCTGACCCAGTCGGCGCTCTCCCATCAGTTCAAGGAGCTGGAGGAGCGCCTCGGCCTGCAGCTGTTCGTGCGCAAGACCCGCCCTGTGCGCTTCACCAGCGCCGGGTTGCGCCTGCTGCAACTGGCCGACCTGATGCTGCCGCAACTGCGCAGTGCCGAACGCGACCTGGCCCGCCTCGCCGGTGGCACGGCCGGCCGCCTGCACATGGCAATCGAATGTCACAGCTGTTTCCAGTGGCTGATGCCGACCATCGACCAGTTCCGCGACGCCTGGCCCGAAGTGGAGCTGGACCTGGCGTCCGGATTTTCCTTCGCGCCGCTGCCAGCCCTGGCCCGCGGCGATCTCGACTTGGTGGTGACCTCCGACCCGCTGGAGCTGCCGGGCATCACCTATGTGCCATTGTTCACCTACGAGGCGTTGCTCGCGGTGGCTAACCAGCACCCGCTGGCCGCGCGGCCGTACGTACGGCCAGAGGATCTGGCCAGCGAGACGCTGATCACCTATCCGGTCGAGCGGGATCGCCTGGACATCTTCACCCGCTTCCTAGAACCGGCCGATATCGAACCCGCGCAGGTGCGCACCTCGGAGCTCACCGTGATGATGATGCAGCTGGTCGCATCGGGGCGCGGGGTCTGC
Source organism: Stutzerimonas sp. LR2 (assembly GCF_055755175.1). Classification (NCBI taxonomy): domain Bacteria; kingdom Pseudomonadati; phylum Pseudomonadota; class Gammaproteobacteria; order Pseudomonadales; family Pseudomonadaceae; genus Stutzerimonas; species Stutzerimonas sp. LR2. The sequence continues at coordinate 323,245 of NZ_JBVTRR010000003.1, forward strand.
TGTCTGCCCAACTGGGCCCTGCATGAGTACAGCTCGCGCGGCTACGTCACCGCCAAGCGTCTCGGCGACAAGGGCCTGTTCGCCACGCTTTATGCCGGCATTCGCGCAGACATGCTCGATTCGCCGTTCATGCGCGACTTCCTGCTGACGGCCAAAGACACCTCCTTTGCCACCCTTGAAGGTGTCAGCGCCGCGCCCAAGGGTCGCTGACCCGGGCGTTCAGCGCCGCCGCGTCAGGCACAGGCAGACACCCACGGCCGCCGCCGCGATACCGCCGATCAGTAGCCAGTGCTTATCGCCATCGACCGCCGAACGCCAGCCACCGTCGATGCGCCGCTGCCCCAGCGGCGGGTGGAACAGATTGCCCGACGACGTCGGCACACGCTGTGCCCGGCCCAGGGCGAAGCCGGTGATCAGGCCGTTGAGCCGATCAAAGCCCGGTGTAAGGAAGTTCGCCAGACGCAGCAGGGTCGCGGTGGCGCCGACCGAGGTGGTGTGCCGCGGATGCAATGCCAGGCTGACCATGGCGTTGGCCACCTGACGCGGATCGATCAGGGGTGGCGGTGGCTGCAACGAGCGTCCGGCATAGTTACCGCCGTCGCGGAAACCGGGCGTGTCGACGATGCCAGGATAGACATCGCAGATGTGCACGCCCGGCCAAGGCCCCAGCTCGCCGCGCAGCGCCTGGGACAGCCCGCGCAGGCCGAACTTGCTCGCCGAATAGGCCGCCGCGAACGGCTGCGCGACCCAGCTGCCCACCGACAGCGTGTTGATCAGCACGCCGCGCTGCTGCTGTTTGAAATACGGCAGAACCGCATGGGCACCGCGCAGGTAGCCGAGCAGATCGGTCTGCACCACCTGCTCGTGGGCATCGAGCGGCGTCTCATCGAAGGCACCGACCGCACCGATGCCGGCATTGTTGATCCAGACGTCGATGCGCCCTTGTCCGAACTCCGCCGCCGCGCTGGCCAGGGCTTCCACTTCATCGCTATGGGTGACGTCGGTGGGCACCACCAGCACTTCGCCACCGAGCGCGCGACACTCGTCGGCGGTTTCCGCCAGAGCTTCGGCATCACGCGCCGCCAGCACCAGGCGCGCGCCCTGCCGTGCGAACGCCTGGGCCGCGGCGCGACCGATGCCACTGGAGGCGCCGGTCAGCACCACCAGGGCGCCGTGGAGATTTGCATGGGCCATCGTCATTCCTCCCTCCGCAGTCGTCTGTAGCTAAGCTGACAACCGCGGCGGGACGATCATTCCCGCCGATGGTCGGCGCAGCGGCCGTTCGGCTTCAGGCCTGCGCCACGGTGCCGGCCGCTTCGTCCGCCCAGGGGTCGTAGGTGCCGAAGCTCCACAGATGCCCTTCCGGGTCGCGGCAGCTGAAACCGCGACCGCCGTAATCCTCGTCCTTGAGCTCGATGACGATTTCCGCGCCGGCGGCCTTCGCCTGGGCATAAAGCGCATCGGCGCTGTTGACGATCACGTAGAGGCCCTGGGTAGAAGCACCGCCGATCTCGTCCGGCTGCCGCAGCAGCCGTCCATATTCGGAATCGATCACCGGTGCCACCATCACCATGCCGTTGCCGAAGGCCAGCTGCGCGTGGGTGATGCCCACCTGCTCATCGCGATATTGGCGTTGGCATTCGAAGCCGAAGGCCTGGCCCAGCCAATCGATGGCGGCGGCGACATCGCGATAGCGCAGGCAGGGGATCAGCGTCGCGCAGGTGTGCTTGCTCTGATTTGACATACGCAGCTCCCGTCGTGGATTGCCGATCGGCAACCTTCCCCAGTTGAGAACCGTACCGGGCCGTGCAATTCCCTCAGATGCGCTCGCTCAGGCCCAGACGTATTCCCAAGCCGATGAGGATCGAGCCCAGCGCGCGGTCGAGCCATTGGCTCACCGCGGGATTGCTGCGCAGCGCCGTGGTCGCCCGCGCGGCCAGCAGCACCAGCGCGCATTCGACGACGATCGCCACCACCACGACCAGCACGCCCAGCACCAGCAGCTGCAGCGGTACGGCGCCGTGCTCGGGGCGCACGAACTGCGGCAGGAAGGCCATGAAGAAGATCGCCGCCTTGGGGTTCAGCAGGTCGACCAGAACGCCCTGTCGATAGGCCTTCCAGGCCGACGCCTGCGGCACTGCGTTGGGCGCCAGCGTTCCGCCGGCACCGGCCGAGCGCAGCGCCTGGAAGCCCAGGTAGAGGAGATAGGCCGCACCGACGTACTTGACCACAGTGAACGCCAGCGCCGACGTTGCCAGGATCGCCGAAATACCCAGCGCGGCGAACACCACGTGCACCAGCGCCCCGCTGCAAACGCCGCACGCGGAAATGATGCCGATGCGCCGGCCGCCGCTGAGCGTTCGGGAAAACACGTAGAGCAGATCCGGGCCGGGCGACAGGTTGAGCGCCAGCGCAGCCGAAAAGAACACCATCCAGAAAAAGGGATCGCTCATCGCAGGTCTCCATCTGCCAACCGCATCAGCGTAGGAACTTCACTGCAGCCGCGCCAGTAGAAAATCACCCGCCCCTCTTCGTCGGAAAGCTGACACGAATTTCAACTTTTGACTTTTTTTTGTCGCAAAGCTGAACTACTTTCAGTTGCGCGTGGATGCTTAAGCCCACGCGTCCAGGACTCCCCTTCAACATTCAGCAAAGGACATGCGAATGAAAGACGACGTCGTGCCGGCCTATCAGCCCAACTCCCCCCGTGTACTGCTGCTTTCGGCCAGCAGCTCGCTCAACAGCACCCTGCGGCAGCATCTGTACGATTGCCCCGACTGGACGCTCAGCCACGCCTCGGCACCGCGCGGCGAGGTAGAGGCAGCGCTGGTGCTGCTCGACGTGGGGAGCTACGACCGCGACACCAACGTTCACCTGCTCAGGCAAATCGGCGACACGCCGGTCGCGCTGGTCAATGCGCAGCCGGACCAGGCGCGCCGGCTGGTCGAAACCCACCCCTGGATCCGTGGCGTGTTCTACCGCGCCACCCCGCGCACCATCTTCGTTCGCGGCATCCGCACGCTGCTCACCGGCGGCGACTGGCTGCCACGGGAGCTGATGGAGGCACTGCTGTCACGCTACCGGCAGCTGAGCAGCGCCAATCAGGTGATCGACGAACTGACGCTGCGGGAGAAGCAGATTCTCGCCCTCGCCGGTCAGGGTCTTTCCAATGCGGAGATCGGCGAGAAGCTGCACCTGAGCATCCATACCATCAAGAGCCATGTGCACAACGCACTGCGCAAACTGGGCGCGAGCAACCGTGCCCAGGGCGCCTCGCTGGTACTCGCGCACGTCAGCGAGGCGGTGTCGTGAAACGCACCGGCGCGCTGCTTCTGCTGCTGGTGGGCCTGACGGCCCAGGCAGACGAAGCCGAGCTGCAGGGTTTCATCACCAACAACACGATTTCCCGCTCCGGTCACGAGTTCTACCTGCGCTTCTGCGAGCGCCTGAACGACATCAGCGGCCTGGACTTCAACCTTGCCATCAAGGAGAGGCCCTCGGCGCGCTGGGGCGTTCTGGTCTGGGTCGAGCACGAGAACCAGACGCTGTACCGACGCTTTCTGCAGCCCAACGTGGCGGACATGAAGGAGCCGGCCTATGAGGCGGCCGACTTCGTGGTTGAGGAAATCAATCGGCGAAAGATCGAAGCGCTGTTCGAAGACAACATTGACATGGCCAAGGACGAATTATGAAACCGCACACCCACAAGCCCCTCGGCATGCTGCTCGGCGGCCTGCTGCTCAGTGCCGGCGCCAGCGCCACCGAGCTGGTCTATACCCCGGTCAATCCATCCTTCGGTGGCAGCCCGCTCAACGGTGCCTGGCTACTGGGCAATGCCCAGGCGCAGAACAACAAGAAGGATCCGGATGCGCTGGATCGTTCCTCGCTGTTCGGTAACCAGTCCGCGCTGGATCGCTTCACCAGCCAGCTGGAGTCGCGCCTGCTGGGCGACCTGCTCAGTGGCGTGAGCAGCGGCAAGACCGGCACCGTGACCACCGACGATTTCATCGTGCGCGTCTACAACGGCGACGCCGGCATGCTCATCGTGGAAATCACCGACCGCCTCACCGGAGAAATGTCCGAAATCATCGTCGGGCAGAACTGACCCCAAGGAGAAACAAAGGCCATGAGAAGCCTATTCGTAGCCATAGGGATGATGGCGTTACTTCAGGGCTGCAGCATTCGCGAGCCCCTGCCTGCCGACCAGCATCCGCCCACGCTGACCCCACGCACCTCCACCTACCAGGACCTGCTGGCGCTGCCGCGCCCGAAAGGCCCGCTGGTGGCTGCGGTGTACGGTTTCCGCGACCAGACCGGGCAGTACAAACCGACCCCTGCCAGCTCCTTCTCCACCGCGGTGACCCAGGGCGCGGCCAGCATGCTGGTCGATGCCATGCAGGCCAGCGGCTGGTTCGTGGTGCTCGAGCGCGAAGGCCTGCAGAACGTGCTGACCGAGCGCAAGATCATTCGTGCCTCCCAGGCCAAGCCGGATGTCGCGCCCAATATCCAGTCCGAACTGCCCTCGCTGCTGGCGGCGAACATCATCATGGAGGGCGCCATCGTCGCCTACGAAACCAACGTGCGCAGCGGCGGCCAGGGCGCACGCTACCTGGGCATCGGCGTCTCGCAGGAGTATCGCGTCGACCAGGTGACGGTGAACCTGCGGGCCATCGACGTGCGCAGCGGGCGAGTGCTGTCCAACGTGATGACCACCAAGACGATCTTCTCCATCGGCCGCAGCGCCAACGTCTACAAGTTCATCGAGTTCAAGGAACTGCTGGAAGCCGAGGCAGGCTACACCACCAACGAGCCCGCGCAGCTGTGCGTGCTCTCCGCCATCGAGGCTGCCGTCGCCCACCTGATCGCTCAGGGCGTCGAACGCCGTCTCTGGCAGACCGCCGAAGGCAACGGCAGCGAGCACCCTGCGCTGAGCAAGTACCTGAGCAAGCTGAACTGACACACACCGGCCGGCGCAACGCCGGCCGGTGCTCCGTCGCCAGCGGCCCTGACGACAGCCCCGATCATGCAACCGACACCGCGCGCTGCTACCGCGGTGTTTTTCGCGTCCACGTAAACACCTCTTGCGCACCAACAGACAACACTTTCAATCGTTGGATGGATGTTTTCTGCACTGAATCGAGGCAAACATGTCGGTATCTGAGCTCGATCAGGACAGGACGCCCATGAAACGCTCGCAACGGATTGCGCATGACCTGCTGTTGCCCATGATTCTCCTGCTGGCCGCTTACGGCCATGCCGAGGTCGCCATTCCGGGCGATCTGGCCCCGAATGAACTCGTTCCTTCCGCCATTCACTCATCCGTTTTCGGTCAGGCCGCCAGCGGCGCGCAGGGTGCGCTCGCGGTCGTTCAGCAGGCCGGGCAAGGCATGACCGGACGCATCGCCCAGAGCGGCGCGGAGCTGGAGGCCTACATCTTTCAGAACGGCTACGCCAACAGCGCCTCGATCGAACAGATCGGCCAGGGCAACGCGGCGCTGATCAGCCAGGACGGCTTCGGCAACGAGGCCCAGATCGAACAGATCGGCGCGGACAACCGTGCCGCCATCGCACAGCAGGGCTCGAGCAATCGCGCCCTCATCGAACAGACCGGCAGCGGGCACAGCAGCAATGTCAGCCAGAGCGGCCGCGGTCTGACGGTAGTGGTTCGCCAGTACCGCTAATCCCAGGGAAATACCGCTGTACTTAAAACATCCATGGAGTGACAAAAATGTTTAAGTTCAAACCTCTTGTAGCAGCCATCCTGACTGTCGCCACTGCCCAGGCTTTCGCGGCCAACAACACCTCCGAGCAGGACCAGCTGGGCATCATCAATGTCGCGCAAGTGCTGCAAAGCGGCGGTTCGGGCAACCTGGCCAAGCAGGGCCAGAGCGGCTTCGGCAACCAGGCGACGGTCGAGCAGAGCCACTCGCGGGAGACGACCGCAACGCAGTCCCAGGCTGGCAACTACAACGTCGCCGATGCCCAGCAGAGCGCCACCGCGCTGACCGCCGCTACGCAGAACCAGCGCGGCTGGGGCAATGACGCAACGGTCGAACAGACCGGTACCTACAAGACCGGCGCCACGCAGAACCAGAACGGTATTCACAACGTTGCCGAAACCTTCCAGACCGGCACCACGACCAGCAGCGCCAACACCGAGCAGACCGGCAAGCACAACTATGGTCTGATCACCCAGAGCGCTGCGATCAATAGCCAGGGCAAGCTGGTACAGGACGGCGAACTGAACAATGCCAGCGTCACCCAGACCGCCAGCTGGGGCGACCGCGCCCTTGTCGACCAGCAGGGCACCGACAACGATGCGCATGTCACTCAGGTCGCCAGCATCGGCTCCATCGCGGAAGTCGAGCAGGTCGGCTGGCGCAACGACGCCATGGTTTCCCAGACCGGCCACCAGCACGAGGCCTACATGCTGTCGGATGGCAACAACAACCGGGTGGACATCGACCAGAGTGGCAATGCGCAGAACGCCTTTGCGCTGCAGTACGGCAACGGCAACGATTCGCGCATCACACAGAGCAACAGCCCGTTCGGCGGCAACAACACCGCGACCACCGAGCAGTTCGGCACAGCCAACGAGGCCGACATCAACCAGCACGGCCGCAATCAGACCGCCAAGACCATCCAGCACGGCGGGTTCAACGTCGCCTCGGTGGATCAGCAGGGTCGCGGCAACGAACTGCACTTCCAGCAGGACGGCGTCGGCAACGAGCTGAACGCGGTGCAGAACGGCAGCGACAATGAAATCGTCGGCGTCAGCCATGGCTGGCACAACAGCAGCGACATCGAGCAGACCGGCGGCGACAACCTGGCCACCGTGCGTCAGGAAGGCACCCTGAACGAGCTGATGCTGACTCAGAGTGGCTACGACCATCTGGCCAAGGTCACTCAGCACGGCTTCGCCAACGACGCCCTGGTCAGCCAGGCCGGCTACGGCAACGCTGCCTACATCAACCAGAACGGCACCAACAACAGCGCGCTGGTCACCCAGCACTGAGTTGGCGCTCACCGACTGCCGGCCTCGCGCCGGCAGTCGCACGCCTGCATCCCACCTTTCTCATCGCCCGACCGCCGTGCGGCTGCACCGTTTCGGTCGAAACCCTGGCGATCCGCCATCGCCCTCGCCCCAAACTGAAGCAAGCTGACGCATCGGTCAGGTCATCCCTGCCCGACAATCAGCTGCGCGGAAGCCTGGCCGCGCGCTTCCTGGATTTCAATCGCCACAAAATAGCCTTTCAAATCATCTAGTTAACCTTACGCTACAACCGCAATCCGTGATTGGCGCGGCGCTTGCTATGGGACCAAAGCCTGACCGCTTGGACAACTTACAAGCTCACTCAAATGCCAATACGGAGACACACTCAATGAAGCGCAGCCTGACCACCGCAGCCCTCGCGGCCGGGTTCATCCTCAGTAGCCAAGCCATGGCCAGCCCCATGCTCTGGCAGAACAACAGCCTTACCTACCTCTACGGCAAGAACTTCGCCGTGGACTCCGCCGGCGGAAAGGAAGGCGATATCCAGCAGACCATCACCTTCGAACATGCCAGCGGCTGGACCTGGGGGGACATGTTCCTGTTCGTCGACAACAAGTGGTACAACGGCATCTCCGGCAGCGACGGCCATACCTACTACGGCGAGTTCAGCCCACGCCTCTCGCTGGGCAAGATCAGCGGCGCCGACCTGTCCTTCGGCCCGGTCAAGGACGTGCTGATCTCCGCGACCTACGAGCGCGGCGAAGGCCGCAACCGCAACTACCTGCTCGGCCCGGCTGTGGATCTGGAGATCCCCGGCTTCGATCGCTTCGCCCTGAACACCTACTACCGCAAGCCCGACGGCATCACCGGCAAGCCGAGCGGCCAGTGGCAGATCACCCCGACCTGGGCCATGACCTTCCCGGTCGGCAAGTCGGACATCCTCTTCGATGGCTACATCGACTGGGTCGTCAACGACAAGAAGAACGGCAACACCGAGCTGAAGAAGAACTTCCACTTCAACCCGCAGGTCAAGTACGACCTCGGCAAGGCGCTGGACTACACGCCCGGCAAGCTCTACGTCGGTATCGAATACGACTACTGGTCGAACAAGTACGGCATCGAGGACACCGATGCCTTCAACACCGACAACAACGTCACCAACTTCATCGTCAAGGCGCATTTCTGATGCGCCCGCCGCCCGGACAACGGGCGGCACCTTGCCGTGTCAGTCGCGTTCGCTTCAACAAGCGCAACGGCTGCTCGCGCAACGAAACTCGTGCAGAATCAGCCCAGTCAGCTAACCACCGCCCTGCTTCGGTGGGTCTGAACCGCAGGGTGGGCTTCAGCCCACCGAAACGGTAACGGCCGCCTGCCGGGCTAACGCTCACACCGAAGGCCGACTGCCCGCGCGCTCACGGATAGGGAACATGGACAAGAACAACGCACCGCCGCCGCTCTACACCGCCCAAGGCAAGCCTGCCGGCCGCATTCGCCAGAAGAATGAGGAAACCATTCTCGCCGCGGCCGCCGAGGAATTCGCCCGCTACGGTTTCAAGGGCACCAGCATGAACGCCATCGCCAGCCGCGCCGGGCTGCCCAAGGCCAACGTTCACTATTACTTCAACAGCAAGCTGGGGCTGTACGTGGAGGTCATGCGGCACATCCTCGAACTCTGGGATACCGCCTTCGACGACCTCACCGTGGACGACGACCCGGCCACCGCCCTGGCCGAGTACATCCGCATCAAGATGGAATTCTCGCGGCGCCATCCGCAAGCCTCGAAGATCTTCGCCATGGAAGTCATCAGCGGCTGCGAATGCCTGTCCGAGCACTTCAACCAGGACTATCGCAACTGGTTCCGCGGCCGCGCCGCGGTATTCGACGCCTGGATCGCCGCCGGCAAGATGGACCCGGTCGACCCCATGCACCTGATCTTCCTGATCTGGGCTGGAACGCAGCACTACGCCGACTTCTCCGACCAGATCCGCCGCATCAACGGCAAGCGGATGACCCGCGCGGACTTCGCCCTTGCCAGCGACAACCTGATCGCCATCATCCTCAAGGGCTGTGGGCTCAAGCCACCGGCAGCGGAGCGCTGAAGGCTTGGCCCGCAAGCTGCGCATCCACTCGCCGGCCATCCATTATTTCGACATGGTGCGCCGCTGCCAGTCGATCCGCGAAGCCTCGCGCCGGCTCAACGTTGCCTCCTCGGCGGTCAATCGGCAGATTCTCAAGCTCGAAGACGAGGTCGGCACGCCGCTGTTCGAGCGACTGCCCGGTGGCCTGCGCCTGACCGCCGCTGGCGAGATCTTCGCCCGCCACGTCATCGTCGTACTGCAGGACACCGAGCGTGTGCGCTCCGAACTGGACGCGCTACAGGGCCTGCGCACCGGCCACGTGGAGATCGCCACGGTATCCGGCGTCACCACCGATCTGCTGCCCGGCGTGCTGGAACAGCTGCGTGAACGCTATCCGCGCGTCACGGTCGGCGTAACCAGCCTCGGCTCGCAGGCCATTCCCGACGCGGTGACCAGCGGCCAGGCGGATATCGGCCTGGCCTTCGCCCTGCCGCGTACCGCCGACCTGCAGCAGCTGGGCGTCGGTCATTTCCGCCTGGGCGCCATCGTCGCGCCGGGGCATCCACTGGCCGAGCGCCGGGACGTCAGCTTCGCCACCTGCGCCGAGTACCCACTGATCCTGGCCAAGAGCGACCTTTCCATCCATCACCTGCTGGCGCCGCTGCTCGCACGCACTCGCCCGCGGCACAAGGCGCCGCTGGAAACCAGTTCGGTGGAGCTGGCCCTGCAGATGGCCAAGCGCGGCGCCGGCGTCGCATTCCAGACACGCATCGGCATTGAGGCCGAGCTGGCCAACGGCACCCTGGTGCACGTTCCGCTGAACGACGGCGGCTCGGTGTTCAGCGACCTCGGCGTGTACGTGCGCAGTTCGCGTTACCTGCCGGTCGCGGTGGACGCCTTTGTCCGCGCACTGAGCGAGGAAATCGCCATCCGCGAAGCGGCGCAGGGCACCTCCTCGTCCTGCACCACGCCGCAGCAGCGCTGAACGTTCCGCCCTGGATGCCGCTCTATTGAGCGAACCCACTGCTCAGGAGCGTTCTTGATGGCTTCCCGTCTGCTCGCCGTACCGGCTGCCCTGCTTTTCTCGCTCGCGTCCTACTCCTGTCTTGCCGCCGACGGCACCCCGCTGGGCTGGGTGGAGCGCGGCCAGATACTGCCCGAGCACGTCACGGTTAAATTCAAGCTGGACACCGGCGCCCTGACCTCGTCCATGCATGCCGAAGACCTCGACTACTTCGAAAAGGACGGCGACAAGTGGGTCCGCTTCGATCTGGACCTCAAGGACGTGGAGCAAGACAAGCTGGTCAAGTCGCGCATCGAGCGCAAGCTGCAGCGCGAGCTGACCGTGCGCGGCGCCGGCGGCAAGGAAGATCGGCCGGTGGTGCTGATGAAGGTCTGCGTCGGCGATCGTCTGCTCGAAGAGGAGTTCTCCCTGAGAGACCGCGACGAGATGAACTACCCGGTGCTGCTGGGCCGGCGCACCCTGGAAAAGCTCGGGCCGGTGGACTCGGCACGCACCTTCACCATCGAGCCCAGCTGTGCGGAAGTTGCCGAGCGCTGAACGGGCCTGAGCCCTAGTCCCGCGCCACGAACAGCAACGCCTTGAGCCCGCTCTCAGGACTGATGTCCGGAAACTCCGGCGGGTTTTCCAGGCGTTTGGAAAAGCGCAGCTGCGGCGCTTCGGCGGCCATGCCCTGGATCAGGAAGTCGGTGCCGGTATCAGGGTCGTTGACGCAGGCCAGCACCTGGCCGCCTGGGTTCAGCAACTCAGGCAGGCGGCGCAGGATCTTCTGGTAGTCGCGGGTCAGCGCGAAGCTGCCCTTCTGGAAGGATGGCGGGTCGATGATGATCAGGTCGTAGGGTCCGAGCTTGCGGACCTTGCCCCAGGACTTGAACAGCTCGTGGCCGAGAAAGCTGACCCGACTGATCTCATGGCCGTTCAGGCGGTGGTTCTCGCGCCCCCGGGTCAGCGCCGCGCTGGCCATGTCCAGGTTGACCACATGCTCGGCGCCGCCGGCGATCGCCGCGACCGAGAAACCGCAGGTGTAGGCGAACAGGTTGAGCACGCGCTTGCCGCGCGCATGCTCCTGTACCCAGCGGCGCCCATAGCGCATGTCGAGGAACAGCCCATTGTTCTGCTTGCGCCCCAGATCCAGCTTGTAGTGCAGGCCGTTCTCACTGATCCGCCACTCCGCGGGCACGTCGCCGAACAGTGCCTCGGTCGGCGCGTCAGGCAGGTAGCGGTGCTGCAGCAGGAGGTGCTGAACCTGCCGCTGCTGCCATGCCGAGGACTCGGCCAACGCCTGCAGCATCCGCTTCAGCGCCTCCAGCTCCGCCGCACCGGGATCGCGAAACAGCGCCACCAGCAGCACACCCTGCAGCCAGTCGACGGTCAGCTGTTCCAGCCCCGGATAGCAGCGGCCCCGCCCGTGAAACAGCCGCCGTATCTCCTCGGGCGCAGCGGCCAGGGCGTCGAGCAGGTGTCGTTCGAGGATCGTGAGGGGGGCGGTGGTCATGGGACGGGCATCTTGGCAGCGGGCCGTGCATTCTAAACGGCGTAGCCGTCTGGGAGCATGCCCGCGTGGCGTTTGCTTGGCCGGCAAGAACCGGCTCGTCAGGCGGCGGAAACTATGCGCGACGGCCAATTGCCCAATCTAGCGTCAGCGAACACTGGCATCGCACTCTTCTGCCGAGCCCTATCGGTCCACGTTAAGGACACCCGATGAAGCATCCAAAACTCATCCACCACGGCGCTCGCGAAGGCGTGACCGGCTCGTGTCATCAATTGTGGATGGACGAAAACAGCAGCGTACTGATCGACTGCGGGCAATTTCAGGGCGACGACGAAGCGGGGCACGAAGATGAGCTGGCGCTGGACTTCTCCGTCGAGGGTGTCAAGGCGCTGATCGTGACGCACGTGCACATCGACCATGTCGGGCGTATCCCGAACCTCCTGGCAGCGGGCTTCGACGGGCCGATCCTGTGCAGCGAACCGTCCGCCCGGCTGCTGCCGATCGTACTGGAGGATGCCTTCCGGCTCTCCATCAGCCGTGACCAGGACCAACTGGAGCGCTACCTCAAGGTCGTCGAGCAGCGCATCATCGCCCTGCCCTACGATCACTGGTTCACCCTCAACGAAACCGACGGCCGCGCGTGCAAGGTACGCCTGCAGCCGGCGGGGCATGTGCTGGGTTCGGCCTACGTCGAGCTGGAGCTCAGCGAGGGCTCCGACGTCCAGCGCGTGGTATTCAGCGGCGACCTGGGCGCGCCACATTCACCGCTGCTGCCGGACCTGGTACCGCCCGAGCGCGCCGATCTGCTGATTCTCGAAAGCACCTATGGCGACCGCCGTCACGAGGATCGCGCGCACCGCCGCGAACGGTTGCAGGCGGCCATCGAGCGGGCGCTGGCCGACCAGGGCACGGTGCTCATTCCGTCGTTCAGTATCGGCCGAACGCAGGAGCTGCTGTTCGAGCTGGAGGAGATCCTCCACGAGAAGCGCGAAGCGTCCGAAGCCAGCGGCACGCCTGTCGAAGCGCCAGAACAGGCCAGGGATGGCGACCCCGATATCGACTGGCCGCAGCTTCCCATCATCCTCGACTCGCCGCTCGCCAGCCGCTTCACCGCCACCTACAAGGAGTTGCAAGGCTACTGGGACGAAGACGCCCGTCATCGCCTGGAGGAAGGCCGCAAGCCGCTGTCGTTCAAGCAGCTCATCACCGTCGACAGCCATGACGAACACATGCGCATCGTCGAACACCTCGCACAGACCGCACGCCCGGCTATCGTCATCGCCGGCAACGGCATGTGCTCGGGCGGACGCATCGTCAATTACCTCAAGGCCATGCTGGGGGACCCGCGACACAACGTGGTGTTCGTCGGCTACCAGGGCAAGGGCACGCCGGGACGGGACATACAGACCTACGGGCCGGACGGCGGCTTCGTCGATCTGGACGCAGAGCGCATCGACATCCGCGCCGGCATCGACAGCGTCGGTGGCTATTCCGCCCACGCCGACCAGGCGGACCTGGTGGGCTTCGTCACGCGCATGCAGCAATGGCCGAGCGAGATCCGCCTGATCCATGGCGAGGACCAGGCCAAGCAGCGCCTGGCCGAGGTGCTCCGCGAGCGCTACGAGCAGGCCAGCCGGCAAGGCCGGGTGGTTATCCCATGAGGCCCGCGAGCCCCATCCTCATGACTTATCCCGATGCATGACAGCTGGCCACCGGGCAGCATGCCCGCGCGAAGCCAGCTACAGTGCAAGTTCACGTCAAACCCAAGCGAGGGGCCCATGCTCAATCATGTAATGGTCGGTTCGAATGACATAGAACGGTCGAAGCGCTTCTACGATGCCGTGCTCGGCGTACTCGGCGCAGGCGAGCCGATGCTGCACAAGGCCCCGACCGGGCATACCCGGTACTTCTATCGCCACGACGGCAGCACGTTCGGAATCACCGAGCCCATCAACGACGAACAAGCCACCGCGGCCAACGGCGGCACCATCGGTTTCAAGTGCAGCTCGCCGGAGCAGGTCCGGGCGTTTCACGAGGCCGGTCTCGCCAACGGCGGCAGTACCTGCGAGGACCCGCCGGGCGAGCGTGACGGCAGCCTGGGCCGGATGTTCGTCGCCTATGTGCGTGACCCCGACGGCAACAAACTGTGCGCGATCCATCGCATGAAGTGACGCGCCGCCCACTGGGCATTGCCATGGATGCGTCAGGGCCGGCTGACGCATCGCCGTTGGCAGGCGGCATGGCCGCCCGCTCACCCCGGTCTCACGGCTCGACGATGAGACCGACGCCGCGCCCACGCGGGTCAGACCCGGTCTGCAGACGTCTGCCGTCGACGCGAATCGCCTGGATGTCACCCATCAACCAGCCCTGATCCTCCAGCGTATAGCCCATGGCTTCCAGCGCTTGCGCCACCTCTCCGGTCAGCGGCGCATGGGCGTCGTAGTAGATCGTGTCCTTGGGCAACAGCTGGTGGTGCACCCGCTGCGCGGCCACGGCTTTTTCCAGCGGCAGGCCGAAGTCGTAAACGTTGTTCAGCACCTGGAAGATCGAGGTGAAGATGCGCGAGCCGCCGGGTGTACCCAGCACCAGGCTGACCTTGCCGTCGCGGGTGACGATGCTCGGGCTCATGGACGACAGCATGCGCTTGCCGGGTTCGATGGCGTTGGCGTCGCTGCCGACCACGCCGAAGGCATTGGCCACACCTGGCTTGGCACTGAAGTCGTCCATTTCGTCGTTGAGCAAGAAGCCGGCACCCTTGACCACCACGCCGCTGCCGTAGTCCAGGTTGAGGGTGTAGGTGTTGCTCACCGCGTTGCCGTCGGCATCGACGATGGAGAAGTGCGTGGTCTGATGGCTTTCCAGGCCCGGTCGTACCTTCTCCGTTGCGGAGATGGCCGTGGGGTTGATCTCGGCGGCGCGCTGCGCGAGGTATTCAGGCGAAGTCAGCCGCTTCACCGGCACATCGGAAAAGTCCGGATCGCCCAGGTAGTCCGCGCGATCAGCAAACACGCGCTTCTCGATCTCCGCCAGCAGATGGATGTAGCGCGCCGAGTTCAGCTCGACACCCTCGAAGTCGGCGGCACGGCGCTCCTTGATGCCGATCAGCTGGGCCAGGGCGATGCCGCCGGAACTGGGCAGAGGCGCGGTGTACAGGCTGTTGCCACGCCAGTCGATGCGCATCGGCTCACGCCATTTGACGCGATAGTCGGCCAGGTCTTGCTGGGTGATCAGCCCGCCATCGCGCTCCATCTGCGCGACCAGCAATGCGGCGGTCTTGCCTTTGTAGAAGTCGTCCGGCCCCTGGTCGGCGATGCGTTCCAGCGTCTCGGCCAGCTCCGCCTGGCGGAAGGTCGCACCCGGACGCATGCTGCCGAAGTAGTCCTCGAAGTTGGTCGTACCGTTGAACAGGCCGATGGCGTCTTCGCGATACTGGAATTGCTGGTCGGCCACCGTGAAGCCTTCACGGGCATAACCGACTGCCGGGGTGATGAGTTCACTCCAGGGCAACTTGCCGAAGCGCTGGTGGGCTTCCCACATACCCAACACCGTGCCAGGCACGCCGGCTGCCCGGGCGCCCACCAGGCTGAGGTTCTCGATCACCTCGCCCTGATCATCCAGAAACATGGTCTTGCTGGCGGCCTTCGGCGCGACTTCCCGGTAGTCCAGGAAATACGGCTTGCCGTCCATGTACAGGGTCATGAAACCGCCGCCGCCGATATTGCCCGCCTCGGGATAGGTGACGGCCAGGGTAAAGGCGGTCGCCACCGCCGCGTCCACCGCGTTGCCGCCATTCTTCAGGACCTGGGCGGCCACCTTGGCGCTGTATTCATCGGGAGCGGCAACCGCCCCGCCTTCCAGAAGCGCACCGTAGGCCACGGAGCTCGTCGCGACGATTGCCGCCAGAGTGAACTGGGTGATGTGTAGCAAGCGCATCGTAGTCATCCTTATTGTCGTGATCGCGCCGCCCCGACATCGCTCGGAGCGGGCACTTATCCAACATAGACGACCGTGATGCCGCCGTACCGCTTGGCCGCCGCACGGCAGCGGCGTCAGAACTCCAGGCAGATCTTGCCGAAGTGCTGGTTGCTCTCCTGGTAACGGAACGCCTCGACGATCTCGTCCAGCGCAAACCGCTTGTCGATCACCGGACGGATGCCATTGGCATCGATGGCACGGATCATTTCCTGCTGCTGCGTGCGGCTGCCCACCAGCACGCCCTGCAAGCGCAACTGACGCACCAGTGCCGGCACCAGCTGCAGCTCGCCGGCAATGCCGGTAAGAATGCCGATCACCGAGATATGCCCGCCGATGCGCGCGGCAACCATCGACTGCGCCAGCGTCGCCGGCCCGCCGACCTCGATCACATGGTCCACGCCGCGGCCATCGGTCAGCTCGCGCACCGTCTCGCCCCAGGCGGGTGTCGTTCGGTAGTTGATCAGGTGGTCGGCGCCCATCTCCCGCAGGCGCTCCAGCTTGGCGTCGCTGGACGAGGTGGCGATGACCGTGGCGCCGGCCATCTTGGCGAACTGCAGGGCGAAGATCGATACGCCGCCGGTACCCTGGATCAACACGCTGTCGCCGGGCTTGAGCTTGCCGTCGGCCATCAGCGCACGCCAGGCAGTGAGGCCGGCGGTGGTCAGGGTGGACGCCTCGGCATGGCTGTAGCCCTTGGGCGCATGGGTGAACGAGGTGGCGCGGGCGGTGACCATTTCGCGGGCATAGCCATCGACACCGTCGCCCGGCACCGTGGCGAAGCCTTCCACCAGCGGCTCGCCGGCCAGCCAGTCGGGGAAGAAGGTGCTGACTACCGCGTCGCCAACGGCAAATTCAGTCACGCCCGAACCCACCGCCACCACTTCACCGGCGCCATCGGCCATGGGAATGCGCGGCTCGCTGGGCCCCCACATGCCGCTCACCACCGCGAAGTCGTGGTAGTTCAGCGAGTTGGCGCGCAGCCGCACGGTGATCTCGCCGGCCTCGGGCCGGGCGGCCTCGCTGGTGCCGACGATGACCCGCTCATAACCGCCGCCGGGCTGTACGAATATGGCTTTGTGGCTCATGAACACTTCTCCGCTACGGGTTGACCTGCCAGGGCAGCGGCCAGCATCGGCATCGTTCGAGTCATCGAAGCCGCCCCGGGAATGGCGGACAGCATAGCCAATCCTGCATCGGCATGACCGCCACGAACTTACCTCGATTGCCATCGTCGAAAGCGCGTCCACCCTGCTACGGCTCGTCCGACGCAGCCTCAGCAGACGATCCAGTGCCGCCCCGGAACCGCCCATGCCCGAGCTCCAACGCCTCCGCCATTCCACAGCCCTGCGCCTGGCCATTGCCGCGGCGCTGATGAGCATCACTGCACCCTGCTTCGCCGAAGTCACCGAGAGCCAGCTCGCCGAGCGAGATGCCGAGAACAAGCGGGTGACCGCCGAGCTCATGGCCAAGCCCAACGAGCTGACCCAGCCGCTGCAGAGCAAGTACAACCACATCATTACCTACGGGCAGTCGCTGGCCTCCGCCGCCGAGGGCTGGCCGGCGCTGTCCGTCGCGCCACGCTACGACAACCTGATGCTCGGCCAGTCACCACGCTCGGCAGCCTTCAGCGGCGCGTCGTTCAAGCCGGTGGGCGAAGCAGCCTTCACCCCGCTGCGTGCCGTGGTGCAGCAGAAGAGCAACGCGGCCGTGGTGCTCGATGCAGAGAAGGTCGGCAAGCTCGCGCCGCAGGCGCAGGAAGAAGGCGAATCGGTGGAAGTCGGCGCGCTGAACATGGCACGTCGGCTCTATCTGCATCACCTCGGCCGCGACACCGATCCGGAACACCTGTTCGTCGCCAGCAACGCCTCGACCTCGGGTCGCTCCATTGCCCAGCTCTCGAAAACCGGTGGCACCAACGAATACCTGCGCGTGACCCAGGCCGTCGATCAGGCCAAGGCGCTGGCCGACGCGCAACAGGCCAGTTACAGCATCAGCGCATTCTTCTGGCTGCAGGGCGAGTACGACTATTCCCATACCAATGGCGGCAAGAACGATCAGGCGTACTACAAGGCCAAGCTGCGCCAGCTGCGCGACGACCTCTATGCCGACACCGCCAAGGCCATCGCCGGGCAGGAAAAGATGCCGGCCTTCTTCAGCTACCAGACCGACGCCAAATCCTCGGTCAAGGACGGTTCGCTCGCGGTCGGCATGGCGCAATGGGAACTGGCTCAGGAAGAGCTCGGCTGGTACCTGGTCGGGCCGGTCTACCCCTACACCGACAAGGGCGTGCATCTGTCGGCCAACGGTTACCGCTGGTTCGGCCAGATGCTCGGCAAGGTCTATCACCACGTCGTCATCGAGCGTAAGGAATGGGTGCCCCTGTCGCCCCGCCAGGCCACACTGGACGGCCGCGACGTACTGATCGACTACCACGTGCCGCACCCACCGCTGGCGTTCGACCAGCCTTACATCGGCCACGAGGCCCGCGACGTGAAGAACAAGGGCTTCATGCTGCAGGACGACCAGGGCGAGGTGCCCATCGCTGCCGTGGAGATCGTCGCCGACACCATCGTCCGCCTGCGCGCCGATCGCGAACTCAGCGGCCAGCCACGCGTCAGCTATGCCGGCTACCAGGTGGGCGGCGCCGGCCAGCTACGCGACAGCGACCCCATGCGTGCCGATGCGACCTACGAATACCTCAAGGACCTGATGCCCGCCGAAGCGAACATCAAGGCCCTGGTGCACCAGCCCTACCCGTTGCAGAACTGGAGCATCGCCTTCGATATTGAGGTGGCGGGCCAACCGGGCACCGAGCCCGCGGCGCGCTGACTCACGTCAGATCGGCGCCTCGATCCCCAGCAGGCGCATGCGGCGGTACATCGTCGGCCGTGACACGCCGAGTTCGCGCGCCGCGGCACTGACGTTCCAGCGATGGCGACGCAGCGTCTCGCGCAAGGCCGCGGCCGACTCGGGTTCCGGCTCCGCCTCGGCTTGCCGGCTGCGGGCGAGAATGCGCGGCAGGCATTCATCCGGCAGATCCTGCACGGTGATCTCGTCCCCCTCGCAGGTCGCCAGCGCGTACTGCAGCACGTTGCGCAGCTCGCGAATGTTGCCCGGCCAGGGATAGGCCAGCAGCGCGCTGATCGCATCACCACGCAGGTGCGGATTGCCCGGTCGCCCCTCGGCCAACTCGGCAAAGACGCGGTCGATCAGGAACGCCTTGTCCGCCCGCTCACGTAACGGCGGCAGCTTCAGCGACGCGCCATTCAGCCGGTAGAACAGGTCCTCGCGAAACGCCCCGCTCTCCACCATCTGCCGCAGGTCACGGTGGCTGGCCGCAATCACGCGGATGTCCACCTTCACCGGCCGCTCGGCGCCCAGTGGCGTCACCTCCTGTTCGGCCAGTACGCGCAGCAGGCGCGTCTGCAGGTGCAGCGGCATGTCACCGATCTCGTCGAGGAACAAGGTGCCGCCGTCGGCCTGCTGGATCAGGCCGCGCATGCCCTTGCTGCGCGCCCCGGTGAAGGTACCCGGGGCGTAGCCGAACAGTTCGCTCTCGATCAGCGATTCGGGCATCGCTCCGCAGTTGATGGCCACGAACGGCTTGCTGCGTCGGCTGCCACTTTCATGCAGCGCCTTGGCCAGACGTTCCTTACCGGTGCCGGTCTCGCCGTTGAGCAGTACGTTCAGCGGTTCGCTGCACAGACGTCGTGCGCGGGCGAGCATCTTGCGCATGACCGGGTCATCGTCGGCCAGCGCATCCAGCGGCGATTGCCCGGCCGGCGAGCTGCGCTCCGTCGCTGCCGGCGCGCGGCGGCGCGGCTCCATCAGCGCCGCGAAGAACAGCTGATGGCGATGGGTACGGAAAGCGCGTACCTGATCGTGGCTCGCGTAGGGAATACTCAGCACGTCCGCCAGTTCGCAGTCGAACAGCTGATCGACATGCACCTGGTTCGAGGTACCGAACGGGCCGGACAGTGCCAGCCCATGTTCGGCCAGCAGTCCGCGCGCGGCCGTGTTGCCAGCCAGCAGCTCGCCCTGATCGCCCAGCGCCAGCAGGTAGCGTCGGTTGATCAGGACGAACTCCCGCGAGCCATCGAAACAGAGGATCGGCCGGTCGCGATACAGGCGCAGGAAGTAAGCGTCCTCGATCATCCGCGCGTACTGCTTGACCAGCTGCAGGGCGAAGGTCTGCGAATCCTTGGATGGCGGCGAATGCAGCGCCGAGATGTCCAGCACCGCCAGCAGTTGCCCCTGGGGATTGAACATCGGCACGGCCGTGCAGGTGAGGTTGGTATGCCAGACGCTGAAGTGATCGTGCTGATGACACGTCAGCGCCTGCTGTTCCTTGATGCAGGTGCCGACCGCGCAGGTGCCGGCGTGGTCCTCGCCCCAGTCCGAGCCCAGATACAGGCCGGTCTTGCGATGCGCCTTCTCGTCCGCCGGATCGCCGAGAAACTGCACGGCGATGCCGCGGTTATCGGTCAGCAGAATCACGTAGCCCAGCTCGGCCACCTGCCGGTAGAGCTGCTCCACGCCCGCACGGGCCACGTTGATCAGCTCGTCTGCCTGGTCCTGGTGCTCGCGCAGAACCTGCCGCGGCACGAAGCGCGCCTCGGACGGACGCGCCGGGTCCAGACCGTAGTCGTGCACACAGCGGCGCCAGGAGCGCGCAATGATCGGATCGCGGTCAGCGGAAAGATGCGGCGCGTTGGCCAGCGTCAGCACCGCGTCGATATGGCTCACGGGACCGGAGAGCAGGTTCATGCATCCTCCTCGAAGCGCTCGCAGCGGATGGCAACGGGCGCCTCAGCGAAACGCTTTATTGTTATGAAGTGTACTGAAGGATAAACGATTGAACCGTCAGGACCAGCCTGAACTTTGGAAGCATGCCTGTTTGGGCGTTTCAAATATTAGCCGCACGTTGTAAAGCGCTTTACAACGCTTTACAGGTGTAAAGCGCAACTTGCGTTACACCACCGTTACGGCCATCCAATTCAAACAAGATAAATCCTTTAATTTCAGACAGATAGGTATATAAATATTCATACATGAAAGTTGGCATGACCCCTGCTGATCACCCTGTGCGGAACAAACTCTTCGCATAACAAGATCGCCAGCCGCCTGCTCCCCTCAGCGCTGTTGGTAATAATCAGGAGCTACTGTCATGCACGATTCAGCTCGTCCGCACGGCACGCTAAACCGTCGACGTTTTCTTTCTCTGTCCAGCCAGTCGCTGCTGGCGTTGAGCCTGAGCCAGTTGATCCCGGTGAACCTGCTCGCCGAAGAGCGGCAGGCGGAACTGCCTGACGGCCTGCTGCGCATGGGTCGCGACATCTTCCCCCACGATTTCATCAGCGATCGCCACTACGTACAGCCCCTGCTCGACCTGGCGGAACAGGAGCCGGCGCTGATCGGCGGCGGGCTCGACGAGCTGCAGCGGCAGGCACGCAAGGCCCACGGCAAGCGCTTCGAACAGCTGGACGAAGCCGAACGCGTGGCGCTGCTCAGCGACATCGAGAACACCCCGTTCTTCAAGGCGGTGCGCAGCAGCCTGATGTTCGGCCTGTACGACAACAAGACGCTATTCCCGCTGTTCGGCTACGAGGGCTCGTCGTGGGAATACGGCGGCTACGTCAACCGCGGCTTCGACGATCTCAACTGGCTCTGAGCCAGGGCGCCTCGCGGCGCCGACAACAAGAACAAGAGAGGGATTCCCCATGGCAACTTTTGCCCAGGACGACGATGGCGTCGTGGTGATCATCGGCTCCGGCGCTGGCGGCGGCACGCTGGCCAACGCGCTGGCCAAACAGAAGATTCGCAGCGTGGTGCTCGAGGCGGGCAAGCGGCACACGCTGGAGGACATCGAGAACGACGAGTGGGCGATGTTCAAGAAAATCTCCTGGCTCGACAAGCGCATCGCCGCCGGCGACTGGCACCTGGCCGAGAACAACCCCAACCTGCCGGCCTGGATCGTCAAGGGCGTCGGCGGCAGCACCGTGCACTGGGCCGGCATCGCCCTGCGCTTCCGTGATTTCGAATTCAGGATGCGGAGCATCAACGGCGACATCGCCGGAGCCAACCTGCTGGACTGGCCGGTGACCCTGGAAGAAATGGCGCCCTGGTACGAGAAGGCCGAGAAGCACATGGGCGTGACCGGCCCCAGCACCGGCATGGCCTATCACCCCTGGCACAACTCCTTCAAGGTGCTGGCCACCGGCGCCAAGCGGGTCGGCTACAAGGAGATTCTCTCCGGGCCGATGGCGATCAACACCGAGCCCTACGACGACCGCGCCGCCTGCCAGCAGATCGGCTTCTGCATGCAGGGCTGCAAGATGGGCGCGAAGTGGTCGACGCTCTACACCGACATTCCCCGCGCCGAAGCCAGTGGGTATTGCGAGGTGCGACCGCAGTCGATGGTGCTGCGCATCGAACACGACGCCAAGGGCAAGGTGAACGGCGTGGTCTACGCCGACGCCCAGGGCGCCATCCAACGGCAGAAGGCCCGGGTGGTCTGCGTAGCGGGCAATTCCATCGAGTCGCCGCGCCTGTTGCTCAACTCCGCTTCCTCGATGTTCCCCGACGGGTTGGCCAACTCCTCCGGCCAGGTCGGCAGGAACTACATGACCCACACCACCGCCGGCATCTTCGCCGTGATGCCCAAGCCGGTGAACATGCACCGCGGCACCACCTGCGCCGGGGTGATCTCCGACGAGTCCTACAACGATCCCTCGCGCGGCTTCGTCGGCGGTTACCGCCTGGAAATCCTTGCCCTCGGCCTGCCGTTCCTGTCCGCCTTCCTCGACCCGACGCCCAAGGGCTGGGGCCGCCAGTTCGCCTCGCGGATGGAAAAGTACAACCACATGTCTGGCGTCTGGCTGTGCGGCGAAGACCTGCCGGTCGAGAGCAACCGCATCACCCTGCACGCCAACGAGAAGGACCAGTACGGCCTGCCGATCCCGGTGGTGACCAAGAGCGATCACCCCATGGATGCCGCCATGCGCAAGCATGGCGTCGCCGCGACCGCCAGGTGTTACGAGGCCGCCGGCGCCACCGACGTGATCGAGCTGCCGCCCTACCCGGCCAGCCACAACATGGGCACCAACCGCATGAGCGCCAAGGCCCGTGACGGCGTGGTGAACAAGTGGGGCCAGAGCCACGACATCCCCAACCTGTTCGTTTCCGACGGCAGCCAGTTCACCACCAGCGGCGGCCAGAACCCCACCCTCACCATCGTCGCGCTGGCCCTGCGCCAGGCCGAGCAGATCGGCCGACTGCTCAACGAACGCGCGATCTGACCACTACTACAAGGGAGTCGACCATGACCCAGCCCACCCCCTCGCAGCGCCTGTGGATGTACGAGCAGATGCTGACCAGCCGCTACATGGAGGAATCCATCGAGCGCATCTACATGGAAGGCAAGACGCCGGTGTTCAACATGGCCAAGGGGCCGATTCCCGGCGAGATGCACCTCTCCAACGGCCAGGAGCCCTGCGCGGTAGGCGTCTGTGCGCACCTCGAGGCCGGTGACATCGTCACCGCCACCCACCGCCCGCACCACATCGCCGTGGCCAAGGGCGTCGACCTCAACGAGATGATGGCCGAGATCTTCGGCAAGGCCACCGGGCTTTCCGGCGGGCGCGGCGGCCATATGCACCTGTTCGATGGCCGGGTGAATTTCTCCTGCTCGGGGATCATCGCCGAAGGCATGGGGCCGGCCGTCGGCGCCGCATTGTCGCGGCAGATGCAGGGCAAGCCCGGCGTGGCCGTGTCCTTCATCGGCGAGGGTGCGGCCAACCAGGGCGCCTTCCACGAAACGCTGAACCTCGCCGCGCTGTGGAAGCTGCCGGTGGTGTTCGTCATCGAGGACAACGCCTGGGGCATCTCGGTGGCCAAGGCCAGCGCCACCTGCATCAAGCAGCACCACGTGCGCGCCGCGGCCTACGGAATGCCCGGTGTGTTCGTCGAGAACAACGACCCGGACGGCGTGTTCTGCGCGGCCGGCGAAGCCATCGAGCGCGCCCGTGCCGGTGGCGGCCCGACCCTCATCGAGATCGAGACCTACCGCCTGGCCGGCCACTTCATGGGCGACGGCGAAACCTACCGCCCCGAGGGCGAGAAGGACGGCCTGATGAAAAAGGACCCCATTCCCGGCTACCGCCAGCGCCTGATCGACGAGGGCGTGATGAGCGAGGCACAGGCCCACGACATCGAAGCCCGCGCCCGTGGCCGCATCGATGAAGCGGTGCAGTTCGCCCGCGAAAGCCCCTATCCACGCCCCGAAGAGGCGCTCGAGCACGTGTTCGTGTGAGCCGATCCGAACAACACGAGGAACACCTGATGAACAGCCAAGCCACCATGACCGCCGCCGTCTGGCACGGTCGCAAGGACATCCGCCTGGAACAGGTGCCGCTGCCCGGCGCGCCACAACCGGGCTGGGTGCAGATCCGCGTGCACTGGTGCGGCATCTGCGGTTCCGACCTGCACGAGTACCTCGCCGGCCCGGTGTTCATCCCGGTGGATGCGCCCCACCCGCTCACCGGCATCAGGGGTCAGTGCATCCTCGGCCACGAGTTCTGCGGCGAGATCGTCGCCACGGGTGACGGCGTCGAGGGTTACGCACCGGGCGACAAGGTCGCCGCCGATGCCTGCCAGCACTGCGGCCAGTGCCGTTTCTGCAAGACCGGCCAGTACAACCTCTGCGAGCAGCTGGCCTTCACGGGCCTGATGAACAACGGCGCTTTCGCCGAGTTGGTCAACGTACCCGCCGAGCTGCTCTACCGCCTGCCCGAAGGCTTTCCGCTGGAGGCCGGCGCGCTGATCGAACCACTGGCGGTCGGCATGCATGCGGTGAAGAAGGCCGGCAGCCTGCTCGGCGAGACGGTTGTGGTGGTCGGCGCCGGCACCATCGGCCTGTGCACCATCATGTGCGCCAAGGCCGCCGGCGCCGGCCAGGTGATCGCCCTGGAAATGTCCGCTGCGCGCAAGGCCAAGGCGCTGGAAGTCGGCGCCACGCGGGTCATCGACCCCAGCGAGTGCGACGCCATCGCCGAGATCAAGGCGCTCACCGGCGGCTACGGCGCCGACACCTCCTTCGAGTGCATCGGCCACAAGGCCACCGCCAAGCTCGCCCTCGACGTGATCCGCAAGGCCGGTCGCTGCGTGATGGTGGGCATCTTCGAGGAGCCCTCGGAATTCAACTTCTTCGAGATCGTCGCCACCGAGAAACAGGTGATCGGCTCGCTCGCCTATGCAGGGGAGTTTGCCGACGTCATCGCCCTGATCGCCGACGGGCGCATGGACGTGACCCCGCTGATCACCGGCCGCATCGGCCTGGACAACATCCTCGAGCAGGGCTTCGAGGAGCTGGCCAATCACAAGGACCGCAACGTCAAGATCATCGTCAGCCCCAGCGCGCTGGCCGGCTGAGCAGGAGACCACCATGACCACAGCAGTAAAAGAGAGAAAGCTCACCGTCGCCCGCGCCATGGCCGAAGCCGTGGCGCAGGAGATGCGCCTGGACCCGAAGGTGTTCGTGATGGGCGAGGACATCGGCCAGCTCGGCGGTGTGTTCGGCAACACCCGTGGCCTTTATGAAGAGTTCGGCAAGACGCGCATCCGCGACACGCCGATCTCCGAAACGGCCTTTATCGGTGCCGCGGTGGGCGCCGCCTCGGACGGCATGCGGCCGATCGTCGAGCTGATGTTCGTCGACTTCTTCGGCGTCTGCATGGACGCCATCTACAACCTGATGGCCAAGAACACCTATTTCTCCGGCGGCAAGGTGCCGGTGCCCATGGTGCTGATGGCCTCCACCGGCGCCGGCTACTCGGACGCTGGCCAGCATTCGCAGTGCCTCTACGGCACCTTCGCCCACCTGCCGGGCATGAAAGTCGTCGTACCGAGCAACGCCTACGACGCCAAGGGCCTGATGACCGCCGCCATCCGCGACGACAACCCGGTGGTCTACCTCTTCCACAAGGCGCTACAGGGCATGGGCTGGCTGGGCACCGAGAAAGGCGCCACGGTGCCGGTGCCGGAAGAGCCCTACATCGTCGAGATCGGTAAGGCGAAGACGGTGCGCGAGGGCCGAGACGTCAGCCTGGTCAGCCTCGGCGCCGGGGTGCATCACGCCCTGCGCGCCGCCACGCTGCTGGAAAAGGATGGCGTCAGCGCGGAGGTCATCGACCTGCGCAGCCTGGTGCCGCTGGACCGCGAACACGTCATCGCCTCGGTGCGCAAGACCGGCCGACTGATCGTGATCGACGAGGACTACCACAGCTTCGGCGTCAGCGGCGAAATCATCGCCAGCGTCGTCGAGCACGACATCGGCATGCTCAAGGCACGCCCGCAACGGGTGGCCTTCCCCGACATCCCCATCCCCTTCACCCCGGTCATGGAGCAATGGGCGCTGCCCAATGCGGACAAGATCGTGGCCGCCTATCACGCCCTGAACAAGGAATGACCCCATGAGTAAACCAACCCCCATCGTGATCGCGGACGACCTCTGGGAAGGTGACGCCGAAGCGGTAATCACCTCCTGGCTGGTGAGCGACGGCGCCGAAGTCGCCGCCGGTGACCTGGTCGCCGAGATCATGTCGGAAAAGGCCCAGTTCGAGATCGAAGCGCCGGTGGCCGGCGTGCTGAAGATCCTCGAAGACGAAGACGCGGTGATCGCCAAGGGCGCAGTCATCGCCCAGGTGGAATAGCCATGACGCAACTGGAAAACCTGTCCGGCGCACTGGCCCCCGAGCGGGTGCCACTCAAGGGCATGCGCAAGATGATCGCGGCGAAGATGCTCGAGAGCCTGCAGACCACCGCCCAGCTGACCCACCACGCCGAATGCCGGCTGGATGCGCTCAAGGCCCGCCGCGCCGAACTTAAGGCGGCTGGCAGTGCGGTGTCGGTGCAGGACCTCGTGCTGCTCAAGGTGATCGAAACGCTCAAGGCGCATCCCGGCCTGAACGCCACCCTGGCCGACGAGGTGATCCACCACCATGCGGCGGTGCATCTCGGCCTGGCCATCCCCCTGCCCGGCGACCTGCTGGTGGCACCGGCGCTGTTCAACGCCGAACAGCTGGACGGCGAAGAGCTGTGCCAGGCGCGCAAGGCGCTGGTGGACAAGGCGCTGGCCAGCAAGCTGTCGGTCAAGGAGCTGACCGGCGCCACTTTCACCGTGTCCAACCTGGGGCTGTCGCGGGTGCACCACTTCACCCCGGTGCTCAACCCGCCGCAGGTGGCCATCCTCGGAATCGGCGGCGTGCAACGTCGGCTGGAACTGAGCGCGAGCGGTGCGCTGGTGGAGGTCGAATGGCTGGGCCTGTCGCTGACCTTCGACCATCGCGCAGTGAACGGCGCGCCGGCAGCGGACTTCCTCGACGACCTGTGCCGGCGCATCGAGGAGGGTGCGGCATGAACGGCATCGCCCGCTTCAGTGTAGCGGCCGGCCTGAATGCCGAACGTGCCCTGCTACAGCGCATCTGCGATGGCCTGTTCGACTGCCAGCTGCTGCTCTGGCGCCCGACCGGCCAGGCGCTGGTGATGCCCGGCAGCTTCGAACGCCGCCCCGGTTTCGCCCTGGCCAGCCAACGCTGCGCGGCGCAGGGCTGGCCGATCCTGCTGCGAGACACCGGTGGCGAGCCAGTGCCGCAGTCGCCTGCCGTGCTCAATATCGCCCTCGCCTGCGCGCTGCCCGTCGAAGACGAGGCCGGCAAGCGCATCGTCATTGCCTACGAGCGACTGCTCGATCCGCTGGCGCTGTGGCTCGCCGAGCATGGTTTGCGGGCCGGAGTCGGCGCGGTTCCGGGTGCCTTCTGCGACGGCCGCTACAACCTCACGCTGGAAGGCCGCAAGCTGGCCGGCACAGCGCAACGCTGGCGGCGCAGCCGTGATGGCCGCCCGGCGGTGCTCGCCCATGCGGCGGTGCTGATGGACGACTGGCGCGAACCGATGGCCGACATCGTCAACCGCTTCTATCACGCCTGCGCCAGCGACCTGCGCTGCGCGGCCGACAGTCATCTGGCGCTCGGTGAGCGACTGCCAGGCGCCTGGAGCGAAGCCGAGTCGCTGTCCGACCGCTATCAACGTGTGCTGGCCTGGCAAGGCCTGGAACTCGGCGCCCGCCCCTTGCCCAGCCCGGCCACAGGCACGGTCGCCGGTCCACCCTCCCCCGTGCTTTGAAAACACCACGGCCACCAACCGGTCCGGCCATGCATCGGAGGAAACCCCATGAGCTATTCCACCCCCGACCCGCCCGGCCAGCGCGGGTATCCAACACTTCGCCCTGCCCAGTCCAGGCGAAGCGGTGACCGTCTTCCGAGGAGCCTCACCCAGCAGGGCACAACGGCCCCAACACTGGCAACCAGAGCGCAATGAAGCCGGCCAGAAGTTATAGAAGTTTGAATAAAGATTTCGAAAAGCCGTGATAGGTGCATGTTGTTTCGCGCCATTACGGGGGCTCATACCGGAATCGACTTAATAACAAAAGAAATGCCAGAAGAGCTTTATCCGTAAATGCTCGTTGTACCCCACGCACGCCTGAAACCCTAAACAAGGAAATAATAAAAATGAAATTAAAACAGTCAAACCTAAGGGTTCACCTGATGATGGCCGCCTCGCTTTTTGCGATCACGCCGCTGCATGCATCAGACAGAATCATCACAGACAAGGAATTGTCCGATGAATCAAACACTGCTGACTGGCTGGCTTACGGGCGCACACACTCCGAACAACGGTTCAGCCCGCTCAAGGACATCAACGTAGATAATGTCAGCCAACTCAAACCTGAATGGTATGCGCCGCTACCTGACCGCTCAGATATGGTCGGAACGCCCTTGGTGGTCGATGGCGTCATGTACTATGTGGGCGAAATGAACAGAACGCGTGCGTTCGATGCCCGCACGGGAAAGAAGCTTTGGGAATACGATCCGCAAGTTTCCAAAGAAATCCTCGACAACAATATGAAGAAGGTCTTCTGGAAGCATAACCGGGGACTTTCAACCTACGGCGACAAGTTGTTCATTGCCACCTGGGACGGCCGCCTGATTGCAATCAACCGAAAGGACGGCAAGGAAGTCTGGCAGACCCGTACATTCGATCACGACCAGCCGTTGAATATCACCGGCCATCCCAAGGCCTTCGACGGCAAGGTATTCGTCGGCAATGGCGGAACCGAACTTGGCCCGATGCGTGGGTATGTAACTGCCTACGATGCCGAAACCGGCAAACAGGTCTGGCGTTTCTATATCGTTCCCGGCAATCCTGCCGATGGATTCGAGGATGCCGCTCAGGAGATGGCGGCCAAGACCTGGAGTGGCCGGTGGTGGGAGAACGGCGGCGGCGGTAATGCCTGGCACGGCTGGACGTACGACGCCAAGTACAACCAGCTCATCTTTGGTACAGGTAACGGCGGCCCCTGGAACATCAAGGTGCGTAGCCCGGAGGGTGGCGACAACCTGTTCCTGTGTTCTGTCGTGGCGGTCGATGCGGATACGGGCGAATACAAGTGGCATGTCCAGACTGCCCCGGGTGACACCTGGGACTACAACTCGAACATGGACATCGTGCTGGCCGATCTGAAAATAGACGGCAAGGATGTTGACGCCGTATTGCACGCCCCCAAAAACGGCTTCTTCTATACGATCGACCGTTCGAACGGCAAGGTACTCTCCGCGGAGAAATTCGCCGATGCCAACTGGTCAACCAGGTACGACCTGAAAGAGCAGCGCCATATCGTTGCCGACGACGCCAGGTATCCCGACGGCGAGAAGAATATCTATCCATCGGCATTCGGTGCGCACTCATGGCACGCGATGTCCTATAACCCCGAGCTGAATCTTGCCTTTATCCCTACCAACCATCTAGGCAACACCTTCAAGGACGACGGTAAAAATACGAAGCCTGGCCATAAGATGGCGAGCCACAAACTCTATCTGGGGCTGACCGGTTGGGAATTGACCAAGGACCCGCACGAGTCACGGGGCTCGTTGCAGGCCTGGGACCCGGTCAAGAACAAGCGCGTGTGGCAGGTAAATCAGAAGAGTCCTTGGGGCGGCGGTACCTTGACCACGGCCGGCAACCTGGTTTTCCAGGGCGAGCCCGATGGCCTGTTCAAAGCTTATGACGCACGCACCGGTGAAGAACTCTGGTCCTATGACGTCGGCCTCGGTATCTCCGCGCCACCGATCACTTACAAGTTGGATGGCAAGCAGATGGTGTCCCTGCTGGTGGGCCCTGGTGGTGCATTGGCCTCCAACTTCGGCGGCTCCGGCGAACTGGGTTTTGAAAGCCATGGCTGGAAGTATGGTGCGCATGAGCGCCGCATCATGACCTTCTCGCTTGACGGAAAAGCGGTCGTTCCAGAACAGCCTGCGCCGCAACTCGCCAAGCCGATCATCGATGAGAAGTTTGAAGTCGATGCCGAAAAGGCCGAGACGGGCGCGGGTGTCTATGCGGAAAACCTCTGCGTTGGTTGCCACGGCGCCGGGGCTGTTGCGGGTATGAAGGCACCCGATCTGCGGGAGTCGCCGATCTTGCTCACAGGCAGCGAAAAAGCGTTTGAGAGCGTGGTGCGCGGTGGAGCATTGCTCGTCAATGGCATGCCCAAGTTCCCGGATCTGACCGATGCAGAGCTGGAAAGCATTCGCCATTTCGTGCGCAGGCAAGCACACGACGGGGTGAAGTCTGGCGGCGGACATTAGGCCGGCAACCTTCGATCGCCAACCAGACAGTTGAACCGGTAACGCCTGAATAGCCAGGCGTTACCACTGAGCAGAAACGCACGCGAATACCGTGAATGCCCACTCCCATGGCGGCTAACGGTATTCGCGGCACCCGCACCGTTACATCCCAAAGGATCAGAACAATGACAACAAGCCTGCGCTGCGGCAGCGGCCTTCTCGTCGCCTGCCTGCTCACTTCTGCCCAAGCGGCCGAGTATTCACCCGACCAGTTTCTCTTCGGCGACTGGAACGGCGCCCGCACCCGCCTGCACGAAGCCGGGGTCGACCTGCAAATCACCTACGTCAACGAACTGGCCCGCAACACCCAGGGCGGCGGCGACCATACCAGCACTTACGCCGACCAGCTGATGTTCGATGCAGCGCTGGACCTGGACAAATTGCTCGGCTGGTCCGGCGCTGGCCTGCACTTCACGCTGACCAACCGCAACGGCGAGAACCTCAACGCCGAAACGGACCTGGGCGTGCTCCTGCAACCGCAGGAAATCTACGGCTACGGCAGCGCGACCCGGCTGGTGCAGCTCTACTACCAGCAGGCGCTGCTGGACGACCGCCTGCTGGTCAAGCTCGGCCGCCTGCCCATGAGCGGGGATATCTACCCCTTCGCCTGCCCGTTCCAGAACCTCGGTTTCTGCGGCACGGTGCCCGGCTACATCACATCGAACTGGTATACCTGGCCGATCAGCCAGTGGGGCGTCACCGCGCGCTACCAGCTGGACGATGCCTGGTCGCTGCAGACCGCGCTCTATCAGGTCAATCCGCGCTTCACCGAACGCAGCCAGCGCCTGAACTTCGGCAGCCCGTCGGGCACCACCGGTTACCACGCGGTCGCCGAGCTGGGCTGGACGCCGACCCTTGCCGGCCAGCCCGGCGCCTATCGGCTGGGCCTGTGGCGCAATACCGGCGACTTCGAGGACCTGTACCGCGACAGCTCCGGCCTGCCCCTATCGCTTTCCGGCGCATCAGCCGCCGAGCACGACCAGGCCACGGGCGGCTACCTGATGGCCGAGCAGCAGGTCTGGCAGAGCGCCGCGGTGCCGGCGCGACGGTTGAAGCTGTTCGCCAACTTCATCCAGTCCGACCCGGACGTGACCTATATCGAGCGGGTCTGGCAGGTTGGCGGCATGCTCTCCGCGCCATTCGCCTCGCGCCCGAACGACGAGCTAGGCCTGGGCCTCGGGCGCCTGGACATCAACGACGATGCCCGCCGTCGCCTGCGCGAACAGGGCGACCCGGTGCCCGACGTGGAATACCCGGCCGAGCTGTATTACCGCGTGGCGCTGACACCCGCCCTCTCGCTGACGCCGAACATCCAGTACTTCCACCGACCAGGCGGCTTCGACGATGACAAGGACGTGGTGGTCGTCGGACTGAAGACGGTGGTCAGCTTCTGACCGGCGCATGAAGCGCGGCGACCGCGCGCAAAGCCGGTCGCCGCTTGCGCTTCGCTCAATCCCTCACAGCACCCAACCCTCACCGGTGCGTACCGCCCGCGGGTGCGTCAAATCAGCGTGCTGTCGCTCGTACCTGATCGATTGTCCCGATCGCCCGCAGCAAGACCAGCTGGCATAGGGATCAACCGCAAGCAATTTGAAACTGGAGGGCGGGTCGCCTCCCTTCACTGACTTGTTCCACTTGTTCTAACCGCGGCATCGCTGGCTGCGCCGCGTTGGGACGGCTTGGCTAGGTGCGCACCATCGGCGGGCGCCGAAGCGCTGGGCGGCCGCCTGATCGAGCGGTCAGCCGCCGCCCGAAATCCATTCCCAAAACAGACACATAGTCCAAATCCGCGGCGTTCTGGCACAGCCGGTGCACCTTCTAAAGCAGGCGTCATGCCCTGTTAGTACAAGTTGCTCAACCGCCAAGGTGAAGACAAATGGACAACTGGAATAGCCTGCTTGCGACCTCATTAATCGGATCCGTCCTGCTGTTCAGCGGCCCGCTGGCAGCGGAAACCATCCGCATCGGTATCGGCCATCAGAGCATGGTCACCAACACCGTTTCCGGCGGCATCGTGTTGGAGAAACTCGACCTGCTGAACAAGCACCTGCCGCACACGGGCAAGTACGCGGACGCCGACTACCGGATCGAGTTTCGCGACTACGACTCCGGCCCGCCAATCACCAACCAGATGCTCGCCGGCAAGCTCGACTTCGGTGTCATGGGTGACTACCCGCTGATCGTCAATGGCGCCAAGTTCCAGGCCACCGGCAAGCAGCAGACGCGCTTCATCGCGGTGACCGGCTACAACCTCAAGGGCACCGGCAACGGCATCGTGGTGCCCAAGGACTCACCCGTGCAGTCGCTTGCCGACCTCGCCGGCAAGAGCCTCTCAACGCCGGTCGGCAGTGCGGCCTGGGGCATGACGCTGAAGGTGCTGCGCGACGCCGGGCTGTCCGACAAGGTGACGCTGGTCAACCAGAGCCCCCCGGTGGGCGCAGCGAACATTGCCGCCGGCAAGATCGACGCGCATGCCGACTTCTGCCCCTGGTCCGAGATCATGGAATTCCGTGGCACCGCGCGGAAGATCTACGACGGCAGCGAGGCCGGCATCCCCACCTTCCACGGCATCGTAGTGCGCGACGACTTCGCCAGACAGTATCCCGAGGTGGTCGAGGGCGTGCTCAAGGCCACCCTGGCCGCGCAGCAATGGATCAGCGAAGACCCTCGGCGCGCCGCGGAAAAGGTCGCCGAATGGACCGG
The DNA here is from genome assembly GCF_055755175.1 of Stutzerimonas sp. LR2. NCBI lineage: Bacteria > Pseudomonadati > Pseudomonadota > Gammaproteobacteria > Pseudomonadales > Pseudomonadaceae > Stutzerimonas > Stutzerimonas sp. LR2. The sequence goes on from NZ_JBVTRR010000003.1 coordinate 356,246, forward strand.
CGTGGAGAAGGAAGTCCTGTACCTCTATTTCAGCCAGGGCGGCATTTCGACCATGGAGGCGAGCATCAAGCCGCAGTGGGTCGAGGCGATGAAATACGACCACGCCCTACTGCAGCAGGAAATGCAGATCCCCGATCTGGATTTCGCCACCTGGATCGACGACAGCTACCTGAAGAAGGCCTACGCCGACATGGGCCTGGACTACGCCGCCGCGGTCGCCAGCGTGGTCAGCCCGGTCGCGCGCGCGCCGGGACGCAAACCGGCGGAGATCTGGTTCCAGGACCAGGGCATCGTCGCCTACGACAGCACCGCAGCCATGCTCGCCGCCGAAGCCGACGCCAAGGCGTCCGGCAAAGCCATCAACGCCACCTACGTCTACGACAACCTCACCGGCCTGAAGCTGTTCGGCAAGGCGGCCTACCTGGTCAAGGACGCCAGCGGCGAGGTGCTGGCCTTCATGAAGAAAAGCGACTCGGAGCAGCACATCGCCCAGCACGGCGGCAGCGCCCTGCTGACCCATGTACCCGTGGCGATGCTGGACTGAGCCCCTGCGCGGCCCGTGCCACGGGCCCGCCTCAAGCCGAGGAGTGACCGCATGAGCGTCAAACCGACCCCCCTGTTCGATAGCGATCCGGCAACGCCAGAAGCCGACCGGCCGCTGCTGACCGCTGCGCCGGCTCCCCAGCCAGCGCCGGTTGCCACCCCTTCCGCGCCGCGTCGCCTGCCGCCGATGGCCGGGCGTTACCTGGTGCGCGTGCTGGCGCTGCTCGCAGCCTTGCTGATCTGGCACCTGGCGACCGCCACGGGCTTCAACCTGTTCATCAATTTCGAGAACGTGCCGGCACCGCTGCTGGTGGGCCAGACGCTAATCCAGCAGCTGGGCAGCAGCGAGTTCTACCTGCATATCGTCCACAGCCTGGAACGCATCGCGCTGGCCTATGCCTACGCCGTGGTACTCGGCGTCCTTTGCGGCGTGCTCATCGGTCGTTCGCGCTGGGCCGAGGACATCCTGCTGCCCTACATCGAGCTGTTCCGGCCGATTCCGGCGGTGGCCTGGATTCCGTTGGCGATCCTGATGCTGCCAACCGAGCAGTCGAGCATCGTCTTCATCACCTTTCTCGGCGCCTTCTTCCCCATCGTGCTGAACACCGTGCACGGCGTGGAGCAGACGCCGGACGTGTTGGTGCGTGCCGCCCGCAGCCTCGGCGCCAGCGACCGGGCGATCCTCTGGCACGTGGTGATTCCCGGTGCGATGCCAAGCATCGTCGCCGGCCTGGCGATCGGCATGGGCGTAGCCTGGTTCTCGCTGCTGGCCGGCGAAATCATCAGCGGCCAATACGGCATCGGCTACTTCACCTGGACCAGCTACACCCTGGTCAAGTACCCGGAAATCATCATCGGCATGCTCACCATCGGCGGGCTCGGCACGCTCTGCACGCTACTCGTGCGCAAGGCCTGCGTGCCGCTGCTGCGCTGGCAGCAGCAGGGAGGCCGGTCATGAATGCGATCGTCTCCGACAACCGCCTCGCCGTGCTCGATCACAGCCGACTGCGCGCCAAGGCCGCGGCCAAGGGCGACGGGCGCGGCCATATCAGCGTGCGTGCGCTGTCCATCGAATTCGACCACGCCGGCGGCAAGCGCGCCGCGGTGCAACAGGCCAGCCTGGAGATTCGCCCCGGCGAGTTCGTCTGCCTGCTCGGCCCCTCGGGTTGCGGCAAGTCGACCCTGATGAACGCCATCGCCGGCTTCGTCAAACCCACCCGCGGCGAGCTGACCGTCGACGGTCAGCCCATCGCCGGACCCGGCCCGGACCGCGGCATGGTGTTCCAGCAGCACTCGCTGTTCCCCTGGAAAACGGTGCGCGAGAACGTCGCCTTCGGCCCGCTGATGGCCGGCGCCTCGCGGAACGAGGCCACCGGCGTGGCGCGCACCTTCCTTTCGCTGGTGGGGCTCGCCGCCTTCGAGGACGCCTACCCCGGCACCCTGTCCGGCGGCATGCAGCAGCGCGTCGGCATCGCCCGCGCGCTGGCCAACTACCCCAGCGTGCTGCTGATGGACGAGCCGTTCGGCGCACTGGACGCGCAGACCCGGATCATGATGCAGGAGAACCTGCTGGAGATCTGGCGCGAGTTCAGGAACACCGTGGTGTTTGTCACCCACGACATCGACGAGGCGGTGTTCCTCTCCGACCGCATCGTGGTGATGAGCGCCAGCCCCGGGCGGATCATCGCCGACATCCGCGTCGAGCTGCCGCGACCGCGCGAGCAGAGCCTGCTCACCGACCCTGCCTTCATCGACTACAAGCGCCAGTGCCTAGACCTGATCCGCCAGGAAACCCTGCGCGCCTTTCAGCAGCAGAACGGAGGCTGAGCCATGCATACCCTTCCCTTGCCTGCGCCCACGCTCGACATGACCTGTCATGACAGGCTGGAGCCACGCCCATGAGCCGCCTCGAACCGCTCGCCCCGGGTCAGTCGCCACTGCCGCTGTACGTGCAGATCCGCGACACCCTCAGACGCAAGATCCTCGAAGGCGACTATGCCGTGCATGAACGGCTGCCCTCGGAAAACGAGCTGATGACCGCCTTCGGCGTCAGCCGCATCACCATCCGCCAGGCGCTGCGCGACCTGCACAACGAAGGACTGGTGTTCAGCGCCCAGGGCAAGGGCACCTACGTCAGCAAGCCCAAGGCGGTGCAGAACGTGCAGCGCCTGCAGGGCTTCGGCGAGGCCATGGCCGCCCAGGGCTACGAAGCGACCGCGCGGCTGCTGTCGATTCAGGAGCGCAAGCCACCCAAGCCGGCGGCTGCCGCGCTGAACCTCGCGCCCGGCGCGGATGTGGTCGAGGTCAAGCGCGTGCGCTTTCTCAACCGCGCCCCGGTGTGCCTGGAACACAGCTACTTCCCCCTGGACATCGGCCAGCGCCTGTTCGGCCTGGACCTGTCCGGCGACATCTTCCCGCTGCTGGAGAACCGCTTCGGCATCGGCCTCGGCCATGCCGCCATCGGCCTCGACGCCACCCTGGCCGACGACGAACACCAGCCCTACCTCGGCCTCAAGGCCGGTGAACCCATCCTGCGCGTCGAGCGGCTGACCCATGACCGCAGCGGTCGGCCGATCGACTTCGAATACCTGTGCTACCGCGGCGACGCCTTCAAGTACCAGTTCCGGGTCGACCGGAAATAGAGGAGACCACCATGACCACGATTCACGACATCCCCGTCATCGAAACCGACGTGCTGGTGATCGGCGGTGGCACCGCCGGCCCGATGGCCGCCGTCACCGTCAAGGAGCAGGACCCGACGCTCAAGGTGCTGCTGCTGGAGAAGGCCAACGTCAAGCGCTCAGGGGCGATCTCCATGGGCATGGACGGCCTGAACAACGCGGTCGTGCCCGGCCACGCCACGCCCGAGCAGTACGTCAAGGAAATCACCATCGCCAACGACGGCATCGTTCACCAGCCGGCGCTGATGGCCTACGCCACGCGCTCGTTCTCGATGATCGAGCAGCTCGACGCCTGGGGCGTGCATTTCCAGAAGGACGAGACCGGCGACTACGACATGAAGAAGGTCCATCACCTCGGCACCTACGTGCTGCCGATGCCGGAGGGCCACAACGTCAAGAAGATCCTCTACCGCCGCCTGCGCCGGGTGCGCGTGGATATCGAGAACCGCTTCATCGCCACCCGCCTGCTGAAGGACCCGGACGGCAACATCGCCGGCATGATCGGGGTGAACACCCGCACCGCCGAGCCGATCATCATCCGCGCCAAGGCGGTGATCATGGCCACCGGTGCCGCCGGGCGCATCGGCCTGCCGAACTCGGGTTATCTCTTCGGTACCTACGAGAACCCGGCCAACTGCGGTGACGGCCACGCCATGGCCTACCACGCTGGTGCGGACCTGGCCAACCTCGAGTGCTTCCAGGTCAACCCGCTGCTCAAGGACTACAACGGCCCGGCCTGTGCCTATGTCACCGGCCCGCTCGGCGGCTTCACGGCCAACGCCTACGGCGAGCGCTTCATCGAGTGCGACTACTGGTCCGGGCAGATGATGCTGGAGTTCTTCAAGGAGCTCGAATCCGGCACCGGCCCGGTGTTCCTCAAGCTCGACCACCTGGCCGAGGAAACGATTCAAGAGATCGAGACCGTCCTGCACACCAACGAGCGGCCTTCACGCGGACGCTTTCACGAAGGCCGGCACATCGACTACCGCCAGCGCATGGTGGAAATGCACATCTCCGAGATCGGTTTCTGCTCGGGCCACTCGGCCTCCGGCGTGTGGACCGACGAGACCGGCGCGACCACCGTGCCCGGGCTGTTCTGCGCCGGCGACATGGCTTCGGTGCCGCACAACTACATGCTCGGCGCCTTCGTCTACGGGCAGATCTGCGGCGAGAGCGCAGCGGCCTTCGTCAAGGACCGCGCCGAACCCCAGCTGGACGAAGCCTTCATCGCTGCCGAACTCGCCCGCATCCAGGCGCCGCTGAAAGTCACCGACGGCATCCCGCCGGAACAGATGGAATACAAGGTCCGCCGCCTGGTGAACGACTACCTGCAGCCACCGAAGGTGACCAAGAAGATGGAGATCGGCCTGGAACGCATCCTCGCCGTGCGCGAGGACGTCCCGCGGCTGGCCGCCGCAGACCCGCACGAACTGCTCCGCGCGCTGGAAGTGCAGTCGATCATCGACTGTGCCGAGATGGCCGCCCGCGCCTCGCTGTACCGCACCGAGTCGCGCTGGGGGCTGTACCACTACCGCGTCGACCACCCCGAGCAGAACAGCGCCGAGTGGTTCTGCCACACCCGCCTGTTCAAGGACGCCAACGGCCAGATGGCCCACGGCAAGCGACCCATCGCCGACTACATCGTGCCGCTCGGCGAAGAGAAGGACGCCTACAACCGCCTGCGCGTGAAGAAGGCCGCCAATGCCTGACCGTGGGGGCGAACTCGTTCGCCCAACACCTGATGCCATGGGCGAATGAATTCGCCCCTACAGGCCGGCATCCGAGCCGGCCGTACCGAGGAGATCAACCATGCCCGTCGCCACCCACCGTTCCGCCGTCCCGGTCATCGTGGACGAAGAAAAATGCATCGCCGAAAAGGGTTGCCGTGTCTGCATCGACGTCTGCCCGCTGGACGTCCTGTGGATCAACCCGGACACCGGCAAGGCGCACATGAAGTACGACGAATGCTGGTACTGCATGCCCTGCGAGGCGGACTGCCCGACCGATGCGGTGACAGTGAACATTCCCTACCTGCTGCGCTGAGGGCCGACCGATGAAAACCTACGACGACCCACTGCTGCAGGACATCGCCACCAACCTGGCCTCGAGCGACCCCGGCATCCGCCGCGTGGCCGTGCTCGAGCTGGTCGACAGCGGCGAACCGGAAGCCGCCGAGCTGCTGATCCTGGCGCTGAACGACCCGGACCCGTCGGTGCGCCAGGAGGCGGCCAAGGTGGTCGACGAGTTCGACGCCGCCGACATCGCCGACGCCCTGATAGCCGCCCTGCAGGACAGCGACGAGGTGGTGCGCAACGCCGCCGCCCACGCGCTGGCGGACCTCAAGGACCCGGCCGCCGCGCTGCCGCTGCTCGAAGCCTTAGCTGGCAGCGACGATCCCTTCGTCGTCGCCGGCATCCTCCGTGCGCTAAAGCCGCTGCGCCATCCACAGGCGCAGGCGCCGGCCCTGGTGCGGATGCAGCACGCCGACCCGGGCGTGCGCCGCGAAGCGGTGGCGGTGATCGGCTGGCTCAAGCAGCCGGCCAATCTGCCGGCGCTGATCGAGCGGGCGCAGCACGACGACGACGCCGACGTCCGCCGCGCCGCCACCGGCGCGCTGGTCTATGCCGCGCCCGAACAGGTCGGCCCGGCGCTGATCGGCATCCTGCGCGACGAACACTGGCAGGTGCGCGTCGAGGCCGCTGTGAGCATCGGCAAGCTCGACTACCAGGCCGCACTGCAGCCCCTGGTCGAGGCCACGCACGACAGTTTCTGGCAGGTCCGGGAAAAGGCCGTCGATGCGCTCGGCAAGCTCGGTGCGGTGGGCGCGATCCCGGCGCTCGGCGTCTGCGCCCGCGACCCGATGAGCAACCTGCGCAAGGCCGCCATTGGCGCACTGGGCGCCATCGCACACAACGATGGCCGCCCCTTCGTCGAACTGGCCATGGACGACCCCGACCCGGACGTCCGCAAGCTTGCCCGCTGGGCCATGTCGAAACTCGACGCCGCGGCCTGATTTTTACGCGCTTTTTGTTGCACAGCACTTGAAGCCGAAACGTCACGAGCGCAGCGGGGCGGGGGCGCCCAGCCAAGGCGAAGGTCGCGCGCGGGAGCGGAGTTTTACAGGCCGTAAATGAGCATCCCGCGCGCCGCCTTCAACGCAGCATCCGCAAGCGCAGTGGTTTCGAGGAGAACGAAATGACCTACGTCGTTACAGAGAACTGCATCCGCTGCAAATACACCGACTGCGTGGAAGTCTGCCCGGCCGACTGTTTTCACGAAGGCCCGAACTTTCTCGTCATCAACCCCGAGACCTGCATCGACTGCAGCCTCTGCGCGCCGGAATGCCCGGCCGATGCGATCTTCGCGGACAACGCCTTGCCCGAAGGCCAACAGCACTTTCTCGAACTCAACGCCGAGCTGGCCGAAGTCTGGCCGGTGATCACCCAGAGCGCCTCGCCGCTGGCCGAGGCCGAAACCTGGGTGGACCAGAGCGGCAAGTTGGCCTTTCTGGAGCGCTGAAGCATGCCCCAACTTGTCATGACGAGTGGTTTGCGCCACGGCGTGTTGGCCCTGGTCACGGTCTGTGCCGCCACGCTCGGCAGCGCCCGCCCGCTGGACACGCCGGAACGCTTCGTGCGCAGCCCGGAAGCGCCCACGCTGCTCGTCAGCGGTGGGCCGGCGCCCATGCCGCGCGACCTTGTCATGCCGTTCATTCGCTAGAGGCCGCAAGCCCGGAGAGATTCATGAACGCCTTCACCGCATCGAACCACGACGCCACGACTCACATCGCACAGTCCCAGCGGCTGATCGACCCACCCCTCGAGATCCGCCTGCGCAAGGCGCAGCGCATGCTGGAACTGACCTGGCCGGATGGCGCGCAGAGCCGCATCAGCTGCCTGACGCTGCGGCGGGCCTGCGCCTGCTCCAATTGCCAACGCCTCCAGCAGACCGGCGCGCTGACGCTGATCGACGCCGAGGTCGGCGTGAACCGCCTGGAACTGTCCGGCATCAGCGGTCTGCAGCTGTATTTCAGCGACGGTCATTTCCGCGGCCTGTACCCCTGGGCCTACCTACGTGATCTGGGCGATCCGGCATGAATGCCCGGCTCGAAGCGCTCGCCCCGCCCGTCGCGCTGTGCCGCAAGCACTACCCGGGCGTGGCCCTGTGTGCGGTGCTGGCACTGGCCGGCAGCTTTCTTGCCGAACACTACGGCGCGCCCGCGCTGCTGATGGTGTTGCTGCTCGGCCTGGGTTTCGCCAGCCAGGGCAGCGAGGCACGCATGCAGCCGGGCGTGGCGTTGTGCAGCCGGCAACTGCTGCGCATCGGCGTGGCGCTGCTCGGCGCGCGCATTGGCGTCGCGCAGCTGGAAGCGGTCGGTGCGCGGCCCTTGTTGCTGGTGCTCGTCACGGTGCCGCTGGTGCTCGGCCTGGCGCTGCTGCTCGGCCGGCTGCTCCGACTACCGACCCTGCACAGTCTGGTGGCGGGCGCGGCAGTGGCGATCTGCGGCGTGTCGGCAGCGATTGCCGTGGCGGCGGTGATCCCGGCTGGGCGCCTGGAAGAGCGCCGGCTGCTCGCTGTGGTGGTCGGCGTGACGGCCCTCGGCACGCTGTCGATGCTGCTCTACCCGCCGCTGACCGGCCTGCTCGGGCTGGATGCGCTCGACAGCGGTCTGCTGCTCGGCGCCAGCATTCATGACGTCGCCCAAGCGGCCGGTGCCGGGTATCTCGTCTCGGAGACCGCTGGCGACGTCGCGACCCTGACCAAGCTGTTGCGGGTCGCCCTGCTCGCGCCGCTGGTGCTGGTGATCGGCCTGCTGCTGCGTCGGCAGGAACCGGGCAGCCCGGACTTTCCGCTGTTTCTGCTCGGCTTTCTCGGCCTGTTCACGCTGAACAGCCTCGGCTGGCTGCCGGCCTGGCTGCGCGAGGCGCTGGTCGCCGGTTCGCAGGCCTGCCTGCTGCTGACCATGGCCGCGCTCGGCATGCGCACCCGTGTCGGCGACCTGTTTGCCCAGGGCTGGCAGCCCTTCGCCCATCTGGCTCTGCTCAGCGCCGCGCTGCTGCTGGCGACGAGCCTGCTGCTGACCCTGTTCTGATCGACTCAATCCACGAGAGAGGAAGGCCCCATGTCTGCACTCGGCACCGAAAGCGTTCTATCCGTGCATCACTGGAACAACACCCTGTTCAGCTTTCGCACCACCCGCGACCCGGCGCTGCGCTTCGAGAACGGCCATTTCGTGATGATCGGCCTGGAAGTCGACAGCAAGCCGCTGATGCGCGCCTACAGCATCGTCAGCGCCAACCACGACGAGCACCTGGAATTCCTCAGTATCAAGGTGCCAGACGGCCCGCTGACCTCGCGCCTGCAGCACCTGAAGGTCGGCGACTCGCTCATCGTCAGCCGCAAGCCGGTCGGCACCCTGGTGATGCATGACCTCAGGCCCGGCAAGCACCTCTACCTGCTGGGCACCGGCACGGGGCTGGCGCCGTTCATGAGCATCATCCGTGATCCAGAAGCCTACGAGCGTTTCGACAAGATCGTGCTCGTGCATGGGGTGCGAGAGGTCAGCGAGCTGGCCTACCACGACTACCTCACCCAGGAACTGCCGGCGCACGAATTCCTTGGCGAAGCGGTGCGGGCCAAGCTGCTCTATTACCCGACGGTAACCCGCGAGGCGTTCCGCCACACCGGCCGCATCAACACGCTGATCGAGACCGGCAAGCTAACCGGCGACCTCGGCCTGCCGCGGCTAAACCCCGAGACCGACCGCGTGATGCTCTGTGGCAGCCCGGCAATGCTCCACACCCTCACCGGCCAGCTCGACGCCTTGGGCTTCCAAGCCTCGCCCAGCCAGGGTGTGCCGGGCGACTATGTCATCGAGCGCGCTTTCGTTGAAAAGTAAGCGTATCTGGAACAGGCGAGCCGGCTAGCGTCGCATCGCGGTGCTCACTAGCCGGCTCGCCCGTCTGGACCTGACCCCATTCCCTCATTCGCGAGCCACTCTCGCATGCGCCGTCTCAATGGATGGCTTCTACCACTCCAGTCACCTCCGTTCGCCTGTCCGCCTGCTTGCCGAGCTGCCAGCCGAGATAGCCCCAGAGCAGCGCGCAGATCGCGCCGGCCACGGCGACCAGGCCGGCGCCCTGCCCGAACATGTCCAGCGCCGTCTTCCCCCAACCGCTGATGGCATCGCCGGCGCGGTAGACGACGGTGTCGATGACGTTCTTCGCCTTGTACTTGCTCTCGGCATCCAGCGGCGCGAAGAGCATTTCGCGGCCGGGCCGGACGAACGCGTACTCGCCGATGCGGCGCACGATCATCAACGCCGCGAGCACGGCGAAGCTGGGCATCAGCGCGAGGCCGACAAAGCCGACGCCGACCAGCAGCGGCACGATGGCCAGCAGCACGCGCACGCCGAGTTTCTGCGCCAGGCGCCCGGTGATGAAGAGTTGCGACAATAGCGCGCCCGCCTGGACGACCACGTCGATGATGCCGAACACGCGAACCTGGGCGGCGCGGTCGGGGAACAGCTCGGCCACCAGGCGTGCCTGCTCGAAGTAGAGAAAGGTGGTCACAGTGGCCAGCAGCACCACGAAACCGGCGATGCCGAGCAGATAGGGCGACTGCATCACCCGGGTCAGGCCGCTGAAGGGGTTACCGGGCACCGGACGACGCGTACTTTCCGCCGGAGCCGCGCCGGGGCGCCCTGCTCCGCCGATCTCGCGCCAGCGCATCAGCGAGAACTTGAGCGCCAGCGCAGCGCCCAGCAACAAGGCGGCCAGCAGCATCAGCCCCGACTCGCCCAGGCTGCCAACCAACAGCGCGCTGAGCGCCGGCCCGACCAGCCCACCGACGCTCGCGCCGGCAGCGATGAAGGCGAACAGCCGCTTGGCCTGGGCGCTGTCGAACACATCCGCCATCAGGCTCCAGGCCACGGACACGACGAACAGGTTGTAGACCGAGATCCACACGTAGAACACCCGCGCCAGCCAGGCGCTGTCACCCTGCAGCAGAAACAGCACGGAGAAGCCCATCAGGTTCAGGCAGAAGAAGCCGTACACCCAATCGACGAAATGCAGGCGCGGCACGTGGGAACTGAGCCAGGCGAACAGGGGCACGGCTGCCAGCATGACGAAGAAGGTGGCGGTGAACAGCCATTGCAGGTTCTCCACGCCGGCGGCGATGCCCATCGACTCGCGAATCGGGCGCAGCATGAAATAGCCGGCGAACAGACAGAAAAACAGCAGGAAACCACTCAGTGCCGGGCGCAGCTCATGCGCTTCGGCATTGATCGCGGCACTCAGGCGATGCACAACGGATGGCGTGCTCATGGGCGCGCTCCTGAAGAATGAAGTGAGAACAGGGCGCGAGCGCAAGGCCGCGCCCGAGAATTCAGGGGTAACGCACGCCGGTCAGGCGTTCCGACAGCTGCCACAGCCGGGCGGCATCCGCCTGGTTCGCGGCGGCGTCGGGAACCCTGGCAAAGCCCAGCGGCCCGCGTTTTTCTTCCTCGCCGGTCGGCCCGTAGTAGGCTCCGCCGATGGCATCAGGCGCAGTGGCGGCATACAGCGTCGGCAGCGCGCCCTGGGCGGCGGAGTGGTAGTTGTCGCGGTCCTTGGCCCAGTTGGCGGCGAACTCACTGTCCAGCCCGGGGCCGCGCTCGACCAGCTCGGTGACGGCTACTCCGGGGTGCGCGGCGATGCTGCGAATGCCCCAGCCGGATGCGTCACTGTGGCGTTGCAGCTCCATGGCCCACATCAGCACCGCGAGCTTGGACTGCGCGTAGGTAGCGTAGGGGTTGTAGCGCTGCTCGGCCTGCAGGTCCGCGAAGTCCAGCTGGCCACGCCCGGCCGCGATACTGGAGAGGCTGACCACCCGGGCATCGTCGCTTTCCAGCAGCAGTGGCATGAGCAGCGCTGTCAGGGCGAACGGGCCGAGGTAGTTGGTGGCCAGCTGCAGCTCGTGACCGTCGGCCGAGGTGCCGCGCTCAGGCGGCGCCATGATCGCGGCATTGTTGATCAGTACGTCCAGGCGCGGTAGGCGCTCCTGCAGACGCTCGGCCAGACTGCGCACCGAGGCCAGGCTGGCCAGGTCGACCGCCTCGAACTGCACGCGGGCATCCGGCACCTGCTCACGTATCCGCTCGATCGCCTCCTGCCCGCGCTCGGCATTGCGCGCAGCGATGATCACCTCGGCGCCGGCGCGCGACAGCGCCAGCGCATCTTCGTAGCCCATGCCACTGGTGCCGCCGGTAACCAGCACGATGCGGCCCGTCTGGTCCGGCATGTCGGTCAGGCTCCAGTCCGGCTTCGGTGCTGCACGGTTGGCGGCCTCGGCCGTCAGCGCGCCAGCCACTGCCACCCCGGCGATCAGCGTTCTGGCCAGTTTCAGCAGATGGCGGGCGAGGTCGCCCGGCTCGGTTGCGGTTCTGTGCGTCATGATCCTGTCCTCGTCGTCGTTGCAAACAGGCCGACCTGCGATGGAGGTGGCCGACGCGAGGATTATCAGCGTACGGATATCAGGTGATAATCCGGGCAAACTTGGACAGGCTGTACGATCATCCGTACAACCAAATGGCTTGCGGAGTACCCATGCGCCAACCCAATCTGAGTGACGTCGCGTTGTTCGCTGCCGTGGTCGAGGCCGGTGGCTTTCGTGCTGCCGCGCAGACCCGAGGCATGTCGGCCTCGTCGCTGAGCGACTGCGTGCGCCGGCTGGAAGGCGACCTCGGCCTGCGCCTGCTCAACCGCACCACCCGCAGCGTCACCCCGACCACCGCCGGTGAACGCCTGCTCGAGCGCCTGCGCCCGGCGCTAGAAGAGATCCACGCCGCGTTCAACGACCTCGACGACGAATCCCAGCGCCCGGTCGGCACCCTCAAGCTGAACGTGCCGGTCCCGGTGGCGCGCTTCGTGCTGCCGGACCTGCTGAACCGCTTCCTCAAGCTTTACCCCGCGGTGAACGTCGAGGTGGTGATGGAGAACACCTTCATCGACGTCATCGCGGCGGGCTACGACGCCGGTGTGCGTTACGAAGAAAGCCTGGCCAAGGACATGATCGCCATCCCCATCGGACCGCGCCGGCAACGCTTCGTGGCCGCCGCCGCACCGGCCTACCTCGCCGCCCACGGCACGCCACGCCACCCCAGCGAGCTGACCGGGCATCAACTGCTCGGCCATCGCTTCGAGAGCGGCAAGCTGGGCGTATTCGAGTTCGAGAAGGACGGCCGGACCTTGCGTGTACCGCCGCAAGGCCAGCTGGCCACTTCCTCACATGATTTGAAGACCAGCGCGGCGATCAATGGGCTCGGGATCATCTACACCTTCGAGGACTTCATCCGCGAGCCGCTGGCCGATGGGCGCCTGACGCCCATCCTCGAGGACTGGTGGCAGTCCTTCGACGGCCCCTTCCTCTACTACCACGGCCGCCGCCACATGCCCTCGCCGCTGCGGGCCTTCGTCGACTTCCTGAAGGCCGAGGGGCAAGAGCCAGCCTGAAGGCAGGTCAGGGCCGCGGCAGATAGCCCGGCAGGCTTTCCAGACGGGTCATCCAGCGCGCCACGTTGCCATAGGGGCCGAGGTCGACGCTGCCCTCCGGCGCCAGCACCACGTAAGGGTAGACCGCGCAATCGGCGATGGTAGGTCGCCCCATCGCCAGCCAGTCGTTCGTTTCCAGATGCGCATCGAGGAGCGCGAGCACCGCCGGCGCCTTGGCCAGCGCCGCTTCCTTGTCCAGCGGGTAGCCGAACTTTTCCACCAGCCGCGCGGCGCACAGGCTGTGCTGCACCTCGTTGGCGGCGAAGGACAGCCACTGCACGATCTCGGCCTGCCCGCGGGCATGGTCCGGCCACCAGGCCAGGCCGCCGTAGGTACCGGCGAGATAGACCAGGATCGCCTGGGAATCGCGAACCACATGGCCGTCGTCCTCGAGCACCGGCACCTGCCGCAGCGGGTTCATCTCGGACAGTGGCGGCTTCTTGTGCGCGCCACCGGCGAGGTCCACCGGCACCCGCTCCAGTTCAATGTCGGCCAGCGCCGCGAACAGGCGCACCTTGTAGCAGTTGCCGGAAGCTTGCAGGTCGTACAGTTTCATTGCGCATCTCCTTCGACGAGCTGATTGAATTCGAGAACGTTGCCGTCCGGGTCCCGGATGAACAGCGCGATCCGCCGCGGGCCGATGTGATGCGGCCCCTCGGTGATGACGATGCCCTCTTCGCCCAGCCAGCGCTGCAGCGCCTGAAGGTCATCGATGATAAAGGCCGGATGGGTCATGCCGGGCCGCTTGACCGGCGCATCCAGCAGTACGTTGTGCGCGTCGCGGGTACGCGCGCCGTTGAAGATCAGATTGATGCGCACGCCGTCCGGGCTGAGCATCTCGTTGGCCTCGAACAGCGGGAAGCTGGCGCTCTCGACGAAGCCCAGCGCCTGGTAGAAGGCCATGGCGCGGCGGCGGTCGCTGACACGGATGCCGATGTGGTCATAGGCGAGGATACGAGCGGGGCTGGATGGTGGGTTCATGTGCGAAACTCCGGAAGTCGTCGGTCCGGGACAGTGTCCGCCGCCCTGCGCATCCCAGCTATGCCGCGGACCTGACAACACCCCTGCAGCAATCGCACAAATCGAAGGTGGCAATGGACAAGCTCAAGGCGATGGCCAATTTCGTGAGGATCGTCGACAACGGCAGCCTGAGTGCGGCAGCCGACGCCAGTGGCCAGTCCGTGGCATCGGTGGTGCGCTCGCTGGCCGCGCTGGAGAGCCACCTGGGTGTGCGCCTGCTCAACCGCAGCACCCGGCGCATGGCCCTCACCGATGAAGGCGCGCAATACCTGGCCTGGAGCCGGCGCATGCTTGCCGAGTTCGCCGACATTGAGCAACGCCTGGATGCGCAGGACGGCAGCGTTCGCGGCCTGCTGCGCCTCACCGCCCCGGTGGAGTTCGGCCAGCGCTACCTGGCACCGCTGGTGAATGCCTTTCTCAAGGAACACCCGCAGGTGCAGGTGGAGCTGAACCTGAACGACCAGATCGTCCCGCTGCTGGACGAGCGCCTCGACCTCGCCCTGCGCATCGGCCACCTGCCCGACTCGACCCTCGTCGCGCGCCCGCTCGGCACCACCCGGCTGGTCACCTGCGCCAGCCCGGACTACCTCGCCAGCAGCCCGCCGATCGACACCCCGGCCGCGCTCAAGGAGCACGCCTGCATCCTCTTCGCCGCCCAGGGCCGGCACTGGTACTACCGCGACGGCGACAGGGAACAGGCCGAAGAGATCACCCCGCGCCTGACCTGCAACCAGATCCGCAGCGCCAGCCTCGCCTGCGTCCAGGGCCTGGGCATCACCCGGCTGATGCACTACCAGGTCGCCGACGAACTGGCCGATGGCCGCCTGGCGAGGCTACTGAAGGATTACGAACCGAAGGACCTGCCGATCCAGCTCGTCTACCCGCACAGCCTGCAACTGTCGCCACGGGTGCGGGCGTTTGTGGAGTGGGCCTGTCCGCGGCTGGAGCGGGTCATGCCGGTGTTGGAAGCCGGTTAGCAGGCGCAGCGGTCTTCTTAAGCGCCTTACGGCCGCCTGCAGCGCCATCTGCGTTTCAGACAAAGCCGATCCAACGACCCGCTATAAGTATGGATAGCCACAGAGTGGCGGATGTGGCAGCCAGCACGCGGACGCGTACCCTCGGCGGCCCGCCATGCAGCGCGGCATGAAAGTGTTCGCCGCGATGCTGAAGTGCAATGTTGCAGATGGCCAGCAGGAGCAGTGCGACCTTGCAGAGGAAGGCAGGATTGTCCGCATACGCCACGGGGTTCACCGAGAACAACCAGAGCCCCGTCACCACCGCCAGCGTGGCGCCCGTTGCCGCCGCTCGGACGAGAAAGGGGCCGAGGACCGACAGATCGCGGCCGTGCGCAGACCGCAATAGGAGCACATCCAACGGCAGTATCGAGCCCAGGAGCAGCCCTATGCCAAGAATGTGTGCGGCGTTGACGACGAGATAGGCGACCCAGTATTCCTGCAGGAAGACGGCACCGGGCCAGCCCGCAATCGCCTGCAGGAAAGCTGTCATGGCCCTGTCGTCATTGCCCGATGCGTTCCGGATACATGTCGTACTGCTTGCCACCCACGGTGATGCGGACGGCTTTCATATGCGCTTCGTTCGGCTCTTTGGTGCGGTTGCCGAGCACGGTGATTTCATCGCCCACCTTGGCGGTATCCCCGGTAAAGCCTGAACGTTTCGTCTGGCTCGGATTGCCCAGATCGACCTGCCATATGCGGCCGTCTTCTGCCTTCACGCGCAAGGCCGGATGAGGTGGCGCCATCGAGATCTCGGCAATCGTGCCCTTCAACTCCGACTGCTCTTCTTCGGCCCAGGCCCAGCCGTGGTGCGCGAAGGCCTGCGTCGTGACCAGCGTCATCGCTGTCACGCACAGCGTCAGGGCGAAACGATAAAGCGCTTCGCGCGCCATAAAGATCACATGGCGGGCGGTTCGGCTTTGGCTCGATAGGGACATGATCATGGCTCCTCAGCGAAGAATAGCTGGGCGTCCGACACAGCGAACGCAGTTCCCGAGTTTTAGACCGCAAAGCGCTGCAGTGCCGAGGATCGCGGGAGGAATGTGTAGCATCCTTTTTCAGGCGTCGATGCTGGGCACCCTGAGCGGGTGCCGCTGAGCGCCCGGAAAGCGCCCCTACGGACCGCTCGAAGCCGCCAGTCTTACCCCGAACCCCACCAGCACTCCACCGGTCAGCCGGTCCAGCGCCCGGGTCAGCGCGGGGCGGCGCAGCAGCCTGCCAAGCGGAATCGTTGCCGCGATCAGGACGGCGAACCAGGCCAGGGTCAGCAGTACATGCAGGCCGGCCAGGAAGAACGAATAGGCGGCCACATCCGCGCCGAGCGGGACGAACTGGGGCAGGAAGGTGACGTAGAACACGCCCACCTTGGGGTTGAGCAGGTTGGTCAGCAGGCCGCGCCAGAAGGCCTGACCGCTCGCTGCAGAAGGCGCCTCGAGCGTGCCCGCGTCGAACGAGGCGCGACGTTTGAACAACAGATGCGAGCCGAGCCAGATCAGGTAGGCGGCGCCGGCGAACTTGACCAGGGTATAGGCAAGTTCCGAGGCCTGCAGCAGCGCGCCGAGCCCGAGCGAGACCGCCACCCCCCATGCCAGGCAACCCAGACAGATACCCGCCGCGGCCAGTACCGCCTGCCGCCGCCCTTCCAGCGTGGCCGTGCGAAGCACGATGGCCGTGTCCACACCCGGCGTGACGGTCAGCAGGGACGCGGCTGCGATAAAGGCAAGCATCAGCGGCAGATCGATCATCGGAAGCGCTCCTGTCGTCTCGTAGCCCATCTGACCGGCCAGATGCCGCGGGTCGCCGGGCTGACGTGCGTTGTAGCAGACAGGCGAGTCCGCAGCCAATTCGACGTGGTCGCGCGTGGCACGCTGCACCGGATCGACAGACCCGCAGACGTCCAGAACACGTTCGGGCCGTCTAGCGGCCCTTTGGCGCAGGCTCCTATCTCCCACCGGCGTTCACCGATACCATGCCGTGCTCAAGCGGGTGACCATGCAGCTCCTGGGAACACTCTCGCTTGTCGGCAGTCCGCCCAAGGACGGACCTGCTTTCGCACTGCCCGACACCGGCAGCCGCGTCGAGCCATGTCCGATCGATCGGGAGCCCTGATCGGACCACCAACCAGACAAGGCGCACGTTACAGATGGCAGGCGAAACTGCGGAAGCAAAGCGAATCGTTCTCGGCATGCGCGACAGCGACAAACGGCGCGAGCTCGCCGCGCTGCTGGCCGCCGAGGGCTACAGCGTCGGCCTTTGCACTGACCAGACGAGCCTGGCACAGCGCATCGACGAGACGGTCGACGTCGTGTTGCTCGCCGACGAGCTGGCGGCGGGGCCGTTGGATAACCTCAGCGCCGCGCTCGGGCAACTGCCGGCCGGCGGAGCCATTCCGTTCATCCTGCTGGACTCCGGCACCGAGCCCCATGCTGTGCTCCGTGCCCGCCTGCCGTCGGCGATCAGCGACTTCGTGGTACTCGAAGAACCGGTCGGGCCCGCCACGCTGCTCAGCTGCCTCGCCACCTGCATACAGCTGCATCGGGAGCGGCTCGCCCGGCAGCGACAGAAGTCCGCACAAGTCGATGAGCGAGCCCGCTTCGAGCGACTGATCGAGAACCTTCCAGTCGGGGTCTGCTTCATCGATACCGACGGCAATACGCTGCTCAGCAACCCCAAGTACGACGAGTACGTGCCGAACCGGAAGATACCTTCGGCGGCGCCCGACCGGGCCCGGCGCTGGGTAGGCCTGGACAGCCAGGGGCAGGTCATACCGCCGAGCCAGTACGTCGGTGCCCGTGCCCTGCGCGGCGAGCAGGTAAATGACCAGGACTACCGGTACTACCCCGAAAACGGCGGCGAACGCTGGCTGCGCCTGAGCGGCGTGCCCCTCTATGACAACACCGAGCAGCCGATGGGCGCGGCGGTAGTGATCATCGACGTCGATGCCGAGAGGCGCAGCGAGGAGATGCTGCGCGAGTTCAATCAGCAGCTCGAGCAGGAGGTCGAGCTGCGAACCCAGGCACTGCAGCAGGCGCTCGACCAACTGACCGTCGAAGTCCAGGAGCGCAGCCGAGCAGAGGAACAACTGCGCCACTCTCAGAAGATGGACGCCGTCGGCCAGCTTACCGGCGGCATCGCACACGACTTCAACAACATGCTGACTGGCATCATCGGTGCGCTGGATCTGATTCGCCTGCGCCTGGATACCGGTCGCCATGACGACCTGCCGCGGTATCTCGATGCGGCACATGGCTCGGCGCAGCGCGCCGCCTCCCTGACCCAGCGCCTGCTGGCCTTCTCCCGCCGCCAGCCTTTGCAGACCCGGCCGACCGCGGTCAATCCGCTGATCCGCTCGCTTGCCGAGCTGTTGCAGCGCAGCCTGGGCGAAACCATCCGCTTCGAGCTGGCTATTGACGAGGCCGCCGGGCTCGCCCTGGTCGACCCCGGCCAGATGGAAAACGCCCTGCTCAACCTGACGTTCAACGCCCGGGATGCCATGCCGGACGGCGGCACATTGCGCATCGAGACGCAGCGCCTGGAATTGCCAGCGGAGCAGGCCTCCCGCCACGGCGTGCAGACCGGCGAATACCTGTGCGTGCGCGTCATCGACACCGGCATTGGCATTCCAGCGCCCCTGGTGGACAAGGTGTTCGAGCCTTTCTTCACGACCAAGCCCCTCGGCGAAGGTACCGGGCTCGGCTTGTCGATGGTCTACGGCTTCGTCCGCCAGAGCGGCGGCTTCATCACCATCGACAGCTGCCAGGGCAAGGGGACCCGCGTCGCCCTGCACATGCCAGCGGCGCCTGCCGACGCGCGGGAAGAATCGGCCGCGGCAACGAGCCGCGTTCCCGGTGCAGGGGGCGGGCGCACGGTACTGTTGGTCGAGGACGACGACACCGTGCGGCCGCTGCTGCAGAGCGCGCTCGAGGATTTCGGCTACCGTGTGCACCTGGCCGCCGACAGTCAGAGCGCCCTGGAAGTCGCCGCACAGCTCGATTCGCTCGACCTGCTGCTGACCGATGTCGGCCTGCCGGGGCTCAACGGCCGCCAGCTCGCCGAAATGCTTCAGCAACGGCGCCCTGGCCTGCCGGTGGTGCTGATCACCGGCTACGCCGAACAGGCCGCGACCCGCCTCGACTGCCTGGCCCCCGGCATGCAACTCATGACCAAACCCTTCTCGCTCGAACTGCTGGCCGAAACCGTAGCCCGCGCAATCGCCACCCCGGTTGGTTGAGAGGCCCTACCACGGCAGCACTTCTGCGCTGTACGCATGGAACCCGCCACTCGCCTCGGGCCCCAGGCTGTCGATGACCCTGAGCAGATCCTGCGCGGCATCCGCGGGCGGTCGGCCGATTTCGGCGCCACGGAAGGGTCGGGACAGGTCCGAGTTCACCGTGCCCGGGTGCAACGCCAGCAGCACGGCATTGGGCTGGCTGCGGCGCACCTCGATGGACGCCGTCTTGATCAGCATGTTCAGCGCGGCCTTGGAGGCGCGGTAGCTGTACCAGCCGCCAAGACGGTTGTCGCCGATGCTGCCCACCTTGGCCGAGAGCATGGCGAGCACGCCGCGCTGACGGTCCAGAAGCCCGCAGAAGTGACGCAGCAGCAGCGCCGGCCCGAAGGTGTTGATCTGGAAAGTCGCGAGCAGCTGGGCCTGGTCGAGATCGGCGAGGCGCTTTTCCGGCATGAAATCCGCGCCGTGCAGCACGCCGGCAGCGTTGATGATCAGGTGGAATGGCCCCTGCCCCGCCACCGCGTTCGCGGCCCGTTCGATGCTGACCGGATCGGCGAGGTCCAGCGCCGGTTCGGACCCACGACCGAGCGCGATCACCGTCGCGCAGCGCGGGTCGGCCTGCAAGGCAGCGACCAGCGCCGCGCCGATGCTGCCGGAAGCGCCGATGACCAGCGCGCGAAATCCTGGGGGAAATGACTGCAACGGCATGGCGATCTCCGGCGGTCAGGGGCGCGAGGCACCGCTTCGCCAGCGCTCGATATGCTCGGCGAGCAGGTCGGCGATGGGCAGGCGGGCGCCAAGGCGGTAAAGGTTCCAGTAGTGACCTTCAAGGGTGCGATTGATCAGCAAGGTGCCGGAGGCCGGTTGCAGGCTGCCGAGGGCGGACATCAGCAACGGAAAGAGTTCGGACAGTTGCTGATGCAAGGCCGCTTCGCGGAAGTCCCACTGCGCGCCCGGTTGCAACAACGGGTGCAGCATCAGGTGGATGCGCCGATACAGCCCGTGCGGCGGCATGCTGCCAGGCTGACGTCCGCCGAGCATCTGGAAGCCCGCCTCGAGCGCCTCGCTGGAAGTGCCGCGCAGCGCCTCGAAGATCTGTACGTAACCGGCCAGCAGACGCGGTTCCAGGCGCAGCACGCTGCCGAAATCGTAGACCACCAGTTCGCCGCGCTCGGTCCAGGCCAGGTTGCCCGGATGCGGATCGGTGTGCAGCCGCTGCAGACCGAACGCCTGCTCGGCGAGCCACTGGCAGAGGCTTTCGGCCAGGCGCTGGCGGACATCGGCGGGCGCCTGTTCGACCTCGGCCATGGAACGCCCGGGGCGGTCCTCCAGCACCAGCACGCCGGGCCGACAGAGTTCGCTGGCAGCGAAGGGAATGCCGATGCCGGGCCAGCCGCTGAAGTGCGCGCGGAAGGCTTCGAGGTTTTCACGTTCGGCGGCATAGTCCAGCTCCTCGCCGATGGCTCGCTGCAGCTCGGTGTAGACCGCCTCCAGCCGCGCCAGTGGCGTACCGAACAGACGCCCCAGTGGCATCAGGCGGCGCAGCTGGCGCAGGTCCGCTTCGCAGATCGCGTGAATGCCGGGGTACTGGACCTTCATGATCAACGCCCTGCCCTGGCGATCACGGGCGCGGTGCACCTGGCCCAGCGAAGCGGCCGCGGCAGGCGTCGGTTCGATGGATTCGAACAGGTCGTAGAGGCGGCCGTCATACAGCCGCTGCAGGTTGGCTTCCAGTGCGGCGAACGGCAGCGAGGGCACCTGATTCTGCAGGCGCGCCAGCGCCGCGCTGATGGGTTCGGGCAACAGGTCCTGCCATTGCGAAGCCTGCTGGCCCAGCTTGAGCACCGGGCCTTTCATCTGGCCAAGGGCATCGCCCAGTAGCTCGCCCACCGGCTGCCAGTCGATGCGCGCCTTGCCCGGCGTGATGCGTTGCACCAGCAGATTGCCGGCGATCCGCGCACCGGTGCCGCCCAGCTGCAGAAAGCGGCCGAGCGCCGAAGCCGAGGGGCGCGAGAATCGAGACATGGCGGCTACCTGTGAAGGCAAAGGCTGATCATGGAACAGCCGCGATGTCGATCCAAGGTGCAATGGTTGCAGCCTGTTGCGCACCCGCAGCGAACCTACCTGCGAAGGCTTCTCGGGGCGCCTGATGGTGCGCCGCCTGAGGTCGCGATGACGCCTGCAACGAGCCCGGTCAAATTCCGATATGCGGAACGGCGCGGCAAAAGCCCAGTCGGAATAGATGACTACGCCCCTCGGTTTTCGCTTGCCGAACACGCCTGCCACACGGTCATGGCGAACCGGCATGGGGCTTCTTGCCCGACCGCTTGTGCGGCTTTGACGGGCGCGTTCCATTGCCTCGCGGCGCACGAAGCGCGAGGTCAGGAACCAGGACACGCAGCCTCCATGAGGCTGCCTGCGTAAGGAGCATGGAAATGACCGATACCCACGATCTTGATCTCCCCATGGATGACGAAGCCCAGCGTATTTCGACGGGCAGCGAAGGGCTGGACAACATCCTCGGCGGTGGCCTGGACCCCAACCGCATGTATCTCTACGAGGGCAGCCCGGGCTCGGGCAAGACCACCATTGCGCTGCAGTTCCTGCTCGAGGGCGTGCGCAGGGGCGAGCGCGTGCTCTACGTGACGCTGTCGGAAACCAAGGCAGAGCTGGAGCTGGTGGCCAAGCGGCACGGCTGGAGCCTGGATGGCATTGATGTGTTCGAACTGGTCAGCCCGGAAACCAGCCTCGATCCGGAGCTGGAGCTGACCGTGCTGCACCCGGCGGAAATGGAGCTCAGCGAAACCACCCAGCAGGTGTTCGACCGCGTCAGCGAAACCAACCCGACGCGGGTGATCTTCGACAGCCTTTCGGAAATGCGTCTGCTGGCCCAAAGCCCGCTGCGCTATCGCCGGCAGGTGCTGGCACTCAAGCACTTCTTCACCACCCGCCGCTGCACGGTGATCCTGCTCGATGACCAGACCTCGGAAATGGGCGACCTGCAGCTGCACTCGATTTCCCATGGGGTCGTCCTGCTGGAGCAGCTGGCCATCGACTATGGCGCCGAACGCAGGCGTCTGCGGGTCATCAAGATGCGCGGCATCCAGTTCCGCGGGGGCTACCACGACTTCGTCATCCGCAAGGGCGGGCTGCAGATCTATCCGCGCCTGATCGCGGCCGAGCATCGCTCCTGCTTTGTCGGCGAGGTGGCCTCCTCCGGCAACGAGATGCTGGACCGGATGCTCGGTGGCGGGCTGGAACGCGGCACCAACGCGCTGCTGGTCGGCGCGGCCGGGGTCGGCAAGTCCTCGCTGGCGCTGACCTATGCGTACGCCGCCTGCCAACGCGGCGAGCAGGTGGCCTTCTTCGTTTTCGACGAGAACATCGGCACCCTGCTGACCCGCGGCCGCGCACTGGGAATGGATATCGAACCGTGGATCGAACGAGGCCTGCTGCACCTGCAACAGGTCGACCCGGCCGAACTGTCGCCCGGCGAGTTCACCGCCGCGGTGCGCCACAGCGTCGAAGTGCAAGGCGCCGGGCTGGTGGTGCTCGATAGCCTCAACGGCTACCTGCACGCCATGCCGGACGGCAAGTTCCTGGTCCTGCAGATGCACGAGCTGCTGAGTTACCTGGGGCAGAAAGGGGTGGTCACCATCATGGTATTGGCCCAGCATGGGCTGGTTGGCGTAATGGATACCCCAATCGACATCAGCTACCTGAGCGATGCCGTCATCATGCAGCGCTATTTCGAGCATGCCGGCATCATCCGCCGGGCCCTGTCGGTGGTGAAGAAGCGCAGCGGGCGCCACGAGAACACCATCCGCGAATACCGCTTCAGTCCCACCGGCATCCAGGTCGGGCCGCCCCTGAGTCACTTCAACGGCATCCTTTCGGGCACACCGGAATACACCGGCGATGCGGCTCAGCTACTGAAAGACGAGCATGACGACACCTACTAAACGTGACAGCCCCACCGTAGTCGTCTTTGCCCCCATCGGTCGGGACGGCCCCGCCTCGGCCGAGCTGCTCAACCGCAGCGGCATGGAAGCCGTGGTCTGCCACAGCCTCGAGGAAGTGCTCCAGCGCGCGGAAACGGAAGCCGACGCCGTATTCATCGCCGAGGAAGGCCTGTTCGGCCATGACCTTGCGGCTCTGGCCGCCTGGGTCGACCGACAGCCGGCCTGGTCCGATTTTCCCTTCGTGGTGCTCACCAGCAAGCATCAGCAACCGGCCGTGGCCGCCTGGCGCCAGCGCATGGTCGCCGCGCTGCGCAACGTCTCGCTGCTGGAACGTCCGGTGCAGAGCATCACCCTCACCAGTGCCATGAAGGCGGCGCTGCGCGGGCGGCATCGCCAGTACGAGGTGCGCGCGCTGCTCGAAGCGCGCGAACGCGCCTCGCACGAGCTCGAAGCGCTGGTGGTCGAACGGACCAGCGAGCTGGAAAAGGCCAACCAGGAACTGCGCACGCAGATGGCCGAACGCACCCGTATTGAGGAGACCCTGCGCCAGGCGCAGAAAATCGAGGCCATCGGCCAGCTCACCGGCGGCATCGCCCATGACTTCAACAACCTGCTGATGGTGATTTCCGGCGGGCTCGACATGCTCGACCGCCGTGCCGATCCCGCACGCCGCGAACGCCTGATGGCCGGCATGCGCCAGGCGGCCCAGCGCGGCACATCGCTCACTCGCCAGCTGCTGGCCTTCTCCCGGCGTCAGTCGCTGGCGCCGGAATCCGTCGACCTGGTGCTGCGCATCGGGCGGATGCGCGAGCTGCTCGACCGCAGCCTGAGCGGCGACGTGCACGTGCAGGTGCAGTTCGCCCCGGACCTGTGGCCCGTGGAAGTCGATCCGGGCGAGCTGGAGCTGGTGATTCTCAACCTCGCGGTCAACGCCCGCGACGCCATGCCCGATGGCGGCTCGATCCTGATCGAGGCACGCAATGCGCCGGATGAACCGGTCATGGGCCTGCGCGGCGACTTCGTCCGCCTCGCGGTCATCGACGACGGCACCGGTATCCCGGAGGACGTCCGCGCACGGGTGTTCGATCCCTTCTTCACCACCAAGGAAATCGGCAAGGGCTCGGGGCTCGGCCTGGCCCAGGTCTACGGCTTCGCCCGGCAATCGGGCGGCACCGTCTGGATCGAAAGCGAATGCGGGCGCGGCACCAGCGTGATCATGCTGCTGCCGCGTTCGGCGCGTGTGCCCGAGCAGCCCGCCGAGGATGAACGCGCCGCCGACGATGCCGCCGACCCTTCCCTCGGCAGCGTGCTGCTGGTGGATGACGACGAGGAAGTGGCCGCGCTGGTGGGCGAGATGCTCGAGCACCTGGGGTACCGCGTCAGCCACGCCGACAGTGCCACCGCTGCGCTGAATGCGCTGGCCAACGGCTGCAAGGTGGATGTCGTGTTCTCCGACGTGATGATGCCAGGTGGCATGAATGGCGTTGAACTGGCCAGGGAGATCCGTGTGCGCGCCCTGGGCGTTCCGGTGCTGCTCACCAGCGGCTATGCCGAGGCCGCTCAGCAATCGGCTGCGGCCGAGGGGGTGAACGTGCTGGCCAAGCCCTATCGGCTCGAAGACCTGGCCGCCTCGCTGCACGACGCGATCGAGGGCGCGAAGGACGTCTAGATTGCCCTTCCGACCCTGACTGAAGCGGGTGGTGGCTCAGTCGATTCGCCGATAGCGATAGTGCTGCGGCTTGAATACCTGATTGAAATGCCGGCCCAGCGAGTCGGCCTCCAGCAACGCCTGCACCACCTCGGGCGGAACCGCCTCGTAGCGATACAGCGCACCGCTGCTGAATTCCACCTCCAGTATCTGCTGCTCGGGGTCGTAGCCCAGCGAGCGCAGGCTGCTCGATTGCAAGGCGACGCGCTTCATGGCCCGCTAGCGGTATCACGGTTGAAGCCCTCGGCCTGCATGCGCCAGAGCCCATCGAACTCGCCGCCGCGGCGGCGCAGCTCCTGTGGCGGGCCGTCCTCGACGATGCGACCGTCGCGCAGCACGATGATGCGGTCGAAGCTCGACAGCGTTGACAGGCGATGTGCCACGGCCACCACCGTCCGGTTGTGCACCAGGTTGTCCAGCGCGGCCTGGATCTCGGCCTCGGACTGGGTATCGAGCGCCGAAGTGGCCTCGTCGAGGATGAGAATCGGCGCATCCTTGAGGAAGGCCCGAGCGATACCCAAGCGCTGGCGCTGGCCGCCCGAGAGCATCACCCCACGCTCGCCGACCAGGGTGTCGTAACCCTGCGGCAGCTCACGGATGAAGCTGTCGCAGAACGCCCGGCGGGCGGCCTGGACCACTTCTTCGTCCGAGGCGTCAGGGCGGCCGTAGCGGATGTTCTCGCGGATGCTGCGATTGAACAGCGCGGTTTCCTGCGGCACCACGGCGATCTTCTCGCGCAGGCTGTCCTGGCTGACGCTGCGGATGTCCTGGCCGTCGAGCAGGATGCGGCCGTGCTGCACATCGTCCAGCCGCTGGATGAGATGGATCAGGGTCGACTTGCCCGCCCCCGAGGAGCCCACCACGCCTACCTTCTGCCCGGCCGGGATATGCAGATCGAGCTGCTCGAACACCATGCCGCGCTCGGGATAACCGAAGCCGACCCCCTCGAAGGTGATGTCGCCTTCGGCGAGCATCAGCTGGGTATCGGTGTCCTCCAGACCGTGGGGCTGGACGATGATGCGCAGGGTGTCGTCGATGGCGCCGAGCTGCTGGGTGGCATCCACCAAAGCCAGCGCCAGGTCACGCGAGCCGTGCAGGATACGGAAGGTCAGCGCGCTGACCAGCACGACGTCACCGGCGGTCACCGAACCGCCGATCCACAGCTGGATTGCCCAGATCAGCATGCCGCCGGCCATCACCGACAGGCAGATGTCATGCATCACACGGGCCTTTTCCAGGTACATCCAGCTGCGTCGCTGGGCACGCGCCTCGTAACCGATCTCATGGGCCAGGCGTTCGGCCTCGCGATCCCGGGCGGAAAAGGCCTTGATCGTCCAGACATTCGACACCGCGTCCACCAGCTCGCCGCCGACCCGCGCCGATTGCGCCGCGAAACGCTGATGCTTGCTGCGTCCGCGGATACCGAAGCCGGTGATCAGCGCCGCGACGATGGCGACGAAGACGATCAGCGCCACCGCCATCTGCCAGCCGACGGTGAACAGCACCACCACGGCGCCGAGGAAGTCGACGATCGGCGGCACGATCTTCCACGCCAGCCCGCCATAGATCGAACCGGCCGCGGCCCCGAGGGCGGAGATGCGATTGCCCAGCGAGCCGGCGAAATGCTCGGTGAAATAGCGCATCGGGTGGCCGGTCAGGTGCTTGAACAGGTCGACGCGGATGTCCACCACGCTGGCCACCACGGTACGGCAACCAAGCCAGCCGCCTAGGCGCCAGAACACGTTCTCGGTGACAATCAGGCCGATGAACAGCCCCAACGGCCACCAGACGTTGGCCGAACCGCGATCCGAGGTGCCCTGCGCCATCGCATCGACCAGCAGCTTCATGCCGTACTGCACGGCCACCGCGCAGCTCGCCGCGCCGATGATCAGTGCCAGCAGGCCGCCGAAATGCCAGGGCCGCGCGCAGATGTAATGCCAGAGAAACGCCACCGGACGGCTGGGCAACGGCAGCTCGTCGGCCTTTGCCTGGGGCACGGCGGCCGCCTGGTTCATGACATCACTGCGGCGAGTTGCGGGGCCGGATTTGACTGGCTGAAGCGCGCCTGTTGCAGGCGCAGCTCATCGGCCAGCCCCTGGTGTACGCAGCGCCGGCCGCTTTCGTCGGCAAAACCGAGCAGGCCAACCGGACAGTGTCGCTCGTCCGCCCAGCCCGGATAGTCCAGCACCGGATACAGGCAGATGCCCTCCACCGGCACACCGGCCTGCATCGCCAGGCCCGCCTGCTCGCTGACATAGCGCAGCCAGTCGCCGCGCAGGTCACCCTCGGCGCCGGTCTCGGCAATCAGCAGGGGGCGCTGGTAGCGCTGATGGATCTCGCGCAGGATGCCCTTGAACGGCCGGTAGTCGGGATTGTCTCGTGCGATGGTGCTGCCATCGCCGTGGTACCACTGGTTATCCGAGTAGTAGTTGACGCCGATGATGTCGAGGTACTCCGGCGCACCGCCGAGCCCCGGCCATTGTTCGCCGCAGAGCATGTCCCAGGCCTCGAACTGCGCCTGGCGAAAGCGCTCGGCGTCGCGCTGCGGGCCTGGCCGGTCGTTGCCAGCAACCACATGAATGGCCGGATCGACCTGAACGAAACGCGCCCGCGGATCGACCGCGCGAATCGCCTGCATCGCGGCGATGGTGGCCCGCACCAGCTGGTGCTTGAGTTCGAAGCCGCGGCCGCGCGCCATGGGGTTGAAGTAGGCCTCGTCGCCGCCGGCCCAGGCCCAGAAGGAAATCTCGTTGAGCGGTGCATAGAACGGCACATCGCGGGTCTCGTCCTTGACCAGTTGCGCCACCGCCGCGGCATAACGGGCGAAGCGCTCGACGAACTGCGGCCGCCAGATGTCGATGTCATCCGGCCAGCCGTAATGACAGAGGTCCCAGATCACCTGGGTACCCTGGCGCTGGGCGGCCTGCAACATGGGCAGGAAGCTCGACCAGTCGTACTGCCCCGGCTGGCGCTCGATCAGATGCCAGCGCAGGCCGTCGCGCACGGCATGCAGGCCATGGCGGTGCAGTTCGGCGTAGTCGTGCGCGGCCCAGCGGTCGTGGCCGGTCGCGGCGAGCAGGTCGAGCCGGCGGCCGTCGCTGCGGCGATGGTTCGAGCACTCGAAACCACCGAGAAAGAAACTCTTGAATACAGAGGGGTGGTGCATCGTTTACCTCTTGGATGACGCCAGCGACCGCAGCGTTAACCGCGCTGCCCGTGCCCGAGCGCACGCGCCTCGGGCTCTTGCATAACGACCGTTGCGCTTCAACCAAGTTGCTCGGCGACCGCCTGCGTCTGGCCGGCGTGCTCGGCTTCCTCGATGCGCTTGTACAGCGCCAGCGCCTGCCCTACCACCTGATCCATGTTGTAGTACTTGTAGGTGCCGAGGCGGCCGACAAAGGTCACGTTCGGCGTTTCGTCCGCCAGCTGCTGATAGCGCTTGTACAGCTCGGCGTTCTCCGGCCGCGGGATCGGGTAGTAGGGATCGCCCTCGGCGGAGGGGTACTCGTAGGTAATGCTGGTCTTCGGGTGGACCTGCCCGGTGAGGTGCTTGTACTCGCTGATGCGCGTGTAGGGCACATCCTCGCTGGGGTAGTTGACCGTACCCACGGCCTGGAACTGTTCCTGGTCGAGCTGCTTGTGCTCGAACTTCAACGAGCGGTACGGCAGCTTGCCGAAACGGTAATCGAAGTACTCGTCGATCGGGCCGCAGAAGATCAGGTGGTCGTACTGCACCTCGTCGCGGATCTCGCGGTAGTCGGTGTTGAGCATGACCTTGATGTTGGGGTGCGCCAGCATCTTCTCGAACATCTTCGTGTAGCCATGCTTGGGCATCTGCTGGAAGGTGTCGGTGAAGTAGCGGTCGTCGGTGTTGGTGCGCGTGGGGATGCGCGAGGTCACCGACTTGTCCAGCTGCGACGGGTCCAGCCCCCACTGCTTGCGGGTGTAGCCGCGGAAGAACTTCTGGTACAGCTCACGGCCGATGCCGTTGATCACCACGTCCTCGCTGGTCTGGATGTTCTCCACCGGCTCGGCGCGGCTGGCGAGAAAGTCGGCCGCTTCCTGTTCGGTGGTCATGTTCAGGCCATAGAGCCTGTTCAGCGTGGTCATGTTGATCGGGATCGGCACTTCCTGGCCATCCACCTGCGCCAGCACGCGATGTTCGTAGGGGCGCCACTCGGTGAACTGCGAGAGGTAATCGACGATGCGCTGGGCGTTGGTGTGGAAGATGTGCGGGCCGTAGCGGTGAATCAGCACGCCGGACTCGTCGTGGTAGTCGTAGGCATTGCCGGCGATATGCGGGCGCCGGTCGACCACCAGCACGCGCTTGTTCAGCCCCGTGGCAAGGCGCTCGGCAAGCACGCTGCCGGCAAAGCCGGCGCCGACGATGAGGTAGTCGAAGCCGCGTCTGCGCGCCTGTGGCTGGTCGCCCGCGCCTGCGCCGAGACGTTCCGGGTTGCTGTCCTGCGGGCTCATATCGCGCATTGCATCTTCTCCTTCATCAGGCTCCAGGTGTGATCCCAGGACATGTCGCCCAGGATCTCGTCGGCCTTGGCCAAGAGACCGTCGCGGTCTTCGGCATCGGCCAGGGCGGCTTCGGTGGCAGCGACGAACGCCTCGGCGCTGTCGGCGATGCGCACGATCCCGGTGTCACCGTAGGTGCGCACCACATCGGTGATCGGCGTGGACACCACCGGGCAACCGCCGGCGAGGTATTCGGGGGTTTTGGTCGGACTGATGAAACGGGTCGACTCGTTCAGTGCGAACGGCATGATCGCCACGTCCCAGCCGGACAGGTATTGCGGCAGCTCGTCGTAGGTCTTGCCGCCCAGGTAGTGGATGTTGTCGCGCTGCGGCAGCTCGGCCGGGTCGATCTTCACCACCGGGCCGACCAGCACGATCTGCCAGTCCGGCCGCATGCGCGCGACCTGCTCGACCAGGGCGATGTCCAGACGCTCGTCGATCACGCCGTAGAAGCCCAGGCGCGGATGCGGAATCTCTGCCTGATCGTCCGGGTCGTGCTGCGGGCGGCGCGCGGCGGCGAAGTGCTCGACATCGACGCTGCTGGGGAACGGGTGAGCGTTGTCGTGGCGCTGGCGCTTGGCTTCATAGAGGCTGTAGCCGCCGGTGAACACCAGGTTGGCCCGGCACATCAGTTCCACCTCGCGCTCCACCAGTTCCGGCGGCGCGCCGCGGAACGCCGAGAGCTCGTCCATGCAGTCGTAGACGATCAGGCCGGGCGCCAGGTGATCGGAGAACGCCAGGCTCATCGGCGTGTAGTACCAGAGCAGCAGGTCGCTGACGCCGAGTTTTTCCAGGTAGCCATCGAGCAACTGGCGCTGCACGCGGGTCGCATCCTCCCCCTCGCAGCCGGCCGGCAGGCGCGGGATCAGCACCTGCACGCCATTCTCCTCGGGACGCACTTCAAGCCAGGGCTCGGCATCCTCGGTGGGAATCGGTTCCTCATGGAAGAGCACGTTGTAGTCGCGGGCAAAACGCGACATCAGGTGTTGCGGGCGCTGGTAGACGAAGCTCCAGCGCAGATGCGACAGACACAGCAGGGTCGGAACCTGATCGTCGAAGACCACTTCGGCCGGTACCTGCTGCGCGTTGCGGGATTTGCCGATGTCGTATTGGAACGGGCCGGCCCAGCTCATCTAGCACCTCGTTTTCGGTGGCGGCGGCCAGGCCTCCCATGGCCGTTCAACCGTCACTTGAAAAGCCAGCGCTGCCCTGCGTAAGGCGTATCGATTCGAGGCGACAGCGAGGCTCGCAAAACCCTGCAACCCGCGCCGCCTGCCGGGTAGTGGACGGCAATCAGCGGTACGGGTTCCCGCCAATCATCAGATTGCACAGGCCGTCGACCGGCTGGCGGGTGAATTGAACTCGCTCGGACGTTGCCCCGTCCCTATCAGCAGGACGCCTGATTTAAACCGGCATCGGAACCCCTCGCGCGCAGCTCGCCGTCGCCGTCCCGTTCCGTTTCGCCGAACCCAAATTACGGAGACTCATGCAGCGCCAGCCATGGCCAGCCGCAGTGTCCCGAGCGTGTCGAAAGACTGCGAACTTCGGAGGTAGACAGATGATTCTGGTGACAGGAGGGGCCGGTTACATCGGCTCACACGCGGTGCTCGAACTGCTGCAGGCCGGGCATGAGGTGCTGGTACTGGACAACCTGTGCAACAGCTCGCAGCTGGCTCTGGACCGCGTGGAGCAACTGGCCGGCCGGCCACTGCACTTCGTCAAGGGCGACGTGCGCAATCGCTCGCTGCTCAAGGCGCTCTTCGCTGCCTACCCGATCACTGCGGTGATGCACTTCGCCGGCCTGAAGGCGGTTGGCGAGAGCGTGCGCGAGCCGCTGCGCTACTACGAAACCAATGTCGGCGGCAGCATCGCGCTGTGCCAGGCCATGGCCGAAGCCGGAGTGTTCAAGCTGGTGTTCAGCTCCTCGGCCACCGTCTATGGCGAGTCGCCGGTGATGCCCATCACCGAGGATCGTCCCACTGGCGTGCCGACCAACCCCTACGGCCAGTCCAAACTGATGGCCGAGAACGTGCTCAAGGGCCTGGCCGACTCCGACCCGCGCTGGTCCATCGCGCTGCTGCGCTACTTCAACCCTATCGGCGCCCATGAGTCGGGGCTGATCGGCGAAGACCCCAACGGCGTGCCGAACAACCTGCTGCCGTACATGCTGCAGGTGGCGGTGGGTCGGCGAAAGCAGCTCAGCGTCTACGGCGACGACTACCCGACGCCAGATGGCACCGGCATCCGCGATTACATCCATGTGGTGGACCTGGTCAAAGGCCATTTGAAGGCGCTGGAGCGTCTTAATCTCGTGCACGGCGCGCAGGTGTGGAACCTCGGCGCCGGCAAGGGCCATTCGGTGCGCGAAATGATCACAGCTTTCGAGGAAGTCACCGGGCGCCCGTTGCCCCACGTGATCAAGCCACGCCGTGCCGGCGACATCGCCCAGTGCTGGTCCGACCCGAGCAAGGCCGAGCGCGAGCTTGGCTGGCGCGCCGAAAAGGACCTGATCACCATGCTCGCCGACGCCTGGCGCTGGCAGAGCCGCAACCCTCGCGGTTATGCCGCCGACAAGGTCGCCGCGGCGGACGCGGAAACCACGCAGACCGCTCTGGCCAGCTGAACGGCCCCCGCGCGGCCCGCCTCGGGCTGCGCAAGCCGCCCGCAAGCGACCATGGTTCCCAGCGTATCGCCAATCGCTATTGGCGGACGATCCGGTGGCCAACGCCGGACGAGGAGATCGCCGGCTCGTCGCCGCTCCAGTTCAGCTGGTTATCGACGCCATTGAGTGTGATCTGAACGGGCCCGTCGAACCGCAGGTCCAGCTCGTGCTCGGCACCATCGATCTCGACGATCGCCGTCTGTCCATCACCGACCACCGCGCCACGCACACGATTCTTGGCGGTGTCGACCATGAGCCGGGCTACGGACGTCGCCGATACGCTGATGTCCATGCCGGATATCTCCAGCGCGGTCGCGGTACCAAGGCTGACCTTGTGATCCGTGCCATATACCTGCACCACGCCGCAATCGCCGGTCAGGCTGATGGTGTTGGCGTTGCCGGAGATGTTCACGTCCCGTCCGCCACAGGGGATGTCCCTGGACAGTTCGATTCCATCGAACTCGAGTGGCTGGGCCTGAGCGGTGACGGCCAGCAGCAGACCAGCCACCAGTGCAGCACATGCGCAACGATTCATTCGCAAAGTTCCTTTTGAGCCGAAACAGAAGGCATCGGAACCGCTCCGCTGCCGTGCGGCTAGGACTCGATGGCCGATGCCGAGTTCAACGCCGGCATGGCCAGCGCGTCGACGCCGAAAGCTGCACGTCGACAGCAACGCCACCGTGGTGGCATTAGCCGTGTCGGTTATGCGTAGCTCATTGCCGCTCCAGCTCGTTGCGCAACCACTCCGCCAGACGCTCGGCGCGCCTGTCGACTCGCCGCGCGGGCACCCAGAGCGCCAGTCTGGCGCGGGTCTCGACGAAGCCCCAGGGCGCCAGCAGACGACCCTGGCGCAAGTCGTCGGCCACCAGCTGCTGTGGCGCGATGGCCACGCCGAGGCCGGCCAGCGCCGCTTCCAGCAGGAAATACAGGTGCTCGAAGCTCTGTCCCAGACGCAGCCGCGCCGGATCCAGCCCCTGCTGACGCGCCCAGTTCGGCCAGGCCTGCGGCCGCGAGGCGGTGTGCAGCAGCGTCTCGTCGAGCACAGCCGACGGCGGCGCGCCGCGAAGGTCGGCACAGCGTGGATGGTAGGGGCTGAGCACCGGGCCGATGCGCTCGGCGGCCAGCTCGAACACCTGCATGTCCGCCGGCCAGGGCGGTTCGGCGTACCACAGCGTGGCGTCCAGCCCCGGCTTGCGCGGGTCCAGCTCGCCTTCGCTGGCCGACAGTTGCAGGCGCAATTCCGGCAGGTCGCGATTGAGCCGATCCAGCCGCGGGATGAACCAGCGCGCCAGCAGACTGCCCGGGCAACCGAGCACGAACGGCGCCTCGGCGGTCTGGCGCTGCAGCTCGGCGCAGGTGCTGCGCAGACGCTCGAAGGCTTCGCTGGCGGCATCACGCAGCCGCGCACCGGCATCGGTGAGTTTTACGCCGCGCCCTTCCTTGACGAACAGGCCAACGCCAAGCTGCTCTTCGAGCTGCTTGACCTGCCGACTGATCGCTCCGTGGGTCACGTGCAGCTCGCGCGCCGCTTCGCTCAGACTGCCCAGCCGGGCGGCAGCCTCGAAGGCTCGCAATGCGTTGAGAGGAGGTAGATCGCGCGCCATATCCGTGAGTTTTCCTGACAGGTTGCGTCGATCTTATCGCTTTTATCCGGGCGGCCATAGCCGTACCCTGACACCATCGCATCTGCCGGCCCGCGCTCGGCAGCCCGCCTACACAGGAGTCCGACATGACCTCATACCGCAACGGCCCTGACGCCAAGGGCCTGTTCGGCCACTTCGGTGGTCAGTACGTCGCCGAAACGCTGATGCCGCTCATCCACGAGCTGGCCGCCGAGTACGAAAAAGCCAAGGCCGACCCCGAGTTCGCCAAGGAGCTCGCCTACTTCCAGCGCGACTACGTGGGCCGCCCCTCGCCGCTGTACTTCGCCGAGCGCCTGACCGAACACTGCGGCGGCGCGAAGATCTACCTCAAGCGCGAAGAGCTCAACCACACCGGCGCGCACAAGATCAACAACTGCATCGGCCAGATCCTGCTGGCCAAGCGCATGGGCAAGCAGCGCATCATCGCCGAGACCGGCGCCGGCATGCACGGCGTGGCCACTGCCACCGTGGCCGCGCGCTTCGGCATGCAGTGCGTGATCTACATGGGCACCACCGACATCGACCGCCAGCAGGCCAACGTCTTCCGCATGAAGCTCCTGGGCGCCGAAGTGATTCCGGTCACCGCCGGCACCGGCACCCTGAAGGACGCGATGAACGAAGCCCTGCGCGACTGGGTGACCAACGTCCACAACACCTTCTACCTGATCGGCACCGTCGCCGGACCGCACCCCTACCCCGCCATGGTCCGCGACTTCCAGGCCGTGATCGGCAAGGAAACCCGCGAGCAGATGATGGAAAAGGAAGGTCGCCTGCCCGACTCGCTGGTGGCCTGTATCGGTGGCGGCTCCAATGCCATGGGCCTGTTCCATCCGTTCCTGGATGACGCCAGTGTGAAGATCATCGGCGTCGAGGCGGCCGGGCACGGTATCGAGACCGGCCAGCACGCGGCGAGCCTGAACGGCGGCGTACCCGGCGTACTGCACGGCAACCGCACCTTCCTCCTGCAGAACGAGGATGGCCAGATCATCGACGCCCACTCGATCTCCGCCGGCCTGGACTACCCCGGCATCGGCCCGGAACACGCCTGGCTGCACGACATCGGCCGCGTCGAGTACACCTCGATCACCGACAAGGAAGCGCTCAAGGCTTTCCATACCTGCTGCCGCCTGGAAGGCATCATCCCGGCGCTGGAGTCCTCCCACGCGCTGGCTGAAGTCTTCAAGCGCGCGCCTGGTTTGCCGAAGGATCACCTGATGGTGGTCAACCTCTCCGGCCGCGGCGACAAGGACATGCAGACCGTCATGCACCACTACGACGAACAGGAAGAACACATATGAGCCGCCTGCAGACGCGCTTCGACGAGCTGAAACAACAGAACCGCGCCGCACTGGTGACCTTCATCACCGCCGGCGATCCGGACTACGCCACCTCGCTGCAGATCCTCAAGGGCCTGCCGGCCGCGGGTGCCGACGTCATCGAACTGGGCATGCCCTTCACCGACCCGATGGCCGACGGCCCGGCGATCCAGCTGGCCAACATCCGCGCCCTGGCCGCCAAGCAGGACCTGGCCAAGACGCTGCAGATGGTTCGTGAATTCCGCCAGGACAACCAGACCACCCCGATCGTGCTGATGGGCTACTTCAATCCCATCCACAAGATGGGCGTGGAGCGCTTCATCGCCGAGGCGGTGGAAGCCGGCGTCGACGGCCTGATCGTGGTCGACCTGCCGCCGGAGCACAACGAAGACCTCTGCGACCCGGCCCAGGCCGCGGGCATCGACTTCATCCGCCTGACCACCCCGACCACCGATGACAAGCGCCTGCCCGTGGTACTCAACGGCAGCTCCGGCTTCGTCTATTACGTCTCGGTGGCCGGCGTGACCGGTGCCGGTTCGGCGACGCTCGAGCATGTCGAGGAAGCCGTGGCGCGCCTCAAGCGCCATACCGAGCTGCCGGTTTGCGTCGGCTTCGGCATCCGCACGCCGGAACAGGCCGCCGCCATCGCCCGGCTGACCGAAGGGGTGGTAGTGGGCTCGGCGCTGATCGATCAGATCG
Organism: Stutzerimonas sp. LR2; assembly: GCF_055755175.1. NCBI lineage: Bacteria > Pseudomonadati > Pseudomonadota > Gammaproteobacteria > Pseudomonadales > Pseudomonadaceae > Stutzerimonas > Stutzerimonas sp. LR2. The sequence goes on from NZ_JBVTRR010000003.1 coordinate 391,781, forward strand.
CCAATGCCAAGAGCAACGCACAGGCCGTCGAAGGCGTGCTGGAACTGTGCCGCCAGATCAGTACCGGCGTGCGCAGCGCCCGCGCCTGACCGCAACGTCGCCCTGCAGAGCACCGCCGCCCGGTCGATCCGGGCGGCGGTTTTTTTTGCCTGTGTTCTTTGGCAAGGCCAACTCGGCTGCCGTGCACAGCGCTTTACCCTTCTGAAAAAAATCAGCCCCGCCTGCGCTGCCTTCGATGCACCTGAACGGTGCGCAAGGGCGTGGGATTTCCGCGCTCTGCGTCCCTTTGCCAGACACGGCGCAGGCCGGCTTACGCACCACGGCGAAGCAGCGGTTGCCTCGAGAAAAGGCACCCACCGCTGTTGCCGAAACGGCATCGGCGTGCTCGATATTCTCTGCTTTTGAGTACAAGCGGCGCGCCGGATACTGCGCTCGCCGGTCGCCATTCCGCGGTCGGCAGAGCAGGATCGAGCCATGAATGAATCCCTTTGCGCCCGCCATCTCGAAGCCGCCGCGCTGCCGCTGATCGACATCGCCGGGCTGTTTTCTCCCGATCTCGACGAGCGCGCCGCCGTGGCCGAACGCATCGGTGCGGCCTGTCGCGAGGTCGGTTTCTTCTGTATCGCCAACCATGGCGTCGACGCGGCGCTGCAGCAGGCGGTGTTCGAGCAGGCGCGGGCCTTCTTTGCCCTGCCGGAAGCCGGCAAGCGCGCACTGGACAAGGTGTTCTCGAAGGCCAATCGCGGCTATGAGCCGTTGCGCGGGCAGGTGCTGGAAGCCGGTGCGCCGGCCGATCTCAAGGAGGGCTTCTACATCGGCGAGGAGCTGGCCGAGGACGACCCGCGGGTACTGGCCGGGCGTTTCAACCACGGTGCCAACCAGTGGCCGATCGAGCTCGCGGAGTTTCGCCCGACGATGGAGCGCTATCGCGACGCGATGAATGCGCTGGCGAATCGGCTGATGAGGGCCATCGCGCTGTCGCTGCAACTGCCGGAGGATCATTTCGCCGGCTTCTGCCGCGACTCCATGAGCACCCTGCGCCTGCTGCATTACCCGCCGCAGCCGGCCAATGCCGCGCCCGGCGAAAAGGGCTGTGGCGCGCATACCGATTTCGGCGGGCTGACGCTGCTTCTGCAGGACGAGAACCCCGGCCTGCAGGTCTGGGATCGCCACAGCAAGAGCTGGATTCACGCAGTGCCCGTGCCCGGCACCTATGTGGTCAATCTGGGCGACATGATCGCCCGCTGGACCAACGACCAGTACCGTTCGACGCTGCACCGGGTGGTCAACATGTCCGGACGCGAGCGCTACAGCGTGCCGTTCTTCTTCAGCGGCAACCCGGACCATGTGGTCGAGTGCCTGCCGACCTGCCTCGCGCCCGGCGAGGCGCCGCGCTACCCCGCGGTGACGGTGGAAGAACACCACCGCGAGATGTACCGGAGGACCTATGGCTGACATCGTCCTCATCCACGGGGCCTGGGCCGGTAGCTGGGTCTGGGATTCGCTGCAGGATGGCCTGCGCAGCGCCGGCCACCGACCGCACGCGCTCGACCTGCCAGGCAACGGCAGCGACGCCACGCCACTCGCCGAGGTCTCGCTGCAGCGCTACGTCGAACATGTCGGCGCGCTGATCGAGACGCTGCCCGGCCCGATCCATCTGGTCGCGCATTCCGGCGGCGGCATCACCGCCACTGCCGTGGCCGAACGTTATGCCGAGCGCATCGCCGGGGTCACCTATGTCGCCGGCATGATGCTGCCCAGCGGCATGGGCTTCGGCGAACTCTGTGCCGAGCTCGCCCGCGACTTTCCCGAGGTCAGCGGCATCGGCCCCTATCTCGAGGCCGCGCCCGGCGGCAGCCGCGTACCGGGCGATGCCGCCTGCGCCCTGTTCTTTCACGATGCACCGGCAGTGGCCGCGATCACTGCCGCGCGCCGCCTGACAGTGCAGCCCGACGGCGGCCGCGATATCGCCGCACAGTGGACGGCCGCGCGTTTCGGTCGTCTGCCGCGGCTGTATATCGAAGCCACGCAGGACCGCTCCGTGCTGCCACGGGTGCAGCAGCGCATGCAGCAACTGGTGCCGGGTGCCGAGCGCGTGCGCCTCGATTGTGGCCATGCGCCGCAACTGGCCATGCCCGACGCGCTGCTCGCCGCCCTGCTGGATTTCTTCGCGCGCCAACCACATCCCGTGCGCTGACCCGTTTATTGCATCGCGCTCAACACGCCGAACCTTCAAGGAGCTTCACCATGTTCAACAGAACCCTGCTCGCCAGCGCCCTGTTCGCGCTGTTCAGCCAATCCGCCCTGGCCGCCGACAAGGTGCGCTGGCTCAACGACTGGCTGCCGGCCGGCGACAAGGCGGCGATCTACCTCGGTGTCGAACAGGGCCTGTTCGCCGCCGAAGGCATCGAAGTGGAAATCGCCAGCGCCCGCGGTGGCAGCGACGTGGTGACCAAGCTGGCCACCAACAGCGCCGACTTCGGCTCGGCCGGCCTGGCCTCGCTGCTGCAGGCCAAGGCCCAGGGCGAGGTGCCGGTGGTCGCGGTGGCGCCGATCTACAACAAGCAGCCGGACGCCTTCTTCACCACCGAAGGTTCGGGGATCGATAGCTTCAAGGACATCGTCGGCAAGACGGTCGCCACCCCGACCTTCTCCGCCTCCAACGTGGTCTGGCCGCTGCTGCTGGAGCGCAACGGCATCGACCCGGCCAGCGTCAAGCTGCTCAAGCTCGACCCCGGCGCGCTGGCACCGATGCTCGCCACCGGCAAGGTGGACGCCACCATCAACTGGCTGACCGTCGCGCCCGGCTTCGTCCGTGCCCTCGGCGAGGCGGACAAGACGCTGAAGACCATCCCCTGGTCGGAATACGGCTTCGAGGGCTACGGCCTGTCGCTGGTAGCGTCGCAGCGCTTCGTGCAGAGCCATCCCGAGGTCGCCAAGAAGTTCGTCAAGGCCTACCGGCAGGCACAGAAGAACGCCATCGCCGACCCGGCTGCAGCGGCCGCCGCGCTGAAAAAGAGGGTTGCCGAAGTCGACCAGCAGCAGGCCGAAGAGCAGTTCGCCGCCTCGGTACCGCTGATGCAGAACGAGATCAGCGATGCCGAAGGCCCGGGCTTCGACGCCAAGCGTCTGGCCACCACCTGGGAATGGGTCGCCAAGGCGCAGGGCATGCAGATTGATGCCCTCGACCCGGCCAGCGCCATCGACACCAGCCTGAGCGAGTGAAGCCATGAACGCTGCCGTCCTGCCCGCCACGCCGCGCCCCAACATCAGCTTCGATCGGGTCAGCCAGGTTTTCACCTCCTCCGATGGCAGCGAGGTGGTGGCGCTGGACAACGCCAGTTTCGACATCGGCCGCCACGAGTTCATCGCCGTGCTCGGCCCCTCGGGCTGCGGCAAGTCCACGCTGCTGCGCATCCTCGCCGGGCTGGTGCGACCGACCCACGGCCAGGTCAGCATCTACGGCAGCCCGGTGGACGGCCCGCGCGACGAGATCGGCATCGTCTTCCAGAAGCCGACGCTGCTGCCCTGGCTGAACATCCGCGACAACCTGACCTTTCCCATGCGCCACAAGTACGGCCGTGTCACCGCCCAGGAGATCACCCGCGGCGAGGAGCTTCTGGAACTGGTGGGGCTCAAGGAATTCGGCAACAAGCGCCCGGACGAACTCTCCGGCGGCATGCAGCAGCGCGCGGCGATTGCCCGGGCATTGCTGCACGACCCGGAAATCCTGCTGATGGACGAGCCGTTCTCGGCACTCGACGCCCTGACCCGCGACGAGCTGAGCCTGGAGCTGCTGAATATCTGGACCCAGCGTCCGAAGACGGTGCTGTTCATCACCCACTCGATTCCCGAAGCGCTGCTGCTGGCCGACCGCATCCTGGTGATGTCGGCACGCCCCGGCCGCGTTCAGGAAATCATCGATGTCGACCTGCCGCGTCCGCGGTCCATGCAGACCCTCACGGAGCCCCGTTTCAATGAGCTCGCCAACCATATCCGCCGCAAGGTCTTCTCGCGCCATGCCGACCATTAAGCCCAGGACACATCGCCTGAAGACGCAGGCCGATCGCCTCGCGCCCTGGCTCGCCTTCGTCGTCCTGCTGCTGGTCTGGGAGGCGGCCTGCCGCCTGCTCAAGCTGCCAAGCTTCGTGCTGCCCTCGCCCAGCGCCATTCTCGCGGCGACGCAGAAGGTCGGCCTCGGTGCCTGGGCCGAGCACATCTTCGCCACCCTGCGGGTGACACTGATGGGCTACGGCCTGTCGATCCTGATCGGCATCCCGCTGGCCATCGCGCTGGCGTCCTCGCGACTGATGTCGCGCACGCTCTATCCCCTGTTGGTGATCGTGCAGTCCACACCCATCGTCGCGGTAGCGCCGATCATCGTGGTGGTGATGGGCGCCGGCGACCTGCCGCGGGTGTTCATCACCTTCCTGATCGCCTTCTTCCCCATCGTCGTGTCCTGCGTCACCGGCCTCCTGGCGACGCCGGAAGAGCTGGTGGAACTGTCGCGCTCGCTGGGCGCGTCGAAGGCCCGCGAGTACCGCAACATCCGCCTGCCCTATGCGATTCCACACCTGTTCTCGGCGCTGCGCATCTCCATCACCCTGGCGGTGATTGGCGCGGTGGTCGCCGAGTTCGTCGCGGCGGAAAAAGGCCTGGGCTACTTCATCAACTTCTCCACCTCGATGTTCCAGGTGCCGCAAGCCTTCGCCGCGTTGATGATGCTGGTGGTGATCAGCCTGCTGCTGTTCCACCTGATCGGGCTGCTGCAGAAGGTCTACTTTCCCTGGAGCCTGCCCAAGGCGGGGCACTGAAGCCCACCACCTCTTCATCTCAGTCTGGATAACGCCATGCCTCTCGACGATCTCGCCCTGCTGCGCAAAAGCTTCGACGTCGCCCGCCGCGCGCTGGAAAACGGCACCCATCCGTTCGGCGCCATCCTGGTCGGGCCGGACGGTGAGGTGCTGCTGGAACAGGGCAACGCCTACATGCCCGACCACGACATGACCGGCCATGCCGAGCGGGTGCTGATGACCCGAGCCTCGACCCGCTACACGCCGGAATTCCTCTCGCGCTGCACCATGTACACCTCCGCCGAACCCTGCGCCATGTGCGCGGGTGCCGCCTACTGGGTCGGTCTTGGGCGCGTGGTCTACGGCCTTTCCGAGCGCAGCCTGAAGGACCTCACCGGCAACCATCCGGAAAACCCGACGCTGGATTTGCCGTGCCGCATCGTCTTCGACGCCGGCCAGCGCAAGGTCGAGGTGCTCGGCCCGCTGCTGGAGGACGAGGCGGCCGCCCTGCACGAAGGCATCTGGTAGGCAGCGCCAGAATCAGGCAAGCGCCCGGCAGGATCGCCATAACGCCGGCACCGTCCTCCATCGCAGTATTCGAACCACGGCGTCACCGACGTCGCCCGAATCCACCTGCGGAGGACAACCCCCATGTCGAACATCACCGGCAAAATCGTACTCATCACCGGCGCCAGCAGCGGCATCGGTGAAGCCACGGCCCGCCTGCTGGCGGCCCAGGGCGCAACCGTCGTGCTGGGCGCGCGGCGTCTCGAACGGCTGGAAAAGCTGGTCGCCGAGATCGGCGAACGCGGTGGCGTTGCCGCCTGCCGCGCGCTGGACGTAACCAGCCGCGAGGACACCCAGGCCTTCGTCGACTTCGCCGAACAGCGCTTCGGCCGCGTCGACGTGATCATCAACAACGCCGGGGTGATGCCGCTTTCGCCGCTGGATGCGCTGAAGGTCGACGAGTGGAACCGCATGATCGACGTGAACATCCGTGGCGTGCTGCACGGCATCGCCGCCGGCCTGCCGCTGATGCAGCGCCAGCGCGCCGGCCAGTTCGTCAACATCGCCTCCATCGGCGCCTACGCGGTGAGCCCGACCGCGGCGGTGTACTGCGCCACCAAGTACGCGGTGCGCGCCATCTCCGAGGGCCTGCGTCAGGAGGTCGGCGGCGATATTCGCGTGACCCTGGTTTCGCCCGGCGTCACCGAATCGGAACTGGCCGAGAGCATTTCCGATGACACCGCCCGCTCGGCCATGGACGACTTCCGCCGCATCGCCATTCCGGCCGACGCCATCGCCCGCGCCATCGCCTATGCCATCGACCAGCCGGCCGATGTCGACGTCAGCGAGCTGGTGGTGCGTCCCACCGCCAGCCCCTACTGAGGACGCCGCCATGAGCCTTCATACCAGCAACACCCTGGCCGCGGCATACCTGGCCGTGTTCGGCTCGCTTACCCTCGCCTCGCTGGACGCCGCCGGCAACGAGCGCCACGAGCGTGGCATGGCGGTCATCGAGCACCTGTCCGGCGGGGCCGGGCAACCGGTGCTCGAGGCGCTGCGCGAGGACTATCCGTTTCTCGCCGAGGGCATCACCGGCTATGCGCTGGGCGATGTCTGGGGACGCAGCGAACTGGATGACCGGACCCGCCAGCTGGCCGCGGTCGCCGCCTTCGCCGCCCAGGGCAATCTGCCCTACATGAAGATCCACGCCGGCTACGCGCTGCGCCTGGGCGTGAGCCGTGAGGAGCTGAAGGAGGTGGTCTACCTGACCACCGTGACGGCCGGCTTTCCCCGCGCCATCGATGCCGCCCAGGCATTGCGCGAGGTGCCGGACCCGGCGTCGCGCTGAATTAAGCGGTGCTGCGCAGCCGGGCCAGATCCTTCACCGGCGAGGCGCCGAACAGCCGGCTGTACTCACGGCTGAACTGCGAGGGGCTTTCGTAGCCGACCCGGTAGCCGGCGCTGGACACATCGAGCCCCTCGGCGATCAGCAGCCGCCGCGCCTCCTGCAGGCGCAGCTGCTTCTGGTACTGCAGCGGGCTCATCGAGGTGAGCGCCTTGAAACGGTGATGCAGCGTCGAGCTGCTGAGGTTGACCCGCTGCGCCAGTTCCTCGATGCGCAGCGGCTCGACGTAATTGCGGTTCAGCCATTCGATCGCGCGGGTGACGCGATGGCCCTGGCTGTCGCGCACCGCGATCTCGTGCAGGTGCCGCCCCTGGCGACCGCAGAGCAGGCGGTAGAAGATCTCGCGCATGGCCAGCGGTGCCAGCACCGGGATGTCCTGCGGGCTGGCCAAGAGCCGCACCAGGCGCAGCGTGGCGTCGAGCAACGGCGCATCGATGCGGTCCAGATAGACCCCGCGTGCAGCCCCTTCCACGGGCTGGCTCAACGGCGCGCTTTCAGCCACCAGGGTAGCGACCATCGCCGGGTCGATATCCAGGCGGATACAGAGGTACGGCTCGCCGGACGAGGCCTCCAGCACGCGACCGGCCACCGGCACGGTGACCGAGACCACCAGGTAATGCAGCGCATCGTAGGTGTAGAGCTCATCGCCCAGGCGCACCTCCTTGCTGCCCTGCACGATGATGCACAGCGCCGGCTTGTGCAGCCCGTGCACCAGTTCGCTCGGTGCGCTGCAGCGGATCAGGAAGAGATCGTCGATGGCGGTGGGATGCATGCCGTCGTCGCGCACGAGGCCATCGATCAGCCGCGCCAGGGCGGCACGCTGGGCAATCGTTTCCTCGGCGGAATGAAGGTCCAGTTGGTTCATTTGCAGGAGACCCTGGGGAGGCAGAGAGGCGTTCAGCTTAGCAGGCCGATCACGGCGCGGTCGTTACGCCCCATGGCGGTGCAGCGACTCGTCCACCTCGCGGAGTGAGGCACCAAAGCGATGCAACGGCTACCATCGTCCTGTGAACGCCGGGCAACACAACGCCCGCAGTCACGCCGCACCTCATTTCCTGACTGCCTGGCCAGCTTTTTGCTACAGCCCTGGCCATGAAGAACCCAGCGGATGCCTCCATGCCCGAATCCCAGACCGCGCGCCTCCAGCTCTGCGGCATCACCAAACAGTACCCAGGCTGCCTGGCCAACGACCGTATCGACCTGTCGATCCAGCCGGGCGAAATCCACGCCCTGCTCGGCGAGAACGGCGCCGGCAAGAGCACCCTGATGAAGATCATCTACGGCGTCACCCAGCCGGACGCCGGCGCGATCCACTGGCAGGGCGAACGGGTGACCATGCGCGACCCGGCCCAGGCCCGCGAACGCGGCATCGGCATGGTGTTCCAGCACTTCTCGCTGTTCGAGACGCTCTCGGTGGCGGAGAACATCGCCCTGGCGCTGGGCGCCAAGGCCGGTACGCCGAAGCAGCTGGAGCCGAAGATCCGCGAGGTCTCGCAACGCTACGGCATGCCGCTGGAGCCGCAACGGCTGGTGCACAGCCTGTCCATCGGCGAGCGCCAGCGGGTAGAGATCGTCCGTTGCCTGATGCAGGACATCCGCCTGCTGATCCTCGACGAACCGACCTCGGTGCTCACCCCGCAGGAGGCCGACGAGCTGTTCGTCACCCTGCGCCGGCTGGCGGCCGAGGGCTGCAGCATCCTGTTCATCAGCCACAAGCTCAATGAAGTGCGCGCGCTGTGCCAGAGCGCCACGGTGCTGCGCGGCGGTCGCGTGTCCGGTGAATGCATCCCCGCCGAATGCTCGGACCTGGAACTGGCGCGGCTGATGGTCGGCGATGCCGAGGGGCTGGAAGCCGAATACCCGAAGAGCGAGGGCCGCGCGCCGTTCCTGCGCGTGGAGCGGCTGTCCTGGCACAACGCCGATCCGTTCGGCGTATCCCTCGAAGAGGTCGACCTGGAGGTACGCGCCGGCGAGATCGTCGGCATCGCCGGAGTCGCCGGCAACGGCCAGGACGAACTGCTCGCCCTGCTCAGTGGCGAACAGCGCCTGCCGGCCGCACAGGCCATGCGCATTCGTTTTCTCGGTGACGATGTCGCCCACCTGCGCCCCGACGCCCGCCGTCGCCACGGCATGGCCTTCGTGCCGGCCGAACGCCTCGGTCACGGCGCGGTGCCGAGCATGAGCCTGGCCGACAACGGCCTGCTCACAGCCTTCCAGCAGACCGGCATGGTCGAGCGCGGCCTGATCCGCCGCGGCAAGGTGCGCGCCTTCGCCGAGCAGGTCATCCAGCGTTTCGCCGTGAAGACACCGGACGCACAGACCCCGGCGGCAAGTCTGTCCGGCGGCAACCTGCAGAAATTCATCCTCGGGCGCGAGATCCTGCAGCAGCCGAAGCTGCTGATCGCCGCGCACCCGACCTGGGGCGTGGATGTCGGCGCGGCGGCGGCGATCCACCGCGCGCTGATCGAACTGCGCGATGCCGGCGCGGCGATTCTGGTGATCTCCGAAGACCTCGAGGAGCTGTTCCAGATCAGCGACCGCATCGCCGCCCTGAGCGACGGCCGGCTGTCGCCACAGCGCGCCACCGCCAGCACCTGCCCGGTCGAAGTCGGCCGCTGGATGGCCGGCCAGTTCGACACCAGCGACGCCCCCGTTTCCACCTCTGCCGCCTGACGAGAACCCATCATGCTGTTATCCCTGCAACCCCGTGGCGAGGCTTCACGGGCCATGCTCTGGTGCTCCCCGCTGCTGGCCGCGCTGCTGACGCTGCTGAGCGGCGCGCTGCTGTTCGCCCTGCTCGGCCATCCACCACTGGAAACCCTCAAGGTGCTGCTGGTCGACCCGCTCGGCGATCTCTACGGCGTCTCCGAACTGTTGGTCAAGGCGCTGCCGATCCTGCTTTGCGCGCTGGGTCTGGCGGTGGTCTACAACGCACGCATCTGGAACATCGGCGCCGAAGGCCAGCTGCTCATCGGTGCCCTGGCCGGCAGCGCGCTGGCGGTCAACATCATCGACTGGGACTCGCGCTGGGCGCTGGTGCTGACGCTGCTGCTCGGCACGCTCGGCGGCGCCGCCTGGGCCGGGCTCTGCGCCTGGCTGAAGACAGCGTTCAACGCCAACGAAATCCTCACCAGCATCATGCTCAACTACATCGCGCTGAACCTGCTGCTGTTCGCCGTGCACGGCCCGCTGAAAGACCCGGAAGGCTTCAACTTCCCCGAGTCCGCGATGTTCGGCGACGCCACCCGGCTGCCCGAGCTGATCGAAGGCCTGCGGGTGCATGCCGGTTTCTACTTCGCCCTGCTGGCGCTGGTGGTGGTCTGGGTGCTGCTGCAGAAGAGCTTTCTCGGCTTCCAGATCAAGGTGCTCGGCCTGGACAGGCGCGCCGCCGGCTTTGTCGGCTTCCGCGACAAGAAGCTGGTGTGGATCGCCCTGCTGATCAGCGGCGGCCTGGCCGGGCTGGCGGGTGTCGCCGAAGTCACCGGGCCGATCGGCCAGCTGGTGCCGCAGGTCTCGCCGGGCTACGGCTATGCGGCGATCACCGTGGCCTTCCTCGGCCGTCTCAACCCCATCGGCATCGTCTTCGCCAGCCTGCTGATGGCGCTGCTCTACCTCGGCGGCGAGAACGCACAGATGGCGGCTAACCTGCCGCAGTCCATCACCCAGCTGTTCCAGGGCATGGTGCTGTTCTTCCTGCTCGCCTGCGACGTGCTGATCCTCTACCGCCCGCGCCTGAAACTGTGGGCACGCAAGCCCCAGCTCGTCAGCGCCAAAGAGGAGCCGGCCACATGATCGTCCGCGCTGCGCTACTTCCCTTTTCACCCGCTGCCTGCCGCTTGAAGTTCGAGGCCTGACCGATGGACATGGATCTGCTGACCAATATCTTCTACGCCATGATCCGCACCGGTACGCCGCTGCTGCTGGTCGCCCTCGGCGAGCTGGTGTGCGAAAAGACCGGCGTACTCAACCTCGGCCAGGAAGGCATGATGCTGTTCGGCGCGGTGATCGGCTTCATCGTCGCCTTCGCCAGCGGCAACCTCTGGCTCGGCGTGCTGTTCGCCTGCCTGGCCGGCGTGCTGCTCTCGCTGCTGTTCGCCATGGTGGCGCTGGGCTTCAACGCCAATCAGGTCGCCACGGGCCTGGCGCTGACCATCTTCGGCGTCGGCCTGTCGTCCTTCGTCGGTGCCAGCTGGGTCGGCAAGCCGCTGGCCGGCTTCGAGCCGGTCGCCATTCCGCTGCTCAGCGAGATCCCCGTGATCGGCCGCATGCTGTTCGCTCAGGATCTACTGGTGTACCTGTCCTTCGCACTGTTCGCCCTGGTGGCCTGGGTGCTGCTGAAAAGCCGCATCGGCCTTATCATCCAGGCCGTCGGCGAAAACCCCAACGCCGCCAGCGCCATGGGCCTGCCGGTGCTGCGCGTGCGCACCCTGGCGGTGATGTTCGGCGGCGCCATGGCCGGGCTTGCCGGCGGCTACATGTCGTTGGCGTACACGCCGATGTGGGCGGAAAACATGACCGCCGGCCGTGGCTGGATCGCCCTGGCCCTGGTGGTGTTCGCCAGCTGGCGGGTGAGCCGCGTCCTGCTCGGCGCCTACCTGTTCGGTCTGGCCAGCATCCTCCACCTGGTGGCCCAGGGTCTGGGCCTGGCGATCCCCGGCAACCTGCTGGCGATGCTGCCGTATGTGGCGACCATTCTGGTGCTGGTGCTGCTGTCGCGGGATGCGATCCGTACGCGGTTGTACGCGCCGGTGTCGCTGGGGCAGCCATGGCAGCCGGGGCATTGATTTGTCGGGCCGGTTGGCTACGCGGAACCAGGCCAGCTGGCGAGTTGCTTGAGAGCTTGGTTTCGCCCTGCTGGGCGGAACCAAGCCTCCAAGCGACTCGGCAATCGCCAACCGTCATCAAGCGAAACCCTCCGCCGCCAGACACACAGGACGCTTAAACGCCCTATATCAATCCAGGGTGTACTCAAACGTACTCACCACCCGCAACCGCTTCCCGATGGTCCGGCCACTGTCCATATCGCTGCCATCGTCATCGATCACCCGAATCACCCCCTGGTTGGCATTCTTCAACCGCCCCAGCGTGGCGCCGGCATCCTCGGCGAAGCGCGTCGCCTGCTCACGGGCGTTGCCGGTGGCGGCCTCGAGCAGCTGCGGCTTGAGCTCGTTGAACCCACGCAGCTGATAGCGCGGCCCGGCAAAGCCATTGACCTCGGTATCCAGCTGCACGCCGGCCTGGATCAGCGGATCGACTGCATTGGCCGCCTTGGCCACGGCATCGACGCGCTCGGACTTGACCAGCACCTGCCCCTGGCCGTTGAAGCGCAGCGCCACATCGCGCGACGCCCATTCGCGGGCCAGCAGGTCCTGCACCTGCAACGGCCGCACTTCCAGCTCCTCGTCGCTGAAGCCCTGCTCGCGGAGGAAGTCCAGCACCCGCTGGCGGTCCTCGCTGAGCCCCTGTTGCACCTCGGCGAACCGATCGCCACCACGGCGAAAGCCCAGCGTCCACACCGCGAAGTCGCTCTTCACGTCCATCTCCGCCAGTCCCTTGACCGTCACCGTGCGGTCGGCCATGCGGAAACGCTCCACGCCCTGCCCCACCGACCAGCCGGCGAAGGCCACCGCCGCGGCGATCAACGCCGCCGGCAGAAATCCGATTCGTGCTGTAGCCACACGCTTCTCCCTGTAGAAAACAACCGGACGCCCATGCTACTCCAGCGCCGCGCGAACGCCAGCGACCGACTGCTCAAGCCCGCCCCAGGCGCTGCAGCGCCTCCAGGCGAAAGGCGATGTTCTGCTCCAGCTCGCTCAGCTCGTGCGTCAGGCGCTCGCGCTGCTGCGCATCGCTGCAGGCCTCGAGCTGCTCACGCAAGGCGGCGCGCCGGGCCAGCAGTTCCACCTCGCGCGGCGGCACGCCGGCACTCTTCAGCACGCTGAACGGCAACCGCAACCCCTGCGGGGTATGCAGCCAGCCCTCGTCGATCTGCAGCGGCTCGCCCTTGTCACGCACGCCGCGCTGCCATTTGGCGATGTCGCGGGCGATGCGTCGCTCGATGTCCTGATCGCTCATGTTCGCTTGCCTCTCTTCTCCCAGCCCGGCCATGAAAACCCGCCGGCCGGCGTTTGTCTGCTACCGGCCAGCGCCAGGAGACGGCTTCAGCCGGGCGGCTCGGCCTGTATGATGCTGCCGTGCTGCTGCGAACTTTAGCCGCACCTTTCTATTCTCTTGCTTGACGTCACCGCCATCGACCCGAGGAGCCGCCCGCCTTGCCCAGCCTGAACCTGCAGATTCTCATCGCGGCCTGCCTGGGTGTGGCCATCGGCTGGCTGACCGGTACGCTGCCGGCCGATGCGCCCGTGCGCGAAGGCGTGCTCTACGCCAGCACCCTGCTTGGCAGCATCTTCATCGGCCTGCTGAAAATGGTGCTGATTCCGCTGATCTTCACCTCCATCGTGGTCGGTGTGGCCAACCTGCAGGCGCATCACCAGGTGCATCGGGTGTGGGGTGGCGCGCTGGTCTACTTCACCCTCACCACCAGTGCGGCGATGCTGGTGGCGCTGGTCGCGGCGAACCTGTTCAAGCCGGGCGCGGGGCTGTCGCTGGACCTGTTCGCCGAGGCGATGAACGACTTCGAGGCGCGCCAGCTGACGCTGCCCGAGTTCTTCCTGCACTTCTTCGCCAACCTGTTCCAGAATCCCTTCGCCGCGCTGGCCAACGGCAGCATCCTGGCCGTCGTGGTGTTCGCCATGTTCATCGGCATCGCCCTGGTGGCCGGCGGCGACCGCTACCGCAATATCCTCGTGGTGCTGCAGGAATTTCTCGAGCTGATGATGCGCATCATCGGCTGGATCATGCGCCTGGCGCCGCTGGGCATCCTCGCCCTGCTGATCAAGCTGGTGGCCGAGCAGGATGTGGCGCTGCTCAGTGCGGTGGGCGGCTTTATCGTGCTGGTGTTCGCCACCACGCTGTTCCACGGCATCGTGGTGCTGCCGGGCATTCTCTTTCTCACGACCGGCAGGTCGCCGCTGTGGTTCTTCCGCGGCACCCGCGAGGCGCTGATCACGGCGTTCGCCACCAGCTCCAGCGCGGCGACGTTGCCGATCTCCCTGCGCTGCGCGGAGGACAACCTCAAGGTGCGACCCGGCATCGCCGGCTTCGTGCTGCCGCTGGGCGCAACCATGAACATGGACGGCACCGCACTCTACGAAGCGGCGGCTGCGCTGTTCGTCGCCAATCTGATGGGTATCGAGCTGAGCTTGGCGCAACAGGCGGTGGTGTTCTTCACCGCGATGATCGCCTCGACCGGCGCGCCGGGAATTCCCAGCGCCGGCATGGTGACCATGGTGATGGTGTTGCAGGCGGTCGGCCTGCCGGCCGAGGCCGTGGCGATCCTGCTGCCGATCGACCGCCTGCTGGATACCGTGCGCACGGCGGTCAACGTCGAGGGCGACATCATTGGCAGTGTGGTGGTGCAGCGTTTCGCCGACCGCGGCTAGCCAGCGGCCAAGGTAGGCCCCCGGCGCAGCATCAGTTCGACGATTCCTTGCGGGTCTTGGCGATCAGCTCCGGGTCGATGCCCCAGCATTCGTCCAGATACCAGTCCTCACCGAACATTTCCGCCGGATGCTGGGTGCGGCCCGCGCCGTTGCCACAGGCCATCGAAGTTGCCGGGCAATAGTGGTCGCAACCCCAGCACACACGTTCGGGGTGGGATGGTTCGAGGGGAAATTTCTTGGCCATTGCGCGTGCCTTTCGGGCGTTGTTGCAGTGGCCACAGGCTAAGCCTCCTCGCCGCCGCCAGACTTGATCATGCTCAAGAACGACCGGTATCGGCGCACAACAACTGTATGCACATACAGATAATGATTGCCTGCCGCGCCGTTTATGCACATGCTTCGCGCCATCGTCCACCGCCTTCACCGCCGCGCATGCAACTGTTCCTCTGCGAAAAACCCTCCCAGGCCCGCGACATCGCCAAGGTGCTCGGCGCCAACCGGCGTGGCGACGGTTGCCTGCAGGGCGCCGGGGTGACGGTGACCTGGTGCATCGGCCATCTGCTGGAAACTGCCCCGCCGGACGCCTATGACCCGCGCTACAAGCGCTGGGTGCTGGCCGACCTGCCGATCGTGCCGGAGCGCTGGAAGATGCTGGTCAAGCCGAAGACCGCGAGCCAGTTCAAGGCGGTCAAGCGCCTGCTCGGCGAATGCAGCGAGCTGGTGATCGCCACCGACGCCGACCGCGAAGGCGAGATGATCGCCCGCGAGCTGGTCGAGCACTGCCGCTACCGCGGGCCCATCCGCCGGCTGTGGCTGTCGGCGCTGGACGATGCCTCGATCCGCAAGGCGCTGGCTGCGCTCAAGCCCGGCGCCGAGACTTTCAACCTCTACCACGCCGCCCTCGGCCGCTCGCGTGCTGACTGGCTGATCGGCATGAACATGAGCCGGCTGTTCACCCTGCTCGGCCGCCAGTCCGGCTACCGCGGCGTGCTGCCGGTGGGCCGCGTGCAGACGCCGACGCTGCGTCTGGTGGTGGACCGCGACCGCAGCATCGCCGATTTCATCCCGGTGCCGTTCTGGGCCATCGACGTGCAGCTGCTCGCCGATAGCGCCGCGTTCACCGCGCAGTGGCAGGCGCCGGACGACCATTGCGATGACCAGGGCCGCTGCCTCGATCAGGCTCGTGCGCAGCAGGCGGCGGACGCCATGCGCAACGCCGCCAGCGCTCGCCTGCTGAAGCTCAAGACCGAGCGGCAGCGCGAAGCGGCACCCTTGCCGTTCGATCTCGGCACGCTGCAGGAAGTCTGCTCGAAGAAGCTCGGCCTCGGCGCCCAGGAAACCCTCGACATCGCCCAGGCGCTGTACGAAACCCACAAACTGATCACCTACCCGCGCAGCGATTGCGGCTACCTGCCGCTGAGCCAGCACGGCGAAGCGCGGGCCATCGTCGCGGCGCTGATGCAGGCCGACCCGACGCTCGCGACGCTGCAGCCGCATCTGGACCTGTCGCGTCGCTCGCGGGCGTGGAACGACGCCAAGGTCGGCGCCCACCACGGCATCGTCCCAACCGCCGCCGCGCGTGGTCTGGAACGCCTGGCCGGGCGCCTGCGTGCGGTGTATGAGCTGATCCGCGCGCGCTACCTGGCGCAGTTCCTGCCCAACCACGAGTACGACCGCACCCAGGCCGACTTCGACTGCGCCGGCCAGGCGCTACGCGCGGTGGGCAAGCGCGTCGTCGAACCGGGCTGGAAACGCGCCATGCCCGAAGCACTGGCGCCGGCACGGGGCAATCGCGAGGCACATGCGCCGCAAAGCCTGCCGGCGCTGCAGCAGGGCCAGGACTATGCCGTGGGCGAGATAACGCTCAAGGACCAGCAGACCCAGCCGCCGAAGCCCTTCACCGAAGGCGACCTGATCAAGGCGATGAAGAACGTGGCCAAGCTGGTGGACGATCCGCGGCTGAAGCAGAAACTCAAGGACACCACCGGCATCGGCACCGAGGCGACCCGCGCCGGGATCATCCAGGGCCTGCTCGACCGCGGCTATCTGGTTCGCCAGGGCAAAGCGCTGGCGGCGACACCGGCGGCGTTCAGCCTGATCGACGCCGTGCCGCGGCCGATCGCCGACCCGGGTACCACGGCGATCTGGGAGCAGGCGCTAGACATGGTGCAGAGCGGCGAAATGCCGTTGGAGGAATTCGTCGCCAAGCAATCGGCGTGGATGAGCAAGCTGGTCGAACGCTGCGCCGGACTGCGCATGACCATCAGCGGCCCGCCGGTGGCCGCCGGCCGCAACGGCAAACCGTGGAAGAAGAAACGCAGCGCCACGCCACGCAGAGGGAGCGGCGCTCGGACGAGAAAACCGCGCGCGGCCGATTGAGCGGGCCGAGTTGACTTGCACCCGTTGGGCGGGCATTAGCCCCTAATAGCCGGCGCTATGCGATCTGCAGCACTTCGTAGCGCTGCAGCTGACCATGGACGCGTAGTTCCACCTCGTCCCCCACCTCGCGGCCGAGCAGCCCCTGACCCAGCGGCGAACGCGCCGTGATGACCAGTATTTCCCGCCCGTCATGCTGCAGCTTCAACCCCGCCGCATCCGGACCGAGAAAGAACCAGCGCTCGGCGCCGTCGTGATCCAGGCAGAGCAGCGCACCGACCCGCACCCTGCCATCGGAGCTGACGCCTGCCTGCAGGTTGCGATAGGCGGCGAGCGCCGTCTCGATCTCATGCAGGCGGCGGCGCTGGCCGTCGGCAAGATAGGCCGCCTCCAGGCCGCGAGTATCGTACTTGTTCTCGGCCTTGCTCTCGGCATGGGTGGCGGCCTCGTGGGTCGCGGCCAGTACCGCCTTGGCCACCTCGCGGTCGGCTTCGAGGGTGGCGATGATCTGCTGTTGAAGGGTGCTCTTGTTCATGGGCGAGGCTTATAGCCCGCCGACGCGCCGAAGGGAATGGCACCGTTGCCCTCCAGCGCCGCGCCGGGCTCGATCACTTCGTCGGCGAGCCAGGGATTGCGGCCCTCGGCGATCCATTCCAGCGACTCGCGCCAGAAGCCATTGCGATGCCGGTCGTGGAACAGGCCGAAATGGCCGATGTGCTCGAAGCCCATCGCGCGAGGATTGAGCTGCACCAGCTGGCGCGGGCTGTTGCGGAAATAGCCGAGCCCGCGGCGCATGGCCGCCGGGGTCGCGAACTCATCGTCGCTGGTGCTTACCGCCAGGATTGGCGCTCGAACCGCACCGAAACGGCTGAACAGCAGCGGATGTTCTTCACGGGGATAGCTGTCTTCCAGTCGCGCACCGCGCTGGGACCACTCCAGCGCGACACCGGCCGGCAGGTCTTCCAGCCAGCCAAGGCGGCGACCGGGAAAGTAGCCGACCAGCCGGGTCATCGCCGGCATCAACAGGTGCCACTTGGCGTACATCTGCAGGCGCCGCTCGGCGGCGTAGTCGCGCCAGTAGGCATACTGCCCGGCGACGTTGAGGTAACGGTCCACCTCACCGGCGGCCTCGGCGAAGCCCGGCATGAAGCCGCCGGCGCTGTGCCCCACGGCCACCAGCAGCCCGTGCGGCTCGCGCTCACGCATGAAGCGCACCGCAGCATCGAAGTCGTACTCGCCCCAGTCGCGCCAGCGCATTTTCATGCTGCGCAGGCGCTGCGGCCTCGACCCGCCGATGCCGCGAAAGTCGTAGGTCAGTGCGGCAAAACCGTGCTCGGTAAGAAAGTTCGCGTAGCGTGCGTAATAGCGCGACAGCACACCGGTGGCGCAACTGATGATCACCGCGCCGCGCTCGGCACCGGCAGGCCGCCAGAGCTGTGCCGCGAGGGTGAAACCGTCCGTGCAGTGCAGGGCAACGGATTCAGGCATGGCAAGGACCTTTCGAATTGTTGTGCTGCCACCTTGCCCGGCGCCGCGGATTTTTGCCATAACCTGCCGGCACCTTGCACCGGGCTGGCAGTCTGTTATTACGGCCGCAGCCCCCAGTGTGACGGCACGGCCGCCCGCCTCGCACGGGCACTCGCGATGACTGTTCCCATGATTTTTGCTGCCCCGACGCCGGCGCCGATGCGCCGTGGCGTCCTGGCGGATCGGAGATGAAGTACATGACCGGCGAACAGCTGATCGTCTTTGGTGTGCTGGCGGCGACGCTGGTGCTGTTTGTCTGGAATCGCTGGCGCTACGACCTGGTCGCCCTCGCGGCATTGCTGGCCTGCGCGCTGACCGGCGTGGTGCCGGCCGAGGAGGTATTCGCCGGCCTGGGGCATCCGGCGGTGATTTCGGTGGCCGCGGTGCTGGTGCTCAGCCGCGGCCTGCTCAATGCCGGCGTGGTGGACAGCGTGGCGCGCCGGCTGATGCAGGTCGGCGAGCGGCCCTGGGCGCAGGTGGCGGCGCTCACCGGGATCGTCGCGCTCAGCTCGGGCTTCATGAACAACGTCGGCGCGCTGGCGCTGTTCATGCCGGTGGCGATCTGGATGTCGCGTCAGAGCGGCCGTTCGCCATCCTACCTGCTGATGCCGCTGGCGTTCGGCTCGCTGCTCGGCGGCACCCTGACGCTGATCGGCACGCCGCCCAACCTGATCATCGCCGGCTATCGCGCCGAAGCCGGCGAGGCGCCGTTCGGCATGTTCGCCTTTTTGCCGGTGGGCGCGGCGGTGACGGTGGCCGGCGTGCTGTTCATCGCCCTGCTCGGCTGGCGACTGGTACCCCGGCGCCAGGAGCAGGAAGGCAACGGTGATCTGTTCGAGATCAGCGCCTACCTCACCGAAGTGCGCGTGCCGGAAGACTGCAAGTACGCCGGGCGCACGCTGCACGCGCTGATCGGCGCGGTGCAGGATGAAGCCGATGTGCAGGTTATCGCGCTGATTCGCGGCGACGAGCGCCAGCGCATGCCGTCGACCTACGAGGTGCTGCGCGAAGGCGACATCCTGCTGGTGGAGGCCGACTCCGACAGTCTGAAGGCGCTGCTGGATGTCACCGGCGTCGAGCTGGCGGCCGATGTCGAGGAGCAGGAGAACAAGGCCCGCGACGAGCAGGAGGCCGCCGAGCAGGCCGTCGAGCAAGAGAAGGCCGAGAAGAACCACAAGAGCCGGCACGGCGAACTGACCCTGGCCGAGGCCATCGTCTCGCCGGGTTCCATGCTGGTGGGCACCAGCGCCAGCGGCCTCGACCTGCGCGAGCGCCACGGCGTCAACGTGCTGGCCGTGGCTCGCCAGGGCCAGCGCTTGCGCCAGCGCCTGGGCGAGATTCGCTTCGCCGCCGGTGACATCCTCCTGCTGCAGGCCCGCGAGGATGCCCTGCAGTCGAGCCTGAACAGCCTGGGCTGCCTGCCGCTGGCGTCGCGCGGACTGAGCATCACCACCCCGCGCAACGTGATGCTGGCCAGCGCCATCTTCGCCATCACCCTGGCGAGCATCGCCTTCGGCCTGCTGCCGGCCGCCACCGCACTGGTTACCGGCGCGCTGGTGATGATCCTGGTCGGGCTGATTCCGCTGGGGCGCATCTACGAGAGCATCGACATGCCGGTGATCGTGCTGGTGGCAGCGATGCTGCCGGTGGGCCAGGCGCTGGAAACCACGGGCGGCTCGCAACTGATCGCCGATGCCCTGCTGGAGCTGGGGCAGTCGTTGCCGGCGGCGGCGACCCTGGCGCTGCTGATGGTGGCGGTGATGCTGATCTCCAACGTGGTCAACAATGCCGCCGCTGCGGTGCTCGCGGCGCCGGTGGCGATCAGCCTGGCGCGCGGCATGGACGCCTCGGTCGACCCCTTCCTGATCGCGGTGGCGATCGGTGCCTCCTGCGCCTTCCTGACCCCCATCGGCCACCAGTCCAACACCCTGGTGATGGCGCCCGGCGGCTACCGTTTCGGCGACTACTGGCGGCTGGGACTGCCATTGTCGATTCTGGTGGTGCTTTGCGCGGTGCCGGCGATTCTCTGGATCTGGCCACTCTGAACCGCAATGACGGCACCGGACGGTGCCGTTGCAGCTCGCCGGTCAGCCGGCCTTGAAGCGGCTGACGTTGTCCAGCAGGGTGCCGGCCAGTTCGCTCAGGCGGCTGGCGGTGTGGTGGTTGCTGCCCACCGCCTCGCCGTTTTCCTCGGCCATGCGGGCGATGGTGGTCACCTTCTGCGCGATCTCGGCGGAAGCCGCGCTCTGCTCGCGCAACGCGTTGGAAATCTCTGCCACGGTGAACAGCACCTGATTGGCCGCCTCGCGGATGCCGCCCATGGCTTCGCCGGCGCGCTGGGCCCGGGCGACGCCCTCGTTGACCTTGGCCACGCCCTGCTCCATGCCCTGCACCGCCCCTTCGGTGCCTTCCTGAATCGCCGCGACCATCTGTGCGATCTCCTTGGTGGAGTTGGCGGTG
Organism: Stutzerimonas sp. LR2; assembly: GCF_055755175.1. Lineage (NCBI taxonomy): Bacteria > Pseudomonadati > Pseudomonadota > Gammaproteobacteria > Pseudomonadales > Pseudomonadaceae > Stutzerimonas > Stutzerimonas sp. LR2. Next base: position 412,351 of record NZ_JBVTRR010000003.1, read on the forward strand.
CGCTCGGCCAGCTTGCGCACCTCATCGGCCACCACGGCGAAACCTCGGCCTTGGTCGCCGGCACGGGCAGCTTCGATCGCCGCATTGAGCGCCAGCAGGTTGGTCTGCGCGGCGATGTCGCCGATCACCCCGACGATCGCGGAAATCTGCCCGGAGCGCTCGCCGAGCTCGGCGACGGTACGCGCCGAATCACTCACCGAGACGGCGATCTGGCTGATCTCCTCGACCACTGCGGCAACGATCTCGCCGCCCTGGCGCGACAGCTCGCCGGAACGATGGGCCAGCGCGTCGGCCTCGCCGGCATTGCGCGCGATACTCTCGATGCCGACCGTCATCTGCTCCACCGCCGCGGCCATGCTCGATGCCGCATCGCTCTGGCACTGGGATGCCACATGAATCTGCCCCGAGGCGGTCGCCAGGCTGCGCGCGGAATCGGCCACATGGTCGGAGTTGCTCTTGATGCTGCCGATCAGCGCGCGCATGGCGCCGGCCATGTCGTTGAAACTGCCGGCCACGTAACGCAGCTCGTCGCGTGCCGCCAGCTCGATTGTGGCGGTGAGATCGCCGGCGGCGAGGCGTTCGCTGCCCTCGCGCAGGCTGCGGATGCTGGTCATTACCGACAGGTAGGCGCCCACCGACAGGTAGCCGATCACCGCCAGCACCACCAGCAGCACGGCGAGGTTGCCGTGCAACATCTGCCGGGCGTCATCGATGCGCTGTTGCAGCAGCTGATCCAGGTTCGGCAGCAGCACGTCGTACATCTGTGTGTAGGCAATGCCGATCGCCTCGGTGGTCATGTCGAAGAACTGCGCGGATGAGGTGCTGGTGAAATCGCCGCGCAGCACCATGCCCTGCACCACCCGGTCGACCGCCTCGCCACGCTCGCGCAGCGTCGCCATTGCCCGCTGGAGCTGTACTTGCAGCTCCGGACGCTGAGCGATGACCTTCTCCATGCTGCGTTCCATCTCCACCGTGGCCGAGCGGATTTCCTCGGTGATGACGATCAGCGCGGTACGCTGCTCGTCGCTGATCGCGCCCTTGGCCAGCATCGCCGAGGCGCTGCCGCGCAGGCGGCCGAGCCGCTCGATCAGAAACGGCAGGCGGCTGACCGCCGTGGTCATCAGGTAGTAGGTCTGCGGCTCCGGATCGAAGGTCAGGCCGTAGGCGTCCGACAGCAGCGTCTGGAAGTTCAGCAACTGGCCGATCAGCGCGGTGTGCGCCTGGTAGCTCTGTGCCTGCGACCAGCCCTTGACGTCCCGCTTGATCTCGTCCCAGCCGCGACCGATGTCCTGCCATTCGCGCATGCTGCGCTTGTCGTCGGCCAGCACACGGTTCAGCTCCGCCGTCGCGCCATCGACATTGGCCTGCAGCGCGCTTCGGCGATCGGCCATGCCCAATTTACCGCCCAGCAGCATCGCAGACACGCCGCGGTGCTGCTGGGTCAGTTCCACCAGTTTGGATAACGGTCGCGCCAGAGCGGAAGCCACCAGTTCGTTCTCGGCGCGCTCGATGGTGCGGTTGAGCTGGCTGGCGATGGTCCACATCAGGCTGGCAAAGGCGAGGAACACCAAGAGCCCGATCAGGGCGAACTTGCTCGGATAATTGAGCCGGTTCATCAGCAGTTCGGCGGGGGAAAACACGAGTTTCATGGGGTTGTCCTGGTCGATACGAGATGCCTCTCGAAGCCGGCCGAGTCGCCCGCTCGAGGCAGGGCTAACTGGATGATCGGAACGAGATGAGACTTGGCGCGCAAAATACGGAGGCGACCTCTCGGTCACCCTGACCAAAGTCAAGATCGAGGGTTAAAAAACCGGCGTCAGCCAACCGTCCATCCAATTATCCGATTCCGCGCCTCGGACCCGCACGCCGCCCTCCCCAGGGTCGAACTCCGGCGCGCCGATGCAATCCCACCACCCTGTGATCTCCTTCTTTGGCAGTCGGGCTTTACCTGAGCCCGCAAGCGTGAATAATGCCGCCCCTTTCGACGTGACGAGGTATCCATGACGGCGCCAGCCACCGCAGCGACTCCGCCCCTTTCCGCCCGAGCCGTGCTGCTGATCGAACTGGCCCTGGCCATGGGCGGTTTTGCCATCGGCACCGGCGAGTTCGCCATCATGGGCCTGATGCCCAATGTGGCCGAGGGCCTTGGCATCAGCGAACCCCAGGTGGGCAACGTGATCAGTACCTACGCGCTGGGCGTGGTGGTGGGTGCGCCGCTGCTGGCGATCCTCGGCTCGCGGCTGTACCGCCTGCACCTGCTGCTGTTGCTGATGGGCTTCTTCGCCCTAGGCAACTTCGCCAGTGCCCTGGCGCCCGACTACCCGACCCTGATGATCGCCCGCTTCGTCACCGGCCTGCCCCACGGTGCCTATTTCGGTGTGGCAATGCTGGTGGCCGCCTCCATGGTGCCGCCGGACAAGCGCGCCCAGGCCGTGGCGCGGGTGCTGATGGGCCTGACAGTGGCGATCCTGATCGGCAACCCGCTGGCCACCTGGCTCGGGCAGTGGCTGAGCTGGCGCTACGCGTTCGCCCTGGTCGGCGCCATCGCCCTGCTGACGGTGCTGCTGGTGGCGCTGTTCCTGCCGCTCAACCGCGACGAGCCGCGAAACAGCCCGCTGCACGAGATCCGCGCCTTCAATCGGCCGCAGGTCTGGCTGGCCCTGGCGATCAGCTCCATCGGCTTCGCCGGCATGTTCTGCGTGTTCAGCTACATGGCGCCGACCCTGCTGGAAGTCACCGGCGTCAATGCCGGCTGGATTCCCTTCGCCCTGGCCGCCTTCGGCCTCGGCGGCATCGTCGGCAACGTGTTCGGCGGCTGGCTGTTCGATCGCCTGCGTTTCCAGGCGGTCGCCTGGCTCCTGCTGTGGAGCGCCCTGGTGCTGCTGGTGTTTCCGCTGGCCGCGCACTCGGTGTGGACGATCTTTCCGGCGGTATTCGCCGTGGGCACCATGGTCTCGCTGTCACCGGCCCTGCAGACCCATCTGATGGACGTCGCGGCGGATGCCCAGACCCTGGCGGCAGCCTCCAACCATGCCGCCTTCAACATCGCCAACGCCTTGGGACCCTGGCTCGGCGGTCTGGCGATCACCGCCGGACTCGGCTGGACCTCCACCGGTTATATCGGCGCCGCGACGGCCGTAGGCGGCCTGCTGGTGTTCGCCTGGGCCTGGAAGGTGCAACGCAGCGAGCAGGAGGCCGACGCCCGCAGCGCCGCCTGCTGTTCCTGATGCCGAACCTCGCCTGGCGAGCGGCCTCCAGGCTGGCGCGCAACATGCAGTAAATCAGTGCTGCGACGACCCGTCTTGCAGATCGTCCGGCAAGCGGGTCCCATCTATGGCTTTCTGATCGTCGAGGTGAACGCCCTTGCAGCGTTTCTTCCTGTTCCGCAGCAAAGCCCGCCGGCTCTGCCTGTTGCTGGTTGCCATGATCGCCGTTGGCCTGCCGGTCGGCTGTTCGGTGCTCGCGCAGAAGGAACGCGAACTGGTATTTCGCATCGAGCCGGGCAACGCGTCCTGGTTCAGCGGCCTGCCCCGCGGCGTCGAAGAACTGCAGCTGACGCACTCGACCTTCGGCAACCAGCAGAACATCCACGCCTGGTGGTGGCCGGCGGCCGATGCCGATGCTCCCGCGCTGCTCTACCTGCACGGTGTGCGCTGGAACCTCACCGGCCATCTGTTCCGTCTCGAGCAGCTGCGCAACCTGGGGTTCTCGGTGCTGGCCATCGACTACCGCGGCTTCGGCCAGAGCCTGGGCGAGCTGCCGTCCGAACGCAGTGTCTACGCCGACGCACGGGTCGGCTGGGAACGTCTGAAGGCGCTGCAACCGGACCCGGACAAACGCTTCATCTACGGCCACTCCCTTGGCGGCGCGGTGGCCGTGGACCTCGCTGCCGAGCTTGGCGAACAGGCCGAGCGCGGCGACAGCCCGCCGCAAGCGCGGGCGCTGATCATCGAATCGACCTTCACCTCGCTGGCCGACGTGGCGACGGTGGTTTCCGACACCACGCTGCCGGTGCGCTGGCTGCTGTCGCAGAAATTCGACTCGATCGACAAGATCGACCGCATCGGCATGCCGCTGCTGGTGGTACACGGCACTGATGACCGCTACGTGCCGGCACGCTTCAGCGAACAGCTCTACCAAGCCGCACGCCCGCCCAAGGAGCTGCTGCTGGTGGAGGGCGCCACGCACAACAACAGCCTGCGCGTAGCACCCAGCGCCTACGCCAGGGCACTGCAGGCGTTGCTCAAGTCCGCCAGTCAGCCGTCGGTGGAGATCTCCAGCCGCGATTAGATTCGGCAGCAATACGCTGCTGACTATCGATAAGTGATGTAGAGTTCGCACACATTTACGTGAGAGCTCTACAGTGGTTCATTGGCTCTGTTTGATATTGGCTTTGCCGACATCGAATGCCGCCGAACGCATGCGCGCCTGGCGAGCACTGAAGGCAGCCGGCGCTGCGGTATTGCGCGACGGCGTCTACCTACTACCGGATCAGCCGGCCTGTCGCGAAAGCATGTCCCGTGTCGAGCGCGACATCCTCGGCGGCGAGGGTTATGCCTGCGTTCTGCCGGTGTGCGATCCCCAGGGCGAGCGCTTCGTCTCACTGTTTTCCAGAGCGTCGGAGTACGCCAGTCTGCGTGCCGAGGCCGATGCTCAGCTCATCCAGGTCACGCCGGAGACCGCGCTGTCGCTGACGCGCCAAGCGCGCAAGTTGCGCAAGGCCTACGCCCAACTCACGGAGATCGACTTTTTCCCGGATGCGGCGCAGCAGCAGGCCGACGCCAGACTGCGCGAGCTAGAACTGGCCATCAGCCGGGCGCTTTCACGCGCCGAGCCGAGCAGCCAGGCACAGGCGCTGGAGCAGCTGTCGTTGCACGAGTTCAAGGGACGCACATGGGCCACCCGCTGCCGACCCTGGGTCGACCGCCTGGCCAGCGCCTGGTTGATCAGGCGCTTTATCGACCCCGCGGCACGCATCCTCTGGTTACCGACGCCCGAAGCCTGCCCGAGCGAGGCACTGGGCTTTGATTTCGATGGCGCGCGCTTCAGCCATGTCGGCGACCGCGTCACTTTCGAAACCATTCAGGCCAGCTTCTCCCTGGCGGCGCCCGGGCTCGACCGAGTGGCCGCTGTTGTGCACTACCTGGACATCGGCGGCACCCAGCCTGCCGAAGCCGCGGGCGTGGAGCGAGTGCTGGCCGGCCTGCGCGCCAGCCTGGAAAGCGACAACGAATTACTGGACGCCGCCTGCGCCATCTTCGATGGATTGCTGGCGGCCTTTGCCGTGGAAACGCAGACCGATGAATGACAACAGCATGCAACCCGACTCGGCACAACCGCGTAGCGAGCCCGTGAGTTTCAGGCAGGCGCTGCTGTTCTGGCTCAAGCTCGGCTTCATCAGTTTCGGCGGCCCGGCCGGGCAGATCGCGATCATGCATCAGGAGTTGGTGGAGCGGCGTCGCTGGATCTCCGAACGGCGCTTTCTCCACGCACTCAACTACTGCATGCTGCTGCCCGGCCCGGAGGCGCAGCAACTGGCGACCTATATCGGTTGGCTGCTACACCGCAGCTGGGGCGGAATCGTCGCCGGTGCGCTGTTCGTATTGCCGTCGCTGCTGATCCTCATCCTGCTGTCCTGGATCTACCTTGTCTACGGTGAGGTGTCGCTGGTCGCCGGGATCTTCTACGGCATCAAACCGGCCGTGACCGCCATCGTGCTGCATGCAGCCCACCGCATCGGCTCGCGCGCACTGAAGAACGGCTGGCTGTGGGCTATCGCCGGCGCCTCGTTCGTGGCGATCTTCGCGCTCAACGTGCCCTTCCCGCTCATCGTGCTGGGGGCTGCCCTGGTCGGCTACCTGGGCGGACGCTTCGCGCCCGGTCAGTTCAACCTTGGCGGTGGCCATGCGGCGGCGGACAAATCCTATGGCCCGGCGGTGATCGATGACGACACCCCACCACCTGCCCATGCGCGCTTTCGTTGGCCTCGCCTGATCGCGCTGCTCGGCATCGGCGCCGTGCTCTGGATACTGCCGATGGCTCTGCTGATGGCGCTGTTCGGCTGGGGCGGCACACTCACCCAGATGAGCTGGTTCTTCACCAAGGCCGCGCTGCTGACCTTCGGTGGCGCCTATGCGGTGCTGCCCTATGTCTACCAGGGTGCAGTCGGGCACTACGCCTGGCTGACCCCGACTCAGATGATCGATGGCTTGGCGCTGGGCGAAACCACGCCCGGCCCGCTGATCATGGTAGTGGCCTTCGTCGGCTTCGTCGGCGCCTACGTGCAGCCGGTCTTCGCTGCCGACCAGGCATTTGCCGCCGGCGCCCTCGCAGCGTGTCTGGTCACCTGGTTCACCTTTCTGCCGTCGTTCCTGTTCATTCTGGCCGGAGGCCCCGTGGTGGAGTCGACTCACGGCCAGCTCAAGTTCACCGCCCCACTCACCGCAATCACTGCCGCGGTGGTCGGCGTGATCGTCAACCTGGCGCTGTTCTTCGGCTACCACGTGCTCTGGCCAGAGGGCTTCGCCGGCAGATTCGACTGGCCCTCGGCGATGATCGCGCTAGGTGCAGCCGTGGCGCTGTTCCGCTACAAGCGTGGCGTGATCCAGGTGTTGCTGGCCTGCGCTGTGGCCGGCCTGGCAGTGCATCTGCTGAGATAAGCCATCCGGCGACTCAGCTGAATCGCTCAACGCTGCAATCCTTCGAGCAAGGCACGGTGAAATTCTTCCGGCGCCTCGACTTGGGGTGAATGCCCCAGGTCCGGGAAGGCCACCAGCCTGGCCTGGGGAATCATGGCGGCAGCCTGTCGGCCCAGTTCCGGGTAGTTGCCCAGGCGTTTGGCGACCTCGTCCGGCGCCCGGTTGGCGCCAGGCGCGGTGCGGTCCAGGCCGCCGATCAGCAGCAATGTCGGTGTGCTGATGCGGGCAAACTCGTGGATCACCGGCTGGGTGAAGACCATTTCCGAAGTCTGCGCCTGGTTCCAGGCCACCCGCTCCTTGCCCTCGCCGGCGTACATGCCGGCCAACATGGCGACCCAGCGGTCGTACTCCGGCTTCCAGTTGCCGTTGTAGTAGAACTTCTGCTGGTAGGCCTTGATGCTGTCGAAATCGGTCTTCAGCTCGGCCTGGTAAAGCTGATCGATGGGTGCATAGGGCACGCCTTCGGCCTGCCAGTCCTCCAGTCCGATGGGGTTCACCAGCACCAGCTGCTCGGCCAGCTGCGGATAGTTCAGCGCCAGCCGCGCGGCCAGCATGCCGCCCATGGAATGACCGATGACGCTGACCTGGTCGATGCCCTCCTGCTGCAACAGGGCCTGGGTGTTGTGCGCCAGCTGGGCGAAGCTGAACTGGTAGCCCTCGGGCTTGCTCGAACTGCAGAAACCGACCTGATCAGGGGCGATTACGCGGTAACCGGCCTCGCTGAGCACCTCGATGGTGCGCTCCCAGGTTGCGCCACAGAAATTCTTGCCATGCAGCAGGAGCGCCGTGCGGCCGTTCGCCTGGCCGGTCGGCGCAACGTCCATGTAGGCCATCTGCATCGGCTTGCCCTGGGACTCGAAACGATAGTGCTTGAGCGGATGCGGATAGCTGAAGCCTTCCAGCTGCGGGCCATAGCTGGTCCGGCTTTCGGCCAGTACTGGCAGGCTCAGGGTTAGGCCGGCGGCAAGCGCCAGAGCGGACAAGGCAGTTTTCACGGGGCGACTCCTCTGTTCGGTGAGACAGCTCCGTACATAGGAATGCATTCGTGCTGCCGGGTTCGCGACCGGATTGCGACAGCGCATGTCCCGGCCGCGTCCGCGGCGAGTTGCTTCAGAGGCGGAAGCGCCCCACCAGCCGATTGAGCTGCGTGGCCAGCCGCGCCAGCTCGTCGCTGGCCACCGAAGTCTGCTGCGCGCCGGTGGCGCTCTGCTCGGAGATGTCGCGAATGGCTACCAGGTTGCGGTCCACCTCTCGGGCCACCTGTGCCTGTTCCTCGGCGGCACTGGCGATGACCAGGTTCATCTCGTTGATCTGCCCGACCCGCTCGGCGATCAGCCCCAGCGCCTGATCCGCCTCGTCGGCCATGGCCTGGCTGCGCGCGGCGAATTCGCTGCTTTGCTGCATATCGTGCACCGACTGCTCGGTGGCGCTCTGGATCGCGCCGATCATGCGCTCGATTTCCTGGGTCGAACTCTGGGTGCGCTGCGCCAGGTTGCGCACCTCGTCAGCCACCACCGCGAAACCTCGCCCGGCCTCACCGGCGCGCGCCGCCTCGATGGCCGCGTTGAGTGCCAGCAGGTTGGTCTGCTCGGCGATGGAACGGATCACGTCGACGACCTGGCCAATGCTCGCCGCTTCCTCGGCCAGCCGCGTCACGGTGCCGACGCTTTCCTGCAGCCGATCGCTGAGCTGGTGAATGGTCTGGCGCGTCGCCGTGACCTGCCGGCGGCCGGCATCGGCGACCGTCTCGGCATCACGCGAGGCATCGGAGGTGCGGTTGGCGTTGCCGGCCACCTCGTCCACCGCCGCCGACATCTCGGTGACCGCAGTGGCGGCCATCTGCACTTCCTCGTTCTGCTGGTGGATGCCCTGGGCAGTGTGCTGGGTGACCGCATGCAGCTCTTCGGCGGCGGACGCCAGTTGCGTGGCCGAGCCCTGGATGTCCTGCAGGGTGTCGCGCAGGGTCTGCTGCATCTGCCGGATCGACTGCTGCACCTCGGTGATCTCGTCACGCCCGCGGCACTCGATGGTACGACTCAGGTCACCTGCGGCGACCGAGGCTGCCGCCTGCTTCAGCGCTTCCAGCGGCCGGCTGATGCTGCGCAGCAGGACCAGGGCGAAAATCCCACCGCCGATCAGCATGACCAGCAGCAAACCGATGTTCAGCACCCGATTGCGCTGATAGAGCGCCAGAGCGCGCTCGTACTCGCCCTTGGCTTCGCCCAGTTGCAAGCCGATCAGCTCGCTGAAGCCCTCGGAAATCGGGTCGATCAGCGGGTACAGATCGTTGATGACGAACGCGGCCAGGCGCTTTTCGCTGTGGCGGTCGAGAATGCGTTCGAGGTCGTCCAGCGGTGCGTCGGCCTTCTGCATCAGCACTTCGATGCGGGCTGAGGCCTGCCGCTCGGCGTCGATCAGGCTGGTGTTCATGTACTCGCCCCAGAGCCGCCGGATCTCGGCCCGCGCGGTCCGCACGTCATCACGCGCCTGCTGGTAGCTGAGCATCCCGCTGCGCGTCTTGTGCGTGGCATCGACGATCTTCACCGCATAGAGGTCGGCGATCAGCTTGAGGTCGCGCAACGGCACCACGCGGTCCAGGTAAACGGTGTTGAGGCCGGCGACGCTGCGCTGCTGCGCGTTCAGCCCGGTCAGGCCGATGACCAGACAGGCGCTCAGCATTGCCCCGATCAGGATCAACAGACGGGCTCGGATAGTCAGTTGCTGCATCATTCGTTCTTTTCCATATGGCATGCCGGCGCCGAAGGCGTGGCAAATTGGCAAGTAAGGCAACAGGTTCGACTGGTTCATGCCGACACGAGGCAGTGCCGGCCTGCGGTTCCCTTGCGGAACCATGCAATCCTGGAGACGGGACGAGGTAGTTGTTGTTGAATCCCCGAGCGCTGGCACCGATAGCGGCGAACGGCCAGCAGCAAATCGCTATCGGCCGATCGCCTCTTCGCTTTAGGGAAAAAACTCTCGCAACGGGCGTGCCAGAGGCGTTGCAGAGGCCTGACGGGTAGTCGGCAGCATCACCCTCCGAACGCTTCGGCATGGTCAGGACGAGCCCGGCGCATCGCCGGCATGCGACTAATGGCGCAGCGCAGACTGTGCGCTGCTGCACGTCGCGCAGATGGCCAAATGATACCTTCGCGCCCCATCTTTCGACCCATGGGACCTGTCGTGAAAACACTCATCCAGACTGCCGTGCTGGCGCTGTCCAGCCTGATCGCCAGCCACGCCATCGCCGACGCGCAACCGTCACGCAACCTGGCCGAGGCGGTGAAGAACTTCTCCGAGTACAACAGCCGGCTGGAACAGGCCATGGCCCAGGGCCTGACGCCGGAGAGCCTCGCGCAGATCCACGAGCTGACCTACACGCTCAAGGACGCGCTGGAGAAGATCAACGAGGAGATGGATGGCCTGACCGACACCCTCGAGGAAATCCATATCGCCTCCGAGGCGCAGAACGCCGCCGAGGTTAAGCGCTACGGCAACGAATACCTCGAGACCGCGCGCAAGGTGATCAAGTAACCCTGCGGGCTACGGCGCGACCGGAATGATGTCGAAGCCGATGCGGTTGTCGCTGATGACGCGATACTCCAGTGTCTGGCCCGCCTGCACCTGCGCCAGCTTCTCGCGGCGCAGGCTGAGCTTGCCGCACAGGGTGTCATCCAGCGGATCGGTGCCGATGCTGACGATCCGCGCGCCGGCCGGCACCTGGAAACGCACCACCTCGCCGACATGGATGCGTGCCGCCAGCTGGCGATCGATCAGCACGGCGATGTAGCAGCCGCCGCCGCGCAGGCCGAAATCCCGCGTCACCACCACTTCGCCGCCGTTTTCCAGCGGCTGCTGATAGGCCAGCACCCGCTCGGCTGGCACCGGCTCGATGTCCTCGGCATCGGGCTGCCACGACGAGCAGCCGGCCAGCGAAAGCAGTGCGGTGAAGACAAGCAACGGGCGCATGGGAACTCCTTGTGCGGAAGACGAAGCGGCGAGCCGGACGATCGAGCATGCCAGAGCGGCGGATGATTGCTAGAGTCAGACCCCAGTTTCGTATCGATGACGGCAGGCACAACGTGAACAACCCGGACGACGACCAACCCCGCTTCTGGCGCGACGACGCCCTGCCCTTCCTGGAAGCGCGCGCCGTCGCCGATGGCCGCAAGGTCTGCTATGCCGCGCACTGTCACGAGACCTTTTCCATCGGCGCGATCACTGCCGGCGCCAGCACCTACTTCAACGGTGACGCCCGCGCACGGATCAGCCGCGGCACCCTGGTGCTGATCAATCCGCAGACCGTGCATGCCTGCAACCCCATCGACGGCCAGCCTTGGTCGTACCTGATGTTCTATGTCGATGCGCACTGGCTGGGGGCGCTGCAGCACGAGCTGGGGGCGAGCAGCGATGGCCGCTTCGTGCCCTATGCCGCCATTCAAAGCGTCGATCCGCGGCTGTTCGGTGCGCTGACGCAGCTTCATGCCTGCCTGACCGATCCGCAGGGCGAGACGCTGCACAAGCAGAGTCTCGCGGTCGAGTTCTTCACTCAGCTGCAACAGGCGCTGGCCCCGGCTCCGCACGGGGCGACCAGCGAGCCGCTGCGACAGCTGCGGCTCGCCGCCGAATATATCGCCGAGCATTGCACCCAAGCCCTGCGCCTGGAGGACATCTGCCAGGCCGCCGGATTGTCGCCGTCCTACCTGATCCGCGCCTTCAAGCAGCACTACGGCATGACCCCGCACGCCTATCTGCTCAACCGCCGCATCCAGCGCAGCCAGCACTGGCTGCGCCAGGGGCGTGAGCTGGCAGAGGTGGCCCTGGCCGCGGGTTTCGCCGATCAGGCGCACTTCCAGCGCACCTTCAAGCGCCAGCTGGCGGCGACTCCCGGGCAGTACCGCGACCGTGTCGCCAGGGCCGCGCGGCACTAGCCCAGCAGCAGATAGAGCGCGCTGGCGGCCAGCAGCAATGCCATGCTGCGATTCAACCAGCGAACCCGTGCCGGTTCCTGCAGATAGCGACCAAGCAAGGCACCGGCGCCCGCCCAGCAGGCGATGGAGGCGTAGCAGATCAGGAAGTAGAGGCCGGCGAACAGCCATATCCGCAGCACATCACCGTTCGCCGCGAACAGCCCCATGCCAGCCACCGACGCCAGCCAGGCCTTGGGGTTGAGCCATTGCATCAGCGCACCCTGCAAGAGCGAGGGCCCACTTGTGGCACTCTGAGGTTGCAGTCGTCCGTCATCGGCGGCCAGGCGCCAGGCCATGTAGAGCAGAAAGGCCACACCGCCCCACTGAATGCCGCGCAGCAATACCGGGGCGCGTTCCAGCAACTCGTACAGGCCGAGTCCGATCAGCAGCAACAGCAGGGTGAAACCGAGGGTGGCGCCGGCGATGTGTCGGCCGCTGGCACGCAAGCCGAACCGCGCACCGCAGTTCAGCGCTACCAGATTGACCGGCCCGGGCGTGATGGAGGACGCCAGGGCGAAGGCGGCCATCGAGAGATAGAGTTCCATGAGAAGCGGTGCCTGCCTGGATTAGGAAGGCCGCAGGCTACCCGGCGCGGGAGATCGCCTTATTGAAGGAAATTGCCCTGCCGAATCACAGGTGATGGCTGCCCCGATAGGGCCGCTCTTCCTCCACCTCACCGTCGCGACCGATGACCTCCACCGACGCCGTGCGGCCGTCCATGAAGGCGTCCAGGGCACTGTACATCTCGTCCTTGGTAAGGGTGCGCAGCACGGTTTCATGGGATTGCTGGTCTTCCAGCTCCCAGCCCACCGTGGTGGGTCTGACTTGATAGATGTCCATGCATATGTCCTCGCGTAGGGACGGCCCGCCACAGGCGGGTCGTTGGGGCGTTAGCTCGGCTGGTTGGAGCCGTCGATGCCCTGGATGTCCGGATCGTCCGACAGCACCTCGGGCTCGTCCGGGTTGTCCAGTCGGGTCGGCTTGTCGTCGAAATCCGGATCCTCGCCGGGGTTCTTCTCGCCGGAGTCGGTCATGGTCACGTCGGGCTCCTCGCCCGCCTGCAGCTCGTCTGTTTTCACGCCTGCCTCGCTTGTCAGTGGTGGCTCGGTATCGATTGGAGGCGGCAAAAGCCGTGACGTTCGCGGCGCGGCCTACCGGTGGTCCGAAGCCGGTGCAGGCCACACAACACGCCCGTCGCAGCGTCTAAAGATCAATGTCGCCAAGCCGATAGCGTCGAATGTATCGAGCATATGCCTTCCATCCTTTCTGCTCGGTCAGGAGATCCCTTGCAGCAGCCTCGTGCTCGAATCGCCTCGCAACTCGGCTTGGCGCTTGCGCTCATTCTTGCCGTGGTCATCACCGGCAGCACCGTCTTCGCGCTTCGCTCGCTGAGCGCATCCAACCTCAACACCCGGGAGCAGCATCTGGCCAGCGAAGCACGGCTGCTGGCCGATCAGTTGGCGACCTTCCACGGCACCCTGCGCGAGAACACCCAGCGCTTGAGCGGGCTGTTCGAAAAGCGCTTCAGCGATGGCTTGCAGCTCGCCACCGATCAGCGTATCGACGTCGGCGGCGTCATGACGCCAGCGCTCATGCATGAAGGCGCGCCACTGAACAACGATTTCAGCGTGGTCGACGACTTCCGCGAAATGACCGCCGGTGTCGCCACCGTGTTCGCGCGCACGGGCGACGACTTCGTGCGGGTCAGCACCTCGGTCACCAAGCAGGACGGCAGCCGCGCGATCGGCACCCTGTTGGACCGCCAGCACCCGGCGTATCCGCTGCTACTCAGTGGAAAGCAGTACATCGGCCGCGCGTTCCTCTTCGACCGGCACTACATGACTCAGTACACGCCGGTGAAGGACCCTGCCGGCCAGGTGATCGCCGTGCTGTTCGTCGGCTTCGACTACACCGACGCACAACGGATCCAGTTCGACAACCTGGCGCGCTTTCGCATCGGCGAAACCGGCTCGCTCGCGCTGCTCGACGAAAAACGCCAATGGCTGGTCGCGCCGGCCAATCTGCGGCAGGCCGACCAGGCCGCTGCAACGGTAGCCGAGCTGATCAGCCAGAACGGCACGGGCGGCTACTGGAGCGATGCCGACCAGGAAATCTACAGCGTCGCGACCCTCTTCGAAGGCGGCCCCTGGACCGTGCTGGCGAGCATGCCGGCGGCCGAGATACAGGACGTGACCTGGAGCATCGGCGCCCGGCTGGCCATTGGCAACCTGCTGGCGATGATCCTCGCGGTTGCCGCGACCATCTGGCTGCTGCGGCACAAGCTCAAGCCGCTGGCTGCCGTGGTGCAGCAGGCGCAGGCATTGGGTGCGGGCGATCTCAGCGTCCGCCTGGACGTGCGCAGCCGCGACGAGATCGGCCAGCTGGCGGACAGCTTCAACCGCATGGGTGACGCGCTGTCGGGCATGGTGTCGCGTATCCGCGGCGCCTCGGGCGAGGTCAGCCAGCGTGCGCAACTGCTGGCCGGGCTTTCCGGCGGCGCCAATGAAGGCATGGAGCAGCAGTCCGGCGAGATCACCAGCATGGCCGGTGCGGTGGAGGAATTCAGCGCCACCTCGCTGAACATCGCCGACAACATGCGCGACACCCAGCGCGTGGCGCGCGCCAATGCCGAGCAGACCCGTGTCGGCCGTGCCGCCATGGACGAGGCATCCGAGGCCCTGGCGCAGATCGCCACGGCATTGAGCGGTACCGCCCGCGTGGTGGAGAGCCTCGACAAGCGCTCGCAGGAGATCGGCAGCATCGTCGGGGTGATCACCGCCATCGCCGAACAGACCAACCTGCTCGCCCTGAACGCGGCCATCGAAGCCGCACGGGCGGGCGAACAGGGTCGCGGGTTCGCCGTGGTCGCCGACGAGGTGCGCAGCCTGGCCTCGCGCACCCGCGAAGCCACCGACCGCATCACCGGCATGATCAGCCAGATCCAGGCCGAAACCGGCAACGCCATGAGCACCATGGAACGGGGCCAGCGGTTGATGGACGACGGCCTGCAGCGCAACGCCAAGGTGGCCGAGGTGCTCGCCCTGATCGACGACCAGAGCCGCAGTGCCGACGAGCAGTTCAGCGCCATCAGCACCGCCACCCAGGAGCAGAGCAGTACCGCCACACTGCTCAGCAGCAACCTGCAGAGCATCGCACTGACCAACCAGGAGCAGCGCGAGGTGGTCGCCAACCTGGCCGGCACCGCCGGCGAGCTGGACAAGCTGGCAGCCGAACTGCGCACCCAGGTCGAGCGCTTTCGCGCCTAGCCCTCGCCAGGCAGCGCCTGTGACGCCGCGCGGGACGGCGTCGCAGGCGGGCGCGACCATCCAACCGATTGCGCTACCCGCTGCGCTCCACCACACTGCCAGCTCACCCAACCGCAGTCGGAGATTCCATGCAGACACTCACCCCACAATCCCGCGCGGCCATTCTCGAAAACCCGGACGCTCTGGAATGCACCCTCTACCGCCCCGACGAATATGACGAGGAAGCGGAAGAGCAGGACCTAGGAGACGCACGCATCGTCATCACCGGCCCCTTCCAGGCGCCGGCCGAATGGGATGCCAAGGATCGCGACGACTACTTCGACGGCACCGCGCCGGAAGCCTTCGTCGTCGCCCGCATCGCCTGTCAGGCGGCACCCGATTCCGGGGTCTATTTCACCGCCGTGCCCGGCGACTATGCCGCGGTCACCGAAAGCCCGGGCAAGATCTCGATGTTCTACGTCTGGGACTGCCTGAACGACGCCGAAGGCCAGTACGTGCTGATCCGCGAGGAAGAAGACGAGGTCTGATCCACGAGGCGACGCCCACCTCACGGCTTCATGCCCCAGAGGTGGGCTCAGCCCGCCGATGCATCGCAGCCAACTGCTGAACCTCCCCTGCAGAGCTGCAGCGCGTACCGACCGCCATCCCTGCTTTGCTGTCTACTGCACACACGCTCACCATCGACACGAGGAACCGCATGCGTTCGCTGATCAGCGCCTGGCAGTCACCGGTTTCGCGGATGAAGCTGGTCGCCGGCCTGCTGCTGTTGCTGGCCGCCCTGCTGTACATCGTCGCGACCCGTTTCGAGACCGTCCACCCGGCCTGGGGCTATGTGGCCTCCTTCGCCGAAGCCGCCATGGTCGGCGCCATCGCCGACTGGTTCGCCGTCACCGCCCTGTTCCGTCACCCGCTCGGCCTGCCGATTCCCCATACGGCGATCATCCCGCGCAGCAAGGCGCGCATCGGCCGCAACCTGTCGAGCTTCATCACCACCCATTTCCTCGCCACGCCGCTGGTACTGGCCAAGCTGCAGGAACTGGACCTCGCCTCGCGCCTGGCTGGCTGGCTGCGCCATCCACGCAATGCCGAAGCGGTCGGCCGCCGGCTCACCGGGGTCGCGCATTTCGGCATCGCCGCGCTGCATGACGAGCGCGTGCGCGCCTTTGTCGAAGCCAAGGTGATCGGCCGCCTGCGCAAGTTCGACCTCGCCCCGCCGCTGGCCCAGGCACTGCGCGTGCTGACCAGCCAGGGGCGCCATCAGGCGATGCTCGACGAACTGCTGCTGCGCCTCGACTCGATCATGCAGGACGAACAGACCCGCGCGCTGGTCGCCGACGCCATCAGCCGGGAAATCCGCACCCTGCGCTATCTCGGCCTGAGCCGGCCGGTGAGCGGCTGGTCGGCCAACAAGTTCGTCGACGGCCTGTCCGCGCTGATCGCCGAGATCGCTGCCGACCCCGAACACCTGATCCGCCAGCGCTTCGACGAGCACGTCGGCGAATACATCGAACGCCTGGAACAGGACCCGCACTACGCCCTGGAGGTCGAGCGCATCCTCGCCCAACTGCTGGAACACCCGGCCACCAGCGCCTATTTCGGCAACCTCTGGCAGGAACTCACAGCCTGGCTGGAAAGCGACCTGGCCCGCGACGATTCGCGCATCGGTTGGCGTATCGTCGCGCTCTGCCGCGGTCTCGGCGACGGCCTGGCGGCGGACGAGTCCATGCGCAACTGGATCAACGAGCAACTGCTGGCGGCCACCCCCGGCCTGTTGGAACGCTACCGCGGGCAGATCGGCGCCTATATCGCTCAGCGCGTGGAGAACTGGGAAAGCCGCGAACTGGTCGAGCAGCTGGAACAGAGCGTCGGCAAGGACCTGCAGTACATCCGCATCAACGGCACCCTGGTCGGTGGCCTGGTCGGACTGGTGCTGCATGCGCTGACGCAGCTGGTGGCAGGCTGAAGGGTTCAGGCCCGACGCAGCGGCGCGCCGCTCTGGCTACCAGCCGCCAGCGGCTCATCGCAGCGCAGCGTTGCCGGGCGGCCGACCAGGTACCACAGGCGGTTGGCCAGGTAGTCGGCATCGCGCGGGTCATGGGTCACGCAGATCATCGCCATCCCGGGGTGCCGAACGAGCAGCCGCGCTATCAGGTCGCGCAGTTCGGCGGCGCGCTCGGCATCCAGCGAGGCGAAGGGTTCGTCGAGCAGCAACAGATCCGGCTTGATCGCCAGACAGCGCGCCAGTGCCGCCCTGCGCGCCATGCCCAGCGAGAGCTGATCCGGCAGGCTGTCGGCCGCGCCACCCAGCCCCACCTCGGCCAATAGCCGCTCGATGTCGGCCGGGCTGGCGCCGACCAGTGCCAGGTTCTGCCGCACCGTGCGCCAGGGCAGCAGCCGGTGTTCCTGGAACAGATAGCCGATGCGCAACCCGGCACGCTGCTGCACGCCTGGGCTCAACCGCGGCTCGAGGCCGGCGATGGCGTTGAGCAGCGTAGTCTTGCCGACACCGGAAGGCCCGAGCAGGCAGATGCGATCGCCGGCACACACCCGGCCCTCGATCACACCGAGCACCGGGTGGCCGACGGCGGGGCCATTCAGGCGCAGCTCAAGCATGGCGCACGCCCGCTTCGCGCCAGGCGGAGGCGCGGCGTTCGAGCGGTTGCAGCAGGGCCAGCTCGATCAGCTGCACCACGGCGATGAACGCCAGGCTGTAGGCGAGGATGCTGGCCACGTCAAACACCTGGAAGGCCATGTGCAGCTGGAAGCCGATGCCGTCGGAGCGACCGAGCAGCTCCACCACCAGCACGATCTTCCAGATCAGTGCCAACCCGCCGCGGGTGGCCGCCATCAGGTAGGGGAACAGCTGCGGCAGCCAGACGTGGGCGATGCGCTGCCAGCGGTCGAAGCCGTAGACCCGCGCCATCTGCTCGAGCTTGGGGTCTAGGCTGCGGGCGCCTTCGCGCACCGTCACCGCCACGTTCGGCACCTTGTTGACCACCACCGCCAGCACCGCCGCCGCTTCCACCAGGCCGAACCAGACGTAGAGCAGGATGATGGTGACCAGCGCCGGCAGGTTGAGAAACAGCACCAGCAGCGGATCGAGCAGCGCATTGGCCAGCCGCGAGCGGCCCATCCACACACCGAGCAGCGTGCCCAGCGCCATGGCCAGGGCGAACGCGATCAGCACTCGGCGCAGGGTCACCAGCAGGTGCTCGGGCAGCTCGCCGCTCTTCAGCGCTTGCCAGAAGGTCTCGAGCACAGCGGCGGGCGTGGGCAGCATCGGTGTCTGCACCACCAGTGCGATGCCGGCCCAGAGCAGCAGCGCCAACGGCAGCGCCACCCAGCAGGCCCAGCGCGAGCCGCTCATGGTGCGCTCTGGAACAGCGCGGCCGGCATCAGCCGAGCCGGATCGCTGCCGGTCAGCACCAGCAGCCGCTGCAGGTCGGCGATTCGTGCGGCATCCAGCGGCTGCGGAATGCCCGCGACGAAGCTGTCGCGCAGCGCGGCGAACACCGCCTCATCCTCGGCGCGCATGAGCGGACGGATCGCCTGCCAGTACGCCGGTTCGCTGGCGAGCTCGTGCTTGCTCTGGCGCAGTGCGCTGGCGAAGCGTTGCAGCAACGCTTCGTTGGCCTGCGCCCAGGGTTCGGGAAACAGATAGCCGAGTACCGGCAACTGCGCGTCGAGCTGCAGATCGCCCAGCAGGTCGGCCAGGCCGAAGGCAGTCTGCACCCCGCCCTCGCCACGCAGGCGCGCGGAGAAATGCCAGAACGTCAGCAGCGCATCCAGCTGGCCGCGGCGCAGCGCCTGGCCCAGCAGCGGCGGCGCGGCGTACTGCACGCGGACCTCCCTGGCGAGATCGATGCCCTGCTCCGCCGCGGCGCGTCGCAGCAGCAGCCAGCCGATGCCGTCCGGCCCGCCGGCGACGCCGATGCGCTTGCCGCGCAGATCGGCCAGCGTGCGGATCGTGCTACCGGCCGGCACCAGCACTTCACCGAGCTGCGAGGAGAACGGCAGGTAGCGATAGCTGCTGCCCGCCTCGTACCGCGTCTGCGCCCAGGGCAGGTCGCTCACCGCACCATCCACACTGCCACTGGACAATGCCAGGCGCGACGCCGGCACGTCGGCCGCCAGGCGCACCTTCAGTTCGAAGCCGTTGGCGTGGTCCAGCTGACGTCGTTTGAGGTGTTCCAGCTCCCAGTGCGGCGTGCCGAACTGCAGCACGCTCAGGGTGAGCACCGGCAACGCCTCGGCGCGGGCGCACCAGGGCAGCACGGCGATGCTCAGCAGCACGCCGAACCGCAGCCACCTGCTGCAGGCGCTGAAGACATGCTGTATACGGCGAACGAGGACGAGCGTGGGAGGCATCATGCCCGCAGGGTACGAAGCCCCCCGGCGGGCACGAATTGTACTTTGGTGCCTGTTTGCTGCTGCGATGGTCGCGAAGCGCGCCGGCCGCCGACATGGCCGGCGCCGTGATCAGGCCTGGGTGGCGATGCGTTGCAGCAGGCGCGCCTGCAGCTTCTCCAGCTCCGCCGGATCGGCCTTGCCCGCCGCGTGGATGCCCAGCCCTTCACCGGCGTAACGCGGCACGATGTGCATGTGGATATGGAACACCGTCTGCCCGGCCGGCGCGCCATTGAACTGGGCGACCTGCACGCCGTCGGGCTCGAGCTCGGCGACGATGGCCCGGGTCAGCTTCTGCACCACCTTGATCACCTTCGCGAGCGCCTCGCTGTCCACATCGAGGATGTTGCAGGCCGCCGAGCGCTTGGGGATGACCAGCGTGTGGCCGAAGGACTGCGGAAACAGATCGAGAAAGGCGAGCACGTCGTCGTCCTCGTAGAGCTTGTAGCAGGGGGCGTCGCCGCGAATGATCTGGGCGAAGATGTTCTGCGGATCGTAGGTCGTGGTCAGGGACACCGGGAGTTCTCCGACAAGTGGAAAAGGCAGACCTTAGCACTCTCCAGGCGAGGTGAAACGCTGAACGTGTGCCAGCGGCGAGGCTCTGAGCTTAAACACCCCCGCGATCCGAGGTCTTCCCGATGCACGTCCGCGCCATCGCCCCGCTTGCCGCCGCAGTCGCACTCTGCCTGTCGTCTGTGACCGCCGTGGCTGCCGAAATCGAACCCGCCGAATTATTGAAACAGGCGAAAGCCGAACAGCCGGCCTATCTCGAAACCGTCGAGCAGCTGGTAGCCGTGGATACCGGCACCGGCCAGGAAAAGGGTCTGGCCACGGTCAGCCAGATGCTGGTCGAGCGCCTGCAGGCACTGGGAGCCGAGGTGAGCACCCGACCGGCCACGCCCTCGGTAGGGGACAATATCGTCGCCACCTTGCAGGGCAAGGGCAGCAAGAACTTCCTGCTGATGATCCACTACGACACCGTGTTCGCCGAAGGCAGCGCCGCCGAACGCCCGTTCCGCATGGACGGGCAGCGCGCCTACGGGCCGGGTGTCGCCGATGCCAAGGGCGGCGTGGCGATGATCCTGCATGCGCTCAAGCTGCTGCGCGACCAGCAGTTCGACGACTACGGCACGATCACTGTGCTGTTCAATCCGGACGAGGAGATGGGCTCGGCGGGCTCGAAGGCACTGATCGCCGAACTCGCCCGCAAGCATGATTACGTTTTCTCCTACGAACCGCCGGATCGCGACGCGGTAACCACCGCCACCAATGGCATCAACGCCGTGATGCTGGAGGTCAAGGGCAAATCGTCCCACGCAGGCTCCGCACCGGAAGATGGACGCAACGCCATCCTGGAGCTGGCGCACCAGCTGGTGCAGCTCAAGGATCTGGGAGATGCGGACAAGGGCACCACGGTCAGCTGGACCATGATCGACGGCGGCGAGAAGCGCAACATCATTCCCAACAAGGCCAGCGCCGAGGCGGACATGCGTTACTCGGACCTCACTGAGACCGAGCGAGTGCTCGCCGACGGCCAGCGCATCATTCAGAACCGGCTGATCGATGACACCCAGGTCGAACTGCGCATCGACAAGGGTCGCCCGCCGCTGGCGGAAAATTCCGCGTCCAAGCGCCTGGCCGAGACCGCCCAGCGCCTGTACAGCGAGATCGACCAGCGCATCGAACCCATCGCCATGCGATTCGGCACCGATGCCGGCTATGCCTATGTGCCGGGCAGCGACAAGCCGGCCGTGCTGGAAACCATGGGCGTGGTCGGTGCCGGGCTGCATTCGGAGGACGAGTACATCGAACTGGCCAGCATCGCGCCGCGGCTCTACCTGACCACGGCGATGATCCGCGCGCTGTCCACCGACGCGCCCTAGCAGGCGGCGAGCGGCTGGCGGTTCCCCTTGCCGGGATGGCGTCACGAAGCGCGGGCCAGACGGCCTGCGCTGCGGCACAATCGGCGCTTCGCCAGCCGCCTTCAGCAAGGAGCCCCCGCATGCAACTGGCCAGGATCGAACAGCTGCTCGTCGGCACCGCCGTGCCCTTCACCCGCCCCGGCAGCCACAGCGCCATCGCCAAGCAGCCCACTGCCGGGCCGGTGGCGGTCGACAGCGAAGGGCTCGCCGGCGACGAACAGGGCGATCGCCGTGTGCATGGCGGCGTCTACAAGGCGCTGCATCACTACCCGTTCGAGCACTATCACCACTGGCGTGCTCAGCTCGGCCATTCACCGCTGCTCGAGCGGCCCGGAGCCTTCGGCGAGAACATCAGCACCACCGGCCTCGGCGAGGCCGACCTCTGCCTGGGCGACGTGCTGCGCTGTGGCGACGTGCTGCTGCAGGTGGCGCAGACCCGCCAGCCCTGCTGGAAGCTCAACGACCGCTTCGGCGTGAAGGACATGTCGCTGCGCGTCCAGCGAAGCGGCCTGTGCGGTTGGTATTACCAGGTGCTCGAGCCCGGCGAGCTGCAGGTCGGCCAGGCACTGCTGCTGGAGCAGCGCGCCTACCCGCGCTGGCCTCTGACGCGGGTGATGGACGTGCTCTACCGCCGACCGCTGGAGCGCGCCGACCTGCTCGAACTGGCCGAACTGCCGTTGGTGCCGAACTGGCGCACGCTCGTCGAACGCAGGCTGCAGAACAACGCGGTGGAAGACTGGAGCAAGCGCCTCGACGGCCTGGCGAACGTCGAGCAGCCGGCCGGCTGAGCAACATGCAAAGGCAGTAGGCGAAAGCCGGCGCGGCAGGTATCTTCGCCACCTCCCACAACAGGACCGCCTGCTCGATGCTCCGCCTCGCCACCCTCTGCGCTCTGGCGCTGTTCGCCTGCACCGCCCACGCCAAGGTCGAGGTACTGCCGCTGGAGCACGAGGACCAGGGGCTGGTACTGGTGGCTCGGGTTACCGAGCAGATCGCGCCGGGCGACTACGAGGCATTGCTCAAGGGCATCATGGCCCATCCCGGCAAATACGCGCGCAAGCTGCTGATCCTCGACAACATCGGCGGCAGCACCGCGGAGGCCATGCGCATGGGCTACCTGCTGCGCGAAACCGGCTTCGATGCGCTGGTGCCGGCAAGCGCGGTCTGCCAGGGCAGCTGCATCTACCTGCTGGCGGCCGGCCGACAACGCACCATACGTGGCTATGTCGGCCTGCATCGGCCCTATCTCGCCAACGGCGAGTCGGCGCTGTCCATCGGCCAGCGGCCGCGACGCACGCCGCAGGCCTACCTGCGCGACATGGGCGTGAACCCGCGACTGGCCGATGACATGCAGCAGATCGATCCCTGGCGCATGCGCCTGCTGACGCCCCGTGAACTGGCGCGCTACCGGCTGCAGTGACGTGCGCGCCGCGCTGCCCTTGGGCGTCCCTCTCGCCACACTGCTGAGCGGCCTGGCACTCGGCCTGATCGAGCCGATCGGGGCGCTGCTCGTGCTGGCGTTCGCCGGCTGGCTGCTGGCCGAGCCGTACCTGCCACGGCTACCGTGGCTGGCAACCACCTTGATCGGCGCCATTGTGCTGGCCGCGCATCTGCTGCCCGGCTTCAACCCCTTGCCGCTGGGGCCGCCCCAGGACCTGGGCGGTGCGGCGCCCTGGCAACTGCGGCTCAGCCCGGACAAGGCCATGGTCGCCGCGCTGCTGCTCGCCTGGTGGCTGGGCCAGCCGCGCGCGGCCTGGCGCTCGAAGCGATGCACATGGCTGGTCTCGGTCGCGTGCCTGGCATCCGTGCCGCTGCTGGCGGTGGCCGGCGGCGTCCTCGCCTGGCAGCCGAAGTGGCCGGAGCAGTTCCTCGCCTGGCTGGCCGTCAATCTGGCCGTCACCTGTCTCGCAGAGGAGCTGATCTTTCGCGCTCTGCTGCAGCGTGAACTGGTCCGTCGCTTCGGCGCGGCCAGTGGCATCGGCCTCGCAGCGATCCTGTTCGGCGCGGCTCATCTGCCCTTCGGGACCGGCTTCGCCCTGCTCGCCGGCCTGGCCGGTTTGGGCTACGGCCTGGCGTTTCACTGTGCCGGCGACCGGCTATGGGTGGCGGTGTCACTGCATGGCCTCCTCAACTGCCTGCATCTGCTCCTGCTGAGCTATCCGCTGCGCTGATTCGGAAAGTTTCCACCGCCCTGTCGATTTGTCCCGCGCCCGTTCGACCAATGATCGGAGCCAGCGGAAATCCCGACATCCCCGTCTAGGCTCCTTTCCATCCAACGAAGGAGTCGACCGATGCGTTTCATGGTGATGATAAAGGCCACACCGCAAACCGAAGCCGGCCAGATGCCCGGCGAGGACGTGCTTGCGGCCATGGGCCGCTACAACGAAGAACTGGCCAACGCTGGCGTGCTGCTCGGCGGCGAGGGCCTGCAGCCCAGCAGCAAGGGCGCGCGGGTGCGCTTCGAGGGCGAGCGCTGCAGCGTCATCGACGGCCCGTTCGCCGAGACCCGCGAGCTGATCGCCGGCTTCTGGCTGTTCCAGACCGCTTCGCTGCAGGAGGCGATCGACTGGGTCAGGCGCTGCCCGCCGTCCGCCATCGGCGAGGCGGAGATCGAGATCCGCCAGGTCTTCGAAGCGGAAGACTTCGGCGCCGAGTTCACCCCCGAACTGCGCGAGCAGGAAGAACGCCTGCGTGCGCAACTCAACCACTGACAGCAAGGAGCACGAAGATGAAGCTTTCCACCTACCTCACCTATGACGGCAATGCCCGCGAGGCCTTCACCTTCTACCAGCAGGTACTGGGCGGGACCCTGGAGCTGATGACCTTCGCCCAGGCGCCGGATGCCGAGCAGTTCCCCGCCGAGTACCGCGAGCGGATCATGCATGCCTGCCTCAACCTCGGCGACAGCACGCTGATGGCCTCCGACACGCTGCCCGGAGACACCTGTGGCGGAGGACCGTACGAAGGCATCAAGGGCTGCTCGATTTCCCTGCACCCGACCCGCGTGGCCGAGGCCGAGCAGCTGTTCGCTGCCCTGGGCGAAGGCGGTACGGTGATCATGCCGCTGGAGAAGACCTTCTGGGCCGAGCGTTTCGGCATGCTGACCGACCGCTTCGGTCTGTCTTGGATGGTCAACTGCGAGTGACGCCAGCCTCGCCCCCGCGCCGCTGTCGCCCCCGAAGCAGCACAGCGGCGCGCGGGACGGACAGGCGTTTGGATGCACGGCACTTTTGTTATAACGTATCGCACCTTGCCGGGCGCCGCCGTACCCTGGCCGTGAGGCATTACGTCCTCAAGGCCTCCGCGCCCGTTGTCCGCGAACTTCTGCCATGAGCCGTGCATGCCCGCCCCCGACCTGACCTCGCCCGTTGCGGCGCGCCTTCAATCCATCGACGCGCTGCGCGGCCTGGTGATTCTGTTCATGCTGTTGGACCATGTCCGCGAAACCTTTCTGCTGCACATGCAGGTGCCGGATCCGATGGACGTGGCGGTCACCGAGCCGGCACTGTTCTTCAGCCGCACCCTGGCGCACCTGTGCGCACCGGTATTCATCTTCCTGACCGGGTTATCAGCGTTCCTCTATGGCGAAAAGCATCAGGACCGCCACGCGGTGTCGAGCTTTCTGCTCAAGCGCGGGCTGTTTCTGGTGGCGCTCGAGTTCACCCTGGTCAACTTCGCCTGGACCTTCCAGTTCCCGCCGCAGGTCATCTACCTCCAGGTGATCTGGGCCATCGGCCTGAGCATGCTCGCCCTCTCGGCGCTGCTCTGGCTGCCACGCCCGTGGCTGGTGCTGCTCGGACTGCTGATCATCGGCGGGCACAACCTGCTCGATCCGCTGCACTTCCCCGTCGGATCACCCATGCACCTGCCGTGGGCCATCCTGCATGATCGCGGCTGGCTCGAGGTCTCGGACAGCCTGCGGCTGCGCACCTCCTACCCGCTGTTGCCCTGGATCGGCGTGATCGCGCTGGGCTACGCCGCCGGCCCCTGGTTCGGACGCAACGCCGATGCCGAACGCCGTCAGCACAACCTCGCCAACTGGGGCAGGGCCGCGCTGCTGCTGTTCGTTCTGCTACGCCTGATCAACGGTTACGGCGAGCAGCCCTGGGTGGTTGGCGAGGATGGACTGCGGACACTGATGAGCCTGCTGAACATCACCAAATATCCGCCGTCGCTGCTGTTCCTCTGCCTGACCCTGGGCACCGGCCTGCTTCTGCTGCGCCACTTCGAGCGCCGCCAGGATCGCGCCTGGCTGCGCCCGCTGACGGTGTTCGGCGCAGCGCCGATGTTCTTCTACCTGCTGCACCTTTACGTGCTGAAGCTGCTCTACCTCGCCGCGGTGGCGATCTGGGGCCTGAACCGTGGCAGCCACTTCGGCTTCGAGGCGGTCTGGCCGCTGTGGTTGTGGACCGTTGTGCTGGCGGTGGCGCTGTACCCGGCCGTGCGCTGGTTTGCCGAGCTCAAGGCCCGGCGCCGGGACATCGCCTGGCTCAAGTACCTGTAAGCTCGGGTCTCATGCCGCATCGGCAGCCTTCAGACGCAAGTCGACGGCTGCAGTGCGGTGCGCGGCTGGCGAACGGGCTCAGAACATCCCCAGCGCCCAGGCCACGGCGAACAGCACCAGCGAGAAGCCCCACATCCACCACAGCGAGTAGCGGATGTGCCGGCCAAGATCCAGACCGGCCAGGCCAAGCGCAAGCCAGAGCGCGGGCGAGAACGGGCTGATGAAGGTGCCGATGATGTTGCCGATGGTCATCGCGTACACCACGCTGGCAGGCTCCACGCCATGGTTCGCCACCACTTCCAGCGTCACCGGCAGCAGACCGAAGTAATAGGCATCGGTGCTCAGCATCAGCTCCATCGGCAGGCCGAAGACGCCAAGGATGATGTGCAGGCTGGGCACGACCGAGGCGGGCAGGACCTGCACCAGATCCTGGGCGATGGAGGTCAGCATGCCCGTACCGGTGAATATCCCCAGCATGGAGCCCGCTGCCAGAATGATCATGCCCATGCTCAGGGCGGCGGGCGCATGGGCCGCGATGCGTTGCATCTGAGCCTTGCCACCGGGGTAGTTGATCAGCAGCACCAGCGACAGACCGATCATGAAGATGTAGCCGGCCGGCAGCACGCCGGCGAACAGCGAGATCAGCACCAGCAGGAACAATCCGCCGTTGATCCAGAGTCGGCCCGGCCGCTCCAGGGCGCGCTCTTCTTCGGTGGGTTCGTGAAGGCTGTGGTGGCTTTCGACCAGTACGCCGGCATCCGCACCGCCAGCCCCTGAGGCGATACGCCGCTGCTCCCGCCGACCAAGCAGGACGGCGAGTGCCACCAGCAGAACCACGCCAACGCCCTGAATGGCGATCAGCGGCCGCCACAGTTCGGTGACTTCGATACCGGTCACCGCCGCGGCCCGCCCCAGCGGGCCAGCCCAGGGAACCATGTTGAAGATGCCTGCACCGAGCGCCAGCAGCAGCAACATCAGATAAGGGCTCATGCCCAACTTGCGGTAGAGCGGCAGCAGGGCCGGAATGGTCAGCAGGAAGGTGGTCGCGCCCGCGCCGTCCAGGTGCGCCAGCATGCCGATCAACGCGGTGGCCACCGTCACGGCGATGACATTACCGCGGGTCAGCCTCACCATGGTTCCGATGATCGGGCGGAACAGTCCGGTGTCCTGCAACACGCCGAAGAAGGTGATGGCGAAGACGAACATCGTGGCAATGGAGATCACCTTGCCCAGGCCGTCGGTGAAGAACCCGGTGATGGCCTCCAGCCCGAAGCCGGCCAGCAAAGCGCCCGCCAGCGGTACGAGAATCAGCGGCAGAATGGGCGCCATCCGTCCTACGAGCAGCAGCACCACTAGGCTGCAGATGGTCAACAGACCAATCAGGGTCAACACAGCTTACCTCCTCTTTATTCTTGTCCGGCCGAAGCAGCGGGGGGAGCGGGAGGCTACGAAACAAAGCTTTCAGCAACCTTTAGCCGTGCCGGGGGTGCCCTCGGCATCTGTGAGCTGATGTGTCGCACGCGTGAATCAGCCGCCGCCGATCCGAAAACTGTGAAGTGGGTAGCAAAATGACATCATACGAGCCATGATGATTGCAGCGCCCGCTGCGGGCCGGCCGAATTGCCATAAGCCCCCGCACGGCCCGGCTGCCTTGCACGGCGCCGTCGGCCACAGCCCTGCTGGCACCCGGAATGTTTATGTCGTCCTTTCGTCTTGCCGTTTGGCCCCTGCTTCTGCTCGCCACCTGCTACACGCCCGTGGCCAACGCCATCGGGCTGGGCGAGATCCGTCTGCATTCGGCGCTGGCCGAGCCGCTCACGGCTGACATCGAGCTGATTGACGCGCGCGGACTGGGTGCCGATGACATCAAGGTGCGCCTGGCACCGAGCGACGTGTTTGCCCGCGCCGGAGTCGAGCGGCCCGACTTCCTCGCCAAGCTGAGCTTCGTGCCGGCACTCGACGGCAGCGACCAGCGGATCCGCGTGAGCTCCGCCGCACCGGTGAACGAGCCGTACCTGAACTTCATCGTCGAGCTCAGCCTGCCGGGCGGCCAGCTGCTGCGCGAGTACACCCTGCTGCTCGACCCGCCACTGTACCAGCCCGACCTGCCGGCGCTGCCGCGTGCCCAGCCGCAAGCACCGGCCATCGTCAGCGCGCCACCCGTGGAACCGCCGCACGCTCGCGTGCTGCCTGCGGTCGAACAGGGCACGCGGTATCGCATCCAGCCCGGCGACAGCCTCTGGGCCATCACCCAGCGGCTTGCAGGCCGTGCTGTCGGCTCGCACGAAGCGTTGATGGCCGACCTCTACGCACTCAACCCGGACGCCTTCATCGGCGGTGACCGCAACCGCCTGCGGGTCGGCGCCGATCTGCTGCTGCCGGACGGACTGCAACCTGCCACGCCCAGGCCGACGACCGAGGTGGCCGCCGACGCAGCGATACCTCCTCCCGAGCACACCGCGCGGCAGACGCCAGTGACAGCTGATCGCGGCCTGGTGGATGTGCTCAGCCAACTCGAAGCCCAGGTGCTGAGCCTGCAGGCGCAGATGGATGCGCAGAATCGCCTGCTCGCCGAAGCACAGCGGAGCCTGGCGCAACGCGAGACCAGCCCGCTCGCCGCGGAGTCTGCCGTCGTCACGGCGCCAGTGCCCCGTGAAGTCAGCGTGGAGCGCCAGGCACCCGCATCCCCGGTTCCCGCGCCTGCCGCGCCCGCTATGACGGTCCAGCCGGACAGCCTCGCCAGCCCCTGGCTGCTCGCCCTTCCCGTGCTGTTCCTGCTGGGCGGCCTGCTGCTACAGCGTCGGCGCGCCAGCGCAGCCGCCACGGCGGCAATCATGGTCGAGGCCCGACCGGCCGGCGTGAAGCGGGCGGAAGCGTCCTTCCCGGACATCAACCCGTTCCAGCGCCAGGTGCCAGTCGTGACGGAAATGACCATGGACGAATACCTTGGCCACGGTGCTGACCAAATGCCGGCCCCCGTTGCGGCACCGGTACAACCAATGCCGTCGCTGGATGACATGATCGTCAGCCTGCCCACGGACCTGGACGAGCTGATCGGCATCGCGTCGGCCCCGGCGCCGGCAACCGACGCCCAATGGCGCGAGCGGCTCAACGAGGCCATCGGCTGCATCGACCGTGGTGAGGTCAATCGCGCCAGCGGTCTGCTGACTGCCCTGCTGGACCGCCCCGACGATGACCGCTTCATCGACGAGCAGCTCGCCCGCAGCGCCTGAGGACGCAACCCCGGGACCGCTCCCCCGGTCGTACGGCATACTAGCCAGCCCCCCTCTGGAGAACATGCCCGTGGACCTGCTCTTTCTCGGTACCTCGTCCGGCACCCCGACCCGCGCGCGCAACGTCAGCGCGCTGGCACTGCTGGAAGAGACCGGCAAGGCCTGGTACCTGATCGACTGCGGCGAGGGCACCCAGCATCGTCTGCTGCGCACGCCGCTGTCGCTGCACGACCTGCGCGCGATCTGCATCACCCATGTGCATGGCGACCACTGCTACGGCCTGCCCGGCCTGCTGGCCAGCGCAGGCATGATGGGGCGCAAGGCGCCGCTGACGATCATCGCCCCGCAGGGCATCGAGACCTGGGTACGCGCCACCCTGAGCATGAGTCAGAGCTGGCTGAGCTACGAGCTGGACTTCCATGCGGTCGAGACATTGGACGAATGGCGCAGCCCGAGCATGCGCATCGAGGCGACCGAGCTGTCCCATCGCGTGCCCTGCTACGGCTACAGCTTCAGCGAGGCGCGCCCCGATCCGCGGCTGGACATCGAACGTCTGGAACATGACGGTGTGCCGCGCGGCCCGCTCTGGGGCCAGCTGGCGCGCGGCTTCGACATCGAGCACGAGGGGCGCGTGCTGCGCAGCCACGACTACCTGAGCTTCAGCCGCAGCCCGCGGCGCATCGTCGTCGGGGGCGACAACGACCGTCCCGACCTGCTGACCGAAGCCTGCCGGGATGCCCAGCTGCTGGTGCACGAGGCGACCTACACCGAGGCCGTGGCCAACGACGCCCGCAACGACTTCGGCCACAGCACGGCCGCCACCGTGGCGCGCTTCGCCCAGGCGGTCGGTTTGCCCAACCTGGTGCTGACCCACTTCAGCGCGCGCTATCAGAAGCACGTCGGCCGCGGCCATTCGATCGAGGACCTGCGCGCCGAAGCCGCTGCGCTCTACGCCGGCCAGCTGCTGCTCGCCGAGGATTTCCTGCGCCTGCATCTGGGCAAGGATGGTCTGCTGACGGTCGTCGAACCGCCGTCCACTTCGCGCCCGCCGCGCCGCGACGGCGAATCCAGGGCCTGAACCGATAAATCGTCAGCAACCGCACCGGTGCTGACATGGCTGTCTACACTGGCTGCTGCCACCCAGCGCAACCGCCCTGCCATCTTTCGCCCCACCGAAGGAGCCGCCGATGGAACGTCTGACTGCCAGAGACTTCGCCCCCGAACTGCTCGAGCTCTACGATTTCTACGTGCACGGCAAACTCAACCGCCGCGAATTCCTCGACCGCGCCACCGCCTTCACCCTGTGCAGCATGACGGCGGTCGCCGTGCTCGACGCGCTCACGCCCAACTATGCGCTGGCGCAACAGATCGCCTTTACCGACCCCGACATCGTCGCCGAGTATGTCCGCTATCCCTCGCCCAGAGGCCACGGCGAGGTCCGTGCCTATCTGGTGCGCCCGGCCAAGGCCGAGGGCAAGGTGCCGGGCATCGTCGTCGTGCACGAGAACCGTGGCCTCAATCCCTATATCGAAGACGTGGCCCGGCGCGCGGCCAAGGCCGGGTTCGTCGCCCTGGCGCCCGACGGCCTGAGTTCGGTCGGCGGCTACCCCGGTAACGACGACAAGGGCCGCGAACTGCAGGTTCAGGTCGATCCGCAGAAACTGATGAACGACTTCTTCGCCGCCATCGAATGGCTGATAGCCCACGAGACCACCAGCGACAAGGTCGGCATCACCGGCTTTTGCTACGGCGGCGGGGTGGCGAACGCCGCATCGGTGGCCTACCCCGAACTCGGCGCCGCCGTGCCGTTCTATGGCCGCCAGGCGGACCCGGCGGATGTGGAGAAGATTCGCGCGCCGCTGCTGTTCCATTTCGCCGAACAGGACGAGCGCGTCAACGAAACCTGGCCCGCCTACGAAGCCGCACTCAAGGCCGCCGGCAAGCCCTACGAGGCCTATATCTACCCCGGCACCCACCACGGCTTTCACAACGACAGCACGCCGCGTTACGACGAGCCGGCAGCCGAGCTGGCGTGGCAACGCACCATTGCCTGGTTCCAGCGCCATCTGAGCTGACCGCGACGCCCTTTTCGTCGCCACACCCGGTGCGTTCGAGCCGAGGCGTCATGGTCGATACATTCATCCGCGCATGTTGACGTTTACGTAAAAGAACAGTACAGCTATGCCTTCCGCCCCGCTCCAGGAAAGCGCCATGACCATCAGCACCCTGCTCGGCGACGGCCCGACCGATCTGTGGATCGACGGCACCCACGGCCGGATGTTCGTCCGCAGCTGGTTCCCGGAGCGCGGCGCGCTGCACCCGAACCACGCCCCGATCCTGCTGTTACACGAGTCGCTCGGCTGTATCGAACAATGGAAAGACTTCCCATCCGCCCTCGCCAATGCCACAGGCCGAACAGTGGTCGCCTATGACCGGCTGGGCTTCGGCCGCTCCGACCGCTTGACTGCCCCACCCGCGCCGACTTTCGTCGAAGATGAAGCCGCGCATGGCTTCGCCTGCGTGCTGCAACATCTGGGTATCGAGCGCTTCGTGGTGCTCGGACACAGCGTCGGTGGCAGCATGGCCGTGCATTGCGCCGCGCGGTATCCCGAAGCCTGCCAGGCGATGATCACGATGTCAGCGGTAACCTTCGTCGAACAGCGCACGCTCACAGGCATCCGCCAGGCCAGGGCCTGGTTCGCCGCCCCCGCGCAACGCGAACGTCTGCGCCGCTATCACGGCGAGCGCAGTGACTGGGTCCTGAGCGCATGGATCGATACCTGGCTGGCGCCGGATTTCGCCACATGGACGCTGGCCCACGCGCTGCCTGCAGTCGGCTGTCCGAGCCTTGCCATCCATGGCGATGACGATGAGTTCGGCTCCGAACGCCACCCGCAGCTGATCGCCGACCACGCCAGCGGTCAGGTCGAACAGGCGCTGCTTTCGGGGGTGGGCCATGTTCCGCATCGAGAGCAACCGGAACAGGTGCTGGAGCGGATCGAACGGTTCCTGCAGCGGATCGGTTAGCTCGCTGCGCGCAAAGGCGCAGCAGAGCGTATCCGCGCGAGGGCAGGCAGGCGTGCCTTCGCCGCTGGCGAAGGCACTGGAGGTCAGGCCCGCTGGTTGAAACGACCCAGGTCCATGTGTCGGTTCACATCCTTGTACAGCAGGTAGCGGAACTTGCCTGGGCCCCCGGAATAGCAGGCCTGCGGACAGAACGCGCGCAGCCACATGTAGTCGCCCGCCTCGACCTCGACCCAATCCTGATTCAAGCGATACACCGCCTTGCCTTCCAGGACGTAGAGGCCGTGTTCCATCACGTGGGTTTCAGCGAAGGGGATAACCGCACCCGGCTCGAACGTGACGATGTTGACGTGCATGTCGTGGCGCATGTCGCTCATGTCGACGAAGCGCGTGGTCACCCATTTGCCATCGGTACCCGGCATGGGGATCGGCTCGATATCGTTCTCGTTGGTCACGAAGGCCTCCGGGTAGGGCAAGCCTTCGACGGCCTGATAGCCCTTGCGGATCCAGTGGAAACGTACCGGCGCCGCTCCGGTATTGCGCACGCTCCATTTCGCAGCAGGCGGTATGAACGCATAGCTGCCGGGACGCATGTCGTAGAGGGTTCCCTCGATCGTCAGAGAGAACTCTCCGTCCACGACGAACAGCACGCCCTCGGCGTTCGGGTCATGCTCCGGCCGGTCACTGCCGCCGCCGGCGCCAAGCTCCACGATGTACTGGGAAAAGGTTTCGGCGAAGCCGGAAAGCGGACGGGACAGCACCCACATGCGCATGTTGTCCCAGAAGGGCAAGTGGCTGGTGACGATGTCGCGCAGCACGCCCTTGGGAATGACTGCATAGGCTTCGGTGAACATTGCACGATCGGTCAGCAGTTGAGTCTGCTCGGGATGTCCGCCCTTGGGGACGTAGTACGTTGTGCTTGCCATGGTTCTCCAGGTGCATGGAGGGCTTGCCGATACTCAACCGCAAGCCGGGTGGATGGAAAGCCAACTGTATACAAGGAAGATGTGAATGGTCAAAGATTGTATACAATCTTTTCTGCGCCCGATGCCCACGAGTAGCGCGGCATGGCATATGGCGCGCTGAGCTCGCCGCGGCGCTGGTGGGGTGGTCATCTGGCTGGATGGAATGGCCAACCGGGCAGCTTCGAAGTTGCCGCCGATGGCCAGGGAAGAAGGGCTACGCCGCCTACCTACGCGACTCGACGCCATCGACTATGGCGCGGAGACGCGAGGAACTGAAAAATCATGGATGAGAAGGGATCGACAAGCGCATCCGCATTCCTCAAGACCGCACCGCCAGAACGCTCAACAGCGGCAGCCGGCCTTCGGACCCACCTTTGCGTGACGCCGAATCGCTAGCCCTTGAAGCCTTTGGCCACCAGATAGACCTCCCGCGAACGCGGGCGCGACGCCTCCGGCTTGCGGATCACCACCTTCTCGAACGAGCTGCGCACGTCCTTGAGGAACTCGTCGGAGCCTTCGCCCTGGAACACCTTGACCACGTAATTGCCGCCGGGCTTGAGCACCTGGCGAACCATGTCGAGGGTGAGTTCCACCAGGTACATCGAGGCAGCCTGGTCGGCAGCGGCGACGCCGCTGATGTTCGGCGCGATGTCGGACACGATCAGGTCGGGTTGCCGGCCGTCGAGCATGTCGAGAATCTGCTGGAACACGGCGTCCTCGGTGAAGTCGCCCTGAACGAAATCGACGTTATCCAGCCCGCCCATCGGCAGGATGTCGGTGGCCAGCACCCTGCCCTTCTCGCCGACGATTCCGCCGGCCACCTGCGACCAGCCGCCAGGCGCGGAACCGAGATCCATGACCAGCATGCCGGGGCGTATCAGTTTGTCCTTCTCGTTCAGCTCGATCAGCTTGTAGCTGGAGCGCGAGCGCAAGCCATCCTTCTGCGCGCGTTTGACGAAGGGATCGTTGACGTGTTCATCCAGCCAACGACGGCTGCTTTTGGATCGTTTCATGATAGAGCCAACCACGGAGAATCAAGGTAAGACGCGCGCCAACAGGCAGGACCCTGCGCAACTGTCGGGCAAATTGGCGGCGATTATAAGCCGATAATGCCGGGCCGCGGGCGCCGGGCGCAGCACCTGCCCCGGGGGAACCGCGTAAGCGCCGCCTGACAGGCGTGCTTGCCGCCGGTACAATCCGCGCCTCACGCCCCCCTCTCGTTGCTTCCTCTGCCGGAGTCACCGGCCAGGATTACTGCCATGATTCGCATCACCGAACTGTCCCTGCCCCTCGATCATCCCGCCGATGCGCTGCGCGAGGCCATCGTCAAGCGTCTGAACATCAGTGACGCCGACCTGCTGAACTTCAGCGTGTTCAAGCGCAGCTACGATGCGCGCAAGAAGAACAGCGTCATCCTGTTCATCTACATCCTCGACGTCGAGGTTCGTGACGAGGCGGCAGTCCTGGCGCGCTTTGCCGACGACAACCACGTGCGCCCGGCGCCGGATACCCGCTACTACCCGGTCGGCCAGGCTCCGGCCAATCTGACCGAGCGGCCGCTGGTGGTAGGCTTCGGCCCCTGTGGGCTGTTCGCCGCGCTGCTGCTCGCACAGATGGGCTTCAAGCCCATCGTGCTGGAGCGCGGCAAGGATGTGCGCCGCCGCACCAAGGACACCTGGGCGCTGTGGCGCAAGAAGACCCTGACGCCGGAATCCAACGTGCAATTCGGCGAAGGCGGTGCCGGTCTGTTCTCCGACGGCAAGCTCTACAGCCAGATCAAGGATCCGAAGTTCTACGCCCGCAAGGTGATGCACGAATTCGTCCGCGCCGGCGCGCCGGAAGAGATCATGTACGTCAGCAAGCCGCATATCGGCACCTTCCGCCTTACCGGCGTGGTTGCCGCGATGCGCGAGGAAATCATCGCCCTCGGCGGCGAGGTACGCTTCGAGACCAGGGTCACCGATCTCGTGATCGACGATGGCCAGCTCGAAGGCGTGGTGCTGGCCAATGGCGAGACACTTCGCAGCCGCCATGTAGTGCTGGCCCTGGGTCACAGCTCCCGCGACACCTTCCGTATGCTGCATCGCCAGGGCGTGCATATCGAAGCCAAGCCGTTTGCCATCGGTTTCCGCATCGAGCATCCGCAGGGCATGATCGACCAGGCCCGTCTGGGCAAGTACGCCGGCCATCCGGAGCTGGGCGCCGCGGACTACAAACTGGTGTACCACGCCAAGAACGGCCGCGCGGTCTACAGCTTCTGCATGTGCCCGGGCGGCACCGTGGTGGCCGCCACGTCGGAGCCGGGACGCGTGGTGACCAACGGCATGAGCCAGTACTCGCGCAACGAGCGCAATGCCAACGCTGGCATCGTCGTCGGCATCAACCCAGAGCAGGATTTCCCCGGTGATGCGCTGGCCGGCGTGGAGCTGCAGGAGCGTCTGGAATCGCGCGCCTACGAGCTGGGCGGCAGCGACTACTGCGCGCCCGGGCAACTGGTGGGCGACTTCATTCGCGGCGTGCCGTCGACCGAGTTCGGCGAGGTCGAGCCGTCCTACAAACCGGGCGTGCGCCTGGGCGATCTGGCGCCCTCGCTGCCGGAATATGCCATCGAGGCGATCCGCGAAGCGCTGCCGGCCTTCGGCAAGCAGATCCGCGGGTTCGATCGCGCTGACGCGGTGCTCACCGGCATCGAGACCCGCACCTCCTCGCCGGTACGCATCACCCGCGACAGCGAAACACTGCAGAGCCTCAACCTGCGCGGCCTGTATCCGGCCGGCGAAGGCGCGGGCTACGCCGGTGGCATCCTCTCGGCAGGCGTGGACGGCATCAAGGTCGCCGAGGCGCTGGCCAAGGCGATGCTGGCGGAAGCGGGGCAGACCGCCGTGCAGAGCCACTGAGCGCCGCCTTGATGAAATTCGACGACATCAAAAAGCTGCACCAGAAAAAGTACCGGGCCGAGTTCGGGCGTTTTCTGGTGGAGGGCGAGCATCTGGTGCTGGAGCTGCAGAAAGCGGCCCTGCTCAACCCGCTGCTGCAGCGCAGCGAGCTGTATGTGACCAATGCCTACGAACAATGGCAGAGCCCATTCAAGACCCACCTGATCAGTGACCGCCAGATGGCGCAGATCGCCGATACCAAGACCCCGCAAGGCATCGTGGCACTGGTGCCGATGCCAGCGACAGGCGCGTCGATCGCTGCACCCGTCGCGGGCGAACGCGCCATCTACCTGCATGAAATCCAGGACCCGGGCAACCTCGGCACCATCCTGCGCACGCTGGCCTGGTTCGGCAATTTCCGCTGTCTGCTCAGCCCCGGCAGCGTCGACCCGTACAACCCCAAGGTCGTGCGCTCGAGCATGGGCGCCATCTTCCATGCGCCGATGGAACTGGATGTGGCGCTGGATTCGTTGCGCACGCGCTTTGCCCGCATCGCCTGCCTGGATATGCAGGGTGAGCCTGTGCAATCGACGGCTTTCACAACCTTCGAATGCTACCTGTTCGGCAATGAAGCCCGCGGCGTGCCCCGCGACCAGCTGAATGCACTCGGCGCCCGGCCATTCACCATCCCCGGTTGCGGCGCCATCGAATCGCTGAATCTGGCCGCCACGGTCAACATGTGTGCGTACGAGCTCAGCCGATAGCGCTTTCGAAACGCCTCCTTCGCGTTCCGTCGATCAGGCAAAGCCGCCCGATCAGCGGGCCGCGAAAGCCGGAACACAGGCTGCGGGACATTGCCCCCCTTTGCGCGAGTTAACAGTTTTGCGCTTGCCCCGCTGCCAGCCGATGACAGCCTCCCGGGCCCAACGCATCATGCTCGCTCGATGTCATGCCGCAGCGGGCCCACGCATGCAACCTACCCTCTCCGACTCCTTGCTGGACTACGCCGGAAACAGTTCGCCCGGGCGCAGGCGCAGCCATAACGAAGACGCGCTGCTCTGCGCGCCGACGCTGGGACTCTGGGCGATCGCCGACGGTATGGGTGGGCATCAGTGCGGCGAGGTGGCCAGCAGCCTGGCCCTGGTGGCCTTGCGTCAGGCCGTGGAGGATGGCGAACCGCTGGAAACGGCGGTCCATCTGGCCAACCAGGCGGTGCTGGAAGCCGCCACCGATGACGGCATGGGCACCACGCTGGTGGCCGCGCATTTCAACGGCAGCGATTTCGAACTGGCCTGGGTCGGTGACAGCCGCGCCTATCTGGTCAGCGCCGACGGCATCGCACAGCTCACCCGCGACCACAGCTGGGTGCAGATGATGATCGACGCCGGCGAGCTCGAACCCGCCGCTGCCCAGGGCCACGCCTGGCGCAATATCATCCTGC
The DNA here is from genome assembly GCF_055755175.1 of Stutzerimonas sp. LR2. Taxonomy (NCBI): domain Bacteria; kingdom Pseudomonadati; phylum Pseudomonadota; class Gammaproteobacteria; order Pseudomonadales; family Pseudomonadaceae; genus Stutzerimonas; species Stutzerimonas sp. LR2. The sequence continues at coordinate 449,654 of NZ_JBVTRR010000003.1, forward strand.
GCTGCCTGGGCCGCGAGACGCCGTTGGAGGTGGGCATCGCCGCTGGCAGCCTGAAGCCTGACGAGCTGCTGCTGCTGTGCAGCGACGGCCTGACCAACGAGCTGACCGATGCGCAGATCCAGGCCAGCTGCACCTTTGCCGACACGCTGGAAAACCTGGTGGAACAGTTGATCGAGCAGGCCAATGCGCATGGCGGTCGCGATAACATTTCCTGCATCGTGATCGGCCGTACCGCGCAACCCCAGGCGACCGAATCGCGCGGCCGCCGCTTCATCAACATGCTGTTGAAACCCCTCAAGTCGTAACCAGGCACGAGCTTATCCATGACGCATCGGATGCTAGAAATTCCCGGCTATCGCCTGCACAAACGACTCGGCAAGGGCGGCATGGCGGAGGTCTACCTCGCCACCCAGCTGTCCCTGGATCGCGAGGTGGCAGTCAAGGTGCTGCTGCGCACCGAGGATGCGGCCTTTACTGAACGCTTCATCCAGGAAGGCCACATCGTCGCCTCGCTGCGCCATCCAGCCATCATCACTATCCACGACATCGGCCAGATCGCCGATGGCCGCCATTACCTGGCCATGGAATACCTCGGCGGCGGCGACCTGGCGCAGCATCGCGGCATCGTTTTCTCGCCGTCGCGGGCTCTGGACATCATTCGCCAGCTGGCCGGCGGCCTCGCGGTGGTGCATGACGGCGGGCTGGTCCACCGCGACGTGAAGCCGGCCAACATCCTCTTTCGCGACGATGGCAGCGTGGTGCTCACCGACTTCGGTGTGGCCAAGGCGGTGGAACTGGACAACGAGCTCACGCATTTCGGTATCGCCGTCGGCAGCCCGGCCTACAGCAGCCCGGAACAGGCCCAGTGCCTGCCACTGGACGCCCGCAGCGACATCTACAGCCTCGGCGTGATCCTTGCCGAGATGCTCACCGGGACCAACCCGTTTCGCGCCAGCAGCTATCCGCAAACCGTGCTCAACCACGTGCAGATGCCACTGCCGCAGTTGCCACCGGCGCTGGCGCCCTACCAGCCTCTGCTCGACCGCATGCTGGCCAAGCAACCGGACCAGCGCTTCGCCAGCTGTCGCGAACTGCTGGCCGCTATCGACACTCTCACCGAGCCGGACATGGACCAGACGCGCATCGCGCCGGCGATCACCCTCGAAGCCAAGCCCAGCCGCCGTCGCCGGCGTCGCGGGCGCGGCCTCGGCCGCTGGGCGGCGATCGGCGCCACCATGGTGGCCACGGTGGCCGTCCTGGGGTTCGGCGGTTACCAGTGGTGGCAGTACAGCCGTATCAGCGACCTGCTCGGCCGCGCCGAGTCGCGGCTGGCCGCCGGTCAGCTGACCACGCCAGCGCTCGATAACGCCGACTTCTATTTCCGTCAGGCCCTGCGCCTGGATGCCGACAACGCCGAAGCGCTCGATGGCCTGCGCCGCGTGCTCGATGCGCGCATCGCCGAAGCCCTGGAGCTGGCGGCGCAGCGGCTGGCCAGCGATCAGCTGCTGGAGCCGGCCGAAGACAGCGCCGTGCATTACTACCAGCGCGTGCTGGGCTGGCTGCCGGACAACCAGGCCGCGCTGGACGGGCTGGCGCGCGTCAGCGAACGCTATGTCGAGCTTGCCGAAGCGGCCTATGACCGGCGCGAGTACGCCCTGGCACTGGAATACATCCAGCAGGGTCTGGAGGCCGCGCCGCAATACGCGCCGCTGCTCGCGCTGCACGACGCCCATGCGCGACGGGTCGCCAAGGCCCGCGCACCGCGTCCGGTAGCGCGCACCGCAGCCAGCGCGCCACGCACCACACCAGCCACCACCCAGACGTCCCAGGCGCCGGCCAACCCGGTCAAGCGCCTGTGGAACCGGATCTTCAACCAATAAACACAGGCGATTGCCCGGTCCGGGCCCGATCGCCACTCTGCTCAGGGTTGTTCAGACATGCTCAGGATTCATTTCGTTGACAATCGCCAGAGCCCCGTCTGGCTGGCCGATGAACGTTTCACCCTCGGCTCCGACCGCAGCAACAAACTGGTCGTGAGCGATGCCGGGATAGAACCGTTCCATGCCGAACTGCTGCTGGAAAACCGCTTCTACTACCTCACCGACCTGGGAACTGCCGGCGGCACCTATGTCAACGACGAGAAGGTCGGCGAGCGCTACCAGATCCGCTCCGGCGACCGCCTCCGGCTGGGCACGCTCGAGCTGCAGATCGTCGATCCGGCCAAGGTCGGCGCCAAGGTGGCCGCGGCACCGCGCTGGCTGTTGCAGGTGGTGAAGGGCGAGAACCAGGGGCACAAGTATCACATCACCGGCTCCATGACCTTCGGCCGCTCGGTGAAGTGCGAGCTCTGCTTCAGCGATGCCGAGCTGTCGCGCCGCCATGCCGAATTCTTTCTCAAGGGCGACGTGCTGGAGGTGAAGGACCTCGCCTCGGCCAACGGCGTGCTGGTCAACCGGCAGAAGGTCAGCACCGCGGTGCTGCAGCCGGGCGATCAGATTCAGCTGGGCAACACCACCCTGCTGGTGATCGGGCCCAAGGTCAGTGCGCCGGAAGTCGTCGACGAGGACGCCACGGTATTCGTTCGCGCCGCCGATCTGCCCGCGCCTCAGCCCAAGCCCGCGCGCCCGCGTCCGGCTACGCCGAACCCGCTGCATGTCGCGGCGGCGACCACGACCACAGCCGCCGAAAGCCCTCGCAGATCGAACCGCCTGATCTGGCTGGTAGGTGCGCTGGCGCTGGCGGTGGTCGTCGGGCTGGCGGTGCAGCAGCTCGTCTAACGACCGCCCGCGAGCCAGGTCCGGTGCAAACCGCTACGCAGCTTTTCCGCCCTGCGCCCGGTCAGCTCGCAGCCACTGCCCCCGGCTCGGCGTAGCGCACCGGCGCTACCTCCGGGCACGCCGCAGTGCCCGCGCGCCTTCCAGCACCAGCACGGCGATGGCCGACCAGATTGCGCCATAGGTCAGCCATTGCGACGCAGCGATGCTTTCTCCGAGCAGCAGGGCCACGACCACCAGCAATACCGGCTCGACATAGCTGAGCAGGCCGAACAGGGTCAGGTTCAGGTGTTTGCCGGCGACGATCATCAGCGCCAGGGCCAACGCGCTGAGCGCACCGAGGCCGGCGATCAGCACCAGCAGCCGCGGGCTGGCGCTCAGCAGCTGCAAGGTGTCGCGGTCGGAGACGGCAAACATTGCGGCGACGGGCAGGCTGATCACCAGGTCCAGCCAGAGACCGCCAAGATTGGCGGTGCCCATCCTGCGGCGCAGCGCGAAGTAGCACGGATAGCCGAGCGCGACCGCCAGTACCGGCCAGGACAGCGACGCGGCGCCCAGCATTTCGTTGCCGACTCCGATCGCCGCGAGCAGGCAGGCCAGGCCCTGCAGCCGGCTGATGGCCTCGCCGAACAGCAGCCGCCCGGTGAGCACCAGGGTCAGCGGTAGCAGGAAGTAGCCCAGCGAGACATCCAGCCCGTGACCGTTGATGGGCGCCCACATGAACAGCCACAGCTGCAGCCCGACCAGCGCGGAAGACAATGGCAGCGCCAGCCACAGCCGCGGCTCGGCGGGCAAGCGCGCAAGAATCTGCCGTACCTCGCCCCAGCGGCCGATGGCGATCAGCAGCAGTGCCAGACAGGGTGCGGTCAGCAGGATCCGCCAGCCGTAGACCTGCTGGCCGTCCAGCGGCTCGAGCAGCGTGGTGTAGTAGTACAGCGTGGCGAACAGCGCCGAGGCGCCGAGCGAACTGGCCACGCCCGGCAGGCTGTTGTGGCTGTACATGGCTCGATCCAGATGAAAGGCCACCCCGAACTCAGGGCTCGACCTGGCTCCATTGCTTGTTCAGGCGCTTGTCGGATACCGGCACCTTCGTGCCCAGCTGCTGTGCCCAGAGCGAGACGCGATATTCCTCGAGCATCCAGCGATAGAGCGCCAGCTGCGGATCGCGCTTGCCTTCCTGCTGGTGCTTGTTCAGCCGCGCCTGGTATTGCTCCCAGTAGCCGCCCAGTTCGCCGGACCAGACGCGGTCGCGCTGCAACTGCGCGCCAATCTTGTCGAAGCGCTGCTCGACGGCCTTGAGGTAACGGGGGTACTCCTTCAGCCACTCGGCCGGCGTCTCACGGACGAAGCCCGGATAGACCAGATGGGCGAGCTGCGCCTTGATGTCGTTGAGCGCCACCGCCTGGGCCAGATCGATCTTGCCCTTGAAGCGCTTCTGCAGGCCGTGCCAGTGCTTGAGGATTTCCAGCGTCAGCCGCGCCAGGCGCTCGGCGTGGGCGGTCCAGTCGCCACGCTTGCGCTCGGCCAGTGACGCCAGCGCCGCACCGTCACGCGGCAGCGCGGCCTCGCCATCGAGAATGCAGCTGTCCAGGCTGGCCAGCAGGATGTCCTCGACCAGCGCATCGACCTTGCCCATGTCACGGTAGAGCAGGCCGAGCTCGGTAAGACCCGGCAGCCTGTTGCGCAGGTACTTGGCCGGCTCCGCCAGCTGCTGCAGCAAGAGGCGCTGCAGGGCGCGACGGTGCTGCCACTCGGCCTCGGCCTGGGTCGGGAAGCGCCCTTCCTTGACCACCCCAGCCTCTTCCACCAGCGCCGGATAGACCGTCATCGACAAGCCGGCCATCTTTGCCTGAGCCTTTTCTGCGACCTGGGCAAAACCCTTGGCCTCGACCGGTTTCTGCTCGGCCTTCTGCTGGGACGGCGCCAGGGCCGCCTGGCTGGCCTCGGCGAAGCGTGCCGTGAGTTCAGCCAGGTCACGTCCTTCACCGAGGAACTTGCCGCGCGCATCGACCACCTCGATGTTCATCTTCAGGTGGTTCTCCAGCCCGGCGGCGGCCTCGGCCCATGCCTCATCCGGCACTCGGGCGCCGGTCATGCGGGTGAGTTCACGACCCAGCGCCTCGGATAACGCCCCTTCGCCGAAGCTGATCTTGGCCAGCGCCGCCCCGACGAAGTCCGGCACCGGCACGAAGTTCTTGCGGATCGCCTTGGGCAGGCCGCGCACCAGTGCGACCGCCTTGGCCTCGATAAGCCCCGGCACCAGCCAGTCGAGCCGTTCGCGCCGCAGTTGCGGCAACAGCGGCGCCGGCACGCGCAGGGTTACGCCGTCGCGCGGGTGGTTGGGTTCGAAGTGGTATTCCAGCGGCAACTGCAGTTCGCCGATGCGCAGGTGGTCCGGATACTGCGCGGCGGTGACCTCGCTGGCCTCGCGGGCGAGCACGTCCTCCTCGCGCATGATCAGGAGCTGCGGGTTCTTCTGGCTCTCGCGCTTGTACCAGTTCTCGAAGCTGGCGGTCTGGTAGATGTCCGCTGGCAGGCGCGCATCGTAGTAACCGAACAGGGTTTCCTCGTCGGCAAGGATGTCGCGCCGCCGCGCCTTGGCCTCCAGCTCGTCCATGCGCTCGAGCAGCTCGCGGTTGGCTGTCAGCGCGCGGGCACGGCTGTTGATCTCGCCACGCACCAGGCCTTCGCGGATGAACAGCTCGCGCGCCGCCGGCGGGTCGATGGGCCCGTAGTGCACCGGGCGGCGGCCGACCACGATCAGCCCGTAGAGCGTTACCTGTTCGTAGGCCACCACCTGGCCGCGCTTCTTCTCCCAGTGCGGCTCGAAGTGGTTCTTCTTGACCAGGTGGCCGGCCAGCGGCTCGATCCAGTCCGGTTCGATCTTGGCGACCATGCGCGCGAACAGCTTGGTGGTTTCCACGAGTTCCGCGGCCATCAGCCAGTTGGGCTTCTTGCGTCCGATGCTGCTTCCGGGATGCACCCAGAAGCGCCGCTGGCGGGCGCCGAGGAAGTCACCCTCCTCGGTCTTGTTGCCGATCTGGCTGAGCAGGCCGGCGAGGATGGCCTTGTGCACCGCGGCATAGCTCTTGGCCTTCTGCGCGCCCTCGCTGGCTTCGACCTGCTGGCGGACGATGGCGTTGACCTTGTTGTCCTTGGTCGGTGCGGGGGCCTCGGCCGATGGCGCTGCTGCGGTCTTTCCGCGGTCGAGAGCGCTGCCACGGGGTTCGCCCTTCTGGGGACGACCTTGGTCGCGACTGTCCGCCGGGGCACCGAGCTTGAGTTCGCGGGCGATCAGCGTCAGCTGGCGATGGGCATCGCGCCACTCGCGAAGACGCAGATAGTTGAGGAAGTTCTTTCGGCACCAGCTGCGCAGCGCATTGGAGCCCAGCGCCTGGCGTTGCTCCTCGAAGCCGCGCCAGAGGTTGATCAGTGCGGCGAAGTCCGAGTCCGGGTCCTTCCATTGCGCATGGGCCTGGTCGGCGGCCTGCTGGCGGTCGGCCGGGCGCTCGCGCACATCCTGCACCGACAGCGCGCTGGCCACGATCAGCACCTCGGCCAGACTGCCCTGCTGCGCGGCTTCGAGCAGCATGCGGCCCAGGCGCGGGTCGATCGGCAGCCGCGCCAGCTGACGTCCCAGCGGCGTCAGCTGGTTCTCGCGGTTGACCGCCGAAAGCTCCTGCAGGAGGTTGAAGCCGTCGCTGATGGCCTTGCCATCCGGCGGCTCGATAAAGGGGAAATCCTGAATGTCGCCCAGGCGCAGATGCAGCATCTGCAGGATCACCGCGGCAAGGTTGGTGCGCAGGATCTCCGGGTCGGTGAATGCCGGGCGGCCGAGGAAATCCTCCTCGCTGTACAGCCGAATGCAGATACCCGGCTCGACCCGCCCGCAGCGACCCTTGCGCTGGTTGGCGCTGGCCTGGGACACCGCCTCGATCGGCAGGCGCTGAACCTTGGCGCGGTAGCTGTAGCGACTGATGCGGGCGGTGCCGGAATCGATCACGTAGCGGATGCCCGGTACGGTCAGCGAAGTCTCGGCGACGTTGGTGGCCAGCACGATCTTGCGCCCCGGGCGCGGCTGGAAGATTTTCTGCTGCTCGACCGGCGTCAGGCGCGCATACAGCGGCAGCACCTCGGTGAATTTCAGATTGGCCTTGCGCAACACCTCGGCGGCGTCGCGAATCTCGCGTTCGCCGGGCAGGAACACCAGCACGTCGCCGGGGCGCTGGCCAACGCTGCGCTCGTGGGCGGCAATCTCGTCCAGTGCAGCGAGGATGCCCTGGTCGACGGTGAGGTCGTCCTCGACGCGGTTGCCGTCCTCGTCGATCTCGGCAGCCAGCGGGCGATACCAGGTTTCCACCGGGTAGGTACGCCCGGACACCTCGACGATGGGTGCACCGTCGAAGTGCTCGGAAAAGCGCTCCAGGTCGATGGTCGCCGAGGTGATGATCACCTTCAGATCCGGCCGGCGTGGCAGCAGCGTCTTGAGGAAGCCCAGCAGGAAGTCGATATTCAGCGAACGCTCATGGGCCTCGTCGACGATGATCGTGTCGTACTTCTCCAGAAAGCGATCATGCTGCGTCTCCGCCAGCAGGATGCCGTCGGTCATCAGCTTGATCAGCGTGCGCTCGGTACTCTGGTCCTCGAAGCGCACCTGATAGCCCACCAACTCGCCCAGCGGCGCGCCGAGCTCCTCGGCGACGCGGGTGGCGACGCTGCGCGCGGCCAGGCGCCGCGGTTGGGTATGGCCGATCAGCCCGTGTACGCCCCGGCCGATCTCCAGACAGATCTTCGGCAGCTGGGTGGTCTTCCCCGAGCCGGTCTCACCGGCGATCACCAGCACCTGATGCTTTTCCAGCGCGGCCTTGATCTCGTCGCGCTTGGCGGCGATCGGCAGGCTGTCGTCGTAGCGGATGCGCGGCACGCTTTGCCGGCGCGCCTCGACCTTGGCGGCGGACGCCTGGAAGCGCTCCAGCCACTGGGCGAGCCTGGCTTCGTCCGGTTGCTTTCTCAGCTCGTGCAGCTGACGACGCAGGCGGTGGCGATCCGCGAACAGGGCCTGGTCTAGGTTCTTCAGCAGGGTATCGATAGCGGGCGTTGCGTCGGTCATGGACAGCCGTGGGCAATTTCGTGAAGGGCGCGATTGTCGCAGATTTGCCGGGCCGACCGTAGGAAAAGGGGGACCGCGCCGGCGAACCGGCGCGGTATTCAGGCGATCAACGGATCCAGTGACCCCAGCGCGACTTCTCCTGCACCTGCTGGATGCGCATGGTGCCGATGCTCTGCTCGGCCGCCGCGGCGATCTCGTCATCGATCATCTTGGTAGACAGCGACAGCCAGCTGGTGGCGAAGGCCAGTGCATCGCCGTGCAGCTCCAGCGCCTCGATGGATATGTTGCCGAGGTTGTCGCATGGCGTGTGGTAGCACTGATCGAACGACTGCCCGGCCGTTCCGCCATAACGCTGCGCCTGCTCCTCGGTCTTGATGTCCTCGGCACCAGTGAACAGCCCGCCGAAGGCGATGCCGTCCTCGAAGAACTGCGCATAGTCGGAGCGGAAGTCAATCTCGGTGCCCTCCGACGGGGCGTTGCGCAGCTTGAAGTAGGTGCGCAGCAGTCGCTCGATGGCAGCCGAGCCGGGCGGACCCTGCAGGCCGAAATCCGAGCCGTCGCCGTCATAGATGAAGTTGGCGTAGTTCGGCGAGCCGATCATGTCGACGTTCAGGTAGGCCTTGATGCGCTGCTTCTGTTCGTCCGGCAGCTGGTTGACGTAGTAGGTCGAGCCCACCAGCCCCGACTCCTCCGCGCCCCACCAGGCAAAGCGAACCTTGTTCTCCGGCCGCGCCTTGCTCATCAGCAGCGCCATCTCTAGCAGCGCCGCACTGCCGGAACCGTTGTCGTTGATGCCCGCGCCTTCGAACACCGAATCCAGGTGCGCGCCGACCATCACCACGTTGCTCGGATCACCCCGCCGCGTTTCGGCCAGCAGGTTGTAGGTCTCGGTCTGCTCGCGCACCACGTCGACGTTCATGCTCAGCTGCAGCCCGGCGGTCTGCGACCAGGCCACGCCGTTGTCGTAGGTCGAGAACAGCACCGGAATGCCGCCCGCATAGTCCTCGCCCAGCGTGGCGACCAGCAGGCCCTTGCGGTCCTCGGTGTCGCCCTGATTGAAGATGATGGCTCCGGCCGCGCCGGCTGCGGCGGCATTCGTCGCCTTCTGCCCGAACGGACAGGTGCCGCGCTGCATCAGCGCGATGGCGCCCGCCGGGAAGCCGGCGAAGTCTTCCGGTTCGCAGCCGCTGGTAGATGTGTTGCCGGCGCCGAGCGCCAGATCCACCGGCACCACCGGTGCGGTGACGTTGCCCGGATCGGTCTGGTCGGCATAGGCGAAATCCTCTTCCCAGACATACTGCACCGTCTGCGGCGCCACGGCGCTCAGTGTGCCGGGATTCACCGGATAGAAGGCGAGGAAGGGAAACGCCTGCACCTCGACGCGATAGCCAGCGCGCTGTAGCCGGCTGCGCACATAGTCGAGAGACGCCTGGTAGCCCGGCTGGCCGGAGGCGCGATTGCCTCCATTGAGCGTGGCGATATCCTGCAGCGCTTCCAGGTGCTTCATGACGTTGCTCGCCTGCATGCAGCGCGGCAGGCCGACAGGCGTGCCGACCAGCAGCGGCGAACGACACAGCGCCGCATTCGGCTTGGCCGGCGTCCAGAAGTCGTTGAATTGAGCGGTATCGGCCTTTGGCGCGGCAAGTGCCGCGCTGCTGGCGATCAATGCGAGAGAAGCAACTACCCGAACAGCATTGTTTTTCTTGTGCATGGGTAACTCATCCTTGCAACGAGATTGATGGGCAGGCCGCCTGGCTTGCGCCATCGTCCCCTACGGCAATCAGCGGACGCGGCCATAGGGAGCTAGACCGAACGGCCACCGTCTCGTTCTGGCGCAACCGCCCACCGGTATTACCGTTGATCGGGATGAGGGAACTTCGCTGAAGATCAAAGGCGTTCGGCAACGAATGCCGCGCCTTGGCGACAGGCATTGCGCCTGCCGCCTGCGGCGGTGATCAGATGCGGAACTGACCCACCAGTTGTTGCAGTCGCTCGGCCAGACCGTTGAGCTCGCGAGAGGTCTGCGCGCCCTGCGCGGCATCGCTGGCGACGCCGTCCACCGCATCGGCGATATGGTGCACGCTGCGGTTGATCTCCTCGGCCACCGCGGTCTGCTCCTCGGCGGCGGCGGCAATCTGGGCGTTCATCGAGTTGATGGTGCCGATCAGCGCGGAGATCGCATCCAGCGACGCGCCGGCCTGGTTGGCCTGATCACGGGTGCTCTCGCCCTTCTCGCCCGCCCGCAGCATGGTGGCGACGGTGTTGGAGGTGGCGCTCTGCAGGCGGTCGATCATGCCCTGGATCTCGCCGGTGCTTTGCTGGGTGCGGCTGGCCAGCGCGCGAACTTCGTCGGCGACCACGGCGAAGCCGCGCCCGGCCTCACCCGCACGGGCGGCCTCGATGGCCGCATTGAGCGCCAGCAGGTTGGTCTGCTCGGCAATGGCGCGGATCACGTCGAGCACGCCGACGATGCCTTTCACGTCCTGCTGAAGACCTTCCAGGGACTCGCCGCTGCCGCGCAGCTCGCCCACCAGCTCGTGGATCTGGCGAATGCTCTGGTCCACCACCTGCTTGGCGGCGACCCCCTGCTGATCGGTCTCGCGCGCCGCCTCGGCCGCACGCTGGGCGCTCATCGCCACTTCGTGGGCGGCGGCAGACATCTCGTTGATCGCCGTGGCGACCTGATCGGTTTCGCTGCGCTGGTCGGCCATGGCCTGCTCCGAGCGCTGCGCCTGGCTGGCCACTGCACCGACCAGACCGGTCAGCTGGGTGGTGGTGCCGGCGACCTGCTGTACCAGCGAATGGATCTTCTCGACGAAACGATTGAACGAGGTGGCCAGCTCGCCCAGCTCGTCCTGACTGGTGATCGGCAGGCGCTGGGTCAGGTCGCCGTCACCCTGGGCCATGTCATCCAGGTTGCGCTTGATCAGCAGCAGCGGGCTGAGCAGGGCGTTGCTCATGAACACGGCGACCAGTGCGATCAGCCCCAGCAGGATCAGTGCGGAGACCAGCATGATGGTGACCAGGCCGTCGATGCGCTGCTGGAATTCCGCGCGGGCGGCCTGGACGTCGCGCTCGACACCATCGAGGTTGAGCGAGGTACCGAAGACCATCTTCCATTTCGGCAGGAACTCGGCGTAACCGACCTTGGGCACCAGCACGCTGCTGTCACCCAGCACGAAGCTGTAGTCGACGTAATGGCTGCCGTCCTGGCCGGCACGAACCAGCTCGCGGATGGCATAGACGCCATTGGGGTCGCGGTAGTCGTAGAAGCTCTGGCCGATCTTGTCCTTGGTGTTGCCCTGCAGGATGCGCACGGTCTGGGTGTCATAGCCCCAGAAATAGCCGTCCTTGCCATAGGCCATCTTCTCGAGGATGGCCACGGCCTGGTCGCGCGCCTGCATGTCGCCTTCGGCAGAACGCTCGTAGATGGGGCCGATGGCATTGCGCGCCAGCTCGACGTAGTGCTTGAGCTCGGCGCGGCGGTCCCGGATCAGGCTGTTACGGGTGTGTTCTTCCTGTTGCTCGGCGAGGCTCTGCAGCTCGTACACGGCAATGCCGCTTAGCAGGATGGCCAGCAGGAGAATCGGGCCCAGCGCAAGCAGCAGCAGCTTCATTCGCAAACGAAGATTCGAGAGCATTCTGATCGATCCCTGTAGAAAGGTTGAGCAAGAAGACTGCGACAGAATCCATGCGTCGCTTAAGCGACGACGACGCAGCACGCCTTGGGTATCGGCCCGAAAGCGCCTTTCTTGACCCCGGAAAAGACGAAACCCTGCCGGGCAGGGTTTCGCTAAGGCCCGTCCTAGAGCGGACGCAGCGCTACGATCAGATGCGGAACTGGGCCACCAGCCGCTGCAGCTGCTCGGCCAGGCCGTTGAGCTCGCGGGCCGTCTGCGCGCCCTGTGCGGCATCGCTGGCGACGCCGTCCACCGCATCGGCGATATGGTGCACGCTGCGGTTGATCTCCTCGGCCACTGCGGTCTGCTCCTCCGCGGCGGCGGCGATCTGCGCGTTCATCGAATTGATGGTGCCGATCAGCGCGGAGATCGCATCCAGCGACTCACCGGCATGATTGGCATGCTCGCGCGTGCTCTCGCCTTTCTCGCCGGCGCGCAGCATGGTGCCTACGGTGTGGGACGTGGCGTTGCGCAGCCGATCGATCATGCCCTGAATCTCGCCGGTACTCTGCTGGGTGCGGCTGGCCAGCGCGCGAACTTCGTCGGCGACCACGGCGAAACCACGTCCGGCCTCGCCCGCACGGGCCGCCTCGATGGCGGCGTTGAGCGCCAGCAGGTTGGTCTGCTCGGCGATGGCGCGGATCACGTCGAGTACGCCGACGATGCCTTTCACGTCCTGCTGCAGGCCATCCAGCGACTCGCCGCTGCCGCGCAGCTCGCCCACCAGCTCGTGGATCTGCTGGATGCTCTGATCCACCACCTGCTTGGCTGCGCGCCCCTGCTGATCGGTCTCGCGCGCCGCCTCGGCCGCGCGCTGGGCGCTCATCGCCACCTCGTGGGCGGCGGCGGACATCTCGTTGATCGCCGTGGCGACCTGATCGGTCTCGCTGCGCTGATCGGCCATGGCCTGCTCCGAGCGCTGCGCCTGGCTGGCCACCGCGCTCACCAGCCCGGTCAGCTGCGTGGTGGTACCGGCAACCTGGCGCACCAGCAGATGAATCTTCTCGACGAAGCGATTGAAGGAGGTCGCCAGTTCGCCCAGCTCGTCGCGGCTGGTCACGGGCAGGCGCTGGGTCAGATCGCCGTCACCCTGGGCCATGTCGTCCAGATTCTGCTTGATCTGCAGCAGCGGGCGCAGGATGGCGTTGCTCATCAGTATGGCGAGGCCGGCCATCAGGATCAGCAGCAGCGCCGCTGCGACGAGCATGATCATGGTCAGGCCGTCGATACGCGCCTGAAACACAGCGCGGGCTTCGACCACGTCACGCTCGACGTCATCCAGGTTCAGCGAGGTACCGAACACCAGGTTCCACTTGGGCAGATGCTCCGCATAGCCCACCTTGGGCACCAGCGCATCGCTGCCCGGCACGGCGAAGCTGTAGTCGACGAAATGGCTGCCGTCCTGCCCGGCCTTGACCAGCTCGCGAATGGCGTAGACGCCGTTCGGGTCACGGTAGTCCGCGAAGCTTTCGCCGATGCGCTCGCGCGTGGCCCCCTGGAACACTCGGCGTGACTGACCATCGTAGCCCCAGAAATAGCCTTCGCTGCCATAGCTCAGCCGCTCGAACACGGCGACCGCCTGGTCGCGCGCCTGCAGGTCGCCCTCGGCAGAGCGTTCGTAGATCGGCCCGATGGCGTTGCGCGCCAGCTCGACGTAGTGCTTGAGCTCGGCACGGCGGTCGCGAATCAGGTTGGCGCGGGTCTGCGCTTCCTGCTGGTCGGCCAGATCCTGCAGCTGTAGCACCGAGACCCCGCTGAGCATCAGGGTCAGCAACAGAATCGGGCCAAGCGCGAGCATGAGCAGCTTCGCCCGCAGACGTAAGGAGGACAGCATGTCGGCAAACCCCTATAAAAAGCACGGTTAAGTAGTGCCATTGTGCCACCGACTACATGCCTAGAAGAACGCGACTAAATGCCAATTCAAGGGAACGGCCGCTGCTGCCGATGAACGCCGTTCGCATAAACGAAAAAACCCCGCCGAGGCGGGGTTTCTTGTAGGCGCTGCGCGCTTACTTCTTGTGGCCCAGCTTGCGCAGTTCCTCGTCGCGCAGCTCGCGACGCAGGATCTTGCCGACGTTGGTGGTCGGCAGGCTTTCGCGGAACTCGACATAGCGCGGCCGCTTGTAGCCGGTCAGGTTGTCGTGCATGTGCTGCATGACCTGCTCCTTGGTCAGGCTCTCGCCCGGCTTGACCACCACGAACAGCTTGATCGCCTCACCGGACTTCTCGTCCGGCACGCCGATGGCGGCGCACTGCAATACGCCCGGCAGGCTGGCCAGCACATCTTCCAGCTCGTTGGGATACACGTTGAAGCCGGACACCAGGATCATGTCCTTCTTGCGGTCGACGATGCGGATGTAGCCATCTTCCTGGATGACGCCGATATCGCCGGTCTTGAACCAGCCGTCCGCGTCGATCACCTCGTCCGTGGCCTCCGGCCGCTGCCAGTAGCCCTTCATCACCTGCGGCCCCTTGATGCACAGCTCGCCGATTTCGCCCTGCGCCAGCTCCTGGCCGTCATCGTTGATGACCTTGAACTGCGTGGATGGCACCGGAATGCCGATGGAGCCGAGTTGGATGTGCTCGATGGGGTTGACCGAGGCCACCGGACTGGTTTCGGTGAGGCCGTAGCCTTCGCAGATCGGACAGCCGGTGACCTGCTTCCAGCGCTCGGCCGTGGCCAGCTGCAGCGCCATCCCGCCCGACAGGGTGACCTTGAGCGCCGAGAAATCGAGCTTGCGGAAGTCTTCGCTGTTGCACAGCGCGACGAACAGGGTGTTGAGCCCGACGAAGCCGCTGAAGCGGTACTTGCCCAGGTCCTTGATCATCGCCGGCAGATCGCGCGGATTGGAGATCAGGATGTTGTGGTTGCCGCTGAGCATCATCGCCATGCAGTGAAAGGTGAAGGCGTAGATGTGATAGAGCGGCAACGGCGCGATCAGCACTTCGCTGCCGTCATTGAGGTTCGCGCCCATCAGCGCCTTGCACTGCAGCATGTTGGCAACGATGTTGCGGTGCGTCAGCATGGCGCCCTTGGCCACGCCGGTGGTGCCGCCGGTGTACTGCAGCACGGCCACGTCTTCGCTCTTGGGCGACGCTTCGCGCACCGCCTTGCCGCGGCCGAGCGCCAGGGCATCGTTGAGCTTCACCGCTTTCGGCAGGCTGTAGGCCGGCACCATCTTCTTCACGTGCTTGACCACCGCGTTGATCAGCATGCGCTTGAGCGGCGGCAGCATGTCGGCGACTTCGGTGATGACGACGTGCTTGATGCCGGTCTTGGGCAGCACTTCCTCGGCCAGGTGCGCCATGTTGGCCAGGCAGACCAGCGCCTTGGCGCCGGCGTCGTTGAACTGGTGTTCCATCTCCCGCGCGGTGTACAGCGGGTTGGTGTTGACCACGATGAGCCCGGCGCGCATGGCGCCGAACACCACGATGGGATACTGGATGAGGTTGGGCAGCTGCACCGCGATGCGGTCGCCAGGCTGGAGATCGGTGTTCTGCTGCAGGTAGGCGGCGAAATCGCCGGACAGCTTGTACAGCTCACCGTAGGTCAGGGTCTTGCCGAGATTGCTGAACGCCGGCTTGTCCGCGAAGCGCTCGCACGACTGTTTGAGCACAGCCTGGATGTTCTGGTACTCGTCGGGATTGATCTCGCTGGCGACCCCAACAGGATACTTATCCTTCCAGAAGTTATCGGTCATGAACCCCACTCCTAAGCAACCGCTTTATCACTGCGCGATGGCAGCTGTTTTGTTGTGATTTGTTAACTTTTGTACCGCTGATCGGGCAAAAAGCGTTCCCGAGGTTAGCAGCTTTGCAGGGGAGCGAATAGAGTCCGCGAAGGAGGCTTTCGACATAAAGTGACCGGAACAAATATCCCGGTCACTTCATTCCTTGTCTGCGACAGGCGCCGTGCTCGCGCCATCAGGCGCTTTCGCGCAGCTCCCGGCGCAGGATCTTGCCGACCGGTGTCATGGGCAATGCATCGCGGAACACGTAATGGCGCGGCATCTTGTATCCGGTGAAATTCTCCCGGCAGTAGGCGTGCAGTTCTTCCTGGGTCAGCGTCGGGTCGCTCGGTACGACGAACAACTTGACCGCCTCGCCGGATTTCTCGTCCGCCACGCCGATGGCGGCGCAGGCTGCCACCTTGGGATGAGCCATCACCACGTCCTCGATCTCGTTGGGATAGACATTGAAGCCCGAGACGATGATCAGGTCCTTCTTGCGGTCGACGATGCTGACGAAACCGTCCTGGTCGATCACGGCGATGTCACCGGTTCGCAGCCAGCCCTCTTCGTCTAGCACTTCCGCCGTCGCCTCGGGGCGCTGCCAGTAGCCCTTCATCACCTGCGGTCCCTTCACGCACAACTCGCCGCGCTCGCCCAGCGGCAGGGCATTGCCCTCGTCGTCGATGACTTTCAGCGTGGTGCCGGGCACCGGCAGGCCGACGGTACCCAGCCGCGAATGCTCGCCGTGAGGATTGGCGCAGACCACCGGCGACGTCTCGGTCAGCCCGTAGCCTTCGACGACGGTGCAGCCGGTCATGTTCTTCCAGCGCTCGGCCACCGCCGAAACCAGCGCGGTGCCGCCCGAATTGGTGCCCTTGAGGCGGGAGAAGTCGACCTTCTTGAACTGCGGATGGGCCATCAGCGCGACGAACAAGGTGTTGAGGCCGAGGAAGGCGGAGAACTGCCAGCGCTGCAGCTCCTTGACGAAGCCATTGATATCTCGCGGGTTGGTGATCAGCACGTTGTGGTTGCCGGTGACCATCATGCACATGCAATTAACCGTGAAGGCATAGATGTGATACAGCGGCAGTGGCGCGATCATCACCTCCTGGCCTTCGCGGATCACCGGGTGACCCTGGGCGTCGAGCTGCTGCATGTTGGCCCGCACCTGCTGCATGTTGGCCACCAGGTTGCCGTGGGTCAGCATTGCGCCCTTGGCCACCCCCGTGGTGCCGCCGGTGTACTGCAGCACAGCGATGTCATCCAGGCTGAGCGGCGTCGGCTTCAGGCTGTGGCGCGCGCCGTCGCGCAGCAGGTTCTTGAAGGCGACGGCCTGCGGCAGGCTGTAGTCGGGCACCATTTTCTTCAGATGCTTGACCGCCGCATTGACCAGCGCCCCGCGCAACGTCGGCAGCATGTCGCCGATCTGCACCTCGATCAGGTGCTCGATGACGGTGTCGGCCAGCACCTCCTGCACGTGGTTGCCGAACGTATTGAGGTACACCAGCGCCCGCGCGCCGGAATCCTGAAACTGGTGGCGCATCTCCCGCGCGGTATACAACGGGTTGGTGTTGACCACGATGAGCCCCGCACGCAGCGCGCCGAACACCGCGACCGGGTACTGCAGCAGGTTGGGCATCTGGATGGCGATGCGATCACCGGGCTGCAGATCGGTGTGGTGCTGCAGCCAGGCGGCGAACGCGGCGGAGTAACGTTCCAGATCGGAATAGCTGAGGGTCACGCCCATGTTGCTGAACGCCGGGCGGTCGGCGTGCGCCTTGCAGGCGCGCTCGAACACCTCCACGACCGAGCGATAGGCAGCGAGATCGATGTCGTTGGGCACGCCGGCAGGGCGTTTGTCATTCCAGAATTCAGGCTGCATTGTTATTGGCCTCTTTACCTGAGAGTGTCTGGCCCACGCACAGCGGGCTCTGGCGAACTTAGCAGGTCGGCGTCGCGGCGCAACAGCCCGAGCCGCATTAATCACCGCTGTGAATCTTTCATCACGGCATCACGCGGTCCGGCGCCGGGACAAGCGCAGCCCATGCCTCTAGAATGCAGCCCCAGCGCGCGGCACCGGCCAGCTCGGATCGCGCGAGCCGCTTCGATCCATCGGGCGCAGCATCCGGTGCGCCGACCAGCCTGAGGACAATCCATGAGCACGATCAGCAACACGCCTTACGCCGACCTGGAGGTCGGTCAGCAAGCGAGCTACGAAAAACACGTCGAGGAAAAGGACATCCAGCTGTTCGCCGCGATGTCCGGTGATCGCAACCCGGTGCACCTGGATGCCGAGTTCGCTGCCGGTACCCTGTTCAAGGAGCGCATCGCCCATGGCATGTTCAGCGGCGCGCTGATCAGCGCCGCGGTCGCCTGCACCATGCCTGGCCCAGGCACCATCTACCTGGGCCAGACCATGAAGTTCACCCGTCCGGTGAAGATCAACGACACGCTGACCGTGCGCCTGGAAATTCTCGAGAAGCTGCCAAAGAACCGCGTGCGCATCGCCACCCGGGTGTTCAACCAGAACGACGAACTGGTGGTCGACGGCGAAGCCGAAGTGCTCGCCCCGCGCAAGCAGGAAACCGTCGAACTGAAGGAGCTGCCGCCGATTTCCATCGGCTGAGTATTTCCAGGTTCGCCACCGGTTGGCGACGGCAGATGGAGGGCGCCCGAGCGGCGCCCTCTTCATTTCTACCGCGCCTGTCGGCAGGGAGCCGGCCCCGGACGGGGGACAGGCACAAGGCTATTACGGCCTTTGGCTACGCCCCCGTGCACTTCCCGCTGGAAGGATGCCGATCCGATCACGCGCGTCGACCATCCAGCGAGCAGTACAAAAAGAACAACAACGGGACCCTCACCCATGCTCATTCGCTCGATCGCTCACTGGCGCCTGGCGGCGCTGCTCCTCGGCGGCTTGCCGCTGGCCGTGCCATCCGCTTCGGCTGTTCCGCTCGACCCTGGCGCGGACGAGGCCCTGCTCTACTACCAACGCGCCGACGGCGACTACAACGGCTGGGGCCCGCACCTGTGGAACACCGCCGACTGCAGCGGCAGTGCGACCGAAACCAGCTGGACGCAACCGCTCGCGGCGGCGGAGACCGACCCGGAGCATGGCGCGCTCTACCGCATCCCACTCAGCGCCGACGCCAGCTGCCTGAACCTGATCATGCACAAGGGCGACGAGAAGGATCTGGGCGGTACCGACCTGGTCTGGCGCTTCGACGAACTCGGCCGTCGCGTCTTCACGGTCAGCGGCAACCCGCAATTGTCCAGCACGCCAATAAGCGGCAGCGCCGTGGCGATCAAGGGCGCCCGTGCGCACTGGCTCGATCCGTTCACGCTTGCGCTGGTGGGCGGCGCTCCGGGCGCCAGCCGCGTCGAGCTGCGCTATGCCCACGATGCCAGCATTCGCATCGACAGCGAGGCGCGTACCGTCAGCGGCGGACAGGCGCTGGCGATGCAACCGGCCAGCCTGCGCAACGGCCTCAAGCGCCAGCACCCGCATCTGGCCGATGCCCCGGCGTACCGGATCAAGGCCAGCGCACATGCCCTGCGTCGCGCCGTGATGAGCCAACTGGTGGTGGTCGCCTATGACGCGGACGACCGGGTTATCGATGCCACCGAAGTGCAGACCGCCGGCATCCTCGACATGCTGTTCGCCTACAACGGTGAGCTGGGTGCAACGCTCGATGGCAGAGGTGTGTCCTTCAAGCTCTGGGCACCGACCGCACAGCGGGTTCGCCTGCATGTGTTCGATGCGTCCAAACGGCTGCTACCGGGATACCCCAAGCCTATGCGGGAGCGACTCGGCGTCTGGAGCCTGGAAGGTCCGCGTTCGCTGGATCGGCAGTACTACCAGTACGAAGTCACCGCCTACCGCCCCAGCACCGGCAGGATCGAGACGACGCTGGTCAGCGACCCCTACGCCCTGAGCCTGTCACGCAACAGCCAGTACGCCCAGGTGGTCGACCTGAATGCCGATGATCTCAAGCCCGCCGGCTGGGATGCGGTGCGTCCGCCACGCCCGGAGCGCCCTGAAGCGAGCGTGATCTACGAAACCCACCTGCGCGATTTCAGTGCCAGCGACGCCAGCCTGCCGGCCGCGCTGCGCGGCACCTACGCCGCGTTTACCCGACCTGACAGCAACGGCATGCGGCACCTGCGCGACCTGCAGAAGGCCGGGCTCACCCACGTCCAGCTGCTGCCGGTGTTCGACATCGCGACCATCGACGAAGACCCCGCCCGGCGGATCAACCTCGACGATCCCTTCGCCAAGCTCTGCGACCTCTCGGACCAGGCCCGCCAGCGCTGGGCGCAATACTGCAGCGCGGCAAGCATCCGCCAGGTGCTGCAGGGCTTCGACCCGGCCAGCGGCCAGGCGCAGTCACTGTACAACGACTTGCGCGGGCTGGATGACTTCAACTGGGGCTACGACCCCTTCCACTTCACCGCGCCCGAGGGCAGCTACGCCAGCAATGCCGAAGGCGTGCAGCGCATCATCGAGTTCCGCCAGATGGTGCAGGCCTTGGCCGGTAACGGCCTGGCCACGGTGATGGACGTGGTCTACAACCACACCAACGCCTCCGGCCTGGCTGACAAATCGGTTCTGGACAAGGTCGTGCCCGGTTACTACCACCGCCGCAACCCCACCACCGGCGCGGTCGAAACCTCGACCTGCTGCGAGAACACCGCCAGCGAGCACCGCATGATGGCCAAGCTGATGATCGACTCGCTGAAGGTCTGGGCCCGCGACTACAAGATCGCCGGTTTTCGCTTCGATCTCATGGGTCACCACATGCGCGAGCAGATCGTCGATGCGTATCGCGCGGTCCGCCGCATCGATCGCGAGACCTATTTCTACGGTGAAGGCTGGGAATTCGGCGAGGTCGCCGGCAATGCGCGCGGCATCAATGCCAACCAGCTGAACATGGCTGGTACCGGTGTCGGCACATTCAACGATCGACAGCGTGATGCGGTACGCGGCGGCAGCCCCTTCGATGGCGGCGACAGCATCCGTAGCAACCAGGGCTTCGCCAACGGGCTTTACCTGCGACCCAACGAGCTGAGCGGCGCCGGGGCTCAGGAAAAAGCGCAACTGCTGCACGCCGCCGATCTGATCCGCGTCGGCATCGCCGGCGGGCTGCGCGATTTCCAGTTCGTCACCGCCGACGGCAGCACGCGCAAGGGCAGCGAGATCGACTACAACGGCCAGCCCGCCGGCTATACGCTGGACCCGCAGGAAACCGTCAACTACGTCTCCAAGCACGACAACCAGACGCTGTGGGACAACAACCAGTACAAGTTCGCCAGCAGCCTGTCGGTTGCCGACCGGGTCCGTCTACACCTGGTGGCGCTGTCGGTGCCGCTGTTCAGTCAGGGCGTGCCGTTCATTCATCTCGGCTCCGACATCCTGCGTTCAAAGTCCATGCAGCGCGACAGCTACGACTCGGGGGACTGGTTCAACGCGGTGGATTTCAGCTACCAGGACAACAACTGGAACAAGGGCTTGCCACGCGCGGACAAGGACGGCGACAACTGGCCGCTGATTCGCAGGATCATCGTCGACCCACAGGCCAAACCGGGCACCACCGACATCGTCGCGGCGAAACGACGTTTTCTCGAGCTGCTGAAGATTCGCAGCGATAGCCAGCTGTTCCAGCTCGACAGCGCCCGCGAGGTGCAACGGCGCCTGCAATTCCACAATACCGGGCCTGAACAGCTGCCTGGAGTGATCGCCTTTAGCCTGGCGGATAACCCGCGCGAGGGGCGCGACCTGGACCGCCGCTACAGCGCTTTGATGGTGGTAATCAATGCATCGGACAAGCGGGTTCGCCTGCCGGCCGCCGATGGCTATCGGTTGCATCCGGTGCTCAAAGCCTCGGTCGACCCGATCAACCGCCAGGCAACGGTAAGCAATGGGATGTTCGAGGTTCCGGCGTTCACGACGACGGTGTTCATCCAGCCCCAGACCCGTCGATAAATCGCGCGCAAAAAAAAGGCGACCATAGGTCGCCTAAATGCCTTGCGTGCTCTTTGAATCTGGAAGAACTCAGCGCTTCTTGTGCGCGTCCTTCCAGATGAAATATCCGAAGCCTCCGAGGAAGGCGACCATCAGGCCGACCGTGACCACCCCTGCGAGCACCACATTATCGACAAACATGAGACCTACCTCCGAAACCTGATTCGCTGTTCGATGGGTTCAAGGTAAACCCGGGCGACCGGGAAAAAATTGACCCGCGTCAATGGCCGCAAGATGCCGATCCCAGGCGCGCGCAACGACTGATCCAGGTCAAGAAAACGGGGGTATCAGGAACGAAACGGGGGCGATTCCGCCGCCGAGCGCATGCAGCGCGAATAGCGGCATTGGGTACTAATAACGAAACGGTATGAAACGGAGATAGGTGGGAGTGAGTGACGTTCAGCGTTTCTTCGAGGGCTTCTTGCCCTTCTACTTCTTCTTCGGCTTGCCAAGCGGCAGGACCTGCTCGAAGGTCTTGCGCATCTCCTCGAGTCGCTTGTCGTTCAGGTCGTGAATGCGGCGGGCACGTTCGGCGCTGAAATCGATCAGGTTCTCGTCACTGCTCATGTGGTTGGTCTCGGTGGATCAGGCGAAATGTCAGGTTGAGACGCGGCTGCGATACCTTGCTGGTCCGCGCGATCTGATGTTGCCAATGATGCTGCGTGGCGCCACTCATGACCAGCAACGAACCATGTCCCAGAAGCAGCGAATGCTGAATCCGTCCACTGCCCTTGCGCCGCAGGTCGAAGCGCCGCTCGGCTCCCAGGCTCAACGATGCCACGACAGGATTGCGGCCCAGCTCGCCTTCGTCGTCACTGTGCCAGCCCATGGCATCGCCGCCGTCGCGATACAGGTTGAGCAACACGCCATTGAAGCGATGCCCCGTTTCGCGCTCCAGACGCTGACGGACCTCCTGCAACAGCGGTGTCCAGGCCAGCGGCTCATGCTGCAGGCCGGAATAGCGATACGCTGCCTGCGAATCACCGTACCAGGCCACCAGGCGCGGCACCGCGACCTGGCGGCCGTAGAGGCGTATCTCCGGCTGCGTCCAGGGCGTGGCGAGGATCAGCTCCTGCAGCCAGGCATCGGCGGTATCGCTGTCAACCCAGTCCGCTCGGTAGTCCAGCGCTGCATCGGGCAGCTCGATCGATGGAACATGGCGCGGGCCGCTCGCAGGCACATCAGACCTCGACATCGACCCAGAGCCCTTGGCGCGGCAGTTCTTCGAGCGCGGCCTGATCCTGCTCGTCGGTCTCGCCCTTGGCCAGCTCCTCCGGGGTATAGCCGCGACGCTGCCGCCGCCGTTGCTCGTCGCGCAGCATTTCCGCGCTCTCCTGCGGATGCCGGCGGTCGAGCGTGACGGCGCTTTCGTCGGAGCTCGCCTGTACGGGTGTTACCGGCGCCACCTCGGGGCGTGGCTTGACCACGTCCTGCTGGGCGGCAACCGGAATCACGCCGGTTGGAATGGGTGGCAGCATGCTGATGGCCCTCCTTACCTGTGAGTCGGCGCGGCACCGGTCAACTTTAACAGGACCGCTACACTTCATGCGTCGAGCAGTCGCCATCGGCGTCGCTCTCCCGGCGACGTTCCGTTACCATAGCCGGCTTTTTCACAGCGGGAGGCAGCATGGCGCAGCAGTATCTACCGGGGCAACGCTGGATCAGCGACAGCGAGGCGGAACTCGGCCTCGGAACCATCCTCACTCAGGATGGACGGATGCTCACCGTGCTTTACCCGGCGACCGGCGAAACCCGCCAGTATGCGACGCGCAGTGCGCCACTGACCCGCGTACGCTTCGTCCCGGGAGACGAGATCACCCACTTCGAAGGTTGGAAGATGACCGTGCGCGAGGTCGATGACGTCGATGGCCTGCTGGTCTATCACGGTCTGACCGCGCAGAACGAAGCCCGCACCCTGCCGGAAACCCAGCTGTCGAACTTCATCCAGTTCCGCCTGGCCAGCGACCGCCTCTTCGCCGGCCAGATCGACCCGCTGGCCTGGTTCAGCCTGCGCTACCACACCCTGCAGCACCAGAGTGCCCAGCTGCAGTCCTCGCTGTGGGGCCTGGGTGGCGTGCGTGCACAGCCCATCGCGCACCAACTGCACATTGCCAAGGAGGTCGCCGACCGCATCGCCCCCCGCGTGCTGCTGGCAGACGAGGTGGGCCTGGGCAAGACCATCGAAGCCGGCCTGATCATCCATCGCCAGCTGCTCTCCGGCCGCGCCAGCCGGGTGCTGATCCTGGTTCCGGAAAACCTCCAGCACCAATGGCTGGTGGAAATGCGTCGCCGCTTCAATCTGGAAGTCGCGCTGTTCGATGCCGAGCGCTTCATTGAGAGCGATGCCAGCAACCCGTTCGAAGACACCCAACTGGCGCTGGTGTCGCTGGAGTGGCTGAAGGAAGACGAGCGCGCCCAGGATGCCGCCTTCGCCGCCGGCTGGGACCTGCTGGTGGTGGACGAGGCGCACCATCTGGTCTGGCACCCGGAAAGTGCCAGCGCCGAATACCGGCTGGTCGAACAGCTGGCGGAAGTGATCCCCGGCGTGCTGCTGCTGACCGCGACCCCGGAACAGCTGGGCCTGGACAGCCACTTCGCCCGTCTGCGCCTGCTCGACCCGAATCGCTTTCACGACCTCGACGCCTTCCGCGCCGAGAGCTCCAGCTACCAGCCAGTGGCCGAAGCCGTGCAGGAACTGCTCGACGAGGGTCGTCTCTCGCAGCAGGCTCATCAGACCATCCATGATTTCCTCGGCGCCGAAGGCGAAGCCCTGCTCGCCGCCGCCACCGATGGCGATATCGAGGCCAGCAGTCGGCTGATCCGCGAGCTGCTCGACCGTCACGGCACCGGCCGCCTGCTGTTCCGCAATACGCGCGCCGCCGTGCAGGGCTTTCCCGAGCGCCAGCTGCACCCCTACCCGCTGCCCTGCCCCGCCGAATACATGGAGCTGCCGCTGGGCGAGCACGCCGAGCTGTATCCGGAAGTCGCCTTCCAGAGTCAGCAGGAACCGGCCGACGAGCAGAATCGCTGGTGGCAGTTCGACCCGCGTGTCGAGTGGCTGATCGACACCCTGAAGATGCTGAAGAAGTACAAGGTGCTGGTCATCTGCGCCCATGCCGAGACTGCGCTGGATCTGGAGGACGCGCTGCGCGTGCGCTCCGGCATCCCGGCCACGGTATTCCACGAAGGCATGAGCATCCTCGAACGCGACCGCGCCGCGGCCTACTTCGCCGACGAGGAGTTCGGCGCGCAGGTGCTGATCTGCTCGGAAATCGGCAGCGAAGGCCGCAACTTCCAGTTCAGCCACCATTTGGTGCTGTTCGATCTGCCGGCTCATCCGGACGTGCTCGAGCAGCGCATCGGCCGCCTCGACCGTATCGGCCAGCAGCACACTATCCAGCTGCACGTGCCCTATCTGGAAACCAGCCCGCAGGAGCGCCTGTTCAAGTGGTACCACGAAGCGCTGAACGCCTTCCTGGCCACCTGCCCGACCGGCAATGCCCTGCAACATCAGTTCGGCCCGCGCCTGCTGCCGCTGCTGGAAGATGGCGATGACGACACCTTCCAGGGCCTGATCGACGAAGCCCGCGCCGAGCGCGAGCGCCTGGAAGCCGAGCTGCATGCCGGCCGCGACCGTTTGCTGGAACTCAACTCCGGCGGTGGCGAGCAGGGCAAGGCGCTGGTGGACGCCATCGAGGAGCAGGACGACCAGTTCGCGCTGCCGATCTACATGGAGCAGCTGTTCGATGCGTTCGGCATCGACAGTGAAGACCACTCGGAAAATGCCCTGGTGCTGCGCCCCAGCGAAAAGATGCTGGACGCCAGCTTCCCGCTGGGCGACGACGAGGCCGTGACCATCACCTACGACCGCGAACAGGCGCTGGCCCGCGAAGACATGCAATTCCTCACCTGGGAACATCCCATGGTGCAGGGCGGCATGGACCTGGTGCTGTCCGGATCCATGGGCAACACCGCGGTGGCGCTGATCAAGAACAAGGCGCTCAAGCCGGGCACCGTGCTCCTCGAACTGTTGTTCGTCAGCGAGGTGGTGGCGCCGCGCGCCCTGCAGCTGAGCCGCTTCCTGCCGCCGCTGGCGCTGCGCTGCCTGCTCGACGGCAACGGCAACGACCTGGCGGCCAAGGTGGCCTTCGACACGCTCAACGATCAGCTGGAAAGCGTGCCACGCGCCAGCGCCAACAAGTTCGTCCAGGCCCAGCGCGACGTGCTGGCCACGCAGATCGCCGCCGCCGAGGCCAAGATCAAGCCGCGCCATGTCGAACGCGTCGCCGAAGCCCAGCGCAAGCTCAAGGCCGGGCTGGACGAAGAGCTTGCCCGACTGGTGGCCCTGCAGGCCGTCAATCCGAGCGTGCGTGACAGCGAAATCGAAGCGCTGCGCCAGCAACGCGAGGACGGTCTGGCGGCACTGGAAAAGGCCGCCCTGCGCCTGGAAGCGATACGCGTACTGGTTGCCGGATAAGCTGGCGCGTTCCGGCCCTGACCGGCGGGCTGAGGCCCGCCCCCAGGGCCACGTGCGAAGCTAACCGCGCTCCGCCCGGGCGATGCACCAGTAGGCCGCCATTCGGGTGACCAGCGCCTTCGGCCCCTCGGCGTAGAGCCGCCGGCCAAGGCGCAGCGCTCGTTGCTGCAGCTGCTCGCGGCGCTGCTGGATACAACGCTGCAACTGTTCTCGAGTCTCCGGCGCGCCGAACAGATCGGGCTCGCGCCCCATCAGCTGGGCCATCATCGCCAGGTCATGGTCATCGCCCAGGGCATCGGCGACCTGCTTGAGCTGATCGGCGCGGCTTTCCAGCGCGTCCGGCCAGCACGGCGAAAGCAGCTGGCAGTGATACCAATGATCCTTCACCCGCTTGCGCCACTCGTGCAGCAGCTCGTCCGAAGCATCCCGTTCCGCCCGCGCCAGATCCCGCACGCCGTCGCTGTAGGTGCGGCGCAACCCGTTGGCGAGCAGCCCGAAGCCCTTGCCGGACAGCTTCCAGTGCTGCATTTCCTGGGTCAGCGCACGCAACTCACCCAGCACTTCGGCCAGCTCCGCGTCGAAATCCGCGTGCACCTCGCCATCCGGCGCGGCGCGCTGCTGCAGTTGCAGGCGAATCTGGCGGAACGCGTCGCTGACGAACAGTGGCTGGTTGGCCCGTGCCAGGGCGTCCCAGCTTTCCAGCATCGCCGCGGCATCGCGGGACTCGGCCAGGCGCCGCCCCACGTCGCGCAGCCGCCGGTTGTCGAGCTTGAAACGTGCACCGAGCGGCTCGCGTACCAGCCGCAACAGGGCTCGCAGTTCCTTGAAGCGCTTGCGCGCCTGATGCACCCCTTCCGCGCGCTCATCCGCCTCGACCGTAAGCGCCTGGATCGCCTTGTCGATGCGCTGCAGGGCGGCCTTGCGCACTTCCTTGGCGGCGTTGCGAGTAGGTCGGATGCGATAGGCCATCGAATTGCTCTCCATGAAGACGCTCCGCTTGAGCACCGTTAATGGGACCCGCAGCCTGCACCCGACGTTGACCCGTCAGTGTGAAGTTTTTGTGTCAGCGAATGACGTTGCGGCCCGGCTCAACCGTAGCGCTTGCGCGCCTCGATGGCCAACCCGCTGCCGATGCTGCCGAAGCGGTTGCCCTCCACATGGCGCGCCCGCGGCAGCAACCCGGCGACGCTGTCGCGCAACGCGGGAATGGCGCTGGAACCGCCGGTGAAAAACACCGTGTCGACCTCCTCGGCACGCACCCCGGCATCGGCCAGCAGCTGCTTGATGCTGGCACCGATGCGTTCGAGCAGCGCGGCGATGGCGCTCTCGAAGCCCTGCCGGCTCAGCTCGACCCGCAGATCCGGCTCGATGCGCTGAAAATCGATGGCGAAGCGCTGCTGCTCGGTGAGCTCGATCTTGCCCTGCTCCACCTGCATCGCCAGCCAGTGGCCGGCGCGCTGCTCGATCAGGCGGAACAGCCGATCGATGCCGGTGGGATCGACGATGTCGTAGCGCATGCTCTGCAGCGCGCGCTGCGACGCCGGGGCGTAGACCGCGTTGATGGTGTGCCAGGTGGCGAGGTTGAGGTGGGTGCTGGTGGGCATCGGTGCATCGCTTTTCATCCGGCTGCCATAGCCGAACAGCGGCATCACCCCGTGCAGGCTGAGCTGCTTGTCGAAGTCGGTGCCGCCGATATGCACGCCGCCTGTCGCGAGGATGTCCGCCTGCCGGTCGTCCACCGCACGGCGCTCGGGCGACAGGCGCACCAGCGAGAAGTCGGAGGTACCGCCGCCGATATCCACGATCAGCACGCGCTCCTCGCGCTCGATGCGCGACTCGTAGTCGAAGGCCGCGGCGATCGGCTCGTACTGGAAGGACACCTCGCCGAAGCCGATCTTGCGCGCAGCCCCCGCCAGGGTCTCGGACGCCTCGCGGTCGGCCTGCGGATCATCGTCGACGAAGAACACCGGCCGGCCCAGCACGACCTCCTCGAAAGGCCGGCCCGCCGCGGCTTCTGCCCGCTGTTTGAGGGTGCCGAGAAACAGCCCGAGGATATCCTTGAACGGCATGGCGCTGCCCAGCACGGTGGTTTCGCTCTTCAGCAGCTTGGAGCCGAGCAGGCTCTTGAGCGAGCGCATCAGTCGCCCCTCGTAGCCTTCGAGGTACTCGTCCAGCGCCTGGCGACCGTAGACCGGGCGACGCTCTTCGAGATTGAAGAACACCACCGAGGGCAGCGTCGGCTGGTCACCTTCCAGTGCAATCAGCGGATCGACATCCGGCCGCCACCAGCCGACCGTGGAATTGGAGGTGCCGAAATCGATGCCGCAGGCGCGGGCAGGTGAAGCGTTGAACATGGTGTGGTCCGCGGGTACAGAAAAAACGGCCGCGCAGTGTAATGGAGGTAGCACCCGCTTGCAGGCCTATCGTCGGCTGCCGCAGCCAAGGGTTCTACCCGCAAAAAAAAATGCCCGGCCATCACTGGTCCGGGCACAAACCCCATGACGCAACGCCCTGTCAGGCAGGCACCGCCTCCGCACCAGGCGCCCCGGCAGTCATTCCGGCCGTCATGCGCTTGGCATCGGCACAGAAGGTCCGTGAGGCCTGGAACAGGAACACCATGGTCAGCAGCAGGGACGCCGGAATCAGGTACATCGCGCCGTGCAGCCCTTCGGCGCGGAACGCCTCGGCCATTTCGCCAGCCCCTGCCGCCAGCATCGCCGCTTCGGCGAAATGGTCCGAGAGCAGCCCCACCACCACCGTGCCCATGCCACCACCGAGCAGGTACAAGCCGGCGAAGAACAGCGCCATGGCCGTGGCCCGCAGGCGCGGCTCGACCACGTCCTGGATCGCGGTGTAGACGCAGGTATAGAAGTTGTAGGAGAACAGCCAGCCGATGCTGAAGACCGCAACGAACAGGCCCACGTCGATCCGCCCGGCGAGCAGCGCGTAGCCGGTCGCGAGCGTGGCGATCAGCATGCTCACCGCGGCGAACATCAGCCGGCCGCGGGCGAAGCGCTGATGGATGCGATCGGCGACCCAGCCGCCCAGGGTCAGGCCGATCAGGCCGGTCAGGCCGACGATCACACCGGTGGCGACCGAGGCATTGACCAGCGAAACCCCGTGATAGCGCATCAGCAACGGCACCATGAAAGCGTTGCAGGCGTAGGTGGCGAAGTTGAATGCCAGCCCGGCCATTACCAGCCACCAGAAGGTCCGGATAGACAGCACCTTGCGGATCGGCTGCTGCACGGGTTCCTGCGAGACCTTGACGGTCTCCGCCGCGCCGCGTGTGGGCTCGCGAATCAGGAAGATGAACACCGCCAGCACCAGCCCGGGCACCGCTGCGATGAAGAAGGGCGCACGCCAGCTGCCGAAGAACTCGACCATGGAACCGATGGTGAAGAAGGCCAGCAGCAGCCCCAGCGGCAGGCCCAGCATGAAGATGCCCATGGCCCGGGCCCGCTTGTGCGCCGGAAACAGGTCGCCGATCAGCGAGTTGGCCGCCGGCGCGTAGCTGGCCTCGCCGATACCGATGCCCATGCGAATCAGCAGGAAGCTCCAGAAGTTCCAGGCCAGCCCGTTGATAGCCGTCAGGCCGCTCCAGGCGGTGAGTCCCCAGCCCATGATCTTGCGCCGCGAGCCGAGGTCGGCCATGCGCCCCAGCGGCAGGCCGGCAATGGCGTAGACGATGGTGAAGGCGGTGCCGATCAGGCCGAGCTGGAAGTCGTTGAGGCTCCACTCCAGCCGGATCGGCTCGGCGATGATGGCCGGGATGGTGCGATCGAAGAAGTTGAACAGATTCGCCAGAAACAGCAGAAACAGCACGCGCCAGGCGTTGGAAGCTTGGGTAGAAGGCTGCATGACGTCGGTCTCGATTGTTCTTATATTCCGGCCGCAGACCAGCCGGGACTCGACCATGACTCTAGAGTCTGTGCCTGCTCCTGTCTCCGAACATCAGCCTCGCTTATGCCGCGCGATGGTTCAGCGGGCGCGCCATTCGGCGAGCCAGCCGAGGCTGGCCTCGCTGCACTGCTCGCCCGGCTTGTATTCGGCGCCCAGCCAGCCCTGGTAGCCGCCGGCCTGCAGCGCCTGCAGCGCCGCCGGGAAGTCCACCTCGCCGGTACCGGGCGCGCCGCGCCCGGGGCAATCGGCAAACTGCACATGACCGATGCGCCCGGCCAGCCGGGCGATGCAGTCCGGCAGGTCCAGCCCCTGACGGGCCATATGGTAGAAGTCCAGCTGCGCCATGCAGTTGGGGTGCTCGACCCGCTCCAGCAGCGCAAGCAGGTCGGCCGCGCTGTTGATCAGAAATCCCGGCATGTCCAGCGGGTTGATCGCCTCGCAGAGCACGCGGATGCCGAGCAGCTCGAAGGCATCGGCGGTCTTCCACAGGTTGCGCTCCAGGGTCTCCAGCGCCAGTTCGCGTTCGACACCCTCGGCCAGGCGCCCCGGCAGCACGTTGACGCAGGCCGGGCGCACCATGAGCGCGTAGTTCAGCGCCTCCTGCAGGGCGGCATCAAAGGCGTCCTGCCTCTCCGGTACCGCCGCCAGCCCGGGGCCGCCCTGCATCAGGTCGCCGGCCGGCAGGTTGATCAGCACCAGCGGCAGGCCGGCGCGCTCGAGTTGGTCCTTCAGCCGGATGGCCGGGACTTCGTAGGGGAACTGGATCTCCACACCATCGAAGCCGGCGGCGCGGGCCGCGAGGATGCGCTCGATCAACGGCAGTTCGGTGAACAGCAGCGAGAGGTTGGCCGCGATCTTCACTGGTCGCCCTCCCGGTACATCTGCACCAGCGTTGCCGGATCGCGTTCCAGGTTGCCCTGGCTGCCGTGCAGGCGCATCAACTGCGCGGCCAGACCGCTCAAGGGCGTCGCCGCCCCCTGCTCACGGGACAGTTTCACTGCGGTGTCGAGATCCTTGAGCAAGGTGCGCACGTGCCATTTCACCGGCTCGAACTCACTCGCTGCCATCTGCGGAGCGAGGATCTGCAGCGGTCTGGAGTCAGCGAAACCGCCCGCCAGTGCCGGCGCCAGCAGGCTGGCATCGACCCCGGCGCGCTCGGCCAGCGCCACCACCTCGGCGATCACCAGGGCATTGCAGGCGACGATCATCTGGTTGCAGACCTTGGTCACCTGCCCGGCGCCCACCTCGCCCATGTGTGTCAGACGCTGGCCGAGGTTCATCAGAATCGGCCGCACCCGCTCGACATCCTCGGCACGGCCGCCAGCCATGATCGCCAGCGTGCCGGCTTCCGCGCCGGCAGTGCCGCCGGAGACCGGTGCATCGACCCAGCGCATGCCACAGCGAAACTCCAGCTCTGCCGCCATATCCCGGGTCGCGGTGGGTTCCAGGCTGGAATGGTCGACCAGCAGCTTGCCGGCCTTGCCGCCCTCGGCGACCCCCCCCTTGCCGAACAGCACCTCGCGCACGGCGGCGGTGTCGGCCAGGCAAAGCAGCACGACATCGGCCTCGGCGCACAGCTCGGCGGGGGTCGCCACGGCCCTGGCGCCCAGATCGACCAGTGGCTGGCACTTCGCCGACGAGCGATTCCACACCACCAGACGATACCCGGCCGCCAGCAGGCGTCGACACATCGGCAGGCCCATCAGGCCGATCCCGGCGAAGGCAATGGTTGGCAGATCGGACATGAGACGGCTCCTTGGTGAACGAATGGCCGATTCTAGCCCCGCCCCGGCGTATCCGGCCATGGCGCGAGGCGCAGCAGCGCCGCCCCATGCGACCGCGCAATGTCACAATGTCATCAAACGCAATCCAGCATTTTGCCCGACCAACCGGAACGATCCGCCTTCAAGCGCCTCTGAAGGAGGCCCCGAGGCATCGCCTCGCGCAGACCATCCGCTCATCGCACGTGCTCATCGTGCATCAGAAGACATCGCAGGAAACACGCAATGGATTTAATTCAGATCATCGTCCTGGCCATCGTGCAGGGGCTTACCGAGTTCTTGCCGGTATCGAGCTCCGCTCACCTGATCCTCTTCCCGCACCTGGTGGGCTGGGACGACCAGGGGCTGGCATTCGACGTAGCCGTGCACCTGGGCACGCTCGCCGCCGTGGTCTGGTACTTCCGCCAGGAAGTGTTCGGCATGACCCGCGACTGGTTCGCATCCCTTGCCCGCCGCGAGCGTGTCGGTGACAGCCGGCTGGCCTGGGCCGTCATTCTCGGCACGATCCCGGCGGGCATCGCCGGGCTGCTTTTCAAAGGATTCATCGAGGAACAGATGCGTTCGCCGCTGGTGATCGCCTGGGCAACCATCGGCTTCGGCCTGCTGCTGTGGTGGTCCGACGTGGTCAGCCGGCGTACGCCGCAACCGCGCGATGAGCACAGCCTGAGCTGGAAAGACATTCTGCTGATCGGCTGTGCACAGGCACTGGCACTGATTCCCGGCACCTCGCGCTCAGGCGTCACCATGACGGCCGGCCTGCTGCTGGGGCTGTCGCGCTCCGGCGCCGCGCGCTTCTCGTTTCTGCTGTCGATCCCGATCATCGTGCTTGCCAGCGGCTTGAGCACGCTCGATCTGGTGGAAGGCGAGGTAGCCGTGGACTGGACGGCAATGGGGCTGGGGGTGGTGCTGTCGGCGATCAGCGCCTACCTGTGCATCCACTTTTTCCTCAAACTGCTGGAGCGTGTCGGCATGTTGCCGTTCGTGATCTATCGCCTGACTCTCGGCGCCGTGCTGCTGGTACTGTTCAGCGGCGTCTGAGTGATCACGCCGCGGCTCGCGCTGAGCGCTTGCCGCGGCGTTTGGCCGGATCGTCTTGCGACGCCCTAGCCTTGTGGCAGATCGATCAGCAGCGGGCCGAGCACGAACGCCGCCAGACGCGCCTGGGTGAACATCTTTTCGCCAAACGCCACGCCAGGATCATCCTTGGATTCGACCGGCTGCTCCCGAATTCTGGCCACCTCCCTGAAGGAGTGGCCATCCGCCCAAACCATGGTCGACTGACGCTTCTCATCGCACATCACATTCGTTTCCTTCGCCCTGCGGGGTGGCACATTGCTGATATTCGGCCACTACAGAACCCTTAGGTTTGGCGCCTGAAAAAAGTTCGTCGTGTTGCAGGATATTTCGCCAGCGGTCCGGTCAGGGCGATGGCCGGTTTTAAAGTTGTTCAGCTTTTCGCTTGGCTCCCGGTGGCCGCCAGGCTCTATAATCCGCGCGCTTTTTCCGCTATTGAACCGGAGAACCCTCAATGCTGAAGCGCTCCCTGGCAGCCGTCGCCGGCCTTGCCCTGTCCTTGTCCATTGCCACTACCCATGCCGCCGAAACCCTGCGGGTTTCTGCCATTCCTGACGAAGCCCCGACCGAGCTGATCCGCAAGTTCAAGCCGCTGGGCGAATATCTGGAACAGCAGCTGGGCATGCCGGTGAAATTCACCCCGGTGTCGGATTACGCCGCGGTCGTCGAGTCCCTGGCATCCGACCGCCTCGATCTCGCCTGGCTCGGCGGCTTTACCTTCGTGCAGACGCGCCTGAAGACCGGCGATGCGATCCCGCTGGTGCAGCGCGAGCAGGATGAGCAGTTCACCAGCAAGTTCATCACCGCCGATCCCGAGGTCAAGTCGCTGGCCGACCTGAAGGGCAAGACCTTCGCGTTCGGCTCGGTGTCCTCCACCTCTGGCAGCCTGATGCCGCGCTACTTCATGCTCAAGGACGGCATCGAGCCGGAGCAGTACTTCAAGCGCATCGCCTACTCCGGCGCCCATGACGCCACTGCGGCCTGGGTCGAAGCCGGCAAGGCCGACGCCGGCGTGCTCAACGCCTCGGTCTGGGACAAGCTGGTCGCGGCCGGCAAGGTCGATACCGCCAAGGTGCGAGTGATCTCCACCACCCCGCCCTACTACGACTACAACTGGACGGTGCGTGGCAACCTCGATCCGGCGCTGGTCGAGAAGATCAAGGCAGCGTTCCTCGCCCTCGATCCGGCCAACCCGGAGCACAAGGCGATCCTCGATCTGCAGGCCGCCAGCCGCTTCATCGAGACCAAGCCGGAGAACTATGCCGGCATCGAGGAAGCCGCGCGCGCAGCCGGCCTGCTCAAGTGACGCCATCGCTGCGTCGCCCATGAACAGCCTGCAAACCGAGCAGATACCGGGCCACGTCGGCACACAGGGCCCGGCGCTGAAGCTCGCCGGCGTGGACCATACCCACGCCGGCGGCCAGGTGGCGTTGCAGGGCATCGACCTGCAGGTCGCACCCGGCGAGCGCGTTGCCATCATCGGCCCGTCCGGTGCAGGCAAGACCACCCTGCTGCGATTGCTGGCCACGGCGCTCAAGCCTGACGGCGGCGAAGTCGAGCTGCTCGGACAACGTCCCTGGTCGCTCTCCGCCGGAGCTCGCCAACGCCTGCGCACGCGCATCGGCCTGATCCACCAGGCGCCGCCGCTGCCACCTCGGCAACGCGTCATCACCGCGGTGCTGGCCGGTCGTCTCGGCCAGTGGTCGCTGGCGAAAAGCCTGCTCAGCCTGATCTACCCACTGGATCGCCAGGGCGCTGCCGACGCACTCGGTCGCCTGGACCTGGCGGACAAGCTGTACATGCGCTGCGATCAGCTCTCCGGCGGTCAGCTGCAGCGCGTCGGTATCGCCCGCATGCTCTACCAGGGCGCGGACCTGATCCTCGCCGACGAACCCGTTTCGGCAATGGACCCAGTGCTGGCCAGCCACACGCTGGGCCTGCTCAACCGCGAGGCACAGCGGCGCAGCGCCACCCTGTTGGCCAGCCTGCACGCGGTCGAGCTGGCGCTGGAGCACTTCCCGCGCATCCTCGGTGTGCGGGACGGGCGCATCCTGTTCGACAAACCGGCCACCGAAATCGGCCCGGGCGAGCTGGCTGCGCTGTACGCCAACGAGCAGCTCGAACACACGCCGGCATCGGCACCAGCGCCGCGCGTGCAGCTGAACATTCCACGATGCTGAACCCCGCGCTCGTTCGCCATGACCCTGCCGCCACCTCCCGCCTGCTGCTGACGCTGCTGGCCGTGGCGCTGCTCTGGCCGGGCCTGCGGTTGAGCGAGCTGGACATTGGCGTGCTGTTCGACGGCAGCAACGCCGACACCATGGGCAGCTTCGTATCCGCCTTCTGGCCGCCGGAGCATGGCGGAGACTTCCTTGCCCTGCTCTGGCAGGCGACGCTGGAAACCCTAGCCATCGCCACCGCCGGCATGACCCTCGCGCTGGCCATCGCCATTCCCTGCGCCCTTCTCGCCACTCGCGCGCTGTCGCTTTCGGCACTCAGCCGAGGCGGCCGCCCGGCCTGGTGGACCCACGCCCTGCGCTGGCCGGTACGCGGCCTGCTGATCGTGCTGCGCAGCATCCCGGAGATCGTCTGGGCGCTGCTGTTCGTTCGCGCCGTTGGCCTCGGCCCGACCGCTGGCGTGCTGGCCATCGCCATCACTTACGCCGGCATGCTGGGCAAGGTCTATGCGGAGATCTTCGAATCGGTCGACCCGTTGCCGGCCCGCGCCCTGCTCGGCAGCGGCGCCTCACGGTTGCAGGCGTTTTTCTACGGCGTGCTGCCACAGGCCACCGGAGAAATGCTGTCCTACAGCGTGTACCGCTGGGAATGCGCGATTCGTGCATCGGTGGTGATGGGCTTCGTCGGCGCTGGCGGGCTGGGTCAGCAGATGGATCTGTCGATGCGCATGTTCGCTGGCGGCGAAGTGGCGAGCATGCTGCTGACCTTCCTGGCGCTGGTGCTGCTGGCGGACCTGCTCAGCCGTCTGCTGCGCTGGAGGTTCGCATGAGGTTGCTGTCGCGCCTGCTCATCCCGCTGGGTCTGCTCGGCGCCGTGATGGCGGCGTTCACCTTCCTGCAGCTTGACAGCGCCGCGCTGCTCAGCCGCGACGGCCTGACCCAGATGGCTGCCTACGCGTCGGGCTTCATGACCCCGGATCTGTCGGCCAATCATCTGCGGGCGATCGCTCACGGCACGCTGGAAACCCTGGCCATGTCGGCCATTGGCACCCTGCTCGCCGCGCTGCTCGGCCTGCTGCTGGCGCTACCGGCGGCCGGGCGCTTCGGTTTGCTCGCGCAAGCGGCGTCGCGCCTGCTGCTCAATGC
The DNA here is from genome assembly GCF_055755175.1 of Stutzerimonas sp. LR2. Taxonomy (NCBI): domain Bacteria; kingdom Pseudomonadati; phylum Pseudomonadota; class Gammaproteobacteria; order Pseudomonadales; family Pseudomonadaceae; genus Stutzerimonas; species Stutzerimonas sp. LR2. Next base: position 485,529 of record NZ_JBVTRR010000003.1, read on the forward strand.
ACTGCGGGCAATTCCGGAACTGGTGTGGGCGGCACTGATGGTGCTCGCCGCCGGCCTCGGCCCGAATGCCGGGACCCTGGCGCTGGCGCTGCATACTGCCGGTGTGCTGGGCCGCCTGTTCGCCGAGGCGCTGGAGAACACCCCGCCGCAGCCCGCCGACGCCCTGCGCCTGGCCGGCAGCGGCCGGGTCGCCGCGTTCTGCTACGGCACCCTGCCGACTTTGTGGCCGCAGCTGGTGGCCTACACGCTGTATCGCTGGGAGAACAATATCCGCATGGCCAGTGTGCTCGGCTTCGTCGGCGCCGGTGGCCTCGGCCAGATGCTCTACATGAGTCTCAGCCTGTTCCAGGAAGCCCAGGCCTCGACGGTGATCCTCGCCATGCTGGCGATGGTGCTGGCGGTGGACAGCCTGAGCGCCTGGGCGCGGCAGCGGTGGGTGAGAGGCTGAGGGCGGCGTCAGCGTCACGCCCGCCCCGTTTCAGTGCAGCGCCGGCTTCGCTACGCGTTCCTGCACCAGCACCCAGGGCGCCACGACCACGGCCCACAGGTCGGGGTCACGCTCCAGCCAGTCCTGCGCCTGCTCGGCAGGCATCTTTGCCAGTTGCCCGCCGGTCAGCCAGGCGGCCACCTTGGCCTGATCGTCCTCGGCCACCGCCACCGCCACCTCGACCAGATCGGCCTCGCCAGCCACCTGCAGCAACGCGCCGCGGGCGAAGAAAGGCTGCAGTTCCTGCCAGGTGATCGCTGCGGTTTCGCCCAACAGCTTGGCATAAAGAGTGCTTGCGTCGTCGGCCATGGGACTCGTCCGTAACGAAAAAGGCGCCATGATACCCGCGCCCCGATTCCCATCAAACGGTTGAATCTGCCGGCTGTGCAAACGGAGGAGACACTTCTACACTGTGCCGGTACAGTTGCCGGAGCGTTTCGGGATGTTCGCCTCTTAACGGCACTCCGGCCCGCAGGATTCAAACAATAACGATGCAAGTGGAGCACTTATGAAGACCAACCAGCGTCTTTCGAAAATTTTCCTGGCAATGGCACTGACCGGCGCAGCCAGCTACAGCCTGGCCGCCGACACGATCCGCATCGGATTGGCAGGGCCGGTAACCGGGCCGGTGGCGCAGTACGGGGACATGCAGTTCATCGGGGCCGAAATGGCCATCGAGCAGATCAACAAGGCCGGCGGGGTGAACGGCGCGCAACTGCAGGGCGTTCGCTACGACGATGCCTGCGATCCGAAACAGGCCGTGGCGGTGGCCAACAAGATCGTCAATGACAACGTCAAGTTCGTCGTTGGCCACCTCTGCTCCAGCTCCACTCAGCCGGCGTCCGATATCTACGAGGACGAAGGCATCCTGATGATCACCGCGGCGTCCACCAGCCCGGACATCACCTCCCGCGGTTACGAGCTGATCTTCCGCACCATCGGCCTGGACAGCCTGCAAGGTCCGACCGCCGGCAACTTCATTGCCGATCACGTCAAGCCGAAGAACGTCGCCGTAATCCACGACAAGCAGCAGTACGGCGAAGGCATCGCCACGGCCGTCAAGCAGACCCTGGAAAGCAAGAACATCAAGGTCGGCCTGTTCGAAGGCATCAATGCCGGTGACAAGGACTTCTCCTCGCTGATCGCCAAGCTCAAGCGCGAAGGCGTCGACTTCGTCTACTACGGCGGCTACCACCCGGAGCTGGGCCTGCTGCTGCGTCAGTCCAAGGAAAAAGGTCTGAACGTACGCTTCATGGGTCCGGAAGGCGTCGGAAACTCGGAAATCTCCGCCATCGCCGGCCCGGCCTCCGAAGGCATGTACGTGACGCTGCCGAAGTCCTTCGACCAGGATCCGCGCAACAAGGAACTGGTTGATGCCTTCAAGGCCAAGAAGCAGGACCCGAGCGGCCCGTTCGTGTTCCCCGCCTACGCCGCGGTTCAGGTCATCGCAGAAGGCATCGAGAAGGCTGGCAGCACCGACACCGACAAGGTCGCCGAAGCGCTGCGCAGCAACACCTTCGACACTCCCACCGGCAACCTCGCGTTCGATGAAAAGGGCGACCTGAAGGACTTCAACTTCGTCGTCTACGAATGGCACCAGGACGGCACCAAGACCGAAGCCAAGTAACTTTCATCAGCCTGGCAAAGCCCACACTCGCTTGTGGGCTTTGTTTTAGCGGGCGGCCCTGCCACAAGCACCGGGCCGCCTTGCCATACCTGTAATCCAACGAGCGGCCTGAACAGCAGGCCCGCCTCGAACCGACGCCATGCGTGATCCGCAGGGTGCCGTACCGCAGTGGCGCCGCGCCAGGGTGTGCGGTGTGTTCGAAGTGGGCAGCGCAGCCAGACCGGGTGGAATTGCAGGGACTTCGGGAGAGCAGTGATGCCTGAGCTTTACCACTACCTACAACAGCTGATCAACGGGCTGACCGTTGGCAGCACCTACGCGCTGATCGCCATCGGTTACACGATGGTGTACGGCATCATCGGCATGATCAACTTCGCCCACGGCGAGGTGTACATGATCGGCTCGTATGTCGCTTTCATCGCCATTGTCGGCCTGTCCATGATGGGCCTGGATGCCTTGCCTATCTTGATGATCGGCGCCTTCGTCACCGCCATGATCGTCACCAGTGCCTACGGTTACAGCATCGAACGGGTGGCCTACCGCCCGCTACGTGGCAGTAACCGCCTGATCCCGCTGATCTCCGCCATCGGCATGTCCATCTTCCTGCAGAACGTCGTGCTGCTGGCCCAAGACTCCAAGGACAAGGCGATCCCCAACCTGATGCCGGGCAACCTGGTCATCGGTGAAAGCACCATGAATGGTGTGGTGATCTCCTACATGCAGATCCTGATCTTCGTGGTCACCTTCGTCGCCATGTACGGTCTCACGCTGTTCATCTCCCGCTCCCGCCTGGGCCGTGCCTGCCGCGCCTGCGCCGAGGACCTGAAGATGGCCAACCTGCTGGGCATCAACACCAACGGCATCATCGCGCTGACCTTCGTCATCGGCGCGGCGCTGGCTGCCATCGCGGCGGTGCTGATCAGCATGCAGTACGGCGTGATCAACCCGCACATCGGCTTCCTCGCCGGCATCAAGGCATTCACTGCCGCAGTGCTCGGCGGCATCGGCAGCATTCCGGGCGCCATGCTCGGCGGCCTGGTGCTGGGCGTCGCCGAAGCCTTCGGTGCCGACATCTTCGGTGATCAGTACAAGGACGTCGTGGCCTTCAGCCTGCTCGTGCTCGTGCTGCTGTTCCGCCCCACCGGCATCCTCGGCCGCCCGGAGGTGGAAAAGGTATGACCGGCAATCTGCGTATCGCTTTCTTCAGCGCCCTGCTGGTCATCGCCGTGGCGGTGCCGGTGTTCGGCCTGAAGCTCACCACCGTCGGTATCCGCGTCGAGGTGCATGGCGCCGAAGCCGGCACCTTCTGGATCATCGCCGCCTGCGCGGTGGCCATGTTCGTCTGGCAACTGTTCCGCACGCATCTGGCCGCCGGCTGGGCCGCCAGCCCGAGCCTGCCGAGCGTGCCAGCCGGTGCTGGCAACTTCCTCACCCTGCCCTCGACCCAACGCTGGATCATCCTGGCGCTGGTGCTGGTTGCGCTGGTCTGGCCGTTCTACGGCTCGCGCGGCGCCGTAGACATCGCCACGCTGATCCTGATCTACGTGATGCTCGGCCTCGGCCTGAACATCGTGGTCGGGCTGGCCGGCCTGCTGGACCTGGGTTACGTCGGTTTCTACGCCGTGGGCGCCTACACCTACGCGTTGCTGTCGCACTACTACGGGGTCGGCTTCTGGACCGCGCTGCCAATCGCCGGAGCGATGGCCGCACTGTTCGGCTTCCTGCTCGGCTTCCCGGTACTGCGTCTACGCGGTGACTACCTGGCCATCGTGACGCTGGGGTTCGGCGAGATCATCCGCATCCTGCTGCGTAACATGACCAGCATCACCGGCGGCCCCAACGGCATCAGCGGCATCGACAAACCGACCTTCTTCGGCCTGTCGTTCGACCGCCGCGCCGCCGAGGGCATGCAGACCTTCCACGAGTACTTCGGCATCGCCTACAACTCGGTGAACAAGGTGATCTTCCTCTACCTGATCGCCCTGCTGCTGGTACTGCTGACCCTGTTCGTGATCAACCGGCTGCTGCGCATGCCGATTGGCCGCGCCTGGGAAGCCCTTCGCGAAGACGAGATCGCCTGCCGCGCACTCGGCATGAACCCCACGGTGATCAAGCTTTCCGCGTTCACCCTCGGCGCCACCTTCGCCGGGTTCGCCGGCAGCTTCTTCGCTGCACGCCAGGGGCTGGTCTCGCCGGAGTCATTCACCTTTATCGAGTCGGCGATCATTCTCGCCATCGTCGTGCTGGGTGGCATGGGCTCGCAGCTCGGCGTGATTCTCGCGGCCATCGTGATGATCCTGCTGCCCGAGCTGATGCGCGAGTTCAGCGAATACCGCATGTTGATGTTCGGCGCCCTGATGGTGCTGATGATGATCTGGCGTCCGCAAGGCCTGCTGCCGATGCAACGCCCGCACCTGGAGCTGAAGCAATGAGCCGCCCGATCCTGGAAGTACGCGGCCTGACCATGCGCTTCGGCGGCCTGCTGGCCGTCAACGAGGTGGCGCTGACCGTACACGACAAGCAGGTGGTTTCGATGATCGGCCCCAACGGCGCCGGCAAGACCACCGTATTCAACTGCCTGACCGGCTTCTACCAGCCGACCGCCGGCGAAATCCTGCTCGACGGCACGCCGATCCACGGCCTGCCCGGCCACAAGATCGCCCGTCAGGGCGTGGTACGCACTTTCCAGAATGTCCGCCTGTTCAAGGACATGACGGCGGTGGAGAACCTGCTGGTAGCGCAACACCGACACCTGAACACCAACTTTCTCGCCGGTCTGCTGAAGACGCCGGCGTTCCGTCAGAGCGAACGCGAGGCCATGGACTTCGCCGCCCACTGGCTGGAACAGGTGAACCTCACCGACATCGCCAACCGCCCGGCGGGCACCCTCGCCTACGGTCAGCAGCGTCGCCTGGAAATCGCCCGCTGCATGATGACGCGTCCGCGCATCCTCATGCTGGACGAGCCGGCGGCCGGCCTGAACCCGAAGGAGACCGAGGACCTCAAGGCGCTGATCGCCCTGCTGCGTGATGAACACGGTGTCACCGTGCTGCTGATCGAGCACGACATGAAGCTGGTCATGAGCATTTCCGACCACATCTACGTGATCAACCAGGGCACCCCACTGGCCAACGGCTCGCCCGAGCAGGTGCGCAACAACCCTGACGTGATCAAAGCCTATCTGGGGGAGGCGTGAGCATGCTGACTTTCGAAAACGTCTCGACCTTCTACGGCAAGATCCAGGCTCTGCACGGCATCAACGTGCAGGTACAACAGGGCGAAATCGTCACCCTGATTGGCGCTAACGGTGCCGGCAAATCGACCCTGCTGATGACCCTCTGCGGCACACCGCAGGCGGCCAGCGGCAGCATTCGCTTCCAGGGTGAAGAGCTGGTCGGCCAACAGACCTGCGACATCATGCGCAAGGCCATCGCCGTGGTGCCCGAGGGTCGGCGGATATTCTCGCGCCTGACGGTGGAGGAGAATCTCTCCATGGGGGGCTTCTTCACCGGCAAGGCGGACTTCCAGGAGCAGCTGGACAAGGTGCTCGGCCTGTTCCCGCGGCTGAAGGAGCGTTATCAGCAGCGCGGCGGCACCATGTCCGGTGGTGAACAGCAGATGCTCGCCATCGCTCGCGCACTGATGAGCAAGCCCAAGCTGCTGCTGCTCGACGAGCCGTCGCTGGGCCTGGCGCCGATCATCATCCAGCAGATCTTCGAGATCATCGAGCAGTTGCGCGAAGACGGCGTGACCGTGTTCCTGGTCGAGCAGAACGCCAACCAGGCGCTCAAGCTGGCCGATCGCGGCTATGTGCTGGAGAACGGCCATATCGTCATGCAGGGAAGTGGTGAGGACCTGCTGACCGATCCGAAGGTACGCGACGCCTACCTGGGCGGCTGACCCCAACCATGGTCGACGAAAAGCCCTGCCGTCCTGGCGGGGCTTTTTCGTTTTCCGGTCCGGCATGCCGCCAGACGAACCCTCACGCTGCGCGTACGGTCGAACAGCCGCTATGCTTGCTCGAATGCCTCTATCCCACTAATGCCCGTCAAGGAGACCTCACGATGCGCCTTTGCCTGCTCGGCCTGCTCATGGCTGCCAGCGTCACCGCCAATGCCGCGGTACAGACGCAGGAAATCCCCTACACCGCTGCCGACGGCACCAAGATGATCGGTTACTACGCCTACGACGATGCCATCGAGGGCAAGCGCCCCGGCATCGTGGTGGTGCATGAATGGTGGGGCCTTAACGACTACGCCAAGCAACGCGCCCGCGACCTCGCCGAGCTGGGCTACAGCGCCCTGGCCATCGACATGTATGGCGAGGGCAGGAACACCGAGCACCCCAAGGACGCCATGAGCTTCATGCAGGCCGCACTGAAGGACGCCGATGCAGCCAAGGGCCGCTTCAACGCCGGCCTGGATCTGCTCAAGGAGCAGACACAGACGGATACCGACAAGCTGGGTGCGGTCGGCTACTGCTTTGGCGGCAAGGTAGTCCTGGACATGGCGCGCCAGGGCGTGCCGCTGGACGGCGTGGTCAGCTTCCACGGCGCATTGGCCACCGAAACCCGCGCCGCGCCGGGTAGCGTCAAGGCGCGAGTGCTGGTCGAGCACGGCGCCGAAGACAGCATGATCAGCGCAGACGATGTCGCGGCCCTGAACGTCGAGATGGTCAAGGCCGGCGCCGATTACCAGTTCGTCAGCCTGCCGGGGGCCAAGCACGGCTTCACCAATCCGGGCGCCGATGCCCATCAGAAGAACGGCCTCGACGTGGCCTATCAGAAAGCCGCCGACGAGCGCTCCTGGCGTGATATGCAGCGGTTCTTCGAGGATACGTTCGGCCCGTCGACGCCTGCCCGAGCGCAGTGACCGTTCGACTCGCCGCGTTCGATTCGCCCCGGCGGCACGCCTGCCGCCGGGGCTCGTGCTAGCATTGCGCGCACAACTCAGCGTCGAACACGAGTCATGGCCGAACACGATTTCCGCTAGATCGTGCATTCCTTAAAAAATCTTTTAAATTCAATAGGTTAAGCGTTTTATCTGCTTAGTTTTCCACCCATCATTTCTATGCAAAAAGCTATGCATAGGACGCATCCTCCGCAAGCATGGGCGCGAGCAGCACCGCCACCAGCCGGGCATGATAAGACGGTCGACGAATTGAAGGCGGGGAACGTAAGAAGATGAAGCCGAAGCTTCTTGTGATTCCACCAGAGCTGGAGAGAGTGGTGTGGAAGTCTCAAAGATTTGTTAAATGACTTTTTTCTAAATTTTTTTCTAGAAATATGAAGATGGGTGCTTAGCCAGCCGTCACTATGTAAACCCTACTCTGGCAAATATTCAAATATCAAAGCCGGTCTTTTGACTCGATTGCCAAGGAAGAACTAAAGGTAGAATTCTCTCCCTTATACATGAAAATTTTCTGTGTTTTTTTTCCACAATCTCTTAACTGTGGACAGAGAAATCTTAAGCTGTTCCGCAACTACACTTTGGCTAAGCCCTTCAGACTTCAACTGTGCAACCTCTGCCGCTTTGTTGCAGCTGGGCCTTCCTAACTTTTTCCCTTCACTTTTGGCTCGCTCAAGGCCAGCTTGTGTACGCTCTACCAGCAAATCTCTCTCAAACTCTGCAACAGAGGCGATCACAGCCATCGTCATTTTGCCTGCTGGGGAAGTGAGGTCTACGCCACCCAATGCGAGGCAATGCACACGCACACCCTTGGTTGCTAGAGATTCAACCGTAGATCGAACGTCCATTGCATTGCGACCTAGCCGGTCAAGCTTGGTCACCACTAGTACGTCGCCTTCCTCGATCCGCTCCAATAGCTTTTGGAAACCTTGGCGATCTTTCGCTGGAACTGAACCACTTACGGTTTCTTCAATCACTCGCTGCGATTGGATAGCGAAGCCAGCCGCTTTGATTTCCTGAATTTGATTGGCTGTGGTTTGGCCGGTTGTACTGACGCGGCAGTATGCGAAGGTACGGGACATTGGGGCATCTCCTTATGTTGTGCTGGATGGTATCTAAATGGTGGTGTCATAATAGATTGGGTGTCAAATCTCTTCAAGCTATATTTAGACACCATTATAGGGCTGGGTTTGGAAGGTGTCACAATCGGTGGTATTAGGACCTCGGGTGACGCAGCGTGACAGCACCAGCTGCGGGCAATATCATCGCCAGTCTATAAGTCTGTTAGGAATGTCCTGCCATGGAGAAAAAGGTTGTAGGCTCTTGGATAATTCATCACACCAATAAGCTTCAAGGAGTGATGTCGCAGCAAGGGTATGAAAAGACATACGCTGCGGGGAAAGCAGGAATTCTTCTTTCCGCTATTTCTAGCGATTATGCGGAAGGCAAAGTATCGAAGGAAAAACTTGAGACTCTTGCCAGCGCTTCTGGCATAAACAAGATTTTTGAGCTGCCGGCAATTCTTGAAACGCTTAAGCAGCGCCATTTGATCGACCAATCGTCGTCAGGCGAAACGGTTGTACTCGGCGTGACCTCCGCGACGGTTCTAAAGCATACCAGCGACATATTCACGTCCCTTGATCCAACTGCAATAGAGTCAGCGGCTATCGAATTGGCGGAACTGGCATCGAAAGCACCGATTGAGGCAAGCGAAGCTAAGGAATTTCTGGAAGATACCGCTTGTATTACCAGCAATGATACAGCTCAGCTTTTTCATGACGCGCAACACATTGGATTCGCTGATTTCGAAAGCCTTGATAGCCAGACTCAGCTTATCTTCAATGGCAATCTTTTTCGGCGTGACGAATCAAAGAAAATAAAAACCGTATTGGACTCTCTGTCGCCTCAAGAGCAGCTTGCGCTAACTGAGTTCACAGAAGCTCTTAAACGGCGAGCATGTATCGAAGTAACTGAGTCGACACGGATGCTCGGTAAGCCTCTGTTTGATAAGGTTATGGCCATCGGATTGCTCGATGTTAACGTTGTAAGCAATTCAACAGAGAACACGGGATTTGTCACATTACCGTCAGCTTTTAAAAAATTTGGCAGTTCGTCGATGATTGACGATGCCTTTGACTTGGCTAAGGCTTTTCTGAGTTCCATTACTTACGGCATGACCAAGAGTACCCATGCTAGAGGGAGGATTCAGATGGTTAGCAGGTTGCTGTCGGCGCTGATTCGAGGTGAAAAGGTCGGACCTGTGGCCGCAATCGGCCAGGATTATAGGATTCTGGAGTTTAAGGGCGTGGTGTCCGTCAGTATCGGAGAAAAGAGTGGCCGACGCGGACCTATGCTGAAATTGGAAAAGAGAGAAATTGGGCAGCTAGCTCTGCAAGCCTTACAAAATGGTGATGTTAGTGAACATTCACTAGCATCCTTACCAAGCGCAGCCATAAGCTCATACACCGGCCCTGAGGAAAATAGAACTTTACAGCGGCGCAAGCAGCGAAAGGATAGCCCTAAGACCACGAACGATATGCTTTCGGCATTAAGGACAGGGACTATATGATGGCTAAGCAAACTTTATTACCGAAAGGATATGCCACTGAAGAGCTGCTTCGCTCTTATTTTATTAAAGCAGGGTATTACGTTGTACGAGGCGTTCCTTTTAGATATGAAGGATTTGACGTAACCGATATCGACCTTTGGCTATACAGTCGAGCCTCCTCGGTTTCGCGAGAAGTAACAATTGTTGATATTAAGAACAAAAAAACACCTCAAGCAATTGAGCGAATCTTTTGGATTCAGGGTTTAAAGCTCGCGACCAATGCTCATAGCGCCATCGTAGCCACTACAGATCGGCGTAGTGAAGTCAAAGATTTCGGGAAAGACCTCGGCGTGACTGTTCTTGATGGTTCGTTTCTATCAAGGCTCCGCCCAAAAGACGGCCCGAACCCTGCTCGACTAAGTGATGAAGAGTTTCTCGATCTATTAGATACTTACACTTTGGGGAAACTGGACGGTGATTGGAAAAATCGCATAAAACATTGTAAGAGCCTTTTGACTAAAGGTCTTTCATTCGACAATTGCAATGAGTGGCTTGGACAGGCACAGTTTTTCGCTGAGTGTGCAGTCTCTAATCCTCCGCAGCGAGAGAAGGCACTGCGCTGTCTATATTTGATATGCTCGTTCATTGCGGTCGGAGTTGATCATCTGCTCAAGGATTTGTCTTTTGTAGAGCAGGCGGAGCGCACAGCTTTGCTGAGTGATGGGTTCACTTTTGGCACACGCGGCAAGTCCGGATTAGGCAAGATGATAGAGGTTGCGCTGGGGCTAGTGTCAGAGCATGCGGTAGATGGACACGATGTATCCAGACGAGTAAGGAGCAGCATTGATGCGCAACTTAAGTCGCTTAATGTTGACGTACTGGCCCATTTCTTCGCTAAAGCTGACGTTGGGAGGACATTATTCCAAACTGCCCGAGAGTTCGAAGTATTAGCCATGCAGAGATCGATGCCTGATCACAATGCTAGTTCGGCTGAACTGAAAAGCATGCTTTACTGCCTGATGGACCACTGGAATATAGATAGGGCTGCCCTAAATGCAAAGCAGCACTCTCTCTTTTCGCAGTAGAGGCTAGAGGCCGAATCAAATTCAAACACCTCAAGAGAATTGTTAGCCATTGTTATCTAAATTGTTATTTTTATAACAAAAGCGCCCTACCCACGTACAACTATAGGGTAGGGCCGCTTTTTTTCGGCCTTAACAACGATTGGCGCTTAGCCCGAGCCACTTTCAGATGTATTTATGTTCTGCTTGTGTTGAATGGCTTTGGCACTTGGGCCGAGGTGTTTATTTTGCATAGATAAGAAGCGTGCTCAATCCATTTATCCATATCATTTTTCAAATCGTGAATAGCGACTTTCCCGGTCCGGCTTTTGCTAAGATGATATGATCTAAGATACTCTGCATGTTTTTCGCTTAGAAAATACGCTAACCCTTTTAACCTTGCACGTTTTCCATCCAATATTATAGCAATATGATAGTGATGAAATGGAAGGGATGGGTTGGCTTCTTCGCTCCACTCCTCGTCTGCTGGCGTCAGCATCTTCACCTCGTATTTACAAGCGTAGAGAGGCGTGTGACGTGTGGTGAAGCCCACAGCCTCTGCAAACCAATATTTCAAGGCATGGAGAAAGCTTTCTATCTCAACTCCAGGCTTTAGCGCTACACGAAGCATGTAGCCTTGGGGTTGGTAGAACGCGGCTAGAGAATGATTAGATACTGCAATAAGCCTATCCAGCCAAGCTTTGTTAAGACCGCCTGTCTTGGGAATATTGTTGTTAACAGGAAAGGACTGGTAGGTAGGTGTATTGATGATAATTGGTCTAGGCATAATTTCTCCTTTAATTAGTTCATAGGGTTGTTCCTCTTGGAATGTTCACTAGTTTATTCCTATAGAGATATATAAATACCAGAAACACAAAACCCTCAGGCAACAGCTCTCCATCGCCCAAAGTACGCGGCGTTGAGGAGAATTCCGTTATATAGGGTTTGGGCTGGAAAGCCCGGATTTACCGGATTTGCATTTTCCGAGATTGGTACATAGGAAAATGCGGCAAACATTATACAGGTTTTTTAGGCTAATATCAATGCACGCAAAGGCAGGTCGACGCCATTCAAGCGAGCCCCCTACAAGCCCCTAAAACAAGCTTTATGAGGCTTACCTATACATACGTAGCGGGTGCTTAGTTAAAAACGCTTACAGGGGCCTTCTAGAAGCTTCTAGAGGGCTTGCCTAAGATGATTTTACACTCTCCTTTCCATAGTCGTTCGCATAACGGTGTTGAAAACTCGGAAAGCTAACGTTCTGCTTCGATACGACCCATCCAAGTCGGTCGATCTCTACTTTGGAGGCTGAAAGCTCTTTAACGGCTTCACCCCCAAGCTCGCTGTGACAAACGGGATCATGCCGCCAGGTTACCCTTACCTAAAGGACTCAGATCAAATGAATATGGTCGTATTTTATTGATTGCTTCATGTCTATGGACAGTGGCCGTTCCAGCAGAATATACGCCGTAACTCATAGATGTTTTCTTATGCCCAACAATATCCGCTGTAATGTTCTCTAGTACCTGCAACTTTTCTAGCGAGCCAATAACAGTGTGCCGGAAGCTGTGAAACGTCTTTGTTGCAGGCATCTTCAATGAGCGCTTGAGAAGAGAGAATCGTGACACGAGCACTCCCGACCGCTTGCCAATTCTTCTGTTGGTTTCGTACTCAAGAATATATCCATCGTCACTCGCATTATCTTTAAGCGAGACGATCAACTGCTCAAGGCTCTTATGCACTGGAACAATACGTACACCGGATTCAGTTTTTGCATTTTCGTCGGGGATCGCAATAACGTATCCACCTTCATCAAAAGAAATATCTTGTTTTTTTATCCTACAAATTTCCTCTGCTCGCATTCCCGTATAAGCAGCAATAGCTATGAACGATGCTAATAGCTTGTCCGATTTAACAGCAGCATCGTATAACGCTTCAACCTCTACCCTCAGGAAAGCCTGACGGGGCTTCCGATGAGACTCCTTCTTCTTCTGCCTTGCCAACCGAACTCCATCAAAAGGGTTATCGACTCCACTCGGAAAATGCTTCAGCTCACGAACAAACTCAATATATGCTTTCCCAGCGTGCAGCTTCCTTCTTTTTACCACCGGCAATACATCCAGACCATTAATCCAGTGGATTACGGTTTCTTTTGCAAAACCGTAAGAGTTAGATTCCATAAACTCACGAAATTGCCTTAAATCTGAGCAATCACGTTCAGCAGTAGTAATCTCAACTTCTTTAAGACGATAATCCAGGTATTTCTTAATAAGTGCTTCATTAAAGGTATCAACCTTAGGAGGTGAGCCGAAAAACTTGGCGTGATGAGCCTCCTCATGAAACAGCTTTTTTAGTTCTTGGGGAACTTGACCTGGGAAAGCGTGCTCAATATATTTATTCAATATTTCACTCTGGCCCAATATCATATCGTGCAAGGGATCACCCCCATCAAGATCACCCGTCAGAACATATCGCTCACGATACTTACTCATTGCGTCGTAAGCTTCAATTTTCCATGCGTTGTTCTCTAGGCGCCCTCGGGCGTCAGCAATCATCGTTCGCCACTGCGACTTAATGTAGTCAGCCCTTGTTTTCGCTTCGGCTAGTTTCGATGTTTTCAGAGACTTCGTGAGCACACGCTTTCCAAGCAGCAGCCTCACATCCTTAGGAACGTCCATACGAACGTGATAGGTTGTCCCACGAAGAACCAGTAGCTTGTCGTGTGCCATAATTGCCCCAAATGACGTGAGCGATTTCTACGCAGCGATTCTACGCAAATTCAGTCAAAAGCCCTAGAGGCTAGAGAATTCAAGGCATCATGGCCACAGAACACGATTTCCGCTACACCCTGCTCAACCCCGCCCACACCCTCACCGAATGCCGTGCACTGGCGCCGGGCCGCTACCAGGTCACCGGCAATGGCGGCTCGATTCGCAGCGGCGACGTACTGATCGTCACCCTCAAGGGCAGCCGCGATCTTTCGCAGCGCCTCACCGTCGAGAAAGTGCGCCATCTGATCAACCCGCCCGGACAGTGGATGGCCGTGGCCAGCGGGCCGGTGTTTCACGAACTGGAGATCCTCAACTGGCAGGTTGCCTGTGACAGCTGTGGCAAGCGGCTGGACTTCGAGTTCGCCGTCGACGCCAGGCTCGGCGAGGCCGCACGCAAGCCGGCAGCCCAGGCACGCATCGCCGAGCTGGGCTGGTCCGGCCAGGATGGCCAGCACCGTTGCCCCAGTTGCCGGAAGGAGGAACAGCTATGACATTGCGCGTCTTGCCCCTGGTTGCAGCGCTCGGCCTGATCGGTTGCGCAACAGAACCGCTGGAACTGCAACGCGACGTAACCTATATCGCCGAGTGGATTGGCGACGAACCGGTGATCGGCCGCACACCGGTCTCGCTGACCTTGAGCGAAGGGCGTGCCTACGGCAATGCCGGCTGCAATCACTGGTTCGGCAGCTACGAGCTCGATGGCCAGCGGCTGCGCTTCAGCAATCTGGGTAGCACACGAAAGATGTGCGCCGAGGAGATCATGGAACAGGAGCACCAGTTCCTCGACCTGCTCAACCGAGTCGAGCGCTGGGACGTCTCCAACATCGACCAGCTACGCCTCTGGCCAGGCGAAGGTGCCGCGCTGCGCCTCTGGCCGGAACTCGAATAAGCCGCGCCAAATGTGCGCAGACGAAGGCGTCTGCGCACCGCTTTCAGGCACCGAAAGCCACTCCGCGACGCCATGCGTCGGCGCTTTTCCCCGCTGAATCCCGGAAACAGCCTCCCATACGACCGTCAGCTGGCCTCTGACGCCTCTTCTGCACGATGGCGCCCTCCGGTCTGCGAAACTGGCACAGCCCATGCAATTACCCAGGTATCCAGTTTCGGGGACCTTGGTACAGGCAGGCCGAGAATCCCCTCTTTTATGCCTGCGAGGCCGCTCGAAAGAGCGGCCTCGTGCTTTTCGCCCAAGCGGCGCACGAACGAGGCGCTGTCTCAGAACAGGCGCAGCTGTTCGAAACCGCCACGCAGGTCGATCAACCGCACGCCGACGCCAATCAGGCGCACGGGCCGGGCGCGGCGTGAGAAGGCGGTCGCCAGCAGGTCGGCATAGTCGTCCAGCTCCAGGCCGGCGCCAGCCTGTTCCAGGGTGGTCTGGGTGAAGTCATGAAACTTGAGTTTGACGAATGGCTTGCCCGGGCGATAACCGCTGTCCAACCGGGCCATGCGGGTCGACAGCTGCTGCAGCAGTTCCGGAAGCCGCTCGAGGCAGGCCGCCAAATCAGGCAGATCGCGATCGTAGGTCTGTTCGACGCTCACCGACTGGCGCCGGCTTTCCACCTGCACGGGACGCTCGTCGATTCCCCAGGCCAGCCCCCAAAGCCGCTCGCCAAAGGCACCGAACTCCCGAACGAGCGACAACCTCCCCCACTCGCGCAGATCACTGCAGGTGCGAATGCCCAGGCGGCCCAGTTTTTCCGCGGTGACCCGGCCAACCCCGTGCAAACGCTTGACCTCAAGCGCTTTCACGAACTCCTCGACCTGCGCGGGCGTGACGACGAACAGGCCGTCCGGCTTGTTCCACTCGCTGGCGATTTTGGCGAGAAACTTGTTTGGCGCGACGCCGGCCGACACCGTGATACGCAGCTGCTGCCAGACCCGTCGGCGGATGTCCTCGGCGATACGCGTCGCACTGCCGGCGAAGTGCTCACAGGCGGAGACATCCAGGTAGGCCTCGTCGAGCGATAGCGGCTCTATCTGCTCGGTGTAAGTACGGAAAATTTCATGGATTTCCCGCGACGCTTCGCGGTAGGCCTCCATACGCGGGCGCAGGATCAGCAGGTCGGGGCACAGCTTCAGGGCATGCCCTGACGCCATGGCCGAGCGCACCCCGTAGGCGCGCGCCTCGTAGTTGCAGGTGGCGATGACACCGCGCCGATCCGCCGCGCCGCCGACGGCAATCGGGCGGCGCGCCAGGCTGGGATCGTCGCGCATCTCGATCGCGGCATAGAAGCAGTCGCAATCGATATGGATGATCTTGCGAAGGGCGGTCTGGCTCACGAAACGGGGCACCGGCAAGGAGTGAACGAATCTTCAGCGCAACGGGTCGGTTATTGAGATGGTAAGTCCTTTACCGCCCCGATAACCGGAGGTTCAGATGAAAATCTTGTACGCGAGCGTGATCGTCCTTGGCGGCCTGTTTTCGGCAGCCGCAATGGCCGATCAGGATCAGATGAATACCCAACCGCAAGGCACCAATGTTCAGCAGGAAAAGCACGGCGACAGCCATGTGCGCGACAACGAGGACGGCGCCAAGCAGCGAATGAAGGAAGAAGTGCAGGACGACTGGCGCGAGGATGCGGAAAAGCGCCGCGAGAGCGACGCGATGAAGCCCGAGCAGCGCGGCTAAGCGTCAGGCTTCACAGCTCCAGCGGGTACGGCTGTACGAGCGCCTTGCCATAGCCGTCGACGAATTCCAGCGGCATGCGCTTGGGTTTCCCGCTGGAGAGTTCGATGCAGACGAAAGTGGTCTGCGCGCGCAGCAGCGTCGCACCATCTGCAGGCCTGATCAGCTGGAAGTTTCGCTTCATCTTCAGACGCTGATCGGACTCCGAGATCCAGGTGCCGAGTTGCAGTGCATCACCTTCGTAGGCCGCTGCCAGGTAGTCGATCTCGTGCCGCAGAACGGCCATGGCGCGGTCCAGGCGGTGATAGTCCTCGATACCCAGGCCGAGGCTCTGGGAGTGCTGCCAGGCACAGCGTTCGAGCCACGTCACATAGACCGCGTTGTTGGCGTGTCCCAGTTCGTCGATATGTTCCGATGCCACGTGCAGGTCGATGATGAACGCCTGCGGCTGATCCCAGCTCATTCGTCAGATGCCTCGATGGCCGATTGCGATGGCCTATGAAAGCGCAGCGTGGCCGGCGAGTCACGCGCCTTGCGGCTCGCTATGACGGAGCATTCAGCAACCCGTCATTGACCCGGCACTTTCCAGCGCACAAAACAAAAAGGGCCATCTCATGAAAGATGACCCCTTGATGCCCAAAACGGGCAATAAAAATGGCGTCCCCTAGGGGACTCGAACCCCTGTTACCGCCGTGAAAGGGCGGTGTCCTAGGCCACTAGACGAAGGGGACGAAACCTTCGACGATCCCGAAATCTTGGAATCGCTGGCAATTTGGTGGAGCTAGACGGGATCGAACCGTCGACCTCTTGCATGCCATGCAAGCGCTCTCCCAGCTGAGCTATAGCCCCGGATTTAGCGTCTCTCGACGTGCGATGCGAACATCGCGAATAGTGGCGTCCCCTAGGGGACTCGAACCCCTGTTACCGCCGTGAAAGGGCGGTGTCCTAGGCCACTAGACGAAGGGGACGCAAACCCTTCAAGCGCAACCTGCATCTACAACTACAGGCTGGTGGCAATTCTGCTCTTCGAGATTGGTGGAGCTAGACGGGATCGAACCGTCGACCTCTTGCATGCCATGCAAGCGCTCTCCCAGCTGAGCTATAGCCCCATCTCGAGGACGGGGCGCATATTAGGGGCGCCCCTGGGCAGTGTCAACAACAAATTTCCGCGCGACTAAAGTTTTTTGGCAGCAGGAACAATTACTTACCGCCGACCAACGGTCCTGCCCCGCAACGCGGCGGCGCCGAACGTCGACGCCGCCTTGGCTGCGTTGGCTCAGCCGAGGCTGGCCAGCAACTTCTCCCACTCCTTGGCTTCCTTCTTCGAAGCGCCGCCAAGCAGTTCCAGCGCGTTGCGCAGACGGAAGCGCGTCAGGTCGGGACCGAGGATTTCCATCGCATCGAGCACCGAGACGGAACTGGCCTGTCCGGTGATCGCGGCGAACATCAGCGGCATCACATCACGCAGCTTGAAGCCGAGGTGTTCGGCCACCTGAGTGATGCAGGCGGTGATGCGCTCCTTCTCCCACTGGCGCAGTGCCTCGAGCTTCCACAGGATCAGTTGCATGACCTGACGGACCTGCGTGGCATCGAGCTTCTTGTGGGCGAACAACGCCGGATCGAGTTGCAACGCGCCGGAGAAGAAGAAACCGGCCAGCGGCGCGATCTGACTGAAGGTCTCCACGCGCTGCTGCACATGCGGAGCGATCTTGATCATGTACTCGGGATTGAACGCCCACTTCCGTACCTCGGCGGCGAACTGCTCGACTGGCAACTCGCGCAGCCACTGGCCATTGAGCCAGGACAGCTTCTCCAGATCAAAAATTGGCCCACCGAGCGACACGCGCCGGATGTCGAAATGCTCGATCATTTCCTCGAGGGTGAACTTCTCGCGCTCATCCGGCATCGACCAGCCCATACGGCCTAGATAGTTGAGCATCGCCTGCGGCAGGAAGCCCATGCGTTCGTAGAAGGTCACCGAGGTCGGGTTCTTGCGCTTGGACAGCTTGCTCTTGTCCGGATTGCGCAGCAGCGGCATGTAGCACAGCTGCGGCTGCTCCCAGCCGAAGTATTCGTAGAGCTTGATCAGTTTGGGTGCCGACGGCAGCCACTCCTCGCCACGCAGCACATGGGTGATGCCCATCAGGTGGTCGTCGACCACGTTGGCGAGAAAGTAGGTCGGCAGGCCGTCGGCCTTCATCAGCACCTGCATGTCCATGCGATCCCAGCCGATCTCGACGGTGCCGCGCAGCATGTCCTGCACCTGGCACACGCCTTCGCTCGGTACCTTCATGCGGATCACGTGGGACTCACCGGCGGCGATGCGGCGCTCGGCCTCGGCTGGGTCGAGGTGCATGCAATGGCCGTCGTAGCGCGGTGTCTCCTTGTTGACCATCTGCTCGGCGCGGACCTGGTCCAGGCGCTCGGCGCTACAGAAGCAGGGAAAGGCGTGCCCCTTGGCGACCAGCTCGTCCGAATACTTCTTGTAGATCTCGCCGCGCTCGCTCTGCCGGTATGGGCCATGCGGGCCACCGACGTCCGGACCCTCGTCCCACTCGATACCCAGCCAGCGCAACGCATCGTAGATCTGCTGTTCGGACTCACGGGTCGAGCGCAGCTGATCGGTATCCTCGATGCGCAGGATGAACTGGCCGCCGTGCTGACGGGCGAAGCACAGGTTGAACAGCGCGATATAGGCGGTGCCGACGTGAGGATCACCGGTCGGGGAAGGCGCGATGCGGGTGCGAACCGTGGTCATGGAAGCTCTCGGACGAAAATGGAGAAACGAAAATCGAAGGGGCGAATGTTAGCAGGCACGCCGCGTCAGGCTCCAGCCGAACGCCTGCGCAGCGCTCGCCATAGCACGCCTCATACAGGCCGCTCGCAGGAGCGGGCCTGGGGACTCGGGAGGAAGCCTCACACCTGCAGCAACAATTCGCGCAGCTTGTGAATCTCGTCGCGCGCCTCGGCCGCCGCCTCGAACTCCAGGTCGCGCGCCAGCAGCAACATCTTTTCCTCCAGCTGGCGGATGCGCTTGGTGATCTCGCTCGGCGAGCGCAGCTCGCTCTCGTAGCGCGCGTTCTCCTCTGCCGCCTTCGCCTCGCCTCGACGCTTCTTGCTGCGTGAGCCGGGCACCGTGGCACCCTCGAGGATGTCCTGCACATCCTTCTTGACGCCTTTGGGCACGATGCCGTGAGCTTCGTTGAAGGCGATTTGCTTGGCTCGACGACGCTCGGTCTCGTCGATGGCCCGCTGCATGGAGCCGGTGATGTTGTCCGCGTAGAGAATCGCCCGTCCGTTGAGGTTGCGCGCAGCGCGGCCGATGGTCTGGATCAGCGAGCGCTCGGAGCGCAGGAAGCCCTCCTTGTCCGCATCGAGAATTGCCACCAGCGAGACCTCGGGCATGTCCAGCCCCTCGCGCAGCAGGTTGATGCCCACCAGCACGTCGAAGGTGCCCAGGCGCAGATCGCGAATGATTTCCACCCGTTCGACGGTGTCGATGTCCGAGTGCAGGTAGCGCACCTTCACATCGTGATCGCCAAGGTAGTCGGTGAGGTCTTCAGACATGCGCTTGGTCAGCGTGGTGACCAATACCCGCTCCTCCTTGGCCACACACTTGCGGATCTCCGAAAGCAGGTCGTCCACCTGCGTGAGCGCCGGGCGCACTTCGATCTGCGGATCGACCAGGCCGGTCGGGCGCACGACCTGCTCCACCACGCGGCCAGCATGTTCGGCCTCGTATGGCCCGGGCGTCGCGGAGACGAAGATGGTCTGCGGGCAGATCGCCTCCCATTCGTCGAAGCGCATCGGCCGGTTGTCCAGCGCCGACGGCAGACGGAAGCCGTACTCCACCAGGGTTTCCTTGCGCGAGCGGTCGCCCTTGTACATCGCGCCGACCTGCGGCACCGAAACGTGAGACTCGTCGATCACCAGCAGCGCATCGGCCGGCAGGTAGTCGAACAGCGTCGGTGGCGGCTCGCCGGCATCGCGCCCGGACAGGTAGCGCGAGTAGTTCTCGATGCCATTGCAGTAGCCCAGCTCCATGATCATTTCCAGATCGAAACGCGTGCGCTGCTCGAGCCGCTGCGCCTCCACCAGCTTGTTCTGACTGCGCAGGTAATCGAGCCGCTCGCGCAGCTCGTCCTTGATCTTCTCGATGGCGTCGAGCAGCGTCTCCCGAGGGGTCACGTAGTGACTCTTGGGGTAGAAGGTGAAGCGCGGGAGCTTGCGGATCACCTCGCCGGTCAGCGGATCGAAGGCTGACAGGCTTTCCACCTCGTCGTCGAACAGTTCGATGCGTACCGCCTCGAGGTCCGATTCCGCGGGGAAGATGTCGATCACGTCGCCGCGCACACGAAAGGTGGCACGGGCGAAATCCATGTCGTTGCGGGTGTATTGCAGGCCGGTCAGCCGCCGCAGCAGCTCGCGTTGATCGAGACGGTCACCCCGATCGACGTGCAGCACCATCTTCAGGTACGACTGCGGATCGCCCAGGCCATAGATGCACGAGACCGTGGTGACGATGATCGCATCCGGCCGCTCCAGCAGCGCCTTGGTCGCCGAAAGGCGCATCTGCTCGATGTGGTCGTTGATCGAGGCATCCTTCTCGATGAAGGTGTCCGATGACGGTACGTAAGCCTCCGGCTGGTAGTAGTCGTAATAGGAAACGAAGTACTCCACCGCATTGTTCGGGAAGAATGCCTTGAACTCACCGTACAGCTGCGCGGCGAGCGTCTTGTTCGGCGCCAGCACCAGCGTCGGTCGCTGCACGTGAGCGATCACATTGGCGATGCTGAAGGTCTTGCCCGAGCCGGTCACACCAAGCAGCGTCTGGTGCGACAACCCCGCCTCGATTCCCTCGATCATCTGCCGGATGGCCTCCGGCTGGTCGCCGGCCGGTTTGAAACGCGTGACCAGTTCGAACTTGGACATTTCGCCTCTCTAGTAAACGTGCATGGCCTTGATGTCGGAGCTGTGAAAGGTCAGTTCAGCACCTTTGTCTGCCCCATCGGCCTTTGCCAAAACTGGGTTGCCAGTCGATGCCGCCGGAGCAATCAAACCGCCCATCCGCCGGCGGGCAAAACGCACCAAAAGGCCGCAGAAAACCTCGGTAGCATATCGCAGGCGCCAGGCATGACCGCTATACTACCGCCCCGTTTGCGCATCACCCTGCGCGCCGACGCGAGGGTGGTGAAATCTGTCACTCCTTCTCTTTCGAGCCCCCTCACCATGAGTTTGTTCTCTGCTGTCGAAATGGCGCCGCGCGATCCTATCCTCGGCCTCAATGAAGCCTTCCACGCCGACACGCGGCCGAACAAGGTCAACCTCGGTGTCGGTGTCTACTACAACGAAGAAGGTCGCATTCCGCTGCTGCGCGCCGTGGCCGAGGCCGAGCAGGCACGCATCGCTGCCCATGCGCCGCGCGGCTACCTGCCGATCGAAGGGATCGCCGCCTACGACAACGCGGTGCAGAAGCTGCTGTTCGGCAATGACGCGGCCCTGATCGCCGAAGGTCGCGTGGTCACGACACAGGCACTGGGTGGCACCGGAGCTCTAAAGGTCGGCGCCGACTTCCTCAAGCGTCTGCTGCCCGATGCCGTTGTCGCGATCAGCAACCCGAGCTGGGAAAACCACCGCGCGCTGTTCGAATCGGCCGGCTTCCCGGTACAGAACTACCGCTACTACGATGCCACCAGCCACGGCATCGACCGCGCCGGCCTGCTGCAGGACCTCAATGAGCTGCCAGCGCGCTCCATCGTCGTGCTGCATGCCTGCTGCCATAACCCGACCGGCGTTGACCTGAACCTGAACGACTGGAAGCAGATCCTCGAGGTGCTGCGCGCCCGGGACCACGTGCCGTTCATCGACATCGCCTACCAGGGCTTCGGGGACAGCATTGAGGAAGATGCCGCCGCCGTGCGCCTATTCGCCGAGTCGGGCATGACCTTCTTCGTTTCCAGCTCGTTCTCAAAATCCTTCTCGCTGTACGGCGAGCGGGTCGGCGCCCTGTCGATGGTCACCCAGAGCCGAGACGAGTCGGCGCGCGTGCTGTCGCAGGTCAAGCGGGTGATCCGCACCAACTACTCCAACCCGCCGACCCACGGTGCCACCGTGGTCGCCTCCGTGCTCAACAGCCCGGAACTGCGCGCCATGTGGGAAGCCGAGCTGGGCGAGATGCGCAGCCGAATCCGCGAGATGCGCCTGGGTATGGTCGAGCAACTGGCAGCCAAGGGCGCGAAAGTCGACTTCAGCTTCGTCGCGGCGCAACGCGGCATGTTCTCCTATTCGGGCCTCACTGCCGAACAGGTCGAGCGCCTGCGGGTCGAGTTCGGTGTCTATGCCATCAGCACCGGCCGCATCTGCGCCGCAGCGCTGAACCGCAACAACCTGGGCACCGTCACCGACGCCATCGTCCAGGTGCTCTGAGCCTACGCTCCGGGGCCACGGCGCACCTCGCGTCCGGCCCCGGCGCACTGCTGGAGGGGTTGACTTCTCCTTTCCAAACAGTAGGATACGCACCGTTGTTCCGCGATAGCTCAGTCGGTAGAGCAAATGACTGTTAATCATTGGGTCCCTGGTTCGAGTCCAGGTCGCGGAGCCAAATTCAAGAACCCAGCCAGCGCGCTGGGTTTTTTATTGCCTGCTGGACTCTCACCAGGGACTACGTCCCAGGTTATTCGCTTCGCTCACCCCTGCGGGGCCGCGCTGAAGCGCGTTCTGCTGACGCAGTCGAATCCAAGTCGCGGAGCCAAATTCAAGAACCCAGCCAGCGCGCTGGGTTTTTTATTGCCTGCCGGACTCTCACCAGGGACTGCGTCCCAGGTTATTCGCCTCGCTCACCCCTGCGGGGCCGCGCTGAAGCGCGTTCTGCTGACGCAGTCGAGTCCAGGTCGCGGAGCCAAATTCAAGAACCCAGCCAGCGCGCTGGGTTTTTTTATTGCCTGCTGGGCTCTCACCAGGGACTACGCCTCCTCTCATACAGAAGTGGAGGGCAGCGCTTGCAGCCGACTCACTCGGGCACCGGAGTACCCATCCGCTGACGCCACCAGCCTTGCGCGAGCATCCAACAGCACCAGCCGGAAATCACGCCAAGCACGTTCGCGACCATATCCCAGCGCGAGGCGGTGCGATGCGGCAGCATGCCCTGCGCCATCTCGATGCCCAAGGCCGCCGCCAGCGTGAGGCCGACACCCCAGAAGATCGGTAGCCGCGGGAACGCCAGACGCAGCGTGAAGACCAGTGCTGCGAACCCCATCATGTGATGCAGCTTGTCCTGCTGGCTGAACAGCTGGGGCACGGGCTCGGGTTTGAGACCGGCAAACAGAACGACCGCCAACACGATCAGAAAAGGCAACACTCGCAAATAGGGCATACGGCGGAATTTCTCACTCGGAAGACTGATTGATGGTGGGCGATGCCCTTGCCGCGATCTCTGACCGGCAAATGGCAACAAAGGTCAATGGAGCGGCTCGCTGTCCTTTTACCGGATATCTCTGGCCCCAAAAAAAAGCCCGCATCCATGGATGCGGGCATTCACTGGCGCGCTGTTGCGGCGCCTGAAACTCAAGCCTCGGTCTTGCCTACCGCGGACTTGATCAGGGTCTGCAATTCGCCCTTCTCGAACATCTCGAGGATGATGTCGCTGCCGCCGACCAGCTCACCGTTGACCCACAGCTGGGGGAAGGTCGGCCAGTTGGCATAGATGGGCAGGTTGGCGCGAATTTCGGGGTTCTGCAGGATGTCGACGTAAGCGAACTTCTCGCCACAGCCCATTACCGCCTGGGTCGCGCGGGCGGAGAAGCCACACTGCGGCGCATTGGGCGAGCCCTTCATGTACAGCAGCACCGGGTTGTTGGCGATCTGCTCTTTGATGGTTTCGATGATATCCATGGACTACCTCGGCTAGACACGGTTGCCGGGCATTGTACCGGAAAACCTCTCGGAAAGCCGAGTGCGAGACTCGGCTATGTTGCCGCGCAAAGGCCGTCATTACTGAGATTCAGCCCTGCCAGGCCCCTGGACCGAGGATTTGCGCCTGTGCTTGCTTTCTGGATAAGATCGCGCCTTTCCCGTTTCGTCGCTCCCCGTGCGACTCCCCAGTCGTCGGTCCCCTTTTCTGTCGAAAATCCTCGGATCGCGCGCTGCGGCAATAAAGGTAGTTGATATGAGCGCAAGGCATTTTCTCTCACTGATGGACTGCACGCCCCAGGAGCTGAACAGCCTGGTCCGCCGCGGCATCGAGTTGAAGGATCTGCGCAAGCGCGGCGTCCTGTTCGAGCCCTTGAAGAATCGCGTGCTGGGCATGATCTTCGAGAAGGCCTCGACCCGCACCCGACTGTCCTTCGAAGCCGGCATGATCCAGCTCGGCGGCCAGGCGATCTTCCTTTCCCCGCGCGACACCCAGCTTGGCCGCGGCGAGCCGATCAGCGACTCGGCCATCGTCATGTCGCGCATGCTCGACGCGGTGATGATCCGTACTTTCGCCCATTCGACCCTGACCGACTTCGCCGCCAACTCCAGCGTACCGGTGATCAACGGCCTGTCCGATGACCTGCACCCCTGCCAGCTGATGGCCGACATGCAGACCTACCACGAACACCGCGGCAGCATTGCCGGCAAGACGGTGGCCTGGATCGGCGACGGTAACAACATGTGCAACACCTATATAGAAGCGGCCATCCAGTTCGACTTCCGGCTGAAGGTCGCCTGCCCCGAAGGCTACGAACCCGACGCCGAGCTGCTGGCACGCGCCGGCGAGCGTGTGCAGGTGCTGCGCGACCCACGCGAGGCAGCGGCGGGCGCCAACCTGATCAGCACCGACGTCTGGGCATCCATGGGCCAGGAAGATGAAGTGGCCGCGCGCCTGGCCACCTTCCGCCCCTATCAGGTGAACCGCGCGCTGCTCGACTGCGCCGCCGCGGACGTGCTGTTCATGCACTGCCTGCCGGCCCACCGTGGCGAGGAAATCAGTCACGATCTGCTCGATGACCCCCGCTCGGTCGCCTGGGATCAGGCCGAGAACCGCCTGCACGTGCAGAAGGCACTGCTGGAGTTTCTTGTCGAGCCGGCCTATCACCACGCATGAAACCTGAACTGCCGCTGCTACAACTGCGCGACCTGGCCTGCGGCTATGGTGAGCAGAGCATCGTTCAGCATCTCAACCTGCACCTGAATCGCGGCGACATCGGCTGCCTGTTGGGCCCGTCCGGCTGCGGCAAGACCACCACGCTGCGCGCCATCGCCGGCTTTGAGCCCGTGCACCAGGGCGAGATCCAGCTAGCCGACACCGTCATTTCCCGTGCCGGCTTCACCCTGGCGCCGGAGAAGCGCCGCATCGGCATGGTGTTTCAGGATTACGCCCTGTTTCCGCACCTTACCGTGGCGGAGAACATCGCTTTCGGTATCCGCAAACAGCCCGATTGCGCGCGCATCGTCAACGAAATGCTCGAGCTGGTGCACCTGAGCGCGCTCGGCAAGCGCTATCCCCACGAGCTCTCCGGCGGTCAACAGCAGCGTGTGGCGCTGGCCCGGGCACTGGCGCCGGAACCGGCCTTGCTGCTGCTCGACGAGCCCTTCTCCAACCTCGACGTAGAGCTTCGTCGGCGCCTCAGCCACGAGGTGCGCGAGATCCTCAAGGCGCGCAAGACCAGCGCCATTCTGGTCACCCATGACCAGGAAGAAGCGTTCGCCGTCAGCGATCAGGTCGGCGTGTTCAAGGATGGTCGACTGGAGCAGTGGGACACGCCGTTCAACCTCTACCACGAACCGCTGACGCCCTTCGTCGCAAGCTTCATCGGCCAGGGTTATTTCATTCGCGGGCAACTGCTCGACCCGGAAACCGTGCAGACCGAGCTCGGTCCTATTCGCGGCAACCGTGCCTACAACTGGCCAAGCGGAAGCTCGGTGGACGTACTGCTGCGCCCGGATGACATCGTCTACCGCCCGGACAGCCCGTTGCGTGCACTGATCGTCGGCAAGACCTTCCTCGGCGCGTCCACGCTGTACCGACTGCAACTGCCCACCGGCAACCAGCTGGTGGCGATCTTCACCAGCCATGCCGACTACCCCACCGGACAGGAAGTCGGCATCGCCATCGCCGCCGACCATCTCGTCATCTTTCCGGCACAAGGCAGCGTTGCCGCCCACGAAACGCTGCAGCCGACAACGGCGGCGCGCTAACCCTTCTGCCGGCGCCGGCGAAAGAACTCGCTGAGCACCGTCCCGCACTCCTCGGCCAGCACGCCACCTTCGACCAGTACCCGGTGGTTGAGAAAGCCCTGATCGAAGAACTGACCACGACTGACAACCACGCCGGCCTTCGGCTCGGTGGCACCATAGACGACTCGCTGAACGCGCGAATGCACGATCAGCCCGGCGCACATGCTGCACGGCTCGAGCGTCACGTAGAGCGTACTACCGGGTAGCCGATAGTTCTGCAGCGCCTGCGCGGCAGCACGTATGGCGACCATCTCTGCATGAGCACTGGGGTCGTGGCGCGAAATCGGGCAATTGAAGCCGCGCCCGACGATCTGCCCCTCCTGCACCAGCACAGCCCCCACGGGCACTTCGCCCAATGCGGCACCCTGCGCTGCCAGCGCCATTGCTTCGCGCATGAACCGCTCGTCCTGGCTGCGATCGATGATCAGCGGTTTCCTCACGACTGCGCCCTACCCTGTTTCATACCACCTCGATTGCCGCCATCAGTCCGGTTTCCATATGGTCGATGACATGGCAGTGGAACATCCAGGTGCCCGGATTATCGGCGACCAGCGCGATGCGTGCCGTCTCGTTCTTGCCCAGCAGGTAGGTGTCGGTGAACCAGGGGTCGATCTTGCGTCGGTTGGACGAGATCACCTGGAAGGTCATGCCGTGCAGGTGGATCGGATGCTGATACTGACTGAGATTGCGCAGCTCGAAGATGTAATGGCCATTCTTTTTCAGCGTCGCGATCGGCCGTTCGGCGCAGCTCTTGTCGTTGATGTCCCACGCCTGGCCGTTGATCTGCCAGAACGTGTAGGCCGCCCCCTGCTCGACATCTGCCGACAGATGGCCAGCCCACTCAAAATTGAAGCGCAGCGTCTCCGCCCGCTGCAGGTCCGGCACCGCGACCGGGTTGGCCGGCAGCGCCGGCGGCCAGTCGCCAGCAGTTTCGTCATGGGCCACCGCGCGCAGCGTCGCCAGCCGCAACGGGCCGTTGCGCAAGGACAGCTCGGTGCCCGCCTGTGGCACCTTGAGCGCGAGGTCGATGCGCATGCCCGGGCCGAGCCAGTATTCCTTGCCCAGCGGACGCGGCGCGACCGGATGGCCGTCGAGGGCATAGACGCGCGCGTCGCCGCCCGGCAGGTTCAGTCGATAGGTCAGCGTATTGTCGAGATTGAGCACGCGCAGCCGTACGACCTGCCCGGCCGGCAGATCCAGCAACGGAGCATGTCTGCCATTGACCGTCGACAGCACCCCGGGTGTGCCTCCGCGGGCCGCCTCGCGGGGCACGCTGAACTCGGTGAAGGCGCCCTGCTTGTCGATGTGCCAGCTCTTCAGATTGAGCGTGCGCTCGTGACGGAAGCCGCTCGGCTCACGCTCCTCGACGATCAGCGGGCCGACCAGCCCGCGTCCAAGCTGCGCGGCGCTGGTGGTGTGCGGGTGATACCAGAAGCTGCCGGCGTCGTGCAGCTGGAAGCGATAGTCGAAGAATTCGCCGGGCAGCACCGGCAGCTGCGACACATAGGGCACGCCGTCCATTTCCAGTGGCAGACGGATGCCGTGCCAGTGAATGGTGGTGGGCTCCGGCAGCTGATTGATGAAGCGCACGCGCAACCAGTCGCCCTGGCGGCCGCGCAGCTCCAGGCCGGGCGCTTGTCCGCCATAGGCCCAGGCGGGCGTGACGTGACCGGGCACCAGCTCGACATCCAGCGGCGCGGCGATCAACTCGTAATCATGGGTGGTGACATCGACCGGGCGACCGAGCCAGTAGCGCACGCCACTGCCGGCCAGACCGACAACACCGAGGCCGGCCAGGCCAGCGAGCACTTGTCTACGGGTAAAACGCATGAGAAAACCTGCTCCTGCACGACAAAGATGGCTCATCAGGGCGTCGAAAATTGAGCGCCTCGTCTGCGCGAGGTCGCGAGCACGAAACGAAACGGCCACACGATGGCTTCGCCCGGTTCGATGGCGCGCAAGGTTAGCGGAATACACCCACAGCGGCCATAGCGCTGCCTTGGGCGTCACCCTGCCGTCTCGGCAGCCCCGCCTTGCATTCTTTCTTCAAGGAACATCGCTTGTAGCAAAGTCGCGAAGCGCGAACCCAGATTGTTCTGCGGTCGATGATCGGCGTACAGCAGATAGCTGGTGAAACTGAAATCGGCAGCGAACGGACGCACCTCGATGCCCGCATGCAGGTAGCCCTGCGCCACCAGGGGGCTGACGATACTCACCCCGAGCCCAGTACCGACCATGGCGCAGATGATCGCGGCATAGGGCGCCTCGAGGCTTAGCTTGCGACGATCCCCATGCTGCAGAAACAGCCGATCGATGCGGCGCCGAGTGCCGTCGTCGTGCGCCAGCGAGACGAACTCCTCCCCGGCGAGATCATCGATCCCGACGCGCTCCAACGCCGCTAGGCGATGCCCTTTGGGGAAGATGCACACCGCAGGCAAGTCGCCGATCAGACGTGCCCGCACCCCAGGGGTTTCCTCACCGATGAACGACACTAGGCCGAAATCGCAGAACTGCGAAGCGACCCAGCGCGCTACCGTCGTCGAGTCGCTGGTATGCAGCGAGATTGCGACCTGCTCATGACCTTCGCGAAAGCGCTGGATGGCCCGTGGCAGCACGGAAAGGGACAGCGACGGCACGGCGCCTATGCGTATCCGCCCGGTGCCGAGCTGGCGAATGTGCCGCGCCGAGTGCTCAAGGTTGCGCAGGCCGATGAACGCTCTGTCCACTTCGTTGAAGAATGCCGTGCCCTCATCGGTTGGGACCAGCCGGCTGCCTATTCGCTCGAACAGGGAAAAACCGTTGAGGCGCTCCAGTTGCGCGATCAACCGGCTGATATTGGGCTGTGACGTATGCAGCGCTTCGGCCGCAGCGGTCATGGAGCCGGACAGCATCACGGCCCG
This sequence comes from Stutzerimonas sp. LR2, assembly GCF_055755175.1. Taxonomy (NCBI): domain Bacteria; kingdom Pseudomonadati; phylum Pseudomonadota; class Gammaproteobacteria; order Pseudomonadales; family Pseudomonadaceae; genus Stutzerimonas; species Stutzerimonas sp. LR2. The sequence continues at coordinate 514,674 of NZ_JBVTRR010000003.1, forward strand.
GAAGGCTTCCACCTGCTTGAAGTTCACGGCATCCCCATATCATTTATGCATGGACAGGTAGCGTATTAGCATTTGTCAGTATGAGCCATTCCCTTTAAAACTTCAGCCAAGGCCCGCGCCAATGTGATCGGAACGCACAGCGAGGCTCATATCAACGTTCCGCTACTCCTAACTGCCATGGTTCCGCTCGAGCTCAGGCTCACCCATTGCGATAACAAAAAACAGGAGACACCTATGCCATCGTTCCCCAAGCTTCAGCTAGCCCTTGTCGTCGCCACTTCGCTCGGATTCGCCGCCCACTCGGTGGCCGCTGAGGGCATGCCGCCCGTGCCGTCATCCATCAGCAAACAGGACAAGTTGCGCGCAGGCGTGCGCTGCGACCAACCACCTTATGGCTACCAGGACAACAACGGCAACTTCGCCGGAGTCGAGGTGGAAATGTCCCGGCAGATCGCCGAATGGGCGCTCGGCTCCAAGGACAAGGTAACCTTTACCTGCGTTACCGCGGAAAACCGCGTGCCTCAGCTGCTCGGCCACAAGGTCGACCTGTTGATCGCCACTCTGGGCGTTACCCCGGAGCGCCAGCGCGTGATCGCCTTCACCCAGCCCTATCGCTGGGGTGCTAGTGACGTATTGGTCCGCAAGGACAGCGGCATCGAAAAGATCGACGACCTCAAGGGCAAGACCCTGGCAACACTCAAGGGCTCGGTGCAGGCCAAGTGGTTCGAAGAGCGTATGCCAGAAGTAAAGACCCTGCGCCTGAACAGTGCCGCCGATGCGCTGCAGAGCTTCCGACAGGGCCGCGCCGACGCCTACACCCACGACGCCGCGACCCTGGTAGTGGTGACCGGCAATGACGATTCGCTGCGCTTGGTCCAGGAGCCGTTCCAGATCTCCGACGCCGCCATCGGCCTGCGCAAGGGCGAGGACGAATGGCAAACCTACCTTTCCACCGCCGTCGAGCGCATGCACGAGGAGCGGCTCTTCCGCCCGTGGATCGAGCAATACGTCCCGGAAGCCATCCGCGGCTACTACCTGAGCGTGTTCGAGCAGCCCAAGCCCGAAGAATCCCACTGATCGGCGGTTTCCCATGAGCTTCGATTTCGACTACCTGCTCACGCAGTGGCCTGCCCTGCTCGACGGGTTATGGATGACCCTTCAGGTTTCGGCACTGAGCATCGCCCTGTCGCTGCTGATCGGCGTGCTGGGTGCTGGCGTCAGGCTGTTCAAGCTGCCAGTGCTGTCACAACTGGTGGTGCTCTATGTCGAGCTGATCCGCAACACGCCGATTCTGGTACAGCTGTTCTTCATCTTCTACGGCCTGCCTGCCGTGGGCATGAAGCTGTCGCTGTACTGGTCGGGCGTGCTCTGCCTGTCACTCTGGGCGGGCGCCTACCAGATCGAGAATCTGCGCGGGGGCCTGGCCACAATCGACAAGGGACTGCGGGAGGCCGGGATGGCGCTCAACCTGCAGTCGCGGCAGTTTTTCCGCCTGATCGCGGTGCCCATCGCGTTTCGCATCAGCCTGCCGGCCATGCTCAACACGGCCATCTCGCTACTGAAGAACTCGGCATACCTGCAGACCATCGGACTGGCCGAGCTGACCTTCGTCGCGGTGGACCGTATCGCCACGGACTTCCGCGCCATCGAGATGTTCGCAGCCATCTGCGTGATTTACCTCGCTCTGGTGGCGGTCCTGGCGCTGCTCGCGGGACGCCTCGAAGCACGCCTGCAACGCCCCTTCCAACAATGAGGCCGCCATGGAATTCGTGATCGAGAACTGGGGGTTCATTTCCAAGGGCCTGCTCATGACCCTGAAGCTGGCACTGGTGATTCTGATGTTCACCACGCTGATTTCAGTCGTGCTCGGCACCTTGGCCACGGTGAAGAACCGCCCGCTAAGCTGGGCGATCCACGGTTACGTAGAGCTGTTCCGCTCGATACCGCTAATCGTCAACGTGTTCTTCATTTTCTTCGGCGCGCCGTTGTTGGGGATCAACCTTAGCCCCTTCGCCGCGGTGACCCTTGGCCTGACCTTGTGGGGCAGCGCCAACGGCATAGAAATCGTGCGTGGCGGTCTGCTCTCGGTGCCGCGGCACCAGTGGAAGAGCGCCTGGGCGCTCGGCCTGCGGCCCTGGCACATCTATGCGTACATCGTCGTGCCGCAGTCGCTCAAGGCGATCCTGCCGGCTTATACCGGCCTGCTGACCCTGCTGGTGCAGGCCACGTCACTGGGTGCGCTGGTCGGTGTCAGCGAGTTCCTCAAGGTCGGCCAGATCATCGTCGAGCGCAGCACCATGATGGGAGGCGTGAACCCCGCCTTCACGGTGTATAGCGTGGTCCTGCTCGTCTACTTCGTCATTTGCAGCGCGCTGACCTGGCTCAGCCGCTACCTCGAACGTCGCCTGGGCCGCAATGCGTCCCGACTCGGCCAACCTCAGCCCTGATGTCCAGAAGGCCTATTCCCATGCTCGAATCCAAAGTCAGCCGTCGACTCAAGGAACCCACCGCAGCGGAAGTCTGCGACCTCATCTACGCACCGCGCCTCGCAGGGTTCGCCGACGGCTTCGGCTATCTCGGTGACGTCAACAAGGCCCATATCGTCATGCTTGCCGAATGCGGCCTGATAGACGCGCCAGTGGCCGTCGCCCTGGCTCGCGGCGTGCTCGAAATGGAGCAGGTCGGCCCGCAAGCCGTGACGCTCGATCCGCTGCGCGAAGACGCCTATTTCAACTACGAGGCACACCTGATCGAGAAGGTCGGCACCGACGTCGGCGGGCGTCTGCACATCGGACGCAGCCGCAACGATTTGCTGGCGACCCTGGACCGCCTGCGCGGTCGCGACGTCCTCATGGACCTGCTCGACGCGCTTTACAACGTGCGCCAGAGCGCCCTGGACGCCGCGGCGAAATACACCGACGCGATCATGCCGGGCTACACCCACCTGCAACCAGCACAGCCGATCACCTTCGGTTTCTACCTATCCGGCGTTGCCCAGGCCCTAGAACGTGACTGCCTGCGCCTGGCCGCGACCCTCGACAGCATGAACCGTAGCCCCATGGGTGCCGCCGCCTTCGCCGGCACGCCGTTCGCCATCAACCGTGCGCGCACCGCCGAGCTGCTAGGTTTCGACGGCTTCCTGGAAAACACCCTGGACGCGGTCGGCTCGCGGGATTTCGCCTTGGAAAGCATGGCGCAGATGACGCTCCTGGCGGTGTTCTGGAGCCGCGTGGCGCAAGACTTCTTCGTCTGGTCGACCCACGAGTTCGCACTCATCGATTTCCCGGACAGCGTCGCCGGCACGTCCAGCATCATGCCGCAGAAGAAGAACCCGGTGGTCCTGGAGTACCTCAAGGGGCGTACCGGGCAGATACTCGGCTCACTGGTCGCCTCAGCCGCAACCATCAAAGGCACAAACTTCACCCATACCGGCGACGGCAATCGCGAGAGCATGCGCGGCTTCTGGGAGTCGGCACAGGAATGCCAGCAATGCCTGACCCTGCTGGATCTGGTCCTGCGGACCGCGCGGCCGAATCTGGAAACCGGGCTGCGCAAGGCGGCGGAAGACTTCTCCACCGCTACTGGCTTGGCCGACCTAATGGTCAGCGCGGCCGACCTCTCTTTCCGCGAGGCGCACCACGTCGTCGGCGCAGTGGTACGCCAGGCGATGGACGATGGGCTGCCGGCAAGTCGCATCGACAGCGCGATGGTCGAACGCGCTGCCCAGCAGCAACTTGGCCGCTCCCTAGGCCTGGACGAACAGCAGGTTCGCGAGGCTCTGGACCCGATCACCAATGTCAGTTCGCGCAGCCTGCCCGGCGGTCCGGCGGCCAGTGCCCAACGCGTACAGATCGATGCCGCGCGCCAACGCCTGGAGCAGGAGCGAGCCAGTCACGCAGGTCGTCGCCAGCGCCAGAGCGAGGCGCAGCAGGCACTGCAAGCCGCCACCGAGAGGCTCGCACAATCATGACCACCTTGATGACCGTACGCGGCCTGCGCAAACGCTTTGGCGACACCGAGGTCATCCAGGACGTCGATCTCGATATACACGAAGGCGAAGTAGTGGTGGTTATCGGGCCCAGCGGCTCGGGCAAATCCACCCTGATCCGTTGCCTGAACGCCCTGGAACCGGCGACGGCTGGCGAGATCACGCTGACCGGTTCGAACAGCAGCCGTGAATCGATGGCCCGGCTGCGCGACGAGGTCGGCATGGTGTTCCAGGACTACACCCTGTTTTCGCACCTGAGCATCCTGCGCAACATGACCCTGGCACCGATGAAGCTGCGCGGCCTGTCCCGCGCCGATGCCGAGGCCATGGCGATGAAACTGCTGGAACGGGTCGGCCTGGCGCACAAGGCGCAAGCCATGCCAGCCGAACTCTCGGGTGGTCAGCAGCAACGGGTGGCCATCGTCCGGGCGCTGGCCATGCAGCCCCGGCTGATGCTGTTCGACGAGCCAACCTCGGCGCTTGACCCCGAGACGGTCAATGAGGTGCTGCAGGTAATGAAGGAACTGGCCGCTGAGGGCATGACCATGGTGGTGGTCACCCACGAGATGGGCTTCGCGCGGGAAGTAGCCGACCGAGCGATCTTTTTCGACGGCGGCAGGATCGTCGAATGCGCAGCACCCACCCAGTTGTTTTCCGCGCCGCGCGAAGAGCGCACGCGCCAGTTTCTCACCCATGTCTTGAAGTGAGCGATCCCATGCCCGATGCCCCAATTATCGAGATAGACGGCTTGAACAAGTGGTACGGTGCCTTTCATGCCCTGAACGACGTGAGCCTGCGGGTCGCTCCTGGGGAAAGACTAGTGATCTGCGGCCCCAGCGGCTCGGGGAAGTCGACCCTGATCCGCTGCATCAACTCGCTGGAGCCCTTCCAGCGCGGCCGACTCGAAGTGGCGGGCATCGCCCTCGACGACACACCCTCAACCATCACCCGCGTACGTGACCACGTGGGCATGGTGTTCCAGAACTTCCACCTGTTCCCGCACTTGAGTATCGCCGAGAACTGCGCTCTGGCGCCGATTCACGTGCTCGGCATGGACAAGCGTGCAGCGCGCGAGCGAGCCGTGCAACAGCTAGAGAAATTGCGCATCGCCGATAAGGCAGACTGTTATCCGGCGCAGCTTTCGGGCGGCCAGCAACAGCGCGCCGCCATAGCCAGGGCGCTGTGCCTGGAACCCAGAATCATGCTATTCGACGAGCCGACATCTGCACTCGATCCGGAGATGGTCGGCGAAGTGCTCGACTCCATGGTCGCGCTGGCCGAGTCGGGCATGACCATGTTGGTGGTCACCCATGAAATGGGCTTCGCCCGGCAGGTCGCCGACCGCGTGGTATTCATGGATGCTGGCGCGATTGTTGAGACCGCGGCACCAGAAGGCTTCTTCGCCCACCCTCAGAGCGAGCGAGCCCGGCAATTCCTGTCAAAGATCATTCACTGAGATTGCGGTCAGCTGACCCAATGCAACGAACCCCGGCTAGCCGGGGTTCTTCATCAGCGCCAGGGCGCATGCCCCTGCAATCATTCCCACTCGATCGTGGCCGGCGGCTTGCTCGACACATCGTAGGTGACGCGGGAAATGCCTTCGATTTCGTTGATGATGCGGTTGGACACCTTCTCCAGCAACTCGTATGGCAGGTGCGCCCAGCGCGCGGTCATGAAGTCGATGGTTTCCACCGCGCGCAGCGCGACGACCCAGGCATAGCGGCGGCCGTCGCCGACCACGCCGACCGACTTCACCGGCTGGAACACTACGAAGGCCTGGCTGACCTTGTGGTACCAGTCGGCGTTGCGCAGTTCGCTGATGAAGATGTCGTCGGCGCGACGCAGCAGGTCGGCGTATTCCTTCTTCACCTCGCCGAGGATACGCACGCCCAGGCCCGGGCCCGGGAACGGGTGGCGGTAGACCATGTCGTAGGGCAGGCCGAGTTCGAGGCCGATCTTGCGCACTTCGTCCTTGAACAGCTCACGCAGCGGCTCGACCAGCTTGAGGTTCATCTCTTCCGGCAGGCCACCGACGTTGTGGTGCGACTTGATCACGTGGGCCTTGCCGCTCTTGGCGCCTGCCGACTCGATGACGTCGGGGTAGATGGTGCCCTGGGCGAGGAACTGGATGTTCGGCAGTTTGCTGGCCTCGGCATCGAACACGTCGATGAAGGTACGGCCGATGATCTTGCGCTTCTTCTCCGGGTCCGCCTCGCCTTCGAGGTTGCCTAGGAACTGCGCCTCGGCATCGGCACGGATCACCTTGACGCCCATGTTCTCGGCGAACATGGCCATCACCTGGTCACCCTCGTGCAGGCGCAGCAGGCCGTTGTCGACGAATACGCAGGTCAGCTGGTCGCCGATCGCCTTGTGCAGCAGCGCCGCGACCACCGACGAATCCACACCGCCGGAGAGGCCGAGCAGCACGTTGGCGTCGCCGACCTGGGCACGCACCTGGGCGATGGCGTCCTCGACGATGTTCGACGGGGTCCACAGTGCTTCGCAGCCGCAGATTTCCAGGATGAAGCGCGACAGGATGCGGCCGCCCTGGCGGGTGTGGGTCACTTCCGGGTGGAACTGCACACCGTAATAGCCGCGGGCATCGTCGCCCATGGCGGCGATCGGGCAGCTTGGGGTGCTGGCCAGGATATGGAAGCCGGCCGGAATCTCGGTGACCTTGTCACCGTGGCTCATCCACACGTCGAGACCGAACACGCCATCGTCGTCCATGTGGTCTTCGATGCCGTCGAACAGCCGGGACTTGCCCACCAGATCGACGCGGGCATAGCCGAACTCGCGCACGTCCGAGCCCTGCACCTTGCCGCCGAGCTGCTCGGACATGGTCTGCATGCCGTAGCAGATGCCGAACAGCGGCACGCCCAGGTCGAACACCGCCTGCGGTGCACGCGGGCTGCCCGCTTCATGAACGGACTCAGGGCCGCCTGCGAGGATGATCCCGCGTGGCGCGAAGGCACGGATGTCGTCCTCGCTCATGTCCCACGGATGCAGCTCGCAGTACACGCCGATCTCGCGCACGCGGCGGGCGATCAGCTGGGTGTACTGGGAACCGAAGTCGAGAATCAGAATGCGGTGAGCGTGGATGTCAGGATGGGACATGGAGCCTTCCTTCGGAAAGAGCTTGAAGCTGAAAGCCGAAAGCTGGAAGCGCAGACCGGATCGTGCAATGTCCGGTCTCCACCTTCCAGCTTCCAGCGCCTGTCAATCGAGGCTTATCAACCGACGCGGTAGTTCGGCGCCTCTTTGGTGATCTGCACGTCGTGCACGTGCGATTCGGCCATGCCGGCACCGGTGATGCGCACGAACTGCGGCCGGGTGCGCATCTCGTCGATGGTGGCGCTGCCGGTGTAGCCCATGGAAGCACGCAGGCCACCCATCAGCTGATGGATGATCGCCGACAGAGAACCCTTGTACGGCACACGGCCCTCGATGCCCTCGGGTACCAGTTTCTCGGCACCGGCGGACGAGTCCTGGAAGTAACGGTCCGAGGAGCCCTGGGCCTGGGACATGGCTCCCAGCGAACCCATCCCACGGTAGGCCTTGTAGGAGCGGCCCTGGAACAGTTCGATCTCGCCCGGCGCTTCCTCGGTACCGGCGAACATCGAACCCATCATCACTGCGTTGGCACCAGCGACGATGGCCTTGGACAGGTCACCGGAGAAGCGGATGCCGCCGTCGGCGATCATCGGCACGCCGGTGCCTTCCAGCGCGGCGGAAACGTTGGCGATGGCGGAGATCTGCGGCACGCCGACGCCAGCGACGATGCGGGTGGTGCAGATCGAGCCCGGACCGATGCCGACCTTGACCGCGTCGGCGCCAGCCTTGACCAGGTCCAGCGCGGCTTCGGCGGTGGCGATGTTGCCGCCGATCACCTGCACCTGCGGGAAGTTCTCCTTCACCCAGCGCACGCGATCGATCACGCCACGGGAATGGCCATGGGCGGTATCCACCACCACCACGTCGACGCCGGCCGCAGCCAGCGCCTCGACGCGGTCACCGGTGTCGGCGCCGGTACCGACTGCCGCGCCGACGCGCAGGCGGCCCTGGCTGTCCTTGGATGCCAGCGGGTAGGTCTTGGCCTTCTCGATATCACGGAAGGTCACCAGGCCGCGCAGGTGGAAGTTGGCGTCGACCACCAGCATCTTTTCGATGCGGTGCTTGTAGAGTTCGGTCTTGATTTCTTCCAGGCCGGTGCCTTCGAGCACGGTGACCAGCTTTTCCTTGGGCGTCATGATCGCCGCGACGGAATCACCGGCGTTCGGCGTGAAGCGCAGGTCACGACCGGTGACGATGCCCACCAGCTCTTTGCCGGATACCACCGGGAAGCCGGAGAAGCCCAGTTCATGGGCCTTGCGCAGCAGCTCGCTGATCTTGGTTTCCGGGGTGACGGTGACCGGGTCGTGGACGATGGCAGTCTCGTGGCGCTTGACCTTGCGCACCTCGGCGGCCTGCTGCTCGATGCTCATGTTCTTGTGGATGATGCCGATGCCACCTTCCTGCGCCATGGCGATGGCCAGGCGGGCTTCGGTAACAGTGTCCATGGCAGCGGAAACCAGCGGAATGTTCAGCTCGATTTCGCGGGTCAGGCGGGTCTTGAGGCTGACATCCTTCGGCAGAACCTCGGAATATCCCGGGATCAGGAGAACATCATCGAAAGTCAGGGCTTCTTGGCTGATACGCAGCATGGCGGGGGCTCCCAGGCGGGAAAAAGGAAGCGCGGCATTATACCCACGCACCCCCTTGCGCTCAATGCGGATGTGAGCGACGGCACGAACGACGACAGGCACAGCCTCGCCGGGGTGACCGACTGGTCACGGCCGATCGATCACCAGCGCCACGGCAAACCCCAGGCGCTCGGCGAACTCGTCGAGAAACGCCTGAGTGAAACCGGCCTCGCCCCAGCCATTGAAGATGAAGCCCAGGTTGGAGAATGCACACGCCGGGATGAACAGGAAACCGTTGATGTCGTCCTCGTGGCCGCATTCCGGGCAGGTGAAGTTGTCGGTCTGCCGCGGCATCCACTCGTCCAGGCTTTCGAACAGCGCCTCGCCGATTTCACGCCGACACTCGGGGCAACCGGCTTCCTCGGCGAAGCCCTGCGTCGGGGTGTAAATGCAGCGCTTGGTGACCACCTCAAGGCCGTTGATGGCCTCGCCAAAGGGCAAGCGCTCCGGATGCTGCACGACGCTGCGCGCGCCGGAAGCGATGGCGTAGCCCATGCCGCCAACACCGCGGCCACAGGTGGTCGGCAGCGACTCGACGATGCGCCGCTCGGCCAGCCAACGCAGAATCATCCGCGCCTTGGCTTCGTGCGCAGGGAACGTGGAAATGCGCGGCACGATGATGGCTTGACTGTGGCTCATGACGGCTCGAAACCGGAGATGGAGAAAGGCCGCGCAGCTTAGCGCCGCCCGTTGGCTGGTCAAGACCCGCTGGACGGACGCCAAGCAGATTCGGTTTCCGCTTGGCACCGCGCGCGGCTTATCATCTCCACCATGCTCAAAGATCCCTTCCAGCGCCTCAATCTCGATCGCGAAGTGCTGACCGTCAGTCAGCTCAACGGTCGGGCCCGCCTGTTGCTCGAGGACGTGTTCGCCCAGGTCTGGGTCGAAGGCGAGATTTCCAACCTCGCCCGCCCCGCCTCCGGCCACGTCTATTTCACCCTCAAGGACAGGAACGCCCAGGTGCGTTGCGCCCTGTTTCGCCAGAATGCCGCGCGCATCCGTCAGGCACTGCGCGACGGCCTGGCGGTGCGGGTGCGTGGCAAGGTCTCGCTGTTCGAAGGCCGTGGCGACTATCAGCTGATCCTCGACATGCTGGAGCCGGCGGGCGACGGCGCACTGCGCCTGGCCTTCGAAGCGCTGAAGGAAAAGCTCGCCGCCGAAGGCCTGTTCTCCGCCGAGCGCAAGGCCGCCCTGCCCGCCCATCCGCGGCGCATCGGCATCGTCAGCTCACCGACCGGCGCAGTGATCCGCGACATCATCTCGGTGTTCCGCCGCCGCGCACCGCAGGTGGAGCTGACGCTGATCCCCACCGCCGTGCAGGGCCGCGAAGCCACAGGGCAGATCGTCCGTGCGCTGCAGCTGGCGGACGCCCAGGGCTTCGACGCCCTGATCCTCGCCCGCGGCGGCGGCTCGCTGGAAGATCTCTGGTGCTTCAACGAGGAAGCCGTGGCGCGTGCGGTGGATGCCTGCGTCACGCCGATCGTCTGCGCGGTTGGCCATGAGACCGATGTGTCCATCGCCGACTTCGTCGCCGATGTGCGCGCCCCGACGCCGTCCGCGGCGGCAGAGCTGCTGGCGCCTAGCAGTGCCGATCTGCAGCAGCGGCTGAACGGCCTGCAGCAACGGCTGGTACTGCGCATGCGTGATCGCCTGCACCGCGACGCCATGCGCCTGGACGGCCTGACCCGCCGCCTGCGCCATCCCGGCGAGCGTCTGCAGCAGCAGGCCCAGCGTATCGATGACCTGGAGCAGCGCCTGCTGCGGGCCCTGGACCGCCGCCTGTGCAGTGGCCAGGAGCGCCTGGCCCGACTGGAAACACGCCTGGCCGCGCAGCATCCGGGGCGCACGCTGAATCTGCTGCGCCAGCGCCTCGACCATCTGTCCTCGCGCCTGCCGCGGGCGATGCAGGCCAATATTAAAGGCCGCCGCCAGCAGCTGCAGGGCCTGGCCCAGACGCTCAACGTGGTCAGCCCGCTGGCCACGCTCAGCCGCGGCTACAGCATCCTGCTCGACGACCGCGGCCAGGCGATCCGCAGCGCCAGCCAGACGCAACCCGGCCAGCGCCTCAAGGCCAGGCTCGGCGACGGCGAGCTCGACGTACGCGTGGAAGACAATCATCTGCAACCGGTCACCCTGCCGCTGCTCTAAGCAAGCCGAGCCGGCAATCTACTGACATTCTTGGCCCTTTCTCTTGCCGGAGGTTTACGCGAGGATGGGCCGTTTCCTGCAACGGACCCATCCATGTATCGCGTCTTCGCCCTGCTGTTCGCCCTCTCCCTCGCATTGCCTGCCCACGCCGAGGGCTTCATCACCCGCCTGCTGAACAAACCGGTGCCCGGCGGGGTCGCCGTGATCGAACTCGGCAACGGCCCCAGCGCACCGCAGGCCCGCTATCAGGGCAAGCCGACCCTGGTGGTGCGCGAGGATGGCGAGCGCTGGATCGCCATCGTCGGCATCCCGCTGTCGGCAAAGGCTGGCCCCCAGCAGCTGGAGGTCGATGGCCGCAGCACCAGCTTCCAGGTTGGCAACCGCGACTATCGCGCGCAGCACATCACCCTGAAGAACCAGCGCCAGGTCAACCCGAACCCCGCGGACCTCAAGCGCATCGAGCGTGAACTGGATGAGCAGAACCGCGCCTACCGGCAGTTCAGCACCCGCCAGCCGAGCAATCTGTTGTTCGACCGCCCGGTGGACGGCCCGCTGTCCTCGCCGTTCGGCCTGCGCCGTTTCTTCAACGGCGAGGAGCGCAACCCGCACTCGGGCCTGGATTTCGCCGCCAAGACCGGCACGCCGATCAAGGCGCCGGCGGCCGGCCAGGTCATACTCACCGGCGACTATTTCTTCAACGGCAAGACCGTGTTCGTCGACCACGGTCAGGGGCTGATCAGCATGTTCTGTCACCTGTCCGAAATCGGCGTGAAGGCCGGCGATCAGCTGGCGCGCGGCCAGGTTCTCGGCAAGGTCGGCGCGACCGGCCGTGCCACCGGCCCGCACCTGCACTGGAACGTCAGCCTGAACGACGCCCGTGTCGATCCGGCGATCTTCATCGGCGCCTACAAACCCTGAACCACGAGGAAGCACAGCGATGCGCATCAAGGCAACGGATTCCACCCTGTTGATCGTCGACATCCAGGAGCGCCTGTTTCCGGTGATCCTGGACGCCGCCGCGATGGCCGAACACACCGCCTGGCTGCAACAGGTGGCCAAGCGGGTCGGCGTACCGGTACTGCTGACCGAGCAGTACAGCAAGGGCCTCGGCCAGACCATCGCCACGCTGCGCGACGGCGTGGAAGACGGTGCGATCCTCGAGAAGCTGGACTTCTCCGCCGCTGGCGACGGCGAGCTGTTCAAGCGCCCCGGTGGTGAACGTCGCCAGTTCGTCGTCTGCGGCTGCGAGACCCACGTCTGCGTGCTGCAGACGGTGCTCGACCTGCGTGCCCGCGGCAACGAGGTGTTCGTCGTCGAAGAAGGCGTCAGCTCACGCCGCGCCAGCGACAAGGCCCTGGCCCTGGAACGCATGCGCCAGGCCGGTGCGCAGATCGTCTCGCGGGAGATGGTCGCCTTCGAGTGGATGGAACGCGCCGGCACCGAGCTGTTCAAGAGCATCAGCCGCGAGTTCATCCGCTGAGCCGGACGCTGCGAACCGACGGGCCGCGACCACCGTGCGTTGCTGAGGTCGCGCCCGACCTTCTGTGATGGAGAACCCCATGTCCGACGACCTGGCCGGCTGGCTGGACTGGCTAAGAGCCCACCCCGAACTGCAGACGCTGCTCGCCAGCGCCACGCTGATCTTCGCCGCCTGGCTGTCCAACTGGATCGTCAAGCGCATCCTCGTCCGCGGCCTGTACCACCTGTTGCAGCACACCCGCGAGAACAAGCTGCAGGACTTCGGCGTCATCAAACGGCTGTCGAACATCGTCCCGGCACTGGTGCTGTCGATCGGCGTCACGACGGTCCCCGGCCTGCCGGAAGGCGCCGTGACCGTGGTGCGCAACGTCTGCGGTGGCTTCATCGTGCTGACCATCGCACTGGCCCTGGGCGCGGTGCTGGACATCATCAACCTGATCTATCAGCGCCGTCCGGATGCGCGCCTGCACCCGATCAAGGGCTACCTGCAGGTGGTAAAGATCGTCGTCTATGCCATCGCGACGATCCTGATCATCGCCACGCTGATCGACCGCTCGCCGCTGATCCTGCTCTCCGGTCTGGGTGCCATGGCCGCGGTGCTGATGCTGATCTTCCAGGACACCCTGCTGTCGCTGGTGGCCAGCGTGCAGATCACGTCCAACGACCTGATCCGCGTCGGCGACTGGGTGGAAATGCCGCAGCTCAATGCCGACGGCGACGTGATCGACATCGCCCTGCACACCGTCAAGGTGCAGAACTGGGACAAGACCATCACCAGTATTCCCACCAAGCGCTTCATTTCCGACTCGTTCAAGAACTGGCGCGGCATGCAGGAATCCGGAGGACGGCGCATCAAGCGCAGCCTCTATCTGGATCAGCAGAGCGTGCATTTTCTCAGCCGCGACGAATGCGAGCGCCTGCATCGCTTCAACCTGCTGGACGAGTACCTGACCGAGAAGACCAAGGAAATCGAGGAGTGGAACGCCAAGCTCGCCGAGCGCGGCAAGGAGCCGGTGAACACGCGCCGCATCACCAATATCGGCAGCTTCCGCGCGTACGTCGAACGCTACCTGCGCAGCCACGGCGGCATCCATCAGAACATGACGCTGATCGTGCGGCAGCTGAGCCCGACCGCGGACGGCCTGCCGCTGGAGGTCTACTGCTTCACCAATACGGTGGCATGGACGCAGTACGAGGCGATCCAGTCGGACATCTTCGATCACCTGCTGGCGATCCTGCCGGAATTCGGCCTGCGCGTGTTCCAACATCCGAGCGGTGCGGACATGCGCAATTGGGGCGAATCGCTGACGCAACGCGGCACGCCGGCATTGCCCGAGGCACAAACGCCTCCGTTCGACGCAGGTGCCGATCGAACCGGCTAATCGTAGGTTGGCGCTGAGGCACGAAGCAGATGGCGCAGCCTTGAGCACTGCCCATTGCGTCCTCCCTGACGCCAGCGCCGCGGGCCACGCCTTCAAACCCCGCGCCTCAGCGCCAACCTACGTCCGGAGCGAGGGAACGCCCCGCTCCTTTACCGTCGTCAGTTCCTTCAGAAGCTCATGTCGACCCGCGCCCAATAGGTGCGGCCCGGCTCGTTGACACGACTGGTGGGTTCGAGTCCGTAATCGGCAAAACCCGCACTACCGGCGAGATTGAGGTGCTCGCTGTAGGCCTTGTCCAGCAGGTTGTCGACGCCGGCGCTGAGCTTGAAGTTCTTGTTCAGCCGGTAGGCGCCATTGACCGCCAGTACACCAAAGCCAGCGCTCTCGTCGAAGTCCTTGCCGACCACGGTGCCCTGGCTCTCGGCAACACGGTTCTGCGCAGCGACGACTCGCCAGAGGCCACTGGTGCTCCAGTTGTCGCGCTCGTAGGTCAGGCCAAGACGCCCTTCCAATGGCGGAATCTGCGGCATTGCGCTGTCATCGCTGCGGTTCTTGCCCCAGGCGTAGGCCAGGCTCGCGTCACCCTTCCAGTTGCTGGTGAAACGGTAGCTCGCACCCATCTCGGCACCGGCGATGGTGGCGTCGATATTGCTGACTTCGGCGCGGACCATGCCGGGCATCACGCCTGGCACATAGCTGAACAGGATGTAGTCTTCGACCACCCCGGCATAGGCGGAAACCCAGGCCTCCAGCGGCCCCCTGGCGTACTGCAGGCCGACGTCCAGCTGCGTGGTCTTTTCCGGGCGTACCGAGTCGAACGGCTGTACGGTGCCCACCGGGCCGGGGTTGGAGACGAACAGCTCCCAGTAGTCGGGGAAGCGTTCAGCATGGCCGAGGCCGGCATACCAGGTCGCCGGCACGCTGACCAACTCTTCCTCGTAGCGTACGAACCCGCTGTACAGCGTGTCGCGACGGGTCTCGCCGGCAGTGGGGTTGTCCCAGTTGCGCGAGACGATGGGCATGCTGGAAGGATCGTGGCTACGGAAAAAGGCGCGCTCGTCGGTCGCCTCATGCAGGTCCAGGCGCAGCCCGCTGATCAGCTTCTCGCGCTCGCCGAGCTGCCAGCTCAGCTCACCGAACACACCGTAGCTGTGCAGCATCGCATCCGGCACCCAGGGCAAGGCGTCGCTGCCGGCGGCGTTGACCATCTGATTGGCGGCGCCAGCCGGGTTCATCACCTTGCGATGCTCACTGCGCTGGGCGTCGACCCCGGCCTTGAGCTCGACGTCGGTCCACTGCCAGGTGCCGACCAGACGGCCTCCCAGGGTACGACGGTCGACGCGCGACAGCGTCGGGTTGGGCATCATCATCGACGGCACGAAGTCGCGCAGGCTGTAGTTGTCCATGATGTGATCGGCGTAGTTGTAGTAGACCTGTGCCTCCAGGCCATAGAAGGTCTCGCCAATGTTGGTCTTCTCGAAACGCAGGCCAAGGCTCTCGCGCTGGAACTGGCTGCCGTCCATGCCGCGCCCGGCATAACGGGCGAAGCCGTCGCCGCGGCCGGCGGTGAACTCGACGAGCGTGTCTTCGTCGGGCGTCCAGCCCAGGGCGACATCGGTGTTCCACTTGTCATAACGCGACGGCACGGTGTCGCCGTTGCCATCGGCGTAGTCGTCGGCCTGGGAACTGTTGGCCATCAGCCGTGCATAGCCCTGACTGTTGCCAGCAGCGGCGTCCAGGTTGCGGTCGAAGCGCCCGTTGGAACCGGTCAGCAGGCTGCCGTTGATGCGGTAGTCGGGCTCGCTGAACTGCTCCGGCTCGCGCTCGAACAGCACCGTCGCCGCCGAGGCACCAGGGCCCCAGAGTACGGTCTGCGGGCCCTTGATGACGGTCAGCTTGTCGAAGGTATCCGGGCTGATATAGGAACTCGGCGAATCCATGCGGTTGGGGCAGGCGCCGAGCATTTCACCGCCATTGGAGAGCAGTTTCAGACGCGAGCCGAACATGCCGCGGAACACCGGATCGCCGTTCACCCCGCCGTTACGCACCGCGGAGAAACCGGGAATGGTCTTCAGGTAGTCGGCGCCATCGCTGGCCGGCATCGGCTGGCGGGGGATCTTCGGGTCGGTGACGACCGTCAATGGCGATTGCTGGGCAACTCCGGTGATGACCATGGGCGCCAGTTCGACGCTGTCGCCCGGCTCGCCGTGGGCGGCATGATCATGCTCGGCGGCCAGGGCGCCGCTGGCGAGCATTCCCAGCAAGGCGGCGTGGGCGAACTGCCACCGCCGCCGC
This sequence comes from Stutzerimonas sp. LR2, assembly GCF_055755175.1. Lineage (NCBI taxonomy): Bacteria > Pseudomonadati > Pseudomonadota > Gammaproteobacteria > Pseudomonadales > Pseudomonadaceae > Stutzerimonas > Stutzerimonas sp. LR2. The sequence continues at coordinate 530,708 of NZ_JBVTRR010000003.1, forward strand.
GACGGTTGAATCGAAAAACGCTCGGACAGGCGCGCACGCGCCGTACAGCCATGAGTAATGCTGGACATAGAACTTCCACTTCTGCAGGTGATTGAACCGCCAAGGGCGGTCGATGACGTCAGCTGTGCAGAAGCGGGGGTGCGCGTGGATGACCACTGCTGCGTCGCAGCGCTGGCGGCAGCGGTTGTTCGGGAAGGGGCTGGAGATGGTCGGCTTCGTGGCGCGGCAGCACCAACTGCAGGGCCAGACTGAGCGGCGGGTTGACCGTCAGCAGTTCGCAGTAGCCGCACAGTTCCAGCGCGGTCAGCCAGGCCGGCTCACCCGTGCGCGGCTGACCATGATGCCCCTGGGCGTGATGCCGCTGCCCAAGGTCATGGGCGGACGGTTGGTGTTCGGCGTGGTGATGGTGTTGCACGCCCGCTTGGGCGGCCTGGATGGCGGAGAACAGCGGGCCGGCATGAATCATCAGCATGGCGAACAGGCCAAGCCAGATGCTCATTGTCGATAGCTGTTTGCGTGTCACCGCCATGTCCTTAGTCGCCCGAACCGATCCTGCGGGGTTGACCGGATGATCGCACGTCCGCCGCGCCTCGACCGCTGCGACAAGAGGCCGCAAGCCGAGCGAGCAATTGAACGCGAAGATTCCCCCTTCAAGAGAAATAAAACGCTCACCAAGCGAAATAATCGAAATAAATCACCAATTTTTTTCGATGTATTGCAATGCGCGCGTACGAAGCAATAGCTTTGCACCATAAACCGGTGTCCGCACCGGGCAGACAACTTGCTTAGCTCGAGCTTCACCTGGGGAAACGCCATGACCATGCTCAAGAATCCATCGAATAAATACCGTGCCTTCCCGGCCATCGACATCCCCGATCGCACCTGGCCGTCGAAGGCCATCACCCAGGCGCCGATCTGGCTGAGCTCCGATCTGCGCGACGGCAACCAGTCGCTGATCGAACCGATGGATGCCGCGAAGAAGATGCGTTTCTTCAAGACACTGGTGCAGGTCGGCCTCAAGGAAATCGAGGTGGGCTTCCCCTCCGCTTCGCAGACCGATTTCGACTTCGTTCGCGAGCTGATCGAGGGCGGCCATATTCCCGACGACGTCACCATCCAGGTACTGACCCAGGCGCGAGAGGATCTGATCACCCGCACCTTCGAGTCGCTGAAAGGCGCCAAGCAGGCCATCGTCCATTACTACAACGCCACCGCGCCGAGCTTCCGCCGCATCGTCTTCAATCAGGACAAGGCCGGCGTGATCCAGATCGCCGTGAACGCAGGCAGGATCATCAAGCGCCTGGCCGAGCAGAACCCGGAGACCAACTGGCGCTTCGAGTATTCGCCGGAAATCTTCAGTTCCACCGAGCCGGAGTTCGCCGTCGAGGTGTGCAACGCGGTGATCGAGGTCTTCCAGCCAACGCCGGAACAAAAGCTGATCCTCAACCTGCCGGCCACCGTCGAAGCCGCCACGCCGAATGTCTATGCCGACCAGATCGAGTGGTTCTGCCGGCACATCGACCGTCGCGACAGCGTGCTGGTAAGCCTGCACACCCACAACGACCGCGGCACCGGTGTGGCCGCCACCGAGCTGGGCCTGATGGCCGGCGCCGATCGCGTCGAAGGCTGCCTGTTCGGCAACGGCGAGCGTACCGGCAACGTCGACCTGGTCACCGTGGCGCTGAACATGTACACCCAGGGCGTCGACCCGCAGCTGGACTTCTCGGACATCGATGCCGTGCGCAAGGTGGTGGAGGAATGCAACCAGCTGCCGGTGCATCCGCGCCATCCCTATGTCGGCGACCTGGTGCACACCGCGTTCTCCGGCTCGCACCAGGATGCGATCCGCAAGGGCTTCAGCCAGCAGGACCCGAACGGCCTCTGGGAAGTGCCCTATCTGCCGATCGACCCGGCCGACATCGGTCGCAGTTACGAGGCCGTGATTCGCGTCAACAGCCAGTCCGGCAAAGGTGGCATCACATTCCTCCTCGAACAGGAATACGGCATCAGCCTGCCGCGGCGCATGCAGATCGAGTTCAGCCAGGTGGTGCAGAAGGAGACCGATCGGCTGGGCCTGGAAATGAGCGCCAAGCAGATCTATGCGCTGCTGGAAGCCGAGTATCTGCAGGCAACCGCGCCCTATACGCTCAAGGGGCATCGTCTGCAGGAAGAGAACGGCACCAGCGCGGTGGATGTGGAAGTGGCTGCCGATGGCGAGGTCGTCCATTGGCGCGGCATCGGCAAGGGTCCGCTGGAGGCACTGGTGGCCGCGTTGCCGGTCAAGCTGGAGATCATGGACTACCATGAACACGCCATCGGCGCTGGCAGCAACGCCAAGGCCGCTGCCTATATCGAGGTGCGTCTGGATGGTGAGCGGCCATTGCACGGTATCGGCATCGACGAGAACATCACCACCGCCAGCATTCGCGCCCTGTTCAGCGCCATGAACCGCGCGCTGCGTGAAGCGCAGGAGGCAGCCGCCTGAGGCTGATCGCTCAGTTCTGACGTGACGACGGGCGCCATCCTCGATGGCGCCCGTTTTCTTATGGCAGCTCATCACCGCAGCAACATGCGGCTGAACTGTCCCCTCCCGACGCTCTCCCAGTTCAGTCGGCAGCGCGAGCCTCGGCAATCAGCAGAAACACGTAAGCCATCGACAGGATTGTGCAAACGGTGCCGATGCGCTCGCCATTAGGCTTGCCCTGTGCAACCCCGATCATCAAAGGAGCCGTCATGAGCCAGACCCTCGGTTACGCCGCCCTCGACCCGAACAGCCCGCTCGCACCCTATTCGTTTTCGCGCCGCGAGGTGGGCCCGAATGACGTGAAGATCGACATCCTCTACTGCGGTGTCTGCCATTCGGACCTGCATACCGCACGCAACGAGTGGAACAACACGCTCTACCCATCCGTGCCCGGCCACGAGATCGTCGGCCGTGTGACGGCAGTCGGTTCAGCCGTGAGCGCATTCAAGGTCGGCGACGTCGCCGGCGTCGGCTGCCTGGTCGACAGCTGCCGCACGTGCTCGTCCTGTGGCGAAGGGCTGGAGCAGTATTGCGAGAACGGTTTCGTCGGCACCTACAACGGTCCGGCGTTCGGCGGCGGCGAAAACACCCTCGGCGGCTACTCGGACAACATCGTGGTGGACGAGAAGTACGTGCTACGCATCAGCCACACCGACAACCTGGCCGCGGTCGCGCCGCTGCTCTGTGCCGGCATCACCACCTACTCGCCGCTGCGCCAATGGAAGGTCGGCCCGGGACAGAAGGTCGGCGTGGTCGGCCTTGGCGGACTCGGCCATATGGCGGTGAAGATCGCCAATGCCATGGGCGCGAAGGTCGTGCTGTTCACCACCTCGCCGGACAAGCGGGAAGATGCCCTGCGCCTCGGCGCCGCCGAAGTGGTGGTATCGAAGAACAAGGAGGAGATGGCGGCGCACGTCAACAGTTTCGACTTCATCCTCAACACCGTTGCCGCGCCGCATAACCTCGATGCGTTCGTGAACCTGCTCAAGCGCGACGCCACCATGACGCTGGTCGGAGCACCAGCCGCGCCGCATCCGTCGCCCAGCGTGTTCGGCCTGATCTTCAAGCGCCGCCGCATCGCCGGCTCGTTGATTGGCGGCATCGCCGAGACCCAGGAGATGCTCGACTTCTGCGCCGAGCACGGCATCGTCTCGGACATCGAGATGATCCGCATGCAGGACATCAACGAAGCCTACGAGCGCATGCTCAAGAGCGACGTGAAGTACCGTTTCGTCATCGACATGGCCACCCTGAAGGCGGCCTGATCGTTCGGCTGGCGAGCCCGCAGGCGCGCCAGCCCTTCCCTCTTTCATGCGCAGCCGCTAAGGTCGCCCGCCTTCGTCGTGGAGGCGGCATGCGCTATCTGATCTTCGTCACCCTGCTCTGGGCCTTTTCCTTCAACCTGATCGGCGTTTACCTGGCCGGCCAGGTGGACAGCTATTTCGCCGTGCTAACGCGGGTAGTTCTCGCCGGGCTGGTGTTCCTGCCATTTACCCGCTGGCGCGGTGTCGCGCCCGGCTTCATCGTCGGCGTGACCCTGGTCGGTGCGCTGCAGTTCGGCGTCACCTACCTGTGCCTGTACCTGAGCTTCAACGTGCTGACGGTGGCCGAGGTGCTGCTCTTCACCGTGCTCACGCCGCTGCACGTGACGCTGATCGATGACGCGCTCAACCGCCGCTTCAACCCCTGGGCACTGGTCGCCGCGGCCGTCGCGGTGTTCGGCGCCGGACTTATCCGTTACGACGGCGTTTCCGGCGATTTTCTCGGCGGCTTCCTGCTCATGCAGCTGGCCAACTTCACCTTTGCTGCCGGCCAGGTGGCCTACAAGCATCTGGCGCAGCGTTACCCCTCCGACGTACCGCTGCATCGTCGCTTCGGCTACTTCTTTCTTGGCGCGCTGGTAATCGTGCTGCCCGCGTGGCTGCTGTTCGGCGATGCGCAGAAGCTGCCGACCACAACGACACAATGGTCGGTACTGATCTGGATGGGCGTACTGGCCACCGCCCTGGGCCAGTTCTGCTGGAACAAGGGCGCCACGCTGGTGGATGCCGGCACGCTGGCGGTGATGAACAACATGTCGGTGCCGGTAGGCCTGCTGCTCAACCTGCTGATCTGGGGCACCAGCACCAACCTCGTGCTGCTCGCGGTGGGCGGGACGATCATCCTCGCCTCGCTGCGGATCAATCGCCTGGGCCAGATGAAGGCCAGGTGACATCACACAAGTTATTGTTTTATATGGCTTTTCATAGCTTTAGCGGTAGAATGCCGGCCCTTCGCATGGATGCGGAACTCGTTCAGTCGTCGAGATTTCCATGCGCCGCTTCAGCTTTCTACTGCTCGTCCTGCTGTTTTCCTCCAGCGCCTGCGCCGATGCGCCTCGCACCTTCCGCGAGGCCAAGAAGGTGGCCTGGACCATCTATGCCGACCGCCCGGTGGATTTCTATTGCGGCTGCCAGTTCAAGGGCAACCGCATCGATCTCGCCAGCTGCGGCTACGTTCCCCGCAAACAGCCCAAGCGGGCCGCGCGGGTCGAATGGGAGCACATCGTGCCGGCCTGGGTGATCGGCCATCAGCGGCAATGCTGGCAACAGGGCGGACGCAAGCACTGCACGGCCAACGACCCGGTGTTCAGTCGGGCGGAGGCCGACCTGCACAACCTGGTCCCGGTGGTCGGCGAGGTGAACGGCGACCGCAGCAACTTCGGCTTCGGCATGCTCAGCGAAAAGCCCAGCCAGTACGGCGCCTGCCCCTTCGTGGTCAACTTCAAGCAGCGTACGGCGATGCCGCCCGAATACAGCCGCGGCGCCATTGCCCGCACCTATCTGTACATGAGCGAGCGCTACAAACTGCGTCTGTCGAAGCAGGACCAGCGCCTGTACGACATCTGGAACCGTCAGTACCCGGTCAGCGAGTGGGAGCGCTGGCGCAATCAGCGCATCGCCTGCGAACAGGGCAACGCCAACGACTTCGTCGGTGCAGTCGATCTGCAGCGCTGCAACCGTGCGCTGTCCCATTCAGCGAAACGCACCGACGGCCAGGGTTAACCGGCGTCGGTTGCACGCCGCCCGGTGCCGCTGCATGCTGCCGGCTGGTTGGGCCATGCTGGCAACTTCGATGCAGGACAGAACGCTTCACCTGACGCTCGGCACTCTCGTGCTGCTGGCGCTGATCGCCTCGGCCATCGCGCCATACGACCGCGCCACCTGGCTGCTGGAGGTCGCACCGGTGCTGATCGCCGCGCCGGTGCTGCTGCTCAGTCATCGGTCGTTTCCGCTGACCCGCCTGCTCTACGTCGTGATCGCCATTCACGCACTGATCCTGATTCTCGGCGGCACCTATACCTATGCCAGGGTACCGGCGGGTTTCTGGGTGCAGGAATGGTTCGACCTCAGCCGCAACCCCTACGACAAGCTCGGGCATTTCATCCAGGGCGTGACGCCGGCCCTGCTCGCCCGGGAAATCCTGTTGCGCCTGCGCTTCGTCGTGCCGGGGAAGATGCTGGGCTTTCTCGCGGTCTGCGTCGCGCTGGCATTCAGCGCCTTCTATGAGCTGATCGAGTGGTGGGTGGCGCTGCTGGCGGGACAGGGCGCCGTGGACTTCCTCGGCACCCAGGGCGATCCCTGGGATACCCAGTCCGACATGCTCATGGCGCTGCTCGGTGCGCTACTGTCGGTCAGCCTGCTGGCGGGCACGCAGGACCGGCAGATCGAGCATCTGCAGCGTACTGGCGCGGCGGGCTGACGCCATGCTCTATCGGATCGGTGCCGACGCCGTACTGCTGTTGCACCTGAGCTTCATCCTTTTCGTGCTGTTCGGCGGTCTGCTGGTGGCCTGGAGACGCGGTTTTTTGCTGCTGCATCTTCCGGCCGTAGCCTGGGGTATCTATATCGAACTGAGCGGCGGCGCCTGCCCGCTGACCTATTGGGAAAACCTGCTGCGGCGGCTGGCCGGCAACGAAGGCTACGAGGCGGGCTTCATCGAGCATTACCTGCTGCCGCTGATCTACCCCGACTGGCTGAGTACGCCGGTGCAGTACGTGCTGGCCGCCGTAGTGGTGCTGACCAATCTGCTGATCTATGGCTGGCTGCTGTGGCGGCTACGCCACAGGTGACCCGGACGGGAGCCGGAACAGGCAGGCATATCCTTCACATCGCGTTACAAGCCGGCGGTTCGAGGGCAACGCCCGTGCCACGCGGCCTGGGAGGCAGCGAGCGAGCCTCGCCGAGCATTCCATCAACCGGCGGCGAGAACCTTGCGAGCAGCCGTGGGTCCGGACATTAACGTCCACCCAAGCCCAACGGGCCGAACCAAGGGGATCACCCATGTCGCTCGCCATCGCCCGCCGTCCGGCGTCGCTTGCAGTCCTGGCCTTGCTGCTGACCGCACTGCTTCCCGCTCACGCGCAGCTTGCGCCGGAGCTTGATGTTCCGTACGTGCCGACGCCCGATCGCGTCGTGGCGCGGATGCTGGCGATGGCCGATGTGAAGGCCGGCGATACCGTCATCGACCTCGGCTCCGGTGATGGCCGCATCGCCATCGCCGCGGTCCGCGATCGCGGCGCCGACTCGGCGCTGGGCATCGACCTCGACCCGGAACGCATCCGCGAGGCCAAGGCCAATGCCGAGGCGGCGGGGGTTGCCGACAAGGTCAGCTTCGAGCAGGGCGACCTGTTCAAGAAGGACATTGCCGAGGCTACCGTAGTGACCATGTATCTGCTGCCGCGGATCAACATGCGCTTGCGCCCGGTCATCCTCGATACGCTCAAGCCTGGCACACGGGTGGTATCGCACGCTTTCGACATGAACGATTGGCCGGCCGATCGCACCGACTACGTCGGCGGCAGCTACGTCTACCTGTGGGTGGTTCCGGCCAAGGTCGACGGGCGCTGGGAAGTCGAAACAGCGGACGGCCGCTTCACCCTCGAGCTGCAGCAGCAGTTCCAGCAGGTGCTCGGCGTCGCGCGTTCCGGGGGGCTGCACAACAGCGTGACCGGTAGCCTCGAAGGCGACGTGTTCCACTTCAACGTGGGCGGCATGGACTACGTGGGCAAGGTGGAAGGCGACCGTATCAACCCGCTGCAAGGTGAAGGAGTCGCCTCCGGCTGGAGCGCGCGGCGTAGCTGAATATGAGTAGCCAGATGCGCTCGCGGCACAGCGGCGACCTCTCGGTGGTCGATGGCGTAGCCGTGCTGGTCGGCGTGGTGGTGGGCGTCGGCATCTTCGGCTTCCCGCCCCTGGTAGCCCAGCATGCCGACAGCGGGACGCTGTATATCGCCCTCTGGCTGGCCGGAGGCGCGCTGATGCTGGTCGGCGCGCTGTGCTACGCGGAGCTGGGCGCGAGCTTCCCCGACGAGGGCGGCGAGTACCACTACCTGCGGCTGGCCTGGGGTCGCCGTTTCGGCCTGATGTTCGCCTGGGCCCGCGGTACCGTGATCCAGACCGGCGCTATCGCCGCGGTGGCCTTCATCTACGGCGACTACGCGCAACGGCTGATGCCCCTGGGCGACCACGGCGGCACGCTGCACGCCCTGCTCTCGGTGGCATTGCTGACCACGCTCAACGTGTGCGGCACGCGCGAGTCCAAACGCGTCCAAATCGCCCTGAGCAGCCTCACCCTAGTCGCCGTCATCGGCGTGATGCTCGCCGGCCTGCTTTCCAGCGGCCCCAGCTCGCCGGCCGCGATCGAGCCGCGCGACGGAGGCCTCGGCATGCTGGGCATGGGCATGGTCTTCGTGCTGCTGACCTACGGAGGCTGGAACGAAACCGCCTACCTGTCGGGCGAGCTGCGCAACCCGGCGCGCAACATGGGCCGCGTACTGCTGCTCGGCACGCTGCTGGTGACCACCCTCTATTTGCTGACCAACCTGGCATTGCTGCAGATATTCGGTCTGCAGGCGCTCAGCCAGTCGGACGCGATCGGTGCCGATCTGATGGAGATCGTCGCCGGGAGCTGGGCGGCTCAGGGGTTGAGCCTGCTGATCTGCTTTACCGCCCTTAGCACGCTCAACGCGACGATCCTCACCGGAGCACGGGTGTATTACGCGCTGGGCCGGGACGTGCCGCGGCTGCATCGGCTCGCGGCCTGGAACGAGCGTGGCTCGACGCCCGTGCGGGCATTGCTGGTACAGGCGGCGATCACCCTGCTGCTGATCCTGTTCGGCGCGCTGAGCCAGAGCGGCGTGCAGGCGATGGTCGCCTACACCGCGCCGGTATTCTGGTTCTTCATGTGCATGACGGCGCTCTCGCTGCTGCGACTGCGCCGGCTGGAGGCCTCGGCGCCACGGCCATTCCGCGTGCCCTGGTACCCCTGGCTACCGCTGCTGTTCGCCAGCAGCTGCCTGGGCCTGTTCGTCTCCAGCACGCTCTACGCGGGACCGGGCGCGCTGCTGGGGCTGCTGGTCCTTGCCTTCGGCCTGCCGCTTCTGCTGGTGCGCAGCCCGGCTGCGGTGAGCGCAACCTCGGGCGTCGAGCCCTAGAGCTTCAGCTCGAACTCGTCGCCGTCGTGGTACGCCGGGAAGCGCTCGCGGAATGCCGCCAGGTCACGGGCGCGCAGGGAACAGCGGAACACGCCATCGCGATCACCGGCATCGAGCAGCGTATCGCCCTTGAAGTCGAGCACCTGGCTGTCACCGCTATAGGGGTAGCCCTTGCCGTCCTCGCCGACCCGATTGACCGCCGCCACGTAGCAGAGGTTTTCGATGGCACGCGCCGGCAGCAGGCGGTTCCAGGCATCGCGGCGCGCCGCCGGCCAGTTGGCCGTGTAGAGCAGCAGATCGGTGCCGTGCGGATCGCGACTCCACACCGGGAAGCGCAGGTCGTAGCAGATCAGCGGACGCACCCGCCAGCCGTTCACCTCGAACAAGGCCTGTTGTAGGCCTGGCGTGTAGTGCTTGTGCTCACCGGCCATGCGGAACAGGTGGCGCTTGTCGTAATGCAACACCTCACCATCGGGACGCGCCCAGAGCAGGCGGTTGCGATGGCTGCCGTCGGCGGCCTCGATGATCACGCTGCCGGTGACGACCGCATCCAGCCGCGCCGCCTGGCCGCGCAGCCAGGCATAGGTCGCGCCCTCTTCCGGCTCGGCCAGGGCTGCCGAGTCCATGGAAAAACCGGTGGTGAACATCTCCGGCAGGACGATCAGATCGGCACCGCGGGCCTGGTCGAGCAGCCCGGCGAAGCGCTCGCGGTTGGCATCGGCATCCTGCCAGACCAGCGTGGTCTGGAGCAGGGCCAGTTCGAGATCGGGCAGGTTGTTCAGATCGCGCATAGTCGTTCCGCTGCCTGACGCAGCGTCTCCTCTCGTTTGGCAAAGCAGAAGCGCACCAGCCTGAGATTGGCCGGCGCATCCTGGTAGAACACCGAGATCGGAATGCTCGCCACACCGTGCTCGCGGGTCAGCCATTCGGCCATGGCGACGTCGTCGAGGTCGGGGCGGATCGCCGAGTAATCGGCCAGCTGGAAGTAGGTGCCAGCGGCGCGGGTGAAGCGGAAGCGGGAGCCAGCCAGCAGGTCGCAGAACAGATCGCGCTTGGCCTGATAGAACGCTGGCAGCTCGGAGATGTGCTCCGGATGCGCCGCCATGAAGTCAGCCAGTGCCCATTGCAGTGGCGTGACGCCGGTAAAGCTGACGTACTGATGCACCTTGCGCAGTTCGCTGCTGAGCGACGCCGGCGCCACCACGTAACCGGTCTTCCAGCCGGTGACGTGATAGGTCTTGCCGAACGAGCTGACGACAAAGGCACGCTGATACAGCTCCTCGTGACGCAGCACGCTGGCGTGCTCCCGGCCGTCGAAGACCAGGTGCTCGTAAACCTCGTCGCTGAGCAGGTAGATGTCGCGCTCGCGGATCAGTGCTGCCAGTCGATCCAGATCGCCACCATCGATCAACGCGCCGCTGGGATTGTGCGGGGTGTTGAGCACGATCATCCGCGTGCGCGGGGTTACGGCGTCGGCCAGGCGCTGCCAGTCGATCCGGAAGTCCGGCAGGCTCAGCTGCTGGTGGATACAGGTGCCCCCGGCCAGTTGCACGGACGGCTCGTAACTGTCGTAGCAGGGATCGAAAACGATCACCTCGTCGCCTGGGCGGACCACCGCCTGGATCGCGCAGAAGATCGCCTGGGTGGCGCCAGGGGTGATGGTGATTTCGCTGGCGACGTCCACCTGCCGTCCGTACAGGCCGGCCACCTTGGCCGCCACCTGCTCGCGCAGCGCCGGCAGGCCGGCCATCGGGGCGTACTGGTTGTGGCCCGCCATGACGTGCCGCGTAAGGGCTTCGCGCAACGCCTCGGGGCCATCGAAGTCGGGAAAGCCCTGGGAGAGATTCAAGGCACCGGTGTCGGCAGCGAGCTGAGACATGGTGGTGAAGATGGTCGTGCCGACATTGGGCAATTTACTGGTGAGCATGACGATCGTCCGACAGGCCTGCCGTTTGAGAGTCGGCAGCGAAGGCCGACAGGATAGCCGATGAGCGCGACCCGATACGAGACGCGCCGGCCGACAGCCTGTTCAGGCTGCTACAGTTCAGTCAATGGCCAACCCGTCATCGACCCTCAAGGAACTGCCATGTCGAACCTTTCCGTCAGCGACCTGTGGAGCGAGCTGCGCGCACAGGCGCAACGTGCCCTGGACACCGAGCCGACCCTGGCCACGATCGTCCGCCAGACCATCCTCGATCAGCCGGACTTCGGTGGCGCGCTCGCCCACCGCATCGGCCACGCCCTGGCCGACAGCATCGAACAGAGCCACACCCTGACCGATCGCTTCGCCGGGCTGCACCACCAGCTGCCTGCGCTGGCCGAGACGGCCTGCTGCGACCTGCAGGCGATCGTCAGCCGCGACCCCGCATTCGACAGTGCACTGGAGGTCTTCCTGTTCTCCAAAGGCTTTCTGGCGCTGCAGGCGTACCGCATCGGGCATCAGCTGCACGGTCGCAGCGAGCGCCTGCTGGCGATGTACATCCAGGCACGCTGCAACGAACGCCTCGGCATCGACATCAATCCGGCCAGCCGTATCGGCAGCGGCATCATGCTCGACCATGGCACCGGAATCGTCATCGGCGAGACGGCCGTGGTCGGCGACGATGTGTCGATTCTGCAGGGCGTGACCCTGGGCGGGACGGGCAAGGAAGGTGGCGACCGTCATCCGAAGGTTCGCAGCGGCGTGATGATCGGCGCGGGCGCGAAGATTCTCGGCAACATCGAGATTGGCGAGGGGGCCAAGGTGGGTGCCGGCAGCATCGTGCTGCACCCCGTTGCGCCGCATACCACCGTGGTCGGCAACCCAGCCCGCCAGGTCGGCAAACCGCGCCACGCACGACCGGCCCTGGACATGGACCAGTCGTTCGACGGCGACAGCTGAGGCATCACCGAGCCCACACGTGGGGCCGACAGCGGGAACGGGAGGAAACACCCGCCCAGTTCCCAAGCTTGCAGAAATGCGCGATCAGCGCTTCTTGTCGCGGCGCTTCTTCTCGGCCTTCTTGTGGTGGGACATGAGACGCCGCTTCTTGTTGACCTGGCGGTCGGTGAGCGTGTTCTTCTTGCCCTCGTAGGGATTGTCGCCGCCCTTGTACTCGATGCGGATCGGCGTACCGACCAGCTTCAGTACACGCCGATAGGTGTTCTCCAGGTAGCGCGTGTAGGACTTGGGCACCGCATCGACCTGGTTGCCGTGGATGACGATCAGCGGCGGGTTGGCGCCACCCAGGTGCGCATAGCGCAACTTGATGCGCCGGCTATTGACCATCGGCGGCTGGTGCTCGCGCACGGCGTCCTCGAGGATCTGCGTCAGGCGGCTGGTCGGCCAGCGGGTGATCGCCGACTTGAACGCGGCCTGCACCGACTTGTAGAGGTGCCCGACGCCAGTGCCATGCTTGGCTGAGATGAAATGGATATCGGCGTAGTCGACGAAGAACAGCCGGCGCTCAAGCTCCGTCTTCACGTAGTCCTTCTCGCCCTGCTCCATGCCGTCCCACTTGTTCAGCGCGATGACCAGCGCACGACCGGTCTCCAGCACGAAGCCCAGCAGGTTGAGATCATGCTCGACGACACCTTCGCGGGCATCCATGACGAAGATCACCACGTTGGCGTCCTGGATCGCCTGCAGCGTCTTGACCACCGAGAACTTTTCCACCGCCTCGAAGATCTTGCCGCGACGACGTACGCCGGCGGTGTCGATCAGGGTGTACTTTTCCTCGTCGCGCTCGAAGGGGATGTAGATGCTGTCGCGCGTGGTGCCGGCCTGATCGTAGACGATGACCCGCTCTTCACCGAGCATGCGGTTGACCAGCGTCGACTTGCCGACGTTGGGCCGCCCGATGATGGCGATCTTGATGCCTTCCTTCTCGCTCGGGCCCGGAATGCGCTTGGGCTCCTGGCCTTCGGCTACCACTTTCTCGCCTTCCGCGAGCTCCCCGCCCTCCTCGCCTTCCCCGTTCTCGTCGGCGTTGTCCTTGGGGAAAATGCCCAGCGCCTGCTCGAGCATGTGGCTGATGCCACGACCGTGGGCGGCAGCGATCGGCAGCGCATCACCCAGGCCCAGCGGACTGAATTCCGCACGGGCGATATCCGGATCGACGCTGTCGACCTTGTTGGCCACCAGGAAGCAACGCTTGTTCCGCTTGCGCAGGTGTTCGCCGATCATCTGGTCCGCCGCGGTCAGCCCGGCGCGGGAGTCGACCATGAACAGGACGGCATCGGCTTCCTCGATGGCCTGTAGCGACTGCTCGGCCATCTTCGCATCGATGCCTTCCTCGTCACCGGAAATACCACCGGTGTCGATCACGATGTAGGTGCGCCCCTGCCACTTGGCCTCGCCGTACTGGCGATCGCGGGTCAGCCCGGCGTACTCGGCGACGATGGCATCGCGGCTCTTGGTCAGGCGATTGAACAGGGTGGATTTGCCGACATTCGGGCGACCCACCAGGGCGATTACGGGAACCATGCGGCTCTCCACTGCGATATTTCAGAAAACACGAAGGCCGCTGCAGGGCAGCGGCCGAATATTCATGGCTCCGCCAGGCGGAGCCGCGGGTCCAGCAGGCGGTCAGTCGGCCTGACGAATCGTCAGTGCGACCAGCTTGCCGTCATTGCCGAAAGCATACAGCCAGTCGCCCTCGACCACCGGGCGAGCCCGGACGCCGGAGCTGTCGACCCGCTCACGGGCGACGAAGCGGCCATCTACCTGACTCAGGAAGTGCAGGTAGCCCTCGACATCACCGACCACCACGTAGCTGGACAACACGGCAGGAGCCGACAGCTGACGACGCGCCAGCGACTCGTTGCGCCACAGCGCAGTGGTGGAGCGCTCGTCGATGCCCTCGACAGTACCGTCGGCCAGGCTCAGGTAGACACTGCCGTAGCCCAGCGCCACACCGGAGTAGCTCGACGCGTCACGCTGCCAGAGCACGCGGCCGGTCTCCAGTTCCAGCGCCGCAGCGCGCCCCTGGTAGGTCGCCACGTAGAGGGTGCCACCGGAGAGCAGCAGCCCACCGTCGATGTCCACAACCCGCTCCAGTTCGGACCGGCCCTGCGGGATGGCGACCCGCTGCTCCCATACAGGCAAGCCGCGACGGGTATCCAGCGCGATCACCTTGCCACTGGACAGACCGGCGATGGCCAGCTGATTGGTCAGCAGCGGTGCACCGGTACCCCGCAACGTCAGCACCGCCGGCGAGCTTTCGTAGCTCCAGCGTTGTGCGCCGGTGTCGATCTCCAGAGCGATCAGCCGGTCATCCTGGGTCTGCACCAGCACGATATCGCCGTTCACGGCGGGGGCGGCCAGCACTTCGCTGCTGACCTGGCTGCGCCAGCGCTCTTCACCGGTGCTGACATCCAGCGCCAGCACTTCACCGCGCAGGGTGCCGATCAGCACCAGGCCGTAGCCGGCACCCACCGCACCGGAAACCGGCTTGTCGAGCTTCTTCTTCCAGTTGACCTTGCCAGTCAACCGATCCATGGACACCACCAGACCTTCGACGTCTGCGGCATAGATCTGGTCGCCATAGACCACCGGGGTCAGCAGGTTGTAGGTCTTGCCCTGCCCTTCGCCGATAGAACGACTCCACTCCTTCTTCAGCGAGATCTCCGCATCGAACTTGGTCAGCTCCGCCGGCTCTGGCTCTTTGGAACTATTGCTGCTGCAACCTGCGGCCAGTACGGCCAGGGTCAGCAATGCTGCAGTCTTCCAGCGCATCGGTTACGCCTCCCCTCGGGCCAGATCATCCAGTTTCATTTGCAGACCGCCAATGGCCGCATCCTGGGACAGCGACTCCTTGGCCTTGCTGTAAGCGGCGTGCGCCTCGTCGTTACGGCCGAGCTGCACCAGCAGATCGCCGCGCAGTTCCTCACGGCTGGCTACGAAGGCGGCATCCACCTTGCCATCGAGCAGCTTGATCGCCTCGTCGGCCTTGCCCTGCGCAGCCAGCACACGTGCCAGACGCTGGCGCGCCAGCTCGTCCAGCGTCTTGTCCGCAGGCTTGTCGACGATGGCGCGCAGCTCGCTGGCGGCCTCGTCCAGGCGGCCGGATTCCACCGCCACCTTGGCCACAAACAGGCTGCCGTACTGCGCATAGTGCGTACCGGCAAAGTCCTTCTTCAGCAGATTGCCCAGCCGCGACACTTCGGCGGCATCAGCCTCGCCGGATTCCAGGGCGGCGCCGAGCAGTTGCTGATAAACCACCGAGGCGCTCTGCGCCTGATTGATCTGATGCTTCTGCCAGAACTGCCAGCCGAACACCAACACCAGGGCGATCACGGCACCCAGCACAAGCGGCTTGCCGTTGCGCTGCCACCAGTCTTTGATCTGCGCCAGTTGTTCTTCTTCAGTACCCGAGGTCACGCTGTCACTCCTTTTATTCGCTAAGTCTCAGACCTGCTCGAGGCAGGCAGCCAGACGCTCGGGCAGAGCATCCCAGGCAATGCTTTGTTGCTCGCTGTCATCGCGCAGCGGCTTGCAACCTACCACGCGCCCTGCCAGTTCGTCGTCACCCAGAATCAGCGCATAGCGCGCTCCGCTCTTGTCGGCCTTCTTGAACTGACTCTTGAAGCTGCCACCGCCAGCGTTGACCAGCAGGCGCAGCCCCGGCAGTTCATCACGCAGACGTTCGGCCAGCGCCAGTGCCGCCAGCTCGGCGGCCTCGCCGAATGCACAGATGTAGGCATGCGGTGCCGGGTTCAACGTCTCCGGCACCAGGCCGAGCGTTTCCAGCAGCAGCACCAGACGCTCGACGCCCATGGCGAAGCCGACACCCGGCGTCGGCTTGCCGCCGAACTGGCTGACCAGACCGTCATAACGCCCACCGGCACAGACCGTGCCCTGCGCGCCGAGCTTGTCGGTAACCCACTCGAACACGGTGCGGCCGTAGTAATCCAGTCCACGAACCAGTTTGGGATTGATCTCGTAGGCGATGCCGACCGCATCCAGCCGGGCCTTGAGCCCTTCGAAATGCGCCCGCGACTCCTCGTCCAGATAGTCGTGCAGGGTCGGTGCATCGGTCAGCAACGCCTGCGTCTGGGCATTCTTGCTGTCCAGGATGCGCAGCGGATTGGTGGTCAGGCGACGCTGACTGTCCTCGTCGAGCTGCTCGAAACGCTGTTGCAGGTAGGCCACCAGAGCATCGCGGTAGCGCGCCCGAGCCTCGCTGGAGCCCAGGCTGTTGAGCTGCAGCGTCACCGCATCGGCGAGGCCGAGCTGCTTCCACAGGCGCGCGGTCAGTACGATCAGCTCGGCATCGATATCCGGTCCCGGCTGGTTGAACACTTCCACGCCGATCTGGTGGAACTGCCGGTAGCGACCTTTCTGCGGCTTCTCGTAGCGGAACATCGGCCCGGTGTACCAGAGCTTCTGCACCTGCCCGCCACCCGTCATGCCATGCTCGAGCACGGCGCGCACGCAGCCGGCGGTACCTTCGGGACGCAGGGTCAGCGACTCTTCGTTGCGATCGAGGAAGGTATACATCTCCTTGTCGACCACATCGGTGCCCTCGCCGATACCGCGGGCGAACAGGTCGGTGAACTCCAGGATCGGCAGACGGATCTCGCTGTATCCGTAGCTTTCCAGCAGCTGCGCAAAGGTGCTTTCCAGATAACGCCAGGTCGGCGTCTGCGCAGGCAGGATGTCATTCATGCCACGAATGGCTTGCAGGGACTTGCTCAATGGGATTCCTTAAAGATCAGCTGCGCGCGATGACCGCCGCGTCGGACGCAAGCTTCTCGGCGGCCTTGCGCCGGATGAGCTGCTCCAGCTCATCGACGAGGTTTTCGTTGTTCAGTTTCTGCGCCGGCTTGCCATCGATGTAGACCAGGTTGTTCGGAGTGCCACCGGTCAGGCCGATGTGGGCCTCCTTGGCCTCGCCCGGACCGTTGACCACGCAGCCGATCACCGCGACGTCCATCGGCACCAGCAGGTCCTCGACGCGGGTCTCCAGCTCGTTCATGGTCTTGACCACATCGAAGTTCTGCCGCGAACAGCTCGGGCAGGCGATGAAGTTGATGCCGCGCGAGCGCAGACGCAGAGACTTGAGGATATCGAAGCCGACCTTGATCTCCTCGACGGGATCGGCCGCCAGCGACACACGAATGGTGTCGCCGATGCCTTCGGCGAGCAGCATGCCCAGACCCACTGCGGACTTCACCGTGCCGGAACGCAGCCCGCCCGCCTCGGTAATGCCCAGGTGCAGCGGCTGCTCGATCTGCCCGGCCAGCAGCCGATAGGCCGCCACGGCCATGAACACATCGGACGCCTTGACGCTGACCTTGAAGTCCTGAAAGTCCAGGCGATCGAGATGGTCCACATGACGCAGTGCGGACTCCACCAGCGCCTGTGGCGTCGGCTCGCCGTACTTCTTCTGCAGGTCCTTCTCCAGCGAACCGGCGTTGACACCGATACGGATCGGGATGCCCTTGTCACGCGCAGCGTCAACCACTGCCCGAACGCGATCCTCGCGGCCGATGTTGCCCGGGTTGATGCGCAGGCAGTCGACGCCGAGCTCGGCTACCCGCAGGGCGATCTGGTAATCGAAATGGATATCGGCGACCAACGGCAACTGTACGCGCTGCCTGATCCGGCCGAAGGCCTCCGCAGCCTCCATGGACGGCACCGAGACCCTGACGATGTCAGCGCCGGCATTGGCCAGGCGCTGGATCTGCCCGACCGTCGCCTCGACGTCGCAGGTTTCGGTGTTGGTCATGCTCTGTACGGAAATCGGCGCATCGCCACCGACCGCAACGCCGCCTACCCAGATCTTGCGGGACTGGCGACGTTTGATAGGAGATTCGGAATGCATGGTGAGCTTACTGTCCGAGCTTGAGGCGCGCCGTCTCGCCGCGCATGTGGGTGGCGAGATTCACCGCTTCGCCGTTGTAACTGAGTTGTGCACCGCGAGCGTACCCCAGATGGACGTCCAGCGGCGCCTTGCCTGTGACTGTCCTGCTGGTACCGGCCTTGGCCAGGGCACTGAACAGCACGCGACCATCGGCATCCGTCACACGGGTCCAGCAATCGGCGGTAAAGCGCAACTCCAGCTGAGCCTCACCCGGCGCGGCGACAGGTGCCGGTGTGTCAGTGGCTGCGCTCGGAGCGGTGGCTGCAGGCGCCTGCACGGGCACTGGCGCGCTATCACCGGTCTCTGGAAGCGGCAACGGCTGCGATTGCTGGGGAGGAGCCGCCGTCGCGCTCGAGCCTGTAGCTTCCGGTGTGCTTTCTGGCGTTACGGCCGCCTCGCTCGCATCCGAATCGACGACAGGTGGCTGTCCATCCGCTACGTCGACCGGCGCCTCGGCCACTTCGTCGGCCCGATCGAGCAGATGAATCTCGGTGGTGCCGTCGGCGCTTTCGACTTCGATCCGCTCAAGTGCCGAGACCGGCGTTGTGCTGGCTTCCCGCGCCGTATGTTCCTGCCACCAGAACCAGGCCGCTGCCGCCAGAGCCAGCAGCAAGGCGAAGCCGAAGAAACGCATGAAACTGCGCGACAGACGGCTAGGCTCCTCGATACGACCGAGACTGTTGACGCTGCTGCCGGATGCGTTGGTGCCAGTGTGCTGGTCGAACTCCTGGACCAGGCGGGTCTGATCCAGACCCAACAGCTTGGCATAGGCCCGAACGTAACCGCGGGCAAAGGTATGACCCGGCAGCTGGCTGAAGTCGCCTGCCTCGATGCGGGCGAGCGCGCGCTCGGTGAGATTGAGCTGCTGTGCAACCGCAGACAGCGTCAGGCCCTTGTCTTCACGAGCCTTGCGCAGCGTTTCCCCGGGGTTGTTTCCCATCGGTGCAGCCTGTTCTTGGTGCGGCGCGGTCATCGTTGCTCCGAAAGATATTGCTTGTACTCATCCGTACCGGGATACAACCGCCTCAACTGCAGCGCCAGGCTGGCAGCCGTGTCGCGGTCCTGATGGATGTTGGCCAGGCGAATGCCGAGCAGCAGACTCCGTGCAGTCTGATCGGACATCTGGCTGAAGCTGTCGTAGTAACGCTTGGCTGGGACGTACTGCTTGTCTTCGTAGGCCATCATCGCAAGTTCGAGCAGCGCTCGGGGCTGGCGGCCATCCAGACGCAGCGATCGGCTGAAGTAGCTTTCGGCTTCCTCGCGCTTGCCCAGTTGCAGGGCGGTCATGCCGAGGTTCTGGAAGACGCGGGCGCGCTCGGGATACATGTTGTCTTCGGCGGCCTGGCTGAAACGCTCCATCGCTTCCGGATAGCGTTTCTGCTCGAAAAGGAAGCTGCCGTAGTTGTTGAGGATGCGCGCGTCCTTGCGGCTGGACAACGCTTCACGGTAGTGCTTGTCGGCCAGGTCGTTTTCCATTTCGGTCTGGAATACCAGTGCCAGCGCCGCATGCGCGTCGGCGCTGCGTGGGTCGATTTCGAGCGCCTTGCGCAGCGGCGTCTTCGCACGGGCGGCCGCGCCTTGCTGCAGATAACCGATACCCAACTGAATATAGGCATCCCGTGCCTGCTGCCGACCTTCGTCGGTCTTCAGTGGATCGACGGTGCCAGAAGACACGCAACCGGCCAACAGGCCGGTCAGTACAAGCAGCAGCGCAGCGCGCAGAATCATCAGCATCCCCCTCAGGATCGGTTCGAAGCAGTTTGCGCCGCACCCGGCTCGCTCTGCAGCTCGCGTACAGCGATGTATCGCTCGCTTCGACGCGTCCGGTCCAGAACCTGACCGACAAGCTGACCGCAAGCCGCGTCGATGTCTTCGCCGCGGGTGGTACGCACCGTCACATTGTGCCCGCCTTTATGCAGGATGTCCTGAAAACGGCGGATCGCATTGTTGCTCGGCCGCTCATATCCGGAATGAGGGAACGGATTGAACGGAATCAGATTGATCTTGCATGGAATGTCCACCAGCAGAGCGATCATCTGCTCGGCATGCTCGGGCTGATCGTTGACACCCTTGAGCAGCGTGTATTCGATGGTCAGCACGCGCTTCTCGCCCAGGCGCGACACATAGCGTTTGCAGGCGGCCAACAGTACGTCCAGGGGGTACTTCTTGTTGATCGGAACCAGCTGATCGCGCAGCGCGTCGTTGGGCGCATGCAGTGACAGCGCCAGGGACACGTCGATGACCTTGGCCAGCTCGTCGATCATCGGCACGACGCCGGAGGTCGACAGGGTCACCTTGCGCTTGGAAATGCCATAACCGAGGTCGTCCATCATGATCTGCATGGCAGCGACGACGTTGTCGAAATTCAGCAACGGCTCGCCCATCCCCATCATCACCACATTGGTGATGGCGCGATCGATCTTCGCCGGGACGGTGCCGAAAGACTTGTTGGCAATCCACACCTGACCGATCACCTCGGCCGCCGTGAGATTGCTGTTGAAACCCTGTTTGCCGGTGGAACAGAAGCTGCAATCCAGCGCACAGCCGGCCTGCGAGGAAACGCAAAGCGTTCCACGGCCGCCCTGGGGGATGTACACCGTTTCCACACAGCTGCCCGATGCGACCCGAACCACCCATTTGCGGGTGCCGTCGCTGGAGATGTCTTCACTGACGATCTCCGGGCCGCGAATCTCGGCGCAGGCCTTGAGCTTTTCGCGCAGGGCCTTGCCGAGATTGCTCATGGCATCGAAATCATCGACGCCGAAGTGGTGAATCCATTTCATCACCTGACCGGCGCGAAAACGCTTCTCCCCGATGGACTCGAAGAAGCTTTCCAGTTGCGGCTGGGTCAGACCCAGCAGATTCACCTTACCGGTCGTGGCAATCATTGGACTCACCTTCGCTCACTCAGCGAATGCGTGCGCACACTTCGGTGGCAGCAAAGAAGTAGGCGATTTCACGGGCGGCCGAGGCTTCCGAGTCGGAACCGTGAACGGCGTTCTCGTCGATGGAGACCGCGAAGTCGGCACGGATGGTGCCCGGAGCCGCTTCCTTCGGGTTGGTGGCGCCCATCAGCTCGCGGTTCTTGGCGACGGCGTTCTCGCCTTCCAGAACCTGAACGATGACCGGACCGGAAGTCATGAAGGCAACCAGATCCTTGAAGAAGCCGCGCTCGCTGTGCTCGGCGTAGAAACCGGCAGCTTCGCGCTCGGACAGCTGAACCATCTTGGAAGCGACGACACGCAGGCCGGCCTTCTCGAAACGGGTGGTGATCTCGCCGATCACGTTCTTGGCGACAGCGTCAGGCTTGATGATGGAAAAGGTGCGTTGCAGGGCCATGTAGGACTCCAAAACTGATGGGTTAAAGCGAACGAGTAAACCCGCGGATTATACGCGGGTTGGCGTTAAAAACATAAGGGTAGAGGGCCTTGCCGCGGACGCGTGGCCCGATCGCCGAACGGTAACGGCACGCTGGGTGCGAACGCCCCAGGAGGCGTTACTCTGCCTCTTCGATCCAGGCGGCCTGGATGGCTTCGAGCACCTTTTCGCCGCCACGACTAGGCTCGTCAGCGAAGTCAGGCAGCTCGAGTACCCAGCGATGCAGATCGACGAAATTCACATAGCGCGGATCGACATCGGCCTTGCGCTCGGCGAGTTCGATGGCGATGTCCTGCACATCAGTCCATTTCAGTTGCATGTCCTTGCCCTCAATGCCCTTCCGACACCTGGTTGATGGTGTACTTCGGAATCTCCACGACGAGATCGGTATCGGCCACTACCGCCTGACAGGACAGCCGCGAGTAGGGCTCCAGCCCCCAGGCCTTGTCGAGCATGTCGTCCTCCAGCTCATCGGAGGCCTCGAGCGACTGGAAGCCCTCGCGAACCACCACATGACAGGTGGTGCATGCGCAGGACTTCTCGCAGGCATGCTCGATATCGATGCCGTTGCGCAGCGCGGCGTCCAGCACCGTCTCGCCGGTTTTCGCCTCGATCACGGCACCTTCGGGGCAATGATCGGCATTAGGCAGGAAAATGATCTGCGGCATCTGGGTCAATCCTCGATATCGTTAAGCCGCCGCCCGGCCAAGGCGGCCTTGACGGTGGAATCCAGACGACGCGCAGCGAAGGCGTCGGTGATCTGGCTCAGGCGTTTGGTCTGGCGCTCGATGGCGGACACATCCTGACTGTCGAGCAACGCACGCAACTCGGCCATCTGAGCCTCGATGGCGGCACGCTCCTCGGTGGAAAGCAGACGTTCCCCGTCGGCAATCAGCGCTGCTTCGACAGCCTCCAGCAAGCGCTGGGCATCGACCAGCTGCTCGCGCAGGGCGCGGGCGTCGCGATCCTGATCCGCCTTGCGGAACGAGTCCTCGAGCATCCTGGCGATCTCGCCATCGGTCAGGCCATAGGACGGCTTGACCTGAATGCTGGCCTCGACGCCGGAGGCCAGCTCACGCGCCGAAACGCTGAGCAGTCCGTCGGCATCGACCTGGAACGTCACGCGAATCTTCGCCGCGCCCGCAACCATCGGCGGGATACCACGCAGCTCGAAGCGCGCCAGCGAACGGCAGTCGGAGATCAGCTCGCGCTCACCTTGCAGCACATGGATCATCATGGCCGACTGGCCATCCTTGTAGGTGGTGAAGTCCTGCGCACGTGCAACCGGAATCGTGGTATTGCGCGGGATGATCTTCTCCATCAGCCCGCCCATGGTCTCCAGACCCAGCGACAGCGGGATCACGTCGAGCAGGAGCAGCTCTTCGCCGTCCCGATTGTTGCCCGCCAGGGTCTCGGCCTGGATCGCGGCACCGATCGCCACCACTTCGTCCGGATCGATATCGGTCAGCGGTTCCCGACCGAACAGCTGGCCCACGGACGAACGTACTTTTGGCACGCGGGTCGAGCCGCCGACCATGACCACTGCCGTGATCTCGTCCAGCTCGACACCGGAATCACGCACCGCGCGCCGGCACGACCTGAGGCTTCGGGCAATCAGCGGCTCGATGAGAGCATCGAACGTCTCACGGCGGAGCTCGCCCGCCCAACCGGCGTAGGCGACCTGAACCGTCTCGTCCACACTGAGGCGCTCCTTGGCATCGCAGGCGATCTTCAACAGCTCGCGCTGCTCGCCGGGCGCCAGATCCTCGGAAACCCCGGCCTGCTGGAGAATCCAGTCAGCCACAGCGTGATCGAAATCGTCACCGCCCAAGGCGGTATCACCGCCTGTGGCCAGCACCTCGAACACACCCTTGGTCAGACGCAGAATGGAGATATCGAAGGTTCCGCCGCCGAGATCGTAGATCGCGACGACACCCTCGGCCTGACGGTCCAGACCGTAGGCGACCGCCGCTGCGGTCGGCTCATTGAGCAGGCGCAGCACATTGAGGCCGGCCAGCCGCGCCGCATCCTTGGTCGCCTGACGCTGGGCATCATCGAAGTAGGCCGGCACGGTGATCACCGCCCCGACCAGCTCGCCACCCAGCGTCGCCTCGGCGCGCTCGCGCAGCGCCCGCAGGATCTCCGCCGAGATTTCCACCGGGCTCTTGGCCCCCTGGACCGTCTCGATGAAGGGCATCTGCGATTCGGCCTGACGGAAACGATAGGGCAACTGTTCGCCCAACTGCTTGACGTCCGCAAGCCCTCGCCCCATCAACCGCTTGACCGAGCTGATGGTATTGAACGGATCGGCAGCTGCTGCACGCTTGGCACACGCACCGACCTCCACACGATCGGCGTGATAACGCACAACGGACGGCAGAATCACCTGCCCATCGGCATCGGCCAGCGGGGCGGTGACGCCACTGCGCAACGCGGCAACGAGGGAGTTGGTAGTGCCCAGGTCTATTCCGACAGCCAGGCGCCGCTGATGGGGCTGAGGGCTTTGTCCGGGCTCGGCAATCTGAAGTAAGGCCATGTCTGTCTGGTATCGGGCGCAACGCGAGCGTCGCGCGGGTTAATCGTCGAGGCGCTCTTCGAGCTGGCGCACTTCCTGGGTCAACTTGTCGAGAAACTGCATGCGGCGAACCAGTCTTTCGGCATCCACACGGCGCGCGGGGTCTCGCCAGATCTGACCGAAGTCGTCGTTGAGACCTTGCTGAGCCTGCTTGAGCCGCGACTTGAATGCCGCAACACCATCGAGATCGGCCTGCTCGTGAAGCTCTTCGAGCTCTTCGCGCCAATGCATCTGCTGCATCAGGAAGGCAGGATCCTGAACGGTCGCCTCCAACGGCACATCGTGCCCCTCCAACGCCAGCAGATAGCGCGCACGCCGGCTCGGGCTCTTCAGGGTCTGATAGGCCTCGTTCAGATTGGCCGAACGCTCCAGCGCCTGGCGCTGCTCGCTTTCGCCAGCATCGGCGAAGCGATCCGGATGAACCTGGCGCGCAAGCTCGCGATAGCGATCGGCGAGTTGCGCAAGGTCCAGCTCGAAGTCAGGCTTCAGATCGAACAGTGCAAAGTGACAGGGAGTACCCACGGCGTCCTCAGATATTGAAGCTCTCGCCGCAGCCGCATTCGCCACGAACGTTCGGGTTGTTGAACTTGAAGCCCTCGTTGAGGCCTTCGCGAACGAAGTCGAGCTCGGTGCCATCAAGGTAGACGAGGCTCTTCGGATCGATGATCACCTTCACCCCGTGGCTTTCGAACACCGAATCTTCCGCTGCGGTCTCGTCGACGAACTCGAGGACGTAAGCCAGCCCCGAGCAGCCCGTGGTGCGAACCCCAAGCCGCACACCCACACCCTTGCCGCGCCCTTCCAGCGAGCGACGAACATGCTGAGCTGCAGCGGGCGTCATGGTGATAGCCATCACAATCTCCTGTCAGAGCAGACCTTTCTTTTCCCGGTAATCACGCACCGCGGCCTTGATCGCATCCTCGGCGAGAACGGAGCAGTGAATCTTCACCGGCGGCAGCGCGAGCTCTTCAGCCAGCTGGGTGTTCTTGATGGTTTCCGCCTCTTCCAGCGTCTTGCCCTTCATCCATTCGGTGGCAAGGGAGCTGGAGGCAATCGCGGAGCCGCAGCCATAGGTCTTGAACTTGGCGTCTTCGATGACACCCTGCTCGTTGACCTTGATCTGCAGGCGCATGACGTCGCCGCAGGCCGGCGCGCCGACCATGCCGGTGCCGATGTTCGGATCTTCGGCGTCGAACTTGCCGACGTTGCGCGGATTTTCGTAGTGGTCGATGACCTTGTCGCTGTATGCCATGGTGCAATCCTCTTAGATCAGGCTGTGCGGCGCTTGACGCCGGTCAGTGGGCTTGCCACTCGACCTTGGAGATGTCGACGCCGTCTTTGAACATGTCCCACAGGGGCGAAAGCTCGCGCAGCTTGGTGACGGCCTCGCATACCTTCTGCGCTGCGTAATCGATTTCTTCTTCAGTGGTGAAGCGACCGAAGGTGAAACGGATGGAGCTGTGCGCCAGCTCGTCGTTGCGCCCGAGAGCGCGCAATACATACGAAGGCTCCAGCGAAGCAGACGTACAGGCGGAGCCGGACGATACGGCCAGATCCTTGAGCGCCATGATCAGCGACTCGCCCTCGACGTAGTTGAAGCTGAGATTGAGGTTGTGCGGTACACGCGCCGTCATGCTGCCGTTCACATACAGCTCCTCGAGATGCTCGACCTGCTTGTAGAAGCGGTCACGCAGTGCACGAATACGCTCGTTCTCCTGCGCCATCTCTTGTTTGGCGATACGGAAGGCCTCGCCCATCCCTACCAGCTGATGCGTAGCCAGGGTGCCGGAGCGCATGCCGCGCTCGTGACCACCACCGTGCATCTGCGCCTCGAGACGAACGCGCGGCTTACGACGGACATAGAGGGCACCGACGCCCTTCGGCCCGTAGGTCTTGTGCGCGGAAAAGGACATCAGGTCGACCTTCATCTTCTCCAGGTCGATCTCCACCTTGCCGGTGGACTGGGCGGCATCGACATGGAACAGGATGCCGCGCGCCCGGGCCAGCTCGCCAATCGCGGTGATGTCGTTGATGGTGCCGATCTCATTGTTCACGTGCATCACCGACACGAGGATGGTGTCCTCGCGCAGCGCCGCCTCGACCATCGCCGGGGTGACGATGCCGTCTTCGCCCGGCTCGATGTAGGTCACTTCGAACCCTTCACGCTCGAGCTGACGAGTGGTATCCAGAACCGCCTTGTGCTCGATCTTGGTGGTGACGATGTGCTTGCCCTTGGACGCGTAGAAGTGGGCGACACCCTTGATCGCCAGGTTGTCCGACTCGGTGGCACCGGAGGTCCAGACGATCTCACGCGGGTCGGCATTGACCAGTTCAGCCACCTGGCGACGCGCATTTTCCACCGCCTCTTCCGCTTTCCAGCCAAAGGCATGCGAGCGCGACGCCGGGTTACCGAAATTGCCTTCGTTGGTCAGGCATTCGATCATCTTTTCGGCGACACGCGGGTCGACCGGCGTGGTTGCGGAGTAGTCCAGGTAAATCGGCAATTTCATTCAGATATCTCCTATCAGGCGGTCGCCCTGCTCAATCGATGGCGGACGTTTCTATCTTGTCTATCTGCGGCGAAGTGCCGCTGGCCTTGCGCATGTCCTGGCGCAGCGCGACCTGCTGTACGTCCTGACGATTGACCAGATCGGCCAAACTGATGCCGCTGAGGAATTCATGGATCTGCTGACTGAGGTCGCACCACAGGTGATGGGTCAGGCAGGTATCGCCGGAGTGACAACCCCCGAGCCCCTGGCAACGGGTGGCATCGACCGATTCGTTGACCGCGTCGATAACCTGAGCAACCTGGATACCAGCCATGTCGCGAGACAGCTGATAACCTCCGCCAGGCCCGCGCACACTGGTGACGAGACTCCCACGGCGAAGCTTGGCAAACAGTTGCTCGAGATAGGAAAGCGAAATTCCCTGGCGCTCGGAAATGTCGGCCAGGGAAACCGGCCCATGCTGCGCATGCAGCGCAAGATCAAGCATGGCGGTGACGGCATAACGGCCTTTGGTGGTCAATCGCATCGGTCTGCACCAAGCATTACGGTTTGGCGCAATTATGCAATTCCCGAGTATTTGAGTCAACTATAAGACCTATTAAATTAGTAGGTCTTTAGCGAGACACCCTGATCGTACAGGCGGATGGCAAAGCTGGACGCATGATACCAGCTACTGCCAAGACCCGCACTTCAGCCGCGCGCTTCTCCGGCATCAGGCTTCACTTCGACGAAATCCTCTTCGCGCAACTCGGGTAGTTCCTTGGCGCAGTAGTCGCTACCGAGCGCCTTGAGCGCGCCACACATTCCCTCCAGTCGTTCCTCGACGGCCTGCACGTGATCGAGCAACTGCCCGATCGCCCGCGCTACCGGGTCCGGCATGTCCTCGCTGACACCGTAGGCGTCGAAACCGATCTTTTCGGCAATCGCCTTGCGCTTCGCCTCCTGCTCATCGCTGGATTTGACGATGACACGCCCAGGAATACCCACGGCCGTCGCACCCGGCGGCACTTCCCGCGTAACCACTGCGTTGGAGCCGATCTTCGCACCTGCACCCACCGTGAATGGGCCGAGAATCTTCGCGCCCGCACCGACGATCACGCCATCCTCGAGCGTCGGATGGCGCTTGCCCTTGTTCCAGCTGGTCCCGCCCAATGTCACGCCGTGGTAGAGCGTCACGTCGTCGCCGATCTCGGCGGTCTCACCAATGACGATACCCATCCCGTGGTCGATGAAGAAACGACGCCCGATCCGTGCACCCGGGTGAATCTCCACCCCGGTCAGCCAACGCCCGAGATTCGACGACATGCGCGCCAGCCATTTCCACTCATGGGTCCACAGCCAATGGGAAAGTCGATGGATCCAGATGGCGTGCAGCCCCGGGTAACAGGTCAGCACCTCGAACGCGTTGCGGGCTGCCGGATCGCGATGGAATACGCTTTGGATGTCTTCGCGCATGCGTTCGAACATCAATCACTTCTCCGCTTGTGAGGTTCGCCGCGGGCCGCCTTTTGCGTCTCGGTGAGAATGCCCCGCAGGATGTTCATCTCCAGCTTGCTGATTCCGCTGCGCCCATACAGCCTGCGCAGGCGCGGCATCAGATGGCGCGGCTTGGCCGGGTCGAGAAAACCGATATCGACCAGCGTCTGCTCAAGGTGGCCGAAATAGTTTTCCAGCTCGTCCACCGTGACCGGCTGCGCGTCGAGCATCGCCGTGGTCTCCAGTTTTTCCACCTTGGTCGGCCGCCCCTCGGCCGCCAGCCAGGCCATGCGCACCTCGTATGTGAGCACCTGGACGGCTGCGGCGAGATTCAGCGAGCTGAACTGGGGATCGGACGGGATATGGACATGGTATTGGCAGCGCTGCAGCTCTTCATTGGTCAGGCCGGCGTACTCACGACCGAACACCAGCGCCACGTCGCTACCGGCAGCAGCCTGCTCCACCGATACCGCGGCGCACTCGCGCGGGTCCAGGAGCGGCCAGGGTATGCGCCGATCCCGGGCACTGGTGCCAAGCACCAGACTGCAGCCGACCAGCGCCTCTTCCAGCGTGGCGACGACCTGGGCCGAATCGAGAATATCGGTCGCGCCGGACGCCCGGGCGACCGCGTCCGGGCTCGGAAAGTCTTCCGGATCAACCAGCACCAGACGCGACAGGCCCATGTTCTTCATGGCCCGCGCCGCGCCGCCGATATTGCCGGCGTGGCTGGTATTGACCAGCACCACTCGAATGTTCTGCAACGACACGATGAGTCTCAGCAAGAAAACCAGCGGAAAGCTTACAGGAAGCCGCTCGCCGTCCGCCATCGACCAAAGCCTGCAGCGACGCCGGTGACGCTACATGCGCCCGAGCTTTCCTGATAGAATTTCGCGCTTTCTTTAACGACCAGGTAATTGATCCATGCAGCCCATGCTGAATATCGCGCTGCGCGCCGCCCGCAGCGCCGGCGAACTGATTGTCCGTTCCACCGATCGCCTGGATGCAATCTCGGTCAACGAGAAAGAAGCAAAGGATTACGTCACCGAGATCGACAAGGCGGCCGAGCAGAGCATCGTTGCAGCGCTGCGCAAGGCCTATCCGAATCACGGCATCCTTGGCGAGGAAGGTGGACTGCTCGAAGGCAGCGGTGACGGCGCCGATTACCTGTGGATCATCGACCCGCTGGATGGCACGACCAACTTCGTGCGCGGCATTCCGCACTATGCCGTGAGCATCGCCTGCAAATACCGCGGCCGTCTCGAGCATGCCGTCGTCCTGGACCCGGTCCGCCAGGAAGAATTCACCGCAAGCCGCGGCCGTGGCGCAGCCCTGAATGGCCGGCGCCTGCGCGTCAGCTCGCGCAAGAGCCTGGACGGCGCCCTCCTCGGTACGGGCTTTCCGTTCAAGGACGGCCAACTGGACAACCTGGACAGCTACCTGAACATGTTCCGCAGCCTGGTCGGCCAGACCTCCGGCCTGCGACGCGCCGGAGCGGCGAGCCTCGATCTGGCCTACGTAGCTGCGGGCCGCTTCGATGCGTTCTGGGAGTTCGGCCTTTCCGAGTGGGACATGGCAGCCGGCGCGCTTCTGATCCAAGAGGCTGGCGGCCTGGTGAGCGACTTCAGCGGCGGCCATGAATTCCTCGAGAAGGGGCAGATCGTGGCCGGCAACACCAAGTGCTTCAAGGCTGTGCTGACGACCATCCAGCCCCACCTTACGCCGTCGCTCAAGCGCTGAGCGTGAGGCAAAAGAAAAACGCCCCAACAGGGGCGTTTTTTTATGCAGCTTGTTCAGTTCACTGCTGAGACACCATCAGCTGCCCATCCTGTACCGGAATCTGGCTGCCCGGATCACGATCCATCCGTACGCGCCCGACCTTGCCAGCCAGGTCGTACTTGACGTCATAGCCGACGATCTTGTCGTGCGTGTCGGTGACCGTGCTGCAGCGGGTCTCGGTGGTGGTGTAGGTGCTGTTGGCCTGCATGCGCCCCTGCACCTGATTGCCGGCATAACCACCGCCGACCGCACCGGCGACCGTGGCGATCTTCTTGCCATTGCCGCCACCGACCTGATTACCCAGCAGACCACCGACGACGGCGCCCACTGCGGTACCTGCGATCCGGTGCTCGTCCTGCACAGGCTTCTGCCGGGTCACTGTGACGTCCTTGCAGACTTCACGCGGCGTTCGGATGGTTTCCTTGATGGGTTCGACCGCCAGCACCTCGGCGAACTTCGGACCGCGATCAACCAGGCTATAAGTAGCGAAAGCTCCACCAGCCGTGGCGACGACCACTCCAAGTGCCGTACCGACCAACATGGACTTGTTCACTGTGACATCCTCTTCCTTCGGGCTGCGCCCGTTCCGCAGCCTTGGACCTCGCAAGGCTGCGGAAGTTCGAAAGAGGATCAGGGGCGCTCGTCGGCCTCTTCTTCCACCACCGGCGGAATCAGGTCGTCACGCGTGAGTTTGAGCCAGACCAGCAGCGTGCCGGCAACGTAGACCGACGAGTAGGTACCAACGCCGACGCCGATCAGCAGCGCCAGCGAGAACCCCCACAGATTCTCGCCGCCGAAGACCATCAGCGCCCCAACTGCCAGCAGCGTGGAGACCGAAGTGGCCATGGTGCGCAGCAGCGTCTGGGTGGTGGAGATGTTGATGTTCTCCAGCAGCTCAGCCTTGCGCAGCATGCGGAAGTTCTCGCGGATCCGGTCGAAGATGACAATGGTGTCGTTCAACGAGTAGCCGATCACCGCCAGCACAGCCGCCAGCACCGTCAGGTCGAAGGAGATCTGGAAGAAGGAGAACACGCCCAGGACCACGATCACGTCGTGGAACAGCGACAGCACGGCGCCGAAGCCGAACTTCCACTGGAAGCGGAACGCCACGTACACCAGGATGCCGCCCAGCGCCAGCAGCATGCCGAGACCACCCTGGTCGCGCAGCTCTTCACCGACCGCCGGCCCGACGAACTCCACGCGCTTGACGCTGACCGCGTTGCCGCCATCGGCGTTGCGCAAGGCGCTGGCGATGCGCTCACCCAACTGGGGATCGTCGCCCGGCATGCGCACCAGTACGTCGGTAGTCGCACCAAAGCTCTGCACCACGGCGTCGGTGAAGCCGGCCTGGACCAGCTGACCACGAACCTGCTCGAGCTCGACTGGACGCTCGTAGCCCAACTCGATCAGCGTGCCGCCGGTGAAATCCAGCCCGAAATTCAGCCCCTTGACCACCAGGCTTCCCAGCGAGGCGACCGTGAGCAGCACGGTAAGGGCGAAGGCCACATGGCGGACGCCCATGAAATTGATAACGCGTTTCATCGTGCTAGCCCCTTAAATCCACAGCTTCTTGAGATCGCGGCCACCGTAGATCAGGTTGACCATGCCGCGCGTCACGATGATTGCGGTGAACATCGACGTCAGGATGCCGATCGACAGGGTCACCGCGAAGCCCTTGATCGGGCCGGTACCCATGGCGAACAGGATGCCGCCCACCAGCAAGGTGGTGAGGTTGCCGTCGAGGATCGCCGAGAAGGCCCTGTCGAAGCCCTCGTGGATGGCCCGCTGGATCGACATGCCATTGGCAATCTCCTCACGAATACGCGAGAAGATGAGCACGTTGGCGTCCACCGCCATACCCATGGTCAGCACGATACCGGCGATACCTGGCAGGGTCAGCGTGGCGTTGAGCATCGACATCAATGCCGTCAGCGCGACCATGTTGAACAGCAGCGCAATGGTGGCAAGCACGCCGAAGAACTTGTAGATCAGCACCATGAAGATGGCGACGAAGAGGAAGCCCCACATCGCGGCCTGCACGCCCAGCTTGATGTTCTCGGCGCCCAGGCTCGGACCGATGGTACGCTCCTCGGCGAAGTACATCGGCGCCGCCAGACCACCAGCGCGCAGCAGCAGGGCAAGCTCCGACGATTCGCCCTGACCATTGAGGCCGGTAATGCGGAACTGACTGCCGAGCGGCGACTGGATGGTCGCCAGACTGATGATCTTCTTTTCTTCCTGGAAGGTCTCGACCCGCACTTCCTGCTCGACGCCATCGACCATCTGCCGCACGTAGCGAGTCAGCGGCCGCTGCTCGATGAAGATCACCGCCATGCTGCGCCGGACATTGCTGCGGGTAGCGCGGTTCATCAGATCGCCGCCATGTCCGTCGAGGCGGATGTTCACCTGCGGGCGGCCATTTTCGTCGTAACTGGCTTGCGCATCGGTCACCTGATCACCGGTGATGATCAGGGTACGCTCGAGCTGCACGGGCGGACGACCTTCCTCGCGGAACTCGAAGGTTTCGGTCGAGGCGCGCGGCGCATCGGACTCGGCCGCAAGGCGGAACTCCAGATTGGCCGTCTTGCCGAGAATGCGCTTGGCTTCGGCAGTGTCCTGTACGCCCGGCAGCTCGACCACGATCCGGTTGGCCCCCTGGCGCTGCACCAGCGGCTCGGCGACGCCCAGCTCGTTGACGCGGTTGCGCACGGTGGTCAGGTTCTGCTTGATCGAATATTCGCGGATCTCAGCCAACTTGGCCTCGGTCAGCGTCAGACGCAGCACGAACTGGCCGTTGCGCTCGCTGGTGGTCAGCTCGAAATCGGTGAAGTTCTTGCGAATCAGCGACTGAGCGGCGCTGAGGGTTTCCTGATCGGCGAAGCCCAGCTGCACGGCATCCTTCAGATTCGGCAGGCTGCGATAGCGCACGCGCTCCTTGCGTAGCAGGCTCTTGACCTCGCCTTCGGAGACATTAAGCCGCGTCTCGATGGCCTTCTCCATATCGACTTCCAGCAGGAAGTGCACGCCGCCGGAGAGGTCGAGACCGAGCTTCATGGGGCTGGCCCCGAGACTGCGCAGCCAGTCTGGAGTGGTCGGTGCAAGGTTGAGCGCAACGACATAGGCATCACCCAGCGTGCGCCGAACGATATCTTTGGCCGGCAGCTGATCATCCTGACGCTCCAGACGCACGAGACCACCACGGCCCTGTTCGTCGAGCGAAGCGGACTTCACCGCAATGCCACCTTCTTCGAGCGCCTGGCTTATGCGCTCGAGATCGGCCATACCGATCTCCTGTGCCGCGCTGGCACCGGTGACCTGGATCGCCGGATCGTCCGGATAGAGGTTGGGCGCCGAATAAACAAAAGCAACCGCGAGCACTGCCAGAATCAGCAGGTATTTCCAGAGAGGGAATCTATTGAGCATGACGCAGCCCGTTTAATGAACGCGGGGCGCCTTGCGCGCCCCGTCGGTGTTGAATGAAGTCAGCTCAGATCGCTTTCAGCGTGCCCTTGGGCAGCGTGGCGGCGATAGCCACTTTCTGGAACTTCAGCTCAACGTTGTCGGAAACCTCGATCACCACGAAATCGTCAGCGACCTTGGTGACCTTGCCGGCGATGCCGCCGGAGGTGACCACTTCGTCGCCCTTCTGCAGGCCGGCGATCAGGTTCTTGTGTTCCTTGGCCCGCTTGGCCTGGGGGCGCCAGATCATCAGATAGAAGATGACCAGAAAACCGACCAGAAACACCCACTCGAAGCCAGTGCCGGCAGGACCAGCGGCAGCCTCCTGGGCATAGGCGGCGGGAATCAGAAAGCTCATGTAGCACTCCTGTTGCAGAAAGGATTGTTTTGCTCTGGCACGTCACGCAAGCGGCGGCGTTGGCAGACCGCGCTTGGCATAAAAGGCGTCGACAAAGGCCGCCAATGTACCCTGTTGAATGGCGTCGCGTAAACCAGCCATCACCCGCTGGTAATGCCGCAGGTTGTGGATGGTATTCAACATGCTACCCAGCATTTCGCCGCATTTATCCAGGTGATGCAGATAGGCGCGGGAGAAGTGTTTGCAGGTGTAACAATCGCAGCTCGGATCGAGTGGCGAATCGTCGTGCTTGTGCACCGCGTTGCGAATCTTGATGACGCCGGTGTCGGTGAACAGATGGCCGTTGCGCGCGTTACGCGTCGGCATCACGCAGTCGAACATGTCCACGCCGCGCCGCACCCCCTCGACCAGATCTTCCGGCTTGCCCACGCCCATCAGATAGCGCGGCTTGTCGGCTGGCATCTGCGGCGGCAGGAAGTCCAGCACGCGAATCATCTCCTCTTTCGGCTCGCCCACGGAAAGCCCGCCAATCGCCAGGCCGTCGAAGCCAATCTCGCACAACCCGTCCAGCGAGCGCATGCGCAGCGATTCGTGCATGCCGCCCTGAACGATGCCGAACAGCGCCGACGGGTTGTCGCCATGAGCGACCTTGGAGCGCTTGGCCCAGCGCAGCGACAATTCCATCGAGCGGCGCGCGACGTCCTCGTCAGCCGGATAGGGCGTGCACTCATCGAAGATCATCACGATATCCGAGCCCAGGTCACGCTGGACCTGCATGGACTCTTCCGGCCCCATGAACACCTTGGCGCCATCGACCGGCGACGCGAAGTAGACGCCCTCCTCCTTGATCTTGCGCATCGCCCCCAGACTGAACACCTGAAAACCACCGGAATCGGTAAGGATCGGCCCCTGCCACTGCATGAAGTCGTGCAGGTCGCCGTGGCGCTTGATCACTTCGGTGCCGGGTCGCAGCCAGAGGTGAAAGGTGTTGCCCAGGATGATCTGCGCACCGATCGCTTCGATGTCCCGCGGCAGCATGCCCTTGACGGTACCGTAGGTGCCTACCGGCATGAAGGCCGGCGTTTCCACGGTTCCGCGAGGAAAGGTCAGGCGCCCCCGACGCGCCTTGCCATCGGTGGCGAGTAGCTCGAAAGACATGTGGCAGGTACGGCTCATCGGGTTTCCTCGGGACCGCGCGCGGCGGGGTTGCGGGTAATGAACATGGCGTCGCCATAGCTGAAGAAGCGGTAGCGCTGAGCCACAGCCTCGGCATACGCCGCCATGGTTTCCGGGTAGCCGGCAAAGGCAGAAACCAGCATCAGCAGCGTCGACTCGGGCAGATGGAAATTGGTCACCAGCGCATCGACCACATGAAAGGTCTTGCCCGGATAGATGAAGATATCGGTGTCGCCACTGAACGGCTTGAGCTCGCCGTCGCGTGCAGCCGTTTCCAGCGAGCGGACACTGGTGGTACCCACTGCGATCACCCGACCTCCGCGCGCGCGGCAGGCCGCCACCGCATCGACCACCTCCTGCGTCACTTCCAGCCACTCACGATGCATATGGTGTTCTTCTATGCGCTCCACGCGCACCGGCTGGAAGGTGCCGGCACCGACATGCAGGGTGACATAGGCGGTCTGGACCCCGGCATCGCGGAGTGCATCCAGCAGGGCCTCATCGAAATGCAGCCCGGCGGTCGGAGCCGCCACGGCGCCGGCTCGCTGCGCGTAGACGGTCTGGTAGCGCTCGCGATCGGCGGCATCGTCCGGCCTGTCTATATAAGGAGGCAAAGGCATGTGACCGATGCGCTCGAGCAGCGGCAACACGTCCTCGTCGAAGACGAGTTCGAACAGGGCATCGTGCCGCGCGACCATTTCAGCTGCGCCACCACCGTCGAGCAGGATCTGAGAGCCGGGTTTGGGGGACTTGCTCGAGCGCACATGCGCCAGCACGCTGCGATTGCCGGTCACGCGCTCGACCAGAATCTCCAGCTTGCCGCCGGTAGCCTTCTGGCCAAACAGCCGCGCCGGGATGACCCGCGTATTGTTGAAGACCATCAGATCACCGGGCCGCATGTAGTCCAGCAGATCGGCAAAGTTGCGGTGCGACATCTGCCCGGACTGACCGTCGAGCACCAACAGCCGGCTCGCTCTGCGCTCGGCAAGTGGATGACGGGCGATCAGGGCGTCGGGGAGCTCGAAGTAGAAATCGGCGACTTGCATGGGCGGTTTCGGGGCGCGGAAAGGGCGCAAATGTTATCCGAAAGACGTCGAGCTGGCCACGCCAAACGATTGACCACTCAGCCCCGCATCCCTATACTGCGCCGCCACTGTGCCTCGATGGCGGAATCGGTAGACGCAGCGGATTCAAAATCCGCCGTTGGTAACAACGTGAGAGTTCGAGTCTCTCTCGGGGCACCATCACAGTACCAAGCCTGTGCGCAGCGAGCTCCGTATCGATATGCGACACAGGCAGAAGCGCCAGCTTTACCGCCTTCTCGCTGACTGAAAACAACACAGTCAGCCGTGGCTTTGACGATCCGCCGTAGCGGAGAAGCATGTCGAACCACCCTTCAAAAGCGCTGAAATGGCGCCGCCTGGACAGGCAAATTCTATGGCTCCGAGGGGTTGGCATTCCCCGGCG
The DNA here is from genome assembly GCF_055755175.1 of Stutzerimonas sp. LR2. Lineage (NCBI taxonomy): Bacteria > Pseudomonadati > Pseudomonadota > Gammaproteobacteria > Pseudomonadales > Pseudomonadaceae > Stutzerimonas > Stutzerimonas sp. LR2. Next base: position 566,725 of record NZ_JBVTRR010000003.1, read on the forward strand.
AGTTATCGTAGAGTGTGCCCACTGTGTTTGCATGGGTCGCTGTTGAATCGTGACCTGGTGCAGTAGATCTTCAGATCCGCTACTCCGCTCGACTCTCTTACTCCTTGCAACCAGTTCCAGCTTCCTGCTTTGCGGGGGCAATTCTACTTTTGAGTTTCAAGGATACAAAGACATGTCGAATCGTCAGAACGGTACCGTCAAGTGGTTTAACGACGAGAAAGGTTTTGGTTTCATCACTCCTGAGAGCGGTCCGGATCTGTTCGTGCACTTCCGCGCGATCGAAGGCAACGGCTTCAAGAGCCTGAAAGAAGGCCAGAAAGTCAGCTTCATCGCCGTGCAAGGTCAAAAGGGCATGCAGGCCGACCAGGTTCAGATCCTGGGCTAAGCCTTCTCTCCGAAAAGCCCCTGATGGCAACATCAGGGGCTTTTTTATGCGCGCAATTCCGTAGAATGTCCCGCCTTCCCCTTGATCGAGACAAGCAATGCGCCGACATCTGCTGAGCCCGCAGGGCCAATTCCCCGCTGCCGGTCTGATGCGCCGACTGGCAGCAATGTTCTACGACAGCCTGCTCTGCATCGCCCTGATGATGGTGGTGACCCTGTTCTATCAACAAGTGCTGCTGCGCCTGCTATATGGCAGCGACCAACTGAAGGTGCTCGCCGACGCCGGCCGCCTGGATATCGACCCACTGCTCTCGACGCTGCTGCTGTTCAGCCTGTTCGGCTTCTTCGCCAAGTTCTGGACCCATAACGGTCAGACGCTGGGCATGCAGGTGTGGGGCATCCGCATCCAGAACAGCGACGGCCGCGCCATCGATCTGTGGCAGGCGCTGCTGCGCTTTCTGATCGCGATCGTTTCGCTGCTGTGCCTGGGAATGGGCTATTGGTGGATGCTGATCGACAAGCAGAAGCGCACCTGGCACGACATCTATTCCGAGAGCCAGGCGGTGCAGCTGCCGAAAAACATCCACAAGAAGTAATCGCAGCGCCCGAGCCACCAGACCTGGCCGGCCGCGCGCCTCTCTACCGGTCGCCGTCGCCATGCGCGACGGCGATACCTCAGCCGGCGCGCCTCAGCAACCAGGCGCCGATCAGCGCACAGACACAGGCCGGCAACACCACCGCCAGCAGCGGCGAGAAACCGAACACCTGACTCGCCGGCCCCAGCAGATCCTGAATGATCCGGAACACGAAGCCGACGACCACGCCGGTGAAGATCCGCTGCCCCAGCGTCACCGAACGCAGCGGCCCGAAGATGAAGGAAATCGCCAGGAGCACCAGCGCCACGGTGACCGCCGGCTGCAGGACCTTGGTCCAGAACGCCAGCCAGTAGCGGCTGTTGTTCAGCCCCTGCTCGCCCAGATAGTGAATGTATCGCCACAAGCCGGTGATCGACAGCGCCTCCGGCTCCATCACCACGGTGCCGAGCAGCTGCGGTGTCAGCTGGACGTCCCAACGCTCCTCGGGCGCGCGCGCGACTTCGGTGTGATCGCCACGAAAATGGGTGGTGGCAATGTTCTCGAGCCGCCAGTGATCGCCCTGATAGCTGGCGCGACGCGCGAAGCTGGAGGACAGCAGGCGACGCTCCTCGTCGAAGCGGTAACGCGTGACCCCCACCAGCACACCGCCGGGCTGTACCGCGTTGACGTGCACGAACTCGTTTTCCTGACGATGCCACAAGCCGCGCTTGCTGCTTTGCGCCTCACCCGCCCCCTGCGCCAGGGAACGCCTGGCCTGGGCGATGTCTTCGGTCAGCGGCGCAACATACTCGCCAATCAGAATTCCCGCGACGAGAAGAACGAGCATCGGCTTCATCACTGACAGTACGATGCGCCCCAGGGACACCCCAGCCGCGCGCATGATGGTCAGCTCGCTGCTGCTGGCCAGCGTGCCGAGACCGATCAGACAGCCGATCAGAGCCGCCATCGGCAGCATGTCGTACAACCGGCGCGGCGAGGTCAGCAGGACGTATTGCAGGGCGTCGCCCAGACCGTAGTTGCCCTGGACGTCGCCCAGCTCGTCGATGAACGCGAACAGCAGCGCCAGACCGACGATGATGCCGAGCACCGTGAGGATGGCGAGAAAGACGTGGATACCGATGTAGCGATCGAGCTTAACCACGAGCCACCTCCAGCTGCGCGCGACGCTTCTTCATTCGCAGCCTGATGGGCTCCCAGAACAGCATCAGCAGGCCGATCGCCAGAAACAGCCCGTGCACCCACCACAGACCCAGCGCCATGGGCAGGCGACCCTTGTCCAGTGCACCACGCACGGCGATCAGCAGCGCGAGATAGGTCATGTACAGAAGGATGGCCGGCAGCAGCTTGAGGAAGCGCCCCTGCCGCGGATTGACCTTGGCCAGCGGCACGGCGAGCACGGTGACGACGAATACCAGCAGCGGCAGCGACAGCCGCCAGTGCAGCTCGGTGCGGTGCCGAAGGTTATCGCTACCCAGCAGCTCGCGGGTCGGCATCGCCTCGCGCTCGCTCAGCTCCATGCTCACTTCCGGCTTGGGCAGCAGCACACCGTAGGTGTCGTACTGAATCGCACGGTAATCCGCCTGCCCCGGGTTGCCGTCATAGCGATAACCATTTTCCAGAATCAGGTATCGGCTGCCGTCCGGCTGAATCTCCTGCCGACCGCTCTCGGCGACGAGTACGGACAGCCCGCTCTCCTTGCCGGTCTGACGCGAAACGTTGGTCTCGGAAATGAACACGCCGCCCAGCTCACTGCGGTCGGCCGAGAGCTCACGGGTATAGGTGACACGCGAACCGCCGCGCAGGGTCTGGAAACGCCCTGGCACCAGGGTGTCGAACTCGGTCAGCGAATCCTGCTGATTGAGTATCCGATCCACCTCGGCGATGCCTTGCGGCGCCAGGCCCAGGCTCAGCCAGCCGACCAGCGCAGCGACCAGGGCTGCCGGTGCCAGGCTGTAGGCCAGCAGGCGTCGCTGACTCATGCCCGTGGCCGAGAGCACGGTCATTTCGCTTTCCAGATAGAGGCGCCCGTAGGCCAGCAGGATGCCGAGGAACAACCCCAGCGGCAGGATCAGTTGCAGGAAGCCCGGCAGGCGGAAGCCCATGATCAGCAGCAGCACGCCCGGATCGAGCACCCCCTGCGCAGCCTGGGCCAGGTACTTGATGAAGCGGCCGCTCATGATGATCACCAGCAGCACGGCACTGACCGCGCTCATGGTGATCAGCAGCTCTCGGGACAGGTAACGAAAGACGATCAAACCAGACACTCCAGGGTTGTCAGGCTCTGGCGGCAACGCTCAAACTAGCCGCCAGTTGCCGGCCCGCCGCAGCAGACCGTTGGAAATTGGTAATGGCGCGCAAGTCGCGTCGTCGCGATCACTGACAAGCTCAGGCGATTGCAACGTTTCTAGCCTAGCGCAGTCGTCAAGTAACGACCGAACAGGCGAACCACCGGAAAATAAGCCCGGCATTATCCTGCAAACCCGACTCTTTGTCTTGGGGACACCACGTCATGGAATTTGTTGTCAAAAGCGCCAAAGCCTCCACCCAGAAGACCGCCACCCTGATCCTGCCGCTCGGCGAGAACTGCCAGCTCGGCAGCGTCGCACAGAGCGTGGACAGCGCCAGCGCTGGCGCGCTCAGCACTGCGCTCAAGCGGGGCGACATCCAGGGCAAGCCGGGACAGACGCTGCTGCTGCACGGCCTGCCGGGCCTCAAGGCCGAGCGGGTACTGCTGGTCGGCACCGGCAAGGCGGATGAACTCGACAGCCGCCAATGGCGCAAAGTGGTCAATGCAGCGCTGGCGGTCATCAAGAATCTGGGTGGTGGCGATGCTGCTTTCGCCATGCAGGACGTGCAGGTCAAGGGGCGCGACAGCTATGCCCGCACACGCCTGCTGGTGGAGATCGTTGCCGACGGCCAGTACGTGTTCGACCGATTCAAGAGCAAGAAGGCCGAACCGCGTGCACTGCAGAAGATCATCCTGCTCTGCGACAAGGCCGAACAGGCCGGCGTCGAGCGTGCCGCCCGCGAGGCCTCGGCGATCGCCACCGGCATGGCCTTCACCCGCGACCTGGGCAACCTGCCGCCGAACGTCTGCCACCCGACCTTCCTCGCCGATCAGGCCCGGCAGCTGAGCAAGGCCTACAAGGGCGTCAAGCTCGATGTGCTGGACGAGAAGAAACTGCGCGAACTCGGCGCCGGCGCGTTCCTCGCGGTATCCCAGGGCAGCGACCAGCCGGGCTGCATCATCGTTCTGCAGTACAACGGCGGCAAGAAGGGCGACAAGCCCTACGCACTGGTCGGCAAGGGCATTACCTTCGACACCGGCGGCATCAGCCTCAAGCCGGGCCTGGGCATGGACGAGATGAAGTACGACATGGGCGGCGCCGCCAGCGTGCTCGGTACGCTCAAGGCCGTGCTCGAACTGCAGTTGCCGATCAACCTGGTCTGCCTGCTGGCCTGCGCCGAGAACATGCCCAGCGGCGGCGCGACTCGCCCGGGTGACATCGTCACCACCATGAGCGGCCAGACCGTTGAGATCCTCAACACCGACGCCGAAGGCCGACTGGTGCTGTGCGACACCCTGACCTACGCCGAGCGCTTCGAGCCGCGAGCCGTGGTCGACGTGGCCACCCTGACCGGCGCCTGCATCGTCGCGCTGGGCAGCAATACCTCGGGCCTGCTCGGCAACAACGACGAGCTCATCCAGCAGCTGCTGCAGGCCGGCGAAAGCGCCGCCGACCGCGCCTGGCAATTGCCGCTGTTCGACGAGTATCAGGAGCAGCTGGACAGCCCCTTCGCCGACATCGCCAATATCGGCGGGCCCAAGGCCGGCACCATCACTGCCGCCTGCTTCCTCTCGCGCTTCACCAAGAAGTACCCCTGGGCCCACCTGGACATCGCCGGCACCGCCTGGACCAGTGGCGGCAAGGAAAAAGGCGCGACTGGCCGTCCCGTGCCCCTGCTGACCCAGTATCTGCTGGACCGGATCAACGGATGAGCCCGATCACCGCGCGTGACAGCGGCCGACACGGCCCCGCGCTCGCCGGGCCGGCGGGCGCACGTCCATGACACGCATCGAGTTCTACGTGCTGCCGGACGACAACCCGCTCGGGCGGCTGCGCGCGGCCTGCCAGCTGGCAGCCAAAGGCTGGCAACATGGCCTGCAGGTATTCGTCCGCTGCAGTGACGAGGACCAGTCGACCCGGCTCGACGAGCTGCTCTGGAGCTTTCGCGCGGAACGTTTCATCCCGCACGAGCAGTACGCCGAGGAGGTGCAGGCGCCAGTGGTCATCGGGCTCGAACAGGAACCACCGACCGCCCAGGGCCTGCTGATCAACCTGGCACCGACACTCTCGGCTCATATCGACCGTTTCAGCCGTGTCATCGAGATCGTCAACCAGGAGCCGCAGCTGCTGACCGCCTGCCGGGAGAATTTTCGCCTGTATCGGCGCCAGGGCTATGATCCACAAAGGGTCGAGCTCTAACCGCTCCAATCTTTAGACAGCAAGGGATACCCCCTGGCAAACAGCCGGGATGCACCAGCCCGGAACCACGCAGATGACACCGAAAGCCCCGAACAAACCCGCCGAACTGCTGAGCGATCTCGAATCCATTCGCGCGCTGCTCGGCGACGATTTCCCTGACACCGCCGCAACAGGCGCCCCCGTGGATCCGGACAGCATTCCGCTGCTGTCCGATATCGTCGAACCCGGGCCGGCCATCGCAGCGGCCACCCCCAGCGACGACGAGCCACGGGAAACCAGCGTGCGCAGCGCCTTCCGCTCGCTGGCCGAGCGGCATATCGATCACGAGTTGCGCACCGCGGCCAACCTGATCCTGCAGGAAGTGATCGACGACTTCGTGCCGCAGATCGAAGCCGAGCTCAAGCGCCGCCTGGAAAGCCGGATCGACCGGCTGGTGCGCACACCCCCGCCTCGCAGCTGACCCATGAATGCGTAGTTAATCCGCACGGCCGCGAAATCTCGCGGCCGTTTGCCTTTATACTTGCCCGTTTTTCCGACCAGCCGTTTTAAGGGTCCCGCCGCATGGACAAGACCTACCAGCCGCACGCCATCGAGACTTCCTGGTACCAGACCTGGGAATCGAACAATTACTTCGCCCCACAAGGCTCCGGCGAGCCCTACACCATCATGATTCCGCCCCCGAACGTCACCGGCAGCCTGCACATGGGCCATGGCTTCAACAACGCAATCATGGATGCGCTGATCCGCTGGCGCCGCATGCAAGGCCGTAACACCCTGTGGCAGCCAGGCACCGACCATGCCGGTATCGCCACGCAGATGGTGGTCGAGCGCCAGCTGGCCGCGCAGGGCACCAGCCGTCATGACCTGGGACGCGAGAAGTTTCTCGAGAAGGTCTGGCAATGGAAGGAAGAATCCGGCGGCAACATCACCCGGCAGATCCGTCGCCTGGGCAGCTCGGTGGACTGGTCGCGGGAGCGCTTCACCATGGACGACGGCCTTTCCGAGGCGGTCAAGGAAGCCTTCGTACGCCTGCATGAAGACGGCCTGATCTATCGCGGCAAGCGTCTGGTCAACTGGGATACCAAGCTGCACACCGCCATTTCCGATCTGGAAGTGGAAAACCACGACGAGAAGGGTCACCTCTGGCACCTGCGTTATCCGCTGGCCGATGGTTGCAAGACCGCCGATGGCCTGGATTACCTGGTGGTCGCCACCACCCGCCCGGAAACCATGCTCGGCGACGCCGCCGTGGCAGTGCATCCCGAGGACGAGCGCTACAAGAATCTGATCGGCCGCCACGTCATGCTGCCGCTGGTCAACCGCCTGATCCCCATCGTGGCCGATGACTACGTCGATCTCGAGTTCGGTACCGGCTGCGTGAAAATCACCCCCGCTCACGACTTCAACGACTACGAAGTCGGCAAGCGCCACCACCTGCCGCTGATCAATATCTTCGACCAGAACGCCTGCGTGCTGGCCCGCGCCCAGGTGTTCAACATCGACGGCACGGTGAACGACAAGATCGACGGCAGCCTGCCGGACGGCTATGCCCACATGGACCGTTTCGATGCGCGCAAGGCCATCGTCGCCGAGTTCGAGGCCATGAGCCTGCTGGAAAAGATCGACGACCACGCGCTGAAGGTCCCGCGCGGCGATCGCTCGGGCACCATCATCGAGCCCTGGCTGACCGACCAGTGGTACGTTTCCACCAAGCCGCTGGCCGAGAAGGCCATCGCCGCCGTGGAAAGCGGCGAGATCCAGTTCGTGCCCAAGCAGTACGAGAACATGTATTTCAGCTGGATGCGCGACATCCAGGACTGGTGCATCAGCCGCCAGCTCTGGTGGGGCCATCGCATCCCGGCCTGGTACGACGAAGCCGGCAACGTCTATGTCGGCCGCGACGAAGTGGAGGTACGCAGCAAGTACAACCTCTGCAACAACGTCGAACTGCGTCAGGATGAGGATGTGCTGGACACCTGGTTCAGCTCCGGCCTGTGGACCTTCTCCACCCTCGGCTGGCCGCAGCAGACCGAATTCCTCAAGACCTTCCACCCCACCGACGTGCTGGTCACCGGCTTCGACATCATCTTCTTCTGGGTCGCCCGGATGATCATGCTGTCCACCCACCTGACCGGGCAGATTCCGTTCAAGACCGTTTACGTGCACGGTCTGGTCCGCGATGGCCAGGGGCAGAAAATGTCCAAGTCCAAGGGCAACGTGCTCGATCCGCTGGACATCGTCGATGGCATCACCCTCGATGAACTGCTGACCAAGCGCACCAGCGGCATGATGCAACCCAAGCTGGCCGAGAAGATCGCCAAGCAGACCCGCGCCGAATTCCCCGAAGGCATCGCCAGCTACGGCACCGACGCCCTGCGCTTCACCTTCTGTTCCCTCGCGTCGACGGGCCGCGATATCAAGTTCGACATGGGTCGTGTCGAGGGTTACCGCAACTTCTGCAACAAGATCTGGAACGCCGCCAACTTCGTCTTCGAAAACACCGAGGGCAAGGACACCGGCGTCAATGGTGAGCCGGTCGAGCTGTCCTCGGTAGATCGCTGGATCATCTCCGCGCTCCAGCGCACCGAAGCCGAAGTGACCCGCCAGCTCGAGGCCTTCCGTTTCGATCTGGCCGCCCAGGCGCTCTACGAGTTCATCTGGGACGAGTACTGCGCCTGGTATCTGGAGCTGGTCAAACCGCTGCTGTGGGACGAGACCGCCAGCGCTGAACGCCAGCGCGGCACCCGTCGCACCCTGGTGCGCGTACTGGAAACCGCACTGCGCCTGGCCCACCCGTTCATGCCGTTCATCACCGAGGAAATCTGGCAGCGCGTCGCGCCGCTGGCCGGCAAGTCCGGGCCGACGCTGATGCTGCAGCCCTGGCCGGAATTCAACCCGGAACGCATCGATGAAGCCGCCGAAGGCGATATCGAGTGGGTCAAGGCCTTCATGCTCGGCATTCGCCAGATCCGCGGCGAGATGAACATCTCCATGGCCAAGCGTATCGACGTCGTGCTGGGCAACGCCTCGGCCGAGGACCAGCGCCGTCTGGCCGACAACGAGCCGTTGCTGAAGAAACTGGCCAAGCTGGAAAGCGCACGCCTGCTCGGCGACGGCGAAGAAGCGCCGCTCTCGGCGATCGCCCTGGTGGGCGACATGCAGGTGCTGGTGCCGATGGCCGGCCTGATCGACAAGGACGCCGAACTGGCACGCCTGGACAAGGAAATCGCGCGCCTGGACGGCGAGGTCAAGCGCGTCGGCGGCAAGCTGTCCAACGCCGGCTTCGTCGACAAGGCGCCGGCCGAGGTGATCGACAAGGAGCGCGCCAAACTGGCCGAGGCCGAACAGGCCAAGGCCAAGCTGCAGGAACAGCGCGACCGCATCGCCACGCTCTGACGCGAGCCCGGCAAAACAGAAAGGCCAGCCCGAAAGGTGCTGGCCTTTTTGCTTAAGGCGGTCATCTTGATTGATGACAAGTTATTACCGGCATCGCTGATACACTATGTCGCACATGAAACACCCCTTTACATACTGGCAGGCCGTTATAGCCAAAACGAACCGCTCGACGATGTGAAATGAGCACCCGCTGCGAAGCGCCGATGCACGGCGCCGAACGCGCACCGTTCCCCTGGGCAGACCACCGCCTCGACTTGTTTCACCTTCGACAGCCAATCGTGCCCCTGCCAGCCGCCGAGGCTGCGTCGCCACGTCCGCATGCCCGGCAAGGTTCCTCAAGATGGAGTCCCTCCGATGTATGCACTCATGGCTGTCGTGTTCGTCATAGGCTATCTATGCATAGCCTTCGAGCATCCCCTGAAGATCGACAAGGCCGCTGCGGCGATTCTCACCGCGGTGCTCACCTGGACCATTCTGGTACTGGGTGCCGACCATATCCTCCCGCTGCTGCAACACGGCAGCCACGATCCGGCGGATTCGTCGGCCGTGGTGGTCGAGGCGCTGCGCCACCACCTCGGTGAAGTGTCGGAGATCCTGTTCTTCCTGCTCGGGGCGATGACCATCGTCGAGCTGATCGACTCCCACGAGGGCTTCAAGGCCATCACCGACCGCATCCAGACCCGCAAGCGCGTGCACCTGCTGTGGATCGTCGGCTTCCTCACCTTCTTCCTCTCCGCGGCACTGGACAACCTGACCACCACCATCGTCATGGTCTCGCTGCTGCGCAAGCTGATCCGCGGTCGCCCGGAGCGCTGGCTGTTCGTCGGCGTCGTGGTGATCGCCGCCAACTCCGGCGGTGCCTGGTCGCCCATCGGTGACGTGACCACCACCATGCTCTGGATCGGCAATCAGATCACCGCCTCGGGCGTGATCGTCAACCTGTTCCTGCCGAGCCTGGTCTGCCTACTGGTGCCGCTGATCATCCTCAGCTTCACCCTGCGCGGCGAAGCTCCACGGCCGCGGCCGCGTGCCCACCTGGCCGAGAAGCACCCGCCGACCACCACCGTTTTCGAGCGCAACCTGGTGCTGGGTCTCGGCCTCGCCGCCCTGCTGTTCGTGCCGATCTTCAAGACCGTGACCCACCTGCCACCGTACATGGGCATTCTCTTCGGCCTCGGCGTGCTCTGGGTGACCACCGAATTCATTCACCGCAACAAGAATGCCGAGGACAAGCACCCGCTCTCGGTGGTCGGCGTGCTGCGCAAGGTCGACACCCCCAGCGTGCTGTTCTTCCTCGGCATCCTGCTGGCGGTTTCCAGCCTCGCCACCGCGGGCCATCTGACCCAGGTTGCCACCGCGCTGCGCGAGTCGCTGGGCCATATCTATGCGATCAACTACGCCATCGGCCTGCTCTCGGCCGTGGTCGATAACGTGCCGCTGGTGGCCGGTGCGATGAAGATGTACCCGCTGGTGAGCGAGAAGATGTTGGCGGCTACCGCTGCAGAAGAACTCGGCTGGATGTCGCAGTTCGTCGTCGACGGCAACTTCTGGGAAATGCTGGCCTACTGCGCCGGCACCGGCGGCAGCACGCTAATCATCGGCTCGGCCGCAGGTGTCGCCGCGATGGGCATGGAGAAGATCAGCTTCACCTGGTACATCAAGCGCGTCAGCCTGCTGGCCTTCCTCGGTTACACTGCGGGCGCCGCGACCTACATCGGCATGCTCGCCCTGCGCTGAACGTAGCGAGCCCAGCCAGGTCGCTGTCCCCACAGACGACCTGGCCAGGGACCTTCCATGACCGTCAGCAAGACCAAAACCAGCTTCTACCGCCGTCTCTACGTCGCCTGGCTGATCGACAGCGGCACCGCCTGCAGCGTCCCGGCGTTGATGGAAGCCACCGGCATGCCGCGCCGCACCGCCCAGGACACCCTGGCCGCCCTGGCCGACCTGGATATCGACTGCGTCTTCGTCCAGGACGACGGCGAACGGCATAACGCCGGGCGCTACCTGATCCGCGACTGGGGCGCCATCGACAGGGGCTGGATCGAACGCCAGCTGCCGCAGATCAAAGCCATTCTCGATTACCCCTGATTGCCATGAACGGCGATCTGCTTCTGGTCCTCGCCCTGCTGGCCGGCTGCGTCGGCCTGTTCGTGCTGAACAGGCCGCGCATGGACGTGGTCGCGCTGCTGGCCATGGTCGCCCTGCCCCTGACCGGTGTGCTCAGCGTGCAGGAGGCATTGGCCGGCTTCAGCGATCCGAGCGTGGTGCTGATCGCCGCACTGTTCGTCATCGGCGACGGCCTGGTACGCACCGGCATCGCCTACCGCCTGGGCGACTGGCTGATGCGCGCCGCCGGCAGCAGCGAAACGCGCCTGCTGGTGCTGCTGATGCTGGCGGTCGCCGGGCTCGGCTCGGTGATGAGTTCCACCGGTGTGGTGGCCATCTTCATTCCCGTGGTGCTGGGTATCGCCAACCGCATGAAGGTCTCGCCGCGGCGCCTGCTGATGCCGCTGGCCTTTGCCGGCCTCATCAGCGGCATGCTGACCCTGGTGGCGACGCCGCCGAACCTGGTGGTCAACAGCGAACTGCGCCGCGCCGGCCTCGAGGGTTTCGCCTTCTTCGACTTCACGCCCATCGGCCTGGCGATCCTGGCGCTCGGGGTTGGCTACATGCTGCTGGCGCGTCGCTGGCTCGGCTCCGACAAGCACGGCCCGGCCGTGGAACCGCGACACACCTTGGCCGATCTCGCACGAGATTACCGGCTCGACGAGCGCGAGCGACGCCTGCGCGTGTTGCCCGGCTCGATCCTGGCCAATCAGGCACTGGACGCCCTGCGGCTGCGCAGCGAGTACGGCATCAACGTGATCGCGGTAGAGCGCCACGAACGTTTGCGCAACCTGCTGCTGATGGCCACCGGCAATACCGAACTGTTCGTCGGCGATGTCTTGCTGGTGGACCTGGCCAGCCCGGCCATCGGCCTGCTCGGTGCCTACCGCGAACTCGGTCTCGAGCCGCTGCAGCTGAGCACCTCCTACTATGCCGACCACGCCCGCGAGCTGGGCCTGGCGGAAGTGGCGCTGCCACCGGACTCGCGCCTGCCGGGCAAGACCATCCAGCAGCTGGGTTTTCGCAGTCGGCACAAGCTCAACGTCGTCGGGCTGCGGCGCAATCGAGAGGCGCTGCAGGGGCTGCTGGTGGACGAGAAGCTCAAGCCGGCCGACACCCTGCTGGTTGCCGGCAGCTGGAAGCACATCCACCGCCTGCAGGGTCTGAGCCGCGATTTCCTGGTGCTGAGCCTGCCGGCGGAGGTGGACGACGTGGCGCCCGCGGCCAACCAGGCGCCATTCGCCCTGCTCGGCCTGGCGCTGATGGTCGCACTGATGGTCAGCGGCCTGGTGCCCAACGTGCTGGCGGCGCTGATCGGCTGTCTGGTCATGGGTCTGTTCCGCTGCATCGACATGGACAGCGCCTACAAGGCGATCCACTGGCAGAGCCTGGTGCTGATCGTCGGCATGCTGCCGTTCGCCCTCGCGCTGCAGAAGACCGGCGGCATCGCCCTCGCCACCTCGGGGCTGGTCGGTCTGCTCGGCGATGCCGGGCCGCACGCGCTGCTCGCCTGCCTGTTCCTGCTCACCGCACTGATCGGCCTGTTCATCTCCAACACCGCCACCGCCGTGCTGATGGCGCCGGTGGCGCTGGCCACCGCCGAACAGCTGGGTGCCTCGCCGTACCCGTTCGCCATGATCGTCGCGCTCGCCGCCTCGGCCGCCTTCATGACGCCGATCTCCTCGCCGGTGAACACCCTGGTGCTCGGCCCGGGGCAGTACCGTTTCGGCGACTTCGTGCGCATCGGCGTGCCCTTCACCGTGCTGGTGATGACCGTCGCGGTGCTGCTGGTACCGCTGGTGTTTCCGCTCTGAGACGGCACCACGCAGGGCGCCGTGACGCTCAATGTGGCATGGCGGGCAAGTGGCACAGCCGTTAAGCTCGGGGCCTCATTCGAAAAAGAACAACTCCATGCCTCAACGCGTCGCGCTGTTTCCGGTCCTGCTGGCCGGTGCCATTCTTTTGCTGGTCGTCCACGGCCTTGGCCGCTTCGTATACACCCCGCTGCTGCCCTGGCTGGTGGAAGACGGCCTGCTGACCGTGCAGGAAGGCGCCAGCATCGCCAGCTGGAACTACCTCGGTTACCTGATCGGCGCACTGCTCGCGGTGCGCTGGCACCGCGTCGCGCAGATCCGCCGCAGCCTGCCCTGGGCACTGGCGTTGCACGTGCTCAGCAGCCTGCTGCAGACCCAGGCCGAATCCGCCGATGCCCTCGCCGCGCTGCGCCTGGCCAACGGCATCAGCAATGGCCTGGTGTTCGTCCAGGCGCCCTCGCTGATCCTCGAGTGGCTGGCACGACAGCAACGCGTGTCGGCCAGCGGGCTGGTCTACCTCGGCGTTTGCGTCGGCCTGATCCTGTCCAGCCTGCTGGTCAGCCTGAGCGACGGCTATCTGCTGGGCGCCGATCGCTGGTGGCCGGCGGCGCTGCTGTCGATACCACTGGCCTGGTGGGGCTGGCGCCAGCTTTCGCGACTGGACCTGCCAACCGAGCAGGCACCCGCCCCGTCCGCGACGGCGCCGAGTGGCAAGCTGCTCGACCGCGCCAGCACGCCACTGTTTCTCTCCTACGCCGGCGCCGGGATGGGCTACATCCTGCCGATGACCTTTCTGCCCATGGTGGCGCGCCTGCAGGTGGAGCCCGGCGACTTTCTCATCGGCGGCAGCTGGCTGGTGGTGGCGCTGGCAACCCTGCCCTCGCCCTGGCTGTGGAACCGTCTGGGTGTGCGCCTGGGCGACGACATCGCCCTGCGCCTGAGCTATCTGACCCAGCTGCTCGGCGTGCTGGCCGCTCTGCTGTTGCCGGGGGCCGTCGGCATCCTGCTGTGTGCGGTGCTGGTCGGCGGCACCTTCCTCGGCACCGTACTGCTGACCCAGCGCCTGGCCCGCGCGCTGCAGCCACATCAGGGCCCACGCCTGTCGGCGGCACTGATCGCGCTGTACGGCCTGACCCAGCTCGCCGCGCCCTGGCTGACCAGCATCTGGATGGGCATGGGCGGCAGCCTGCACAGCGCCTTCTGGCTTGGCGCCGGCGCGCTGCTCTGGGGGCTGCTGTGGATGCTGATGGTGCCGCGCCGGCACTAGCCAGCCGAGGCGGTTGTGGGACAATGCGCGCCCAGCCGCCAACCTCCAGTCGACCCGATGCCACGCAAAACCTCGTCCCAGCCGCGCCCTGCCGAGCCGAAGGCCGTGCTGCATCCACGCAACCGCCACAGCGGCCGCTACGACTTTCCCAAGCTGATCGCCGCCTGCCCGGAGCTGGGCGAGTACGTCATCCTCAATCCCTACGGCAAGCAGAGCATCGACTTCGCCAATCCGGATGCGGTAAGGGTGTTCAACCGCGCACTGCTGCGGCAGTTCTACGGCATCCAGCACTGGGACATTCCTGCCGGCTACCTCTGCCCGCCGGTGCCAGGGCGGGCGGATTACCTGCACGGCCTGGCCGACCTGCTGGCCGCCGATAACGCCGGCGTCATCCCGCGTGGCGCCGCGGTCCGGGTGCTCGATATCGGCACCGGCGCCAACTGCATCTACCCGCTGATCGGCCATCGCGAATATGGCTGGCGCTTCACTGGCAGCGACATCGACGCCACGGCGCTGGCCTCGGCGCGCACCATCGTCGCGGCCAACAGGCTAGACAAGGTCATCGAGTTGCGCCGGCAGGACACCTCGACGCAGCTCTTCAAGGGCATCCTGGCGGCGGACGAGCGCTTCGAGTTGACCCTGTGCAATCCGCCATTCCACGCCTCGCAGGCCGAGGCTGCCAGCGGCAGTCAGCGCAAGTGGCGCAATCTTGGCAAGCTGGACCCGAGCCGCAAGCTGCCGAAGCTGAACTTCGGCGGCCAGGCGGCAGAGCTCTGGTGCGAGGGTGGCGAGGCGGCATTTGTTGCGCGCATGGCGGACGAGAGCGTGGCGTACGCCAAGCAGGTCTACCGGTTCAGTACGCTGGTATCGAAGGGTGGCAACGTGGCACCGCTGATGGTGCGCTTGCAACGCCTGGGTGCGCTGCAGGTTCAGGCGCTGGATATGGCCCAGGGGCAAAAGAAAAGTCGCTTCGTCACCTGGACTTTTCTCGATGCAGCCGAGCAGGCTGCCTGGCGCACCGAGCGCTGGCCGCGGTCCTGACCGCGGCGACGCTCAACGCCGTAGATGCATCAGACGGCAATATCCCAGACCTGGCGGTCTTTGAGCGCCAGCGTACGGATGTAGCGCGGCTCGCCGTTGATCTCTTCCAGTTCGGTCATCCCGGCCAGCTCGCCCACCACGCGGTATCGCTTGCCGACGCGCTTGTCCTTCAGCGGATAGAGCTTGGCGATTTGCTGGGCGAGTTCGGTGAGAGTGGACATCGGTTATTGCTCCATTGACTGCGTGCGGCAGGTATTTACCAACTGTTGATGACGGTTATGCGACAGCCGTGCCTGAAATCAGGGGACGCGGACAGTCACGTGTTAGTGGGCGTGCACGCACAAATGCCGATAGCTTGCTGCTAAGAACCGGCGATTTGTTCTTAACTTCTTCTACGCCGCTTCGTCTTTGAGCAGTGAACGGCCAATTGATTCCCTGCTTGCCGTACCGTTTGGCGGCCGTTGCGGTCGCCAGACTGCGGGAGCGGAAGAAGAAAACGGATCGAACGAAGGAAACCGGCGGCACGGCCGCCAGGCTCAGCAGGTGCCCAGGCCCAGCTGCAGCAGCGCCAGGCCACCACGCTGCCAGCCCCACCAGGCGAGCAGCGCCAGCGCGCCCAGTAGCAGGGCACCCGCCGCGCCGAGCCACAGCCGACGCATCAGTTGGCCTGCGCCGCGCGCAACCTATCCACCGGCTGCTCGCGAATCGGCCAGTTGAGCACCGCGGCGATCAGGCTGAGGGCGATCGCGATCTGCCAGACCAGGTCATAGCTGCCGGTACGGTCGTACAGCCAACCGCCCAGCCAACCGCCGAAGAACGAGCCCAGCTGATGGAACAGGAAGGCGATGCCACCGAGCATGGACAGGTTGCGCACGCCGAACATGGTAGCCACCGTGCCGTTGGTGAGCGGCACCGTGGACAGCCAGAGCAGGCCCATGACGATGCCGAACGCATAGGCGCTCCACACGCTCAGCGGCATCAGCAGGAAGACGCTGATCACCACCCCGCGGATCAGGTACAGCCCGGCAAGCAGCTTCGGCTTGGAGTAGCAGCTGCCGAGCCAGCCGGCGGTGTAGGTGCCTACCACGTTGAACAGCCCGACCAGCGCCAGCACGGTGGTGCCGACCTGCGCCGGCAGGTGCTGGTCGACCAGATAGGCCGGCAGGTGCAAACCGATGAACACCACCTGAAACCCGCAGACGAAGAAACCCAGCGCCAGCAGGCGGAACCCCGAATGACCGACCGCTTCGCGCAGCGCCTCACCCAGCGACTGCTGCGTTCCGGCCGCCGCCGGCGCCTGAGCGGGGCTGCGCATCATGCCGGCGAGCGGCACGATCAAGGCGACCAGCAAGGCCAGCGCCAGCAATGCCGAGGACCAGCCCAGCCATTCGATCAGCCCCAGGCTACCCGGCAGCATGATGAACTGGCCGAAGGAGCCGGCCGCACTGGCGATACCCATCGCCATGCTGCGCTTCTCTGGCGGCACCGCGCGGCCGACAGCGCCGAGAATCACGGAAAACGAGGTACCCGACAGGCCCAGGCCGATCAGCAGTCCGGCGCTGAGGGTCAGCGTCGCTGGCGAATCGGACATCGCCATCAGCGCCAATCCCACCGCATAGAGAATGCCGCCGATGAGCACGGCACGTGCGACGCCGAAGCGATCGGCCAGCGCACCGGTCACCGGCTGCACCAGCCCCCAGATCAGGTTCTGCACGGCAATGGCGAAGGCGAACACTTCCCGCCCCCAGCCGAACTCAGCACTCATCGGCGGCAGGAACAGGCCGAAGCCGTGCCGCACCCCGAGGGAAATGGCGAGGATCAGCGAACCACCGGCGAGTATCCAGGCAGCATTGCGCCATGCAGCAGTCATAGAAACGTACCCTGTTGAGAGGGCAGCCAGTCTACTCGCGGCGGCTACCCTTCCGGCAAGCCCGATTTGCCTCGGGCCGCCGCATGCCGCCTGGTTTGGCGTTAGAGGATCGTCAGTCCCAGCGCCATCAGCAGCGGTGTCGCGACGCTGATGCCCGCGTTCAGCCCCAGGGCAGGCAACAGTCGCTGCGGCCGGTGCCACAGCAGCCAGGTCGCGCGCAAAGCCAGCGGCAGACAGAGCAGCCCCAGACCGGCGCCGGAAATCTCGGCCTGATAGAGCGCCAGCAGCAACGCGCCGTAGGCCAGCAGCCATTGGCCGATGACCACCCACAGCGCACCGTCGCAGCCAAGCTGCATCGGCAACGTACGCCGGCCCACCGCCCGATCCGCCTCGACGTCCGGAAACTGGGCGAGCAGCAGCAGGTTGTTGCACAACAGCAGCGGCGTCAGGGTCAGCCACAGATCGCCTGCGCTCGGCGGGCCGGCCAGGGCGATGCGCGTCCCCAAGACCATCAGGGCGAAGCCCAGTCCAGGGGCGAACAGGCAGAGCCAGGGGTGCCGTGTCAGCCAGGGCGTGTAGCCAACCACCAGCAGCAGGCCGACCACTCCGAGCGGCGCCAGGCTGCTCAGCAGCTGTGGCTTGCGCAAGAGGAAGGACAGCCCGATCAGCACGCAGAACAGCAGACAGCCGAGCCCGAGCAGCAGTGTGCGACGCAGCAGGTGCGGCAGGACCACGAGCGTGCCGCTGCCGCCGCTGAACGCGGTGCGACGGGTTTGCAGATCCAGCCCGCTGCGGTAGTCGCCCCACTCGTTGAGGGCATTGACCGCCACATGCGCCGCCAGGGCGCCGAGCAGCACCAGCACGGCTTCGCCGATCACCAGTTCCCCGCCGGGCGCACTTGCCGCCAGGGCGATGCCGAGCGCCACGCAGCTCAGCGTCAGGAGGAGGAAACGCCCACGCGCGACGCCCAACCAGGCCAGGAATTCATTGTTCACATGCCATACCCCGCAAAGCCGATGCAGTCAGCAGGCTAGCGCTGCATGCGATCCCCGACATTGATCCGTGTCCGCTACCCTGAGCAGAACCGGCAAGCGCTCATGCCCGTGCTCTCGGGTAAACTGCCGCTCCTGTTGCATTCAGCCCGCGAGTTCGCCATGCCCATCCGTCACTGCATCGTCCACCTGATCGAGAAAAAACCGGACGGCACACCTGCCGTTCTCCACGCCCGCGATTCGGAGCTGGGCGAATCGCAGGCCATGGAGAACCTGCTGGCGGACCTCAACGAAAGCTACAACGCCAAGCAGGGCAAGGCCTGGGGCTTCTTTCACGGCGAATCCGGCGCCTATCCGTTCAGCGGCTGGCTGGCGCAATACATGGAAGGCAGTCAGGACTTCACCGCCTTCAGCCGCCAGGCCGTGGAACACCTGCAGAAGCTGATGGAAGAGTCCAATCTGTCCACCGGTGGTCACGTGCTGTTCGCCCACTACCAGCAGGGCATGACCGACTACCTGGCCATCGCCCTGCTGCATCACAGCGAAGGCGTGACGGTGACCGAGTCGCTGGATGTGGCGCCAGCCAAGCATCTGGACCTGGGCCAGCTGCATCTGGCAGCACGCATCAACATCTCCGAGTGGCAGAACAACAAGCAGTCGAAGCAGTACATTTCCTTCATCAAGGGCAAGAACGGCAAGAAGGTCTCCGAGTACTTCCGCGATTTCATCGGCTGCCAGGAGGGCGTTGATGCCCCCGGCGAGACGCGCACCCTGCTCAAGGCGTTCAGCGACTACGTGGAGAGCGAGGACCTGCCGGAGGAGCAGGCCCGCGAAAAGACCTCTGCATTGGTGGACTACGCCAGCACCCAGGCCAAGCTCGGCGAGCCGATCACCCTCGAGGAACTGTCCGGGGTGATCGACGAGGACCGGCCGCGGGCCTTCTACGAGCACATCCGTAACAAGGATTACGGCCTGTCGCCGGAGATCCCACCGGACAAGCGCACCCTCAACCAGTTCCGCCGCTTCACCGGTCGCGCCGAAGGGTTGTCGATCAGCTTCGAATCGCACCTGCTGGGCTCGAAGATCGAATACGACGAGGACCGCGACATGCTGATCATTCGCCAGCTGCCCACCCAGCTCAAGGATCAGCTCAAGCGCCGCAAGGACTGAACCCACCATGCGCCTGCCGGACAGCCTGCTCGATGACTGCCTGTGCGACCCCAGCGCCCCGCTGGGGCATGATCCGGCGCGGGACTACGGGCTGGACAGGCCGCAGGCACAGACACAGCTGGCCGGGCTGAAAGAGTGGCTGCGCGAGCAGCAGAGCATGCTCATGGCCAATCGTCAGGACGCCCTGCTGCTCGTCCTGCAGGGCCCCGACTGCGCAGGCAAGAACGGCGTGGTGCGCCGCGTGCTCGCCGGCCTCGACCCGCTCGGGATGTCGGCCATCGGTTTCCAGGCACCGACTCCGGACGAGCGCCGCCAGGGGTTTCTCCAGCGCTACCGGGAGCGCCTGCCGGCCCCTGGCACGCTGGGCGTGTTCAACCGCAGCTACTACGAGGCGCTGGTCAGCGATGTGCGTGACGGCCTGTGCGCGGTGGCGGACCTGCCGCAACGCTACGGAGCGATCGCCGAGTTCGAACAGCGGATGCACGCGCAACGGATTCATCCCCTCAAGTGCTACCTGCAGCTCTCGCTCGGCGAGCAGAAGCGGCGGCTGCATCGCCGTCTGGATCATCCGGAAAAACGCTGGAAACTGACCCTGGGCGATCTGCGCGACCATCGCCACTTCGCCGATCACCAGGCGCAATGGGCCGAGGTGCTGGGGCGCACCCACCGCGACGCGGCACCCTGGTACGTGATTCCTGCCGATCATCGCTGGCTGCGCGACCTTATCGTCGCCAGCCTGCTGGCCCGTGAGTTCGAACGCTTGGCGCTGAGCTGGCCGAGCCGCCCGGCGCCGTTCAGCCATGCAGATCTGGACGGCACACCATGAAGCGGTTCGCCTGGTTGCTATGGCTGCTGCCGATGCTGGCCCCGGCGCAGGACGGCGGCACCGCGCCCGAGCTGTCGGTGGAAGCGGTGCGCTTCACCGTGGCCAACGCCGAGTTCACCCTGATGCACGAGATGGGGCACCTGCTGATCAGCGAACTGCAGCTGCCTGTGCTTGGCCGCGAGGAGGACGCCGCCGACCAGCTCGGTTTCATGGGCCTTTTCCTGTTGCAGCAGGAACAGCACCGCGACGATTTCTACGCCAAGCTGATGGACGTCGCCGATTACTGGCGTATGGAATGGCAGAACGCGGAACGCGACGGCTCCCCGGTACCGGTCTGGGACAGCCATGCGCTGGACGCCCAGCGCTTCTACAACATCGCCTGCCTGGCCTACGGCAGCGACCCTGATCGGCTCGACTGGGTGCTGGAAGTCAGCGGCCTGCCGGTGGAACGCGCGCTGTACTGCCCCGACGAATACGAGCAGGTCGCCCATGCCGTGCAGTGGTTTCGCGAGCACTTCGGGCGCAGCGCCGCGCAACCGCTGCGACACCGCATCAAGGTGGTCTACGACACCCCTCCCGCGCACCTTGCAGGCGGTACCGAGCTACTGGAGAAGATCCGAGCCAGCGGTGAGCTGGAAGCGGTGGCGGCCAAGGCCAGCGAAGCCTTCGCCCTGCCGCGGGACCTGACCCTGCGCATGTCCACCTGCGGCGCCCCGGACGCCTGGTTCAACCGCATCAGCGGCGAACTCACGCTGTGCTACGAGCGCATCGCCTATTTCCGCGATCTGGCCGCCGAGCTGCCCAGCGTGCACCAGGCGGCCCCGGCGGCGCAGTAGGCCTCAGCGCGCCTCGATGCGATAGCCGCTGCGCGGGAAGTGCACATGCACGACGCCGGCGCGATCGTCGCTGCGGCGCAGGATCAGCTCTTCCGCTCCGGCGAACACCAGCTCGCCCTCGACCGGATCGGCCCCATAATCCACCGCGGCGATCGTCACCGGCTGGCCTTCCTGGAAACCGTTGGGATCGGCGAACGCCTCCTCGGGCAGCGCAGCCGGTTCGGCCTCGCGGGCCACGCGCACGGCATCCTCGCCAGACATCTCGCTGCTCGAGCCATGGCCGACGCCCAGCACCTTGCCGAGCCATGCACGGATCTCCGGATAGTCGTCCACCAGCGGTGCGGTGACCGGCGTCGCGCGCAGGAACCAGAGGCAGTGCGCGACGGCGAAATCCGCCAGCGAAGGCGCAGCGCCCAACAGGAACTCGCCCTCCTCGCGCGCCAGTTGCTGCTGCAGGCGCGACATGAACACCGGCCAGTCGCTCTTGGCCTGCTCCAGCGGCACCCGGCTCACCGAGCCGTTGGCGAACAGCTGCGCGCGGTCCTTGCTGAACACCTGGACGAACTCCTTGGGCACCTGGGCGAAACGCAGCGCCATGGATTCGGGCTGGAAGACCAGGCTCACGGCATTCAGAAACAGTACCGAGTCGGCCCATTGAGCGAGCGTCGCCGCGGTGAATTCCTGACCTTCGGGGAACAGCGCCGGAGTGGCCTTCTCCGCTTCCAGCCGACGAGCGATCAGCGCCGTGTCGCAGTAGATATCGGCGCCGACCTGCAACACCGGCGTACGCCGGTAGCCCCCGGTCAGCGCGGTGAGATCCGGCTTGGGCATGACCGGCGGGATCATCACCGAACGCCAGGACAACTGCTTGAATCCGAGCATCAGGCGCGCCTTCTCGGCGAAGGGCGAGGTGGGATAGTGGTGCAGGATCAGCTCGTGCATGACAGGCTCCGCCAGAGGAAGTGTCGAGATGCCCCGTGAAGCGGAGCATCGTCGTGGAAAGATGCATCAGCTTAGACGCTCCGCTCGGGCGAGCCTACCGGCTGATTAGGGCGTCATTCACGCCACGGGCCCGGCCTGGCTGACCAGGCGTTCCTTGGCCCGCTTGTCCAGTCGCTTGATGGCGATTTCCCGGCGCAGCGCGTCGCCCTTGCTGGCACAGGCCTCGACGTAGACCAGTGCCTGCGCCGGGCTGGAATGGAAGAAACGCGCCCCGCGCCCGCGCTGGTGCTCGGCGAAACGCCGCTGGGCATCGTCGCTGATCCCGCAGTACAGCGCGCCATTGGCGGCACGCACCAGGTAGACGAACCAGGGTTTGGGCAGGACCTCGGTCATGTTTGGCAACGATCTCGGCGACGACAACGGCAGGGCCGGCATTATGCCCAACTGCCGCGCTGCGGTCGTCCACCAGGCCCGCCTAGCAGAGAGGCCGAACGCTGTCCAGATATGGTGGCGGTTCGCCTTTGCGTATACTGCGCCGATGTTTGCCCATACCCTGTTCCGCAAGCGCTGCGCCATCTGGCTGTTGGCGATCGGAATCTTCCTGATGCTCGGCAGCTGCGCCGAAAAGCCCAGCGAGCTCGAGCGCATTAAGGAGGAAGGCGTACTGCGCGTGATCACCCGCAACAGCCCTTCCACCTATTTCCAGGATCGCAATGGCGAAGCCGGCTTCGAGTACGAGCTGGTCAAGCGTTTCGCCAGCACCCTGGGCGTCGAACTGCAGATCGAAACCGCCGACAACATCGACGACATCTTCAGCCGTCTCAACCGTCCCGGCGGCCCGGCACTGGCCGCTGCGGGACTGGTCGCCAGCGAAGGCCGCCAGGAACTGGCGCGCTTCACCCGCTCCTACCTCGACGTCACCACCCAGGTCGTCTACCACAGCGGCCAGCGCCGACCGACCAGCCCGAAGGATCTGATCGGCAAGCGCATCCTGGTGCTCAAGGGCAGCAGCCAGGCGGAGAAGCTGGCCTCGCTGCAGGTGGAGTACCCCGAGCTGCGCTACGACGAATCCGATGCGGTGGAAGTCGTCGACCTGCTGCGCATGGTCGATGAAGGCCAGATCGACCTGACCCTGGTGGAATCCAACGAGATGTCCATGAACCAGGTGTATTTCAGCAACATCCGCGCCGGCTTCGACGTCGGCGAACAGAACAGCCTGGCCTGGGTGGTCGCCAAAGGCGAGGATGACAGCCTGCTCAAGGCGGCCGACGCCTTCCTCGAGCAGGCCCAGCAGAACGGTACGTTGCAGCGCCTGCGCGAGCGCTACTACGGCCATGTCGACGTGCTCGGCTACGTCGGCGCCTATGCCTTCGCCAAGCACCTGCAGCAGCGTCTGCCACGTTATGAAAAGGCCTTCCGTGAAACCGCCAAGGAACATGGCATCGACTGGCGCCTGCTGGCTGCGATCGGCTACCAGGAATCCCACTGGCAGCCGGAAGCCACCTCCAAGACCGGCGTGCGCGGGCTGATGATGCTGACCCTGCGCACCGCCAATGCCATGGGCGTGACCAATCGCCTCGATCCGGTACAGAGCATCCAGGGTGGCGGCAAGTACCTGGTGCAGGTGCATGCCAGCCTGCCGGAGAGTATCGAGGAGCCGGACCGCACCTGGTTCGCCCTGGCCGCCTACAACGTCGGCGGCGGCCATCTGGAAGATGCACGCAAGCTGGCCGAGGCTGAAGGGCTGGACCCCAACAAGTGGCTGGACGTGAAGCAGATGCTGCCACGCCTGTCGCAGAAGCAGTGGTACAGCAAGACCCGCTACGGCTATGCCCGCGGCGGTGAGCCGGTGCACTTCGTGGCCAACATCCGCCGCTACTACGACATCCTCACCTGGGTGACCCAGCCGCAGATGGAGGGTCAGCAGCTGGCCAAGAGCGAGCTGCACATCCCGGGCATCAACTCCACCGACCTCATGGAAGAGCTGCCGCCGCTCTGACCCCTACGGCGCCGTTTCACCTCAAGACGGGCCGACGCCCATGCGTCGCAGCAGCGCCTTCTCGATCTCCAGGATCAGCAGCACCGCCACGCCGGCCATTACCACCAGCATGCCGGTGTCCAGCGGCAAGGCCTCGGAGGCGAACAGCGACTGCATGAACGGCGCGTAGGTGAACAACAGCTGCAGGCCGAACACGCTGAACACCGCCACCAGCACCCGCGGCGTGCCTTTCACGCCCTGCACCGTGAAGGACGGCGCCTTCAGGTAGCGCACGCTGAACAGGTAGAACACCTCCATGCATACCAGCGTGTTCACCGCAACGGTGCGCGCGGCCTCGACCGTCGCGCCCTGCGCCAGCATCCACTGGTACATGCCGAAGATCCCGACCAGGAACAGCGCCGAGACGAAGAAGATCCGCCAGATCACGAAGCGCGACAGCATCGGTTCGTCCGGTCGCCGCGGCGGGCGCTGCATCACGTCCGCCTCGGTCGGCTCGAAGGCCAGCACCATGGCCAGCGCCACGGAGCTGACCATGTTGACCCAAAGCACCTGAACCGGCGTGATCGGCAGCGCCAGGCCGAGCAGCACCGCCAACAGCAGCGACAGCGACTCGCCGCCGTTGATCGGCAGCAGGAAGGTCACGGTCTTGCGCAGGTTGTCGTAGACGGTACGCCCTTCTTCCACGGCATGCGCGATAGAGGCGAAATTGTCGTCCGCCAGCACGATGGCGCCAGCCTGCTTGGCCGCCTCGGTCCCCTTCATGCCCATGGCCACGCCGACGTCGGCCTGCTTCAGCGCCGGCGCATCGTTGACGCCATCGCCGGTCATGGCGACGACCTCGCCATTGGCCTGCAGCGCACGTACCAGACGCAGCTTGTGTTCCGGGCTGGCACGGGCGAACACCCGTGCCTCGGCGACGGCCTGGCGCATGGCAGTGTCGTCCATCAGCTCCAGCTCCGGGCCGGTGATCGCCTTGATGTCCTCGCCCATGCCCAGCTGCCGGGCGATGGCGCTGGCGGTCACACCGTGGTCACCGGTGATCATCACCACACGAATGCCGGCCGCGCGGCACTGCGCCACCGCCCGGATCGCCTCGTCACGGGGTGGATCGATGATGCCCACCAGGCCGAGCAGGGTCAGCCCGCTGGCGACATCGGCATGCTCGAGGTCCTGCTTGCCCACGCCCAGCCGACACCGGGCGAAGGCCAGTACCCGACGCCCGGCGCGCGCCTGCGCCTCGATCTGGTTGTGCCAGTGCGCCTCATCCAGCGAGCGCTCGACGCCGTCGGCCTCCAGCTGCTGCGAGCACATGGCCAGAATGCGTTCCGGCGCGCCCTTGACCAATACCTCGCTGCCCGCCTCGCAGGCATGCAGCGTCGCCATGAACCGATGCTCGGATTCGAACGGAATCACGTCCAGCCGCGGCCGGTCGACCTGCACTACCGTCGGCGAAAGCCCGGCCTTCATCGCCAGAGTCAGCAGCGCGCCCTCGGTGGGATCGCCAGCCAGCACCCAGTGCTGTTCCTTTTCGTGCAGGCTGGCGTCATTGCACAGCGCGGCGGCTTCGACCAGCGCGGCCGCCGCCGGCGAGTGGGCAGCCAATGCTGCCGCATCGACCGCCGAACCCTGCAGCAGCAGGCTGCCGGTCGGCGCGTACCCGGCCCCCTCGACGTCCAGCGACTGGCCGGCACAGATCACCTCCTGCACGGTCATCTCGTTGCGCGTCAGGGTGCCGGTCTTGTCCGAGCAGATCACCGTCACCGAACCCAGCGCCTCCACCGCCGGCAGCCGACGGATCACCGCGTTGCGTGCGGCCATACGCTGCACACCGATCGCCAGGGTGATGGTCATGATCGCCGGCAGTCCTTCCGGGATCGCCGCGACCGACAGGCCTACCGCGGCCATGAACATCTCACCGGCCCCCATGCCACGCACCAGCGTGCCGAACAGGAACAGCAATCCGCCGGTGGCGAGAATGAAGAGGGTCAGGATGCGGCCGAAGTCCTGCATCTTTCGCAGCAGCGGCGTGGTGCCCTGCTCCACCGCTTCGAGCATGCGGCCGATACGGCCGATCTCGGTGGCGGCGCCGGTGGCAACCACCACGGCCCGCGCCTGGCCCTGGGTGACCAGGGTGCCCGCATAGCCCATGCAGATCCGGTCGCCGATGGCCGCGTCATCGGCCACGGCATCGACCTGCTTGTCCACCGGCACCGATTCACCGGTCAACGCCGCCTCGTCGATGCGCAGGTTGCGCGCCTGCAGCAGTCGCACATCGGCCGGCAGGCTGTCGCCGGACGCCAGCAGTACCACATCACCGGGCACCAGATCGGCAGCATCGATGTCCTGCTGCCGGCCGTCGCGCAGCACCACTGCGTGCGGCGCCAGCAGATGGCGGATCGCCTGCAGCGCCTTTTCCGCCTTGCCTTCCTGAACGAAGCCGATGGCAACGTTGAGCACCACCACCGCAATGATCACGAAGGTGTCGACCCAGTGCCCCATCAATCCGGTGACCAGCGCCGCGGCGATCAGCACATAGAGCAGCACGTTGTTCAGATGCCGCAGCACGCGTTGCCAGACGCTGGCCGGCTTGGCTTCGTCGAGCCGGTTGGGACCGTAGCGGAGCAGACGCTGCGCGGCCTGCTCGTGCGTCAGGCCGGCAGTGGTGGAGTCCAGCTCCAGCAAGGCCTCCTCGGCCTGACGGGCGTGCCAGCGGGTCGATTGGATCTGCTGTTCGGGCATTGGGTCCTCCAAGGCGGATGATTCGTTGCCGGGCGCACTGCAAAACTAGCCCATGAGAGCCGAAACAGAGCGGTTCTGACCATCGCAACGAAACGGCTTGCAACACTCGGGCAGTGGTCGATTGCCGCATGCCGGCCCGCTGCGCGCGAAGCTGGTCCTCGCGCTATTCTTGCCCACGTCATGACCTTCGAGATTGCTCCATGCCAAAGAACATACTGATTGTCGGCGCCTCCCGCGGCCTGGGCCTCGGCCTGGCGAAGCAGTTCTCCAGCGCAGGCTGGCAGGTGATCGCTACCGTCCGCGATCCACAGCGTGCCGAAGCGCTAAACGGGTTGCCGCAGCTGCGCATCGAGACCCTGGACATGGACGACGCGACCAGCGTCGATCAACTGGCCGCACGCCTGGCCGGCACCCCGATCGACGTCCTGTTCGTCAACGCCGGCATCGCCGGGCCGCAGGACAAACCGGCCACCGAAGCCAGCCAGGCGGAAGTCGGCCAGCTGTTCTTCACCAACGCCGTCGCTCCGGTGCGCCTGGCCGAACGACTGTTGCCACTGGTGAACCCGGATCAGGGCGTGGTCGTCTTCATGAGTTCCATTCTCGGCAGCGTCGAAGTCGGCCCAGGCATGGGCATGGACCTCTACGGTGCGAGCAAGGCCGCGCTGAACCACATGACCCGAACCTTCGTTGCCAAGCTCGGCGAGACGAAGCTGACCGTGCTGTCGATGCATCCGGGCTGGGTCAAGACCGACATGGGTGGCGATCAGGCCCCGCTGGATGTCGAGACCAGTGCTCGCGGCATGGCCGAGCAGGTGACGCGGGCGATCGGCCAGGGCGGGCATCGGTACATCGACTATCTGGGGGACGCGCTGCCCTGGTGAGCAGGCAAGACCGTGATCGACCGTGAACGGACTCACCCCGGTGTCCCGGTCGCGGCCGGGACCGCTCCGCTAACCGGCCCTTGGCAGCCCCTGTGGCATCCCTTATCTTTCCGTCCGCGGCACAAGCAACCCCCTCCGCCCCTGGATCAGCAGACAGGGCATAACTGAGCTGGCTACTCTGAACTCAACCCTTCAGGAGAAAGCCGGCCATGCCTGCTGACCGTATCTGGATCAAGAATCCGCTTGCCCTGTTCACCGCCAACGACCAGGAAGCCCCGGGTGGGCTGGTGGTCGAGAACGGCGTCATCGTCGAAATGCTCGCCGCCGGGGCCTCGCCCGCGCTGCCGGTGAACGAGATCTTCGACGCCCGCGAACACGTCGTGCTGCCGGGGCTGGTCAACACCCATCACCATTTCTACCAGACCCTGACCCGCGCCTGGGGGCCGGTGGTCAACGAGCCGCTGTTCAACTGGCTGCTGACCCTCTACCCGGTCTGGGCACGGCTTACGCCGCAGGCGCTGCAGCTGGCGAGCAAGGTGGCGCTGGCCGAGCTGCTGTTGTCCGGCTGCACCACGGCGGCGGATCACCACTACCTGTTTCCGGGCGGGCTCGAGGACGCCATCGACATCCAGGTCGGGGCCGTCCGCGAACTGGGCATGCGTGCCATGCTCACCCGCGGTTCGATGAACCTGTCCAAGGAAAACGGCGGCCTGCCATGCAAGAGCGTGGTGCAGGACGCCGAGGCCATCCTCGCCGACAGCGAGCGGCTTATCGACCGCTACCACGAGCGCGGCGACGGCGCGCAGATCCAGATCGCCCTGGCGCCCTGCTCGCCGTTCTCGGTCACCACCGACATCATGCGGACCTGCGCAGAGCTGGCCGAAGCGCGGGACGTGCGTCTGCATACCCACCTGGCCGAGACCCTGGACGAACAGGAGTTCTGCGCGAAACGCTTCGGCATGCGCACCGTGGACTACCTGCAGAGCGTCGGCTGGCTCGGCCCGCGGACCTGGCTGGCCCATGGCATCCATTTCAACCAAGTGGAAATTCACCGCCTGGGTGCAGCCGGTGTGGGCATCTGCCATTGCCCGAGTTCCAACATGCGTCTGGCCTCCGGCATCTGCCACACGCTCGAGCTCGAGGACAAGGGCGCCATCATCGGCCTGGGCGTGGACGGTTCGGCCTCCAACGACGCCTCCAACATGATGCTCGAAGCGCGTCAGGCGTTGTTCATCCAGCGCCTGCGCTACGGCGCCGAGAAGATCACCCCGCAGAAGGTGCTCGGCTGGGCGACCCGCGGCTCCGCGCGCCTGCTCGGGCGCAGCGACATCGGCGAGTTGGCGGTCGGCAAGCAGGCCGATCTGGCCCTGTTCAAGCTGGACGAACTGCGCTTTTCCGGCAGCCACGATCCCATCGCCGCGCTGCTGCTTTGCGCCGCCGACCGTGCCGACCGGGTGATGATCGGCGGTAAATGGCGCGTCGTCGACGGTCAGGTCGAAGGCCTCGACGTGCAGGGACTGATCGCCGATCACCAGCAGGCGGCCCGGCAACTGGTAAACGGCTAAACAACCACGATCGAGGCTTGCACCAAAGCTGGGCTCCATGGATTACTGGCGCACCAGCGCAAGTCTCGATCGGGCCTCGGCGTCGCGTCGAATCGGCCGCAATCCGGCACAACGAAGGTATCTGTCCAGTTGGTCAGCTTTTTGCTAACCAGCTATCAGCCAACACAGGCTCTGTAGCTAGACAAACAGGAGCGTCACCCGCCATGCAGAACAACTCACGGAAAACCCTGCTGCGCGCCCTTGCCGCAGCGATCGGCTTCAGCGCCGCTCTCACCACGGCCGCCGCTTCGGCCGCCGCTTCGGCCGCCGATCCGCTGAAGGTCGGCTTCGTCTATATCGGCCCGATCGGCGACCATGGCTGGACCTACCAGCATGAGCAGGGTCGCAAGTACATGGAAGAGCAGCTGGGCGACAAGGTGAAGACCAGCTTCGTCGAGAACGTGCCGGAAGGCGCCGATGCCGAGCGGGTTATCCGCAACATGGCCAAGAGCGACTATGACCTGATCTTCACCACCTCCTTCGGCTACATGAACCCCACGCTGAAGGTCGCCAAGCAGTTCCCCAAGGTCACCTTCGAGCATGCCACCGGTTACAAGCAGGCGAAGAACGTCGGCACCTATCTGACCCGTTCCTATGAAGGCCGCTACGTCGGCGGCTTCCTCGCGGCGAAGATGACCAAGACCAAGAAGGTCGGCTACATCGCGTCCTTCCCGATTCCGGAAGTGATCCGCGACATCAATGCCATCCAGCTGGCGCTGGACAAGTACAACCCTGGCACCGAGATCAAGGTGGTGTGGGTCAACACCTGGTTCGATCCGGGCAAGGAAGCCGATGCCGCCAACGCGCTGATCGACCAGGGCGTGGACGTGATCTTCCAGCACACCGACAGCCCGGCACCGATCCAGGCCGCCGAGCGCCGTGGCGTCTATTCCGTCGGTTACGCGTCGGACATGCAGCACTTCGGGCCGAAGGCCGTGCTGACTTCCATCGTCAACGACTGGGGCCCGCACTACACCAAGTCTGCCGAAGCGGTAATGGCCGGCAACTGGAAATCCGAGGATTTCTGGGGCGGGCTGGCGCAGGACAGCATCAGCCTGCCGATCAGCGATCTGGTGCCTGCTGACGTGAAGGCCGAGGCCGAGCAGATCATCGCCCGCATCAAGAGCGGTGAATTCCATCCGTTCACCGGTCCGATCAAGGATCAGGCTGGCGAAGTGCGCATCGCCGAGGGCGAGACCGCCAGCATCAAGGACCTCGCCTCGATGAATTACTACGTCCAGGGCGTCAAGGCTGAAATGCCGAAGTAAGCGTCACCTGCGCCGGCCCGAGCGGCGCACTGCGGAATCTCGCGTGCCGTCCCGCCTCCGGGCGAACCGCACGCAGGGGGCATTGCCCTCGAAGGCCGCCGGTACGAGAAGACCGGCGGCGCCGTACCCGGAGTCAGCCATGAACTCACTGCCCATCATCGATATTTCCCCGCTCTATAACGCCGACGAGGCCGGCCATCTGGCCGTCGCCGAGGCCATCGACCGCGCCTGCCGCGAGTGGGGCTTCTTCTATATCAAGGGTCATCCGATCAGCGCCGAGCGCATCGCCACCCTCACCGGCCATGCCAAGCGTTTCTTTGCCCTGCCCGCCGACGAAAAGCTGAAGATCGACATCACCAAGAGCCAGCACCACCGCGGCTACGGTGCCGTCGCCACCGAGCAGCTGGACCCGAGCCAGCCGTGCGACCTCAAGGAAACCTTCGACATGGGTTTCCATATGCCTGCCGATCATCCGGAGGTACTGGCCGGCAAACCGCTGCGCGGGCCCAACCGTCATCCGCTGCAGATCGAAGGCTGGACCGAGCTGATGGAAGGGCACTACCGCGACATGCAGGACCTTGCCTGCACGCTTCTGCGTGCCATCGCACTCGCCCTGGGCATCGAGCGGGACTTCTTCGACAAGCGCTTCGTCGAGCCCATCAGCGTGTTTCGCATGATCCACTACCCGCCCCGGCAGACCGCCACCAGCGCCGATCAGCAAGGCGCCGGCGCGCACACCGATTACGGCTGCGTCACCCTGCTCTATCAGGACCAGGCCGGCGGCCTGCAGGTGCAGAACGTCAAGGGCGAGTGGATCGACGCACCGCCCATCGAGGGCACCTACGTGGTCAACATCGGCGACATGATGGCGCGCTGGAGCAACGACCGTTACAAGTCGACGCCCCATCGCGTGATCAGCCCGCTGGGCGTGGACCGCTACTCCATGCCGTTCTTCGCCGAGCCGCATCCGGATACCGAGATCGCCTGCCTGCCCGGTTGCTACGACGAAACCAACCCGCCGAAATACCCGAGCACCACCTGCAGCCGGTACATGCTCTCGCGCTTCGCCGAGACCTATGCCTACCGACGGCAGGGCGAGGCCGAACCCGTCTGAACGGGCTTTAATTGCAGTATGCAAACAGGGGCGAGCGCATCGATATGCCTCGCCCGATCTGCGCGCGTCTGCCGCATTGACTTTTGAGTCAGGAATTAGTTGACCGAAAAGTCAGATAGCGATAGTTTGCGTGTCAGAACAACAACAGCGGAGGCTTCGCCTTGATCCAGTTTCTTCTCAATCGAGAACTGCGCAGCGAGCGCGCACTCGATCCCAATACCACGGTGCTGCAGTATCTGCGCGAGTATCGTGGCAAGACCGGAACCAAGGAGGGCTGCGCCTCCGGTGACTGTGGCGCCTGTACCGTAGTGGTCGGCGAACTGGTGGGCGAGCGCCTGCGCTATCGCACCCTCAACTCGTGCCTGACTTTCGTCTCCGCGCTGCACGGCAAGCAGTTGATCAGCGTCGAAGACCTCAAGGACCAGGGCCGGCTGCACAGCGTCCAGCAGGCGATGGTCGACTGCCACGGCTCGCAATGCGGTTTCTGTACCCCCGGATTCGTCATGAGCCTGTTCGCCCTGCAGAAGAACGCCGGCGCGGTCAATGAATACGATCCGCACCAGGCCCACGAAGCCCTGGCCGGCAACCTCTGCCGCTGCACCGGCTACCGGCCGATCCTCGAAGCCGCCGAACAGGCCTGCTGTGCCAAGCAGCCGGACCAGTTCGATGCCCGCGAAGCCGAGACCATCGCCCAGCTCAAGGCCATCGCCCCGCGTGAAATGGCCGAGCTCAGCGACGGCGAAAAGCGTTGCCTGTCGCCGCTGACCGTCGCCGAACTGGCCGAGGTCTACGCCGCCAATCCCGACGCACGGCTGCTTGCTGGCGGCACCGACCTGGCACTGGAGGTCACCCAGTTCCATCGCGAGCTGCCGGTGATGATCCATGTCGGTCAGATCACCGAGATGAAGCAGGTCCAGATCGCCGACCGCCATATCGAGATTGGTGCAGCCGCCCCGCTGACCGACTGTTACGCCGCGCTGGCCGCCGAGTACCCGGATTTCGGCGAGCTGCTGCAGCGCTTCGCCTCGCTGCAGATCCGCAACCAGGGCACGCTCGGTGGCAACATCGGCAACGCCTCGCCGATCGGCGACTCGCCGCCGCTGCTGATCGCCCTGGGTGCCGACGTTGTCCTGCGCAAGGGCGCCAGCAGCCGCACCCTGCCGCTCGAGGATTACTTCATCGACTACAAGGTCACCGCGCGCCAGCCCGGGGAATTCATCGAGAAGGTGCGGGTGCCGCGCGCCACGCCGGATCGCCTGTTCCGCGCCTATAAGGTTTCCAAGCGTCTGGACGACGACATTTCCGCCGTCTGCGCCGCCTTCGAACTCAGAATCCTTGACGGCGTGATCGACGAAGCGCGCGTCGCCTTTGGCGGCATGGCCGCCATCCCGAAGCGCGCCATGAATTGCGAACGTACGCTGATCGGCGCCGCGTTCGATACCGAGACGCTTGAGCGGGCCTGCACGGCGCTCGAAAAGGACTTCACACCGCTCACCGACTTCCGTGCCAGCCGCGAATACCGCCTGCTGGTCGCACAGAACCTGCTACGCAAATGCTTCGTCGAACAGCACGCGCCAAAGACCGAGACGAGGGTGACCGCTTATGTCTAACCACAGCCCTGTACGCACTCAAGACGAAATCGCCGCCCTTTTCACCGCGGACCTAGTCACCGGCGTCGGTCGCAGCGTAAAGCATGACAGCGCGCCCAAGCATGTCTCGGGCGAGGCGGTGTACGTCGACGACCGCCTGGAGTTTCCCAATCAGCTGCACGTCTACGCCCGCATGAGCGAGCGCGCCCACGCCCGCATCGTCAACATCGATACCAGCCCCTGCTACCAGATTCCGGGCGTGGCCATCGCCATCACGGCGAAGGACGTGCCGGGCCAGCTGGACATCGGTGCCGTGATGCCCGGCGACCCGCTGCTGGCCGACGGCAAGGTCGAGTTCATCGGCCAGCCGGTGATCGCCGTGGCTGCCGACAGCCTGGAAACCGCACGCAAGGCGGCGATGGCCGCGATCATCGACTACGAGGATCTGGAGCCGGTGCTCGACGTGGTCGAGGCGCTGCACAAGAAGCACTTCGTGCTCGACAGCCACACCCACAAGCGCGGCGACTCGGCCACCGCCCTGGCCAGCGCGCCGCGTCGGCTGCAGGGTTCGCTGCACATCGGCGGGCAGGAGCACTTCTACCTGGAGACACAGGTGTCCTCGGTCATGCCCACCGAAGATGGCGGCATGATCGTCTACACCTCGACGCAGAACCCCACCGAGGTGCAGAAGCTGGTGGCCGAAGTGCTCGGCGTACCGATGAACAAGATCGTCATCGACATGCGCCGCATGGGCGGTGGCTTCGGCGGCAAGGAAACCCAGGCCGCGGGACCTGCGTGCCTGTGCGCGGTGATCGCGCACCTCACCGGTCGGCCGACCAAGATGCGCCTGCCGCGCATGGAAGACATGACCATGACCGGCAAACGCCACCCGTTCTACGTCGAGTACGACGTCGGCTTCGACGATGACGGTCTGCTGCACGGCATCGAGATCGATCTCGCCGGTAACTGCGGCTACTCACCGGACCTTTCCGGCTCGATCGTCGACCGCGCCATGTTCCACTCCGACAACGCCTACTACCTGGGCGACGCCACCATCAATGGCCATCGCTGCAAGACCAACCTCGCCTCTAACACCGCCTACCGCGGCTTCGGCGGCCCACAGGGCATGGTCGCCATCGAGGAAATCATGGACGCGGTGGCCCGCGAGCTGGGCAAGGACCCGCTCGAGGTGCGCAAGCGCAACTACTACGGCAAGACCGAGCGCAACGTCACCCACTACTACCAGACCGTCGAGCACAACATGCTCGAGGAGATGACCGCCGAGCTGGAAGCCAGCAGCGACTATGCAAAGCGACGCGAAGATATCCGCGCGTTCAATGCCGCGAGCCCGATCCTGAAGAAGGGCCTGGCGCTGACGCCGGTGAAGTTCGGCATCAGCTTCACCGCCAGCTTCCTCAACCAGGCCGGCGCGCTGGTGCACGTCTACACCGACGGCAGCATCCACCTGAACCACGGTGGCACCGAGATGGGCCAGGGTCTGAACACCAAGGTCGCGCAGGTGGTGGCCGAGGTGTTCCAAGTGGATATCGAGCGCATCCAGATCACCGCCACCAACACCGACAAGGTGCCCAACACCTCGCCGACGGCGGCCTCCAGCGGCGCCGACCTCAACGGCAAGGCGGCGCAGAATGCGGCACAGACCATCAAGCAGCGGCTGGTGGAGTTCGCCGCGCGCAAGTGGCAGATCTTCGAGGAAGACGTCGAGTTCAAGAACGGCCAGGTGCGCCTGCGCGACCACTACATCAGCTTCGAGGAGCTGATCCAGCAGGCCTATTTCGGCCAGGTCTCGCTGTCGTCCACCGGCTTCTACCGCACGCCGAAGATCTACTACGACCGCAGTCACGCACGCGGGCGGCCATTCTACTACTTCGCCTATGGCGCGGCCTGCTCGGAAGTGATCGTCGATACCCTGACCGGCGAATACAAGATGCTGCGCAGCGACATCCTGCATGACGTCGGCGCCTCGCTGAACCCGGCCATCGACATCGGCCAGGTCGAGGGCGGCTTCGTCCAGGGCCTGGGCTGGCTGACCATGGAAGAGCTGGTCTGGAACGACAAGGGCAAGCTGATGACCAACGGCCCGGCCAGCTACAAGATCCCGGCGGTGGCGGACATGCCGCTGGATCTGCGGGTCAAGCTGGTGGAGAACCGCAAGAACCCCGAAGACACCGTGTTCCACTCCAAGGCCGTGGGCGAGCCGCCGTTCATGCTCGGCATCTCGGTCTGGTGCGCGATCAAGGATGCAGTGGCGAGCCTGGCCGACTACCGGGCGCAGCCGCAGATCGATGCTCCGGCGACCCCCGAGCGCGTGCTCTGGGGCGTGGAACAGATGCGCAGGTTGAAGCAGGCGGCGAGCAAGTCTGCGACAACGGAGACCACCCCGGCCTGACGCAGGGTGGACAACGCTGTGCTTGTCCACCGTTAGCGCAACACGAACGTCCCGGTGGCGACGCTTTGCACTCGCCACCGGGCGATACGAAGGACAGAACCATGAGCAACACGGCCTGGATCGAAGCACTTGCCGACCTGCAACAGCAAGACGAACCCTGCGTGCTGGTGACCATCATCGAGGAGCGCGGCTCGACGCCGCGCAATGCCGGCTCGAAGATGGTGGTCAGCCGTGAGCGCCTGTACGACACCATCGGCGGCGGCCACCTGGAGTACAAGGCCCAGCAGATCGCCCGCGAAATGCTGGAAAAGCGCAGCCGTGACACCCGCCTCGAGCGCTTCTCCCTCGGCGCCAGCCTCGGCCAGTGCTGCGGTGGCGCCACGGTGCTGCTGTTCGAGCCCATGGGCCAGCCGCAGGCGCATATCGCCGTGTTCGGTGCCGGGCATGTCGGGCGCGCGCTGGTGCCGCTGCTGGCCAGCCTGCCGTGCAAGGTGCGCTGGATCGATTCGCGCGATAACGAATTCCCCGCCGAGATTCCGCGCGGCGTGGAAAAGGTGGTCAACGACGATGTGGTCGAGGAAGTGGATAACATGCCCGCCGGCAGCTACTTCATCGTCATGACCCACAATCATCAGCTCGACCTGGAACTGACCGCCGCGATCCTTTCGCGCAACGATTTCACCTACTACGGACTGATCGGCTCCAAGAGCAAACGCGCCAGGTTCGAACACCGTCTGCGGGACCGCGGCTTCCAGCCGGAAACCGTACAGCGCATGCGCTGCCCGATGGGCATCGCCGAGGTGAAGGGCAAGCTGCCGGTGGAGATCGCCGTGTCCATCGCCGGCGAGGTGATCGCCACCTACAACGCGCATTTCGGTGAAAAGGGTGGGGAGAACGCCGAGGACGGTGAAAAGCCGGTACCGATGCTGGTCCCCGCTTCGCGCCGCGCCCAGACCAACTGACCACCCGACATTGTTGCAGGCACGCCCTTCGGCGGCGGCCTGCCCATGTCAACGCATCACCCTCATACAACGATTTTCGAGAGTCACCATGCCAAGCACCAAAGCCTACCGTGCCGCCCTGCTCCACTGCCTCGCCGACCCGCGCGAAGTGGGCATCGAGCAAGCCCATGAATACTTCGAGGACGGCCTGCTGGTCGTCGAGGACGGCAAGGTCGCGCGCATCGGCCACGCCGCCGAACTGCTGCCGACCCTGGCGGCCGGCACCGAGATTGTCGAATACCCGGACGCGCTGATCACTCCGGGTTTCGTCGACACCCATATCCACTACCCGCAGGTCGGCGTCATCGGCTCCTACGGCGCGCAGCTGCTGGATTGGCTGGAAACCTACACCTTTCCCAACGAGGGCCGCTTCAGCGACATGGCCCACGCCCGCGAGCAGGCCGAGCTGTTTCTCGGCGAGCTGCTGCGCAACGGCACCACCACCGCGCTGGTGTTCGGCACGGTGCACAAGCAGTCGGTGGACGCCTTCTTCGAGGCCTGCGAGAAGCGCAATCTGCGGATGATCGCCGGCAAGGTGCTGATGGACCGCAACGCCCCGGAGTTCCTCACCGACACCGCCGAGTCCGGCTACGCCGACAGCCGCGAGCTGATCGAGCGCTGGCACGGCAAGGGCCGTCTGCATTACGCCGTCACCCCGCGTTTCGCCCCGACCAGCACGCCAGAGCAGCTCACCCTGGCCGGCAAGCTGTTCGCGGAATTCCCTGACCTGTACATGCACACCCACATCTCCGAGAACAAGCAGGAGGTCGAGTGGGTCAAGGAGCTGTTCCCCGAGCGCAAGGGCTATCTGGACGTCTACGACCACCACGGCCTGATCGGCCCGCGCTCGGTGTTCGCCCACGGCATCCACCTGTGCGACGACGAGTGCAAACGCCTCGGTGAGACCGGCTCGGCGGTGTCGTTCTGTCCCACCTCCAACCTGTTCCTCGGCAGCGGCCTGTTTGACCTGGCCAAGGTGGAAGGCTTCGGTGTGCGCGTCGGCCTGGGCACCGACGTCGGCGGCGGCACCAGCTTCTCGCAGCTCGCCAGCCTCAACGAGGCGTACAAGGTGCTGCAGCTGCAGGGCCAGAAGCTCGACGGGTTCAAGGCACTCTATCTCGCCACCCTTGGCGGCGCGCGGGCGCTCTATCTAGACGACCGGATCGGCAACCTGCAGCCGGGCAAGGAGGCCGACTTCGTGGTGCTCGACTACAAGGCGACGCCGCTGATCGACTATCGCCTGAGCCAGGCGACGACCCTGCAGGAAAAGCTCTTCGCCCTGATGATCCTCGGCGACGACCGCGCGGTGAAGGAGACCTTCGCCGCCGGCGTCTCGGTGCATCGCAAGGCTGGCTAGGGCTGCAACGCCTGCATCAGCGTATCGAGGTTGTGCTCGAACATGCCGAGGTAGCTGCTGGCCGGGCCAGCGCTGGCCAGCGCATCGGAGTACAGGGTGCCGCCGACCGTGGCGCCCGCCTCTTCGGCGATCTGCTCGATGAGCCGCGGATCACGAATGTTCTCCACGAACACGGCCCTCACCCCTTCCTCGCGGAGCTGGCGGATCAACGCGGCCACGTCGGCGGCCGAGGGTTCGTCATGGGTCGACAGCCCCTGCGGCGCGATGAACTGGAGCTGCCAGGCCTGCCCCAGATAGCCGAAGGCGTCATGGCTGGTCACCACCTTGCGCTGGCTGGCCGGCAGGCTGCCGATACGGGTATCGGCCTTCTTCAGCAGCGCGTGTAGCCGGCTCAGGTAGGCGTCACGACGCCGCTCATAGTCGTTGCGATGCGCCGGATCGAGCGCCACGAGCGCCTTGGCGATATTGCGCACGTAGATTTCGGCATTGGTCAGGCTCTGCCA
The DNA here is from genome assembly GCF_055755175.1 of Stutzerimonas sp. LR2. NCBI lineage: Bacteria > Pseudomonadati > Pseudomonadota > Gammaproteobacteria > Pseudomonadales > Pseudomonadaceae > Stutzerimonas > Stutzerimonas sp. LR2. Next base: position 604,920 of record NZ_JBVTRR010000003.1, read on the forward strand.
CGCATGAGGGTCAGGCACCGCCTCGCCCTCCTCTTCCAGCATCAGAGGCACGACACCCGCACTGGCAGCGATCCGCTTGGCCGCAGGCTCGCTGCTGGCCAGCAGGCGCTCCAGCCAGGGTTCGAAGCCCAGCCCGTTGGCGATGATCAGGTCGGCGCGGAGCAAGGCCTGGGCATCATCCGGGCTGGGTTCATAAAGGTGCGCGTCGGCGTCGGGACCGACCAGATTGGTCAGTTCGATATGCTCGCCACCGACCTCCCGGGTCATGTCGGCAAGGATGCTGAAGCTGGTCACGACGCTGATCTTTTCGGCCGCCTGCAGGGAAAGGGGCAGCCAGAGGGCCAACAACAGAAACAGGTAACGCATGGGTTGATACCTCAGACGGTCTGGATTGAAGCGCGCGAACGCAGCAGGCCATATACCGGACCCGCAACGACTGAAATCAGGTAGAACGCCCCGGCGAGCAGGACGATGCACGGCCCGCTGGGCAGGTTGGCGTAGAACGACAGCAGCAGCCCCAGCCATACGCACAGGGCGCCCAGCAGCGCAGCCAGCGGCAACAGGACGGGCAGGCGTCGGCTCCAGAAGCGCGCGGCCGCAGCCGGCAGCATCATCAGCCCCACCACCATCAGCGCACCGATGGCCTGGAAGCCGATCACCAGGTTGAGCACCACCAGTGTCAGAAATCCCGCATGGGCGAGTGGCCCGATTCGGCTGACGCTGCGCAGGAACAACGGGTCCAGGCTGTCCAGCGCCAGGGCGCGGTAGATCAGTGCCAGCACCAGCAGGCTGAACGCCGCCGTGGCGAGCATGCCGCTGAGGGTGTCGGCGTCCACGGCCAGCGCGGAGCCAAACAGCAAGTGCAAGAGGTCGAGCTTGCGTCCCGCCAGGCCGAGCAGCAGCACGCCGCTGGCCAGCGAAATGGGATAAAGCGCGGCGAGGCTGGCGTCTTCACGCAAGCCGGTACGGCGGCTGACCCAGGCCGCTGCGCCGGCCATGCCGAGCCCGGCGGTCAGCCCACCGAGCGTCAGTGCAGGCAGGCTGAGACCGAACAGCCAGAATGCCAGCGCCGCACCCGGCAGGATGCCGTGGGCGATGGCATCGCCGATCAGACTCATCCGCCGCAGGATCAGGAAGACACCCAGCGGCGCCGCGCTGCAGGCCAGCGCCACGCCGCCGAGCAGCGCGCGGCGCATGAAGGCGAACTCGGCAAACGGGCTCCAGAGCAGATCGGCCGTCACGCCACTCGCCCGAGCGGATCACGATCGAGTAGCTGATCGATCGGCGCTGCGACGCAGCCGCTGCGCGCGATACGCAGTGCGTTGCAGCGCTTCTCCCGAAGGCGGTCGAGGTTGTGGCTGACCAGCACCAGCGTTCTGCCTTGTTGCTGCCAGCGTCGGAGGTGCTGCCAGAGCAGATCGAGACCGGTCTCGTCGAGTGCCGCCTCGGGTTCATCGAGCAGCAGTACCTGCGCATCGGTCAGGCTCATCCGGGCCAGCAGCGCCCGCTGCAGTTCCCCACCAGACAGCGCGTGCAGGCCCTGGGTCTGCAGATCGAGCAAGCCCCAATCGGCCAGTACCTGACGTAGCCGAGCCTGGCGTTCGCTACGGCCGAGCCGGCTGCCCCAGAAACCGCCCCTGACCAGCTCCAGCAGACGTATCGGAAACTGCCGGTCGATCTGTTGCTGCTGCGGCAGATAGACCACACCGCCTGGACGCGCCACGCTCATTCGAATGTGACCGGCCAGGGGGCGATCCAAACCGGCCAATACCCTGAGCAGGCCGCTCTTGCCCGAACCATTGCTGCCGATCACCGCGGTCAGGCTGCCGGCCGCTAGCTTGAGGTTCAACGGCGGCGTGAGGGCCCGCCCGCCGGCGCCCCACTGCAACTCTCGACATTCGATCACGATCAAGAAACTCCATCTCCGCACCGCTCGAAAAGCGGTGTCAGCAACCAAATCAATAAAAGTTATAACATAACATTTACCAGCAGGCACAGCGCGGTAGCAGAGCGGTAGCAGAGCGGTAGCAGAGCGGTAGCAGAGCGGTAGCAGAGCGGTTCAATAGGCATGAGATAGATCAGCCGGCGGCGGCTGAAGGCTGACGCTACCGCTGCGATGCCGCACCGACACAGGAAAGATGGCGAGGCCAGCGGGATACGCGCGCTGCCGCCTGCAACGGCAGCGCGAATGAGGTCAGCGGGGCGTACGCGCCTTTTTCTTCATCAAGGTCAGATGCGAGAACACCGCGTGCAGGTCGTTCGAGGCACTGTCTTCCTCGAGGTTGAGCTTGCTGTCGATGTGATCCATGTGATGCATCATCAGGTGCACGGCCTTGTCGGCGTCGCGCGCGGCTATGGCATCGATCAGCTCATTGTGTTCGTCATAGGAGCAATGCGAGCGACTGGCCCCTTCGTACTGCGCGATGATCAGCGAAGTCTGCGACACCAGGCTGCGCTGGAAGCTCACCAGTGGCGCGTTCTTCGCCGCCTCCGCCAGCTTGAGGTGGAACTCGCCTGACAGACGGATGCCGGCGCCGCGATCGCCGCGGGCGAAGCAGTCGCGCTCGTCGATGACCATTTGCCGCAGCTCGGCCAGTTGCGCGTCACTGGCGTGCTGCACGGCCAGTTCGGTAATGGCCTTTTCCACCAATCGACGGGCGAAGAAGATCTGCCGTGCCTCCTCGACGCTCGGGCTCGCCACCACCGCGCCGCGATTGGGGCGCAGCAACACCACGCCCTCATGAGCCAGCCTCGACAATGCGCGGCGGATGATGGTGCGGCTGACACCGAAGATCTCGCCCAGGGCCTCCTCGCTGAGCTTGGTACCAGGGGCCAGGCGTTGTTCGAGGATGGCATCGAAGATGTGCGCATAAACGATATCGTCCTGCGTCCCGGTGCGAGTCTTGCCGGTCTTGTTCGGCTTCTTCAGGGGCTGCAACTGTTCGTTCATCGATGGCTCGCAAGTGAAGTGTCGGCAAGGCCGAACTTTACTGCGTTCGCGGCTTCACTGGCAGTCGTCGGACGAACAAAACGAGCAAAAACATCGTTGCGCTTGTGCACAATCAATTTCCTACCATTCTGTCTCCCAATCACCGCCATATCCGCGATGTGCGCCACGCAAGCCAGCTCCCGTGACAAGCGAGGGCGATTTAGTGTTTGCAATTCTTGTATACAAAAGCATAATCCGGACAGCCCTTCCTGACCTTTCGGTCAACTAACAGAACGAAGGGCACACCATCACCCGCCCCTCGGGAGTGTCGTGCTCCGGGTGATCGACAACAAGAACGATGAGGAAAGCCCAGTGGAAAGCATCAAGCGCAAGCCCCAGGCAGCACCCTTGCAACGCACCGCCCCCGGCTGGCTGGACCGGCTATTCAAGCTCAGCGAACACCGCACCAGCATCCGTACCGAACTGCTCGCCGGCCTGACGACCTTCGTCACCATGGCCTACATCATCTTCGTCAACCCGAACATCATGGCCGACGCCGGCATCGACCACGGCGCCGCCTTCGTCGCGACCTGCATCGGTGCGGCGCTCGGCTGCCTGTTGATGGGCCTGTACGCGAACTGGCCGGTGGGCCTGGCACCAGGCATGGGCCTGAACGCCTTCTTCACCTACACGGTCGTCGGCGAGATGGGCTACAGCTGGCAGATCGCCCTGGGTGCGGTGTTCATCTCCGGCGTGCTGTTCATGATCATGAGCCTGTCGCGCATCCGCGAATGGTTGCTCAACAGCATCCCCATGAGCCTGCGTTTCGCCATGGGCGCGGGGGTCGGCCTGTTCCTCGGGCTGATCGGCCTGAAGACCGCCGGCATCGTGGTCGACAGCCCGGCCACCCTGCTGACCATGGGCTCGTTCGGCGAACCCACCGCCCTGCTCGCCGCGGTGTGCTTCCTGATGATCGCGGTGCTCAGCCACCGCAACGTCTTCGGCGCGATCCTGCTGAGCATGCTGGCGGTCACCGGTATCGGCTGGGCCTTGGGGCTGGTGGAGTACAACGGCCTGGTATCGATGCCGCCGAGCCTGGCGCCGACCTGGCTGGCGATGGACATCGCCGGCGCGCTCAACGTGGCGATGGTCAGCGTGATCCTGGCCTTCCTCTTCGTGAACATGTTCGACACCGCCGGCACCCTGATGGGCGTCGCCCATCGTGCCAACCTGGTGAACGAGGACGGCAAGATCGAGAACCTGTCCCGCGCGCTGAAGGCCGACAGCAGTTCCAGCGTGGTCGGCGCCTTCGTCGGCTGTCCGCCGGTGACCAGCTACGTGGAAAGCGCCTCGGGCGTCGCCGCCGGCGGCCGCACCGGGCTGACCGCCGTGACCGTCGGCGTGCTGTTCCTGATCGCCATGTTCTTCGCCCCGCTAGCCGGCATGATTCCCGCCTACGCCACCGCCGGCGCGCTGATCTACGTGGCGATGCTGATGATGAGCGGGCTGGCCAACATCGACTGGAAGGACCACACCGACACCATCCCGGCCATCGTGACCGTGGTGATGATGCCGCTGACCTTCTCCATCGCCAACGGCATCGCCCTGGGTTTCTTGACCTACGCAACGCTCAAGCTGTTGACTGGCCAGCGCGACAAGGTCTCCATCAGCCTCTACGTGCTGTGCGTGATCTTCATCGCCAAGTTCGCGTTTCTCTGAACGAGGCGCGCCTCACCGCCCCGTCGCATGCGGCGGGGCTTTTTCATTTCTCAGGAGACTGTAATGAGTCTGGAAACATGGTTGTTGTATGCGAGTGCCGCGCTGGTGGTGATCCTCATCCCCGGGCCGCTGTCGCTGTTGATGATCAGCAACAGCCTGAACTACGGAGTGCGCCGCTCCTGGCCAGCCTTTCTCGGCGGCGTAACCGCTTCCATCGCCCTGCTCAGCGCCTCGGCATTGGGGCTTGGTGCGCTGTTGATGGCCTCGGAGCGCCTGTTCAGCGCGCTCAAGCTGATCGGTGCGCTGTACCTGTTCTACCTCGCCTGGCAGAGCTGGCAGGCGGCACGTCAGGCACCGGCTGCCCGCGAGATCGAAAGCCCTGCCCTCGCCCCGCGTTTCAGTCGGCTGTTCGGCCGAGCGTTCATTCTGGGGGGCAGCAACCCGAAGGACATGCTCTTCTTCGCCGCTTTCCTGCCGCAGTTTCTCAACGCGGGGCAACCGTTGCTGCCGCAGCTGCTGGTGATGACCCTGACCTGGGCGGTACTGGATCTCTGCTGCAAGCTGGCCTATGGGCTGGGCGCGCGGGGCGCGGCGCGCTATCTGCGCACCGGGAAAGGGCATGCGTGGTTCAACCGGACCAGCGCGGCACTGTTTGGAGGCGCGGGAGCGGCGTCCTTGATGAGTCGGTGACTCGGCTGGCGTTGGCAGCGCCGGCTCGCGACCTGACGGAGGGCAACACGCCTGCCGCGGTGCAACCTGCAGTCCGTCCCGAGAAACGCGCGGCGCATCCGTACCGCCCCCTTCGCGGTCCACGCCACCCGACGCAGGTGCCGCAGACGGCTCTTGTCACGCGCTTCGACTCTCACCAATAAAAAGCCCGCCATTACGGCGGGCAAAAGGGACTCCAGAAGAGTCAGCACTGAACAAACGTCGCTTCAGCTACCCCGGTAGGTCGAATAGCTGTACGGCGAAATCAGCAGCGGCACGTGATAGTGATCCTGCCCGGCGTCGATGCCGAAGCGCAGCACCACCTCGTCGAGGAACGCCGGCGTCCCCAGCGTCACACCGCGACCACGGTAGTAGTCGCCAGCGTGGAAATGCAGCTGATAGACCCCGGACCGGTAGTCCGCGCCGTCCAGCAACGGGCTGTCGCAGCGGCCATCGGCGTTGGTCTCACGCGTGGCGACCAGCGTCAGGCCCTGATCTTCTACGCGATACAGCTCCACCTTGATTCCGCTGCCCGGGCAACCGTGGGCGGCATCGAGTACGTGTGTGGTCAAACGGCCCACGGGCACCTCCGCTCTGTTGAATGGAAACTGACCCGGAGCATAGCCAGCGCGAACAACAGACTCAAGACAATTTGTAGATATTTTTGTACACAGTTTCAGAGACACGCAGTTGGCCCGTTCTCTGCAGATACCGCCTGTCGTGGCGGCCTGCTCGAAAACCGCCGACCGCAGCGCTTCACGGCAGGCGCTACGAAAAAGCTATTTACAAGCCACGCATCGACTTGTATACAATCTGGCCATCCGGTCGTTACATCACGACCCGCCACACAGGAAGCAGCCCAGTGAGCGCCGACTACCCACGCGACTTGATCGGTTACGCCAGCAACCCGCCCCATCCGCAATGGCCGGGCGACGCCCGTATCGCCCTGTCCTTCGTGCTGAACTACGAGGAAGGCGGCGAGCGCAGCGTGCTGCATGGCGACAAGGAATCCGAAGCCTTTCTCTCCGAGATGGTCGCGGCGCAACCCCTGCAGGGCGTACGCAACATGAGCATGGAGTCGCTCTATGAGTACGGCAGCCGCGCCGGCGTCTGGCGCCTGCTCAAGCTGTTCAAGCGCCACGACATTCCGCTGACGATCTTCGCCGTGGCCATGGCCGCGCAGCGCCATCCGGAGGTCATCAAGGCCATGGTCGCCGACGGCCACGAAATCTGCAGCCACGGTTATCGCTGGATCGACTACCAGTACATGGATGAGGCCCAGGAGCGTGAACACATGCTCGAGGCCATCCGTATTCTCACGGAACTCACCGGCGAGCGCCCGCTGGGCTGGTACACCGGCCGCACCAGCCCCAACACTCGGCGTCTGGTGCGCGAGGACGGCGGCTTCCTCTACGACTCGGACACCTACGATGACGACCTGCCCTACTGGGACCCGGAGTCCACGCCGGTCAAGCCGCACCTGGTGATCCCCTATACGCTGGACACCAACGACATGCGCTTCACCCAAGTGCAGGGCTTCAACAAGGGTGACGACTTCTACCAGTACCTGAAGGACGCCTTCGACGTGCTCTATGCGGAAGGCTGCGAAGGTGCGCCGAAAATGCTGTCCATCGGCATGCATTGCCGCCTGCTGGGTCGCCCCGCTCGTCTGGCCGCGCTGCAGCGCTTCGTCGAATACGCCAAGGGGCATGACAAGGTCTGGTTTGCCCGCCGCGTCGATATCGCCCGCCACTGGCACGCCACTCACCCCATGACCGCGGAGCGCAATTGATGACCCCGTTCAAGACGATCAAGCCCTCGACCCTCGACCGCGATGCCTTTGTCGCCGCCTTCGCCGATGTCTACGAGCATTCGCCCTGGGTCGCCGAGACGATCTACGGCGCCGGCGTCGACGAGACGCTGGACTACGTCGAGGTGATGCACACCCGCCTGTCCCAGGCGATGCTCGCCGCCGACCACGACACCCAGCTCGCGCTGGTCAATGCGCACCCGGATCTGGCCGGCAAGGCGGCTGTGCGCGGCGAGCTGACTGCCGCCAGCACCTCCGAACAGGCAGGCGCCGGCATCCATGAGTGCACACCGGAAGAGTTCGCCCGTTTCACCGAACTCAACGACGCCTACAAGGCGAAATTCGGCTTCCCCTTCATCATGGCGGTCAAGGGCAGCAACCGGCACCAGATCCTCGCCGCGTTCGAGGAGCGCATCCACAACAGCCCGGAACAGGAATTCGCCCGGGCACTGGCGGAAATCAACAAGATCGCCCTGTTCCGCCTGCAGGCCATGTAGCCGGAAAGGGACCGGCAACACCGCACTACAGGCTGCAAGGGCAGAACGCTCCACTCCATTTCAAGGCAGATCGCGATGAAAGCTTACGCCGTACCCTTCGAGAAATACGTCAACCTGGCCGACGCACGCCTGGGCAGCCGCGCCATTTCCGTCACCGACGACTGGTTCGCCGACGTCAACCGGCTGTTCCAGCCCACGCCGGCCATATGGAAGGAAGGCGTATTCGATGACAACGGCAAGTGGATGGACGGCTGGGAGTCGCGCCGCAAGCGTTTCGAAGGTTACGACCATGCGGTGATCCGCCTCGGCGTACCGGGCTGGATCAAGGGCGTGGATATCGACACCAGCTTCTTCACCGGCAACTACCCGCCGTCTGCCTCGCTGGAAGCCTGCTTCGTCTCCGATGGCGACCCGAGCGACGCGACCGTCTGGACCGAAATCCTTCCGGCCGTGGAGCTTAAGGGCAACAGCCACCACTACCATGAGATCGCCTTCGACAAGCCGGTCAGTCACCTGCGCTTCAACATCTACCCGGACGGCGGCGTCGCCCGCCTGCGCGTGCACGGCATCCCGTACCGCGACTGGAGCAGCGTCAGCGACAACGAGCAGGTCGACCTGGCGGCCGCCCTCAATGGCGGCCGCGCACTGGCCTGCTCGGACGAGCACTTCGGGCGCATGAGCAACATCCTCAACCCGAACCGCGGCGAGAACATGGGTGACGGCTGGGAAACCGCCCGCCGCCGCACCCCTGGCAATGACTGGGTGATCGTCGCCCTCGGCCACCCGGGCGAGATCGAGCGCATCGTCGTCGATACGCTGCACTTCAAGGGCAACTACCCCGACAGCTGCTCGATCCAGGCGGCCTACGTGAAGGGCGGCACCGACAGCCAGATCGAAACGCAGAGCCTGTTCTGGCGCGAACTGCTGCCCAGCCAGAAGCTCTCCATGCACGCCGAGCACGAGTTCAGTGAGCAGATCGCCAAGCTCGGCCCGGTGACCCACGTACGCCTGAACATCTTTCCGGACGGCGGCGTCAGCCGGCTACGGCTGTTTGGCAAGGTGGTGAAGTAAGGAGCGGGACTCAGCCCCTCACCCGAACCCTCTCCCTTCGGGTGAGGGCGCGGGCTCCAGCGAACAATGAAAAGCATCCACTAACTGAACGAGCAAACCATGCGCACCCTGACCATCGAGCCACTGACCAAGGAAGCCTTCGCCCCCTTCGGCGACGTCATCGAAACCGAAGGCAGCGACTACTTCATGATCAACAACGGCTCGACCCGCCGCTATCACAAGCTGGCCACGGTCGAGACCGCCGCGCCCGAGGACCAGGCGATCATCAGCATCTTCGCCGCCGAGGCGCTCGAGATGCCGCTGGTCATCCGCATGCTGGAACGTCATCCGCTGGGCAGCCAGGCCTTCATCCCGCTGCTCGGCCATCCCTTTCTGGTCGTGGTCGCGCCACTTGGCGATGCACCTGTACCGGGCCACGTCCGCGCCTTCCGCAGCAACGGCAGGCAGGGCGTCAATTACCACCGCGGCGTCTGGCACCACCCGGTGCTGACGATCGAAAAGCGGGATGAATTCCTGGTGGTCGATCGCAGCGGTTCTGGCAACAACTGCGACGAGTACTTCTTCACGGAGGATCAGCAACTCCTCCTCGACCCCCAACAGGTTTCGCGCTGAGCCCAACCGCGCGCGGTGACTCGGACCGATACCCATAAGAAGAAAGGACGGCGGCTACAGCCGCCGTGCAAGAGGTAATCAACGTGGACGCACATCTGACCGAATGGCTGAACCTGGGAATTCGCTGGATACACATGATCGTCGGCATCGCCTGGATCGGTGCCTCCTTCTATTTCGTCTGGCTGGAAAACAACCTCAACCGCAGCAACCCCCGCGAAGGGCTGTCGGGGGACCTATGGGCCATCCATGGCGGTGGCATCTATCACCTGGAGAAATACAAGCTCGCGCCCCCACAGATGCCGGAGAACCTGCACTGGTTCAAGTGGGAGGCCTATACCACCTGGCTGTCGGGCGTGGCCCTGCTGATGGTGGTCTATTACCTCAACCCGGGCCTGTACCTGATCGCCCCCGGTAGCGACCTGTCGCCAGCGGCGGCGGTGCTCATCGGTTTCGGCTCGCTGATCGTCGGCTGGTTCGTCTACGACCTGCTCTGCGACTCGCCGCTGGGCAAGACGCCCGCGCTGCTGGGCCTGGTGCTGTTCGTGCTGGTGATCGCCGCATGCTGGGGCTATTCGCAGATCTTCAGCGGCCGTGCCGCGTACATCCATACCGGCGCGCTGATCGGCACCATCATGGTCGGCAACGTGTTCCGCATCATCATGCCGGCGCAGCGCGCTCTGGTCGCCGCCATCGAGCAGAACCGCACGCCCGACCCGGTGTTGCCGGCCAAGGGTCTGCTGCGTTCGCGGCACAACAACTACTTCACCCTGCCGGTGCTGTTCATCATGATCAGCAACCATTTCCCGAGCACCTACGGCAGCCAGTACAACTGGCTGATCCTCGCCGCCCTGGGTGCGCTGTCGGTACTGGCTCGCCACTATTTCAACACCCGCCACGACAGCAACCGCTTCGCCTGGGCGCTGCCGGCCGCCGCGGTGGGGATGATCTGCCTGGCCTTCGTCACTTCGCCGAACCGCCCGAGCAGCACGCCGAACCTGACTGCCACCACGCCCGAGCAGGCCAGCGCCGCCGCCCAGGCCCATGGCGATGCGCCACGCTTCAGCGAGATCAATGAAGTGATCGAGCAGCGCTGCACCGTCTGTCATTCGGCCAATCCGAGCAGCCCGATGTTCTCCAGCGCACCGGCCGGGGTGATGTTCGACACGCCCGAGCAGATCCGCCAGCAGGCCGCGAAGATCCACGCGCAAACGGTAGCGAGCCAGATCATGCCGCTCGGCAACATCACCCAGATGACCCAGGAAGAGCGTGACCTGCTCGGCGCCTGGATCGCCAAGGGCGCACCGACCAACTGAGCCCACCCCCAGCCGCACGCCTGGCGTGCGGCTTTCTTGCAATGACGTTTCACTGCCGGGCAAGTCCCGGTGCAGGCCATACCGGCCCCTCCGTGCAGGGGGCTGTCGCGACAATCAATAACAAACGCGCCCGAGGTATCTTGCATGAACGACCTGAACGCCCGCCCCGCCGGGACGACCCGGCTGCCCTGGCTGCAGCAATTGCTGGTGAGCCTGCAGCATGTGCTGCTGATGTACGGCGGTGCCGTCGCCGTACCGCTGATCGTCGGCCAGGCGGCCGGGCTGTCCCGCGATGAAATCGCCTTTCTGATCAATGCCGACCTGCTGGTCGCCGGCATCGCCACACTGGTGCAGTCGCTGGGCATCGGGCCGATGGGCATTCGCATGCCGGTGATGATGGGCGCCAGTTTCGCCGCGGTGAGCAGCATGGTGGTCATGGCCGGCATGCCAGGGGTCGGCATGACCGGCATCTTCGGCGCGACCATCGCCGCCGGCGCCTTCGGCCTGCTGATCGCCCCCTTCGTCTGCCGCATCGTGCGCTTCTTCCCGCCACTGGTGACCGGCACCGTGATCACCGCCATCGGCCTGTCGCTGTTTCCGGTAGCGGTGAACTGGGCCGGTGGTGGCAGCACCACCAGCCAGTTCGGCGCGGTGCACTATCTCGGCATCGCCGCCGCGGTGCTGGCCACCATTCTGCTGGTCAACCGCTTCCTGCGCGGTTTCTGGGTCAACGTTTCGGTGCTGATCGGCATGGGGCTGGGTTACGCCCTGGCCGGCGCGCTGGGCATGGTGGACCTTTCCGGCATGGCGGCAGCGCCGGTAGTGCAGGTGGTGACGCCCAACCACTTCGGCACGCCGACCTTCTCGCTGGCACCGATCCTCTCGATGTGCCTGGTGGTGGTGATCATCTTCGTAGAGTCGGCGGGCATGTTTCTCGCCCTCGGACGGATCACCGGCGAAACGGTCGACCCCAAGCGCCTGCGCCGCGGGCTTCTGTGCGATGCAGGCGCGACCTTTCTGGCCGGCTTCATGAATACCTTCACCCACTCGTCCTTCGCGCAGAACATCGGCCTGGTGCAGATGACCGGCGTGCGCAGCCGCCACGTCACGGCCATCGCCGGACTGATCCTGATCGCCCTGAGCCTGCTGCCCAAGGCCGCCTTCCTGGTCGCCTCGATCCCGGCCGCGGTGCTCGGTGGCGCGGGCCTGGCGATGTTCGGCATGGTTGCGGCCACCGGTATCAAGATCCTGCAGGAAGCGGACATCGCCGACCGCCGCAACCAGCTCCTGGTAGCGGTGAGCATCGGCCTGGGCATGATTCCGGTGGTGCGCCCCGAGTTCTTCGCCCAGCTGCCGCACTGGCTGGAGCCGATCACCCACAGCGGCATCGCCCTGGCGACGCTGAGCGCGGTGACCCTCAACCTGCTGTTCAACGTGCTCGGTGGCCCCGAGCGCGAGGCGCTGACCGGCGGCGCCCACGCCTGAACCGACGCGGCGGCCATACCGGCCGCCCTCCTCTCCGCCCGTTTCTCGCCCTTCCCAGCCCCGCTTAAGCTGCCTCGACAACCGGCTACAGCCCGTTACAATGCCGCGCCCTCCCCTTGCCGGACGCCGCCCCCGTGATTGAAGCCAGCTGGATTGCCTTCGCCTTCGCCCTCGGCCTGCTTGCCCGCTTCATCGGCCTGCCGCCACTGATCGGCTACCTGGGCGCCGGCTTCGCCCTTGCCGCAGCGGGCGACTATGTGGGCGTGACCCGTGCCGACAGCATCATCCTCGATCACCTGTCGCACCTGGGCGTGCTCCTGCTGCTGTTCACCGTGGGGCTCAAGCTCAAGCTCGGCAACCTGGTGCGCCGGGAAGTCATTGGCGGCAGTCTGCTGCATTTCCTGATCTCCAGCGTGCTGGTGCTGCCGGCCATCATGCTGATCCTCGACAGCGACTGGCGCGAAGCGATGCTGCTGGCCATCGCCCTGTCGTTCTCCAGTACCGTGCTGGCGGCCAAGGTGCTGGAAAGCAAGCGCGAGCTGCGCGCCTTCCATGGCCGCGTCGCCATCGGCGTGCTGATCATCCAGGACCTCATCGCTCTGGTGGTGATGAGCCTGGCAGCCGGCAAGATGCCGTCCGCCTGGGCGCTGCTGGTGTTTCTCCTGCCGCTGCTGCGGCCGGTGCTGTTCCGCCTGCTCGATCACAGCGGCCACGAGGAGCTGATGGTCCTGCTCGGCCTGATGCTGGCGCTGGTCGCCGGCGGACTCGGCTTCGAGTACGTGGGCTTGAGTTCCGAACTGGGTGCCCTGGCCTTCGGCGCCATGCTCGCCAAGCACAAGCGCGCCGGCGAGCTGTCCAACTCGTTGTGGGCGATCAAGGAAGTGTTCCTGGTGGGCTTCTTCCTCAAGATCGGCATCGGCGGCCTGCCGGACGCCGACGCCCTCTGGTTCGCCTTCGCCATGGCCTTGCTGCTGCCGCTCAAGGCGGTGCTGTTCTTCGGGCTGTTCATCGCCTTCCGTCTGCGCGCGCGCAGCGCCTTTCTCAGCGCCGCCAGCCTGACCAACTACAGCGAGTTCGGCCTGATCGTGGCCAGCGTGGTGTTGCCGCAGTGGCTGATGCCGCTGGCGATCACGGTGGCGCTGTCGTTCATCATCTCGGCGCAGATCAACCGCGTTGCCCACCCGCTATACGAGCGGCTGGCGCCGCGACTGATCCGCTGCGAGCGCAACATCCGTCACCCGGACGAGCAACCGGTGTCGCTGGGCGATGCGCAGATCCTGATCATGGGCATGGGCCGCACCGGCCGCGCCGCCTACGACCACCTGAGTGCCAAGGGCTATCGCCTGGTCAGCCTCGACTCCGACCCGGTGATGGTCGAGCGCAATACCGCCGAGGGCCGCCGCATCCTGTTCGCCGACGCCGAAGACCAGATGTTCTGGCAGAGCCTGGAAATGAACGACGTCAAGGCGGTGATCCTGGCGATGAACGATCCCGAGGCCAAGATCATCTCCACCCGCAAGCTGCGTGAGAGCGGCTTTGGCGGGTTGATCGTCTCCCATGCGATGTACGAAGACATCGCCCAGCGCATCCAGGAAGCCGGCGCGGATCGCACTTACCTGACCATGAGCGAGGCCGGTGCCGGCCTGGCGGAGAACGTGGCGCGGGAGCTGCAACCCGACCGCTGAGACGGGTGCGACCATCCGTCATCTTGTACACAATGCATAAATTTATTGTTCCAACGCCTGTCCACAGATTGCTATAGTCAGGTCACTCCGACGCCAGCCCTACAGCCGGTGACGCGGAGAGAGGTGCCGTGACCCTCGAAAGCCCATGACCGTACAACAACAAATGGCAGGCTTGACCATGACCGCAACCGATTCGAGCAGCGGCAGCGCCACTGCACCCCAGCAGGATCTCATCTACGGGCTGGACGATCGCCCGGCCCCACTCCCGGCACTCTTCGCGGCGCTGCAGCACGTGCTGGCGAGTTTCGTCGGCGTCATCACCCCCACCCTCATCGTCGGCAGTGCCCTGGGCCTGGGTGCCTACGTGCCCTATCTGGTCAGCATGGCGCTGTTCGTTTCCGGCCTCGGCACCTTCGTCCAGGCCAAGCGCATCGGTCCGATCGGCTCCGGGCTGCTCTGCCTGCAGGGCACCAGCTTCGGCTTTCTCAGCGCCATCCTCAGCGCCGGCTTCATCGTCAAGGCGCGCGGCGGCACACCGGAGGAAATTCTCGCCACGCTGTTCGGCGTGAGCTTCTGCGCAGCCTTCGTCGAGATCGCCTTCAGCCAGTGCATCAACAAGCTGCGCCGGGTGATCACGCCGGTGGTGACCGGCACCATCATCTGCCTGATGGGCCTGTCGCTGATCAAGGTGGCGATGACCGACATCGCCGGCGGCTATGGCGCCCCCGATCTCGGCGCCCTGCCGAACCTGGCCCTGGCGGGGCTGGTGATCGGCATCATCGTGGTGCTCAACCGCTTCCCCTGGCCGGTGCTGCGGCTGTCCGCGGTGATCGTCGCGCTGTCCATCGGCTACGCCGTGGCGCTGGCGATGGGCAAGGTGGATCTGTCCGGCCTCGCCGAGCTGCCGCTGGTGAGCGTGCCGCAGCCATTCCGCTTCGGCTTCGCCTTCGACTGGATGGCCTTCATTCCGATCGCCGTGATCTTCCTCATCACGCCGTTGGAAACCGCCGGCGATCTGACCGCCAACTCGATGATCTCCCGCCAGCCGGTGCGCGGCCCGCTGTATATGCGCCGCATCAAGTCCGGCATTCTTGCCGACGGCTGCGCCTCGGCCACCGCGGCGGTGTTCAACAGCCTGCCGATGACCACCTTCAGCCAGAACAACGGCGTGATCCAGCTGACCGGCGTGGCCAGCCGTCACGTGGGCTTCTACATCGCCGGGCTGCTGATCCTGCTGGGCCTGTTCCCGGTAGTCGGCGGCGTGCTGCAGGCGATGCCCAAGCCGGTGCTCGGCGGCGCCACGCTGATCATGTTTGGCACCGTGGCCATTGCCGGCATCAAGATCCTCGCCGAAGCCGGCCTGCATCGGCGCAACATGCTGATCGTGTCCATTTCCCTCGGCCTGGGCCTCGGCGTGGCCGGCGTGCCGGAAGTGCTGAGTGCGATGCCAGACGTGCTGAAGAACATCTTCGGCTCACCGATCACCATCGGTGCCTTCAGCGCCATCCTGCTCAATCTCTTCCTGCCCCGCGAGCCGAGCGAGATCGATGTGTTCGACCCCGACGAGCT
Organism: Stutzerimonas sp. LR2; assembly: GCF_055755175.1. Classification (NCBI taxonomy): domain Bacteria; kingdom Pseudomonadati; phylum Pseudomonadota; class Gammaproteobacteria; order Pseudomonadales; family Pseudomonadaceae; genus Stutzerimonas; species Stutzerimonas sp. LR2. The sequence goes on from NZ_JBVTRR010000003.1 coordinate 620,318, forward strand.
GGTCGAGGATGCCGTCGGCACCAATACGCTGTCGGTGAACATCCCCGATTACCGCGAGCACGACGGCCACCGTCGCGACGCCTTGCCGCAACCAGCAGGCGCCGACTTCAAAGGCTGATCACGCCACTTCGTTACAAACCGTACGACCGGAGCAGTGCCGGTCGTGCGGCCCTGCCTATAACAAAAACACAAGGGAATATCCCATGCGACTGAAGACTGCTCCCTGCTGCCTGGCGCTCACCGGCGCCCTGCTGACGACCCCTGCCCTGGCAGCCGACCTGATGCTCTGGCAGAACAACAGCCTGACCTATCTGTACGGCAAGAACTTCGCTGTCGACTCGGGCGAGGACGGCCGCGAGGCCTCGATCCAGCAGACCATCACCTTCGAACACGCCAGCGGCTGGAGCTGGGGCGACATGTTCCTGTTCGTCGACCACAAGTGGTTCAACGGCCACTCGGGCAAGGACGGCCGGACTTACTACGGTGAGTTCAGCCCGCGGCTGTCGCTCGGGAAACTCACCGGCACGGACCTGTCGTTCGGGCCGGTGAAGGACGTGCTGATCTCGGCCACCTACGAGCGTGGCGAAAGCCTGGCCAACGGCACACCGAACCAGAACTACCTGCTCGGCCCAGCCGTCGACCTCAGGGTGCCGGGCTTCGACCGTTTCGCCATCAACACCTACTACCGCAAGCCCGACGGCGCCACCGGCAAGCCGAGTGGTCAGTGGCAGATCACCCCGACCTGGGCAATGACCATCCCGGTGGGCAAGTCCGACATCCTGTTCGACGGCTATATCGACTGGGTGGTGAACGACGCCGGCTCCAAGGCACGCGGCAACTACCTGGCGAAGAACTTCCACTTCAATCCGCAGGTGAAGTACGACCTGGGCAAGGCCTTGGACCACGAGGCCGGCCGGCTCTATGTGGGCATCGAATACGACTACTGGAGCAACAAGTACGGCATCGAGGACAGCAGCGTCTTCAACACCGACAACAACGTGGTCAACTTCATCGTCAAGGCCCACTTCTGACCAGACGCAAGCCGGCCCACCAGGCATGAACGCTGCAGATCGGGCCGGCAGCATCGCCGGCAATCGGCATACTGCGACGCCATGTCCGAGTCAATGCGGCTAATTCAGCCGCGAGCCGAGGCGTTAGGCGCTTCTCGCCACGACGGCATTGGACGACAATGACAACAAAAAGCCACCATCGACCCTAGGAGCACCACCATGCACCTGAAGACTCTCCCCATCGCAGCCGCAGTCGCCGGCAGCCTGCTGTCAGCTCCGGCGATGGCCGAAGGGCTGCTGCACTGGCACAGCAACAGCCTGACCTACCTGTACGGCAAGGATTACAAGATCGATTCGCCGATTCAGCAGACTGTCACCTTCGAGCACGTCAATGGCTGGAAGTACGGCGACACCTTCTTCTTCGTCGACTCGATCCACTACAACGGCAAGGGCAACGACAACGGGCGCGATGACAGCACCTTCTACGGCGAATTCTCGCCGCGCCTGTCGTTCGGCAAGATCCTTCAGCGGGACCTGAGCTTCGGTCCGATCAAGGACGTGCTGGTCGCCATGACTTACGAGTTCGGCGAAGGCGACGTGGAAACCTACATGATCGGCCCGGGCTTCGACCTGAATGTCCCCGGCTTCGACTACTTCTCCGTCAACATCTATCACCGCGACACCGACGGCGACCGCGTGGGCGACGGTGTCTGGCAGATCACCCCGGTGTGGGGCTACACCCTGCCGGTGGGCAACTCCGACATCCTCATCGACGGTTTCATCGACTGGGTGGTCGACAACGACCGCAACTCCCGTGGCGAGGAATACCATGCCAACTTCCACTTCAACCCGCAGATCAAGTACGACCTGGGCAAGGCGATGAACTGGGGCGAGAAGCAGCTCTACGTCGGTATCGAATACGACTACTGGACCAACAAGTACGGCATCGAAGATGGCGGTTACGTCAGCCGCAACTTCGTCGGCAAGACCGACCAGAACACCTTCAGCGCCATCGTCAAGGCGCACTTCTAAAAGGTCGGGCAGAAAAAAGGGGCGCCGAGAGGCGCCCCTTTTCATTTCGGCGGCTCCGTCGTCTACAGGCGGAAGCTGCCCATCTGCCGGCCGAGGTCCTCGGCCAGCTTCGACAGCGTCTGGCAATCCGCCCGGCAGCCCTGCACATCCTGCGCGGTGGCCTGGGCCAGATCGGCGATGCCCTGCACGTTGTGGGTGATCTCCTCGGTGACGCTGCTCTGCTCCTCGGTCGCGGCGGCTACCTGGGTGTTCATGTCGCTGATGGCTTCCACCTGGGCGGTGATCGCCTGCAGGGACTGGCCGGTGCGCTGGCTGGCCTGAACACCGGTACCCGTTGCGGCCTGGCCGGCGTGCATCGCGCTGACGGCGGTTTCGGCGCCGTTCTTCAGCCGTCCGATCATCTGCTGGATCTCGTCGGTCGAGGCCTGGGTGCGGCTGGCCAGGGTGCGCACCTCGTCGGCCACCACAGCGAAGCCACGGCCCATGTCGCCGGCACGGGCCGCCTCGATGGCGGCATTGAGAGCCAGCAGGTTGGTCTGCTCGGAGATGCTGCGGATCACCGCCAGCACCTGATCGATGGAGGCCACCTGCTGGGCCAGTTCGGTCACTGAGCCCGCGGCCTGGCCGATCTCGCCGGACATCCGCTCGATATGCCCGATCGACTCGCCCACTACCTGACGCGCCTCCAGCGCCTCGCTGCGCGCGCCCTGGGAAGCCTGCGCCGCATTGCTGGCGTTACGCGCGATCTCCTGCACGGTGAGCCCCATTTCGTGCACCGCAGTGGCCACCATGTCGGTCATCTCGTGCTGCCGCCCGGCACGCACCGCGGTGTCGTCCACCACCCGTGCCACCTGGCCGACCGCGCTGCGCAGCTGCTCGCTGGTCTTGAGCACATCGCCGATGAGGCTGCGCAGGCTGCCGATGAAACGGTTGAAGCCACGCGCCAGGTCGCCGAGTTCGTCGGCCCGGTTTTCGTCCAGGCGACGGGTGAGATCGCCGCCGCCGCCACCAATCTCCACCAGCGCCGCCGTCACCTGGCGGATCGGCCGAACCAGGCCGCGCGCCAGCAGAACGATAACGCCGAGAAAGAACAGGCCGATGGCCGCGCCGATCAGGCTGGTGGTCCAGAGCGTGCGCCGCGCCTCACCGAAGATCTCCGCCTCGGGCACCTCGGCGATCAGCGCCCAGCCGAGCCCTTCCAGCGGCTGCGCCATGGCCAGGAACGTTTCACCATCACGTTCGAAACGCACCACCTGTCCCGCCTGGGTTTCCAGTTGCCGCGCGGCCTGCGCGCCGGCCAGCTCCGCCAGTGCAGCACGGCCGTTGTGCTCGCTGCGCGGGTGGATCTTCACCTGGCCATCGCTGCCAACCAGATAGACCTCGCCGCGCTCGCCGAAGCGGAAGTCGGCGATCAGTGCGGACATGGCGCTCAGGCTGTAACCCAGCCCGGCCACGCCAAGCACTCGTCCGCCGGCGCTGATGCGCTGGTTGATGAACAGGGTCGGCTGGCCGGTGGCCTTGTCGACGTCCAGCTCCACCCGGCGTTCGAGGGCGCCGTCCACCAGGCTGTAGAACCAGCCATCGGCCGGTGTCGAGCGTGACAGGGTCCGGCTCAGCCCAGCGTCGGAGTAGTAGTGGCCGCTGCCAAGCACCGCGACCGAGGTGGTCAGCGCGTTCTGCTGGGCTTTCACACCATTGAGGTAGCGACCGATGGCCTCGGCCTGCCGCGAATCCTCGCCCTGGATCAGCCAGTCGTGCACCAGCGTGTTGCCGGCGATTCCGGCGGTGGCGGTGATGGGAGCCGCCAGGGTGCGCTCGATATCGTTGCGGATGGCATTGATATTCGCCGGCAACGCCTCGTCGAGCAGGTAGCGCTCGGCGAGGCGCTCGACAGCCGAGGCATACACCAGGATGACGATCAGCAGGCTCGCCAGCAGCGCCGCGCCCATGCTGAGGATCAATTGCCACTGAATGCTGCGCTTGAAGAACTGCATGGAAGGCCCTCGCGTTATTATTGGACACATCAAAGTGCCACTACTGTACACAATTTATGACGCACGCAAGGCCATTTAGCGGCATGGCCGTCGGGAACTTGATGGCGTTTAGCCTTGGCTCGGCCTGAACCGACGGATGGCGGCTCGGTTGAGGCCGCAAAGAAGCGAGTGCTAGCATGCCGAACCGCCGCCAGGCCGGGCGGCGCCAGCCAAACAGGTCCGCATGTCCAGCATTCGAGAGCGCAACCGAGACGTGATCCTGCGAGCCGCCAGCGAGGAATTCGCGGAAAAGGGCTTCGCCGCCACCAAGACCAGCGACATCGCCGCCCGCGCCGGGCTGCCGAAGCCCAACGTCTACTACTACTTCAAGTCCAAGGAAAACCTCTATCGCGAGGTGTTGGAGAGCATCGTCGAACCGCTGCTCGAAGCCTCGGCACCCTTCAATCAGCCAGGCCATCCGGCCGAGGTGCTGCGCGCCTACATCCGCACCAAGATCCGCATCTCCCGCGATCACGCCTATGCCTCCAAGGTGTTCGCCAGCGAGATCATGCATGGCGCCCCGCACCTGTCACCGGAGCGCACCGCCCAGCTCAACGCCCAGGCCGCCCACAACATCGCCTGCATTCAGGGCTGGATCGACCAGGGTCTGATGGCCCCCATCGACCCCAGCCACCTGCTCTTCAGCATCTGGGCCGCGACCCAGACCTATGCCGACTTCGACTGGCAGATCAGCACCGTCACCGGCAAGGCCCGGCTCGACGAGGCGGACTACGATGCCGCTGCCGACACCATCATCCGCCTGGTCCTCAGGGGCTGCGAAATCGCCGAGCCGACGGCGGCCTGAGACTGCGCACGGCAGCGCCCGCTGCTGGCGATGCCGTGATCGGGTGAGCGGAGGGCGAAATTCGTTGCAGCGCTTGTCCTACCTAGGACCGCGCCCGTCGGCGCAACAAGCTGCCGAGTCCAGATGCCCGAATACCTTGCCCCGGTACCACGCTGGGAACCCCACGAACGCCCGTCCATGCCCGGCTCGCCGGCGATCCTGCTGCACAGTCCACCGCGGCGCCTGGCCTACGCCGCGGTTGCCGTACTGGTGGGGTTGACCGGCGGGCTCGGCAACGCGCTATTCATCGCCAACCTGCCGGCGATCCAGGGCGATCTGGGCCTGACGCCCGCGCAGGGCGCCTGGCTGCCGGCCGCCTACTTCATGGTCAACGTCTCGACCAACCTGCTGCTGATCAAGGTGCGCCAGCAATACGGCCTGCGGCATTTCGCCGAGCTGGGGCTGGCAGTCTATGCGCTGCTCAGCATCGCCCATGTGTTCGTCGAAGGCCTGGGCATGGCGATGTTCGTGCGCGCAGCGAGCGGTTTCGCCGCAGCGGCCACCACGTCGCTGGGGCTGTTCTACATGCTCCAGGCCTTTTCCAAGGCCCACCTGCCGCGCGGGGTGATCGTCGCCTTCGGCCTGACGCAAGTCGCCACGCCGCTGGCCTGGCTGTTATCGCCACCATTGGTGGATATCGGCCAGTGGCATCGCCTGTACGTGTTCGAAAGCGGCCTGGCGCTCTGCTCGCTGGCCGCCGTGGTGGTGCTCAAGCTGCCGCTGGGCGAGCGCATCAAGGTGTTCGAGCCGCTGGACTTCCTTACCTTCGCCCTCTTCGCCCCGGCGCTGGCGCTGGTTGCCGCAGTCTTCGCCCAGGGCCGCGTGCAGTGGTGGACCGAGGCGCCGTGGCTGGGCTACGCACTGATCGCGGCCCTGCTGCTCAGCTGCCTGACCTTCATGATCGAACACCACCGGCGCAACCCCTTGCTGCAGACACGCTGGCTGGGCACCGCCGAGATGCTGCGCTTCGCCTTCGGTGCGCTGGCGCTGCGCTTTCTGCTGTCCGAACAGAGCTATGGCGCGGTCGGCCTGCTGCAAACGCTCGGCATGGGGCCGGATCAGCTGCGCCCGCTGTACGCGGTGATTCTGCTGGGGCTGGTGATGGGCATCGCCGCCAGCGCGCTGAGCTTCAGCCCACGGACCGCCGCGGCGCAGATACTGCTATCGATCCTGCTGATCGGCATCGCCAGCTTTCTCGACGTCGATGCCACCAGCCAGACCCGCCCGCATGACCTCTTTCTCAGCCAGGGATTGCTGTCGTTCGCCAGCGGCATGTTCCTCGGCCCGCTGCTGATCACCGGCATCGGAAAGGCGCTGGCCAACGGGCCGAACTACCTGGTCAGCTTCATCGTGCTGTTTTCCATGACCCAGAGCCTGGGCGGGCTTGCCGGTCCCGCCGTGTTCGGCACCTATCAGATCGTCCGCGAGCAGTACCATTCGGCACACCTGACCGAGCAGGTGGTGCCGGACGCCCCACGCATCGCCGCCCGTCTCGCCCAACAGAGCCAGGCAGTGGCCGCCACCCAGCTCGACCCGCAGCTGCGCCAGGCACTCGGCGGCGCTCGCCTGTCGCAGACCGTCACGCGTGAAGCCAACGTGCTGGCCTTCAATGACGTGTTCCGCCTGATCGGCCTGCTCGCCATCGCCGTGCTCGGCTGGTCACTGTTCCACACCCTGCGCCTGGCGCGACAGAAGAAGGCTTCCGCCCCATGAGCGATGCGCGCACACCCGACGCTGAGACCACGCCGACCACGGACGCCGGCGGCACACCGCCCGAGCCGCCCAAGACGATCCAGCCAAGCCGCCGCTCGATCATCCTGATGACGCTGGTCGCCATGGTCGGCGTGCTCGCCATCCTCTATGCCTGGCAGCTCTGGCCGTTCACCGGCAGCCTGGTCACCACCGAGAACGCCTATGTGCGCGGCCAGCTCACGGTGCTCGCGCCGCAGGTCGCCGGCTACGTCACCGAGGTGCGGGTGCAGGACTTCGAGCAGGTCCGCCAGGGCCAGGTGCTGGTACGCATCGATGACCGGCAGTACCAGCAACGGGTCGCCCAGCGCCGCGCTGAACGGGACGCCGCACGCTTCGAACTGGAAAACCTCGACCAGCAACTGGCCGCCGACCGCGCCACCCTGGCCGCGCGCCGCGCCGACCTGTTCGCCGCCGAGGCCGAAGAGGCACGGGCACGAGCCGACGAGCGTCGCGTCGACGAACTCGCCGAGCGCGGCTCGGTGTCCATCCGCGAGCGCGACCAGACCCGCGCCAGCGCCCGCGCCGCGTCGGCCAACGTGCGCAAGGCACGCGCCGCCATCGAGATCGCCGAGCAGACGCTCAAGGCCAGCGGCATATCCCGGGGCGGCCTGCAGGCCCGGGTCGAGATCGCCCAGGCAACGCTGCACCAGGCCGAGATCGACCTGGCCAACACCGAGATCGTCGCCCCTGGCGATGGGCGGGTCAGCGAGGTGGGCGTGCGCCTGGGCCAGTACGTTACTGCCGGCACGCAGCTGCTGTTCCTGGTGCCGCCGAAGCTCTGGGTGATCGCCAACTACAAGGAGACCCAGACGGCGAACATGCGCCCCGGCCAGCCGGTGAGTTTCGAGGTCGATGCCCTCAACGGCGCGCGCCTGACCGGCCGCATCGAGCGCATTGCCCCGGCCACGGGCTCCGAGTTCAGCCTGCTGCGCCCGGACAACGCCACCGGCAATTTCACCAAGGTGGTCCAGCGGCTGCCGGTGCGCATCGCCATCGACCCGGACCAGCCGCTGCTCGAGCGCTTGCGGCCGGGGCTGTCGGTGGTCACCCACGTGGACACCGCGGCGCCATGAGGAAAACCGGCCTGCTCGGCACGCTGGCGCTGACGCTGGTGATGGCCGGCTGCGTGCCTCCGCGCCAGCCGCTGCCACCCGAAGCCCGGCTGAACGAGGTGCCCTCGCAGTGGCGCCAGCCCAACCATGGCAACGCACCGGTTGCACAGTGGTGGCGCGGCTTCGGCGATCCGGCTCTGCTCGATCTGGTGGATCGTGCGCTGGCGCGCAACACCGATGTGCTGATCGGCGCCGAACGGCTGGCGGCGGCCCGCGAGCAGATACGCCTGTCCCGCGCCGCGCTGCTACCGAGCCTCGACGCGGTGTTCGGGCTGGAGCGCAGCCAGGACCTCGGCCCCCTTGGCCTGACCCGCACCACCGCCGCGCAACCCGGCCTGCAGTTCGCCTATGAGGTCGATCTCTGGGGCCGCCTGGCCAGCCTGCGCGAGGCGGCAGAGTTGCAGTTCCAGGCCAGCGAAGCCGAGCAGCAGACCCTGCGCCTGGCGCTGGCCGCGACCGTCGCGCAGGGCTATGTGGCGCTGCTGTCACTGGATCGTCAGCTGCAGCTGACCCATGAGACGGTGCGGTCCCGTCGCGCTGCCCTGGCGGTTGCCGAGGACCGGTCGCGCATGGGCTACACCTCCGAACTGGAGCAGACCCAGGCGCGTTCGGAGTACGAGGCGGCCGCGCAATTGGTGCCGCAGCTGGAGCAGGCCATCCTCGAGCAGGAACACGCCCTGCGCCGCCTGACCGGTGACCCGCCCGGGCCGGTGCCACGGGGCACGCTTGCCGCACTGCAGGCTCCAGCGGTGGCGGGCAGCCTGCCTTCGGCGCTGCTGCGGCAGCGGCCGGATCTGTACCAGGCCGAGCTGCAGCTGGCCGCCAGTGACCGTTTCCTCGACAGCGAGCGCGACCGCTTTCTGCCGCGGGTGCAACTCTCGGCAAGCCTGGGCCGGCTATACGTCGATGCGCTGGATTACGACCCGGTGAAGGTCTGGAGCCTCGGCGCCAGCGTACTGGCCCCACTGTTCGATGGCGAACGGCTGGAGGCCGGCGTGGCGGTGGCCACGGCCGAGCGCAATCAGGCTGCCTACGCCTATCGTAGGGCGGCGCTCAATGCTTTCAGCGAGGTGGAGAACGCGCTATCCGGGCTGGACAGCCTCGCCCGTCAGAGCCGCCGTCTTGAAGCGCGCCGCGAAGTGCTGGCGCGCTCGCTGGCGATCGCCGAGGACCGCTATCACGGCGGTTATTCCTCTTATCTGGAGGCGCTGGATGCGCAGCGCAATCTGTTCGATACCCAACTGGCCGAGGTGCAGCTGCAGGAGGCGCAGCTGAACAGATTGATCGAACTCTACCGCGCCCTGGGTGGCGGCTGGCGGGCGCCGGAGCATGCTGCTACCGAGCGCACGGAGTGAATGCGGGCATAAAAAAACGCCAGCAAGTGCTGGCGTTTCGTGCAGACGGGTAACGCGCGATCAGCCGCGTGCGCGAGCGGCGTCACGCAGTGCCTTGACCTGATCATGGTTGCGCTGCACGCCCTGGTACTGGCGTTCCACAACGATCCGCACCTCGGCCGGCAGGTCTTTTTCCAGCGCCTTGCGGTAGCTCTTCACCGCCACGTCCTCGCCACGTTCGCATTCGTTGAGAATCGCCTCGTCGTCCTTGCCGGTGATCATCGCCTTGAGGTCGACCCAGCGGCGGTGCATGTCGGCCGAGAGGCTGGTGCTGGTCTCCGGATCGCCACCCATCGAGCGCACCAGTTGCTGCAGTTCAGCTGCGGCGGTGGCGCAATCGCGCGAGCGCTGGTTCATGGTGCTCTTGAGCTGCGGGTCGCGCAGATCCTCGGCACATTCGAGAAAGCCCTTTTCCCCATCCTTGCAGGTCTCTATCAGATCGTTGAGCACGGAAATCGTCTCTTTCGTATCCATCTTGTACCTCCTGGCAAGTCGACTCGAAGGGCCAAAAGCACTGGCCCGTGTTAAAAATCGACTGCCCGCGCACCATAAAGGTTCAGCGAAACCGCCCGAAGGCGCAGGCACGCCGAGACAGCTGCGGAACAGCCGCTTAGCCCGTTGCCACGCGAGCGCTGAGTGCGGACGGTCGGCCGAGCAGATAGCCCTGGGCCTTGTTCACTGCCAGACGCCGCAGCATCGCCAGCTCTTCCTGCGTCTCGACACCCTCGGCGACCACCTTGCAGCCAGTCTCCTCGGCGAAGCGGATTAGCGCCGCGGCCAGGGCGCGACAGCCGGTGTCGCTGTCGACGTTGCGGATCAGACTGGCGTCGAGCTTGATGACGTCCGGCTTGAGTTTGAGGATGTGGCGGAAGCTTGCGTAGCCGGCGCCGGCATCGTCCACGGCGAGCCGCAGGCCCTCGCGGCGCAGCGGTTCCAGTGCCTCGGCGAGCCGCTCGTAGTCCTGCACCAGGGCATGTTCGGTGACTTCCAGCATCAGCCGGTCCAGTGGCTGGCTGGCGAGCACCTCGCCGACCGCCCCGGCCAGGATGGTTTCGGGCGAGACATTGAGCGACAGGTAGCTGTCGGCCGGTAAACGGTCGAAGCCCTGCAGCGCGGCCTCGATCAGGGCGATCTCCAGTTCCTTCTGCAGCCCGACCTGACCCGCTTCATCGAACCACTTGTCCGGCGTGCGCTGCGGGTCGGCGCGGAAGCGCGCCAGCGCCTCGTGGCCGACGATGCGGTTCTCCACCAGATGCACGATGGGCTGGTAGACCACCCCATAGCTCCGCTCGGCCAGCACGCTCTCGATCCGGCTGCGCTTGCTGGCGCAGCTCTGCTGGCTTTTCGCCTGAGTCTCCAGCAGCCGCCCGGCGAAGGCAGCGAACAGCCGCAGCGTGTTGAGATCGCGCTCGTTCAGGCTGCCATCCGGCCGCGTGCTGAAGCAGCAGAAGGTGCCGTACACACCACCGTCGCTGAAACGGATCGGCACACTCAGGTGCGCGCCGACCGGCAGTTCGCGGGTTACCGGCAGCTCCAGCGCCGCAGGCAGCTGGGTGGCGTCGTTGATCAATTCCGGCAGGCGGCCATCGACGACGCGTTGGCAGTAGCTCTCTTCCAGCGGATTGGAGTCGCCGACACACAGCACCAGGTGCTCGGTCCGCCCATCGACATGGCGGAACACCCGGGCCCCCTCGCTGAACTCGGCGATAAACGCGACTTCCATTCCGAGGTGGCTGCGCACCGCATGCAGCGCCTCGCACAGCATGGAGCCGATCGGCACATTGCCGGCTTCGAGCTTCGCCAGCACGGCAACCGGGTCGATCAGGTCCTCAACGGCCGCAACCGGCCTCAAATGTCCGAGCATCCATACCTCCGGGGTCTACGCCTGCAACATAACCCGCCGGCCCTGACGACCGGCCGGCCACAACCGCTGCGCGCCAACCCGCGGCCGCGCAGCCTCACCTCCAGCGGTCACACGCACGTCGCGACCACCTTGGCCATCAGTCAGCCTCGCGCGCCAGGCTGACCCAGGTCGGCGCATGGTCGCTGGCGTGCTCCTGACCACGCACCCAACGATCGACACCGGCCGCCTGCAAGCACGGCGCAAGATCGGGGCTGAGCAGCAGATGGTCGATGCGCAGCCCGGAATTCTTCTGCCAGTGCTGACGGAAATAGTCCCAGAAGGTATAGACCGGTTCGTCCGGAAACTGGGCGCGCAAGGCATCGGTCCAGCCCTGAGCCAGCAGGCGCTCATAGCACGCGCGGCTTTCCGGCTGCAGCAGCGCATCCTTGCGCCAGGAGCGCGGGTTGTAGATGTCTTCGTCAGTGGGCACCACGTTGTAGTCGCCGGCCAGCACAACCGGATGCCCGCTGGCGAGCAAGCCTGCGGCGTGCTCGATCAGCCGCTCGAACCAGGCCAGCTTGTAGTCGAACTTCGGCCCGGGCTGCGGATTGCCGTTGGGCAGATAGAGGCTGGCGACGATCACCCCGTGCACCGCGGCCTCCAGATAGCGGCTGTGGCTGTCGTCCGGGTCGCCGGGCAGGCCGCGGCGGATCTCCAGCGGCTCGCTGTCACGGGCGAGGATCGCCACGCCGTTCCAGGACTTTTGCCCGTGCCAGATGGCGCCATAGCCGGCGCCGCGGATGTCGTCGATGGGGAAGTCGGCATCCTGCGCCTTGAGTTCCTGCAGGCAGACCACGTCGGGCTGCTCGCGCTCGAGCCATTCGAGCAGGTTGGGCAGGCGCGCCCGGATGCCGTTGATGTTGAAGGTGGCGATTTTCAGACGATCCACAAGCGCCTCTCTGCTCAGCTGGTGATATTCACCTTAGCTGTGACCTCACGGGCCGGCATCCGTCCTTGGGCGCCGTCAGTCGGGATCAGCCGGCAAGCACAGGGTGAAGCGGGTCGCGCTGGCGTCGCTGTGCACCTCCACCTCGCCGCCATGCAGCTGCGCGATCGAACGTACGATGGCCAGCCCCAGTCCGCCGGAGTCGCCCGGCTCGGCGCGGGAAGGGTCGCAGCGGTAGAAGCGGTCGAACAGGCGTGGCAGATGCTCCGGGGCAATGGGCGAGCCCTGGTTGATCACGCTGACGCGCCGCCAGCCGTCCCCGGTAGCGCTGACGATGCGCACCGGGCTGTCGGCCGCGCCGTAGCGCAGCGCGTTGGCGACGAGATTGGCCAGCGCCCGGCGGATCAGTTCGGGGTCGCCGCACAGCTCGCCCTCGGTCTCGTCGAGCAGCTGGATGCCGCGCTCTTCGGCGACGCCTTCGAAGTAGTCGCACAGTTGCTCGACCAGTGCCGGCAGTGCAAAGCGCTGCCGCTCGATGGCCGCTGCCGGCTGCTCGGCACGCGCGATGAACAGCATGTTGTCGATCATCCGCGCCAGGCGCTCGTACTCCTCCTGATTGGAGACCAGCAGCGCCTGGTAATCCTCCACCGAGCGGGCACGGTGCAGCAGTTGCTGGGTCTGGCCCATGAGGTTGCCCAATGGCGTGCGCATCTCGTGGGCCAGGTCCTCGCTGAAGCGCGACAGACGCGCGAAACCCTGCTCCAGCCGGGCCAGCATCTGGTTCAGCGCCGCACGCAGCGGTTCCAGCTCGCTCGGCACGGTCGAGTCGTCGAGGCGCAGGTGCAGGTGCTGCACGTCGATCGCCAGGGCCTGACGCGTCAGCCGGCGCACCGGGCGCAGCGCGCGCCGGCTGATCAACCAGCCGAGCACGGATGCCAGCAGCGCGCCGACACTCAGCGCCCACCACAGCTTGGTGCGATAGGCGCCCAGCATCTGTTCGCGCTCGCTCAGCAGGCGCCCGGCCACCAGCGTCAGCCCCGCCTCGCCGGGCAGCTGTCGCCAGGCCAGACGCGCCTCGCCGATATCCCGCAGCGCCACCGGATCGGCGGCCGGCAGTGGCGGAATCGCCAGACGGGTCGGGTTGATCTCGATCAGTGCACGCCCCTGGGCATCCAGCAGCCAGAGCAGGCTGTCGAGGTTGCCCAGCATGTTCTCGTACAGCTGCGGCCGCTGGCGCAGCGCGTCGACGCTGGCGCTGTCGTCCAGCAGCGCCTGCATGCGCTCCAGCCGGCCGAGCAGCGCCTGGTCGTCGCGCCAGACGATCTCGCGTTCCAGCGAGCGGTACAGGTAGAGGCCGATGGCGCCGAGCAGCACCACCGCCACAAGGGCGAAGGCCAGCGCCAGGCGCAGGCTGAGCGAGCGTGGCAGCAGGCTCATGCCGAGACGTCCAGCACGTAGCCCATGCCGCGCACGGTGTGGATGAGTTTGAGCGGGTACGGATCGTCGACCTTGGCGCGCAGCCGGCGGATCGCCACGTCGACCACATTGGTATCGCTGTCGAAGTTCATCTGCCAGACCTGCGAAGCGATCTGCGCACGGGAAAGCACCTCGCCCTGACGGCTGAGCAGCAGGTGCAGCAAGGCGAACTCCTTGTTGGTCAGGTTGATGCGCTCGCCCTGACGGGTGACGCGGCGGCGCAGCAGGTCCAGCTCCAGGTCGGCAACGTGGAAATGCTCGACTTCCCGCGGCGGGCCGCGACGCAGCAGCGTGCGCACCCGCGCCAGCAGCTCGGCGTAGGAAAAGGGTTTGATGAGGTAGTCGTCGGCGCCCAGTTCCAGCCCGCGCACCCGGTCTTCCACCGCATCGCGGGCAGTGAGGAACAGCACCGGCGTGTGCGCCGAGCGCTGGCGCACCACCTGCACCAGCTGCCAGCCATCGAGCCCGGGCAGCATGACGTCGAGGATTACCAGATCGAACGTTTCCTCCTCGATCAGGTGTTTGCCGTCGACGCCGTTGCGCGCGACCTCCACCCGGTAGCCGGACTCCTCCAACCCTCGCTTGAGGTAGTCGGCCGTCTTGGCCTCGTCCTCCACCACCAGAATTCGCATCGGGTCACCTTGCCAAATGTGCGTCGCAGGCCGTTGAAGAACGTCAGCGAGGCAACGCAGGCAGTTCTTCAACGGCCTGCTAGGTTATGGGAGGCGGCGACTACCAGCCATTACAAAAGCGTAATGCGCTGGCAACGGTTCTGACGGGCAGGCATCGGCACCATGCACCCCGAAGCCACGTCACCCAAGGAACTACCGATATGCGTATCGCCGCCACACTGTCACTGCTGGCCCTGGCAGTGCTTACCCCGGCCCTGAGCGCCAACGCCGCCACGCCGACGCCGATCACCCAGCAGAACGTCTCGCTGGCGCTGGCCGACGGCCTGATCCAGCAGACCCTGGATGCCTGCCATGCGCAGAACCGCACTGCGGTGGTCGCCGTGGTCGATCGCGGCGGCAACCTGGTTGCCTTGCGCCGCGACGACAACGTCGGTCCGCACAACACCCTGGCCGCGCAGCGCAAGGCCTACACCGCGCTGTCGAGCAAGACGCCGACCCGCCTGTTCGCCGAACGCGCCGCCAGCACGCCGGATGCCGCCAACCTCAACACCCTGGACGAACTGCTGCTGCTCGGCGGTGGCGTGCCGCTGAAGGTCGGCGACGAGGTGATCGGTGCCATCGGCGTGGCCGGTGCCGGCGGTGCCAAGAACGACGAGGCCTGCGCCGTGGCCGCCATCGAAAAACTGCTGCCCTCCTCCCACTGAAGAAAAGGAAAACACCATGAAAGCACTACGTTCAATCGCCGCCGGCTTGATGCTCAGTGGCCTGTCCGGTCTCACCCTCGCAGCTGGCAACCCGCTCAGCGTGCACGTGCTGAACCTGGAAAACGGTCTGCCCTCGCCGGATGTGCGCGTCACCCTGGAACAACGTCAGGGTGACACCTGGAAATCACTCAACAGCGGCGAGACCAACGCGCAGGGTCGGATCACGGCGCTCTACCCGGAAGGCAAGGCGCTGGAGAAAGGCACCTACCGTGTCACCTTCATGACCGGCGACTGGTTCGCCACGCAGAAGGCCAGCACCTTTTTCCCCGAAGTTCCGGTGATCTTCGAAGCCGATGGCAGCGTCGAGCACTACCACATCCCGCTGCTGCTGAGCCCCTACGGCTTTTCCACCTACCGCGGCAACTGAGCCGCTCAGCGCACTTCCCAGTAGCCCGGTGCGTTGTAGATGTCCTTCAGGTAGTCGATGAAGAAACGCACCTTGGCCGGCAGGTAGCGCTGCTGCGGGTAGACGGCCTGGATGTCGTAGGCCGGCAACGCATACTCGTCGAGTACCGTGACCAGCTCGCCGCGCTTGAGCTCGGCCTGGATCTCCCAGGTCGAGCGCCAGCCGATGCCCAGGCCCTGCTTGACCCAGTCGAACAGCAGCTCACCGTCATTGCAGTCCAGATTGCCGGCCACGCGGATCGCCACCTGCCGGCCGTCGCGCAGAAAGGTCCAGCCGCGCTGCTGACCGCCCTGCAGGTTGAAGGCCAGGCAGTTGTGCTCGGTCAGTTCCTCCAGCGTCGTCGGCGTACCGTGGCGGGCGAAGTACTCGGGCGAGCCGCAGACCACCCGCCTGTTCGGGAACAGCCGCACCGCCACATAGTTGGGGTCGGTCACCTCGCCGATGCGAATACCCATGTCGTAACCGTGGCGCACCAGGTCGACCACGCTGTCGGTGAAGTTGAACGACAGTTGCAGGTCCGGGTAGCGCGCCTGGAACGCCGGTGCGTGCGGGCCGATATGCCGCCGCCCGAATGCCGCCGGCGCCGACACCACCAGATGGCCGCGTACCGAGGTGCGGTCGTGGCTGATGCTGGCATCCACCTCATCGAAGTCCTTCAAAAGCCCGCGGGCGCGCTCCAGATACTGCTCACCCAGATCGGTCAGCGACAGGCCGCGGGTGGAGCGGTGCATCAGCTTGACGCCCAGATGCCGCTCCAGCGCATCCAGCCGCCGCCCCATCACCACCGGGGTGACGTTCTCCTTGTGCGCGGCGGCGGCGAAGCTGCCGCAGTCGGCCACCAGCACGAAGCTGCGCAGGGTCGTATAGCGATCCATTCGATACTCCTGATATCGACAGAACTGAAGTCTCGGCCAATTCCTCCACGGAATCCAGGGCGGCATGCTTGGGCCACGTATAAAAACTATCGAGTTACCCAGGAGGAACGATCCATGGCCCGAATGAGAGCAATCGATGCCGCCGTCGCGGTGTTGCGCAAGGAAGGCATCGACACCGCCTTCGGCATCCCCGGAGCCGCGATCAATCCGCTGTATTCCGCCCTGCGGGCCGATGGCGGCATCCGTCATATCCTCGCCCGCCACGTCGAGGGTGCCTCGCACATGGCCGAGGGCTATACCCGTGCCAAGCCAGGCAACATCGGCGTGTGCATCGGCACCTCCGGCCCGGCCGGCACCGACATGATCACCGGCCTGTACTCGGCTTCCGCCGACTCCATTCCGATCCTCTGCATCACCGGGCAAGCACCGCGTGCCCGCCTGCACAAGGAAGATTTCCAGGCCGTGGACATCGAGTCCATCGCCAAGCCGGTCACCAAGTGGGCGGTCACCGTACTCGAGCCGGCACTGGTCCCGCGCGTGTTCCAGCAGGCCTTCCACGTGATGCGCTCCGGCCGCCCCGGCCCGGTGCTGATCGACCTGCCGTTCGACGTGCAGATGGCCGAGATCGAGTTCGACGTCGACACCTACGAGCCGCTGCCGGTCTATAAGCCAGCGGCAACCCGCAAGCAGATCGAGAAAGCCATCGACATGCTCTGCGCCGCCGAGCGCCCGCTGATCGTCGCCGGTGGCGGCATCTACAACGCCGCGGCCGAGGCCTTGCTGGTGGAATTCGCCGAGACCGTGGGCGTGCCGGTGATCCCGACGCTGATGGGCTGGGGCTCGATCCCCGACGACCATCCGCTGATGGCCGGGATGTGCGGGCTGCAGACCAGCCACCGCTACGGCAACGCGACCCTGCTCGAATCCGACTTCGTGCTCGGCATCGGCAACCGCTGGGCCAACCGTCACACCGGCTCCGTGGAGACCTATACCAAGGGCCGCACCTTCGTCCACGTCGACATCGAGCCGACCCAGATCGGTCGGGTGTTCGCGCCGGACTACGGCATCGTCTCCGATGCCCGCGCCGCACTGGAGCTGTTCGTCGACGTGGCCAAGGCGCGCAAGGCCGAAGGGCGTCTGCCGGATCGCCGCGCCTGGGCCGCCGACTGCCTGGAACGCAAGCGCACGATGTTGCGCAAGACCAACTTCGACAGCGTGCCGATGAAGCCGCAGCGCGTGTACCAGTGCATGAACAACGCCTTCGGCAAGGACACTTGCTACGTCAGCACCATCGGCCTGTCGCAGATCGCCGCCGCGCAGTTCCTGCACGTCTACCAGCCGCGCCACTGGATCAACTGCGGCCAGGCCGGTCCGCTCGGCTGGACCATTCCGGCGGCGCTCGGTGTGGTTGCTGCAGACCCGGCGCGCAAGGTGGTGGCGCTGTCCGGCGACTACGACTTCCAGTTCATGATCGAGGAACTGGCCGTCGGCGCGCAGTTCAAGCTGCCCTACCTGCACATCCTGGTGAACAACGCCTACCTCGGGCTGATCCGCCAGGCGCAGCGCGGCTTCGACATGGATTACTGCGTGCAGCTGGGCTTCGAGAACATCAATGCCGACCAGAGCGGCATGGAAGGCTACGGCGTCGATCACGTCGCGGTGGTCGAGGGCCTGGGCTGCAAGGCGCTGCGCGTGTTCAAGCAGGAAGACCTGCGCCCGGCCATCGAGCAGGCCCAGGCGTGGATGGCCGAACACCGCGTGCCGGTGGTGATCGAGGTGATCCTCGAGCGGGTGACCAACATCGCCATGGGCACCGAGATCGACGCGATCAACGAGTTCGAGGCGCTGGCCGCAGGTCGGGAAGATGCCCCGACCGCGGTCGGATTGCTGGACTGATTCAACCGTAACCAGACGCGTGGAAGACGCTTCGCGGTCTTCCATCCTACGAACACTTCGGACCGTAGGGTGGCTGTCGCGAAGCATATCCACCGCAAACGCAACACCCAGGGTGGCCACCACACCACCGCAATGCGAAACCGAATGCGATCCCTACAGATCAGGAGAAAACCATGCCCCGCTTTGCCGCCAACCTGTCGATGCTGTTCACCGAGCAGGACTTTATGGACCGCTTCGCCGCTGCCGCCCAGGCCGGCTTTTCCGGTGTCGAGTACCTGTTCCCCTATGACTTCCCTGCCGAGCAGATCAAGGCTCAGCTGGATGCCAACAAGCTGACCCAGGTGCTGTTCAACCTGCCGGCCGGTGACTGGGCCGGCGGCGAGCGTGGCATCGCCATCCTGCCGGAGCGGGTCGAGGAGTTCCGCGCCGGCGTGGACAAGGCCATCGCCTACGCCAAGGTGCTGGGCAACACCCAGGTCAACTGCCTGGCCGGCATCGCCCCGCGTGGCGCCGATCTCGGCCAACTGGAAATCACCTTTATCGAAAACCTGCGCTACGCCGCGCAGAAGCTCGAGGAGGCCGGCATCCGCCTGGTGATGGAGATGATCAACACCCGCGACATTCCGCGCTTCTTCCTCAACAACACCTCCCAGGCGCAGGAGATCCGCGGCAAGGTCGGTCACGCCAACCTGTTCCTGCAGTACGACATCTACCACATGCAGATCATGGAGGGAGACCTGGCGCGCACCATCGAGAACAACCTGGCCGCGATCAACCATATCCAGCTGGCGGACAACCCCGGACGCAACGAGCCAGGCACCGGCGAGATCAACTATCGCTTCCTGTTCGAGCATCTGGATCGCATCGGCTACCAGGGCTGGGTCGGCTGCGAATACAAGCCGGCCACTACCACCGAAGCCGGCCTTGGCTGGCTGAAAAGCCACAACGCCATCTGACCAACAGCGCGCCGCCAGGCAGCAACGCGGGCCGCACAGCGGCCTGCACCACAGAATCGAGGAGAACACTCATGGCTAAAATCGGATTCATCGGCACCGGCATCATGGGCAAGCCCATGGCAATCAACCTGCAGAAGGCCGGCCACCAGATCTTCCTGTCCCAGCACCACGACCAGGCACCGGCCGAACTGACCGAAGCCGGCGCCATCGGCCTGGCCAATCCGCAGGAGGTCGCCCAGGAAGCCGAGTTCATCATCGTCATGGTGCCGGACACCCCGCAGGTCGAAGACGTGCTGTTCCGTGCCGATGGCGTGGCCGCCGGCGTCGGCGCCGGCAAGGTGGTGATCGACATGAGTTCGATCTCCCCCACCGCCACCAAGCAGTTCGCCGGGAAGATCAAGGCCACCGGCGCTGAATACCTCGACGCCCCGGTATCCGGTGGTGAAGTCGGCGCCAAGGCGGCCACCCTGTCGATCATGGTCGGCGGTAGCGAAACGGCCTTCGACCGAGCGCTGCCACTGTTCCAGGCGATGGGCAAGAACATCACCCGCGTCGGCGAGAACGGTGATGGCCAGACTGCCAAGGTGGCCAACCAGATCATCGTCGCGCTGAACATCCAGGCGGTCGCCGAAGCCCTGCTGTTCGCCGCACGCAACGGTGCCGACCCGGCCAAGGTGCGCGAGGCGCTGATGGGCGGTTTCGCCGGCTCGAAGATTCTCGAAGTGCATGGCGAGCGCATGATCAAGGGCACCTTCGACCCGGGCTTCCGCATCAGCCTGCACCAGAAGGACCTCAACCTCGCCCTGGCCGGTGCCCGCGAGCTGGGCCTGAATCTGCCCAACACCGCCAATGCCCAGCAGGTGTTCAGCACCTGCGCGGCAATCGGCGGCAGCGGCTGGGACCATTCGGCGCTGATCAAGGGGCTGGAGCACATGGCCAACTTCTCGATCCGCAAGGAGTAAAGCCTTCGAGCACGCTGCAATGGGCCAGCGACCCCACCTTCAGGGACAGACAGGCCGGGTGGTGGGTCATCGCAACGCCCGCGCAGCGCCGCTCAAAGGGCCGGGCCAGAGGTGCGTCAGGTCGGAATCATCGCGTCTCCCCACGACCAGCATGACCTGCGCATCTCAGCCCGACCGCCGTCACCAGACGGCACCTTTTCGATTCGCCCGGCACAAGGAGTCACGGCCCGACTGCCGGGCGGGTCGATTTCAATTGCAGACCTTAGCGCTTGCATTGGCGAGCCCTAAGGTCTGGAATCGGTTGCAGACCTCATACAAGGAGCTTCAGATGACCCTCGACCCGCAAGCCCTGCTGCGCCAGTTGTTCGACAGCGCCATCGAGGCCGCCCATCCGCGCCATGTACTCGCCGACCATCTGCCCGAAGACCGCAGCGGCCGTGCCATCGTCATCGGCGCCGGCAAGGCGGCCGCGGCCATGGCCGAAGCCATCGAGAAGGTCTGGGAAGGTGAACTGTCCGGACTGGTGGTGACCCGCTACGAACACCACGCCGACTGCCGGCGTATCGAAGTGGTGGAAGCCGCACACCCGGTCCCGGACGACGCCGGCGAGCGCGTCGCCCGCCGTGTGCTGGAGCTGGTCAGCAACCTAGAGGAAAGCGATCGGGTGATCTTCCTGCTCTCCGGCGGCGGCTCGTCATTGCTGGCATTGCCGGCCGAAGGCATCTCGCTGGCGGACAAGCAGGCGATCAACAAGGCGCTGCTGCGCTCCGGCGCGCACATCGGCGAGATGAACTGCGTGCGCAAGCACCTCTCGGCGATCAAGGGCGGCCGCCTGGCCAGAGCCTGCTGGCCAGCCAGCGTATACACCTACGCGATCTCCGACGTGCCCGGCGACGAAGCCACGGTGATCGCCTCCGGCCCCACCGTCGCCGACCCCACCACGTCGGCCGAGGCGCTGGCGATTCTCGAGCGTTACCACATCGAGGTGCCATCCAATGTGCGCGCCTGGCTCGAGGATCCGCGCTCGGAAACCCTCAAGCCGGGCGATCCGATGCTCTCGCGCAGCCACTTCCAGCTGATCGCCACGCCGCAGCAGTCCCTCGATGCGGCGGCCCAGGCGGCCCGTGACGCCGGTATCACCCCACTGATCCTCGGCGATTTGGAAGGCGAAGCACGCGAAGTGGCCAAGGTGCATGCCGGCATCGCCCGCCAGGTGGTGCTGCACGGCCAGCCGATCGCCGCGCCCTGCGTGATCCTGTCCGGCGGCGAGACCACCGTCACCGTGCGCGGCAACGGACGCGGCGGGCGCAATGCCGAATTCCTGCTCGCCCTGACCGAAGCGCTGCAAGGCCTGCCCGGCGTTTACGCCCTGGCCGGCGACACCGATGGCATCGACGGCTCGGAGGACAACGCCGGCGCGCTGATGACCCCGGACAGCTTTGCCCGCGCCGAGGCGCTGGGCCTGCGTGCCGCCGACTCGCTGGCCGACAACGACGGCTATGGTTACTTCGCCGCGCTGGACAGCCTGATCGTCACCGGCCCGACGCGCACCAACGTCAACGACTTTCGCGCCATCCTGATCCTGCCGTCGTCGGATTGACGGCCTCCACCTCGTTCAGGCGCGCATCAGAACAACAACTGCCCCAGAGCACCGCCATGACACACGACAAGAAGGTCAAGATTCTCGCTACCCTCGGCCCGGCCACCCGCAGCGTCGACGACGTGCGCGCACTGGTCGAGGCCGGCGTGAACCTGTTCCGCCTGAACTTCAGCCACGGCGAGCACAGCGACCACGCCGAGCGCTTCGCCTGGATTCGCCAGGTCGAGCAGGAGCTGAACCAGCCGATCGGCATCCTCATGGACCTGCAGGGGCCCAAGCTCAGGGTCGGCCGTTTCGCCGCCGGCAAGGTCCGCCTTGAGCGTGACCAGGCCTTTCGTCTGGACCTGGACCCGACACCGGGCGACAGCCGGCGCGTGAACCTGCCGCACCCGGAGATCATCGCCGCGCTGGAACCGGGCATGCAGCTGCTGATCGACGATGGTCGCCTGCGCCTGACGGTCGTCGAGCGCCATGCCGACGCCATCGAGACCCGCGTGGTGGCCGGCGGCGAGCTGTCCGACCGCAAGGGCGTGAACGTGCCGGAGGCGGTGCTGGAGCTTTCGCCGCTGACGGCGAAGGACCGCCAGGACCTGACCTTCGGCCTCGAGCTGGGCGTGGACTGGGTGGCGCTGTCGTTCGTGCAACGCCCGCAGGACATCCAGGAGGCGCGCAAGCTGATCGGCGAGCGGGCCTTCCTCATGGCCAAGATCGAAAAGCCTTCCGCGGTGCAGCACCTGCGCGAGATCGCCAGGCTGTCGGACGCGATCATGGTGGCGCGTGGCGACCTGGGCGTGGAGGTACCGCCGGAAAACGTGCCGCGCATCCAGAAGAACATCGTGCGCATCTGCCGCCAGCTCGGCCGCCCGGTGGTGGTTGCGACGCAGATGCTCGAATCCATGCGCTTCGCCCCGGCCCCGACCCGTGCCGAAGTCACCGACGTGGCCAACGCCGTGGCCGAGGGTGCGGACGCGGTGATGCTGTCGGCTGAAACCGCCTCCGGCGATTACCCGCTGGAAGCGGTGAGCATGATGAGCAAGATCATCCGCCAGGTGGAAAGCGGCCCGGACTTCCAGGCGCAGCTCGACGTGCACCGGCCCAACGCCGAGGCGACCCTGCCGGATGCCATCAGCTGCGCGATCCGCCGCATCAGCGGCATCCTGCCGGTGGCGGTGCTGGTCAACTACACCGAATCCGGCCGTTCCAGCCTGCGCGCCTCGCGCGAGCGGCCGGCCACGCCGATCCTCAGCCTGACGCCCAGCACCGCCACCGCACGCAAGCTGACGGTGGCCTGGGGCGTGTACTCGGTGGTGGATGCGCCGATGCGCGACATGGAGCAGGTCAGCGGCCACGCCGTCGAGCTGGCACGGGCGCAGGGCATGGCCGAGAGCGGCGATACGGTGCTGATCACCGCCGGTGTGCCACTGGGCCAGCCGGGTACCACCAACTCGCTGCGCATCGAAGTCCTGCCCTGAATGGAGCCGGGCGCAAGCCCGGCCCACCTCCCCACGACAGCGGTCGTCGCCCCCTTGCGGGTCGGCACCCTTGCGCTCGCCTGGATTTCGCCGATGCCCGACTCTTCGCACCTGCGCGCCCTGCTGCATGCCTTCGCCCAGATTTTTCTGCAGCGCCATGCCGGCTGCGGAGCGCTGGTCATGCTCGCGCTGGCCAGTGGCGCCCCGGCACTGCTCGTCGGCGCCTTGAGCGGCGTGCTGATCGCTCACCTCGGCGCCACCTGGCTCGGCTATCCGCAAGCTGATCGGGACGACGGTCTCTACGGTTACAACGCCGCGCTGCTCGGCGCGCTGCTGGTGACCCAGCTGGGCCTGTCGGGCGCCAGCCTGGTGCTGGTCGGCGTGGCGGCGCTGGCCAGCTGTCCGCTACAGGCCTGGCTGCTCGCTCGGCTGCGCCACAACGGCGGCCTGCCGGGCTTCACCCTGCCCTTCGTGCTGATCGGCCTGCTCGCGCTGTTGTGCATCGCGCCGGTGTCGGTTTCATCGCCCGATGTCCCCGCACCCGACGCAACGACGCTGCGCGACGCCTGGCTACTGGGTATCGGCCAGGTGGTCTTTCTCCACCAGCCGCTCGCCGCCGCCTGCCTGCTGGCGGCCGTGACTCTGGCCTCCTTGCGCGATGCCCTGTGGCTGCTGGCGGGCTCGGCGATGGGGTTGTTGGCTGCGGGCCTGTTTGGCGCACCCTGGGCGGACGGCCAGGCCGGTTTCAACCCGGCCCTCGCCGCGCTGGCCCTGGTGCAATGGCGTGGCGGTTGGCGCCTGCCGCTGCTGGGCATGATTGCCGCAGTGGCGATCTGGCGGGTCTGCATCGAACTGGGGCTGCCGGCCCTGACCTTGCCGTTCCTGCTGGCCACCTGGCTGGGCCTGGCGCTGCGCGCGCCCCATCCCAGCCGGGTCGATTAGCCAGCAAAAGGCATCACCCTCCGGTTGCCAGCGGGTCCTGTTCCTGCGGGTAGCGGTGCTCCTCGGCGACGTCGCCGCCCTCGGCGTGCACCTTGACCAGCGCCGTGCGCAACTTCATGTAGTCCCGGGTTTCGTCGAGGATGTCCTGCCGGTTAGCCGCTTCGAGCAGGGCGCGCTGGTCGCCCTCTTCGCGCAGCACCCAACGGTCGTCTTCATGGGTGATGTGATAAATCTCCATGCCTTTCTCCAGCTGATGAAATGTTCGGGCTCTCCCATAGGAAAGCCGGACGGCGACGAAGGTTCGGCACGCAAGCGGAGTGTACATTCCACCCTCATGGGTTCGGATGACCCGTGCAAATCAGGGTTAATTTCACCAGCAACGCCCCAAAAACCTTGATTCAAGTCAATTTCAGAGCTGGAACGATTGTTGAAAGCCCTCTGCATGACGTTCGCCACGGCGACCGTCGGTTTTTCCCACCAGAGGAATATTCGATGCTTTGCGCTGAACAGATCGCCCTTATCAAAGCCACCGTGCCGTTGCTGGAAAGCGGTGGCGAAGCCCTGACCAACCATTTCTACAAGCTGCTGCTGAGCGAGCATCCCGAGGTTCGCCCGCTGTTCAACCAGGCACACCAGGCCAGCGGCGAGCAACCGCGCGCCCTGGCCAACGGCGTGCTGATGTATGCCCGGCATATCGACCGGCTGGACGCTCTCGGCCCGCTGGTGGCACAGATCATCAACAAGCACGTCGCCCTGCAGGTGCTACCCGAGCATTACCCGCTGGTCGGCAATTGCTTGCTGCGCGCCATCCGCGAGGTGCTTGGCGAGGCCATCGCCACCGATGCGGTGATCGAGGCCTGGGCGGCGGCCTATCAGCAGCTCGCCGACCTGCTCATCGGCCAGGAAGAACGCCTCTACCAGGCCAAGGCCGAAGCGCCGGGAGGCTGGCGTGGCGCGCGCCCGTTCCGCATTGCGCGCAAGGTCAAGGAGAGCGAGGAGATCACCTCGTTTCACCTGCAAGCGGAGGATGGCGGGCCGCTGATGGAGTTCCTGCCCGGCCAGTACATCGGTCTGAGGCTGGAAATCAATGGCAAGGAAGAGCGCCGCAACTACTCGTTGTCCGCTGCCGGCAACGGTCGCGAGTATCGCATCAGCGTCAAGCGCGAGCCTGGCGGCGTGGTCTCCAATGCGCTGCACGACATGCCGGAGGGCGCGATCGTCGAGCTGTTCGCGCCGGCAGGCGAGTTCACCCTTGCGCCCGGGAACAAGCCGTTGGTGCTGATCAGCGGCGGCGTGGGGATCACCCCGACCCTGGCGATGCTGGAGCAGGCGCTGGCGACGTCCCGGCCGGTGCACTTCATCCACTGCGCGCGCAATGCCGGGGTGCACGCCTTCCGCCGCGCTGTGGACGCACTCGCCGAGCGCCACACGCAGCTCCAGCGCTTCTACTGCTACGAGGAGCACGACGGCTCGGCTGACGCACCGGATGCCATCGGCCGGCTGACCGAACAGCAGTTGGCGGACTGGCTACCGCAGAGCCGCGATGTCGACGCCTACTTCCTCGGCCCGAAACCGTTCATGGCAGCCGTGCGCCGGCAACTCAAGGCCATTGGCGTGCCGGAGCAGCAAACGCGCTACGAGTTCTTCGGTCCCGCATCAGCCCTCGATTGACCCATTCGAGGCTCGCGCCACGCGAGCCTCCTCCAGAGGAGATTCAGTCATGCCGTTCCAGCCCGGTTGCTTCCGAAACCTGTGGTTCATGGCCAACAGTTTTATGGTGGGTGGCGTGCTGCTGTTGCTGCTCGGCATCAGCGGTGCCTATCTGTTCGATCATCGGCTGGCGATGGGCAGTGTGGTCGCTGCTCACGCTCTGGTCATACTTGGCCCGACGGCGCTGAAGATCGGATACGTCATGCGCCTGCTCGCCGAGCGAAACGCGCGCTTCGCCTATCAGGCCAAGCTGACCGGCTGCAATTAACAGAACTCTTTTCTACTCCAATAAGCCCATTTACCGCTTCGCTTGTAATTTCATCACGCCATAGTCCTACTGCATATGAGGAAAACCATTCGTCTGCACTTTGAAACAGGGCGAAACTCCTGTGGCGATACCCCCTCTGAGGCAGTGAAGGCTGATTGATCTCTCTCTTTCAGCCGTTTGTGAAAGTGTCTATCCAATCGAGGAGAAAAACACATGGCAAATAACAACCCTGGCAACTTCGCCAACGATCGAGAGAAAGCTTCCGAAGCCGGCCGCAAGGGCGGTCACAACAGTGGCGGCAACTTTGCCAATGACCGCGAGAAGGCCTCCGAGGCCGGCCGCAAGGGTGGCCAGAACAGCCACGGCGGTGGCCGCAGCAGCTAACTAACGCTACGGCAAAACAGAAAAGGCAGGCGCTTCGGCACCTGCCTTTTCTTATTTAACAGAGCCTCAAACCCGTCACCGACAGATATTATTATATTTTACCGTACGCATTAAAAAATTTGCGCTAGTTGCTATCGAATAGATATCAAATCGATACATGAAACTATGGCGCTCGATATATATTTGCCAGCCCGTTAATATCAAAAACCCGCAACGAGCGCTACGTGACGATAATATTCCGACCAACTGCACGGCCGCACATGTTCGCCTTTCGAATTACTTGATCGACAGCGCGAGTCGACCAATGGCAGCACCCGCTCGGCAACACGCCAAAGGCCTTCGGGCAGCGCCTTGCTCGCCATTTGCCGCTACCATCACCCGATGTCCAGAACGGAACGACCCGATGAGCAGCGCATTTTCGGACCGCATCATCCAGAGCCTGCTGGATACCGACTTCTACAAGCTCACCATGATGCAGGCGGTCCTGCATCACTACCCCAATGCGGAAGTGGAATGGGCCTTTCGCAGCCGCTCCGGCGAAGACCTGAGCCCTTACCTGAGCGAGATCCGCCACCAGATCGAAGCGCTGGCCGAGCTGCAGATGTCCGCCGAGGAATTGGCCTTCCTCGAGCGCGTCCCCTATATGCAGCCCGACTTCATCCGCTTTCTCGGGCTGTTCCGCTTCGACCTCCGCTACCTGCGGGTGGATGTCGAGGACGGCGAGCTGGTGATGTATCTGCGCGGGCCCTGGCTGCATGTGATCCTGTTCGAAGTACCGCTGCTGGCCATCGTCAGCGAGGTGCGCAACCGCGCGCGCTATGCGCAGGTGACGCTGGAACAGGCGGGCGCCAGGCTGGACGAAAAGTTCGCCTGGCTGCGCAGGCAGGCGACTGCCGAGGAGCTGGCCAGCTTCACCCTGGCTGACTTCGGCACCCGGCGACGATTCTCCTTCGCGGTTCAGGCCATGGTGGTCGAGCGCCTGCGCTGCGACTTTCCCGGCCGTTTCGTCGGCACCAGCAACGTGCATCTGGCCCGCACGCTGGACGTGAAACCCATGGGCACCATGGCCCACGAATGGATCATGGCGCACCAGCAGCTCGGCCCGCGCCTCATCGACAGTCAGGTCGCGGCGCTCGACTGCTGGGTTCGCGAATACCGTGGCGCACTGGGCATCGCGCTGACCGACTGCATCACCATGGATGCCTTCCTGCGCGACTTCGATCTGTACTTCGCCAAGCTGTTCGATGGCCTGCGCCACGACTCGGGCGATCCCTTGGAATGGGCGGAGAAAGCCATCGCACACTACCGGCGCCTCGGCATCGATCCGAAAAGCCGTCAGCTGATCTTTTCCGACGGTCTGGATTTCGCCAAGGCACTGCACATCCACCGCGCCCTGATCGACCGCAGCAGACCCAGCTTCGGCATAGGCACCGGGCTCACCTGCGACATTCCGGGAGTGGAGCCGACCAACATGGTGATCAAGATGACCGCCTGCAACGGCCAGCCGGTGGCAAAGATCTCCGACTCGCCGGGCAAGACCATGTGCCGCGACGAAGCCTTCGTCAGCTACCTGCGCCACGTGTTCGGCGTCGCTGCCGGCTGACCCGGACGCGCCGCACGCTACCCTGCGGCTAGCCGCTCAGCGCGAGCGACCCCTGCTGCAGCACCGCATCCGGCTCCATTGCGCAGAGCCGATTGCGCCCGCCGGTCTTGGCGTAGTACATGCGTTTGTCCGCCAGCTCCAGCAGATCCCGGTAGTCGCCCACCTGATCGCAGCGCCGCTCCGCCAGGCCGATGCTGGCGGTCAGCGGTGCGCCGTCCGGGCGCAGGCCGAGGCCTTGCCCGACAATACGCTCGAGCGCCAGGTGCGCCTGCTGCATGTCGGTATCCGGCATGATCAACAGGAACTCTTCGCCGCCCCAGCGCAGCAGGCTGTCGGACGCGCGCAGGGTCGTCACCAGACGCCGCGCCGCGCAGCGCAGCACCTGGTCGCCGGCTTCATGCCCGTGGTTGTCGTTGATCGACTTGAAATGATCCAGGTCGATGAAGGCCAGCGCCAGCGCGCCGTCCTTGCGCTGCGCGCTATCCCACTGCAGGCGCAGGATCTCCTCTCCGCTGCCACGGGAAAACACCCCCGTGAGCGGATCACGGATCGCCTGGCGCACCAGCGCGAACATGAATGCCAGCTGACTCATGCTGGCCAGGCTGGTGACACCGGCAATGAGGATCAGCAACCAGAACGCCCCTGCGAACGACGGCCAGTTGAGCGTGGCCCAGCTGAGATAGCCGGCGAACGCCTGGGCCAGCAGCAGCAGGCTGGCCAGCACCAGATTCTCCACCAGGGTCAACGGGAAGATGGTCAGCCCGGCCATCAGCACGAACGGCAGGAAGGCATAGCCCGCACCGACCACGGCCGAGAACTGCGCCAGCTGATAGCTGCCGAGCAGGGTATGTGACGCGATGTAGAAGATCGTAGGTATCGCGAAGAGGATGGCGATCGCGCGGTAGGCATCCAGCAGGTTGCCACTCGGCCGGTAGAACAAGAGCAGTCCGGTGAAGGCGAGGCAGGCCATCATGCGCAACCCGGCCAAAGCCAGCCACAGCCGCGGCTCGAACACCATCAGGTCGATCAGACTCCACAGGGGCGTCAGCACCGCGAAGAGAAAAGCGAACAGGCGGACACGGTTGACGATCAGCGTCGCCCTGCGCTGGCAGAGCAGCAACGGATGGCGACCCGGCGTCAGCAGATGGCGCAGTTCATTGGGCTTGAGTTCGCTGGGCAGCAGCGTTGTCAGGCGGTTGAGCAGCAAATCGAGGGGCGATGGCATCTTATTGTTGTGCTCCCAGCTGGGACGGTCTATTCGCAGCAGGCACGCCTCCGGCGACTCCCGAATACCGATGGCGGCTCTTCAATCCATTTCAAAGCGGCGACTACTCGGCAGGGCGAAAGCATCACCCCAGGCGCAAGCGGAGCCGATGGTAGCCAGTTGACCCCAGCATTCCCTTGAGCCAGGACAATGAATTGATTGCAAACAGCCATTACTTCCTTAGAGGTAGCGCCACTGAGGAACAATCGCCCTTTTGAGCGCTTATCGGCACGGACACCAGCCAGTAGCGTGACCGGGTCGCCCGCCCCGTCTGCGAGTCGACGTATCCACAAAAAGAACAATAAGGAGATACCCCCGTGCAAAGCGCTCTCAAGCCGCTTGCGGCAGCCGTTCTGCTCACCTGCGTGTCCAGCGTCGCTACTGCCGATAGCGGGCCGTTCAGCCAGTTCATCGTATTCGGCGACTCGCTGAGCGATGCGGGCAATTTTCCGGATCTGCAAAGCCCGACGCTCGGCGGCAACCCCACCGGGGGGTTGCGCTTCACCAACCGCACCGGCCCCACCTACGGACCGGGCGAATACATCGGCGAGGTCGGCACCCAACGACTGGCCGGCATGCTGGGTCTGCAGTCCCTGCCATCCACACCGCTGCTGCCGGCGCTGCTGACTGGCAACCCCGACGGGACCAACTATGCAGTGGGCGGTTACCGTACCGATCAAATACTCGACTCGATAAACGGCGACTCCATCGTCGAGGTAGGCGGCCTTAGCCGTACCCGACCCGGTTATCTGCGGGAAAATCCGCGAGTCGACAGCAATGCCCTGTATTACCTGAACGGTGGCGGCAACGACATCTTCCAGCTCAACACCAACCCGGTGACCATGGCCCAAGCCGCGAGCAATCTGGTGGCTGGCGTCGGCGCCCTGCAGGCAGCAGGAGCGCGCTACATCATCGTTTCCGATCTGCCCGACGTCGGTACCACGCCGTTGGGCGCCTTCACCGGGCAGGCTGCGACGTTCAACTTCCTGAGCGACCAGTTCAATGCCGAGCTGGCCAGCCAACTGCAAGCCCAGGGCGGCAACTACGTACTGGTGAACAATCGCCTGCTGCTCGCCGAGGTGCGCGCTGATCTGGCGGCGTTCGGCTTCGACCCCAACGTGGCGCAGACCGCAGTGTGTTTCGACGCGTCGGCCGGCAACTGCCAGGCTGATCCGGTTTACAGCCTCGGCGGCAGCGCGCCGGACCCAAGCCGCCTGCTGTTCAACGACGCCGTGCATCCCACCACCGCGGTTCACCAGATCAGCGCCGACTACCTCTATTCAATCCTGTCCGCGCCCTGGGAAGTCTCGCTGCTGCCGGAGATGGGCCGCTCCGCATTGCGCGCCCACCTGCAGCAGCTGGATACCGAGCTGGCCGCTCTGCGTGGCGATTGGCAACCGGTCGGCGCATGGCGCACCTTCGTTCAGGGCGGTTACAACCGACCTGAGTACGACGGTTACGGTGGTGGAGACGGACATGGTCTGAGCCTGTCGCTGGGTGTTACCCATCGATTGAGCGAAGCCTGGCTGGCCGGCGTCAGCCTCGGGCTGGCGGAAAACTCGCTGGAGCTGGGTCGAAACGACTCCGACTACGACATGCGCAGCTACCTCGCCACGGCGTTCGCCCGTTACGAGTATCAGCGCCTGTTCGCTGACTTCAGCCTCAGCGCAGGCTACCTGGACTACCACGACCTGAAGCGCACCTTCGCCCTCGGCATCACCGAGCGCACGGAAAAGGGCGACACCGAGGGAACCCTCTGGGGCGCCGCGGTGAAGACCGGCTTCAACCTGATGCAGCCGGGCGATCGCCTGCAGTTCGGTCCGTTCATCGGTGCCAGCTACCAGAAAGTGGACGTCGACGGATACAGCGAGAAAGGCGCCCGTTCCACCACCCTGAGCTATGACGATCAGGAACTGGACTCGCTACGCCTGTCGCTCGGCCTGTTCGGCGACTATGCCCTGACCGAACGCACGCGGCTGTTCGGCGAAGTGGCACGAGAGGTGGAACGCGAGGATGAGGACCGCCGCGACTTGCGCATGTCCTTGAACAGCGTGCCGGGCAACAGTTTCGAACTGCCCGGAGCGGTGCCGACCGGCGACCAGACACGTTTCAGCGTTGGCCTGACGCACCGTCTGACGCCCGGCCTGGCGCTGCGTGCCAATTACCATTACCGCGGAAACGACAACCGCGACCACGGGCTCGGACTGTCGCTGGCCTTGGATCTGTAGAGGGAGACGCTCAAAGGCCGCCGCCGCGAATGCGCGCGGCGGCCGAGCGAGGTGAACTCAGCGCCCGTCGATCTGCCCTTGCAGGTTGGCGATCTGCCCCTGCATGGCGTTGATGGTGCGAGTGACCTGGGCGCGGAAGGAATCGAATTCGGCGGTATTGGTATTGTTGGCAGGCGCCGGACGGTTTTCC
This sequence comes from Stutzerimonas sp. LR2, assembly GCF_055755175.1. Classification (NCBI taxonomy): domain Bacteria; kingdom Pseudomonadati; phylum Pseudomonadota; class Gammaproteobacteria; order Pseudomonadales; family Pseudomonadaceae; genus Stutzerimonas; species Stutzerimonas sp. LR2. Next base: position 651,912 of record NZ_JBVTRR010000003.1, read on the forward strand.
AGTTCGCTGCGCAGCACCAGGATGTCCTGCTCCAGACGGCTAATCGCCTGACTCTGGTTACCACCCTGCTTGAGCGCCGCCACGTCCTTGCTCAGGCTGTCGATCCGTCCGGCCAGCTTGGCCTGCTCGTCCAGCGCAGACTTCAGCGTGGCCTGCTCGCTACCGAGGGTCTTGACCGTCTCGGCCAGCGATGCGGTGGTGCCCTGCTGGCTCTGCACGTCGGACCCCAGCCGCTCCAGGCGCTTGCCCTGCTCTTCCATGCGCTGATCCTGATTGCCTTGCCGGCCGGCCAGGCTCTGCTGCTCGGTGGCAAAGGCCTGCTGTTGGCGAGCAAGGTCGATGGCCTGCTGCTCGAGCTGCTTGATCCGAAGTTTCACCGCCTCGCTCTCGGTGGTGACGTTGGACTCGGTCGCCACCACCTTGCCGGAAATGTCCTGCAGCCTTCCGGCGGCGTCCTCGCTGATCCGCGCGAAGCTTTCCTGCGTAGCGACCAGCTGCATCTCCAGCATCGCGATCTTCTGATAGCTCCACCAGCCCAGGGCGCCGAGGCTGATCAGCAGAGCCAGCACCACGACCCACAGCGGCGCCGTGCTCGCCTTGCCACCGCTGGCCGGGCGGCGCTTCTGCCGCGGACGGGTGTCGTCGGCGTAATCGCCCGAGCCCTTGCGAATCGGCTCCAGATCCGGCGCCGGGTAGGGCTCCACACGGTCACGGCCTGCGGTCAGGCTGGGGATGTTGTCCAGTTCGTCGTGAGCATCGTTGCGCATGGGTTACCTTCGATGGCGCGGTGCGAAAAACAGCGCGCAGTATAAACGGTTCGGGGCGCGGCCATCAGCGACTCGCGTCTGCCGCCCTGGATGCACCGCGGTAGAGCATCGCGACGGCGCTGACGCGCATCACGGTGCAGTGAAAGCCAGCACCGGATCGATCGCCGACAGCTGCCGGGACTGGTTCGGCGATGGCTCGACAGTCTGCACGCCTCGCCAGCCGGGCATTTCGCTTGCCCGTCACATTCCTGATGAGACGCAGCCAGCAAATTGGTACGCCGCTTGCTCCATCACCCGTGCCAGCGGATAGACACTTCCGACAGGGATGTCGGGCCTTAGGGCAATCACGAGGAACACAGCATGGAGCTGAACAAGGCAGTGATCGACTGCATGCGCAGCCTGCGTCGCAGACTTCGCGACGAACAGCAACTGGACATCCACCTCAATCAGCCGGACGCCGTGACCGCCATGCTTGCCGGCTGCATGCGTTCGAACGATGAACTGACGCGCGAACTCGGGCGCCAGCTCGCCGCCTTCAGCGACCAGCTACCGCCCGCTCCGCCGCCGGTATCCCACGCGGCCAGCAGCGGCGGCAGCGTGCGCATCTACCGAGGCCAGCGAGTGCTCGCCTGAGCCAGACCATCACTCGACCAGCAACCAGTCGCTGGCGCAGCGCACCAGATGCCGAGTCAGCTCGTCGAGCAGCTGTCCGCCGTTACGCCAGTGGTGCCAGTACAGCGGCACGTCGATCGGCGGCCCGGACAGCACATCGACCAGCTCACCACGCGCAAGTTCGCCACGCACCTGAAGCTCCGGTGCCAGACCCCAGCCGAGCCCGCTTCGTAACAGGCGCACAAAGCCTTCTGACGATGGGCACAGGTGGTGAAGGAGGATCTCCCCGCCGCCGACCGCCGCCATGTAGCGATGCTGCAGCTGGTCGTCCGGGCCGAACACCACGGCAGGAACACGCCCCAGGTCCGCCGCACGCGCGCCCCGCTGGAAATGTCGCTCGATGAACGCCGGGCTGGCCAGGGCGCGATAACGCATCGCCCCGAGAAACTGGCTGCGCGCGCCCGCCACCGGTCGCTCCGCAGCGCAGACGCAGGCCGCAACCTCCCCTGCGCGCATGCGCTTGAGCCCGACCGCCTGATCTTCCACCACGTGATCGAGCAGCACCCGGTTCTCGGCGCAGAACGGCGCCACTGCACCCGCCCACCAGGTCGCCAGGGTGTCGGCATTGAGGGCGATACGCAGGCGTTCCGGCAGGCGGTTTTCATCCAGCGCCGGGACCTGTCCCTGCAAGTCGCGTTCGAGCAGCCGTACCTGCTGCACATGGTTGAGCAGGCGCTGGCCCAGTTCGGTGGGCCTGGGCGGCGTGTCACGCAGCAATACCGGCTGACCGACGCGTGCCTCGAGCAGCTTGATCCGCTGCGATATCGCCGACTGCGACAGCCCCAATGCCTGGGCGGCGCGCTCGAAACCCGCCTGTTCTACGACCGCCGCCAGCGCAGCCAGCAATTTGTAATCGAACATCAGTTTTCCTAATGCCACCTGAGCATAATTGGTTTCTCTTATAGCTTGCCGATGCCCAGACTCGCCAGCAGAAAACGAACGAGGCGTGCGGCATGAATGCGATCTGGCAGAGCTATATCAACGGACTTCTGGTGGCAGCGGGGCTGATCATGGCGATCGGCGCCCAGAACGCCTTCGTGCTCGCCCAGAGCCTGCGCCGCGAACACCACCTGCCGGTAGCAGCGCTGTGCATAGTCTGCGATGTCCTGTTGGTCAGCCTCGGAGTGTTCGGGCTGGCCGCACTGCTGGCGAGCAGCCCGCTGTTGCTGGAGACCACCCGCTGGGGCGGCGTGGCCTTTCTGCTCTGGTACGGCACCCTGGCCCTGCGCCGCGCGGCCAGACCGCAGAGCCTGCGCAGCGAAGATGCACAGCCTCGCCCCCTGCGCGCCGTGCTGTTGGCAGCGCTGGCGGTGACGCTGCTCAACCCACATGTCTACCTGGATACCGTGGTGCTGATCGGCACGCTCGGCGCGCAGCAACCGGAACCGGGCGCTTACACGCTCGGCGCGGCCAGCGCGTCGACCCTCTGGTTTATGACGCTGGCCCTGGGCGGTGCCTGGCTGGCGCCTTGGCTTGCCCGCCCGCTGACCTGGCGCCTGATCGACCTCGGCGTGGCCGCCATGATGTTCGCCATCGCCGCGCAACTCGCATTCGCCGGCTGAACTGGCGGTACGCTGCGGCGCCCTGCCACGTCCATTTTTTGCACTGACCAAGGAACGCCATCGCCTGCCCTGCGGTCCACGCAAGGCAGAGCCGATCGTCCGCAACCGAGGCGCCGCGCCGCAACCGCTCTGGAACCAATAGTCCATACAGTTGCCGCGTGGTTTTGCCGCAGGTCGGGTGCTATGATCGCTGGCTCGCAGACATGGAGCGGAAGGCTTCAGTCTGTCTGTTCGGCCGACCGTGAACGGCCAGAGATTGCGCAAGCATGTAGCGAGCGAAGGGAACGACAGAGGCAAGAGCAGGACGCGATGCATCGCCTGCTCACCGGCAACGCCGGCAAACCCCGCACGTCCCTCCGAGCTGGCCGCATCAATCCTCGACACCTGAGTAGGAGATACATCATGGCTTTCGAATTGCCGCCGCTGCCTTACGAAAAGAACGCCCTCGAGCCGCACATGTCCGCCGAGACGCTCGACTACCATCACGACAAGCACCACGCTGCCTACGTGACCAATCTGAACAACCTGATCCCAGGCACCGAGTTCGAAGGCAAGGATCTGGAATCCATCATCAAGACCTCTTCCGGTGGCATCTTCAACAACGCCGCCCAGGTCTGGAACCACACCTTCTTCTGGAACTGCCTGGCGCCGAACGCCGGTGGCCAGCCGACCGGCGCCCTGGCTGATGCCATCAACGCCTCCTTCGGCTCGTTCGACAAGTTCAAGGAAGAGTTCACCAAGACCGCCATCGGCACCTTCGGCTCCGGCTGGGCCTGGCTGGTCAAGAAGTCCGACGGCAGCCTGGGTCTGGCCAGCACCATCGGTGCCGGCAACCCGATGACCGCAGGCGACAAGCCACTGCTGACCTGCGATGTCTGGGAGCACGCCTACTACATCGACTACCGCAACGCCCGTCCGAAGTTTGTCGAAGCGTTCTGGAACCTGGTGAACTGGGACTTCGTCGCGAAGAACTTCGCAGGCTAAGCCCAAGCCCCAGCAGTGAATCAAAATGCCCGCGCTCATGCGGGCATTTTCATTTAAGGCTCGGGCACGGCCTGCCGCTATAAAGATGCAGGGCAGGACGCCGTAGCGCTACTGCATGCGCGCCCGATGTGCAATGTTTCCTTCGTATGACGGGTCGCGCTTGCATCACGCAAGGCACTGCCTGCACAGTCGCCGCTGCTGACTTACCGGTGTAAATTGCCTCTTTGACGATTGCAGAATGACTATCAATACTTCCGCAACCGCGCGTCGGCACGGAAAAGGACCTTCATTTGAAGCTGGAAATGCGCAATAGCCTGTCACGGAAGCTCCTGCGTGTAGTCCTGCTATCGGCGCTGGCGGTAGGGCTGGTGCTCAGCTGCGCGCAGATCATCTTCGGCGCCTACAAGACGCGCCAGCTGATCGAGGCCGATGCCCAGCGCATCCTGCGCATGACGCGCGATCCTTCCACCCAGGCCATCTACAGCCTGGATCGGGAAATGGGCGCGCAGGTGATGGAAGGCCTGTTCCAGCACGAATCGATTCGCATGGCCTCGATCGGCCACCCGGACGAAGGCATGCTGGCACTGAAGATCCGCCCGCCCATCAGCCTGCCGACCCGCTGGCTGACCGACCCGATCCTTCACCAGGATCGCCAGTTCTCCATTCCGCTGATCGGCAAGCCGCCCTACAACGAGTATTACGGCGAACTGCGGATCACCCTGGACACGGCCCAGTACGGCCAGGAATTCGTCAACGACTCCATCGTCATCTTCATCGTCGGCATTCTGCGCGCCCTCACCCTGGGGCTGGTGCTCTTCCTGATCTACCAGTGGCTGCTGACCCGCCCGCTGACCAAGCTCATCGAGCACCTGGCACAGATCAATCCGGACCGCCCCGGCGAGCACAAACTGCCGATGATCCGAGGACATGAGCGCAACGAGCTGGGCCTCTGGGTGGAAACCGCCAACGGCCTGCTGGCCTCCATCGAGCACAACATGCATCTGCGCCAGGAAGCCGAGAGCAGCCTGCATCGCATGACCCAGTACGACTCCCTGACCGGCCTGCCCAACCGCCAGCAGTTGCAAAGCCAGCTGGACCATATCCTCGACGAGGCACGCCGCCTGCAACGACGGGTCGCCGTACTCTGCCTGGGGCTCGACGACTTCAAGGGCATCAACGAGCAGTACAGCTACCAGGCAGGCGACTGCCTGCTCAAGGGGTTGGCGGATCGCCTGCGCGAATCGGCGGGTCGCCTGGGTGCACTGGCGCGGCTGGGCGGTGACCAGTTCGTGCTGGTGCTCAGCGGCATCGAACAACCCTATGAGGCTGCCGAACTGGCCCAGGCCGTGCTCGACGACCTGGATAATCCGATCGACCTGGACGGCCACCCGATTCGTCTGCGCGCCACCATCGGCATCACGCTGTACCCCGAGGATGGTGACAATACCGAGAAGCTGCTGCAAAAGGCCGAGCAGACCATGACGCTGGCCAAGAGCCGCTCACGCAACCGCTATCAGTTCTACGTCGCCAGCATCGACAGCCAGATGCGTGCGCGGCGGGAGCTGGAGAAGGATCTCAGCGAAGCCCTCAAGCGCAACGAGTTCCACCTGGTCTACCAGCCGCAGGTCGACTACCGGCAGAATCGCATCACCGGAGTCGAGGCGCTGATTCGCTGGAAGCATCCGCAGGGCAAGCTGGTACCGCCGGACCTGTTCATACCTCTGGCCGAGCAGAACGGCAGCATCATCGAAATCGGCAAGTGGGTGCTCGACCAGGCCTGCAGCCAGCTGCGCCAGTGGCACGCCGAGGGGCATACCGGGCTGCGTGTGGCGGTGAACCTGTCCACCGTGCAGCTGCGTCATCCGCAGCTGCCGGCCATGATCGGCGAGCTGCTGCAGGCCCATCAGTTGCCCGCCGAGACCCTCGAACTGGAGGTCACCGAGACCGGCCTGATGGAAGATATCGACGCGGCGGCGCACAACCTGCACAGCCTGCGACGCTCCGGCGCGCTGATCGCCATCGACGACTTCGGCACCGGCTATTCCTCGCTGAGCTATCTGAAAAGCCTGCCACTGGACAAGATCAAGATCGACAAGAGCTTCGTGCAGGACATCGGTCAGGACGAGGGCGCAACCATCGTCCGGGCGATCATCCAGCTGGGCAAGAGCCTCGGCATGACCGTGATCGCGGAAGGCGTCGAAACTCCTGAGCAGGAAGCCTACCTGATCGCCGAAGGCTGCCAGGAAGGCCAGGGCTACTACTACAGCAAGCCCCTGCCGGCGCGGGATCTCGACCTGCTGCTGCGCCAGTCGGCGCCCTTCGATCGAGCGGGCAACTCAGAGCTGCGCTAGTCGCGCGGCCACTTCGGCATGCTGCGCCCAAGCGCTGGCCAGCGCCAGCGACTTGCGCCACACTCGGCGCCCTTCTGGCCCATCGCGGCCGACGACGAGCCGCCCATGAAACGCTTCGTACTGCTGGATACCGCCGCCATTCCCGCCGGGGGCGCCTTGTGTCTGTTCGAATATGGCGACGATTTCGTCATCAAGATCCAGGGTGGCAACGGCAACCAGCTGATGAACACTCGCACGCACGGCTCGGAAGACGCGCTGGCGGAAATCCCCTGCAAACGGATCGCCAGCCGAGCGCAGGTTCGAGTACTGATCGGCGGGCTGGGGATGGGCTTTACCCTCGCCTCGGCCCTGCGCCAGCTGGGCGCGGACGCCGAGGTACTGGTCGCCGAGCTGGTGCCCGGGGTCATCGAATGGAACCGCGGCGCGCTCGGCGAGAAGTCCGGCCATCCGCTGCGCGATGCCCGCACCCAGGTACTGAACCAGGATGTTGCCGAGCTGCTCCGGGCTCAGCCAGAGGGCTTCGACGCGATCATGCTGGATGTCGACAACGGCCCCGAGGGCCTGACGCAGAAGCGCAACAGCTGGCTCTATTCGCTGGATGGCCTCGATGCCTGCGCCCGCGCCTTGCGGCCGGGCGGCGTACTGGCGGTGTGGTCGGCCAGCGCTGACCGGGCCTTTTCCGAGAAGCTCGCCAGAGCCGGCTTCAAGGCCGAGGAGGTGCAGGTGTACGCCCATGGCAACCGCGGCACCCGACATACCATCTGGATTGCCGACAAGCGCAAGCGCTGAGCGGCCCTACCAGGCCGTCACCCCCAGCTGCAACGCCACCCACAGCGCACCTGCCAGACACATCAGCGCGCCGCCCGCCGCCTGCCAGTGGAAGCGTCGCGCCAGCACGTCCTCGCCATGGCTGGACAGCACGAAAGGCAGTGCCTCCGCCGGCCGCGTCAGGTGATGCAACGCCGGCGCCGTGCTCTGCTGGCGATGCCGGTCTTCGGCCTCGAGCCGCGCCGCCAGGCGCACCCGGCTCCATTCCTGCTCGTCCAACTGGCCGTCGGCGTTGCTGTCGAAACGCTGCAGCAGACCGGCGAAATCACCCTTCCACTCGCGAATCACCTCGCGCTTGGCGGCGGGCAGATCCAGCCCGTGCCGACCGCCACCACGGGTGCGGAAATCGCCGATGGCGTAAAGCGGCTCGCCTTCGTGCAGCCGCTCTTCGGTATAGCGGTAGCGTTTGCCACTGCTGAACAGGCCCAGCCAGCCGCTCGGCGCAACGCCACGAGGGTGGCGCAGATCGCCGGTCCAGACCCGGCGAAAGGCTGGATGGACGTCCGCGCCACGCGGATCGATCAGGCATTCGCCGGTGGCGTCGGCCAGACGCAGCCAGGCTTCACTGGTGCCGCGCTCCACCACGTTCCAGCTGCTGCGCTTGCCATTGGAGCGGTACTCCTCGATACGGTAGCGCCACCACAGACAAGGCTCGCCGGTCAGCGGCGCCACCGGCTGTGGTACCGCCAGCTCGCGCAGCATTCCGACCAGCTCGACATAGCCTTGGGCCGCTGACCGAATGCGCGATGTCGGGGTGTCCAGCAGATGGCGCGCACGCGACCAGCGATCGATGCATATCCATGCACCGCCGACGCAAAGGGCTGCCGCCAGGACGTAAGTGAACAGCTGACCGGGATCCATCTCAGCCAAACAGCGCCTTGAGGTTCACGTCGGCCTTCTCCGCCTCGCTGAACTGCAGCAGCGCCGCCTCCTTGAAACCGAATGCACGGGCAAGGACGACATCGGGAAATTGCTCGATGCGCACGTTGTTCAGGTTCACGGCCTCGTTGTACAGCTCGCGGCGATCGGCGATGCCGCTCTCCAGGCCGCTGATACGCTGCTGCAGATGCCGAAAGCTGTCGTTGGCCTTGAGCTCGGGATAGTTCTCGGCCAGCGCGAAGAGCCGCCCAAGCCCGGCCCGCAGTCCGGTCTCGGCCTGCCCCAGTGCGCCGACGTCGCCCAGCTCGCGCGCACTGGAAACCGCGTTGCGGGCACTGATCACCTGCTCCAGCGTGTTGCGCTCGTGCTGCATGTACTGGCGGCAGGTCTCCACCAGTTTGGGCAGTTCTTCATGGCGCTGGCGCAACAGCACGTCGATGTTCGCCCAGGCCTTGCCGACGCCATGCTTCAGACGCACCAGACCGTTGTAGAGGATCACCCCATAGGCGGCGACGAGAAACAGCACCACCAGCACAACCACCATACTCAAGCTCATCCCTTTCTCCAGGCAGTTCCAGAATGCCAGCATTCTATCGGCAGCTGTGTAACGCGATAGAGAGCCGGCGCACGCATTGGCTTTGCACAAAATGAAAATCTTTCGCATTATTGACCGCTTCCGAGCAGTCCTCGGCTTCGTTCACTCGCACGCAAAGGAACCCGCACATGCTACGCACCCCCATCTGGGCAACCGCCAGCCTTCTCGCCGTGGCCATCTCCCTCGCCGGTTGCGGTGAAGACAAGACGCCCACGAACCAGACCGCGGCCCCGCAGAGCACGACCGAAAGCGTGCCGGCCGAGCAGGCGCAGAAGCCTGACGAGAAGGCCGCCAAGGCTGTGGTCAGCCACTATGCCGACCTGGCGCTGGCCGTGTTCAGCGATGCCCATGCCACCGCAGTGCAGCTCCAGCAGGCCATCGACGCCCTGCTCGCCAACCCCAGCGAAGAAACCCTGCAGGCCGCTCGCCAGGCCTGGCTGGCCGCCCGCGTACCCTACATGCAGACCGAGGTGTTCCGCTTCGGCAACCCGGTGGTGGACGAGTGGGAGGGCCAGCTCAACGCCTGGCCGCTGGACGAAGGCCTGATCGATTACGTCGAAGGCGACTACCAGCATGCGCTGGGCAACCCGGGCGCCAATGCCAACATCATCGCCAACACCGAGCTGCAGGTCGGCGAAGACAAGATCGACACCAGCGAGATCACTGCGGAGCTGCTGACCAGCCTCAACGAGCTGGCCGGCTCCGAGGCCAACGTTGCCACCGGCTACCACGCCATCGAGTTCCTTCTCTGGGGCCAGGACCTCAACGGCACCGGTCCCGGTGCGGGCGAGCGGCCGTACACCGACTACGTCGAAGGCGAGGGCTGCACCGGCGGCAATTGTGACCGTCGCCGTACCTATCTGAAGGTGGCCACCGACCTGCTGGTCAGCGATCTGCAGGAGATGGTCGAGCAGTGGCAGCCGGGCGCCGAGAACTATCGCGCCAGCCTGGAAGCCGAATCGGCGGAGAACGGCCTGCGCAAGATGCTGTTCGGCATGGGCAGCCTGTCGCTCGGCGAACTGGCCGGCGAGCGCATGAAGGTCGCCCTGGAGGCCAATTCCACCGAAGACGAGCACGACTGCTTCAGCGACAACACCCACAACTCGCACTTCTACAATGCCCGCGGCATCCGCAACGTCTATCTGGGCGAGTACAAGCGCGTCGACGGCAGCACCCTGACCGGCCCGAGCCTGGCCTCGCTGGTCCAGGGCGTGAGCCCGGAGGTGGACAGCACGCTGAAGACCGACCTGGAAAGCACCGAAGCCAAGCTGCAGGTGCTGGTGGAAAGCGCCAACAACGGCGAAGCCTTCGACCAGCTGATCGCCGCCGACAATGCCGAAGGCCAGGAAAAGGTGCGCAACGCGATCGCCGCGCTGGTCAAGCAGACCGCGTCCATCGAACAGGCTGCTGCTGCCCTCGGCATCAGCGACCTCAACCCGGACACCGCCGATCACGAATTCTGATCGGGAGCGGCACGGGCGCCGCGCGCTGGCGCCCGTGTCTCCGTTCGGCGAACAACTGGCGGCGGAGCCTGCAATCCGCCGCATCCTCAAATGCAAATCCCTCTTATTCCATTTCGATTAGGCTGCTAAGATTGCGCGGCTTAATCCAACGCTCCGCAGGTATCCCCGATGCGCCCGTCGTTTCGCCGCTTCTTCCCGCTGCTGGCCGTGTTTCTGGCTGCCTGCGGCAACGACGAAACCCCGCGCTTCGAGCAGGCCGAGCCCGGCGAAGCCCTCTCGGGCGGTAACGCCACGGTGATGAAGTTCGACCAGAACGCGTTCTCCATGCCATCGGCCAACCTGGCACCGATGCGCCGACTCGACTTCAGCGTCGGCAACAGCTTCTTCCGCAATCCCTGGGTCATCGCCCCTGCGTCCACTACCGCACGCGACGGTCTCGGCCCGCTGTTCAACACCAACGCCTGCCAGAACTGTCACATCAAGGACGGGCGCGGGCATCCGCCGGCAGCCGATGCCGCCAGTGCCGTCTCGATGCTGGTACGTCTGTCCATTCCGGCCGGCCCGGAACACGCCGAAGTCGTCCGCGAGCGCGGCATCGCACCGGAGCCGAGCTATGGCGGCCAGCTGCAGGACATGGCGATTCCCGGCGTCGCGCCGGAGGGCAAGGTGCGCCTGCGTTACTCCACCGAGCGCGTGCGTTTCGCCGATGGCAGCGAAGTCGAGCTCCGTAGACCGGAGATCGAACTGAGCGAGCTGGGGTACGGCGACATGCACCCCGACACCCTGATGTCGCCGCGCATCGCACCGCCGATGATCGGCCTCGGGCTGCTGGAAGCCATCCCAGAGGAAGCGCTGCTGGCCAATGCCGACCCCGACGATCGCAATGGCGACGGCATTTCCGGCCGACCCAATCGGGTGTTCGACCAGACCAGCCGGCAGACCGTCATCGGCCGTTTCGGCTGGAAGGCCGGCCAGCCTAGCCTCAACCAGCAGAACGCCGACGCCTTCTTCAACGACATGGGACTGTCCACCAGCCTGTTCAGCGGCAGCAGCTGCACCGAGCGGCAGGTCGAATGCCGGGCGATGCCCGACGGCGGCGAGCCTGAGGTAAGCGACAACATCCTCGCCCAGGTGCTGTTCTACACGCGCAACCTCGGCGTACCGGCACGGCGCAACGTTGGTGATCCGCAGGTACTGGCCGGCAAGACACTGTTTCACCGCGCCGGCTGCCACGGCTGCCACGTACCACAATTCACCACCGCCGCCGATGCCGCGGAGCCCGAGCTGGCCAATCAGGTGATCCGCCCCTATACCGACCTGCTGCTGCACGACATGGGCGAAGGCCTGGCCGACCACCGCCCCGAGTTCGAGGCCAGCGGCCGCGAGTGGCGCACCCCACCGCTGTGGGGCATCGGCCTGACCAAGACGGTCAGTGGACATACCCAGTTCCTGCATGACGGGCGCGCCCGCAACCTGCTCGAAGCCATTCTCTGGCACGGCGGCGAAGCGGAGCGATCGCGCCAGATCGTGCTGGGCTTCGATCAGGACGAACGCAACGCACTGCTGAGCTTCCTCGAGTCGCTCTGAGTGAACACATGTATCCATGCTTTCCCGGCGCGAGAGCGCTGCAAACCGGCAATGCCGACGAGGACACCATGATTCGTTCCAACACCCTGCGCATGGCCAGCGGCTGTCTGTTGACAGCCCTGCTGCTGAGCGCCTGCACGCCTGCCGATCCGCAGGCCGAAACCAGCAAGGCGCTGACCGATGGCGTCCTGCTGCCCGCCTACACCCACTGGGCCGAAACCGACCGTCGTCTGGCGGCCAGCGCCATCGCCTACTGCGCCGACAACCAGACCCTCGAAGAGGCGCGCGAAGCCTTCGTCCATGCGCAGACGGCCTGGGCCGGCCTGCAACCCTTGCTGATAGGCCCGATGGGCGAAGGCAACCTGGCCTGGCAGGTGCAGTTCTGGCCGGACAAGAAAAACCTGGTCGCGCGTCAGGTCACGGCCCTGCTCGGGGCCAAGCCCAACCTCACGCAGGCCGATCTGGACGGTGCCAGCGTCGTGGTACAGGGCCTCAGCGCCTACGAATACGTTCTCTTCGACAAGACGATCGATCTCGGCGACAGCGCAACCAAGGCCCGCTACTGCCCGCTGCTGACATCCATCGGTGAACACCAGCAGCAGCTTGCCGCCGGCGTGCTGCAGCAGTGGGAAGACAAGGACGGCATGGCCGACCAGTTGCGCGGCTTCCCCAACGAGCGCTATGCCGAGCCAAGCGAGGCGATCGCCGAGCTGCTGCGAGTCCAGGTCACCGCCCTCGACGGCCTGAAGAAGAAGCTCGGCGCCCCGCTCGGTCGACAGACCAAGGGCCATCCGCAGCCTTACCAGGCCGAGGGCTGGCGCAGCGACACCACGCTGGCCAGCATCGCCGCAGCGGTCAAGGGTGCCGAAAGCCTCTGGCGAGGCGCGGACAACAACGGCGTGCGTTCGCTACTGCCTGCCGAGCAGGCGGACCTGGCCCAGCGCATCGACGCCGCTTACGCCCAGCTGCTGCAGCACCTGGGCGGGCTGACGCAACCATTCGGCGCGCTGCTGGCGGACGAACAGGGCCGCAGCGAACTGGATGCGCTCTACCAGGGCATCGACCGTCTGCATCGCCTGCACCAGCAGGAGCTGGCCCGCGCCCTCGGTGTGCAGATCGGCTTCAACGCTCACGACGGGGACTGAGATGAAACGTCGAACCCTGCTCGGTCTGGGTGGCGCCGTGCTCGCGGCAAGTGGCATCGCGGGCTGGAGTCTGAGCCGTCATGGCGGGCAGCCGGTGCTGCTCTCCGCGCGCAACGATCAGCAGGGACGACACTATGCCGTCGGCTATCGGCTCGACGGGAGCCAGGTGTTCGCCACCCCGGTCGCCGAGCGCTGCCATGACGTGTATCCGCATCCCTACCTGCCGCTGGCGGTGTTCGTCGGCCGGCGCCCTAGCCGCGAGAGTTACCTGATCGACTCGCGTGACGGACGCCTGCTGCAGGTGCTGGCGTCGCCACCCGACCGGCACTTCTATGGCCACGGCGTGTTCCACCGCGATGGCGAATGGTTCTACACCACCGAGAACGACACCCGCGACGCCGGCCGTGGCGTGCTTGGTGTCTACCGCCTGCAAGGCCGAGAGCTGGTGCGCGTCGGCGAGCACGCGACCCATGGCATCGGCCCCCACCAGCTGCTGTGGATGCCGGATCACGAAACCCTGGTGATCGCCAACGGCGGCATCCGCACCGAGGCCGACAGCCGCGAGATGATGAATCTCGACGCCATGGAGCCGAGCCTGGTGCTGCTGCGTCGCGACGGCAGCCTGGTCAGCAAGGAACAACTGCCGGAGCGCATGAACAGCGTGCGCCACCTCGCCGTCGCCGCCGACGGCACGGTCGTCAGCGGCCAGCAGTACGAAGGCGACCCGATGGACCGCGTGCCGCTGCTGGCGATCAAGCGGCCCGGGCAGCCCTTCCAGCACTTCCCGCTGGGCGAGGCGCAGCGGCAGATCATGAACCAGTACACCGCCAGCCTCGCCATCCACGACGAGCTGCGGCTGCTGGCCGTCACCGCGCCACGCGGCAACAAGGTGTTCATCTGGGACCTGGACAGTGCCGCGCTGCGCCAGGAGGCTCACCTGCCCGATTGCGCTGGCGTCGCGGCAGTCGCCGAGGGCTTCGTGGTCAGCTCCGGACAGGGCCGCTGCCGCCTGTTCGACTGCCGCGGCGAGCGTTTCACCAGTACGCCGCTGCAGATGCCGGCAGGGCTCTGGGACAACCATCTGCGCATCGTCTAGCTCAAGAAACACGTCACCCGGCCGATGTGCTGGGCAACGGCAGGGATGCTCATTGACGTTTTCTCAAACGACGAGACCTTGCCCATGCTCCAGAAGTCCCTGCGCGCGCAGATCCTCGCGCTGATCGGCGGCAGCCTGCTGCTGACGCTCCTCATCGCCCTCGGCTGCATCCGCATGCTCAGCAGCGATATCGACCAATTCCAGACGCTGCTCGACGGGCCCCTGGCTGAGCTGCAACTGATCGACGAGGCCAACCTCGAGTTCAAGGTGCAGGTGCAGGAATGGAAGAACGTGCTGCTGCGCGGCAAGCAGCTCGAAAATCGCAACCGCTACTGGAGCCAGTTCGAGGCACAGGAAGCCAAGGTGCAGAAGGTTCTTGGCGATCTGCTCGTGCTGAGTGCCGACGAACCGGAGCTGGCCGGACAGATCGAGCGCCTGCGCAACGAGCATCGAACGCTGGGCGGCGCCTACCGCAAGGGCCTGGACGCCTTTATCGCCGCCGGCAGCGACCCGCTTGCCGGTGATGCTGCGGTGGCCGGGATCGACCGTGCCACCAGCGCCCAGCTCAGCGAACTGGTCAAGCAGCTGCATGCGGCCGCCCGGCAGCGTTCGGAGGCGATACAGGCCGATGCCGAAGCCACCGCGCTGCTCGGCCCGGTCATCATGATCCTGGCCGGCGTGGTGGTGGCGCTACTCAGCCTGTGGCTGGTCAATCGACGCATCATCGAGCCGATCCGCACGCTGATCGAGCACATCGCGCGTCTCAGCCAGGGCAAGTTCGCCGAGCGGGTGGACGCCAGCCGCGCCGACGAACTCGGCCGACTCGCGGTTGCCGCCAACGTGCTGCGCGATTTTCTCGCCGACACCTTCACCCGCCTGCAGCAGAGCACCTCCAATCTGGACAGCGCTAGCGGCGAACTGAACGCCATCGCCAGGCTGATGGCCGATGGCGCCCGCGAGCAGTTCTCGCGCACCGATCAGGTCGCCACTGCCATGCATGAGATGTCGGCAACTGCCCAGGAAGTCTCGCGCCATGCCGCCGAAGCGGCGCAGGCCGCCGATGCCGCCGATCACGCCGCGCAACAGGGCGAGGCGGTGATGCGCGGCACCATCGCCAGCATCACCGACATGAGCAGCGAAATCGCCAGCACTGCCGAGGTCATTCGCCGGCTGGAGGGCGACAGCGGTCGGATCGGCAAGGTGCTGGAAGTCATCCGCGGCATCGCCGACCAGACCAACCTGCTGGCGCTCAATGCCGCCATCGAGGCGGCCCGTGCTGGCGACGCCGGCCGCGGTTTTGCCGTGGTGGCCGACGAGGTGCGCACCCTGGCCCAGCGCACCGCCGAATCCACCGCCGAGATCCACCAGATCATCGATACCGTGCAGACCGGCGCAAGCAATGCGGTGCGTGCCATCGAGAGCGGCCAGGTACGCAGCGAACAGGGGGTCGGCCAGGTGACCGAGGCCGGACTGATGCTGCAACGCATCACCGAGGCCGTGGAGGCGATCCGCGACATGAACCGGCAGATCGCAACCGCGGCCGAGGAACAGACAGCGGTGGCCGAGGACATCTCGCGCAACCTCACCGAGATCACCTCCATCGCCACCATCAACCAGCAGAACGTCGAACGCACCGAAACCGCCAGTCAGAACCTGCACGGCCTGTCGGCGCAGCTCACCGAGGTCACCCGCCGCCTCGCTGGCTGACGATCAGCGGGGCGGCCCGACAGCCTGTCGCCCGCCCCGCCTTTCGGTGGCCCTGCGCCCCCTCTCCCCCTTTACTTGCTTCCGATTCGGGGCTAAGTTCCTCCCTCCCCGGTCCGGCTGCGCCAGTGCAGCCACCGTCCAAGCGACGCTGACCGGACGTTCGAACGGCTGCCTCGATCACGGCAGTAGACAGCCGGCTCACATCTCCAAGGAAATCGGAAAATGTTGCGCCGCATGCTGTTTATGCTGGGCGCGGTGGTCGTCGTCGTTGCGATCCTTGCCGCACTCAAGTTCAACTCGATCTATCAACAGATTCAGCAGTTCCAGGCACCCAAGCCGGCGATCGATGTCGAGGCGGAAGTTGCCCGGCGCATGGACTGGCAGAGCCGCCTGCCGGCGATCGGCACGCTCAAGGCATCGCAGGGTATCGACCTCAGCGTCGAGATCGCCGGCACCATCACCGACGTGCAGTTCCAGTCCGGCGAGAAGGTCAGCAAGGGTCAGGCCATCGTGCTGCTGGACAGCGAAATGGAGCAGGCCAGCCTGGTCAGCGCCGAGGCGGACCTCAGCCTGGCCCGCCTGGAGTTCCAGCGCGCCCGCAGCCTGCTGGATCGCCAGGCCATCTCCCGCAGCGAATACGACCGTCTCAATGCCCAGTCGCAGAAGGCCGAGGCCAGCGTCACCCAGCTGCGTGCCAGCCTGGCGAAGAAGCGCATCCTCGCACCCTTCTCCGGCACCATCGGCATCCGCCAGGTGGATGTAGGTGATTACATCGCTGCCGGCACGCCCATCGCCACGCTGCAGGACCTCTCCACGCTCTACGTCGACTTCTTCCTGGCCGAACAGCACGTACCGCTGCTGGCGCTCGGGCAGAAGGTGCAATTGCGCGTGGCGGCCTACCCGGACGAGCGGTTCGAAGGCGTGATCAGCGCGCTGAACCCGAAGGTGGAAACCACAACCCGCAACGTGCAGGTCCGCGCCGAACTGGCCAACCCCGACGGTCGTCTGTTGCCCGGCATGTTCGCCGACCTGCAGGTCCTGTTGCCGACCGAAAACGCGCAGGTGGTTGTGCCGGAAACGGCCATCACCTACACGCTGTACGGCAACTCCGTGCTGCTGGTGACCGACGGCACGCCTCCTGAAGGGGTCAGCCGCGACGAGCCGTACCTGGTGGTCGAGCGCCGCTTCGTCACCACAGGCGAGCGTCGCGACGGCCTGGTGGTGGTCCTCGACGGCCTGGAAGGCGGCGAACAGGTGATCACCGCCGGCCAGCTCAAGCTCGACAGCGGCACCCATGTCGCCATCGCCGAGAACCGCACGCTCAAGCTCGACGGCGCCGAGCCGGCGTCCGAATAAGGGGCCTGCCGCTCCGGCGGCAGCGCCACATCGAACAGTTCCAGGGACTTGCCCATGGCCTTCACCGATCCCTTCATCCGCCGCCCGGTACTGGCGAGCGTCATCAGCCTGCTGATCGTGCTGCTCGGCATCCAGGCCTTCAACAGCCTGACCATCCGCCAGTACCCGCAGATGGAAAGCGCACTGATCACGGTGACCACCGCCTACCCCGGCGCCAACGCCGAAACCATTCAGGGCTATATCACCCAGCCGTTGCAGCAGAGTCTTGCCAGCGCCGAAGGGGTGGACTACATGACCTCGGTCAGCCAGCAGAACGCCTCGGTGATCTCGGTCTACGCGCGCATCGGCGCCGACACCGATCGCCTCTACACCGAGCTGCTCAGCCAGGCCAACTCGGTCAAGAACCAGCTGCCGCAGGACGCCGAGGACCCGGTGCTGAACAAGCAGGCGGCCGACTCCACTGCGCTGATGTACATCAGCTTCTACAGCGACCAGCTGTCCAACCCGCAGATCACCGACTACCTGTCGCGAGTCATCCAGCCCAAGCTGGCGACGCTGCCGGGCATGGCCGAGGCGGAGATCCTTGGCAACCAGGTGTTCGCCATGCGCCTGTGGCTGGACCCGGTAAAGCTGGCAGCCTACGGCGTCTCCGCGGGCGACGTGAACGAGGCGGTGCGCAAGTACAACTTCCTCTCGGCAGCCGGCGAAGTGAAAGGCCAGTACGTAGTCACCAGCATCAACGCCGACACCGAGCTGAAGACGCCGGAAGCGTTCGCCGCCATCCCGCTCAAGACCCAGGGCGACAGCCGCGTCCTGCTGGGTGACGTGGCACGGGTGGAGATGGGCGCCGAAAGCTACAACTCGATCAGCTCGTTCGACGGTATTCCCTCGGTCTATATCGGTATCAAGGGCACGCCCAGCGCCAACCCGCTGGACGTGATCAAGGAAGTGCGCGCGATCATGCCGCAGATCGAGGCACAGCTGCCGCCGGGCCTGAAGGCAACCATCGCCTACGACGCCACCGAGTTCATCCAGGCGTCCATCGACGAGGTGGTGAAGACCCTGGCCGAGGCCGCGGTGATCGTCATCGTCGTGGTCTTCCTGTTCCTCGGCTCGCTGCGCACGGTGCTGATTCCGGTGGTGACCATCCCGTTGTCGATGATCGGCGTGCTGTTCTTCATGCAGGCGATGGGCTACTCGATCAACCTGCTGACGCTGCTGGCCATGGTGCTGGCGATCGGCCTGGTGGTGGACGATGCCATCGTCGTGGTGGAGAACATCCACCGGCACATCGAGCAAGGCAAATCGCCGTTGCAGGCGGCGCTCGACGGCGCCCGGGAGATCGCCATGCCGGTGGTCTCGATGACCATCACCCTGGCCGCGGTCTATGCTCCCATCGGCTTCCTGCAGGGGCTGACCGGTGCGCTGTTCCAGGAGTTCGCCCTGACCCTGGCCGGCGCCGTGCTGATTTCCGGTGTGGTGGCGCTGACGCTGTCGCCGATGATGTGTTCGAAGCTGCTGCGCCACGAAGAGAACCCCAGCGGCTTCGCCCATCGCCTGGATGAGCTGTTCGAACGCCTCAAGCAGCGCTACCAGCGCGCCCTGCACGGCACCCTCAACACCCGCCCGGTGGTCCTGGTGTTCGCCGTGCTGGTGCTGGCACTGATTCCGGTGTTGCTGATGTTCACCGAGAGCGAACTGGCGCCCGAGGAGGACCAGGGCATCGTCTTCATGATGGCCAGCGCACCGAAGACCGCCAACCTGGACTACCTGAACGCCTACACCGACCAGTTCCTGGAGATATTCAAGAGCTTCCCGGAGTACTACTCCTGGTTCCAGATCAACGGCTTCGATGGCGTGCAGAGCGGCATTGGCGGCTTCCTGCTCAAACCCTGGGACGAGCGCGAACGCTCGCAGATGGAAATCCTGCCCGAGGTACAGGCCAAGCTCGATCGCCTGCCCGGCCTGCAGATCTTCGGTTTCAACCTGCCTTCGCTGCCCGGCACCGGCGAAGGCCTGCCGTTCCAGTTCGTGATCAATACCGCCAACGACTACGAAACGCTGCTGCAGGTGACCGAGCGCATCCGCAAGCGCGCCGAGGAGTCCGGCAAGTTCGCCTTCCTCGATGTGGACCTGGCGTTCGACAAGCCGGAGATCGTGGTCGAGATCGACCGCGAGAAGGCCGCGCAGATGGGCGTCTCCATGGAAGACCTCGGCCTGACCCTGAGCACCCTGCTCGGCGAGGGTGAGATCAACCGCTTCACCATCGAGGGCCGCAGCTACAAGGTCATCGCCCAGGTCGAACGCGCCTACCGCGACAACCCCGACTGGCTGAGCAACTACTACGTGCGCAACCAGCAGGGCCAGATGCTGCCGCTCTCGACCTTGATCAAGGTACGCGACCGCGCCCGGCCGACTCAACTCAAGCAGTTCCAGCAGCTCAACGCCGCGATGATCCAGGGCTTTCCCATCGTCAGCATGGGCGAGGCGATCGAAACGCTGCAGACCATCGCCCGCGAGGAAGCGCCGGAGGGCTTCAGCTTCGATTACGCCGGCGCGTCGCGGCAGTACGTGCAGGAAGGCAATGCGCTGTACCTGACCTTTGCCCTGGCGCTGGCGGTGATCTTCCTGGTCCTGGCCGCACAGTTCGAGAGCTTCCGCGATCCGCTGGTGATCCTGGTCACCGTACCGTTGTCCGTGTGCGGGGCGCTGGTGCCGCTGTTCCTCGGCCTGTCGAGCATGAACATCTATACCCAGGTGGGCCTGGTGACGCTGATCGGTCTGATCAGCAAGCACGGCATCATGATCGTCGAGTTCGCCAACCAGCTGCGTCGTGAGCGCGGCCTGAGCCGCCGCGAAGCGGTGGAAGAAGCGGCGGCGATTCGCCTGCGGCCGGTGCTGATGACCACCGCGGCGACAGTGTTCGGCATGGTGCCGCTGATCATCGCCAGTGGGGCCGGCGCCGTCAGCCGGTTCGACATCGGCCTGGTGATCGCCACCGGGATGTCGGTGGGCACGCTGTTCACGCTGTTCGTGCTGCCTGCCGTCTATGAACTGCTGGCCAGGCCGGACAAGGCACCGCAGCAGGCCGCCGAGCCCGGCATCGCCTGACGCCAGAGGCGTTAGCGCATGCCTTGTGACAGGCCGTAGAGAAGCAGGAGCAGATCCTGATCGGGGCGCGCCGCCTCGAAGCGGGATTTGCTGCCTGGCGGCAACGGGCAATAGCTGCGGCTTTCGCTGCTCTGCACCAGTGTCGCTCCGGGCTCATTCCATGCCGCTACGCAAAGCGTGGTCACTCCGAGCGCGCCGATGAGGAACAATCCTCGAGCGATTTCCAGCTTCATGGCGTAAACCCTTGATTAGGCGGTGGTTAACTGACCGTAGCTCAGCTAGTTAATTCCTGCGTTCTTTTTGACGAACGGTCGAGGATGCACTGAACGGCACGCAAAAAAAACCCCGCACGAGGCGGGGTTCTTTTTATGGAGCCAAGGGGCCGGTCGGCTTACATCATGCCGCCCATGCCACCCATGCCGCCCATGTCCGGCATGGCCGGGGCCGGCTTGTCTTCTACCACTTCGGCAACCATGGCTTCGGTAGTCACCATCAGACCGCCGATGGAAGCAGCAGCCTGCAGCGCGGAACGAGTGACCTTGGCCGGATCGAGGATACCCATCTCGATCATGTCGCCGTAGGTGTCGGACGCAGCGTTGAAGCCGTAGTTGCCCGAACCCTGCTTGACCTTGTCGACCACCACGCTCGGCTCGCCGCCGGCGTTGGCAACGATCTGACGCAGCGGAGCTTCGACGGCACGACGCAGCAGCGCGATACCGACGTTCTGGTCTTCGTTGTCACCCTTGAGCTCGGAGATGGCCTGCAGAGCACGTACCAGAGCCACGCCACCGCCAGGCACCACGCCTTCTTCAACGGCCGCACGGGTCGCATGCAGGGCGTCTTCGACGCGGGCTTTCTTCTCTTTCATCTCGACTTCGGTACCGGCACCGACCTTGATCACGGCAACACCGCCAGCCAGCTTGGCCAGACGCTCTTGCAGCTTTTCCTTGTCGTAGTCGGAGGTGGTGTCTTCGATCTGCTTGCGGATCTGCGCCACACGAGCTTCGATGTCGGCCTGGGCACCAGCGCCGTCGATGATGGTGGTGTTTTCCTTGTTCAGCACGACGCGCTTGGCGTTACCCAGGTGCTCCAGGGTAGCGGTTTCCAGGCTCAGGCCGACTTCTTCGGAAATCACGGTACCGCCGGTCAGGATGGCGATGTCCTGCAGCATGGCCTTGCGGCGATCGCCGAAGCCCGGTGCCTTGACCGCAGCGACCTTGACGATGCCGCGCATGTTGTTGACCACCAGGGTGGCCAGGGCTTCGCCTTCCACGTCTTCGGCAACGATCAGCAGCGGACGACCGGCTTTGGCGACGCCTTCCAGCACCGGCAGCAGTTCGCGGATGTTGGAGATCTTCTTGTCGACCAGCAGCAGCAGCGGGTTGTCCAGCTCGGCAACCATGGTGTCCGGCTTGTTGATGAAGTACGGCGACAGGTAGCCGCGGTCGAATTGCATGCCCTCGACGACGGACAGTTCGTTCTCGAAGCCCGAACCTTCCTCAACGGTGATCACGCCTTCCTTGCCCACGCGCTCCATGGCCTCGGCGATGATCTGGCCGATGGACTCGTCGGAGTTGGCGGAGATGGTACCGACCTGGGCGATGGCCTTAGAGTCGGTGCACGGCTTGGCCAGCTGCTTCAGCTCGGCGACGATGGCGATGGTCGCCTTGTCGATGCCGCGCTTCAGGTCCATCGGGTTCATGCCGGCAGCGACGGCCTTCAGGCCTTCGTTGACGATGGCCTGGGCCAGGACGGTGGCGGTGGTGGTGCCGTCACCGGCCTCGTCGTTGGCCTTGGAGGCAACGTCCTTGACCAGCTGGGCGCCCATGTTCTCGAAGCGGTCCTTCAGCTCGATTTCCTTGGCGACGGAAACGCCGTCCTTGGTGATGGTCGGAGCACCGAAGCTCTTCTCCAGCACGACGTTGCGGCCTTTCGGGCCGAGGGTCGCTTTTACCGCATCAGCCAGGACGTTCACACCGACCAGCATCTTCTTGCGTGCGGAGTCGCCGAATTTGACTTCTTTAGCAGCCATGTTGATTGATCCTCAATTCGTGAATTATGTACGGAGATTCGCGGTAATCAGGCTTCGATGACGGCGAGGATTTCGTTCTCGCTCATCACCAGCAGGTCTTCGCCGTCGACCTTGACGGTGTTGCTGCCGGAGTACGGGCCGAACACCACCTTGTCGCCGACCTTAACGGCCGGAGCGCGCACTTCGCCGTTGTCCAGCACACGTCCGGTACCGACAGCAACGACTTCGCCACGGTTCGGTTTCTCGGCAGCGGAGCCCGGCAGGACGATGCCGCCTGCGGTCTTGGTTTCTTCTTCGCTGCGACGAATCACGACGCGGTCATGCAGAGGACGAAGCTTCATTGTCGATCTCTCCTAGTAGAGTGGTTCCATGCCGATGACCCTTCATCGGCGGGTTGGGCAAATCCGGCTGTGCCGGTTGCGGCCCGCAGTGCGAGCCGCAGAAGACGGACTGTCGAACACGACAGCGACCTTGCGGTGTCCGCTACATGCGGGCGTTCAAGAGCATTTCAAGGGGCGCGGATGAAATTTTCATGGCCGCAAATGAAAAACGGCATGCCTGCTGGCATGCCGGTTATCGCGCGAGCGGATCATTTGTCCTGATCGCGTCGCTCCCATTCGCCCTCGATCACATTGGGCGGTTGCGGGTTGGCGCGGGCCTGCAAGTCGTCGGCGAAGGCGCGCTGACGGCGCATCTGCGCCTCCATGCGACGGTTGATCTGGCGGAACAGGAAGTTGCGTGTCGGCGGGAAGAGCACGATCAGCGCCAGCACGTCACTGATGAAGCCGGGCAGGAACAGCAAGCCGCCGCCGATTGCCATCATCAGCCCCTGCAGCATTTCACGCTCGGGCAACTCGCCCCGCGCCAGGCGCTCGCGGGCGCGCCAGGCTGTGGCGAAACCGGCCAGACGCAGCAGCAGAACACCGGCAATGCCGCTGAGCACCAGCAGCAGGATGGTGGCCAGCGCACCGATGGAGCTGCCGACCTTGATCAGTACGAACAGCTCGGCCAGCGGGAACAATAGAAACAGCACAAAGAAGATTCGCATCGATGGTCCTTGGCGGAAGATCAGCTTCCAGTCCTCTGTAGATGGCGGCATCCCGGGCCTAATTCAACCCGGGAGAGAAAAGGCCTGTAACCGGATTATGCGCAGCGCCGCTGAAGCCAAGCTGAACCGCGTCAGCGCCGCGCCATCGCCACCAGCGCCTGGCGCACCGCCCCCGGCGTCGAGCAGGGCTCGGGGAAGGCTATCCAGTGCAGTGCCTGGCCGACACGCAGGTGGAAGCCTTCACTGTCGATACCGGCCATTTGCGCTGGCGTACTCTGCGACAGCCCGGCCTGCTCGACATAGTGGGCGATGGCCGCTGCATGATCATCGTTCATGTGCTCAACCATGCCCCGCTCCACCTCGCCATTCTCGGCAGCGAAGGGATTGGCCAAGGCGACGTCGTCCAGCCAGTGAATTGCACCGAAACCACCGATGTAGCGCCAGCGCACCGGCTCCAGCACCCAGAAGTCGAAGTCATGTACGCGGTGGTAGTCCTGCGACTCGGGGAAGTAGCGGTAGTAGCGTTGCGCAGCCGCCTCGATCGCCGCCCCGTCGTCGAGCTGGCGGGCCTCGGCCAGCAGCGTGAGCCGGCCCGCTGCCTGGACGTCCTCGGCGGCGCGCTCACCGACCAGCAGCGAACAGCGCGCATCGGCCTTGAGATTGCGGGTGTGCTGGGCGATCCGACTGATCAGCAGCAGCGGCCAGCCACGCGCGTCCAGGCAATAGGGCACGACCGAGCCGAACGGAAAGCCGGGCATGGCCTGGGAATGGGTGGAGAGCACGCCGCGGTATTCCTTGAGCAGAAGTTGTCGGGCATGCTTGCGGGCTTCGGCGCTCACCTGTGGCTCCTCGATACGGTCCGGGACGACGGAGCGCCCAGCATAACGATTTCCCTGGCGGGCGTCGTTCCCGCTTAACAAGGACAACTAGGAGACGCGCATGCAACTGCAAGACAAGGTCATCATCGTCACCGGCGGCGGCCAGGGCCTCGGCCGCGCCATGGCCGAGCACCTGGCAGGCAGGGGCGCACGCCTGGCTCTGGTGGACCTCAACCAGGACCGTCTGGACGAAGCCGTGGCCGCCTGCAAGGCCGCCGGCGGCGAGGCCCGCGCCTACCTGTGCAACGTCGCCAGCGAGGAGCAGGTCTGCGAGATGGTCGCGCGCGTCGCCGAGGACTTCGGTGGCCTGCATGGGCTGGTCAACAATGCCGGCATCCTGCGCGACGGCCTGCTGCTCAAGGTCAAGGATGGCGAAATCAGCAAGATGAGCCTGGCCCAGTGGCAGGCGGTGATCGACGTCAACCTCACCGGCGTGTTCCTCTGCACCCGGGAAGTCGCAGCGAAGATGGTCGAGCTCAAGAGCGAAGGCGCGATCATCAACATCTCGTCGATCTCCCGCGCCGGCAACATGGGCCAGACCAACTACTCCGCGGCCAAGGCCGGTGTCGCCTCGGCTACCGTGGTCTGGGCCAAGGAGCTGGCGCGCTATGGCATTCGCGTGGCGGGGGTGGCGCCCGGCTTCATCGAGACCGAGATGGTCGCCAGCATGAAGCCCGAAGCGCTGGAGAAGATGACCGCCGGCATTCCCCTCAAGCGCATGGGCAAGCCGGCGGAGATCGCCCACTCGGTCGCCTACATCTTCGAGAACGACTACTACACCGGCCGCATCCTCGAGCTGGACGGCGGGCTGCGCCTCTGAACGAACCTGCAAACAAAAAGGCAGCCATCGGGCTGCCTTCTTTCTATAGACGGGAACGAATCGCCAGCGCTTACCAACCCACCCCGAAACCGATGCTGTAGCGAGTCTCGTCGAGGTCGCTGTCGGCACCGCTGATGATGTCTTTCTGCGCCTTCATGTTCAGCGAGGCCCAGTCGGTCACCTTGTAGCGCAGCCCGACCTCGGCATCCAGCGCGTAGTCGGCAACGTTCTCCAGCGGCTTGCCGAGCTCGCCGGTGCTGAACAGCTCGAACGTCTTGCCCACCAGGTAGCGGTTGTAGTCCCACTTCACCGCGGCCAGGTAGAAGGCTTCCTTGTCGCCATCGGCGAACTGGTAGTCGCTGCGGTTGATCAGGCCGGCCAGGGAGAAGGCGCCCAGCTCGTTATCCCAGAACTGATAACCCGGACCGGTACCGATGGTGCGCTGGCGGCGGACGTCTTCGATCTGGTCGTGCTTGTAGCTCAGGCGCCCCTGCCAGAACCAGTGTTCGTCGAGGAAGCGGTCCAGCGCGTACTCGGCATCCCAGTTGTCGGTAACCGTCACGCCGTCGCGGTACTCGCGGTTGTAGTTGCCGGTGCCATTGTGCCGCCACAGGCCGTGACGCGCCTTGGTGTCGAAGGAGACGTCGTAGTCGTCGGTATCGGTCTCGGCACGCTTGTAGTCCATCGCCACGTCGACATTGCCCTTCCAGGTGAAGTCCTGGATCAGCGGCTTGGGATGGATGATCTGGGTGATGCTCGCCAGCTCCACGGTGCGCGGCGCGGCACCGTTGACCAGAGTGACCTGGCCCTGCTCGGCCGCCTGCAGCGACTGGGCGACCTCACCGGTGACGTCATCCTGCTTGATCAGCAGCTTCTGGTCGCTTTCCAGCGTGGCAATCTGGTTCCACTTCAGCGGGATCGAGCCGCCATATTCGGTCTCGATAAGCAGCTTGCCGCCATCGAGCACGCTGATCTTGCCGGTGAGGCGATCGCCATTCTTCAGCCACACGGTGTCGGCGAGCGAAGGCAGGGCAACGGCGGAAAGGGTCGCGCAAAGCAGGGTTCTGGTGAGCATAAATGTGCTGGGATTATGGTCGAAGTCGGTTGAAAGGCTGGCATTATCCCTATGCATTCAGCTACAGCAAGCACAGACCGCCGAATGGATCACGAGTTCGGCGAGCCGACCTTCACCACCGACCGGAAGCTCTGCATGAATGACCACGCACCGCTGTTACCCCCCGGTGCCGATGCCGAAACTCGGCGCACCGCCGTTTACCTGGTGATGTCACAGATCCCGCCGGGCAAGGTGGTGAGCTACGGCGAGCTGGCCGCCATGGCCGGCCTCGGCCGCGCCGCGCGCTGGGTTGGCCGCCTGATGTCGCAGCTGCCGGATGACACCAGCCTGCCCTGGCACAGGGTGATCGCCGCCGGCGGCCGCCTCAGCCTGCCAGCCGGCACAGCGGCCGGGCACGAGCAACGCATACGGCTGCGCGCCGAGGGCCTGACCATCGTCAACGACCGCGTGGACATGCGTCGGCACGGCTGGCATTCGACGGAGCTCAACGGTTAGAGTGCGCCCTTCGTCCCATCAGCACAGAACCTTGATGTATGTCCCGTGATACCTGGCGCGATGCGCTAGCCGCCTACGCCAGTCCTGCCACGCTCGCCCTGTTGTTACTGGGGTTCGCAGCCGGTCTGCCGGCGGTCCTGGTGTTCTCCACCCTTTCGGTGTGGTTGCGCGAGGCGGGTGTTTCCCGGGAGACCATCGGCTTCGCCAGCTGGATCAGCCTGGCCTACGCCTTCAAATGGGTGTGGTCGCCGATGCTCGACCAGTGGCGATTGCCCTGGATCGGCTCGCTGGGCCGGAGACGTTCCTGGCTGGTGCTGTCCCAGGCGCTGATCGCCGTCGGCCTGATCGGCATGGCGCTGTGCAACCCGCAGCACAATCTCACCATGCTCATCGCCCTCGCCGTGGTGGTGGCGTTCTCATCGGCCACTCAGGACATCGCCATCGATGCCTACCGCCTGGAGATCGCCGAGGACAAGTTGCAGGCGACCCTTGCCGCCAGCTACATGACCGGTTACCGCATCGCCATGCTGCTGGCCAGCGCCGGTGCCCTGTTCCTCGCCGAATGGCTGGGCTCCAGCAACCTGAATTACGACCAGGCGGCATGGACCACCACCTACCTAGTCTTTGCCCTGCTCATCGTGCCAGGCCTGGTCACCAGCCTGGTGATCCGCGAGCCGGACGTCGCCGCGCCGCTACCCAACGAACCCTCGCGCTACACCTTCAATCATCAGCTGGCCGCGGTCGGGCTGCTGCTGGTGCTGCTGATCTCGGTGCCGGCGATGATCAACGCGCTGATCGCCCAGGCCTGGCCGCGCGCCACACTGTACGCACTGTTCATTCTCGGCAGCGTATCGCCGGTGGGCCGCGCGCTGTTCGTCCCGGTGCGCCACATTCTCGGCCAGGCCAAGGCGCGCCAACGGCCGACACGCTTCGACTTCGCCCACCAGGCGGTATCGGTGATCGTGCTGATCATCCTGATGGTTTCCACCACCGGCATGTTCCAGTCCTACTGGGGAGGCTACTGGCCGCGCGGCACCATGTACCTGCTGATCTGCTGGGGCTGCCTGTCGGCGCCCGGGCGCATCCTGATGGGCCCGGTACTGACGCCGATCACCGACTTCATCGTGCGCTACCGCTGGCAGGCGCTGCTACTGCTCGGGCTGATTGCCACCTACCGGATGTCGGACACGGTGATGGGCGTGATGGCCAACGTCTTCTATATCGATCAGGGCTTCTCCAAGGACGAGATCGCCAGCGTCAGCAAGCTGTTCGGGCTGGTGATGACGCTGCTCGGCGCGGCCTTTGGCGGCCTGCTGATCGTGCGCTTCAGCATCCTGCCGATCCTGTTCATCGGCGGTGCGGCATCGGCCGCCACCAACCTGATGTTCATGCTGCTGGTGGAGATGGGCGCCAACCTGCAGATGTTGATCGTCACCATCTCCTGCGACAACTTCAGTGGCGGTCTGGCCTCCACCGCGTTTGTCGCCTACCTGTCCAGCCTGACCAACCTGAAGTTCTCGGCGACCCAGTACGCGCTGCTCAGCTCGCTGATGCTGCTGCTTCCGCGCCTGCTCGGTGGGTATTCCGGCGTCATGGTGGAGCACCTGGGTTACAGCAACTTCTTCCTGGTCACCGCCCTGCTCGGCATACCGACGCTGGTATTGATCGCCTGGCAATGGACCCGAACTCGCCAGCAGCCGCTTGACGGCGAGGGCGAAGGCGCCTCGGAGCGCAGCTGAAAACGACGAAGCCGGCAGATGCCGGCTTCGCTTCGTTTGCAAAGGGTGATCAATGCTGCACGAGGTGCACCACGCGCTGCGGGAATGGAATCCCGACGCCCGCGGCGGTCAGGCGTTCCTTGGCCTGCTCGGTAAAGCTGAAGGTCACCGGCCAGAAGTCAGCGGTCGCCACCCAGACGCGCAACGACAGGTTCACCGAACTGTCGCCGAGCCCCGTCACGAATACCACCGGCTCGGGCTCTCGCAACACTCGCGAGTCCTCGGCGATCTCCAGCAGGATCTGGCGGGCCAGCTTGATGTCGCTGCTGTAATCGATGCCGATGTTGATATCGGCACGGCGGCGCGGCTCACGGGAAAAGTTGGTGATATGGCCGTTGGAGAGCGCGCCGTTGGGCACCACCACGGTCTTGTTGTCTCCGGTCTTAAGCACCGTATGAAAGATCTGGATGGAGTTGACGGTGCCCGCGATACCTTGCGCCTCGATCCACTCGCCGACACGGAACGGGCGGAACAGCAGGATCAGCACGCCGCCCGCGAAGTTCGCCAGGCTGCCCTGCAATGCCAGGCCAATGGCCAGACCCGCGGCGCCGATCACGGCGATGAACGAGGTGGTTTCGACGCCGATCATCGATGCCACGCTGACCAGCAGCAGCACCTTGAGCACCACGCTGGCCAGGCTGCCGATGAAGCCATGCAGGGTCGGGTCCACCTGACGGCGCTGCAGCAGACTGCTGACCTTGGCGGTGAGGGTGTTGATCAGCCACCAGCCGAACAGGAAGGTCAGCAGTGCCAGCGTGACCTGGGCGCCGTACTGCAGCGCGACCGGCAGCCAGGCTTCGGAAAGATCGACCAGATAGTCGACGGAGAGGTCCATGGAGATACTCCTTCGAAGGATCGGTGTCCGCGCAGCCGGGACACCGAGGAAAGCGGGGGGTTGATGCGTGCGCCGAAGCGCGGCGGGAATCAGTCGCGGAAGTTGTTGAACTGCAGCGGCATGCCGAACTCGTGGCCACGCAGCAGGGCGATGGCCTCCTGCAGATCGTCGCGCTTCTTGCCGGTCACGCGGACCTGTTCACCCTGAATCGCTGCCTGCACCTTGAGCTTGGCATCCTTGATATGGGCGACGATCTTTTTCGCCAGCTCCTTGTCGATCCCTTCGCGCAGCACCGCTTCCTGTTTCATGGTCTTGCCGGAAGCGTAGGCATCCTTGACTTCGAGGCACTGGATATCGATCTTGCGTTTGACCAGGCTCAACTTGAGGATCTCGAGCATCTGCTCCAATTGGAACTCGGCTTCTGCCGTCAGCTGCACGGTCAGGTCCTTCTGCTCGAAGCTGCCTTTGCCGCGCAGGTCGTAACGTCGATCCAGTTCCTTGATCGCGTTGTCGATCGCGTTGGTGACTTCGTGCTTGTCCAGTTCGGACACCACGTCGAACGAGGGCATGGGATTCCTCCACTATGTTGCGCGACGGGCCGCATGAGCCGAGCGCGCGTGTCTTGACGGTTAAGAAAGCGCGGTCATTATAGCGATTCGACGTGTCAGCGCCCGCCCCCGGAGTGACAGGACGTCCCCCTCCAACTCATTGAGCTCGCCATGCCCAACCCCCAGCTGAGCATCCTCGTCGTCGACGATGCCAAATTCTCCAGCGTCATGATCGGCCGCGCGCTGAGCAAAGCCGGCTATCAGGACGTACGCTTCGCCAGCAGCGCTGCCGATGCCCTCGCGCAGCACGCCCAGCGTCCCGCCCACGTTCTGCTGGCGGACTGGCTGATGCCGGAAATGGACGGCCTGGAGCTCACCGGCCAGATTCGTCAGCGCGACGCCAGCAGCGGCCACTACAGCTACATCATCCTGCTCACCGGTCGCGAGAGCGAAAATGCCCTCGGCGAGGCCTTCGACCACGGCGTCGACGACTTCATCAGCAAGTCGACGATGAACGAGCAGCTGCTGCCGCGCATCTACGCAGCCGACCGCCTGTGCGCCTCCCTGCAGCGCCTGAAGCAGGAAAATCACCAACTGGCGGAAAACGTCGCCAGCCTTGAACAGCAGAGCCTGTTGGACCCGCTGACCGGACTGGGCAATGCCCGCTATCTGCACCAGCAGTTGGCCGCCAGCCTGCGTCAGGTGGAAAGCCGCGGCACGGCACTGTGCTACCTGCAGATCGGCCTGCCCGACGCCGGAGTGCTGAACGAACGTTACGGCGAAGCCGGTTATGCCGAGATCCTGCGTGCCATCGCCGGGCGTTTGCAGCAGCTGGTCCGGCCGCTGGATGTGGTGTGCCGGATCGACGAAAAGCAGTTCGGGCTGCTGGCGCTGATCGACGATCTGAAAGGCTGCTCGCCGAGCAGCTTCAAGCGCCTGCACGAAGGGCTAAACCTGCGGGCGCTGAAGACCAGCGAAGGCTTCGTCTCGATCAAGGCCGGCATCAGCCTGGTCAGCCTCGACGCCGAAGCGCTGCCGGTGACGCCCCAGGCCATCATCGAACGTGCAGCAACCCTGCTGCCCAGCGCTTACAGCACCGGGCGTATCGTTCCGCTGCGCCTGAAGCAGCCGGCCTGAGGCGATGACCTGGCACGTTCTCGGCGCAGGCGCGCTCGGCAGCCTCTGGGCTACCCGTCTGGCCAGAGCGGGGCTGCCGGTACGTATCATCCTGCGTTCGGCCGAACGCCTCGCCGATTACCGGCAGGCCGGCGGCCTCACCCTCGAGGAGGCAGGCCAGACCAGCCAGCAGGCGATCACGGCGGAACTGCCGGACGCCCCCACCCCCATCCATCGGCTACTGGTCGCCTGCAAGGCTTACGATGCGGAGCCAGCCATCGCACAGCTGGAAGCCCGCCTGGCGCCCGGTTCCGAGATCCTCCTGCTGCAGAACGGCCTGGGCAGCCAGCAGGCCATCGCCGAGCGGTGGCCGTTGGTACGCTGCATCTTCGTCTCCAGCACCGAAGGCGCCTACCGGGACGGACCGACGCGTGTCGTGTTCGCCGGCCGCGGACAGAACTGGCTGGGCGACCCCGATGGCGGCTGCGCCCCCGGATGGTTGGGTGAACTCGACCGGGCCGGCATCCCCAATGCCTGGAGCGACGACATCCTCGGCCGACTGTGGCGCAAGCTCGCGCTGAACTGCGCGATCAATCCGCTCACCGTCCTCCACGACTGCCGCAATGGCGAGTTGCGCCAGCACCGCGCTCAGCTCGCCGCGCTCTGCAACGAACTCTCGCGGCTGCTCGCTGCCTGCGGCCAGCACGCGGCAGCCGAGGAGCTGGAAAGCGACGTGTGGCGAGTAGTCGAAGCGACCGCCGCCAACTACTCATCGATGCACCAGGATGTCCGGCTCGGCCGCCGCACCGAAATCGCCTACCTGCTTGGCCATGCCTGCACAACCGCCGATGCGCTGGGCGTCGCCGTTCCGAGGCTGCACGATCTGCATGACCGTCTGCGGGAGTACCTCGGCCTGCGCGGATTGCCCACGGACTGAGCGACGGCTACCCTGCTGAAACCCTCCGCCAAGCCGTGCCCGTTCCATGAAGCTGCGTCAGCGCCTCGAAAATCTCCCGGTCGGCCGCAAGCTGCTGCTCGCCCTGCTCGTCCTGCTCGCCGCCGTGCTGCTGGTATCCAACCTCACCTTCATCAGTGCCGCCTACTGGATCTCGCGGCAGAGCGTCGCCCCGCAAGCCATGCACACGCTTGGCGAACTCTTCGCCACCGAGGAGCTGAGCAGCCGCGCCCTGTCCTCGCCCGAGGCAGCCAGCGAGTTGCTCAGGCGCCTGGACGGCTATGCTCCGCTGCGCGCAGCAGTGATCTACGACCGCGACGGCAACAGCCTTGCGCAGCTGCAGCAGGGTGAGCGGCTGCGGCTGCCGGAGCGGATCGACAAGGTCGCCGACTGGCGTGCTGGCGAAATCCGCGCCAACCTGCTGGTCAGGCTACCGCAAGCGGACGGCAGCGCCGGGCATCTGCTGATGGTGGCCAGCAGCGAACTGCCAGGCGCGTTCTACACCGGCACGCTGACGGCGAGCCTGGCCATCCTGGTAGCCAGTCTGCTGCTCTGGATTCTGGTGGCGCGTCAGATCCGTCAGCTCATTACCCGGCCGATTCGCGATCTGGAGGCGCTGTCGCGCCAGGTCACCCGCGAGGAGGACTATTCCCTGCGCGCCAAGCCCGGCAACCAGGACGAGATCGGTCGCCTCGCCGATGCCTTCAACACCATGCTGTCGCGCATGGAAGCCCGTGAGCAGCAGCTCAAGCGCGCCCGCGACGATGCCCAGGAAGCCTTCGACCATGCCCAGGGTCTGGCCGAGGAAACGCGCCACTCCAACCGTAAACTGGAGCTGGAAGTGCAGGTGCGCAGCAAGATCGAACAGAAGCTCACCGGCTTCCAGAAATACCTCAATAGCATCATCGACTCGATGCCCTCGGCGCTGATCGCCCTCGACGAGCAGCTCTACGTCACCCAATGGAATCAGGAAGCCAGCGCCCTTTCCGGCACGCCGCTGGACGATGCGCTGAATCAGCCGGTATTCGTCGCCTTCGAGCCGCTCAAGCCCTTCCTCACGCAGATCCGCCGCAGCTCCGAGCAGCATGTGGTGGAAAAGATCGAGAAAGTGACCTGGCTGCGCAACGACGAGCCACACCACTACGCGCTCACCTGCTATCCACTGACCGGCGGCGGCGGTCGTGGCGTGGTGATCCGCATCGACGACATCACCCAGCGCATCAACATGGAAGAAATGATGGTGCAGTCGGAGAAGATGCTTTCGGTGGGCAGCCTGGCGGCCGGCATGGCTCACGAGATCAACAACCCCCTCGGCGCCATCCTGCACAACGCTCAGAACATACGTCGCCGGCTCTCCGCCGAGCTCGAGCGCAATCGCGAGGCGGCCGAAGAAACCGGGGTGCGCCTGGAGGCAGTCAACCAGTACCTGCAGCGCCGCGAGGTGCCGCAGCTGCTCGATGGCATCCAGCAGGCCGGCTCGAGGGCCGCGAAGATCGTCAGCCACATGCTCAGTTTCAGTCGCATGAGCAACCGCCAACTGGCCGACTGTCATTTGCCGGTGCTGATCGACCAGGCCCTGGAGATCGCCGGAAACGATTTCGCCCTGATGGAAGGCTTCGATTTCAAGGCCATCGATATCGTCCGTGACTTCGACCCGCGCGTGGATCGGGTGCCCTGCATCGGCAACGAGCTGGAGCAGGTGCTGCTCAATCTGCTGAAGAACGCGGCCCAGGCCATCCATGCGCACCACAGCGGTGAGCCCGGGCAGATCATTCTGCGTACCCGGCTGAACCCGCCGTGGGCGGAAATCCAGGTGGAGGACAACGGCGGCGGCATCCCCGAGAACGTGCGCAAGCGCATCTTCGAACCTTTCTTCACCACCAAGGAAGTCGGCCAGGGAACCGGACTGGGCCTTTCCGTTTCGTATTTCATCATCACCAACAATCACCAGGGTCAGATGGAGGTGCAGTGCCAACCCGGCCACGGCACCACCTTCACCCTGCGACTGCCGCTAAGCTCGCCCGTCGAGCCGACTGCGACCTGAACAAGGAAAAACCATGGGCAATCGACTATCCAAGATCTACACCCGCACCGGCGACAGCGGCGAAACCGGCCTGGGCGACGGCCGTCGGGTCGCCAAGGATCACCCCCGCGTCGAGGCCATGGGCGAGGTCGATACGCTCAACAGCCAGCTCGGCCTGCTGCTTGCCGAGCTGGCCGATGCGCAGGTGCAGTGGCCGGCGCTCGATGAGCTGATCAGCGTGTTCGGCCCGTGCCAACACCGCCTGTTCGATCTTGGCGGCGAGCTGGCGATGCCCGACTACCAGGCACTGCAGGAAAGCGAGATCGAGCGCCTGGAGCAGGCCATCGACCGTTGGAACCAGGAGCTGGGCCCGCTCAAGGAGTTCATCCTGCCGGGCGGTTCGCGACTCATCGCCCTCGCCCACCTGTGCCGCAGCGTGACGCGCACTGCCGAACGGCGGTGCCAGCAGCTCAATGCCAGCGAAACCGTGCGCCCGGCGCTGCTGGCCTATCTGAACCGACTGTCCGATGCGCTGTTCGTCGCCGCCCGCCTGATTGCGCGGCGCCAGGGGTGTGGCGAGATCCTCTGGCAACCCGCCGCCGCGGCAGCCGGCGCGGATGACTGAGCACCGCGTGGATCAACAGGCGCGACGGCGCGACGGGCTGCATGCCGCCTGGGAAGCCTTCATCGTCCTGCTGGTCTGCGTGAACCTGGCGCTGATCCTGTTCGACAGCCTGTTCGCGCTGCAGCCGGTCAACACGGCCCTTGCCAGCCTGATGCCGCAGCTGCACGAGCGCTATCAGCAAAGCATCCACGTCAACTTCCAGTACATCGACCTGGCCTTCGTCGCGGTCTTCCTTCTCGACGTGCTGCTCGGCTGGACGGTCGCGCTGTTCGAGCGCCGTTATGCGCGCTGGTACTACTACCCGTTCGCTCACTGGTATGACGTGCTCGGCTGCATTCCGCTGGCGGGGTTCCGCTGGCTGCGGGTACTGCGGGTTGGCAGCCTGCTCATTCGCCTGCAGCGTCTGGGCCTGATCGACATGCGCCGGTGGGCCGTCTATGGGCTGCTCAGCCGTTATTACTACCTGCTGATCGAAGAGCTTTCCGACCGGGTGATGGTGCGCCTGTTCGGCCGTCTGCAGCAGGAGATCGGCGCCAGTGACGACCTCTCGCGGCGCCTTCTGCAGGAGGTGGTGCGACCGCGCAAGCAGCGCGTGCTCAACGACCTGTCGCGGCGCCTGCAAGGCATGCTGGAAACCGGCTACCGCGACAATCGCGGCGCCATCGAAGGCTACGTCAGTCAGCTGATCCACCAGGCGCTGCAGGACAATCCGGAAATGCACAGCCTGCGCCGCCTGCCGCTGGGCAATCGCCTGGCCAGCACCCTTGACGATGCCCTCGGCGATATCGCCGCACGGCTGATGCAGGGCGCCGTGGAGGGCATGCGTGGCCCGCAGTTCCAGGCGTTGGCGGCCAATCTCGCCGACGAGTTCTTCGATGCCTGGGTCTATCAGGATGAGCACACCGATCTGGCATTGGAGGAGCTACTGGTGGATGTGATCGAGGTGCTCAAGCAGCAGGTTCTCGACCGCCGCTGGAGCCGCTTCGTCGGCCCGACACCACCCGCCACGCCGCCGGGTTGAAGCGGACAATCGTCGCTCAGCCGCCCGCCTCGCCCTCGTCGACCGGCTTGAAGCCGATCGGCGACTTCTCGTCGAGGCGCGCGCCGACGATCATTTCGGTCGCCCAGTTCACCAGGATGGACGTATAGGCCTCCTGGCAGCGCTCACTGCTCAGCGCGTGGTCGGCGCCATCGATGATCCGATGGGTCAGTGAATGAGTGGAATGAAAGGCGGCGCGATAGCTCATGATCGTTTCGTGAGGCACGAAGGTATCGTGCTCGGACTCGACGATCAGCACGTCGCCGCGGAATGCCGCGCAGGCCGCCAGCGCACGGTTTTCCTCGGGCCGCACGCGGCGGCTGCGCAGCTGGTTGAGTACCTCGCGGTCCAGCTGGCGCTTGGGCACCTGCCATTCCTCGTCGCGGTACAGCGCAGGCACGCGCAGTGCCAGCCACTTCACTGGGCGCAAGGAGGTGAGGATCGCGGCCAGGTAACCGCCATAGCTGGTACCCACCACAGCGATCGCCGAAGGGTCGATATGCGGGTGCTGGGCGAGCAGGTCGTAAGCGGCCAGCAGATCGTCGAGGTTCTGCTCGCGGGTCACGGTTTCCTGCTGTGCCCGGGTCTGCGCATGGCCACGCAGGTCGAACGACAGGCAGACGCAACCGAGCCCGGCGATCCCCCGCGCGCGCGTCAGATCGCGCTGCTGACTACCGCCCCAGCCATGCACGAACAGTACGCCGGGCATCTTTTCCGGCGGTGACAGAAAGGTCCCGGCGATGTGCTCGTCGCCCACCAGGATGTTCACCATCTCGCTATGCGTCGCCATAGTCCTCCACCATTACGCATTTGGTGATGAAGCCCACTTCAGCGTCCTCGTCCCGATACAGCACCTGGGCACCGGCCGGCACTTGCTGTTGTTCACCATAGAATTCGATCGAAGACGCCTTTACCGCACGCACCGCACTGCCCCGCCTGAATGCTTCGAGCGCGGCGATCTCGGCGCTGCTGGCACCGCCGATGCGCCAGGATTGCTCGAGTACGCCGGAACGTGGTTGGCCACGCCCGTCGATGCCCTGGGCGATGTCGTAATTGCGCCGCGAGGCGAAGAAGTGCCGGTAGCAGCTCGAAGCTGCCTCGTCGTAGACCTGCGCCTGGCTGACTGCCAGGCGCGTGGTTTCCGGAAGGTCCAGTGCCAGCAGCGCCTCGAAATCACCATTGACGACCACGAGATCCGAGCCGCCATAGACCTCGTTGCCGGCATTGTCGCGGGTCAGTCGCTGGGTACCGTAGTAACTGGCCAGACGCCCGCCGACACGTACCTGACCAACGCTGAAGGTGGTGACGCGCTCCAGATGAGCTTCGAGCACGACGCCGTACTGACCCAGCTCCTTCTCGTCGAGGGCGAACAACGCCTGGTCGAGGGCATCGCTGTCGTCAACGCGCAGCTGGCCGCGCCCGCCCGTCGCGCGGACCGGTTTGATCCGCACCGCCCCCTCATGCAACAGCCGTCGCCCCGCGTCCCTGGCATCCTCCAGGCTGAACGCGCTGTAGCCGGCCAGCACGCTGCCTTTGACCTGGGTGCCAAAATCGCGCGACCAGCCGACCGGCGCCACGGCGTCCGGACGCACCAGCGGATGGGTGATGGCCTTGGTCTCGACGAAGGGCTGCGGCACGACGCCGCCGAACAGGTCGCCCTCTTCGTTCAGCCCCAGCTCGTGGGCCTCGTGCAGACCGACAACGGTTCCCGACGGCACCAGGTAAGGATGGGCGTCGTAGCGGCGAGTCGGATCGTATTCGCCGCCGTAACTCAGGCCCAGCAACACGGCCAGGCGTTCGGCCAATGCGGCGTGGACAATCTTCTCGTGCTGGGGCTCGCGCGGGCGATTGGGATAGGTCAGCACGACCCTGCGAGACCCCTGCAGCGTTTGCGCATTCATCATCTTCGTGGACAGCTCCATGGACTGCTCGACATGCACGCCAGTGGCAAAGCCGTGGCGTTCGCTTCCACCTGAGCGGTAGCACGGTGTACCGGAGTAGACCGCAGCCAGCACGCAATGATCCTCAGCCGGGACGGGCACTCTCCCTGTCCCCTGTCACCCACGACGAATCGCCCACGAAAAAGGGGAGCAACCTCTCGGTTGCCCCCCTTTTTGTTTGCCGAGCCCGATCAGGCCGGCGCGGAGGTGCGGATCAGGTGATCGAAGGCACTCAGCGAGGCCTTGGCGCCTTCGCCGACGGCGATCACGATCTGCTTGTACGGCACCGTGGTCACGTCACCGGCGGCGAACACACCGGGGATGCTGGTCTGGCCCTTGGCGTCGACGATGATCTCGCCGAAACGCGACAGCTCCAGGGTGCCCTTGAGCCATTCGCTGTTGGGCAGCAGGCCGATCTGCACGAAGATGCCTTCCAGCTCGACGCTGTGCACCTCGTCGTTGGTGCGGTCCTTGTAGACCAGGCCCGTGACCTTCTGGCCGTCGCCCTTGACCTCGGTGGTCTGCGCCATCTTCAGCACGCGGACGTTGGGCAGGCTGTTGAGCTTGCGCTGCAGCACGGCGTCGGCACGCAGGTCTTCGCCGAATTCCAGCAGGGTCACGTGGGCGACGATGCCGGCCAGGTCGATGGCCGCTTCCACGCCAGAGTTGCCACCGCCGATCACCGCCACGCGCTTGCCCTTGAACAGCGGGCCGTCGCAGTGCGGGCAGTAGGCGACGCCACGGCCGCGGTATTCCTGCTCGCCCGGCACGTTCATTTCGCGCCAGCGCGCGCCAGTGGCGAGGATCAGGGTCTTGGCCTTGAGCTCGCCGCCATTGTCGAACCGGACGCGATGCAAGCCGTCTTCGCCGGCCGGGATCAGCTGGCTGGCGCGCTGCAGATTCATGATGTCGACCTCGTACTCGCGCACGTGCTCTTCCAGCGCGCGGGCCAGTTTCGGGCCTTCGGTTTCCTTCACCGAGATGAAGTTCTCGATGGCCATGGTGTCCAGCACCTGACCGCCGAAGCGCTCGGCCGCGACGCCGGTGCGGATGCCCTTGCGCGCGGCGTAGATGGCCGCTGCGGCGCCGGCCGGGCCGCCGCCGACCACCAGCACGTCGAAGGCGTCCTTGGCCTTGAGCTTCTCGGCATCACGGGCGCTGGAACCGGTGTCGAGCTTGGCGAGGATCTCTTCCTCGCTCATGCGGCCCTGGGTGAACAGCTCGCCGTTGAGGTAGATGCTCGGCACCGACATGATCTGCCGCGCTTCGACTTCGTCCTGGAACAGCGCGCCGTCGATGGCCACGTGCTTGACGTTCGGGTTGAGCACGGCCATCAGGTTCAGCGCCTGGACCACGTCCGGGCAGTTCTGGCAGGACAGCGAGAAGTAGGTTTCGAAGCGGTAGTCGCCGTCGAGCGCCTTGATCTGCTCAATGACTTCCGGCGCGGTCTTCGACGGGTGCCCGCCGACCTGCAGCAGGGCCAGCACCAGCGAGGTGAATTCGTGGCCCATGGGGATGCCGGCGAAACGCAGGCTGATGTTGCCGCCGATGCGGTTGAGCGAGAACGACGGCTTGCGCGCATCGTCACCGTCGGTCTTCAAGGTGATCTTGTCGCTGAGGCCGGCGATGTCCTGCAGCAGGCTCAGCAGCTCCCGGGATTTCTCGCCGTCATCGAGGGACGCGACGATCTCGAAGGGCTGGGTGACCTTCTCCAGGTAGGCTTTCAACTGGGTCTTGAGATTGGTGTCCAACATGAGCAGCGGTACCCCGTTCGGAATTCAGGAAATAAAACGCCCGGACGGTTCGCGTCCAGGCGTCGGGTCGAAGGAGCGAACAGCAGCTCCCTCGACAGGCAAGCAAGGCAGATAGACGTTAGATCTTGCCGACCAGGTCCAGCGACGGAGCCAGGGTCTTCTCGCCTTCTTTCCACTTGGCCGGGCAGACTTCACCCGGGTGAGCGGCGGTGTACTGAGCAGCTTTCAGCTTGCGCAGGGTCTCGGACACGTCACGAGCGATCTCGTTGGAGTGGATCTCGACGGTCTTGATCACGCCTTCCGGGTTGATCAAGAAGGTGCCGCGCAGAGCCAGGCCTTCTTCCTCGATGTGCACGCCAAAAGCGCGGGTCAGTTGGTGAGTCGGGTCACCGATCAGCGGGAACTGAGCCTTGCCAACGGCCGGCGAAGTTTCGTGCCAGACCTTGTGCGAGAAGTGGGTGTCGGTAGTGACGATGTACACCTCGGTCTCGGCCTTCTGGAACTCGGCGTAGCTGTTGGCAGCGTCTTCGATTTCGGTCGGGCAGTTGAAGGTGAAGGCAGCCGGCATGAAGATCAGCACGGACCACTTGCCCTTCAGGGACTCTTCGGTGACTTCGATGAACTTGCCATTGTGGAAGGCATTGACTTTAAACGGCTGAACCTGAGTGTTGATCAACGACATGCTAACTCCTCGGGGTTTTGGAAAAGGAATTCAAAAACTTTGACGGCGCCTACGATAGCGCACCCGACAGCATACTGTTAATTGATTAAGGGAATAGCCTTCATTGCTTTTCACTATCAATGAAACATTTCAGTTGCAGTCTTTCAGGCGGCATCGGCAGTGACCCGCGATTGGCTCCGCGGTTCAATCCGGCCAGAACGCGCGGATGGCCGCAATGCCTTGCGCGCCTATCTGCCGAGCCCGTCCCATATCGCCTGCCTGTAGCCCACCGAGCAGGAAAACCGGCCGATCGAAGCTTGACAGCAAGTCCGCTGCAACCTGCCAGCCCAGAGTAGGCGCGCCGGGATGAGTCGCCGTGCTCTGCACGGGCGACAAGGTGACGAAATCTACCTCCAATGCAGCTGCCAGTGCCAGCTCTTCTGCCCCATGACAGGACGCTGCCAGCCATCGCTGCGCTTGCACCGGCCGCCCGTCTCCGGCCCGCCGCAGCTGTTCAGCAGTGAGGTGCCAACCCGCACCGGGAAAGTCCTCGACCCACTCCAGTGGGCCCTTGAGCATCAGTTGGGCACGTCCCGCGCACAGGGCCAGCACACGCTCGGCAAGCGCCCGATAGTCCGCAGGCGGGAGGGACGGCGCACGCAACTGGATGAGCCGAATGCCTGCATCCAGCGCCCGCGCAATTCCTTCGAGCAAACGCGGCACGGCAAGGCCGTCGGGGGTGATCAGATAATGCTGCGGGAGACGGGCTGCGGTCACGATCGGCTGATTGGCGGCGGGAAAACTGTAGTCGACAAGCTCCTCCGGGGCGACCCAGGCCAGCGGCTGACCCTCGGCACCGTGCGGCTCGCCGGCGAACGCCAGCACTTCCCAGACATCCAGCAGGACCTGCTTGTCCGGATAGTCGTGGCGTACCTGTATCAACGGTTGGGCCTGGGTCACCTCGATGCCCAACTCCTCCTGCAGCTCACGGGCCAGCGCCGATTCCACGCCTTCACCGTCCTCGACCTTGCCGCCCGGAAATTCCCACAGACCGCCCTGATGCTTGTCGAGTGGGCGTTTGGCGATCAACACGCTCGATTCCGGCCCGCGGATGACGGCCGCAGCAACATGGATACGCTTCACTTCATCACTTCCTGCACGGCTCGTTCGCGCCAGCGCTGAAAGGCTGGCCATTGGTGGATCGTCTCGACATAAGCCGTCGCGACGGGTGGCAGCTCAACCCGATAGCTGCGCAGGCGCGACGCCACCGGCGCGTAGAAGGCATCGGCGACGCCTGGCTGACCGAACAGGAAAGCTCCGCCGTGGCCGAAGCGCCCGCGGCAGTCGGCCCAGATCGCGCAGATCCGATCGATGTCCTCCTGCACCGCTTCAGGCAACTGCGCCAGTGCCTGATCACGCGCCATATCCATCGGCAGGTGGCTGCGCAGCGCCTGAAAGCCGCTGTGCATCTCGGCACAGATGCTGCGCGCCAGCGCTCGTGCATAACGCTCTTGTGGCCACAGCTGCGCCTTGGGCGCAACCTCGGCGAGGTACTCGGCAATGGCCAGCGAGTCCCATACCGGGCCCTCGTCGGTCAGCAGCACCGGCACCTTGCCGGTTGGCGAGTAGCTGAGCAGGCGCGCCCGACTCTCGGGTCGATAGAGCGCTACGGGGATATCCGAAAACGCCTGGCCGGACAGTTCCAGAACCAGGGCAGCCCGCAGCGACCAGGACGAGTAGTTGCGGTCGCCAATAACCAGTTGCAAAGCCATGATCGATGCGCCTCACGTCGACAGAGGAAGTCAGCGGACGTTAAAGCTCAACGCGTGGAGAAGGCAATTCCCGCTGCACATGGGCCCATGCGCAACGGGAATAGCGAGGGGCGAGACGATCAGGTCCGGTATTCGGCGTTGATCTTCACGTACTCGTGGGACAGGTCGGTGGTCCAGATGGTCTCGCTGCAGCTGCCGCGGCCCAACTCGATGCGAATGCTGATCTCCTCACGGGCCATTACCGCGGCGCCCTGCTCTTCGGTATAGCTGGGCGAGCGGCCACCCTGGCTGGCGATGCAGACCTCGCCGAGGAAGACATCGATCTTGCTCACATCCAGATCCGGCACACCGGCATACCCCACGGCGGCGAGGATGCGGCCCCAGTTCGGGTCGGAGGCGAACAGTGCAGTCTTGATCAGCGGCGAATGGGCCACGGCGTAGGCGACGTCCAGGCATTCCTGATGATTGCCGCCCCCGTTGACCTGCACGGTGACGAACTTGGTCGCCCCCTCGCCATCGCGGACGATGGCCTGGGCCACTTCCATGAACACCTCGAGAACCGCCTGCTTGAGCTTGCCGAACAGCTCGCCGGCGGCGGATGTGATCTCCGGCAATGCAGCCTGGCCGGTGGCGATCAGCATGCAGCAGTCGTTGGTCGAGGTATCGCCATCGATAGTGATGCGATTGAAAGACTTGTTCGCCGCATCGCGCACCAGATCCTGCAGCACGTTGCCGGCCACCTTGGCGTCGGTGGCGATGTAGCCGAGCATGGTGGCCATGTTCGGCCGGATCATCCCGGCGCCTTTGCTGATACCGGTAATGGTGACAGTGACGCCGTCGTGCTGGAACTGTCGGCTGGCGCCCTTGGGCAGGGTGTCGGTGGTCATGATGCCGGTCGCGGCCTCGGCCCAATGATCGGGCGAGAGGTCGTCGAGCGCGGCCTGCAATGCCGACTCGATCTTCTGCACCGGCAGCGGTTCGCCGATCACACCGGTGGAAAACGGCAGCACGGCAGTCTCGTCAACGCCGGTCAGCGCTGCCAGCGCGGCGCAGGTGCGACGGGCGTCGGCCAGCCCCTGAGGCCCGGTGCCGGCGTTGGCGTTACCGGTGTTGGTCAGCAGGTAGCGCACCGGACCGTGCATGCGTTCGCGGGTGATCAGTACCGGCGCGGCACAGAACGCGTTGGTGGTGGTCACTCCAGCCACTCGCGAACCTTCGGCGCAGCGCATCACCACCACGTCCTTGCGGCCCGGGCGCTTGATGCCGGCGGAGGCGATGCCCAGCTCGAAGCCGGGAACCGGATGCAGTGTAGGTAAAGGACCAAGACCGACAGCCATGGAGGGCTCCTTCAAGACAGTGGTGGCCAACAGGCCAGGTGACGGGGAGAAAAACGCCGCGAGCGGCACAGGCCGGTCGCGGCGTGGATCAACGGGACAAGGTCGGGCCTACTGGACCTGTCCGTGGCAATGCTTGTACTTCTTGCCCGAGCCACATGGGCAAGGCTCGTTGCGACCGATCTTCGGCTCGGTGCGCACCGGCGCCACCGCGACGTCGGGCTGGCCGGCCACCTCGGGCTGTTCTTCGGGCTGATCCAGCGCGGACACCTCGGCGTGCTGGAACTGCATGCGCTTGGCCAGCTCCTCGGCCTCGCGGCGCAGACGGGCCTCTTCTTCGGCCGGGTCTTCGCGGCGAACCTGCACGTGGGAAAGCACGCGGATGCTGTCGCGCTTGATGGATTCCAGCAGGTCCTGGAACAGTGCGAAGGACTCGCGCTTGTATTCCTGCTTCGGGTTCTTCTGCGCATAACCGCGCAGGTGAATGCCGTGGCGCAGATGGTCCATGGTCGACAGATGTTCTTTCCACAGGTCGTCCAGCACGCGCAGCACGATCTGCTTCTCGAAGGTGCGCAGCGCCTCGGAGCCGGCCAGCTCTTCCTTCTCCTGGTAGTCCGCCAGCAGCGCCTGCATGATTTTCTCGCGCAGGGTCTCTTCGTAGAGCTTCTCGTCCTCGTCGAGCCACTGCTGAATCGGCAGGCGCGCGCCGAAATCGCTGTAGAGCACCGCTTCCAGACCGGGAATGTCCCACTGCTCGGGCAGCGACTGCGGCGGGATATGCGCGCTGATGGAGGCGTCCAGCACCTCCTGGCGGAACTCGGCGATGGTCTGGCCGATTTCGTCTGCCGCCAGCAGGCTGTTGCGCATGTGGTAGATCACCTTGCGCTGCTCGTTGGCCACGTCGTCGTATTCGAGCAGCTGCTTGCGCATGTCGAAGTTGCGGCCTTCGACCTTGCGCTGCGCCTTCTCGATGGCATTGGTGACCATGCGGTGCTCGATGGCCTCGCCGGACTCCATACCCAGCGCCTTCATGAAGTTCTTCACCCGGTCGGAGGCGAAGATGCGCATCAGGCTGTCTTCCAGCGACAGGTAGAAACGGCTGGAGCCTGGGTCCCCCTGGCGTCCGGCCCGGCCACGCAGCTGGTTGTCGATACGACGCGACTCGTGACGCTCGGATGCGATCACGTGCAGACCGCCCGCCTCCAGCACCTGTTGGTGGCGCTTCTGCCAGTCGGCCTTGATCTGCGCAACCTGCTCTTCGGTCGGATTCTCCAGTGCCGCGACTTCCACTTCCCAGTTGCCACCGAGCAGGATGTCGGTACCACGACCCGCCATGTTGGTGGCGATGGTCACCGCACCCGGGCGACCGGCCTGGGCGATGATTTCGGCTTCCTTGTCATGGTGCTTGGCGTTGAGCACCTTGTGTTCGATGCCTTCCTTCTCCAGCAGACGCGACACGTACTCGGACGTCTCGATGGTCGCGGTGCCGACCAGCACGGGGCGGCCCTGTTCGCGGCATTCCTTGATATCGGCGATGATCGCGGCGAACTTCTCTTCCTGGGTCAGGTAGACCAGGTCATTGAAGTCCTTGCGCGCCAGCGGCTTGTTGGTCGGGATGACCACCACGGGCAGGTTGTAGATCTGCTGGAATTCGAAGGCTTCGGTATCGGCCGTGCCGGTCATGCCGGCGAGTTTCTTGTACAGGCGGAAGTAGTTCTGGAAGGTGGTGGAAGCGAGGGTCTGGCTTTCCGGCTGGATCTGCAGCCCTTCCTTGGCCTCGATGGCCTGGTGCAGCCCTTCCGAGAGCCGGCGCCCGGGCATGGTCCGGCCGGTGTGCTCGTCGATCAGCAGCACCTGGTTGTTCTGCACGATATATTCGACGTTGCGGTGGAA
The DNA here is from genome assembly GCF_055755175.1 of Stutzerimonas sp. LR2. NCBI lineage: Bacteria > Pseudomonadati > Pseudomonadota > Gammaproteobacteria > Pseudomonadales > Pseudomonadaceae > Stutzerimonas > Stutzerimonas sp. LR2. The sequence continues at coordinate 696,636 of NZ_JBVTRR010000003.1, forward strand.
CAGCTTGTGGGCACGCAGCCCGGCGTACACGTGTGTCAGCAGGCCGAGATTGTGCGCCGAGTAGAGGCTCTCGCCTTCGGCCAGCAGGCCAGCTGCGGTGAGCAGCTCTTCGATATACTGATGGCCTTGCTCGTTCAGTTCGACCTGACGGGTCTTCTCGTCGATGCTGAAGTGCCCTTCCTGGGTGACGACGCCTTCTTCTTCCTCGATGTGCTGCTTGAGGCGAGGAATCAGCTGGTTGATCTGCTGATAGAGCTTGGAGCTGTCTTCGGCCTGGCCAGAGATGATCAGCGGGGTACGTGCTTCGTCGATCAGGATGGAGTCGACTTCGTCGATGACCGCGAAGTTGAGTTCGCGCTGGTTCTTTTCCTGGAGGCTGAACGCCATGTTGTCGCGCAGGTAGTCGAAGCCGAACTCGTTGTTGGTGCCGTAGGTGATATCGGCGGCATAGGCGGCGCGCTTTTCTTCCGGCGGCTGGAACGGCGTGACGATACCGACGGTGAGGCCGAGGAACTCATACAGCGGACGCATCCAGTTGGCGTCGCGGCGGGCCAGGTAGTCGTTGACGGTGACCACGTGTACACCCTTGCCGGCCAGTGCGTTGAGGTACACCGCCAGGGTTGCCACCAGCGTCTTGCCTTCACCGGTGCGCATTTCGGCGATACGCCCTTCGTGCAGGGTCATGCCGCCAATCAGCTGCACGTCGAAGTGGCGCATGCCCATGACGCGCTTGCCGGCTTCACGGCAGACGGCGAATGCTTCGGGGAGGATCTGGTCGAGGGTTTCGCCTTTCTCGAGACGGGCCTTGAACTCTTCGGTCTTGCTGCGCAGTTGCTCGTCGGAGAGCGACAGCATCTGCTCTTCGAGTGCATTGACGGCTTGCACCGCCTTGAGCATGCGTTTGACTTCACGCTCATTCTTGCTTCCAAAGAGTTTCTTCAATAAAGGCGCAAACATATCGACAAAGACTTCCATGCTGGGGATGGAGGCACGTCCGTGGGGTCACGGCAACGTGCAAAGGGGCCATTCTACTCGGAAACGGCACTGAGGAAAGGTGCCTGACTGCGCAGCACGGCGACCCGCCAATGGCGCTGGCAGGCGACCGTTCGCCGCTCAACATGGGGCTCGTGACGCCTCATTTCAACCACACGCCTCCCGTACTGGCCGGCTTCGGCCGTGCGGCCTTCTGTTACCATGAATGCCGTCACCACGGATCTTCCGACCATCATGGCCTTTCGCCCATCACCGGCCCGCGCACCCGCCTCACTGTTGCGCGAAGCAAAGCCGCTCAGAGCCTTGTTCGGGGAGGCGCTGCGACTCGAGCGTCTGCAGCGGTTGCTGGAGAGCCAGCTGCAGCCTGCTGCGCGTGAGCATTGCCGCGTGGCCTCCTGGCGTGAGGGCTGTCTGTTGCTGATCGTCACCGATGGCCACTGGGCCACACGCTTGCGTTACCAGCAGCGCCGTCTGCAACGCCAGCTGGAAGCCATGGAAGAGTTCGCCGGACTGCTTCGTATCCAGTTCAAGGTACAGCCACCGCCGCCACCGAGGCACCAGCCTGCCGCTACACCGCCGCTGTCGAGCAACGCCGCGGACAGCATTCAGGCGGCCGCCCAGGGCATTCGTGATCCGGCTCTACGAGCCGCACTCGAGCGCCTGGCCAGCCGAGGCAAAACCAGCGACTGACATCCTGCTACAAATGCGCGCCCCATCCTTGCGCAGCCTCGCCCGGCACGGGTTAGCATGAGCCGGTCAATGCGGAGGTCTTCCATGTCGCTTAGCCGTTTGTCCGCAGGGGCGCGCTCATGCTAATCGGCGCCCTGCTCATCCTCACCTGGCTGGTACTGCTGGTCCGCTACCCGCTGAGAGCGGTGCCGATCTCGCTGGGGGCCGTGCTCGGTCTGGCGCTTGTCGCCGGCTGGGTGCTCTGGCAGGAACATCGTGAGGAGCAGCTGCTGTCGCGCCTCGAGATCCGGCTAACCCACGACCCGCAGCGCTGCCCGGGCGCTCAGCCGCTGCATGTGCAACTGGTCAACCACACGGACAGGAAACTGCAGAGTCTGCAATGGGAGGTGGCCGCCTATGCCCCGGGCTCACGCACCAACCTTGCGCGCCGTGCCTATGACGCTCCCGCCTACCAAGGGCCCGGCGATCTGCAACCGGGCGCGCGCTGGGAGTCCTGCCTCCCGCTGCCGCTGCTGCGTAGCGGATATCGCGCCGCGACTCTGGAGTTTCACGCCGAGCGGCTGCAAGGGCATTTCGCTCACTGACACAACGGCACGCTACCAATCTTCGCCGCGCCCGCTTATCCTGTACAAATAAACAGTATCAATCTGCCAATGACCGAGGTGGTAAATGGCCGTCGAAGTGGTGTACCGCAGCAGTCGGGACCTGGAGCGTTTGTTCATGGATAAAGCCGAAGCCGATCGTCACGACAAAATGCTTGAGCTGGCCGAGGCGCTAGCGGCCGTACTGCAACAGGCATCGCCCTCGTTGAGTGAGCAGCAGGCCGAAGATATCGGGATCTTCATGGCGCGGCACCGTGAGTTGTTCGCCAAGGCCTTCAAGAGCAGCCCGGAAGCGCTGGCCGAGCTGAGCAGCCAGGCGTAACGCTAAGGAGCATTGCGGCGTTTTGCAGCAGTCAGGACACGCTGCGCCCGGGAAACTTGTCATCGCCTTACCGGGTCCATTGCTGGCAACCCCCTATACAGGTATTTAGGCATGACGAGTCCATTCCAGAAGATCAGTGATGTGTTTCGTCCCCGCTACAACGTCAACTTCAGCATCGAGAAGCCGGACGGCAGCATCCTGCTGACCCTGACCGGCGCCGAAGGCGTCGCGGTGAAGCGCTTCATCAGTGCGGAGCAGTGGCGCGATCAGCAACAGCTGCAACGCCTGATCACCAGCCTGCAGGTCAGCCTCGCCATCGAACGCGGCGAGCAGATGCCGCCACGCGCACTTCACGGAGGTTTGCAGCCCGCCCCGCTGTAGCGGCTTCAGCCTGACTGCCTGCAGGTTGCCGCGTTTCCCCCGATCGTCCTCAAAACAACAACAAGAACTCTCTTCCCGCTGCCGATCAACGTATCCGCAGCGTATCGTTGCGCCTGGCGTCTGACCCAGGCGCAACGGTGTTCCCCGGCATCAGAGCCAGGCAAGCGCCTTGGCCTTGGCCACCGCCTGAGTCCTGCGCGCGACCCCCAGCTTGGTGTTGATCCGCCGCGCATGGGTCTTGACCGTATGCAGCGAGATGAATAACTGCTCGGCGATCTCCTGGTTCGAACAGCCCTGAGCAATCAGGCGCAAGACAGTGAGCTCGCGATTGCTGAGAACGGTTTCCTCCGTCGCGGCCTGAGTAGTCTCCGGCTCGCGCTCGTATCTCAACAGACGCTGCCGCAGCGATTCCCCCTTCACCGCAGGCAGCACCCGCGCCAGCCACTGAGGTTGGCGGTGCGCCAGTTCGTACAGCGGCTTGACCAGATGCTGCCGAGCCGCCTCTCCCAGCGCCAGGCGCACCTCGGCCTCCGCATCCACCGCCTGACCATCGACGTGCAAGGCCTCGGCCAGGCTGAAACGGCACTCGCACGCAAGCCCGAGGCGCTGCGCAGCGAGGTTCTGCTCGATCTGTTCACGTAACGCGGCAATCGCTTTCGCCGGCTGCCCGTCCAGGATGTCGATCACAGCCAGATAGCGGCGCACCCTCGGCAGCAATTCGTAGAAGCCGGACGGCGACAGATAACCGCGCCCTTCGTAGAGTTCCAACACCTGGCAGAGTGCACTGCGAGCCTTGCGCAGTTCCCCCTGATGTAGCCAGGCCACTCCGTTTATCAGCGGCAGGATGCCGCGGAAACGTGCCTCAGGGACATGGCGCCACTGTGACAGCCGCTCGGCGTCGCGCAGCCAGTGATAAGCGCAGGCGAACTCCTGATTGCGCGCCGCCAGCTCGGCAAGCCCGACGTAGCCGAAGAAACAGTAGGAGTCGCCGCAGGTTTCGGTCTCGGCCTTGCCCTGCTGGTAGGCCTCCTGCGCAGGCTCGTCGAGCCCCTGATAGGCCAATCGGTGGCCCTGCAACAGCTGCAGCCGTCCGATCAACGGGCTGTGTCGAACCGACTCGCGCAGGGCCTGCAGTGCCTCGTTAAGCACCCCGACTGCCCGCTCGAACTCGCCGGTCAGCTCCAGCAACTGGATTCGGTCGACGCTGAGCATTACCTCATAGAGCACACTGCCCTTGAGCCGTGCGAGCTTCATGCCCTCGCTGTTGTAGTGCTGGGCAAGCTCCAGCTCGCCTTCGGCCATGGCCTGCTGCGTCAGAACCTGCAAACAGAGGACGCGTTGCGCCCAGGCGTGGTCGGAGAGCACTTCCAGCGCCTGCAGGCAGTGCTGTCGCGCCTCGGGCTCGCCGCGCAGACGCGCCAGAAAGCCCCGCAGCGCCTGCCACTGCGCCAGCAGCTGCGCCTGCCGGCGCGCGTCGGGCTGAGGGAAGAACTTGGCGAGCTCGGCCAGGCACTCATCTACCTCGTCGAGTCGCGCCGAAATGATCAGCGCCCAGCCCTGTAACACGATCAATCGCGTAGTACTGGCGAACAGGTCTTGGGGTAGCTCGCTTCGCCATTTGAGGAAGCGCGACACGTTGTCGCCGATCAGCAACTGTTCCTGGCCGTACCGCTGCAGGTAATTGGCCGCCACTTCCGGCTGCCCGGCCCACAAGGCATGCTCCACTGCTTCGCGCATCTCGCCGCGACTGGCAAACCACTGACAGGCACGCAGATGCGCCTGAGTCGGCGCCGCATTTTCCGCGGAGCGCTGCAGCATCAGGGCCAGAGGCTTCCACAACCTGAACCACTCCCCACAGTTGTCGATCTGCCTGATGAAGAGCTGGCGTGTCTTGAGGACATCGAGGATCTCGCGGCCCACACCGTCGAGGACGTGATCGCACAGTTCTGCGGAGAAACGCGGCATGCGCGCCAGGGCCAACAGCGCGCGCCGCACCTCGTCGCTCAACCCCGCCATCACTTCCCGCTGCACGTAATCCCTGAGCAGCGGTGTGCCGGCCTGCAGCCGCTCGCGCAGGGCGTGTTCGTCGGCGTTCAGCAGCATCAGGCAGACGCCGGCTGGCCAGCCCTCCAGGACGCGCTGCAGCTGCTGGAAGCTCTCTGGGGAAAGGGCCAATCGATGGACCTTGAGCACCTGTTCAAGCTCATCGGCCGTGAATGCCAGCGCTTCGGCCTCAAGTTCGAACAGGTGCCCCTGCAAGAGCAACCGGGGCAATTTCCACGCCGGCTGACGCCGACTGGTGACCCACCAGCTGACCGTGGACGGCCCCATGTCCAGCAGCAGATCGAGGCAATCATCGAGTTCGGGACTGGAGTCCCGCGGGTAGTCGTCGAGCATGATCCAGACGGGCTGGCGGATGCGACGCAGCAAAGCCAGCAAGTCGTTTTCAGAACCGCCGCCTGCGGGCTCTGCCAAGGCAGTACCGAGTTGCTCATGCAGCGCTTCCACCGTGCAGGCTCGCCCACCGAGGTCCAGCCAGACCAACCGCGTGTCCGCCGGCACCTGCCGAGCGCACTCGCTCATCAGCACGGTCTTGCCGAATCCTGCCGGAGCGCAGATCAAACGCAGCCGGCAGTCGCTGTCGAGCAGCGCCTGCGTCAATCGAGGCCGCCGGACGTGCAGCGGAGGCAGACGGGGAATGGACGGGAATTGCCCTGCGGGACTTGCCTCTGCACTGAGCGCATCAGGAATGAAGCGTACGGACATGGCAACGGTTCTCTTGTTCTGATCAATCCATTGAAACACAGCGCAGTGCGTGCCAGGCGTTACGCTCGGTTATCACGGCCGTCAGTCGAAACGCCATCCCTGTCATTGCATGCGGCCGCAACGTTGGCTAGCAGGTCCAGCCGGCGCGATAGCGTTCTGACACTGGAACTCTTTAATCGGAAATTATCATCCGCTGGTTGGAAGCAAAAAAAAAGGCGGCCAATCCGGCCGCCTTATTCACAAGCCAAATATCAGACGATCAACGTACCCCGGCATTACGCAGGGCGGCCGGCGTGAAGTCACGGGCAGAGGCACGATAGCCATACTCGTGAGGCTTCTCCTCGTTGCTCATGCCGATCGCGATATAGCGGCCGGAAATGATGTCGTACAGCGCCTCGAATGCGTAGGCCGGAACCTTGTGCTGGTAGTACTGCAGCGAATGGGCTTCACCTACGCGCCAGAGCTGTCCACGGCCGTCGTAGAGCTCAGACTGAACGATGGTCCAACTGTCCTCGTCGACGAAGAAGCGACGCTTGGCATAGATGTTCCGCTCGCCGCTCTTGAGAGTCGCCTCGATTTCCCAGACACGGTGAAGCTCGTAGCGCGCCAGATCCTGATTTACGTGACCGGCCTTGATGATGTCCTTGTACTTCAGGTCACTGGAGGCGATCTCGTAGCTGTTGTAGGGGATGTACAGCTCCTTCTTGCCGATCAGCTTCCAGTCGTAGCGATCCGGTGCGCCACTGAACATGTCGAAGTTGTCGGTGGTGCGCATACCGTCGGATGCGGTACCCGGGCCGTCATACGCGACCTGCGGAGCGCGGCGAACGCGACGCTGCCCGGCGTTGTAGATCCAGGCCTGACGCGGCTCCTTCACCTGATCCAGCGAGTCGTGCACCAGCAGCACGTTACCAGCCAGTCGAGAAGGCGCTGTCACCCGCTGCTTGAAGAACAGCAAGGCGTTCTTGGCGCGCTCCGGGTCCAGATCCGTCATGCCCAGCGGGAAAGCCACCTCGTCCTCGAAGTGAACCATGGTGTAGCTACCGTTGGTTTGCGGAGTTGCCTGAACGATATTGCGGCGCACGTTACCGCCGCGGTAACGAGTGATGTGGTTCCACACCACTTCCAGACCATTCTTCGGAATCGGGAAGGCGTAGTAGCGACTATCGGTGAAGTTGGCGAGGCCGTTGCCACCCTCGACGAGCTCGGTATTGACTGCGCTTTTCTTCGCGGCCTCGTAGATCTCATCCGGCACAGCGACGGTACGGTGCGTGGGGAACACGCGAATCTTGTAGGTTTCCGGGTAACGCTTGAACATGGCCAACTGGCCTGCGGTCAGCTTGTCCTTGTACTGCTCGGCGTTCTGCGCGGTGATGACGAACTTCGGTTGCTCGTCCTTGAACGGATTGGTCAGGTGACCGTTCTTGAGCGGCGCGGCATCGGTCTTCAGGCCGCCGGTCCACTCGGGGATGCTGCCATCGGAATTACCGGCCTTTTCAGCCCCCAATGGCGTCAGGGATGTGCCGAGCTTGGCGGCTTCTTCAGGGGAGACGGCAGCCATCACACTGCTTGCCAGCAGGGAGAAGGCCAAGACACTGAATAGTTTTCTTGTTGTTTTCATACGATTCCAGTTCCTCTTGATCTTGTTATAGGCCGGAGGCCCATGCCTGTCGCTGATGTCCGACCGATCATCCTCATCGGCCGGACACTTGGCTGGTCTCCTTAGAAGTTCACGCCCACGCTGAACGCGAGGAAGTCGCGGTCAACCAGCGTGTTGTAGTCGCCGCCGAAGAAATCGGTGTAGGACAGGCTGGCGGTGTACATATTCTGGTACTCGGCATCCAGACCAATGCTGACCGCCTTGGAGCCTTCGTTGAACAGACCGTTGGGACCGTAACCGTCGACGTCGTGCGAGAAGGACAGATTGGGCTTGAGGTTGATGCCGGCGAAGACGTTGTTGTAGTCCGCGATGGCGCGCAGGCGGTAGCCCCAGGAATTGGCGGTTACGAAGCCGTGACGGCCGTAGCGGGCCAAAGCGGCTGGATCATCCGGAGTGCCGTAGATAGCGTCACGACCATAGCGCAGCTCGCTGGTGCTCTCGAGGCCGCCGACATGCGTGTAGCCGACCTCGCCCACCACTGTCACCCGACCAGCGCCCAACACCTGATCGAAAAAGTGAGTGAATGTGGTCTGCAGCTGGGTGATTTCCTTGCGGTTGTAACCCCGGTTGTAGCCTCCGAATGTGCTATCGACAGGGGATGTGCCAGGAGCGATCGGGTTCAGCAACGAGCGAGTCACATCCTGAGTATTGATTTGAACAGGTGCGTTAGGCCGGTAGCTAATCTCGCCAGACCAAGCGGTCCCGGTGGGTAGCGTGGTAGAGAAGCTAAGACCGTACAACTGGATGTCTTCCGGATACTCAAGGAAGTACCGCCCGTTCCCGAGCATTACGCTCTGCGCCAGACCGGAGACGGTAGCAGTGTAGGCCGGGTTAGCGAAGCAAGCTGGAGCACCGCCGAGCGCCGAGCACACCTGGCCCAAGATACCGGTGAGCGGACCGGCCAACGGATTGCCGTTGCCGAGCGCCCCCGCTGTTCCGAGGCCAGCCGACTGCGTGCTGACATTCGGAGTACGGCTGTGGTAGTTCATGAAATAGGCGCCATACTCGGTGGCATCACCCAACCAGCGCAATGCAAGACCGAACTGCCCCGAATCACGAGCATCGCGGTCGCCGGCGCGAGGCAGGACCACACCTTCGGACGTAACGTCGAAGCCTTGACCAAACGCTTCTGCGATAGGCTGCAGCGGCGCAATCGCCGGGCTGGCCACGTGATAGTTGGTATCACAACCATCCTGAACGACATCTACGGCAAAGAAGGTGCCACAGTTGTCGGCAACGGTCTGATCCCACTCGAGTTGATAGAACGCCTCCATGCTCAACCGGTCGGTCAGGCTCTGCGAGATGTAGAACATATTGACCGGAATCAGCCCCTCTTTGATCTCGGCGCCTGGACGACGGAACGCTGCGGCGTCCAGCGGGTTGATCGAGTTAATGCTGTTACCGATAAAAGTACTTTCGCCCCAACTCACCACCTGTTTGCCAAGGCGAACGGTCCCCGGCAGGTCACCAATCGAGTAGTTGTGATAGAGGAAGGCGTCCAGAATTTGCGCGCCGGAAGATTGAGCGGCTTCTTTCCGGTTGCTGTCGCTGATGTCCTTGAACAGTCGGCTTTCATCCTTCAGCTCGAAGTCGTACCAGTATTTGCCTCGGACGAAGGCGCCGCTATCGCGATAACGAAGTTCGAGATCGTGTACGCCTTTGAAAATCTTGGAGAAGGTTTCGCCCTTCTTGAAATTCAGACGGCCGTCATCGCCTGTCTGAGTGAAGCCGGTACCGCCGTTATTAACGCCGACCAGATCCATATCGCGATCGGTCGTTGACCAGCTGGCGCCGATCGACATGGACGAGTCGAATTGCCCTTCGATCTCGCCGATATTGAAGTTCACAGCGTAGGCCGGGGCGGCAGTGCCCAGCGCTACGGCGAGAGCTAGAGACTTCGGCTGGAAGATTCCTTGCCTTGTTGTTTTTGTCATGAGGCGCTCCTGGTTGGTTCGAAGTGCGTCAACCCTACCCAGACGCCGAAGGGGGGTTAAGCGCACTAAGGTTTGATTTAGCTTGTAATCCTTTAGTGTTATTAGCCTTCCCAGCAGTGGCTTTCAGCGCGATTAGCTCAGGCCATGCGTACAAGGGACGTTGAGAGCTTAGCCGCGAATGTACGGGCCGCAAACCCCGTCGCAGAGCGTTTGCCGCGCTCAGCTTGAAGAAATGCCAGCCAGTTATCCTAAAGTTCAATTCATGGGAGCGATATCTCGCTCCAAACCACGCGCATGCCACCACCCGGGCGCGTGTATCAGTGTGCTTAGAGCGAGGCGCGAGGACCGACGAGTACCGCTGAATAGCGCGGATCAGCGTTACCTTTGGTGCACTGGTGGGGGGAAACGAAACAGAAAGCAGGCACTACGCCAGCGCGGGCGAGCCTGTAACACAGCCGCGATGTCAGGCGCACCCATTGCGGGCGCGCCCCTGTACAAGGCAAGACGTCGCGCTAAGGGACGTTTACAGGCCTTTTACCGCATAGATTCCGGCGGCGTTGCGCCAGTAGCCCTTGTAGTCCATGCCGTAACCAAAGATGTAGCGGTCGATACAGCTGAGGCCAACGTAGTCCGCCTTCAGATCCGGGCGCGCCTTGCGCTGGTGGTCCTTGTCGATCAGTACCGCGGTATGCACGGCGGCAGCCCCGGCATGACGGCAGAAATCGATGATTGCGCCCAGCGTGTGCCCCTCATCCAGGATGTCATCGATGATCAGCACGTCGCGATCGATGAAGGAAATCTCGGGCTTGGCCTTCCAGAACAGCTCACCACCGCTGGTCTCATTGCGGTAACGGGTCGCATGCAGGTAGGACAGCTCGAGGGGGAAGTTCAGCTTCGGCACCAGCTTGCCGGAGAAGATCAGCCCGCCATTCATGACGCAGAACACCACCGGGTTGCGCTCGGCCAGTTCAGCGTTGATGGTTTCGGCAACCTTGGCGATAGCCGCTTCGACTTGTTCCTCGGTGTACAGGCAGTCTGCCTCGGCCATGACTTGGCGGATATGTGCGAGATCGACGGACATGAAGCGATTCCCCCAGAGAATTTAGTTGGGAGCACCAGCCGGGGCTGGCAGCTCGTGCGGTTGAATCGCCGTAATGCCAGGCGAACCCGGACAGCGAAAAACCTGACCGAACAGCCCAGTTTCGGCCGTTCGCGAAAGGGCGGGGAAGATACCCACCCTCGCCGCGCGCAGCAAGTCCGCTGGCCGGATGACGCACGAATAGCCGCTGACCCGGCGATGCTTTAATCTAAGCCGGTTTATTTGCCCGCCGGAGCCCACAATGCCCATTCGAGAGATCCGCCACCCGCTGATCCGCCACAAGCTCGGTCTGATGCGCCGTGCAGACATCAGCACCAAGAACTTCCGTGAACTGGCGCAGGAAGTGGGATCGATCCTCACTTATGAAGCGACCTCGGACCTGCCGCTGGAACACTACAGCATCGATGGCTGGTGCGGCCCCGTTCAGGTGGAAAAGATCTCCGGCAAGAAGATTACCGTAGTACCGATTCTGCGTGCCGGCATCGGCATGCTCGATGGCGTCCTCAGCCTGATTCCCGGCGCCAAGGTCAGCGCGGTTGGCATTGCCCGCAACGAAGAAACGCTGCAGGCGCAGACCTATCTGGAAAAGTTGGTCCCGGAAATCGAACAGCGCCTGGCGATCATCATCGATCCAATGCTTGCCACCGGCGGCTCGATGGTTGCGACCATCGACATGCTGAAAAAAGCGGGCTGCAAGGAGATTCGCGCGCTGGTCCTGGTCGCCGCACCGGAAGGCATCGCCGCCGTGGCGAAGGCGCATCCTGATGTGCTGATCTTCACCGCATCCATCGATCAGCGCCTGGACGAGCATGGCTACATCGTCCCGGGTCTGGGCGATGCCGGTGACAAGATTTTCGGCACCAAGCAGAAGGACATCTGAGCATGTCGCATCCCGAGGAGCCGGTAGGCCGGCAGGTACTGGCCGGCGCGCAAATGCTGTTCGTCGCTTTCGGCGCGCTGGTGCTGATGCCACTGATCACCGGCATGGACCCCAACGTCGCTCTGTTCACCGCAGGTCTCGGCACGCTCCTGTTCCAGCTGATCACCAAGCGCCAGGTACCGGTGTTCCTTGCCTCGAGCTTCGCCTTCATCGCCCCGATCATCGCCGCCAAGGGTGAGTTCGGGCTGCCGGCCGTAATGGGTGGCGTGGTGGCGGCCGGGCTCGTGTACATGGTGCTCGGCTTCGCCGTGCGCCTGAAAGGGCCGGGCTTCATCGACCGCTTGCTGCCACCGGTGGTCATCGCTCCGGTGATCATTTCCATCGGCCTGGCGCTGTCGCCGGTGGCTGTGAACATGGCCATGGGCAAGGCCGGCGACGGCAGTGCTCAACTCATCCCGTACCACACGGCGATGTTCATCTCCATGCCGGCGCTGATCACCACGCTGCTGGTAGCGGTATTGGGCAAGGGTCTGTTCCGTCTGGTGCCGATTCTCGCTGGCGTCGCTGTGGGCTACGGCCTGTCCTTTGCCTTCGGCGTGGTCGACACCAGCGGCATCGCCGCGGCGCCCTGGCTGGCGATGCCCAACTTCATCACGCCGGAGTTCAACATCGGCGCCATTCTGTTCATGGTCCCCGTAGCCCTGGCTCCGGCGATCGAGCACATCGGCGGCGTGGTCGCCATCGGCAGCGTGACCGGCAACAACTATGTGAAGAAGCCGGGCCTGCATCGCACGCTGCTCGGTGACGGCGTGGCGACGTCCGCGGCCGGCCTGTTCGGTGGGCCGCCGAACACGACCTACGCCGAAGTGACGGGCGCGGTGATGCTGACCAAGAACTACAACCCGAAGATCATGACCTGGGCGGCGATATTCGCCATCGCGCTGGCCTTCATCGGCAAGTTCGGCGCCGGCTTGCTGAGCATTCCGGTACCGGTCATGGGCGGCATTCTCTGCCTGCTGTTCGGCTCGATCGCGGTGGTCGGCCTGAGCACACTGATCCGCCATCAGGTCGACCTGTCCGAAGCACGCAACCTGATCATCGTCTCGGTGACGCTGGTGTTCGGCATCGGCGGCATGGCGATCGGCTACGGCGAGTTCACCCTGTCCGGCATCTCGCTGTGCGCGATCATCGCGCTACTGCTCAACCTGGTGCTGCCCGGCGGCGAGGGGTGGCGCAACAAGCAGCTGAACGAAGAAGTCTGAAACAAACGGCCCCAGCGTCCGCTGGGGCCGCCCCCTTTCCCGCCTGAGTCGCGCACATCGGCTAGACTGCCGCCATGACCGACGCGACTATTGCCCACCGACAACTCGAAGACCCCGTCAGCTGCTCCACCTGCGCAGCGTGCTGCTGCCGTCTCGAAGTCATGCTGTTCGGCGATACCGGCGTACCGCCGCGATTCATCGACAGAGACAGCTGGGGCGGCGAAGTAATGCGTAGGCTGGATGACGGCTGGTGCGCGGCGCTCGACCGGGACAGCATGCGCTGCACCATCTACGCGCAGCGGCCGCTGATCTGCCGGGAGTTCGAACTGGGTTCGCAGGATTGCCGCGAAGAGCGCAAGGGCAGCGCCACGGCGTATGACTGAGACTGCGTGAGCAGGCGCACTGCAGGGCCGGCGAAAGCCCTGCAGGAGGGTGTGTTATCGCTTAGAACGCCACCCGGTAATGCAGGGCGTAGCTCTCGATGCCGTCGTTCGGCTTCTTGATGCCCGCGTTGGAATAGTGGATCGCGCGCACGCCGACTTCATGGCCGCCGGCGAAGCGCAGACCCGCACCGATGCGGTCTTCGAACTGGAACGACGACCCCAGACGGTTGCCCTCCACCTCGGTGTTCTCGAATGCCGCCACGCCGATGCCGGCCTCGACATAAGGCTTGACCGACTGACCGGCGAACTCGTAGACGAAGACCGGAGCCAGCGAAATGCTGTGATTGCTGGTGGACTCGTCGCCCTCCCAGTAGGTGTAACCCGCATCCCAATACCCGGTCAGTCGCCCGACGCTGGTCTGGAACCAGCTCCTGTTGAAGTCGAATTGCGCACCCAGGCGATAGGTCATGGTCGACTCGTCGGTCTGGCCGACCGCAACGGTGAAGTCCACAGCGTGAGCAGCCGCCATCTGCCCGACCGAGAGTGCCGCTACTGCAGCCAGGGTAAACAGTTTTTTCATGGGAACTTCCTTATAAAAACACTGCGTTTGTTTGGTTAATTATCGCCAGCATCAATTGAGAAACTCCGCCGCGGCGGGAGTTCCTACCGGGAGAACAACTCGACCTCTGCATGTTCTCCCCAAAGTGTAGGCAACACGCCGGACATTCGCTGCGGATCGCCACTGCAATAAAACCGCTGACTGGCCTCGCCGCTGCTCAGCAGATGGCGTTCGGCCAGCAGTTCGTGCAAGTGTCGCGCGACGGCCGCCCCGGTATCAATCAGACGGACGTCGCCGGGCAGCAACTGCGCCAACAGTGGTCGAATGAACGGGTAATGGGTGCATCCCAGGATCAGGGTATCGCAGCCCTGCGCCAGCAATGGCCCGACCCACCCTTCGAGCATGGCCCGTGTCTCGTCGCTGGCGAGGTCGCCTGCCTCGATACGCTCGACAAGCCCCGGGCAGGGCTGAGTGATAACGCGCACGTCGCCGGCGAAGCGATCTAGCAACGCAGCGAACCTGGCGCTTTTCAGCGTACCGGTGGTGGCCAGCACGCCTACCACGCCGCTGCGGGTGGCCGCGGCGGCGGGCTTTACCGCCGGCTCCATGCCGATGATGGGCAAATCCGGGTACAGCTCGCGCAGCTCGGTCACACCCGCCGCCGTCGCGGTGTTGCAGGCCAGCACCAGCGCCTTCGCGCCCTGCTCGACGAAAAATGCCGCGATGATGCGGCAGCGCTCGCGGATGTACTCCGGACTCTTCTCGCCATAGGGCACATGAGCGCTGTCGGCCAGATACAGCAGCGATTCGTGCGGAAGGCGCCGGCGAATCTCACGCAGCACCGAAAGCCCGCCGACGCCGGAATCGAATACGCCGACGGGGGCGTTGCAATCACTCATCGGTCGAGCCACACACCGCGCAATGCGGATCGCGCTTGACGCGCAACTCGCGAAAACGACTGGACAGCGCATCGATCAACAGCAGACGGCCGATCAACGGCTCGCCGAATCCGGCCAGCAACTTGAGCGCCTCCAGCGCCTGCAGGCTGCCGACCATGCCCACCAGCGGACCGACCACGCCCGCCTCGCTGCAGGTCAGCTCAGCCTCGCTGCCATGCCCGTATAGGCAGTGATAGCAGGGGCTGGTTTCCAGCCGCGGATCGAACACGGAGAGCTGTCCCTCGAGACGAATCGCCGCACCGCTGACCAGGGGCTTTCGGGCCTTCACGCAGGCTGCATTGACCGCCTCGCGGATGGCGAAATTGTCCGTACAGTCGAGCACCAGATCGACCTGGGCGACCACTGCATCCAGCGAGTCGGCATCCAGCCCGCTGCGATAAGGAATCAGGCGCACATGCGGGTTCAATGCTTCCAGCCGGGCCATGGCCGAATCCACCTTGTGCAGCCCCAGCGAGCGGCTGTCATGCGCAATCTGGCGCTGCAGGTTGGTCAGGTCCAGCGTGTCGAAGTCAGCCAGATGCAGCTCGCCAACCCCTGCAGCCGCGAGATACAGCGCCACCGGCGAGCCGAGCCCGCCGAGGCCGACGATCAGCGCCCGGCTCTGCTTGAGGCGCAGCTGCCCCTCGATATCGACCTGCTTGAGCAGGATCTGCCGGCTGTAACGCAGCAGTTCTTCGTCACTCAGCATCGAGCACCTCGCGTAACAGAAAGGTCATGGCAGCCGCCCGAGACTGACGCGCTCGTGGCCGCCCAGGTCGCGGCGGCTTTCGCACGCCTCGAAGCCGTGCGCCGCCATCAGTGAACGCACCGCCGGCGCCTGATCGAAGCCGTGCTCCAGCAGCAGCCAGCCGCCCGCGGTCAGATGGGCGGGAGCCTGGGCGATGATCGTACGGATGTCGTCCAGCCCGTCCACCCCGGCCACCAGCGCACTCTGCGGCTCGAAGCGCACGTCGCCCTGTTGCAGATGCGGATCGCTGGCAGGAATGTACGGCGGGTTGCTGACGATCAACTGGAAGCGCTCCCCAGTCACCTCGGCGAACCAGTCGCTGCGTGCGAAGTGGGCGTTGCCCAGTCCGAGGCGCAGGCGATTGCGTTCGGCGAGCGCGACCGCGGCCTCGATGCGGTCGACACCGCTGACCTGCCACTGCGGCCGTTCAGCCGCCAGCGCCAGCGCGATCGCACCGGTTCCGGTGCCCAGGTCGAGTACCTGGGCCGGCGTTGCCGGAAGCAGCTGCAGAGCGGTTTCCACCAGCAGCTCGGTGTCCGGACGCGGAATCAGGGTATCCGGCGCGACCTCCAGCTCCAGGCTCCAGAAGCCCTGGCGGCCGAGGATATAGGCAACCGGCTCGCCGCGCCGACGGCGGGCCAGATCAGCCGCGAAGCGCTCGGCAAGGTCGCCCGGCACCTCACGCTCGGGCCAGGTGCGCAGGTAGCTGGTGGACTTGCCAAGGGCGGCAGCGAGCAACCACTCGGCATCCAGCCTGGCGCTCGGCGAATCCGGCAGATCGGCACTGTGCAGCAGGGACTCGATGGTAGGCATGGGATGCTCGTGGAAACGCCGCAAGGCGGCAAGGATCAGTCGCCCAGCGCGGCCAGCTGGTCGGCCTGGTATTCCTGCAGCAGCGGCTCGATGACCTGCTCCACGGCGCCGCCGATCACTTCGTTGAGCGAATACAGTGTCAGGTTGACCCGATGGTCGGTGACGCGACCCTGGGGGAAATTGTAGGTACGGATGCGCTCGGAACGGTCACCGGACCCGACCAGCAGCTTGCGCGTCTCGGATATTTCCTTGTGCGCCGCGGCATCCTGGCGGTCCTGCAACTTGGCCGCCAGCCAGGCCAAGGCCTTGGCGCGGTTCTTGTGCTGGGAACGCTCTTCCTGACACTCGACAACGATCCCGGTCGGCAGGTGGGTGATGCGAATCGCCGAATCGGTCTTGTTGACGTGCTGGCCGCCGGCGCCCGAGGAGCGGTAGGTGTCGATGCGCAGGTCGGCCGGATTGATTTCCACGGCCGCCTGCTCGTCCGGCTCCGGCAGGACCGCCACGGTGCACGCCGAGGTGTGGATACGCCCTTGCGACTCAGTTTCCGGCACACGCTGCACGCGGTGCGCGCCGGACTCGAACTTGAGCTTGGCGTAGACGTTGTCGCCCTCGACGCGGGAAATCACTTCCTTGTAACCGCCGTGCTCGCCCTCGCTCTCGGAAAGGATCTCCACGCGCCAGCCCTGTTTCTCGGCGTAGCGCGAATACATGCGGAACAGGTCGCCGGCGAAGATCGCCGCCTCGTCGCCGCCGGTACCGGCGCGGATTTCCAAGAACACGTTGCGCCCGTCGTTCGGGTCCTTGGGCAGCAACATGCGCTGCAGATTGGCTTCCAGGGTTTCGAGCTGCGCCTTGGCCTCGGCCACTTCCTCCTCGGCCATCTCGCGCATGTCGGGATCGCTGTCCTTGAGCAGCGCCTGGGCGCCTTCGAGATCCTGCTGGACCTTGCACAGCTGGCGATAGGCGACGATCACCGGCTCGACCTCGGCGTATTCGCGCGAATAGGCGCGGAAGCGGTTCTGGTCACTGATGACCTCGGCATCGCCGAGCAGCGCGGTGAGCTCTTCGAAACGGTCCTGCAGGATGTCCAGCTTGTTCAGCAGCGAAGCTTTCATGTCTTTTCCGTGCCCTCGTGCAGGGCGAAGAGTTCCTGGGCCATGCTCAGCGCCTCGACGCGGCCCTCGGCGGAGAGTTTTTTCAGCTGCACGCTGGGGGCATGCAGCAGCTTGTTGGTCAGCCCCCGGGCGAGCTGGGCGAGGACGTCCTCGGCGCTGGCGCCATTGGCCAGCAGACGCTGGGCCTTGCTCAGCTCGTCGTCGCGAATTCGCTCGGCATGCTGGCGGTAGGCCTTGAGCACATCCACTGCGGCCAGCTCGCGCAGGCGCTGCATGAAATCCTCGGTACCGGCGGCGACCAGCTCCTCGGCGGCCTGGGCAGCACCCTGACGGCTCTTGAGGTTTTCCGCGACCACCTCGTGCAGGTCGTCGACGGTGTAGAGATAGACATCATCCAGCTCGCCGACCTGTGGCTCGATGTCCCGCGGCACGGCGATATCGACCATGAACATCGGCTTGTGCTTGCGCCGCTTCAGCGCCTGCTCCACCGCACCCTTGCCGAGGATCGGCAGCTGGCTGGCGGTGGAGCTGATGACGATGTCGCTGTTGTGCAGCTCTTCCGGGATGTCGGCGAGCAGGATCGCCTGCGCTCCCAGCTCCGCCGCCAGGGCACTGGCGCGCTCGAGGGTACGGTTGGCGACGACGATCTTCTTCACGCCCTGCTCGTGCAGGTGGCGCGCCACCAGGGTGATGGTTTCGCCGGCGCCGATCAGCAGCGCCTGGCTGCGCTGCAGGTTACTGAAGATTTGCCGCGCCAGGCTGACCGCGGCGAAGGCCACGGACACCGGGTTCTCGCCGATGGCCGTGTCGGTCCGCACGGTCTTGGCCGTGCTGAAGGTGGCCTGGAACAGTCGCCCGAGTAGCGGGCCGATACTGCCGGCCTCGCGGGCGACCGCGTAGGCAGACTTCATCTGCCCGAGAATCTGCGGCTCGCCCAGCACCAGCGAGTCGAGCCCGGAGGCGACGCGCATCATGTGACGCACGGCCTGGTCGTCGACGTGCACATAGGCGCAGGCCTTGAGTTCGTCGAGGCTGAGGCGGTGATAGTTGGCCAGCCAGGCCAATACCGCGTCGGCTTCCAGCTGATCCTGCTGCAGATAGAGCTCGCTGCGATTGCAGGTCGAAAGAATCGCGGCCTCGCGGGTGGGCGTGACGCGGCACAGCTGGCGCAAGGCCTCGACCATCTGATCCGGCGTGAAGGCTACGCGCTCGCGGACGTCCACCGAAGCGGTCTTGTGATTGATGCCAAGCGCGAGGAAAGCCATGCAGAATCGCTGATTCGATAACGGAGCGCGCAATTCTCCTACTTCGCCAGATGGAGAACAACCATTGCCCTCGATTGTCGGATTCGATTGGTACGGCCGAATGCCGGCCAAACCGGCCTACGCGCCCCATGGGGCCATGGGCTTGCCCTGCGGCTTGTGTCATCATGCCGCGACCGCACACCAGCCGTACATTTCCCTCTATGAATAGACTCGCCGCACTTGCCGCCCTGCTGATTCTCGGCGGCTGCCAGACCTTCACCCAGCAAGCGCCGGAAAGCGGCCCGCCGGTCGAGGACGCTGCGCCGGAGGCCGCCGCCAGCGAGGTCACCGAGTACGGCTCGTTCACCCGTCAGTCCCTCTATGCACTGCTGGTCGCGGAACTCGCCGGCCAGCGCAACCGCTTCGATATCGCTCTGGGCAACTATGTGCAGCAGGCACATGCGACGCAGGATGCCGGTGTCGCCGAGCGCGGCTTTCGCATCGCCGAATACCTCGGCGCCGACCAGGCTGCGCTGGACACCTCGCTGATCTGGGCACGCAATGCACCGGAGAACCTCGACGCCCAGCGCGCCGCCGCCGTGCAGTTGGCGCGCGCCGGGCGCTACGAGGAATCCATGGAGTTCATGGAAAAGGTCCTGCAGGGCCAGGGCGACACGCACTTCGACTTCCTCGCCCTGTCGGCTTCGGAAACCGATCCGGACACCCGCGCCGGCCTGCTGCAGAGCTTCGACAAGCTGCTGGCCAGGCACCCGGACAATCCGCAGCTGTCCTTTGGCAAGGCCGTACTTCTGCAACAGGACGATCGCAGCGAGGAAGCGCTCGCCCTGCTGCAGAAGCAGCCGGCCAAGCAGCGGCAGATCCCCTCCATCCTGCTCGAGGCGCGCCTGCTGCATAGCCTGCAACGCAGCGACGAGGCCCTCACACTGCTGGAGAAAAGCCTGCGGCAGCATCCCGAGGACAAGCGCCTGCGCCTGACCTATGCGCGCCTGCTGGTCGAACAGGAACGCCTGGAAGACGCCATGGGCGAGTTCGCCACCCTGGTTCAGCAGTACCCCGCCGACGATGACCTGCGCTTCTCCATGGCCCTGGTCTGCATGGAGGCCGAAGCCTGGCGCGAAGCCACCGTCTACCTCGAGGAGCTGGTCGAGCGCGGTAGCCATGTCGATGCTGCCCACTTCAACCTTGGCCGCGCCTATCAGGCCATGGGGCGGAATGCCAAGGCACTGTCCGCACTGGCGCAGGTTGGCCCAGGCAACGAGTTCCTCCCGGCGAAGCTGCTGCAGAGTCAATTGCTGTATTCCGCCAACCGCGACGAGGAAGCCTCCGCGGTGCTGGCCGACGCCCGTCAGCAGCAACCCGACTATGCCATCCAGCTGTATCTCATCGAGATCGAAGCCCTCTCCGAGCACGACCGCACCGAGCAGGCCTGGAGCCTGGTCGAGCAGGCGCTCGACGAATTCCCCGACGACCTCAACCTGCTGTATACCCGCGCCATGCTTGCCGAGAAGCGCGGCGACCTGGGCCAACTGGAACGTGACCTGCGCTTCATCATCGAGCGTGAGCCGGACAATGCCATGGCGCTCAATGCCCTCGGCTACACCCTCGCCGACCGCACCGATCGCCATCAGGAAGCACTGCAGCTGATCAAGCAGGCCTACCAACTCAACCCCGATGACCCGGCAATTCTCGACAGCCTCGGCTGGGTCAATTTCCGTCTGGGCAACCTCAGCGAAGCCGAGGCCCTGCTGCGCAAGGCCCTGCTGCGCTTCCCCGACCACGAAGTGGCGGCGCACCTGGGCGAGGTACTCTGGACCAAGGGTGAACGCAGCGAGGCCCGCGCGGTCTGGTCGAAGGCACTCAAACTACAACCCGACAGCCAGATCCTGCGCGAAACGCTCAAGCGGCTGACCGGATCGGAGAAGCCCTGAGCCATGACCCTGCTGAAAAAACTCGTCGCCCCCTGCCTGGCCCTGCTGCTCGCCGGCTGTGCCGGCATGGGCCCGCGCGAATCGGTCGAAGGCCCCGGCAACGCGGCGGCCTGGAAGGTGCACCGCAGCCAGGTCGAGACCCTCGACGGCTGGCAGATCAGCGGCAAGATCGGCATCCGAGCGCCGCAGGAATCCGGCAGCGGCACGCTGTTCTGGCTGCAGCGCCAGGAGTATTTCGATATTCGCCTGTCCGGCCCGCTTGGCCGCGGCGCCACCCGACTGACCGGCCGACCGGACGCCGTTTCACTGGAAGTGGCCGGCCAAGGCCGCTTCGAAGCGGATTCGCCGGAAGCGCTGGTAGAGGCTCAGCTCGGCTGGCAATTACCGGTATCGCACCTGCTGTGGTGGGTTCGCGGCCTGCCCGCACCGGACAGCCGCAGCCGCCTGAGCCTGGACAGCGACAGCCGCCTGGCGCGCCTGGAGCAGGACGGCTGGCAGGTGAACTACCTGGCCTACGCCGAGCACAACGGCTTCACCCTGCCCGAGCGCATCCGTCTGGAAGGTCATGACCTGCAGATCACCCTGGTGGTCAAAGACTGGCAACCACGCCAGCTGGGCCGCTGAATGCAGGTACTGACCCTGCCGGCGCCGGCCAAGCTCAATCTGATGCTGCACATCACCGGGCGTCGTGCCGATGGCTATCACGAGCTGCAGACCCTGTTCCAGTTCCTCGATTACGGTGACGAACTGGTCTTGCGTCCGCGAGAGGACGGGCAGATCCGCCTGCTCACCGAATTGCCAGGCGTCGACCACGACAGCAACCTGATCGTCCGTGCCGCACGCCTGCTGCAGCGCGAAAGCGGCTGCGCGCTGGGCGCCGACATCCAGCTGACCAAGCGCCTGCCCATGGGCGGCGGAATCGGCGGCGGCAGCTCGGATGCCGCCACCACCCTGGTCGGCCTCGACCATCTGTGGAATACCAGACTTGGCGAAGATCGCCTGGCCGAACTGGGCCTGAACCTCGGGGCCGATGTACCGGTGTTCGTTCGCGGTCGCGCGGCCTTCGCCGAAGGCGTCGGAGAGCGCCTGCAACCGGTCGATCTACCCGAGCCCTGGTTCGTCGTCATAGCGCCGCAAGTCTCTGTTAGTACAGCGGAAATATTTGCCGACCCGGAGTTGACACGTAATACCCCGGCCATTACAGTTCGCAGCCTTCTTGCAGGGGGCGGTCATAACGACTGTCAGCCGGTGGTCGAGAAGCGTTATCCCGAAGTTCGTAACGCTTTGAGCTTGTTGAACAAATTCGTTCAGGCAAGGATGACCGGCACTGGAGCTTGTGTGTTTGGGAGCTTCCCAAACGAGGGCGAGGCTGATAAAGTCCGCCGCCAACTTCCAGCCACTTTGCCGAGTTTCGTGGCCCGCGGCCGCAACGTCTCGATGTTGCACCGAAGCCTGGAACGGATGGCACAGGAAGCGAGTGCGTAGCACAAGGGTTGTACGATACAGGGGCGTCGCCAAGCGGTAAGGCACCAGGTTTTGATCCTGGCATGCGTTGGTTCGAATCCAGCCGCCCCTGCCATAACCTTCCAAGGTTCGTACGATCAGCGCACTAGAAGTTGACCCTACAGGGGCGTCGCCAAGCGGTAAGGCACCAGGTTTTGATCCTGGCATGCGTTGGTTCGAATCCAGCCGCCCCTGCCATACACTTGAAGCTGTTCAAGAGCTCGCCTTTTGAACAGCTTTTTATTCATCGGACCCACCCTCAGGCAGGTACTGCGCGTGTCCAAGATGATGGTCTTCACGGGGAACGCCAACCCCGATCTGGCCCGGCGTGTCGTACGTCAGCTGCATATCCCCCTCGGTGATGCCTACGTCGGAAAGTTTTCCGACGGTGAAATCAGTGTCGAGATCAACGAGAACGTTCGCGGCAAGGACGTCTTTCTGATTCAGCCGACCTGCGCGCCGACCAACGACAACCTGATGGAACTGGTGGTGCTGGCCGATGCCTTCCGCCGCTCCTCGGCTTCGCGCATCACCGCGGTGATCCCCTACTTCGGCTATGCCCGTCAGGATCGCCGTCCGCGTTCGGCCCGTGTGCCGATCAGCGCCAAGGTCGTGGCCGACATGCTCGACGTCGTCGGCGTCAACCGCGTCCTGACGGTCGACCTGCACGCCGACCAGATCCAGGGTTTCTTCGACATGCCGGTGGACAACATCTACGGCTCGCCGGTCCTGGTCGACGACATCCAGGCCCAGCGCTTCGAGAACCTGATGATCGTCTCCCCCGACATCGGTGGCGTGGTGCGTGCCCGTGCCGTGGCCAAGTCCCTCGGCGTCGACCTGGCGATCATCGACAAGCGTCGCCCGAAGGCCAACCAGTCCGAAGTGATGCACATCATCGGTGACATCGAAGGCCGTACCTGCATCCTGGTCGACGACATGGTCGACACCGCCGGTACCCTCTGCCATGCCGCCAAGGCGCTGAAAGACCATGGCGCTGCCAAGGTCTACGCCTACTGCACGCACCCGATCCTGTCCGGTCGCGCCATCGAGAACATCGAAGGCTCCGTGCTCGACGAGCTGGTGGTGACCAACACCATTCCGCTGTCGGCCGCCGCCCAGTCTTGCACCCGAATTCGCCAGCTGGACATCGCGCCAGTGGTGGCTGAAGCGGTACGCCGCATCAGCAATGCCGAATCGATCAGCGCGATGTTCCGCTAAGCGAACGCTTGGCACACCGCACTGAACGTAATGTGCCCCGCCTCGCGCGGGGCTTTTTGCCCAACAGCCCGAGCGCTGGTCGCAAGCGCGACGGGTAATGTTGTTACTGGAGAAACGAAATGACCGATTTCACCCTGAATGCCCAAGTGCGTTCCGACCTGGGGAAAGGTGCGAGCCGCCGCCTGCGTCGTAACGCCGCCCTGGTTCCGGCCGTCATCTATGGTGGCGACAAGGCCCCGCAGTCCATCAGCATCCTGGCCAAAGATCTGGCCAAGCTGCTGGAAAACGAAGCCTCCTTCAGCCACGTGCTGAGCATGAACGTCGACGGCCAGACCGAATCCGTTCTGATCAAGGCCCTGCAGCGCCATCCGGCCAAGAGCTTCGTCCTGCACGCCGACTTCGTTCGCGTCGTTGCCGGCCACAAGCTGACCGCTACCGTACCCCTGCACTTCATCAACCAGGAAACCTCGGTTGGCGTGAAGCAGCAAGGCGGCGAAATCCTGCACAACCTCAACGAAGTCGAAGTTTCCTGCCTGCCGCAAGACCTGCCGGAATTCATCGAAGTCGACATGGCCAACGTCGAAGTCGGCCAGGTTCTGCACATGACCGACATCAAGCTGCCGAAAGGCGTTGAGCTGGTTTCCCTGGCCCACGGCAGCGACCTGCCGGTTGCCAACGTTCACGCTCCGCGCGTGAGCAAGGAAGACGCTCCGAAAGAAGAAGGCGCTGCCGAGTAATCCACTCGCCTAGCCGAAGAAGGGGCCCCCGTCGTGACTGCCGTAAAACTGATCGTCGGCCTGGGAAATCCAGGCCCTGAATACGACCAGACCCGGCATAACGCGGGGGCCCTTTTCGTTGAGCGTCTGGCTGCCCGGGAGGGCGTCTCGCTCAGCAACGATCGCAAGTACTTCGGTCTGGTCGGCAAGTTCAGCCATCAGGGCGAAGACATCCGCCTGCTCATCCCCACCACCTACATGAACCGCAGCGGTCAGGCGGTGGCGGCACTGGCCGGCTTTTTCCGAATTCCTCCCGAGTCCATCCTGGTCGCCCACGATGAACTCGACATGCCCCCCGGCGTCGCCAAGCTCAAGCAGGGCGGCGGTCATGGCGGGCACAACGGGCTGCGCGACATCATCGCCAAGCTCGGCAACCAGAACAGCTTTCATCGCCTGCGCCTGGGTATCGGCCATCCGGGCCACGCCAGCCTGGTCAGCGGCTACGTGCTGGGGCGGGCGCCGCAGGCCGAGCGCGAGAAGCTCGACGCCAGCATCGACTTCGCACTGGATGTCGTGCCGGAAATCCTGGCCGGCGACTGGACGCGCGCCATGCAGCGCCTGCACAGCCAGAAGGCCTGAACCTAACCCGAGGCAAGATCACCATGGGATTCAACTGCGGCATCGTCGGTCTGCCCAACGTCGGCAAGTCCACCCTGTTCAACGCCCTGACCAAGTCCGGCATCGCGGCGGAGAACTTCCCCTTCTGCACCATCGAGCCGAACAGCGGCATCGTGCCGATGCCCGATCCGCGTCTCGACGCGCTGGCGGCCATCGTCAAGCCGGAGCGGGTGATCCCGACCACCATGGAGTTCGTCGACATCGCCGGCCTGGTCGCCGGCGCGTCCAAGGGTGAAGGCCTGGGCAACAAGTTCCTCGCCAATATCCGCGAGACGGATGCGATTGCACATGTGGTGCGCTGCTTCGAAGACGAGAACGTCATCCACGTCGCTAACAGCGTCGATCCCAAGCGTGACATCGAGATCATCGACCTCGAGCTGATCATGGCCGACCTCGACAGCTGCGAAAAGCAGCTGCAGCGCGTCGCCCGTACCGCCAAGGGCGGTGACAAGGAAGCGGTGGCGCAGAAGGCGCTGCTGGAGAAACTGATTCCCCACCTCACAGAAGGCAAGCCGGCCCGCTCCCTGCTGAAGAATTTCAGCGACGAGGAAAAGCGTCTGGCCAAGACCTTCCACTTGCTGACCACCAAGCCGGTGATGTACATCGCCAACGTCGCCGAGGACGGCTTCGAGAACAATCCGCACCTGGACGTGGTCAACGCCATCGCCGAGGAAGAAGGCGCCATCGTCGTGCCGGTCTGCAACAAGATCGAGGCCGAGATCGCCGAGCTGGACGATCTGGAAGAGATGCAGATGTTCCTCGAGACCATGGGCATGGACGAGCCGGGCCTGAACCGCGTGATCCGCGCCGGCTACGAACTGCTCAATCTGCAGACCTACTTCACCGCCGGGGTGAAGGAAGTTCGCGCCTGGACCGTCAAGGTCGGCGCCACGGCGCCGCAGGCCGCCGCCGTGATCCATACCGACTTCGAGAAGGGCTTCATCCGCGCCGAAGTCATCGCCTACGACGACTTCATCCAGTACAAGGGCGAAGCCGGCGCCAAGGAAGCCGGCAAGTGGCGCCTGGAAGGCAAGGAATACATCGTCAAGGACGGCGACGTGATGCACTTCCGCTTCAACGTCTGAGTACGCTCGACGCTCGCCTGAAGGCCCCGACTCGTCGGGGCCTTTTCGTTTCCGCCTGAGCCGGTTACAGCGGCCCTGGGTCGGGAACTGGCTCTGGTGGTGGCGCGACTTTCTCCAGCTGTTCGAGGACTTCTTCCGGCAGCTCGTCCGGGCCATCCAGCTCGGTGTCGCTTTCGGCATCGTCCAGATCGTTGAGCGGCGATTCGTCGGCGCGCCAGGGCCAGGGCCAGGCGCGATGGGGATGGGTCAAGTGTTCGCGGGCAAGCATGGTCGTGTCTCCCGGTGAGGCCTGGAAGATTAGGCAGGCATCCACGCGCAGGGTTCGCGGCAGCTGCATCGCCAGGCGGCGCGCCGCTGCCGCGTGCGTATCTCGCTACTTGAAGTTGCGCTTCACCAGCCGCTCCAGCCAGCCGACGATGCCGGAGCGGAACAGCAGCACGCAGAGCACGAAGATCACGCCGAGAATCACGTGCACCCATTCGCCCAGCGGTCCGTTGGACAGGTAGCTCTGCAGCGTCACCACCACCGTGGCGCCCACCAGCGGGCCGAGGATGGTGCCGACCCCGCCGAGCAGGGTCATCAGGATCACCTCGCCCGACATGTGCCAGTGGGCGTCGGTCAGCGAGGCCAGCTGGAACACCACGGTCTTGGTCGAGCCGGCCAGCCCCGCCAGCGCCGCCGAGATGACGAAGGCCAGCAGCTTGTGCCGATCGACGTTGTAGCCCAGCGACACGGCGCGCGGTTCGTTCTCGCGGATGGCCTTGAGTACCTGACCGTACGGGGAGTGGATGGTGCGCTGGATGATGGCGAAGCCGAGCACGAACACCGCCAGCACGAAGTAGTACATCGCCAAGTTGTTCTTCATGTCGACAAGGCCGAACAGGTGCCCGCGTGGCACACCCTGCAGGCCGTTCTCGCCGCCGGTGAACGGCGCCTGGACGAAGACGAAGAACACCAGCTGCGCCAGAGCCAGCGTGATCATGGCGAAGTAGATGCCCTGCCTGCGGATCGCCAGCATGCCGAACAGCGCGCCGAGCACCGTCGAGGCCAGGGTGCCGGCGAGGATGCCCAGCTCGGTGCTGAGTCCGCTGTAGCTGCTCAGCATATAGCCTGTGATGTAGCCACCGGTGGCGAAGAACGCCGCATGGCCGAAGGACAGCAGACCCGCGTAGCCCAGCAGCAGATTGAAGGCGCAGGCGAACAGCGCGAAGCACAGCAGCTTCATCAGAAACACCGGGTACACCGCCAGCGGCGCCAGCAGCGCGATCACCAGCAGCACCGCATAGAAGATCTTCTGCCGCCGCGCCGCCGCATGCCGGCGCTCGCGCACCACGCTGGCCTGCAGCACCGAGGCCGCCTGGGTATTGGCCGTATTCGTCATGCTCATGCCTCCTTCCCGAAGAGTCCCGCAGGACGAATCAACAACACCGCCACCATGACCAGAAACACCACGGTGTTGGCCGCCTCCGGGTAGAAGACCTTGGTCAGCCCCTCGATCAGGCCCATGGCGATACCGGTAACGATGGCGCCGAGGATCGAGCCCATGCCGCCGATCACCACCACGGCGAACACCACGATCAGCAGATTCGAGCCCATGCCCGGCGTCACCGCGTAGATCGGTGCCGCCAGCACGCCGGCGAAGGCCGCCAGGGCCACGCCATAGCCGTAGGTCAGGGTCACCAGCAGCGGTACGTTGATGCCGAAGCCCTGCATCAGCTTGGGGTTCTCCGTACCGGCACGCAGATACGAGCCCAGGCGGGTGCGTTCGATGACGTACCAGGTCGCCAGGCACACCACCAGCGCGGCGACGATCACCCAGGCGCGGTAGGTCGGCAGGAACATGAAGCCGAGGTTGAAGCCGCCGCGCAGCAGTTCCGGCATCGGGTAGGACGAGCCGGACACCCCGAACAGCTTGACGAAGCTGCCCTCGACGATCAGCGCCAGACCGAAGGTCAGCAGCAGCCCGTAGAGATGGTCCTCATTGGCGATGCGCCGCAGCAGCCCGCGCTCGATGGCCATGCCGAGGCAGCCCACCAGCAGCGGCGACAGCACCAGTGCGACCCAGTAGCTCACGCCCAGGTAGTTCAGCCCGAGGAAGGCGACGAAGGCGCCCAGCATGTACTGCGCGCCGTGGGCGAAGTTGATGATGCGCAGCAGCCCGAAGATGATCGCCAGGCCCAGGCTCAGCAGCGCGTAGAACGCCCCGTTGATGAGGCCGAGCAGCAGCTGCCCGAGCAGCACGCTCAGAGGAACGCCGAATACGAGAGTCATGGTTCACCACCCAAAGGAAGTCCGTGGCACCCGGCCGCCGCCGACCGGGTGATGGCGCGGATCAGCCGGTCAGTCCTTGGCGACCAGCTTGGTGCACTGGCTTTCGGCCAACGGCCGGTAGGCCTGGTCGCCGGGGATGGTGCTGACGATCTTGTACAGGTCCCATTCGCCCTTGGACTCGGCCGGTGTCTTGACCTGCACCAGGTACATGTCGTGCACCATGCGGCCGTCCTCGCGAATCTGACCACCCTTGGCGAACATGTCGTTGACCGGGGTCTTGGCCATCTGTGCACGCACCGCCACGGTTTCGTCGGTGCCGGCGGCCTTCACCGCGTTCAGGTAGTGAGTCGTCGCCGAGTAGATGCCGGCATGCACCATGGTCGGCATGCGCTTGGTGCGCTCGTAGTAGCGCTGGGCCCAGGCGCGGGTCTCCTCGTTCATGTCCCAGTACCAGCCGGTGGTGAGCATCAGGCCCTGGGTCACTTCCAGGCCCATGGCGTGGATGTCGTTGAGGAACACCACCATGCCGGCGAGCTTCTGCCCGGACTGGGTGACGCCGAACTCGCTGGCGGTCTTCAGCGAGTTGACGGTATCGGCGCCGGCGTTGGCCAGGGCGATCACCTCTGCGCCGGAGCCCTGGGCCTGCAGCATGTAGGAGGAGAAATCGCTGCTGGGGAACGGATGGCGAACCTTGCCGACGATGCTGCCGCCATCACCTTCCACCACCTTGGTGATGTCGGCTTCCATGGCGTGGCCGAAGGCATAGTCGGCAGTGAGGATGTACCAGCTCTTGCCGCCATCGGCGAGCACCGCCTTCGCCGTGCCGTTGGCCAGCGCGTAGGTGTCGTAGGTCCAGTGGATATGGTTCGGTGAGCAGAACTCGTTGGTGATGCTGGAGGCCGCCGCGCCGGAGATCAGCGCCAGTTTGCCGCCCTGCTCCACCACCTTGCTCGCCGCCAGCACCACGGAGCTGGCGACCATGCCGGTCACCATGTCGACGTTGCGCTCGTCGATCCACTGGCGCACGGTGTTGGCGCCGACGTCCGGCTTGTTCAGGTCATCGGCATGGAAGACGACGATCTTCTTGCCGTCGACCGTGCCGCCGAAATCCTCCACTGCCATCTTCAGCGCCTCCAGGCCGCCGGGGCCGGAGAGGTCGCGGTAGGTACCGGACATGTCGGCCAGATAGCCGATACGGATTTCGTCGTTGCTGATCTCGGCCTGGGCGGCCGTGGCGATCAGGGAAGCAGCCAGGATGGCGCTTGCGCGCTTGCGGAAAAAGCTCATGTAGTCACCACTCTCGATTGTTTTTGTTGTGGTTCGGGCCGGCATCCACTGCGGCCGGTTTTCAGCTTCCTGAGGCTCACACCCCGAGACAGGAATTGAGGAACTCCTTTTTCGAATCCAGGTCGGCCGCCTCGATCTCTTCGATGATGCGGCCGTGCTCCATCACGTAATGACGGTCGGCCAATGGCGCGGCGAAACGGAAGTTCTGCTCGACCAGGACGATGGTCAGGCCGCGCTGCTTGAGCTTGATCAGCACCTCGCCGAGCTTCTGCACGATGACCGGCGCCAGGCCTTCGGTGATCTCGTCGAGCAGCAGCAGGTTGGCGCCGGTGCGCAGGATGCGCGCCATGGCCAGCATCTGTTGCTCGCCGCCGGAGAGCCGCGTGCCCTGGCTGAAACGACGCTCATACAGGTTGGGAAACATTTCGTAGAGCTCGTCCAGGCTCATGCCGCCGCTGCGCACCGTGGGCGGCAGCAGCAGGTTCTCCTCGACGCTCAGGCTGGCGAAGATGCCCCGCTCTTCCGGGCAATAGCCGACGCCCAGCCGTGGAATCTGGTGGGCCGGCATGCCGATGGTCTCGTTGCCGTTGACCACGATGGAGCCGGTGCGGCGCCCGACCATGTTCATGATCGCCCGCAGCGTGGTGGTGCGCCCGGCGCCGTTGCGCCCGAGCAGCGTCACCAGCTCGCCGCGGCCAACCACCAGATCGACACCGTGAAGGATGTGCGACTCGCCGTAAAAGGCATGAAGGTCACTGAGGCGCAGCTGATCGCGATCCATGGGTGGGTTCATGCGTGGGCCTCCTCGAGCGCGGCGGCTTCGCTGCCCAGATAGGCTTCGCGCACCTGCGGGTTGGCCGACACGCTGTCGTAGTCGCCTTCGGCAAGCACCGAGCCACGCGCCAGCACGGTGATGCGATCGCACAGTCGGCTGACCACGCTGAGGTTGTGCTCGACCATCAGCACCGTGCGATTGGCGGCGGCCTTGCGCACCAGCTCGACGACCATGTCGACATCCTCACCGCCCATGCCCTGGGTCGGTTCGTCGAGCAGCAGCACGATGGGGTCCAGCGCCAGGGTGGTGGCCAGCTCCAGCGCGCGCTTGCGGCCGTAGGGCAGCTCGACGGCCAGGGTCTGGGCGAAGGCCTGCAGGTCGACCTCGGCGAGCAGCTGCATCACCTGATCGTCCAGCTCGCGCAGGCTGCGTTCGGACTTCCAGAAGTGGAAGGAGGTGCCCATCTTCTGCTGCAGCGCGACGCGCACGTTCTCCAGCACGCTCATGTGGCCGAACACTGCGGATATCTGGAACGAGCGCACCAGGCCGAGCCGGGCGATCTCATTGGCCTTCATCGAGGTGATGTTCTTGCCGCGATAAAGGATTTCGCCACGGGTAGGCGTAAGAAACTTGGTGAGCAGGTTGAATACGGTGGTCTTGCCGGCCCCGTTGGGACCGATAAGCGCATGAATATGACCCTGACGGACCTTCAGATCGACGGAATCCACTGCGGTGAAGCCGCGGAATTCCTTGGTCAGGCCGCGCGTTTCCAGCACGAACTCTGGTTCCATTGGGTGCCCTCTAACCTTGATTTGTTGTTGTTGGTTATGGCGCAGGTCGCTGCATGACCTTTACGTAAACGATAACAATCGGTTTCCGCAAACGGCAAGTGGCTTTTTCAAACAGGTGATTGAGCGATAAAAGCGTGCAGTTTGCAGGCAAATAGCCATCATCGCGCCATATCGAGACCCGTTGCCTCTAGCCGCCCGTTTTCCTGTTCATCCCGTTCGCGTAGCTCTGGAAAGCCGAAGGCAGCGTCTCTAATCACGCGAAAAAGCCGGGCCTGTGCGGCCCGGAAATTCCAACGAGGAGGTTCACTGCGGCGTTGCGGTTACCACAACGGCAGGCTGTAGCTGACGATGACGCGGTTTTCGTCCATATCGCTCTGGAAGTTGCTGCGGGTGGTGGCATTGCGCAGCTTGAGGCCGAGGTTCTTCAGCGGACCGCTCTGGATGACATAGGCGATATCGGTGTTGCGCTCCCAGGTCTTGCCTTCGCTGGCGCCGGCACCGCGGTCGACGTTGTCACCCGAGACGTAACGGGTCATCAGCGTCAGCCCGGGGATGCCCATGGCAGCGAAGTCGTAGTCGTAGCGGACCTGCCAGGAACGCTCGTCCTCGTTGCCGAAGTCGTTGATCTGCAGCAGGTTGATCAGCGCGTTATCGCCCCCGGCGACGTAGGCGAAACCGGTGTCGCCGCGCATGTGCTGATAGCCACCGGTGAAGCCGTGGCCGCCGTGCCTGTAGGTGAACAGTGCGCCGAACGCATCGTTGTCGACATTGCTGCCGCCATCGTCGCTCGAGCGCACGAAGCGCAGGTCGGTCTTGAAACTCTGCTTGTCGCCGAGCGGCAGTACATGGATCAGGTTGAAGTTGTGCTGGTCGTAAATGCCATCCAGCCCACCGTAGTAGTAGCTGGTGGCCAGCTGCGGCGACCAGTCGTAGCGACCACCGGCGAAGAGGAACTCGTCGCTGGTAGTTCCGCCACTGCCGAAGGTAATGTTGCGCCGGCCGCCGTTGAAGACGGTCATTTCCTCGTTGTCCGAAGAGTCGCGCTGGTTGACCCGGTCCAGCTTGCCCAGGTCCAGCGTCAGACCGCTGACCTCCTTGCTCTGCAGCCAGGCACCACGGTAGGTCTGTGGCAGCAGACGGCTGTCGTTGCGCATCAGCACGGGCAGCACCGGCTGCAGGGTGCCGACGTGCAGGGTGGTGGCTGACAGCTTGGCCTTTGCCGTCAGGCCGGCCGAGCCGTAATCGTCCTGGGCGCGGTTAGGCGCGTTGCGATCACGCTGCAGGATGCCGGTGCCGGTACGGTCCGGACTCGAATCGAGCTTCACACCAAGCAGCCCGACGGCGTCCAGGCCGAAGCCGACCGGTCCTTCGGTGTAGCCGGACTCCATTTTCAGGATGAAGCCCTGGGCCCACTCCTCGGCCTTGGACTGAGTGGCGCCCGATTGCCGGAAGTCGCGGTTCATATAGAAGTTGCGCAGTTCGACAGCGGCCTTGCTGTCTTCGATGAAAGCGGCCGAGGCCACGTTCGATGCACCGAGGGCGATGGCCGCGATGCTGGCGGACAGGACGGTTCGGCTTGCTGGTTTCAGTTGCATAGCTTTCTCTCTTGTTGTTGTGATCGTTGATGCAGCTGTTGAGCCCGACTGCGAACTGCCCGGGCTCGGATTACCACGTCATGCGGTAATGCGGTGCTCGCGCTCAGCGCGCGGTGCTTCTGGGCACGCGGCCCAGCAGATAGAACTCGTCGTTGGGCGGGGTGCGCGCCATGGACACCAGGCGGTTGGAGAGGCCGAACAGTCCGGCGATGGCGCCGATATCCCAGATGTCATCGAGGCTGAAACCCTGGGCCTCCAGGCGTGCCTGCCAGGCGTCGTCCAGCACGCCGCGGCCGGCGGCCAGGTGCAGGGCGAAGTCGAGCATGGTGCGCTGCCGTTCGGAGATCGGCGCGGTGCGGTAATTGACGGCGATCTGGTCGGCCAGCTGCGCGTCCTTGGCGAGGATGCGCAGGATCGCGCCATGGGCGACCACGCAATACAGGCAGCCGTGGTCGGCGCTGACCGCCACCACGATCATTTCCTTCTCGGCCTGGGTCAGGCTGTCGGCTTCGCGCTCCATCAGCGCATCGTGATAGGCGAAGAAGGCGCGAAACTCCGCCGGCCGATGGGCGAGCATGAGAAACACGTTGGGAATGAAACCGGCCTTTTCCTGCACGGCAAGAATCCGCTCGCGTAGGTCGGAGGGCAGTGTGTCGAGGCTGTCGGGCAGCGGAAAACGGCTGATCGACTGAGTAGTAGGCAGCGCCATGGAAAGCTCCATTTCGGATGAGCAAATGGCCGGCCGGGCGAACCCGGCCGGTGCCGGTCAGTGCTGTTCGCTGATGCCCAGCTCGACCACGCTGATCTCGCGCATGCGGAACTTCTGGACCTTGCCGCTGATGGTCATCGGGAAGTCGTCGACGAACTTGATGTGCCGCGGCGTCTTGAAGTGGGCAATGCGGCCCTTGCAGAACTCGCGCAGCGCCTCGGCCTCGACCTGATGGCCCGGGTGCAGCTTGACCCAGGCGACGATCTCCTCGCCGAACTTGCTGTCCGGCACGCCGATCACCTGCACGTCGGCCACCGCCGGGTGGGTGAAGAGGAATTCCTCGATCTCGCGCGGGTACACGTTTTCGCCGCCGCGGATGATCATGTCCTTGTTGCGGCCGACGATCTTGATGTAACCCTCGTCGTCCATCACCGCGAGGTCGCCAGTGTGCATCCAGCGCGCGCCGTCGATGGCCTCGCGGGTGGCATCCGGGTTGTTCCAGTAGCCGAGCATCACGCTGTAGCCGCGGGTGCACAGTTCGCCGATCTGCCCGCGCGGCACAACCGCGCCGTGCTCGTCGACGATCTTGCTTTCCAGATGCGGCTGGGTGCGGCCGACGCTGGTGACGCGGCGTTCCAGGTCGTCATCGGCGCTGGTCTGGGTGGAGACCGGGCTGGTTTCGGTCATGCCGTAGGCGATCTGCATTTCGGCCAGGTGCATGTCGTCGATGACGCGCTTCATCACTTCGATTGGGCAGGTGGAGCCGGCCATGATGCCGGTGCGCAGGCTGCTCAGGTCCAGCGACTGGCGCTCCGGGTGGTCGAGCATGGCGATGAACATGGTCGGCACGCCGTACATGCCGGTGGCCTTTTCCTCGGCCGCGGCCTGCAACGCGGCCAGCGGCTCGAAGGCGGCGCTCGGGTAGATCATCGTGGTGCCGTGGGTGACGCAGCCGAGGTTGCCCATGACCATGCCGAAGCAGTGGTACAGCGGCACCGGGATCACCAGGCGGTCGTGCTCGGTCAGCCTGAGGCTCTCGCCGACCATGTAGCCGTTGTTGAGGATGTTGTAGTGGCTGAGCGTGGCGCCCTTGGGGAAGCCCGTGGTGCCGGAGGTGTACTGGATGTTGATGGGGTCGTCGAACTGCAGGCGCTCGCCGCACTGGCGCAACTGCTCGGGGCCGACCTGCTCGGCCATCTCCATCAGCGCCTGCCACTGCAGCATGCCGTCCACCGGCTTGTCGCACAGGCTGATCACACCGCGCAGCTCGGGCAGCATATGGCTTTGCAGGGCCCCGACGGCGGCGCTTTCCAGCTCCGGCAGCAGCTCGTGGAGCATGGCGTGGTAATCGGACGTCTTGAAGGCATCGGCGCAGATCAGCCAGCGGCAGCCGGACTGTTTCAAGGCGTACTCGAGTTCGCTGAGGCGGTAGGCGGGATTGATGTTGACCAGCACCACGCCGATCTTCGCGGTGGCGAACTGGGTGATGCACCACTGGGCATTGTTCGGTGACCAGATGCCCACTCGTTCGCCAGCTTGCAGTCCGAGGGCCAGCAGGCCACGCGCGCAACGGTCCACCGCCTCCGCCAGTTCCGCCCAGGTGTAACGCAGCTGCTGATGGCGCACCACCAGGGCCTCACGCTGGGGGAAGCGCTCCACGGTACGGTCGAACGCCGCGCCGATGGTCATGGGCAACAGGGGTTTGCTCTGCGGTCCGCAGGTATAGCTCGGAAGACTCATGACGATTTCCTCAGTCTTATGTTTGTTATGAGGCGTACTCGCAAGGGCGCTGGCGCTGCTGACAGTCACCCTAGGCCACGATTACGTTAACGTAAAGGTAACTAAGTGACAACATGTCGCGGAGTAGGCGAAAGTCGAGGGCGCGAGAAGGCAAATAGCCAGTATCCAGCGGTGCGGCGCGGGGGCGTTGCGGGTCAGATCAGACTGCCATGGCAGGCCTGGATGCAGGCAATCGCGGCACGGATTCAGGTGCTTCGCAATGATGCCGCGCGCTCCCCCATCAGGCGCATTCGCACTGGTACTCGTGGTGGAAGTCAAGCGCAGCGAGGTTCTTGTCCTTGGCTTCGAGCATGATGTCGAAGCGGTCCAGAAACTGAAACGCATAGCGATTCGTCCAGCGGTTCCACATGCGCTTGCTGTGCGCATAGAGGTCGCGCTTGCTGACCTGCTCCAGCAACTCGGGGATTTCCAGCTTCCGCTCCGGCGCGAAGCCCAGCTCCATCAGGCTCTCCGGCGGCTGCGAGTAGTGCATGGTGGGCCGCACGCCGCGCCAGCTTTCCAGAACACGCTCGATGCGCGGGTCGTCCGGCTCGATGTAGCGGTCCTCGTGAATCCAGCAGTGATGGATGTCCAGCACCACCGGCGCGAGGTCCGCGAGCCCCAGGCAGTCGTCCAGGCCATAGGTCTTTTCGTCATTCTCGAAGGTGATGCACTGGCGCGCCTCGGTCGACAGGCGCGGCCACACGGCACGCACGCCCTCGGCGCCGAGCCGCCCGGCGATATGCAGGTTGCACTTGAAGTCCTGAAAGCGCCGGCCATAACCCATCATGCGGATCATGTCGGCGTGGTACTCGAATTCCGCCAGGCTGTTCTCCACCACCTGCGGCTTGTCCGACCCCAGCACGCAGTACTGGCCGGGATGCATCGACAGGCGGATGTCGTGGGCCCGCGCCAGCTCGCCGATCGCGGCGAAACCCGCCTCGAGGCGGCTCTGCATTTCGGCGCGGCGGTAAAACGGCGCGATCTCGGCATGGCTGTAGAACGGCAGCAGGTCGCTGGACAGCCGCAACATGCGCAGCATCGGCGGCAACGTGGCGACGTATTCGAGCAACACCCGCTGGGCGTTCAGGTTGTGCTCGACGATCTCCTCGAGCTTCGCTTCGGCCGCCTCGCGCCCCGCCGAGGCCATCCAGCGCAGCGTGGTGCTGCGCGGGTTGAAGGTGCGCTCGATGCGCTCCAGCTCCTTCAGCGAGAGGCTCTGTTGCGGATGGCGATACATGCAGGCGAAGCCGATACGGGGCATGAATTCCTCGTCGATGACAGGCCGGCGCTCCGACCATTGCCTGTTTAGTCCCGCCCGCGTCGAGCCGAGTGCCCGACCGCCGACGAAACACCACCCGCGGCATCCATGGCCGGGCAGCACCGCCCTTGCCGTGCACCTATGCTTGCAGAACGCCGCCCGCTGGCATGTTGACAGACCGCTGGCGGACCTTTACGTTAACGTAAAGCAGCGAGCAGCCACTTCCCGAAGGCGCTCAGGCTGCGACCGGAGCGCCGGCCGGAACCCGCCGGATGCACGAATTCTCTGAACACAGAACAATTACAAGACAAGCAGGTGGCCCCATGAACTACTCCAGCCTCAATTTCGCCCTCGGTGAAACCATCGACATGCTGCGCGAGCAGGTCCAGGCCTTCGTCGCCGCCGAGCTGGCGCCGCGCGCCGAGGCCATCGACCAGGACAACCTGTTCCCGGCCGACATGTGGAAGAAATTCGGCGAGATGGGTCTGCTCGGCGTGACCGTCTCCGAGGAATACGGCGGCGCCGGCCTCGGCTACCTGGCCCACGTGGTGGCGATGGAAGAGATCAGCCGCGGCTCGGCCTCGGTCGCCCTCTCCTACGGCGCCCACTCCAACCTGTGCGTCAACCAGATCAACCGCAACGGCAACCCCGAGCAGAAGGCCCGCTACCTGCCCAAGCTGATCAGCGGCGAACACGTCGGCGCGCTGGCCATGAGCGAGCCGAATGCCGGCTCCGACGTGGTCTCCATGAAGCTGCGCGCCGAAAAGCGCGGCGACCGCTACGTGCTCAACGGCAGCAAGACCTGGATCACCAA
Source organism: Stutzerimonas sp. LR2 (assembly GCF_055755175.1). NCBI lineage: Bacteria > Pseudomonadati > Pseudomonadota > Gammaproteobacteria > Pseudomonadales > Pseudomonadaceae > Stutzerimonas > Stutzerimonas sp. LR2. The sequence continues at coordinate 733,459 of NZ_JBVTRR010000003.1, forward strand.
CGGCCCGGACGCCAACACCTACGTGATCTACGCCAAGACCGACCTGGACAAGGGTCCGCACGGCATCACCGCGTTCATCGTCGAGCGCGACTGGAAAGGTTTCTCCCGCGGCAACAAGTTCGACAAGCTCGGCATGCGTGGCTCCAACACCTGCGAGCTGTTCTTCGATGACGTCGAGGTGCCGCAAGAGAACGTGCTCGGCGTCGAGAACGGCGGCGTCAAGGTGCTGATGAGCGGCCTGGATTACGAGCGCGTGGTACTGGCCGGCGGCCCGACCGGGATCATGCAGGCCTGCCTCGACGTGGTGGTGCCCTACATCCACGACCGCAAGCAGTTCGGTCAGAGCATCGGCGAGTTCCAGTTCATTCAGGGCAAGGTGGCGGACATGTACACCCAGCTCAACGCCAGCCGTGCCTATCTCTACGCCGTCGCCCAGGCCTGCGACCGTGGCGAGACCACCCGCAAGGACGCCGCCGGGGTGATTCTCTATACCGCCGAAAACGCCACGCAGATGGCCCTGCAGGCGATCCAGATCCTCGGTGGCAACGGCTATATCAACGAATTCCCCACCGGCCGCCTGCTGCGTGACGCCAAGCTCTACGAGATTGGCGCCGGCACCAGCGAGATCCGCCGGATGCTGATCGGACGCGAGCTGTTCAACGAATCCAGGTGAGCTGCGGGCGGAACAACGCCCAACCCTCGTAGGGTGGAAAACCGCGAAGCGTTTTTCCACCGCAGTCGGTGGATGGCAGAGCCATCCATGATGGAACTGAACGGAGCCAACCATGGCCATCCTGCACACCCAGATCAATACCCGTTCGCCGGAGTTCGCCGCCAACAGCGCGGCGATGCTCGAACAGGTGAACAACCTGCGCGCCCTGCTCGGCCGTGTCAGCGAAGGCGGCGGCGCCACCGCCCAGCAGCGCCACGTCTCGCGCGGCAAGCTGCTGGTGCGCGAGCGCATCGACACCTTGCTCGACGCCGGCTCGGCCTTTCTCGAACTCGCGCCGCTGGCCGCCCATGAGGTCTATGGCGAAGATGTCGCCGCTGCCGGCGTAGTGGCCGGGATCGGCCGCGTCGAAGGCGTCGAGTGCATGATCATCGCCAACGACGCCACCGTGAAAGGCGGCACCTATTACCCGTTGACGGTGAAGAAGCACCTGCGCGCGCAGACCGTCGCCCGCGAGAACCGCCTGCCCTGCATCTACCTGGTGGACTCCGGCGGCGCCAACCTGCCGCGACAGGACGAGGTGTTCCCAGACCGCGAGCACTTCGGCCGCATCTTCTTCAACCAGGCCAACATGAGCGCCATGGGCATCCCGCAGATCGCTGTGGTGATGGGTTCCTGCACTGCCGGCGGCGCCTACGTGCCAGCGATGGCCGACGAGACCATCATGGTGCGCAACCAGGCGACCATCTTTCTCGCCGGCCCGCCGCTGGTGAAGGCTGCCACCGGCGAAGTGGTGACCGCCGAGGAGCTGGGCGGCGCCGACGTGCACTGCAAGACCTCGGGCGTCGCCGACCACTACGCCGAGAACGACGAGCACGCGCTTTCCATCGCCCGCCGCTGCGTGGCCAACCTCAACTGGCGCAAGCTCGGCCAGCTGCAGACCCGCGAACCGCGCGCACCGCTGTATGCCGCCGACGAGCTGTACGGCGTGATCCCGGCACAGGCCAAGCAGCCTTATGACGTGCGCGAAGTGATCGCACGGCTGGTGGACGGCAGCGAGTTCGATGAATTCAAGGCGCTGTTCGGCACCACCCTGGTCTGCGGCTTCGCCCATCTGCACGGCTACCCGATCGCCATCCTTGCCAACAACGGCATCCTCTTCGCCGAGGCGGCGCAGAAAGGCGCGCACTTCATCGAACTGGCCTGCCAGCGCGGCATCCCGCTGCTGTTTCTGCAGAACATCACCGGCTTCATGGTCGGGCAGAAATACGAGGCCGGCGGCATCGCCAAGCACGGCGCCAAGCTGGTCACTGCGGTGGCCTGCGCCCAGGTGCCGAAGTTCACCGTGCTCATCGGCGGCAGCTTCGGTGCCGGCAACTACGGCATGTGCGGTCGCGCCTACGACCCGCGCTTCCTCTGGATGTGGCCCAACGCGCGCATCGCCGTGATGGGTGGCGAACAGGCCGCCGGGGTGCTCGCCCAGGTCAAGCAGGAGCAGAGCGAGCGCGCCGGCAAGAGCCTCGGCGACGATGAGGTGGCGGCCATCAAGCAGCCGATCCTCGAACAGTACGAGCGCCAGGGCCATCCCTATTACTCCAGCGCGCGGCTGTGGGACGACGGCGTGATCGACCCGGCGCAGACCCGCGAGGTGCTGGGGCTGGCGCTGTCCGCCGCGTTGAATGCGCCGATCGAGCCGACCCGCTTCGGCGTGTTCCGCATGTAATCCGTGCCGCCGGCAGCCGAGCGCGCCGGCGCCTGCAGTCGCATCGAGGATGCCGAGATGACCGATTTCCAGACCATCGAACTGAACAAAGACGCGCGCGGCGTGGCCACCCTCTGGCTCAACCGCGCGGACAAGAACAATGCCTTCGACGCCCAGGTGATCGGCGAACTGAACGCAGCGCTGGCCCAGGTGCAGGACGATGCGGGCATCCGCTTCCTCATCCTGCGCGGGCGCGGCAAGCATTTCTCTGCTGGCGCGGATCTGGGCTGGATGCGCGAGTCGGCCAAACTCGACTACCAGGCGAACCTGGCTGACGCCCACGAACTCGGCGAGCTGATGCAGCGCCTTTACCAGCTGCCGCAGCCGACCCTGGCCGTGGTACAGGGCGCGGCCTTTGGCGGCGCGCTGGGGCTGATCGCCTGCTGCGACATGGCCATCGGCGCCCGCGACGCACTGTTCTGCCTGTCGGAAGTTCGCATCGGCCTGGCGCCGGCGGTGATCAGCCCGTACGTGGTCAAGGCCATCGGCGAGCGCGCCACCCGCCGCTACGCGCTGACCGCCGAACGCTTCGACGGCACACGTGCCCGCGAACTTGGCCTGCTCGCAGAAACCTACCCGGCCAGCGAGCTGGACGCCGCGCTGGAGCAATGGGTCGACAACCTGCTGCTCAACAGCCCGCAGGCGCTCAAGGCCTGCAAGGACCTGCTGCTGGAAGTGGGCGATGGCGATTTCAGCGCCGACCTGCGCCAGACCACCGAACAGGCCATCGCGCGCCTGCGCACCAGCCCGGAAGGTCAGGAAGGCCTGAGCGCCTTTCTGGAAAAACGCACGCCCGCCTGGCAGGAGAAGAAGTGATGAATCGCCATATCGATACCCTGCTGGTCGCCAACCGCGGCGAGATCGCCTGCCGCGTGATGCGCACCGCCAAGGCCATGGGCCTGACCACCGTTGCGGTGCACAGCGCCATCGATGCCAGCGCGCGCCATGCCCGCGAGGCCGATATCCGCATCGACCTGGGCGGCGCCAAGCCGGCCGAGAGCTACCTGCGCATCGACAAGCTGATCGAGGCGGCCAAGGCCAGCGGCGCCCAGGCGATCCACCCGGGCTACGGCTTCCTCTCGGAGAACGCCGAGTTCGCCCGCGCCATCGAACAGGCCGGGCTGATCTTCCTCGGCCCACCCGCCTCCGCCATCGACGCCATGGGCAGCAAGTCCGCCGCCAAGGCGCTGATGGAAGAAGCTGGCGTGCCGCTGGTACCGGGCTACCACGGCGAAGCGCAGGACGTGGAAACCTTCCGTGCTGCCGCGGAAAAGATCGGCTACCCGGTGCTGCTCAAGGCCACCGCCGGTGGCGGCGGCAAGGGCATGAAGGTGGTCGAGCGCGAGGCGGACCTGGCCGAGGCGCTGGCGTCCGCGCAGCGCGAGGCGCAGTCGTCGTTCGGTGACTCGCGCATGCTGGTCGAGAAATACGTGCTCAAGCCGCGCCATGTGGAAATCCAGGTCTTCGCCGACCAGCACGGCAACTGCCTGTACCTGAACGAGCGCGACTGCTCGATCCAGCGCCGCCATCAGAAGGTGGTCGAAGAGGCCCCTGCCCCCGGCCTGTCCCCCGAGCTGCGCCGTGCCATGGGCGAAGCCGCGGTGAAGGCGGCCAAGGCCATCGGCTACGTCGGCGCTGGCACCGTGGAATTCCTGCTGGATGCCCGTGGCGAATTCTTCTTCATGGAAATGAACACCCGTCTGCAGGTCGAGCACCCGGTCACGGAGGCCATCACCGGCCTCGACCTGGTCGCCTGGCAGATTCGCGTCGCCCGCGGCGAACCGCTGCCGATCAGCCAGGAGCAGGTGCCGCTGATCGGCCATGCGATCGAGGTACGGCTGTACGCCGAGGACCCGGACAACGATTTCCTTCCCGCCACCGGCACCCTCGAGCTCTACCGTGAAGCCGCGGATGGTCCGGGCCGTCGCGTCGACAGCGGCGTCGCCGAGGGCGATACGGTGTCGCCGTTCTACGATCCGATGCTCGGCAAGCTGATCGCCTGGGGCGAGAACCGCGAGGAAGCGCGCCTGCGCCTCTTGGCCATGCTCGACGAGACCGCCGTCGGCGGCGTGCGCACCAACCTCGCGTTTCTGCGCCGCGTCGTCGGCCATCGCGCCTTTGCCGAGGCCGAGCTGGATACCGGCTTTATCCCGCGCCACGAAAGCGAACTGCTGCGTCCGGCCGGCGAGCTGTCCGATGCCTTCTGGCAGCAGGCTGCCGAGTGCTTCGTACAGAGCGAGCCGACCTCGGTTCGCGACGACGATGCCCATTCGCCGTGGTCCAAGCGCAACGGGCTGCGTTTCGGCATGCCGGCGCAGATCAGTCTGCATCTGCAGTGCAATGGCGAGAGCCGCCGGCTGAAGGTCGACCCGGCAGCGCCGCGGCAGAACGTCCGCACGCCCAAGGCGATCCGCCAGGGCGATGCACTGTACCTGCAGTGGAACGGCGAATGGCTGGCCGTGCGTGCGTTCGACCCCATCGCCGAAGCCGAGGCCAGCCACCAGCATCACGGCGGCCTAACCGCGCCAATGAACGGCAGTATCGTGCGTGTACTGGTGGAGGCCGGTCAGCATGTCGAAGCCGGCACCGCGCTGATCGTCCTGGAAGCGATGAAGATGGAACACAGCATCCGCAGCGCCCAGGCTGGCGTGGTCAAGAGCCTGTTCTGCAGCGAAGGCGAAATGGTCAGCGAAGGCGCGGTGCTGCTGGAGATGGAAGAGGCGTGACGGTCGCCAAGGTGGACAAGGCTTCGCCGTTGTCCACCCTACGCACGAACGCAAGGCCTTAGGGTGGAAAACGCCGCAGGCTTTTCCACCGGTAGCCGGACGCCTCGGCTGACACACATGAACCGGTGAGCCGACCAATCGCGCTCACCCCTGGAGGACATATGAGCCTGCCCAAACAGGTCCGGCTGGTGGAAGTCGGCCCGCGTGACGGTCTGCAGAACGAGCAGCAGCCGATCAGCGTGGCGGACAAGGTGCGTCTGGTCGACGACCTGAGCGCCGCCGGGCTGTCCTATATCGAAGTCGGCAGCTTCGTCTCGCCCAAGTGGGTGCCGCAGATGGCGGGCTCCGCCGATGTCTTCGCGCAGATCCAGCGCAAGGCCGGGGTCACTTACGCGGCGCTGACGCCGAACATGAAGGGCCTGGAGGCGGCCATCGAGGCCGGCCTGAAGGAAGTCGCGGTGTTCGGTGCGGCCTCCGAAGCTTTCTCGCAGAAGAACATCAACTGCTCCATCGCCGAGAGCCTGGCACGCTTCGCGCCTTTGATGGAGGCTGCCCGCGAACACGACATTCGCGTGCGTGGCTACGTTTCCTGCGTGCTCGGCTGCCCTTACGAGGGTGAGGTATCGCCAGCCAAGGTCGCCGAAGTGGCCCGCGAGCTGTATGCCATGGGCTGCTACGAGGTTTCCCTGGGCGACACCATCGGCACCGGCACACCGGGCAAGACCCGCACGTTGTTCGATACCGTAGCCCGCGAAGTGCCGCGCGAACGGTTGGCCGGGCATTTCCACGACACCTACGGCCAGGCGCTGGCGAATATCTATGCGAGCCTCTTGGAAGGCATCGCCGTGTTCGACAGCTCGGTCGCCGGCCTCGGCGGTTGCCCTTACGCCAAAGGCGCCAGCGGCAATGTCGCCAGCGAAGACGTGCTGTACATGTTCAACGGGCTGGACATAGCCACCGGCATCGACCTCGACGCACTGATCGCCGCCGGCCAGCGCATCAGCCAGCTGCTGGGGCGCGCCAACGGTTCGCGGGTCGCCCGCGCCAGACTGGCCGGTTAGCGGCACCGTTCTTGCTAAACCCTATTCGTCGGGCGCCCATTCAGGTAGCGCCCGGCACGGACAGAACAACAAGTAGAGGTAATTCATGAACAAGATTTACCCCAACGCCGCCCACGCCCTGGAAGGGTTGGTTCAGGACGGCATGACCATTGCCGTCGGCGGCTTCGGCCTGTGCGGCATCCCCGAGCAGCTGATCGGCGCGCTGCGCGACAGCGGCAAGAAGGACCTGACTGCCATCAGCAACAACGCCGGTGTCGACGGTTTCGGCCTCGGCCTGCTGCTGGAGACGCGGCAGATCAGCAAGATGATTTCCTCCTACGTGGGCGAGAACAAGGAGTTCGAGCGCCAGTACCTGGCCGGCGAGCTGGCCCTGGAGTTCACCCCGCAGGGCACCCTGGCGGAGAAACTGCGTGCCGGCGGCGCGGGCATCCCGGCGTTCTACACCAGGACCGGCTACGGCACGCTGGTGGCCGAAGGCAAGGAGACCCGCCAGTTCAACGGCGAGTGGTACGTGATGGAAGAATCGCTGACCGCGGACCTGGCCCTGGTCAAGGCGTGGAAGGCCGACAAGGCCGGCAACCTGCTGTTTCGCAAGACCGCGCGCAACTTCAACCCGCTGGCAGCGATGGCCGGCGAGGTCTGCGTCGTCGAGGTGGAGGAGATCGTCGAGACCGGCGAGCTGGACCCGGACCAGATTCATCTGCCGGGCATCTACGTGCATCGCATCGTGCACAACCCGAACCCGGAAAAACGCATCGAAAAACGCACGGTGAGGAGCTGAGACCATGGCCTGGACACGTGAACAGATGGCGCAACGCGCCGCCCAGGAGCTGCAGGACGGCTTCTACGTCAACCTCGGTATCGGCCTGCCTACCCTGGTCGCCAACTACATCCCCGAAGGCATGGACGTCTGGCTGCAAAGCGAGAACGGCCTGCTCGGCATCGGCCCCTTCCCCAGCGAGGAAGAGATCGATCCGGACCTGATCAACGCCGGCAAGCAGACCGTCACCGCCCTGCCCGGCTCGAGCTTCTTCGACAACGCGCAGAGCTTCGCCATGATCCGCGGCGGTCACATCAACCTGGCCATCCTCGGCGCCATGCAGGTGTCGGAGAAGGGCGACCTGGCCAACTGGATGATCCCCGGCAAGATGGTCAAGGGCATGGGCGGCGCGATGGACCTGGTGGCCGGCGTCAAGCGCGTCGTGGTGCTGATGGAGCACACCGCCAAGGGCGGCGCGCACAAGATCCTGCCGGCCTGCGACCTGCCGCTCACCGGCCTCGGCGTGGTCGACCGGATCATCACCGACCTCGGCGTGCTGGACGTCACCGAGCAGGGCCTGAAGCTGGTGGAGCTGGCCGAAGGCGTCAGCTTCGAGGAACTGCAAGAGGCCACCGGCTGCCCGATCCAGCGCTGAAGCCTGGGAGCGGGAAGCACGCCGGAGCACCCCTTGCCCGCTGCGTCTTCCCGCCTGCCCCGAACGCCCCGAGCCGGCGGCGCGCCAGCACTGGCCAGTCACCCAGGCGCCCGTATACTGCGGCATCGACCGGTCTGCCAGCGCGCTGACCAACGGCTTGCCCCCTGTCGTTCGAGGGCACCCTTTCCCGGAGCCAGGCCGCGTGCCTGGTCCTCGCGTTACGCCCCGGCGTAGCGCTTTTTTATTCGGAGTCCGTCATGCAAGACGTCGTCATCGTAGCTGCAACCCGCACCGCCATCGGCAGTTTCCAGGGCTCGCTGGCCAATGTGCCGGCAGTCGAACTGGGCGCCACCGTGATCCGCGCCCTGCTGGAAAAGACCGGTATCGACCCGGCCCAGGTCGATGAAGTCATCCTCGGCCATGTGCTCACCGCCGGCGCCGGGCAGAACACCGCGCGCCAGGCCTCGATCAAGGCCGGCCTGCCCCACGCCGTACCGTCCATGACGCTGAACAAGGTCTGCGGCTCGGGCCTCAAGGCCGTGCATCTGGCCGTGCAGGCGATCCGCTGCGGCGATGCCGAAGTGGTCATCGCCGGCGGCATGGAGAACATGAGCCTGGCGCCCTACGTTCTGCCCGGCGCACGCACCGGCCTGCGCATGGGCCACGCGCAGATCGTCGATACCATGATCACCGACGGCCTGTGGGACGCCTTCAACGACTACCACATGGGCATCACCGCGGAGAACCTGGCCGACAAGTACGGCATCGACCGCGCCCAGCAGGACGCCTTCGCCGCACAGTCGCAGCAGCGTGCCGCGGCGGCCATCGAAAGCGGCCGCTTCGATGCCGAGATCACCCCGGTCATGATTCCCCAGCGCAAGGGCGACCCGGTCGCCTTCGCCCGTGACGAGCAGCCCCGCGCCGGCACCACGGCCGAATCCCTCGGCGGCCTGCGTGCAGCCTTCAAGAAGGACGGCTGCGTCACCGCCGGCAACGCCTCGACCCTCAACGACGGCGCCGCCGCGGTGGTGCTGATGAGCGCCAGCAAGGCCGAGGCCCTGGGCCTGCCGGTGCTGGCCAAGATCGCCGGCTACGCCAACGCCGGCGTCGACCCGGCGATCATGGGCATCGGCCCGGTCACCGCCACCCGTCGCTGCCTGGACAAGGCCGGCTGGACGCTGGCCGAGCTGGACCTGATCGAAGCCAATGAAGCCTTCGCCGTGCAGGCGTTGTCGGTCGGTAAGGAATTGGGCTGGGATGCCGATAAGGTCAACGTGAACGGCGGGGCCATCGCCCTCGGTCACCCGATCGGCGCCTCGGGCTGCCGCATCCTGGTGACCCTGCTGCACGAGATGCAGCGCCGCGACGCGCGCAAGGGCCTGGCGACACTGTGCATCGGTGGTGGTCAGGGAGTAGCCTTGGCAGTCGAACGCCCCTGAGCGAATCACACGGCGCGGGGCAGACATACGCGCCCGGATCACCGGGCGTGACAGAGGATGATCGGAAGGAATCATGGCTAAACAGACCTACAGCATTTCCGACCTGGCCAACGAGCTGGACATCACCACCCGCGCCATCCGTTTCTATGAAGAACAGGGCATGCTCACGCCAACCCGCCGCGGCCAGGAGCGCATCTATTCGCCCAAGGATCGCGTCGCGCTGAAGCTGATCCTGCGCGGCAAGCGCATCGGCTTCTCGCTGGCCGAATGCAAGACCCTGATCGAGCTCTACGATCCCAAGGCCGGCAACCAGAAGCAGCTGAACATCATGCTGCAGATGATCGCCGAGCGGCGTCAGCAGCTGGAGCAGCAGCTGCTCGACATCCAGCAGATGCAGCTGGAGCTGGACACCGCCGAGGAGCGCTGCCGCACCGCTCTGGAAAGCACACTGGCCAAGCAAGCCGCCAGCTGATCCGACGCCCTTCTCGCCTGCCTCTCATCCGGCGTTGCGCCCTGCGCACGCCGGATTCGTTTGTCCGCCCGTTCGTTATAGCGCCGTCCAAAGAAATGGACATGTTCCAGAATTTCGGACACTGCCGCATATCCATCCGGGCAGTGTCTGCCGCAGCGGACACCGCTATCGCCCTGCAATCACTCCAATAGCGCTGCAGCGCGCGCCTTTCCTCGTTCGCGGGTGATAGGCACAGAACCTGCAATCCACCCCGCGACGCCAGAACAAACCAAAGAACAAGACTGGCGCCGGATCGGCAGCATCGGCTCGGCCTCTGTTCTTGTTCTGGCCTGTTAACGCCCTCGACCCACGGGCGGTTACGCGTCCGCCCTCGGGCACAGAACAACAACAAGAAGGAAATCTGCATGTCGACCAAGAACAAGCTTTCCCGTATCGCCTGCGCCATCGGTGCCACCACCCTGCTCGGCGCCAGCCTGCTCAGTGGCGTCGCCAGTGCCGCGGAGAAGATCCGCTGGCAGGTGCCGCTGGCCTTCCCCTCCCACCTGATCGGCCTGACCACGCCGGTCAAGCACCTTTCCGAATCGCTCAAGGCCGTCTCGGGCGGCGACATCCAGCTGCGCTACTACGAGCCGGGCGAACTGGTGCCGCCGTTCGAGATCATGGATGCGGTGAGCAGCGGCAAGTACCCGGCCGGCTACACCTGGATCGGCTACGACCAGGGCACCATTCCGGCCCTGCCGCTGTACTCCGGCGCGCCGTTCAACATGGAGCCGCCGGCGCACCTGGCCTGGTACTACCAGGGTGACGGCAAGAAGCTGCTCGAGGAAATCTACGCCCAGCGCAACATCCATCCGATGCTGTGCAGCATCATCGGCCCGGAAGGCGCCGGCTGGTTCGCCAAGCCCATCGAGAAGCTGGAAGACTTCGATGGCCTGCGTATCCGCTTCGCCGGCATCGGCGGCAAGGTGCTGGAAAAGCTCGGCGCCTCGGTGACCATGGTGCCGGGCGGCGAGATCTACCAGGCGCTGGAGCGCAAGACCATCGACGCCACCGAGTTCTCGCAGCCGGCGGTGGACAAGATGCTGGGCCTGGACCAGATCATCAAGAACTACATCATGCCCGGCTGGCACCAGACGCTGACCACCTCGCACCTGCTGGTGAACAAGGACGTCTGGGACAAGCTGAAGCCGGAGAGCCGTGCGCTCATCGAGATGGGCTGCGAGTCGGCCACGCTCAAGGGCTTCGCCGAAAGCGAGTGGGCTCAGCCGACCGCGCTGCGTGACTACCAGAAGCAGGGCGTGAAGGCCCAAGTGCTGCCCGAGCCGGTACTGCGCGAGCTGCAGAAGGTCACCGATGAGGTGCTCGACGAGATGGCCGCCAAGGACGAGATGTTCAAGCGCGTACTGACCAGCCAGCGCGAGTTCATGAAGCACCACTCAATCTGGCACGGCATGGGCTACCTGCCGCGCGACTTCTACAAGTACGACTGACGGCTGCGCTGCAGCCCGCGGGCACGGCGACGTGCCCGCCTTCTATCCCTGTGTGCCGAGATTCCGAGGTCCGCCGTGTCCTTCAAGCCCGTCTCTCCCGATGCGCCAGCGCCCGACGCGCTGCCGTACAACCGTATTTCGCGGCCGCTGGAACGCCTGCTGGTCGCCATCGGCCAAGCCAGCGCCTGGCTCTGGCTGGCGGTTCTGCTGGTCGTGCTGGCCAACGTGTTCAGCCGCTTCGCCCTCTCGCGCGGTTCCATTGCGCTGGAAGAACTGTCCTGGCACTTGTTCGGCGCCGCCCTGATGCTCGCCCTCGCCTACGCCGTGGTGCGCGACGACCATGTGCGCGTCGACGTGCTGCGCGAACGCTTCAGCCTGCGCAGCCAGGCCTGGATCGAGCTGCTGGCCATCGCCCTGCTGGCGCTGCCGGTGATCGTGCTGATGATCGATGCACTGATCCCCTACGCCTACAAGGCCTACCTCTACAACGAACGCTCCCAGGCGCCCAGTGGGCTGCCCTACCGCTTCATCTTCAAGAGTGTGCTGCCCATCGGCCTCGTGCTGGTGGCGCTGGCGCTGCTGTCCCGCGCGCTGCGCTGCAGCACCCTGCTGTTCAATTTCCCGCGGGCCCTGACGGCCCCCTCGGACGAGCGCGACCGCACTCGTTCGCAGCCCTGATGGAGTAGTCGCAATCATGGGTCTGGAAGAAATCCTCGTCATCGCCATGTTCGCCAGCTTCATGGGCCTGCTGCTGCTCGGCTTCCCGGTCGCCTGGTCGCTGGCCGGCATCGGCCTGCTGTTCGCCGTGCTCGGCTATGTGCTGGTCGAACACTTCGACGCCAATCTCTGGTTCACCTGGGACGGCACCATCGGCGTGCTCGACGCGCGCATCTACGGCATCGTCGCCAATGAGTTGATGGTGGCCCTGCCGCTGTTCATCTTCATGGGCATCATGCTCGACCGCTCCGGCATCGCCGAACGCCTGATGCACAGCCTGGTGCGCGTGCTCGGTCCGCTGCGCGGCGGCTATGCGGTGACGGTGGTGGTGGTCGGCATCCTGCTCGCGGCCTCCACCGGCATCGTCGGCGCCTCGGTGGCGCTGCTCGGCATGCTCTCCATCGGGCCGATGCTGCAGGCCAACTACAACAAGAGCCTGGCGGTGGGCACTGCCTGCTCGGTGGGTACGCTGGGCATTCTGATTCCGCCGAGCATCATGCTGGTCCTGATGGCCGACCGCCTCGGCACCTCGGAGGCTTCGGTGGGCAAGCTGTTCATGGGCGCGCTGATTCCGGGAATGATGCTGGCGCTGATGTACGTGCTGTACATCGTCATCACCGCCTGGCTGAAAAAAGACTTCGCCCCGGCTCCGGTCAACCGGCCGAAGCTCGACGGCCGTGCCCTGCTCGACGTGTTCTGGGCCGTGGTGCCGCCGCTGGCGCTGATCTTCGCCGTGCTCGGCTCGATCTTCTTCGGCATCGCCACCACCACCGAGGCTTCTGCGGTGGGCGCCTTCGGTGCGTTGCTGATGGCCGCCGGTAGCCGCCGGCTGAGCCTGCCGGTGCTCAAGGATGCGCTGTATCAGACCAGCCGCACCGCCGCGTTCATCTTCGGCATCTTCATCGGCGCCACGGTATTCGCCGCCGTGCTGCGCGGCCTGGGTGGCGACGATGTGATCCGCGCGGCGCTCACCGGCCTGCCGTTCGGCCAGACCGGCGTGCTGCTCACCGTGCTGGCGATCACCTTCCTGCTGGGGTTCTTCCTCGACTGGGTGGAGATCACCCTGATCATCCTGCCGCTGGTGGCGCCGGTGCTGTTCTCCATGGGCGTCGATCCGCTGTGGTTCGCGATTCTCTTCGCGCTCTGCCTGCAGACCTCGTTCCTCACACCGCCAGTGGGCTTCGCGCTGTTCTACATCAAGGGCGTCTGCCCACCGGGCATCACTACCCGCGATGTCTACCTCGGCGTGCTGCCCTATATCCTCATCCAGCTGCTCGGCCTGGCCCTGGTGTTCTATTTCGCACCGCTGGCCACCTGGCTGCCGAACGAAGTGTATTCCCAGCCCTGAGCATGTCCCGGTTGCCTTGCCCGTGGCAGCCGGGGCCAACCATAATCGGCCGCTCCAGAACGGACCCTGACTGCCCATGAGCATTGCCCGCGACGCACTCGACAACCACGGCCTGATCGTCGGCGTATCCCCGGAACGTTTCCGTGCCGTGGCCATGCCTCTGTTGTTCGATCACCTCAACGCGCAGTGTGAGGGCACCATCGCGGTCAACCGTCAGGCGCGCATCGTCTGGATCAACGACAAGTACGCCGAGAAGGTCGGCATTCGCGATCCGTCCAGCGTGCTCGGCAAGGAGATCGAGGAAGTGCTGCCGGCCAGCCGCCTGCGCGAGGTGGTGGAAAGCGGCCAGCCGAGCATGCTCGACCTGATGGCCTTCGGCGACGAGCACTTCGTGGTCACCCGCATTCCACTGCGCGACGAGGACGGCACCCTGGTCGGCGCGCTGGGCTTCGTGCTGTTCGACCGCGCCCGCCACCTCAAGCCGCTGATGTCCAAGTACACCAGCCTGCAGACCCAGCTGGTCGCCACCCAGAACGAACTGGCCAAGGCACGCCGGGCGCGTTACACCATCGCCGGTTTCATCGGCAACAGCCCGGCTGCCAGCGAAATCAAGCGTCAGGCCCGGCGCGCCGCGCAGCTCGATGCCACGGTGCTGCTGCGTGGCGAGACCGGCACCGGCAAGGAGCTGCTGGCCCAGGGCATCCATAACCTCTCACCGCGGGCGCGCGGGCCCTTCGTCGCGGTCAACGTCGCGGCGATTCCGGAAAGCCTGGTGGAGGCCGAACTGTTCGGCACCGCCCCCGGCGCCTTTACCGGTGCCGACCGCAAGGCGCGCATCGGCAAGTTCGAGGTGGCCAACGGCGGCACGCTGTTCCTCGACGAGATCGGCGACCTGCCGCTGCCGCTGCAGGCCAAGCTGCTGCGCGTGCTGCAGGAGCAGGAGGTCGAGCCGCTGGGCTCCAACCAGGTCAAGGCGCTCAACGTGCGGGTGATCGCCGCGACCCATATCGACCTGGAAGCCAAGGTCGCCGCCGGCCAGTTCCGCGACGACCTCTACTACCGCCTCAACGTCCTGGCCCTGCGCGTGCCGCCGTTGCGCGAGCGCGCCAGCGACATCCCCGCCGTGGTCGAGCACCTGCTGGACGACATCGCCAACCGCTCCGGCCAACCGCCCATGGAGCTGAGCCCCGAAGCGCTGGCGCTGCTCTGCGCGCAACCCTGGCGCGGCAACGTGCGCGAGCTGGGCAACCTGCTGGAGCGCGCGCAGCTGTCCGCCGATGGCCCGCAGCTGCAGGCTGCGCACCTGCTGCCGCTGCTGGGCGAGCAGGCGCGCTCGGCCGACGCGCCGGCCTATGCGTCAAGCGCGCCAAGCGCTGTCCTGCCAAGCGAGGCGGCGCCGAGCGAAGAACTGCCGCTGCAACCGCTGGCGCAGACTCTCGCCCAGGCCGAGCGCCGCGCCCTGCAGAGTGCACTGGCCGCCTGCAAGGGCAACCGTCGGCGCGCCGCCATGGAACTCGGCATCTCCCGCGCCAGCCTCTACAGCAAGCTGCAGCAGCATGGCCTGAGCCAGCGCTGAGCGGGCTAACGCGCGGGTCGGCGCCAACCGCGACGCGGCAATGTCACAGCGGCTGATCTACATTGGAATCAGGGCCGCCGACTCCCGGCGCCGCAACTGGGATGCGCGAAGATGACAGACGATGCAGGCAAACTCGTTCTCAGGCTCTCGGTTGGCGTACTGATGCTGCTGCATGGCATCCACAAACTGCTGCATGGCGTCGACGGTATCGGCGGCATGCTGGCCGGCATGGGGCTGCCGGCCTTTCTCGCCTATGGCGTGTTCCTGGGCGAAGTGGTCGGCCCGCTGCTGGTGATCGTCGGTCTGTATACCCGCCTCGGCGCCCTGCTGATGCTGGGCAACATGGTCGTCGCCCTCGCCCTGGCGCACCGGGCCGAGCTGTTCGACATCGGGCCGATGGGCGGCTGGGCCATCGAACTGCAGGGCCTGTTCCTGTTCGGCTCGCTGGCCATCCTGCTGCTCGGCGCCGGGCGCTACAGCGTCGGCGGGCTGAACGGCCGCTACAACTAGCCACCTGAGTGTCCGGCGCGGCGGACAGTCGTCCAGCGCGCCGGACATCCTGCCTCGCCAGCCTGAGCCCCAGGCGCCTCGCGCAACCTTCCCCGTTATCGACCCGATCCCTGCGCCAGAGCCTTCGCCGCAAGCGCGGCGACCGGCCATCGCCTGCTCTCCCTTCCTTCCGTCCGCTGGCATGTCATTGGCTTGAGCGCTTATGCGCCTACCCGGCGCATGGCCCGAAAACAAGAAGAAGGAAAGCCTCAATGATGCATCCATCCTGCAACTCGCTTGCGCGCTGTTCCCTGCCTCTGGCCTCCCTCGCCCTGGCGCTGCTGGCCAGTCAGTCCGCCCAGGCGGCGACCTGCACCGAGCTGCTCGGTCGCGAGATCCCGGCCGAGGCCATCGGCCTGCCTACCAGCGGCGCCCGCGTCACGGCGGCGACCCCGGTGGCCGCCGGCGGCAGCGCCCCGCAGACCTTTGGCGCCTATTGCGATATCAGCGCCGAGATTCGCCCGGTCGATCCCGCCGCACCGGCAATCCGCATGCGCCTGGTGCTGCCCGAACAATGGAACCGCAAGGCGATGATGTTCGGCGGCGGCGGTTACAACGGCACGGTGCCGAACGTCGCCGGCAACGTCCCTGCCGGCCCGCTGGATCAACCCACGCCGCTCGGCCGTGGCTACGCGGTGTTCGGTAGCGACTCCGGGCACGTCGCCGACCCGGCGAGCCCCGGCTCCTTTGCCTGGAACGACGAAGCCCTGGCCAACTACGCCCACGATGCCCTGAAGAAAACCCGCGATGCCGCCATCTACCTGATCGAACAACGCTACGGCGCCGCGCCCGAGCGCAGCTATTTCGCCGGTGGCTCCACCGGTGGCCGCGAGGCACTGGCCGTGGTGCAGCAATGGCCGACCGACTTCCACGGCGCCATCGTCCTCTACCCCGCCTACAACGCCCTGGCGCTGGACCTGCAGTTCGGCCGCATCACCCGCGCCCTCGCCCAGCCCGGCGCCTTTCCCAGCCTGGAGAAACGTGCCGCACTGCTGGAAGCCGCGATGCAGGCCTGTGACGGGCTGGACGGCGTGCGTGACGGCGTGATCAGCCATCAGGCCGCGTGCAATGCGCAGTTCGACCCGGCCCGCGCCAAGCTCAACGGCAAACCGCTACGCTGCCCGGGCGGTGCCGACACCTCGCAGCGTTGCCTGTCGGATGCGCAGATCCAGGCGCTGCGGGTGTTCAACAGCCCGATCCGCTTCAACTTCCCGCTGGCCAGCGGCGAGACCCACTACCCTGGCTTCAACACCTGGGGCACCGACCTCGGCCGGCCGGGTGAAGGCGTGCAGCTGGTGGTCAACCGCCTCGGCCTCAACACCCTGCAGCCGAGCTACCCGATGCCCGTGCACGGCACCGGTTTCGCCGAGGGCGCGCCCTACCATTCCGGCTTCTGGGATGAATGGGTGCGCTTCTTCGTGACGCGCAATCCCACCTTCAACTCCCTGACCCTCGACCCGCAGAACCCCGGCCCGTGGCAGGCGCGCATCAGCGAGCTGTCGCTGCGCCAGGACGTCAACCGGACCGACCTGTCCGCATTCGCCCGCAACGGCGGCAAGATCCTCATGGCCCACGGTAGCTCCGACCAACTGGTGAGCACCCGCGCCACCGCCGAGTACTACGAGCGTGTGCGCCGCGACATGGGCCCGGGCAAGACGCAGCGCTTCCTGCGCTACTACGAGATCCCCGGCTACGGCCACGCCGCCAGCACCGTGTTCAACGCTGCCTGGGATTCGCTGAGCGCACTGGAAGAATGGGTCGAACAGGGCCGTGCGCCGCGCAGGCAGATCGTTGCCGACAGCGTCGGCGTGCCCGGCCGCACCCGCCCGCTGTGCGAATACCCCGGCTGGCCGAAGTACGTTGGCAAGGGCGACGTGAATGCCGCCACAAGCTTCGTCTGCGTGCAGAGCCGCAAGGGCACCCGCTAGCACCTGACCCGGCGCCGGCTCCCCGGCCGGCGCCCTCCTCCAACCGTCCGCCGCGCTGGACACCGCCTCGCCAAAGCTGGCCGCGCGCCATACATGTCCAGCCAGCCAGACGCTTCCCATGCCGCTCCCGCGCCAAGGCAATGCGACGCGCAAGCGCTCTGGCACGCCCGATCCAGCCGAACAGCCCGGCTACTTCCGCCACTGGCACGCCTTTCGCTCTATGCCCAGTAGCCGCCCAAGAGCGGCCCAAAACAACAACAAGAGGAAATACCATGCGACTGCACCACAAATCCCTCTGCCACATTCTCTGCGGCGGCGCCGTAGTGATCGCCACCCACCCCGCCAGCGCCGCCTTCGTCGAAGACAGCAAGGCCAGCATCGACCTGCGCAACTTCTATATGAACCGCGATTTCCGTTCCGGCACCGGCCAGTCCAAGGCCGAGGAATGGGCCCAAGGCTTCATGCTGAAAATGGAATCCGGCTACACCGAAGGCCCGATCGGCTTCGGCGTGGACGCCATCGGCCTGCTCGGCGTGAAGCTCGACTCCAGCCCCGACCGCGTCGGCACCGGCATCCTGCAGAGCGACCGCGACGCCCCCAACCGTGCCCAGGACGACTACGGCTCCGCCGGTGTGACGGCCAAGGCCAAACTGTCCGCCACCACCCTGCACGTCGGCACCCTGCAACCCATCCTGCCGGTGGTGATGCGCAACGACAGCCGCCTGCTGCCGCAGACCTATCGCGGCGCCTGGCTGCAGAGCAAGGAGATCGACGGCCTGACCCTGGACCTCGGCAAGCTCGACCGCGTCAACCAGCGCAACTCCTCCGATAACGAGGAAATGACCGCCTTCAACGGCGGCCGCCGCAACATCCAGTTCGGCAGCCAGACCAGCAGCGACGAATTCCTCTTCGCCGGCGCACGCTACGCCTGGTCGCCCGAGCTCAGCACCAGCTACTTCTACGGCGGGCTGGACGGCATCTACAAGGAACACAACTTCGGCCTGGTCCACGTGCTGCCGCTCGGCGACAAGCAGAACTTCAAGACCGACCTGCGCTACGTGCACCAGACCGACGACGGCGGCAGCAACGTCGACGCCGATGCCTTCGGCGCCATGTTCACCTACAAGCTCGGCGGCCACGCCTTCGGTGCCGGCTATCAGCAGCTCAACGGCGACACCGGATTCGCCTACATCGCCGGCAGCGACAACTCGCTGGTCAACCTGGTGCAGATCAACGACTTCGGCAACGAGGACGAACGCTCCTGGCAGGTCCGCTACGACTACGACTTCGCCGCCATGGGCATCCCCGGCCTGAGCCTGATGACCCGCTACCTCTCCGGCGACAACGTCGACCGCGGCCCCGGCGCCAGCGAAGGCAAGACCTGGGAACGCAATACCGACCTCGCTTACGTGTTCCAGAGCGGCCCGCTGAAGAACCTCGGCCTGCGCCTGCGCAACGCCACCACCCGCAGCAACTTCGGCAGCGATCTGGACGAGAACCGCTTTATCGTCAGCTACAGCCTGCCACTCTGGTAAGCACCACGCCACAGCACCTCTCCTCGTTGGACTTCGCCGGGCCCCGCGCCCGGCTTTTTTCCGGGCATGAAAAAGGCGACCCTCGGGCCGCCTGTTTTCACGCTTCAGCCTCGCCTGCGGCTCAGCTGTGCTTCGTATTACGCCGCAGAATCTCGTTCACCCGCTCGGCGGTATACACCCGCTTCGCCTCGTCGCTCGGCTTGTGCCGAACATCGAGCATCACACCCGCACTGATCGCCAACACACAAACGACCACCGAGACCGCCGTCAGAAAGGTATTCATCGCACGCCCTTACTACACAAAAGAAAACCTGCAGGCTGGGTCGCCCCGCCAAATGGCGCGATTCTGCGCCGCCCGCACGGCACGGTCAACGGCCCGCCATGCACCGGAATCCCTACCGTTGCGGCCTGTGCGCCGGGCAAACGCCCGACCTCAAGGCACCGCTATCTGCAGCCCGCCCAAGGCGAACCGCGCAAACACCGCCCAACCCACGGCGCTAATCAGACCCAACGCCAGATAACCCACCACGATCCCCAGTGCGATCTGCTTCCACAGCCCGGCATGGGGATCACGGTTGTAAACAACCGGCTCCACGGAATGAACATCCCGCTCGGCACGAATCTCATCGAAACGCTCACGCATGGTTTACCTCGGTAAACGGAACAGCAAACAAAAGGAACGAAAAAAGGCGGCTAGCTTTGGCCAGGCGCCTTTGGTTGTCTAGCGGAAGGCGACTAAGCGAGGGCGAGGCATCAGGTTCCCTGGGACACATGTCTGTGACCACGCGCTATGCGCACCTGTCGCCGGATCATCTGGAATCGGCACTGCGGCTCTCGCCGCTCGCACAACAGAAGCTAACCGCTCTAGATCAGAACAAGTGAAACTTAACGAACAGAAACGGGATGATGATCAAGAGCAAAGCCGTATTGTGCTGCCGCCTCGTCAGCCACACGAAAGCAACGAGTGACAACACGGTCGCCGGTAGCAAAAGGAGTTGATAGACATAGAAGGAGACGGCAAAAGATTCGGTCTGGCTGTCTTCAGGTCCGAGAAAGAACAGGCATTCCGTACTTAGCAAAGCAAGGGCAGTCCACCCAAGCGCGCCTAGAACCATTGCAGCTCTGAACAGCCATGAGGCGATTTTCTTCATAGCATTCTTTTGCTAAAGCGAGCCGTGGACTGCGTGTAGTCACCGGCACAAACAAAAAAGGGGCTAGCTTTCGCTAACCCCTTGTTTTGTCTGGTGGCTACACCGGGACTTGAACCTGGGACATCAGCATTATGAATGCTGCGCTCTAACCAACTGAGCTATGTAGCCAAGTGGCGCGCATTATTCTCTGGTCGGTTTGGGCTGTCAACCCTGGCTCCGCAGATTTTTTATCCTTTTCAAACGGTTAGTTACGAACGGTCGGGCCGCGTAGGTGGGGGCGCCTAGCCCGGGCCGCGCTGGTCGGCAGCCCAGATCGGGATCCTACGGCCCTAGCGGAACGACGGCCGCGTGGCCAGCAGCAGGCCGGCGAAGATCAGGGCGCCGCCGATCCAGTGGAAGGTGCGCAGGGCCTCGCCCAGCAGCAGCCAGCCGAGCAGCGCGGTGAACACGGGCATCAGGTACATGACCATGGCCGCCCTGCCCGCGCCGACGATCTTCACGCCATGGTTCCAGCCGACGTAGGCCACCAGCGAGGCGAACACGGCGGTGTAGCCGATGGCGGCAAGGTTGCTCGGCGTGAGGGCGAAGCCCCCTACCCGGCCCAGTTCCAGCAGGTAGAACGGCAGGATCAGCGGCAGTCCGAGCAGCATCAGCACGCCCAGCAGCACCAGCGGCGGCACCAGCAGGTGCCTGGCCCAGCGGCGCAGCAGCAGCGTATAGAGCGCCCAGGCCAGTACGGCGAGCAGCATGATGAGGTCGCCGCGCTGGAACGACAGGCTGGCGAAGGTCTGCCAGCTGCCGCGACTGATCAGGTAGAGCAGCCCGCCCGCCGCCACGGCCATGCCGAACCAGGCGCGGCGCAGCGGCCATTCGCCGAGCAGGAAGCCCGCGCCGATAAAGGTGGCCAGCGGCAGGCAGGTGTTCACCAGGGTGAGGTTGATCGCCTCGGTGCTTTGCGCGGCGGTATAGAGCAGCGAGTTGTAGCTGGCGATGCCCATGGCGGCGAGGACCGGCAGGCGCCAGCCGGCGGCACGCAGGGTGGCGCGGTGCGTCCAGATGCCCTTGGCGACGAAAGGCAGCAGCAAACTGGTAGCCAGCACCCAGCGCCAGAACGACAGGCTGAGCGGCGGGATGCTGTCATGGAAGGCGCGGCCGACCAGGGCGTTGCCGCTCCAGCAGAGCACGGCGATAAGCAGACCGGCGAAGGCCGGGCCCTGACGCGCACTCATCAGACTTGGCGCGGCGGGCGCAGACGGTATTGCGAGGGCAACTGGTCGAGCCCGCTCACCGTGACGTTGAGATTCTTCCACAGGCCATCCTTGATGCCGTAGATGCAGCCGTGCACGGCGAGCGGCTGCCCGCGGTGCCAGGCGTTCTGGACGATGGTGGTGTGACTGACGTTGGCGACCTGCTGGATGACATTGAGCTCGCACAGGCGGTCGACCTGTTCTTCCTCACTGGCCAGCTTGGACAGGTGCACGCGGTGTTCGTAGTAGAGGTCGCGGATGCTGCGCAGCCAGCCGTCGATCAGGCCCAGCTGGTCGTCGCGCATGGAGGCGCGGACGCCGCCGCAGCCGTAGTGGCCGGTGACCAGGATGTGTTTGACCTTGAGCACGTCCACCGCGTACTGGATGACCGACAGGCAGTTGAGGTCGGTGTGCAGCACGACGTTGGCGACATTGCGATGAACGAACAGGTCGCCCGGCAGCAGGCCGACGATCTCGTTGGCCGGCACCCGCGCATCGGAACAGCCGATCCACAGGTACTCCGGCGTCTGCTGGCGGGCCAGTTTCTGGAAGAAATCCGGGTCTTCTTCCTTGATGGCTTCGGCCCAGCGGGCGTTGTTCTCGAACAGCGGGTCCAGTTCGCTCATCTCATGTGTCCCTGTGGGTCGGCTCGGCACCTTACGAGTCGCTGCAGGCTTTTGACAAGCCGCCGCGGCTCACTCGGGTTCGACCAGCTCGACCTTCTTCGCCCGCTGGGCACTGGGTTGCGAGATGAACGAGCGCAGATCACGCATGAAGTTGTCGCGCCAGGCGTCCAGGTCGGCGGCGCGAATGGCGCGCATCAGGTGCTCGTAGCGATCCTTGCGTTCGGCCAGCGACATGTTCAGCGCCCGGTCGAGCGCTTCGGCCATGCCGACGCAGTCGTACGGGTTGACGATCAGCGCCGAGGTCAGTTCACGGGCCGCGCCGGCGAAGCGCGACAGCACCAGCACGCCGGGGTCTTCCGGGTCCTGGGCAGCGACGTATTCCTTGGCGACCAGGTTCATGCCGTCGCGCAGCGGGGTGACGAAGCCGACGTCGGCGGCGCGGAACAGGCCCATCAGCACGCGGCGGTCGTAGCTCTTGTTCAGGTAGTGCAGCGGCGTCCAGTCGAGGTCGGACATGCGCCCGTTGAGGTGCCCGGCCTGGCTCTCCAGCTGCTCGCGGATGTGCTGGTAGGTGCGCACGTCGGAGCGCGAGGTTGGCGCGATCTGCAGGAACTCGACGTTGTTGCGGTGCGCCGGGTAGCGGTCGAGAAATTCCTCGTAGGCGCGGAAACGCTCCACCAGGCCCTTGGAGTAATCCAGCCGGTCGACGCTGATGATGGTCTGGCGGCGTGTGTCGGTGGCGCGGCGCATGGGGTGCGCGCGGCCCTTGTAGCCTTCGGCGAGCTGCTGGATCTCGTCCGGCACCACACCGATGGGGTAGACCCCGGCGCGGAAGTTCTGCCCATAGGCGGTCAGGCTGCCGTCCGGCTCGATGACGCCACGCACCTCGCGGGTGATGTAGTCCTGAAAGGCCAGGCGGTCGGTGTCAGTCTGGAAGCCGATCAGGTCGTAGTAGCAGAGCGTCTTGAGCAGGTCGTTGTGTGGCGGGATGGCGGTGAGGATTTCCGGCGCCGGAAACGGGATGTGCAGGAAGAAGCCGATGCGGTTGCGCACGCCAAGCTGGCGGCAGGCTTCGGCGAACGGGATCAGGTGGTAGTCGTGGATCCAGATGATGTCGTCGGGCCTGAGCAGCGGCATGAGCTTCTCGGCCAGCATGGCGTTGACCCGCCGGTAGCCGTCGTATTCCTCGCGGCTGTAGCGGGCCAGGTCGATGCGGTAGTGAAAGATCGGCCACAGCGTGGCGTTGGAGAAGCCGCGGTAATACTGGTCGTAGTCACGCTTGTTCAGCGGCAGCGTGACATAGGTGATGTTGCCGACTTCCTCGGTGTTGATGGTCGGGGTCGCGCTGACCTCGCCGCTCCAGCCGAACCAGATGCCTCCGGCCTGGCGCAGGGCATCGTAGACACCGACGGCCAACCCTCCGGCAGCCACCTTGCCCGCCTTGATCGGCGCGACTCGGTTGGAAACCACTACTAAACGGCTCATGGCAAAAATCTCGCTCTAGTCTGGTTTTGTTATAGATCCGGCCGGTTCGCCGAGCTCGCTCAGCAGCTGTTCCAGCCAGCCGCCGACCGAATGCACCGATGGCAACCGCTCGCGAGCCTCGCTGGGCCCCTCGCCGACCTTGATGGAACGCCCGCCCAGCGCATTGACGGCGGCGAAACCCGCCTCGTCGGTCAGGTCATCGCCGACGAACACCGGGGTGCGGCCGGCGAATGGCACCTCCGCCATGAAGGCGCGGATGACTTCACCCTTGCTCGCCCCGCGTGGCTTGAGTTCGAACACGCACTTGCCGGGCTGCAGGCTCAGCACCTCGGCGTAGCGCTCGGCGAAATGCTCGGCGAGCTCGCGGGCGATCTGTTCCAGCTGCGGCGCCAGGCGAAAGTGCAGCGCGAACGCGACGCCCTTGTTCTCCAGATGCAAGCCGGGGTGCTCGCTGCAGGCTTCGACCAGCTCGCGCTGGATGCGCTCCAGCTGCCGGGCATCCAGCGCCAGGTTGCGCAACTCGCCTTCGGCATCCCGGCGCTCGGCGCCATGCACACCGGCGGCGGGCAGTTGCAGCGGCGCCAGCAACGCATCGAGCTGTGCCAGGGGGCGCCCGGAGATCACGGCGACGGGAATCCCGTCGGCATGCAGTCGTTCCAGGGCCACAAGGGTGGGCGGTGGAATGAAGACGAGCTCCGGGCGGGGCTGAATTTCAGCCAGCGTGCCGTCGACGTCGAAGAAGAAAGCGCAGCGCCGAGCCTCAGGCGCAGGTTGGTCGTTTTGATCGTTCATGCAGGTAGGACTCCGGATCACGCGCGGTGGTTCGTCCCATTTCGCTCGCCTGCCGGTCAGGTACTGCAGCCCGAATTCGCAGCCCATCAAGGATGGCCCCGGATGCCGGTTCCGGCCAGCGGCGCACCTGAATCTTCATCGAGCGGCCGGGTCACAACCTGCAAGACCGATGGCCTGACAGGAGACGATCATGAGCGATCAGAAACCCTATACCCCGACGGAAATCGACGACACCGAGGACCGCATGGGCTCGATGGAGCCGCTCGACTTCGACCAGCGCCGGGACGAGCGCAAGGGCCGCATCGGCGATCAGGTGCCGGCCGAGGAAATCGCCGATCAGTTCCCGCCGGAGCGCGAGGCCGAGGCCGGCATGACGGTCGGCGAAGTGCCCGGCGGCGAGACCACCATGGATGACCTGGCGCCAGAGACGCAGATTCCGGACGACGGCTCGCGCTCACCCCGCGAACGCGGCCACGGCGGCCCGGCGGATCAGGATCTGAGCGTGGTGTCCGAGCACGAGATCGGCGCAGACGTGGACCTCGACGAAGCCGAGCTGGGCCGCTACGACCCGCTGGACGGCAAACCCTGGGATGGCCCCGCCAAGGGCGACGAGGACACCGGCCTCAGCGGTGGCGACGCGGTGCTGCGCGAGGACGACAGTGTGCTGTCGGACGATGAACTGGAGGGCGACGCCCCGCTGGATTCAGGCCGGGACAAGCGTCCGGGGGAGTGATCGGGCCGCCTGCCGCACCGATCGCGGGGTGGGCTTAGCCCACAAGAGAACGATGCCTCGCAAGGCGGCGGGCTGAGCCCGCCCCATGGAAAAACGCGCCATCAATCCAGCAACGTGCAGGCCATCACCAGCGCATCTTCGCGGCCATCGGCCGACGGATAGTAGGCCCGGCGGCGGCCCACTTCGTTGAAGCCGTACCGCTCGTAGAGGCGGTAGGCCGGCGCGTTGCTGGCGCGCACCTCGAGGAAACATTCGCGGCCACCTCGCTCGCGGGCGCGCTGCATCAGGTGCTCCAGCAGGCGCAGGCCGAGGCCGCGGCCCTGGCTCTGCGGTTTGACGGTGATATTGAGTAGGTGCGCCTCGTCGAGGATCACGTTGATCACGCCGTGCCCGACCTGCTGCTCGCCCTCGAACATCACCCAGCACTCGTAGGCAGTCAGCGCATCGTTGAAGATGCCGCGGGTCCAGGGGTGGCTGAAGGCGGCGTATTCGATCTTCAGCACGGTTTCGATATCCGCCGCTGTCATCGGGCGAAAGCTGACTGCATCACTCATCACGCGTACTCACGAACCTATGTGCCAGCGCGGCATGCTGCGGCGCATGGCCTTCCACAGCTCGGCCTTGGCGGCCGGCTGTTCCATCAAGGCTTCCAGCCCCGGCATCGCCAGGGCGCGACCTAGCCCTTCCACGGCCACCTCGCGATAGCAGTTGTCGACGTCCACTTCGCCCGCGAAGCGCAGGGCCGGGCGACCGATCAGCCAGATGCAGTCGCAGCCCATCTGCTCCAGCTCGGCAGCCATCACACCCTGCACGTAATCGCGCGCAGCCTCGGCGCCCTGGTCAAGGCTGCCCTTGTGCAGCAGCGGCCAGCGGATCGGTTCGCCGTCGCCGACCTGCTGCGGCTTGTCCGGCAGCCGGGCGGCGCGCAGCAGGTCCTTGAGCAGGATGTAGGCCGGGTCACGGCTCTGGAAGGATTCGCCGGTGGGCAGTTCCACCACCAGCAACACGTTGCCGGCGCGCAGCAGCTGCAGGGAGAAGCGCGGCGGCGGCTCGATGGCCCTGGCGGGCTCGGCGGCGGCCTCCTCGCCAGGGCTGTCGGTCGCGGCCACGGGCTTCGGCTCCGGCATGGCGATACGTGGGCGCGGTGCCGGGGTCGGTTCGACGGTCGGCGCCACGGCTGGCCGCTCGACGACCGGTGCAGCCTCGACCTCGGCCACGGGCGCGACGGCTGCCGCGGGCTCCGGCTCGGCAACCGGCGGCTGCAGCAGCTCGAGCCGCGACGGGGCAGCGAACGGCAGCTCGGTACGTGGCAGCCAGCTGGCTACCTGCATGGCGTCGAGGTAGGCCCGACGCCGGGTTTCACTGATCAAACGCCTTCCACCTGTGGATGAGCCTTGGCGCCGACCTGCATCAGGTTCAGCGCGTTGAGATAAGCCTTGGCCGAGGCGACGACGATATCGGTATCGGCGCCGTTACCGTTGACGATGCGCCCGCCCTTCTCCAGCCGCACGGTCACCTCGCCCTGGGAATCGGTGCCCTGGGTGATGGCGTTGACCGAGTAAAGCTGCAGCGTGGCACCGGAGCCGGCGACCGCCTCGATGGCCCTGAAGGTGGCGTCCACCGGGCCGGAGCCTTCGGCCTGGGCGCTGCGCTCTGCTCCATCGACGCTGAGCACCAGCTTGGCTTCGGGCGTGGTGCCGGTCTTGCTCGCCACCTCCAGGCTGGCCAGCTTGAAGTGTTCGGGCGCCTCGTCGGCCAGGGTGTCGGAGACCAGCGCCTGCAAGTCTTCGTCGAAGATTTCATGCTTCTTGTCCGCCAGCTCCTTGAAGCGGGCAAAGGCAGCGTTCAGCTCGTCGCCTTCCAGTGCGATGCCCAGCTCCTCCAGGCGCGAACGGAACGCGGCGCGACCAGAGTGCTTGCCCATGACCATCTTGTTGGCGTTCCAGCCCACCGACTGGGCGGACATGATCTCGTAGGTCTCGCGATGCTTGAGCACGCCGTCCTGGTGGATGCCCGACTCGTGGGCGAAGGCATTGGCGCCGACGATGGCCTTGTTCGGCTGCACCGGAAAGCCGGTGATGCCCGAGACCAGGCGCGAGGCGGCGAGGATGTGCTCGGTCTCGATGCGGGTGTGCACGTTGAGCAGGTCCTGGCGGGTCTTGATCGCCATGACGATCTCCTCCAGCGCGGCGTTGCCGGCGCGCTCGCCCAGGCCGTTGATGGTGCATTCCACCTGGCGCGCACCGGCGACCACCGCGGCCAGGGAGTTGGCCACGGCCAGACCGAGGTCGTTATGGCAATGCACGGAGAACACCGCCTTGTCGGCATTGGGGATGCGCTCGAGCAGCTGGCGGATGGTGTCGGCGTACTGGTGCGGAATGGCGTAGCCGACGGTGTCCGGAATGTTGATGGTGCGTGCGCCGGCGTCGATGGCAGCCTCGATGATGCGGCAGAGGAAATCGATCTCCGAGCGGCCGGCGTCCTCGCAGGAAAACTCCACGTCGGCGCACAGGCTGCGCGCCTTCTTCACCGCGCGCACTGCCTGCTCCACCACCTGGTCCGGCTGCATGCGCAGCTTGTACTGCATGTGGATCGGGCTGGTGGCGATAAAGGTGTGGATGCGCCCGGAGTTGGCGCCGGCCAGCGCTTCGGCAGCGCGTTCGATGTCGGCATCGACGGCGCGCGCCAGGCTGCACACGGTGCTGTCCTTGATATTGTCGGCGACCAGCTTCACCGCGGCGAAATCGCCGGGGCTGGCGATGGCGAAGCCCGCCTCGATCACGTCTACCTTCAGCCGCTCCAGCGCCCGGGCGATGCGCAGCTTTTCCTCACCGGTCATGGACGCGCCGGGGCTCTGCTCGCCGTCGCGCAGGGTGGTGTCGAAGATGATGACGCGATCGTTGCTGCTCATAGGAAATCCTCACGGCTGCCGAGCGCCTCTGACAGGGCGCCTGTGTGGGCGGATTGTCGCGTGAAATGGACGGGGCGGGAAGGAGCAGCTGCAGGCTGCCCGGCGGATGCCCGCGCAAGCCCATCAGGGTGGGCGCCGGCAAACCGTTCACCGAGGTATCACCCGCCTCGCGCAAGAGCGGCTCCTCAGCCCGACGGCGCGGCGAGGCCGACCCGGAGCGTGACGGCGCGGGCGCCGCCGGCATGGCGCCAGGCGCACATTGGCGCTCTACCCGAGCGATCCAGCACGATCGATTCAGGAGGCGAAATCGCCGCGTGACTCGGTAGTCGTGCCGAGAGCCCCACCGACCTGCTGTTGCAACAGCGCGACGAAGACCTGCGCCGGCGGGCTCAGGTAGCACGGCTTGCGCTGCAGCAGGCCGATGCTGCGCGCCGGCGCCTCGTCGAGCTGGTGCACGGCGAGGCTGCCGTCGCTGTTGAAGGTGTCGGCCACGCTGGCCGGCAGCAGGGCGAAGCCCAAGCCCGCACGCGCCAGCGCGGCGGCGCTGCTCATGTACGCCACTTCCCACGCTGGTTCACGCAACAGCCCCATGCGCTGCAGTGTTTCATCGGCCATGCTGCGCAGGCTGGTATCGCGGGTGGTGGCGATGTAGTCCTGTTCACGTAGCGCAGCGAGCAAAGCCTTGCCGCGCAGGCGTTCGTGGCCGCGTACCAGCAATACCAGGCTGTCGTCGTACAGCGGCTGGAAATCCAGCGCGCCGAGGTCATCGACCGCCGAGGTGATGGCGAAATCCACCTCGGCCGCACTCACCCACTGGCGGATTTCCCCGGCGCGGCCGTCATGCAGGCTGATGTCGATACCGGGATAGCGCCGCCGGTATTCCTGCAACACCCTTGGCAGGGGCTCGATGGCCACCGACGGCAACACGGCGATGCGCAGCGAACCACTCTCCAGATGCAGTTGCTCATGCGCGTCGTGCACGGCGTTGTCCATGTCACGCAGCAGGCGGCGAGCCTGCTCGAGAAAACGCAGGCCGGCGGCGGTCAACTCCACGCTGCGCGTGTTGCGCGCCAGCAGCGACAAGCCGAGGGCGTCTTCGAGTTTGCGCAGGCTGTAGCTGAGTGCCGGCTGCGACAGGTGAACCTGCTCGGCGGCGCGACTGAAACTGCGGTGTTCGGCAATCAGGACGAAGGCCTGAAGCTGGCGAAAGCTGATGTCCATGGCTCGGCAACTTATAAAATTCCCTTATCAATTCATATCACATTTCGAATTCACAACTAAATCCACAGGCATCACCCTGGCTGCATACCTGACCGTGTAATGGATCGACAATGACCACAACAGTCCATATCGGGTGCGGCGCGGGCTTCGCCAATGATCGCCCCGATGCCGCGCTGGCGCTGGCCAACGACCTCGCCGGTCGCGACGGCCGGCGCTTCCTGTTCTTCGAACTGCTGGCCGAGCGCACCCTGGCCGAAGCCCAGCTACGCCGCCTCAACGATGCCCAGAGCGGCTACGCCCTGCGCCTGTTCGACTTTCTCGAACCGGTGCTGGAGACCTGCCTGGACGCCGGCATCGCCATCGTCACCAACGGCGGCGCCGCCAACCCCACCGCAGCCGCTACGCGCCTGCGCCAGCAACTGCAGGGCACACGCCACGAAGCGGCACGCATCGCCTGCGTACTGGGCGACGACCTGCTCGGCAGCGGCATCGATCTGCCGCAATGGCTGCCCGCGCAACTCGACGGCGAAGTGGTCTCGGTCAATGTCTACAGCGGTGCCGACGGCATCGTCCAGGCGCTGGATCAGGGCGCCGACATCGTCCTCTGCGGCCGAGTCGCCGACCCCAGCCTGGCGGTGGGACCGCTGCGCCATGCCTTCGGCTGGAAGGCCGATGACTGGGACCGCATCGCCCAGGCCACGGCAGTCGGTCACCTGCTCGAATGCTGTACCCAGGTCAGCGGTGGCTACTTCGCTCATCCCGGTCTGAAGGACGTACCGGACCTGGCCAATGTCGGCTGCCCCATCGCCAGCGTCACGGCCGATGGGCAGATCGTCATCGGCAAGGCGGCTGGCACCGGAGGTTGCGTCACCGAACGCACGGTCAAGGAACAACTGCTCTACGAGGTGCACGACCCGGCCAGCTACCTGACGCCGGATGTGATCATGGACCTGAGCCAGGTGCGCGTCCGGCAGGTCGCAAGCGATCAGGTGGCGGTAGAGGGCGTGCGCGGCAAACCGCAGCCCAAGCACCTCAAGGGCCTGGTCGGCCTGCGCGGCAAGTGGTTCGCCGAAGCGGAGATTTCCTACGCGGGCCCGGGCGCCGTGGCTCGCGCCGCGCTGGCGCGCGACATCCTGCTGCAACGCTGCGCCAAGCTGGCGCCGCAGCTCACGCCGTGGATCGATGTGATCGGCGTCGCCAGCCTGTTCAACGACGCTGGCGGGCAATGGCTGCAGCAGCGCCTGGCACAGGCGGCCGACTGCCAGGACGTGCGCCTGCGCATCAGCTTCCTGGATCGCGACAAGACCCTGCTGGAACGCCTGCTGCTCGATGCCGAATCGCTCTACACCAACGGCCCAGCCGGCGGTGGCGGCGTACGCCGGCATATCGGCGAATCCCTCGGCACCGCCAGTTTCCTTATCGAGCGCACCGCGGTGCGGCAACGGCTGGAGTGGTTCTGATGATCGATGTACTGCTGTGCGATTACGCCCACGCCCGTGCCGGTGACAAGGGCAACACCCTGAGTGTGGCGGTGTTCGCCTTCGCCGCTGAGCACTATGCCTGGCTGGCCCGTGAGCTGACCTGCGAACGAGTCGCCGGCTGCCTGAGCCACCGCGCCATCGGCACGGTGAAACGCTACGAGCTGCCGAACCTGGGCGGCCTCAACTTCGTGGTGGAGCACGCCCTGGAAGGTGGCGTCAACGCCAGCCCCGGGCTGGACCGCCACGGCAAGAGCATGAGTTACGCGCTGCTCGGCCTGAGGTTGCCGCCTCCCGACTGAGCCCCCTTCCCTGTCTCCAACAATAACAACACCGGAGAGATCGACATGATCACCGCCCTGGGCTTCGGCCTGATGTTTCTCATCGTCACCCTGATCCTGCTGCGCCGGATCAGCCCGCTGGTCGCCTTCGTCACCCTGCCGGTGATCGCCAGCGCCCTCGCCGGTTTCGGCCTGGGGGAAATCGGCAAGTTCATCACCGAGGGGCTGAAAGCCGTGGCTCCGACAGCCACGCTGTTCATCTTTGCCATCCTCTACTTCGGCGTCATGCGTGAGCGTGGTCTGTTCGCGCCGCTGGTCAACTTCCTGCTGCGCAGCACCGGCGGCAAGCCGCTGGCGGTAGCGGTGGTCACTGTCGCGGTGACGGCAGTGACCCATCTGGACGGCATCGGTGCCGCCACCTTCCTGCTGGTGATTCCGGCCCTGCTGCCGCTGTACCTGCGCCTGGGCATGAAGCGCGAAATGCTGCTGTGCCTGGTGGTGCTCAGCGCCGGGGTGATGAACATGGTGCCCTGGGGCGGCACCACGGCGCGCGCCTCGGCGGTGACCGGCATCGACGCCTCGCAGCTGTGGATCTCGCTGATTCCCGTGCAGGCGGTCGGCCTGGCACTGGTGATGGCCCTGGCGGTATTCCTTGGCCTGCGCGCCCAGCGCAGCCCCCTTGGCCATGGCATGCTCGCCGGCCATGAAGCTGCGCAGACGGCAGAACCCGGCGACGACGGCCGTCAGTTGAGCCCGCTTAGCTGGCGCTATTGGGCCAACCTGGTGCTGACCCTGATCATCCTTGTCTGTCTGTTCACCGGCGCCTTCCCGTTGTTCGCCTGCTTCATGGTGGGCCTCGGCGTCGCCCTGGTGCTGAACTACCCGAGCCTGGCGGAGCAGAACCAGGCCGTATTGCGCCATGCCAGCGATGCCATGCAGATGGCTCTGGTGATGCTGGCGGCCGGCATCCTGCTCGGCGTACTGGCAGGAGCCGGAATGTCCGACGGCATGGCGCACTGGATGATCAACGTACTGCCCGAAGGCTCGGCCAACTGGCTGCACGTGATCATCGGCGCCTTCGGTGTACCACTGGGCATGCTGTTCTCGCCGGACGCCTACTACTTCGCCCTGCTGCCGGTGATCCGCGATGTAGCGGTAGCCGCGGGTGTCGACGCGCAGGCCGTGGCCAGCGCCATGTTGATCGGCGAGAACACCGGCTTCGGCATCAGCCCGGTGGTGCCGAGCGTGTACCTGGCCATCGGCCTGGCCGGTGTCGAGCTGTACAAGCACATCCGCTACACCGTGTTGTGGGCCTGGGGGATCAGCCTGGTGATGCTGGCGGCAGCCGTGGTGTTTGGCGTGGTCACGGTCTGAGGTTAGCCCTGAAACGAAAAAAGGATCGCCGAGGCGATCCTTTTTTCATTCAGCAGACAGGAATCAGATGGCCTGATCCCAGGGACGATCGCCATGCTCGTCCTTGATGCGAGTGGGCAGGCCCATCACATCGAGCAGCTTGAGGAACGGCTGTGCCGGCAGTTCTTCGACGTTGACCATGCGCTTGGCATCCCACTCGCCACGGGCGATCAGCAGCGCCGCGGCAACCGGTGGCACGCCGGCGGTGTAGGAGATGCCTTGGCTGTCCGTCTCGGCGTAGGCCTCTTCATGGTCGGCCACGTTGTAGATGAACAGCTCGCGCGGCTGCCCACCCTTGGTGCCCTTGACCAGATCGCCAATGCAGGTCTTGCCGGTGTAGCCCGGCGCCAGCGAGGCGGGATCGGGCAGCACGGCCTTGACCACCTTGAGCGGAACGACTTCCAGGCCTTCGGCGGTGCGCACTGGCTGCTCGGAGAGCAGGCCGAGGTTCTTCAGTACGGTGAAGACGTTGATGTAATGCTCGCCGAAGCTCATCCAGAAACGGATGTTCGGCACGTCGAGGTGCTTGGAGAGCGAGTGCACCTCATCATGACCGGTCAGGTAGAGGCTCTGTTCGCCCACGACCGGCAGGTCGTCGGTGCGCTTGACCTCGAACATGCGGTTGGTCGTCCACTGGCCGTTCTGCCAGCTGTAAACCTGCCCGGTGAATTCGCGGAAGTTGATTTCCGGGTCGAAATTGGTGGCGAAATACTTGCCGTGGGAACCGGCGTTGACGTCGAGGATGTCGATCGACTCGATCTTGTCGAAGTATTCCTGTTGGGCCAGAGCGGCGTAGGCGTTGACCACGCCCGGGTCGAAGCCGGCACCGAGGATGGCGGTGATGCCCTTTTCCTGGCATTCGGCCAGGTGCTTCCACTCGTAGTTGCCGTACCACGGCGGCGTTTCGCAGATCTTGCCCGGCTCTTCATGGATCGCGGTATCGAGATACGCGGCGCCGGTGTCGATGCAGGCGCGCAGCACGGACATGTTGAGGAAGGCAGAACCGACATTGATGACGATCTGCGATTCTGTTTCACGAATCAGCGCCTTGGTCGCTTCCACGTCCATGGCGTCCAGCGCATAGGCCTTGATCTCGCCGGGCTGCTTCAGCCCGCCCTTGGCCTGGACGCTGTCGATGATGGCCTGGCATTTGGAGATGCTGCGCGACGCGATAGCAATACGACCGAGTTCGTCGTTGTGCTGCGCGCACTTGTGGGCCACCACCTTGGCAACACCTCCTGCGCCAATGATAAGAACGTTTTTCTTCAATTGTTTCACCCCCTTGTACTGCGGCCTCAGGAAAGGCTGGAC
Source organism: Stutzerimonas sp. LR2 (assembly GCF_055755175.1). Lineage (NCBI taxonomy): Bacteria > Pseudomonadati > Pseudomonadota > Gammaproteobacteria > Pseudomonadales > Pseudomonadaceae > Stutzerimonas > Stutzerimonas sp. LR2. The sequence continues at coordinate 766,796 of NZ_JBVTRR010000003.1, forward strand.
AGGTAATCGTTAAAGTCGAACTCACGAACCACCTCGACGCTGCCGTCGAGCTGCTTTACCACGATGGACGGCATTTTCAGACCGTTGAACCAGTTTTTCTTGACCATGGTGTAGCCTGCCGCGTCGATGAACGACAGCCGATCGCCGATGGCCAGCGGACGATCGAATTGGTACTCACCGAAGATATCGCCGGCCAGACAGCTCTTTCCGCACACCATGTAGCTGTGCTCGCCGTCGTTGGGCGCCATCTTGGCGTTGAGGCGGTAGATCAGCAGGTCGAGCATGTGCGCTTCGATGGAGCTGTCGACCACCGCGAGGTTCTTGCCGTTGTACAGGGTGTCGAGCACCGTGACTTCCAGCGAGGCGCTCATGGTGATCGCCGCCTCGCCCGGCTCCAGGTAGACCTGCACGCCGAACTTTTCCGAGAACGCCTTCAGTCGCGCGCAGAAGGCATCGAGCGGATAGCCTTCGCCGGTGAAGTGGATGCCACCGCCGAGGCTGACCCACTGGACCTGTTCCAGCAAATGGCCGAAGCGCTCCTCGATGGTGCTCAGCATCTTGTCGAACAGCTCGAAGCTCGAGTTCTCGCAGTTGTTGTGGAACATGAAGCCGGAGATCTGCCCCATGACCTTTTCAATTTTGGCCGGATCCCACTCACCCAGGCGGCTGAACGGCCGCGCCGGGTCGGCCAGCAGGTAGTCCGAACTGCTCACCTGCGGATTGACGCGCAGGCCGCGGATGGTTCCCTCGGTCGCCTCGGCGAAGCGCTCCAGCTGACCGATGGAGTTGAAGATGATCTTGTCGCAGTTGGCGACCATCTCTTCGATCTCGTCGTCGGCCCAGGCCACGCTGTACGCGTGGGTCTCGCCGGCGAACTTCTGCCGGCCGAGCTTGAGCTCGTACAGCGATGACGAGGTGGTGCCGTCCATGTACTGCTGCATCAGGTCGAACACCGACCAGGTGGCGAAGCACTTGAGTGCCAGCAGCGCCTTGGCGCCGGACTGCTCACGCACGTAGGCGATCTTCTCGAGATTGCCCAGAAGCTTCTGTTTGTCGATGAGGTAATACGGCGTCTTGATCATCTGTTCGTGCCCCGAGGGAGTCGCCGGCGGAACCGACAGCTCGCTTTTTGCAAAAAAGTGCGAATTGTGCCGGGAACCGACAGAGATCGAAATAGCACATCGACACTTCGTCACGTTTAGTGACGTTCGGGCTTGCCCGACCGGTCGCCGAATGGCGCCAGGCTAACCTTCAGGCGATGACGTTCAGGTGACGCCTCCATACGTGCCGCGACGGCGTGGCCGATTGTCTGCGCGCCCATCACGAAGGCCCAATGCAGTACAATCGGCGCTTTTTCATTGGCTGGACTGGCGCCACGATGATCGAACCCAAGCGCGTACTGCGTGCCCTCGCCGAACACTGGACGTTGCTCGAGCCGCTGTGCGAGCGTTTCGACGCCGGCACCCTGAGCCTGGTGGAGTTGCGCCATCAGCTCGCCGCACAGCTACCCGAAGGCACGCCCACCGACATCACCGCCCTGCTCGACCAGTGGATCCGCCTGGACATCCTGGTTCCGGTGGCCAAGAGTCCCAACCGCTTCGAGCTGAACGCGCAGATCCACGACTTCCTCGCTTACCTGCGCCGCGAGCACCGCCTCGGCCTGTGCCTAGAGATCGAAGCCTACCTGCGCCATCTGGAGCGCCTGGCCGGGCATATCCTCGATGCGTTCGAGATTCGCGATGGCAACGACCTGGCCCGCCAGCTGCGCCTGCTCGACATGCGCGTACGCGATGTACTGAAGAAACTCGACAACGACGAACAGGCCCTGGTCGCGGTGGCCGACCGGGCCAAGACCAGCGACCGCCAGATCCCGCTGCGCCAGCGCTATGCAGAGGTGCTGGCGACCTGGGACGAGTACGTCGAGCCGATGATCCAGCTGGTCTCCGCCGACGGCGCGTTCGAGCAGGGCGTTCATCGCGTCGAGCAGGTGCTGATGAAGCTGCTCGGCGAACAGCAGCGCCTCGGCCAGCTGGTGGACGACGACCTCCTGCTGCGCACTCATGCGCGCATCCTGGAAATGCAGACCACCGCCCAGCTGACCCTGCGCAAGGCCCGCGAGCTGTTGCTGCCGCTACGCGAGGAAGCGCGTCGGCACAACGCCGTGACCCGCGGCGCGGCACTGGCACTGTCGGCGATCCGCAAGAAGGGCCTGGACGCCGTACCACAGGCCTCGCTGCCGCTGTTCACCCGTCCTCAGAGCACCTTTCTCGGCACTGCCAGCCAGGTCGAAGCCTACGTCTACGCCCTGGCCCGCTTCGAGCCGAAGCCGGCGCAGTTCCCGCGGGCCAGCGGCAAGCGCAAGGGCGAGCAGCCGCGCGCACCGCGCACCGCGCGGGAGATGATCGAGCGTTGCCAGCAGGCACTGCCGCTGCCGGACCTGATGGCCTGGCTGCTGGAACAGGAACCCGAGGGCGCCACCGACGAGCTGCTCTACTGGTTCTCGCGCCTGTCCCGCGACAGCCGCTTCCAGCGTGATCGCCTGGAACGTCGCGAGTACCTGACCCGCGAACACCGCGTCAGCCTCAGCTCCTTTGCGCTGGTGGCCAATGCCAATGGCTGACTCCTACGTAGGGTGGACAACGCGCAGCTTGTCCACCATCACCCCGACGATATCCGAGCGACCTGAATGAACATCGACCTCAAGGAAATGACCCAGCTGGCGCCGATCTTCCGCGAGCTGTTCAAGGGCTATCACCTGTCGCGCAGCGAGCCGGAGCCCTACGCGCAGCTGTCGAACATGCAGGACCAGTACCGCGCACTGTTCAAGGCACTCGGCTTCGAGCTGGTCTGCGATCCGCGCGGCTTCTACTACTTCGTCCCGGAGCAGATGGGCGCGCAGGTGAACAAGACCGCCCAGCGCCTGGCGCTGTTCACCTTCATCCTCGTCGAGCACCTGGCCGACCAGGGCCGCGACCCGCTGGCCGTGCTCGACGGTGGCAGCCTCGGTCGCGATGAACTGCCGGCGCTGCTGGATAAGTACCGCGACCTGTTCCTGCAGGCCGAAGTCACCACCCAGGAAGAATTGGAAGAGAAGGTCATCCGCCGCCTGACGCAGCTGGGCTTCGCCGAGGACAGCAACGGCGTCTACCGCTTCCTGCCGCCGATGCACCGTTTCCTCGACGTCTGCCTGTCGGTGCAGCAGGACCGCGATCTCGCCGCCAGCCTGCACAGCAGCGACCTGCCGCTGCCCGCCCCGGAGCTGATCGCCGAGGACGAGGGCGAAGACGACATCATCCTCATCGAGGAAGCGGCCGAAGAATCGGAAGAAGACGCCTTGGCGCGCGCCATCGCCGAAGAAAAGGAGCTTGAAGCATGAGCCAGGAACGCTACGGCATCCGCCGCTTCGCCCTGCTGAACACCGCCGGCTACAGCCTCGGCATCTTTCCGCTGGAAAACCCGCTGTCGGTCTACGGCGCCAACAACCTCGGCAAGTCCGCGTCGATCAACGCGCTGCAGTTCCCGATCCTGGCGCGCATGTCGGACATGAGCTTCGGCAAGTACAGCCTCGAGCAGTCGCGCAAGTTCTACTTCGCCTCGGACACCAGCTACATCCTCGTCGAAGTCATGCTGCCCCACGGCCCGCATGTGATCGGCGTGGCCGGCCGCGGGCCGGGCGGCGGCTTCGGTCATCAGTTCTTCGTTTATCAGGGCTCGCTGGATCTCGACCATTACCAGCAGAACGGCACCTGCCTGCGCCAGCGCGAGCTGTTCGCCAACCTCGAACGCGCCGGCATCAAGGCCTACGAGGCCAAGCCGGACGAGCTGCGCCGGCTGCTGGTCGGCGGGCATACCTCGATCCCGCTGGACATGACACTGATCCCGCTGCGCTCGACCAGCGAGCAGAGCCTGAAGACCTTCCGCGCGCTGTTCATCAACCTGCTGCATATGCGGGAAATCACGGCTGCCAAACTGAAGCAGCTGTTCCTCGATGCCTTCGAGCACAGCCTGCGCTCGGGCAGCGTCGACTATATCGCCGCCACCGAAGAAGCCTTCCGCGACGTGCGCCGCATGGAGCAGGACTACCAGGCGCTGGTCGCCGCCGGCCCGCTGGTCGAGGCGCTGGCCGCCGGTGTCGCCCAGCGCGAGCTGCTGCGCGGCAAGCTGCATCGCCTGTCGCCGCTACTCGACAACCTGCTCGGCACCTGGCACGACTACGCCGATGCGCGCAAGGAAGAGCTGGTGATCCAGGCCGAGCATTATCGCCGTGAGCAGGACGGCCTGCAGAACGAACAGCGCGGTTCGACTGGCGAACTGATGCGCCTGGAACGCGAGATCAGCGAAATCCAGCGCTGGCTGGGCGAGCTGGCGGTGCTGAAGAACCGTTTCGCCCTGGTCGAGGACGCCCATGTGCTGGAGCAGCAGCTGCTCGCCGCCAAGGACGCCCACGACGAGCTGGCCGGTGCGCTGGCGCAGTCCCGTCAGTTCTCCAGCGAGGACCTCGACGAGCGCCTGCGTGATCTGGAAAAACGCCTGAAGTCGGTCCGGCAACAGCTCGACCATGCCGACAACAACAGCTACTCGCGTTTGCGCGAGGAGTTCTCCCAGGCCGATGTGGATCGCCTGATGCGCCTGTTCAATGGCCAGCTGTTCAGCCTGCCGCTGGGTGAAAAAGGCATCAGCGCCGAGGGCGACGACTGGGTCAAGGCCGTGGAAGCGGTGCTGGATCATTTCAAGGGCGACACCTTCTCGGTGCCGGGCCTGTCCATCGACCTCTCGCATATCGAGCCACCGGCGCTGCAGGCCCTGGCCGACCGTGCCGCCCTGCGCGACCAGAAGGATCGCCTGGAGCGCGAACTCAAGCAGCTCAAGACCCAGCATGCGGTGGCCGTCGACCGCGCGGCGAGCAAGGCCCAGGCCGAGGCGCTGTATCAGGCCGTGCTGGATGCGCAGAAAGCGCTGGAAGACTTTCGCCGCAGCCAGACCCTGGCCGCCGAGGAGCCGGCGAAGCTGGAGCAGCTGGCCCAGGCCGAAGCCGCCCAGGAAGAACTCAAGCGCACCAGCGACGCCTTCGCCGAGCGCGTGCAGCACCTGTCCGCCAAGCTGCAGCTGGTCGGCCGTCAGCTGGCCGATCTGGAAGCCAAGGAGCGCACGCTGGAAGACGCCCTGCGACGTCGCCAGCTGCTACCGGCAGATCTGCCGTTTGGTACGCCTTACATGGATCCGGTGGACGACTCGCTGGACAACCTGCTGCCGCTGCTCAACGACTACCAGGACAGCTGGCAGGCGCTGCAGCGCGTCGACGGTCAGATCGAGGCGCTGTATGCCCAGGTGCGCCTGAAGGGCGTGGCCAAGTTCGACAGCGAGGAAGATCCCGAGCGCCGCCTGCAGCTGCTGGTCAACGCCTACGCCCACCGTCAGGACGAGGCACTGACCCTGGCCAAGGCCCGCCGTGCTGCGGTCACCGACATCGCCCGAACGCTGCGCAACATCCGCAGCGACTACGAGAGCCTGGAACACCAGCTGGCGCTGTTCAACCGCGAGATCAACAAGCGCCAGGTTTCCAACCTGGCGAGCTTCCGGATCGTGCTGGCGCCGAACAAGGATGCGCTCAAGCACATCGACCAGATCATCCACAGCGCCGGGCAGTACGAGGAAGGCGAGACGCTGTCGGTATTCGATCTGTCCCAGTCCGCCGAGCAGGACGCGAAGAACGAGGAAGCCAAGGAGTATCTGGCTCGGCTGGTGGCGGCGAACAACAACCAGCTGGGCCTGAAGGACCTGTTCGAGCTGGCGTTCGAGATCACCAAGGTCGGCGGCCAGCCGGTGATTCATACCGACATCGACGGTGCGGCGTCCAACGGCACCACCATGACCATCAAGGCGCTGACCAACATGTACCTGTTGCTGCACCTGATGGATCGCGAGCAGGCCGGGCGCATCCGCCTGCCCTACTACCTCGACGAGGCGGCAGACATCGACGAGCGCAACCAGCAGGCGCTGATCGAAACCAGCCTGCAGCTGGGCTTCGTGCCGATCCTCGCATCGGTGAAGCCTCAGGTCTCGGCCCATGTCGCGATCGACCTTGAGGGCGGCAGCGGGCCGGCCGGCATCTACATCGACGAGGCGGACTGGAAATACATCAGCCGCCGCGAACCGATCGCCGGCGAGCACATTGCTTCAGCCCAACGGACCGAAGAGCCGGCCTGATCACCTGCAACGAACAAGGGCCCCGCGGGGCCCTTTTTCATACACTTCGGCTATCGCCGTAGGGTGGGCCTCAGCCCACCAATAACGTACCGGATCGATCGTCACTTGCCACTGGCCGCTCGCCCCAGTTCGATCTTCGGCGCCCAGTCAAACCACTCATCCTGCGGCTCCTTGAACAAGGCAAAGGTCTGTCCCGGCCGAGCGCGCTGCCCCATGCGTTCGCCATCAGGCGTGGCAAAGGCGACGCCGCCCTCGAGCAGCGACTCCAGCGAATCGGTGCGCAGGCTGGCACCTTTGAACAGACTGAAATCCACACCGAAGCCACTGGTCTCCCAGAAGCGGGTGCCGGTGTGCACCAGGGGTGCGTAGCGCGGCTCGATGACGACGCGGATCAGTACGCGATCGGCGTTCTGCCCCAGCTCGTAACCGGTGACCTCACCGACTTTCACCTCGCGGTAGGTCACCGCGTTACCCGGCTTGATCGAACCCAGCCGGGCCGCGCTGAGCACGAGGCTCAACCCTTCACCAGCCTTCTGTGGCTCCCGCTCCTGGCCGGTGAAACGCGTTTGCACGCCCGCATCCGCCTTGCCCGGTGCCACCTCCAGGTACGGGCCGCTGACCAGCGTATCCAGATTCGCCGTACGCATGATGCCGAGCTCCGGCCGAACGACCCAGAACTGGGTGCCGGCCCGGGTGATGCGCGACTCCGCTGCGGTGATGCGGGCACGCAGCACGACACTCTGCAGGTCATCGCTCAGCGTGACTGTGTCCACCTGACCCACGGCCAGCCCCTTGTAGCGAATGGGCGTACCGGCACTCAGTCCATCGCCACGCGCCAGGCGGATCTCGATCGGCGTCCCGCGCTGGATTGCACTGTCTCTATCCTTGTGCAAGACGAAGCGCGGCACCTTCTTCGTCCCGGCAGCCTGCGGATCGGGCGTCTCGAAGGCGATACCGCCGGCAAGCAGGCTCTGCAGCGACTCGCTGCGCACCTCGATTCCGGACAAACCGCCGCTCAGTGAGATGCCGCTGGCATTCCAGAACCGGCTCGAGCTGTTCACCAGGTTGGCGTGCGGCTGTTCGATATGCACGCCCACCACCACCTTCTGCTGGTCGCGAGAGAACTGGTAGCTCTGTACCGACCCCACCCGGACCTGCCGGTAGAGCACGGGACTGCCGACGTCCAGCGAGCCCAGACTGTCAGTTGTGAGCACCAGATGCAGCCCCGGGGCGCGAATATCCAGCGGCGGCGCCTTGGGACGGGCGACGAACTCGCGCTTGGGCGAGCCACCTTTCTCGCCGGGCCTAACGGCGATGAAGTTGCCTTTCACCAACGCTTCGAGGCCGGTGATGCCGCCCAGCGAGATGGACGGCTTGACCACCCAGAAATCGGTGTCCTCGACCAGGTAGTCCTCGAACAGCGGGTCGACCGAAAGCTCGGCGCGCGCACCCTTGAGGTCCGAGTCGATATCCAGCTTTTTCAGCAGACCAACCTGCATGCCGTTGTACATCACCGGCGTGCGCCCGGCCTGCAGCCCATCGAAATCCTGCAGCGCGACCACGGCCTTGATCCCCGCCTGGGCTGCGTCGAAATCCTCGTAGAGACGGAACGGGATGTTCGGGTCGGTGGCCGGGCTGTCCTTGCGGTGCGCGGGCGTGGCGAAGGCGATGCCCCCGGCGACGATACTGGCCAGGGACTCGGTACGGAACTTCACGCCGGTCAGCCCTGCGTCGACAGTGACGCCGCTGGCGTTCCAGAAACGGGTGTGCTTGCGCACCAGGTGCGCATACTCCGGCTGGATATAGAGCTGCACCTCCACGGTGCTGTCATCCTCGGCGAGCACATAGTTCTTCACCTGCCCCACCTGGATCTGCCGGTAGAACACCGGGCTGCCACGATTCAGCGAGCCGAGGCGCTCGGCCTTGAGTGTCAAGTGCAGGCCGATGCGACTGTCGGACATCGGCGGTTCCTCCGCCAGCGCGACGAAACGCTTGGTCGGCTCGCCATCGGCTGGGCTCATACCGATGTAGTTGCCCGACACCAGCGTCTCCAGACCAGTGATCCCGGCCAGTGTGACGCTGGGCTTGACCAGCCAGAAGCGCGTGCCGCTTCGCAGATAGCCGTCGACATCCTTATTCATTTCGATATCGGCGACCACGACCTGCCGACGGTCGTCATCTTCCAGCCGCAAGTCGCGTACGACACCGATCGTCATGCCCTTGTAGAGCACGGACGTCTTGTTGATTTCGATGCCTTCGGCGCTGTCGAACACCACCTCGATATGGATGCCGCGTTCGCTATACGCCTGCCAGGCCAGCCAGGCGCCGATGGCCAGCGCGATCAGCGGCAGAATCCAGATGGCCGACCAACTGGAGGCCGGACGTGTATTAGCTTGTGGCAGGTCAGTCATGCTTGTTCCCGGCTTCCGTGTTATCCCAGATCAGACGTGGGTCGAATGTGATGGCTGCGAGCATGGTCAGGATGACCACGCTGGCGAAAGCGACGGCGCCGAATCCCGCTTCGACGCTGGCGAGACTGCCAAAATTGACGATCGCCACCAGAATGGCGATGACGAAGATGTCGAGCATGGACCAGCGCCCGATCCATTCGATGAATCGGAACACCAGAATGCGCTGTCGCGGCGACATCGGGTGATGCCTTTGTACCGAAATCAGCAACATGGCGATCCCTACCAGCTTGAACGTCGGCACCAGAATGCTGGCGATGAACACCACCGCCGCAATCGGAAACATGCCGTGCTTGGCCAGCGTGACCACGCCGGACATGATGGTATCGGGCGTCCCGCTACCGAGCATGCGCACCGTCATGATGGGCAGCAGGTTCGCCGGCAGGTAGAGCAATGCTGCGGTGATCAGCAAGGCCCAGGTGCGCGCGACACTGTTGGGCCTGCGCATGTGCACACGCGCCCCACAGCGGCTGCAATGCTGATGTTCGATACCTGGCGTGGCGCGATTCAACTGGTGGCATTCGTGGCAGACCATCAGCCCGGCGTCAGCGGCGCGCATCGTCAGGCTCCGATAACGCTTCCCATACCTGATGCGGTGACATCACCAACTCCAGCCACACCTGCACCACCAGGAGCCCGGCAAAGCAGGCCAGGCCGACGCCAAGGCTCAGCTCCGCCATGTCACGCAACTTGATGATGGAAACCAGGATTCCGAGCAGATAGACCTCGAGCATCCCCCACTCGCGCAGATGGTGATAGAACCGGTAGAGCAGCAGCCCCAAGGGCTTGGCCCGATCGATGGCGATGCAGAGCAACACGGCGAGCTGGCACAGCAGCTTCATCAACGGCACCGCCATACTGCAGAGAAACACCACCACGGCGATGCCCTGCATGCCGCTGTTGTACAGGCTCAACACCCCACTCCAGACGGTATCGTGGGTGACTCTGCCAAGCAGGTTCAACTGCATGATCGGCAGGAAGTTCGCAGGAAAGTAGAGCAGCAGAGCCGCCAGCACCAATGCCAATCCCGGTCCGACGATACGATGGCGCAGACGAAACAGCTCACAACCACAGCGGGGGCATTCGGCCACCTCGCCAAGGTTGAGCGTCGGCTTTGCCATCAACAGATCACATTCCGGGCAGCCTACGAGCTGCTCGATCGGAAGCTCTTCAAGTCTTGGGCTAGCAGCCGATTCCGGCATGAGGGATATCCGAGTAAAGCGCTTATCTTAAACGAGCGATACGCGCTGCGGTGAGCCGTCAGGCGAGAGGGAAGATGCTCTTGAAGGCAGTTCGATCCAGTGCAGCGGGCAGCCGTACTTTTACCTCAAGCGCCGCAGCGCCTTTACAGCCACCGGCTGCATCGGAGCAGCCGGCCTCGGTTCAGGCTCAGTTCTGCGCGGCCGCTTTTCCGCGCCCCAAAAGCAAACCCCCGACCCGCTTGCGCGGATCGGGGGTTTGGTGTAGGAGCTTGACGATGACCTACTCTCACATGGGGAAACCCCACACTACCATCGGCGATGCATCGTTTCACT
>NZ_JBVTRR010000004.1:0-692959 GCF_055755175.1 Stutzerimonas sp. LR2
AGTGAAACGATGCATCGCCGATGGTAGTGTGGGGTTTCCCCATGTGAGAGTAGGTCATCGTCAAGCTCCTACACCAAACCCCCGATCCGCGTAAGCGGGTCGGGGGTTTGCTTTTGGGGCGCAGAAAAGCGGCAGGGTCACCGATTTTTTGATGCCGACAAATTACCGCAGCTGCTCCCTTTGGCGGTGATTGCCCTGCGTAGCAACCTCTGCGCATGAATCACGCGGGCAAAACGCGTAAAATTGCGCGCTTCGTCGCGATCAGATCACGAGTGCATACAGTGGAAATATTCAAAGAATTCACATTCGAGTCAGCGCACCGTTTGCCGCACGTACCGCAAGGACACAAATGTGGGCGGCTGCATGGCCACTCCTTCCGTGTTGCCTTGTATATAAGTGGGCCAGTGGATCCACATACTGGTTGGATTCGGGATTTCGGTGAGCTGAAATCCATCTTCAAACCGCTCTACGAGCGTTTGGACCACAACTATCTGAACGACATTCCCGGTCTGGAAAACCCCACCAGCGAGAACCTGGCGAAATGGATCTGGAACGAGCTGAAGCCGCTTCTTCCAGAGCTTTCCCGCGTCCGCATTCACGAGACCTGCACAAGCGGTTGTGAATACCGTGGTGAGTGATCATCGGGTTGGGGTTTATCTGCTCAGTAAAAAGCTGGTACCGCTAACGCCGAGCTAGTGATAGGGAACGGCTACTGACAACTCAGAATGCGCTCATTCGTCCTGAATGTGCCGTTCCGATTTTGACAGTTCTGCGCAGTTATTGCAGAGTGCGGCGCTTTTCTACGCGACTTGATCGTTTATACGGAGATTTGAAATGAACGCAGTTGTTGCGGCGGTCGGCATCATGCTGGTCTTGAGCCTTTGCCGCGTGCACGTGGTCGTTGCACTTATTGCCGGGGCCATGGCCGGTGGGTTGATTGGCGGGTTGGGTATCGAAGGCAGCCTCGCCGCTTTCAACAAGGGCCTGGGTGGTGGAGCGACAGTGGCGTTGTCATATGCCCTGCTTGGTGCGTTCGCCGTAGCTATCGGCAAGAGCGGTCTGGCCCACGCGCTTGCCGACAAGGCTCTGGCTTTGGTCGGAAAGCAAGGCGGCCAGGGCACCGGCGCGGTGAAGTGGATGATGGTCGCACTTCTGCTGGCGGTAGCGATCTCGTCCCAGAACATCCTGCCGATTCATATTGCGTTTATTCCGTTGCTGGTTCCGCCGTTACTTTACGTACTGTCGAAGATGAAGATCGACCGGCGCCTGATTGCCTGTGTGCTCGCGTTCGGGCTGATCACTCCTTACATGTTTCTTCCGGTTGGGTTCGGCAACATCTTCCTGAATGAGATTCTGCTGGCCAACGTTGCCAAAAGCGGTGTGGATGTAACCGGCATCAAGGTCACCCAGGCGATGCTGATCCCAGCTTTGGGCATGTTGTCGGGGCTGGCGATCGCCTTCTATAGCTACCGCAAGCCGCGTGAATATGACCTTGCTCGCATCGAGCAGGTGGAGCCCAGTTCGGTACGTTACAGCCCACTGACCTTGGTGGCGGCAGGCATTGCCGTTGCTGCGGCGTTCGTTATTCAGCTGTGGCTGGACTCGATGATTCTCGGCGCACTTGCAGGGTTCGTGATCTTCTCGGTCTCCGGTGTGGTGCGCTGGCGAGAAGCGGATGACCTTTTTACCGACGGCATGAAAATGATGGCCATGATCGGCTTCATCATGATTGCCGCCGCTGGTTTCGCTGAAGTGATGCGTGAAACCGGTGAGGTGAAACTGCTGGTAGACGCATCCACCGCGTGGATCGGCAACAGCAAGGCCATCGGCGCCCTGTTGATGCTTCTGGTCGGTTTGCTCGTCACGATTGGCATCGGCTCTTCTTTCTCGACCGTGCCAATCATCGCCGCCATTTTCGTGCCGCTTGGCGTCGAGCTGGGCTTCAGCCCCTTGGCGATCGTGAGTCTCGTTGGCACAGCCGGCGCGCTCGGCGATGGTGGTTCCCCTGCATCCGATTCCACGCTTGGGCCAACGGCCGGCCTGAATGCCGACGGTCAGCATAACCATATCTGGGATACCGTCGTACCGACCTTCCTGCACTACAACCTGCCGCTGCTCGCATTCGGCTGGCTGGCAGCGATGACCCTCTGAACCGAAGACAAGGGCCGTTCGGACAACAACGGCCCCTGTCGCGAATCCGTCGTCTGGCCCGCACTCGCGCTCTCGCTCGTTGACTAAACAGAACGATACGCAGCGACAGGGTCAACAATGGTCAACTCGACGCTCGAGCAGAAAGTCTTCCTCGCGCTGCTGGTAGTGGTTTCCCTGGCGTTCGGCTGGATTCTGTTGCCGTTCTATGGAGCAGTTTTCTGGGCGGTCATTCTCGCCATCATCTTTGCACCCTTGCAGCGCTACCTTTACCGGCGGTTCAGTCAACGCCGCAATCTGACGGCGTTGTTTACCTTGCTGGTCTGCCTGCTGGTTGCCGTGCTACCTGTCATTCTGATTACGGGCATGCTGGTTCAGGAAGGCGCGACCCTCTACAAGCAGATAGAGAGCGGCGAGCTGGACATTGGTCGCCTCGTATCGGGTCTGCGGGAGCTGTTACCTCAATCGGTCCAGGTGCAGCTTCAGCGCTTCGGCTTCGGTGATCTGGACTCCATGCGGGAGCGGCTGGCATCGGGTGCGCTCGAGGGCAGTCAGTTTCTCGCCACCAAGGCGTTCAGCTTCGGTCAAGGGACGTTTCAGTTCCTGATCAGCTTCTTCGTGATGTTGTATCTGCTGTTCTTTTTCATCCGGGACGGTCGAGAGCTGGTGGCACGGATCAGAAAGGCCATTCCGCTCAGCGATGCCCAGAAAAGGCGCCTTTTCAACAAGTTCACCCGTGTGGTACGTGCGACGGTGAAGGGCAACATTGTGGTCGCCGTCACTCAGGGGGCTCTGGGCGGAATCATCTTCGCCGTACTCGGCATATCCGGCGCGCTGCTTTGGGGGGTATTGATGGCGTTTCTGTCGTTGCTCCCCGCGGTGGGGGCCGGACTGATCTGGACGCCCGTCGCCATCTACTTTCTGATGACCGGGGCGATCTGGCAGGGGGTGATTCTCACACTCTATGGCGTGCTGGTGATCGGTCTGGTGGACAACATTCTCAGGCCCATCCTGGTGGGCAAAGACACCAAGATGCCCGATTACGTCGTGCTGATCTCGACGCTGGGCGGTCTGGCGCTTTTCGGTTTGAACGGGTTCGTGATCGGTCCGCTGGTGGCGGCTTTGTTCATATCGACATGGGGGTTGTTCACTTCACCTGAAGAGCCCCCACCGGGCCAATGATTGCCGACGCGGCAGAGGGCCTGGCGCTCGCCAGGCCCCTTGGCCTTTACATCAGGCGCTTACCATCTTCACGAGTGATGATGACGGTGGCCGAGCGGGGACGCCGACCGGCGCCGTCTGGCCAGGTGCTCGTGTAGTTCGTCGAGGTCGAACCCTCACCCGGATGCTGGATGTTCACGAACAGCGTGCGGAAGTCAGGCGTTGCCGTGATTCCTGTCACCTCGGCACCCAGCGGGCCGACCAGGAAACGCTTGGTTTCACCTGTTCTCGGGTCGGAAACCAACATCTGGTTGTTGCCAAACGGACCGGAGCTCAACTGACTGCCGCTCATGTCGGTCTGGATCCACAGGCGCCCTTCATCGTCGAACCACAATCCATCGGGGCTGGCCAGGATATTCGTGGCGTCCAGCGCACGGCCTTTCGGGCTCCGGCTGTTTTCCTCGGGGCCGGCGAGCAGGTAGATATCCCAGGTGAATCGGGTGCCGGCAAAATCCCGGCTCGCCTCGCGCCAGCGAATGATATGGCCGAACGCATTCGGTGAACGCGGGTTGGCCGCATCGGACTGCTGGCGACCGCTATTGTTGGTGAGCGTGAAATACACCTCACCTGTGTCGGGATGTACCGCACCCCATTCCGGGCGATCCATTTTCGTTGCACCAACGATATCGGCGGCCAGGCGGGTATTGATCAGCACCTCTCCCTGATCGGCGAACCGAACGCCAGCGGCCTTGCAGGCGCGCTGAAACGCTGGGTTGGCATGATCCAGCGCGAGCCAGTCGCCACTGCCATCCGGGTTGAAACGCGCCACGTAGAGGACGCCATCGTCCAGCAGGCGCCCGTCGCTGCGCTGAGGCCGATATTTGTCGCGGCTGACGTACTTGTAGATGTACTCGTTCTGCGAGTCGTCGCCTGAATAGCAGACGACAGGGCGGCCTGGCTTGACCGGCGCGAACACCAAGCCTTCATGGGCGAAACGGCCGAGCGCTGTGTGCTTGATTGGAGTCGAATGGGGATCGAACGGATCGATTTCCACCACCCAGCCAAAGGTGTTTGGCTCGTTGCGGTAATCGCCTTGGGCAGTAGCCGCGATGCGGGTCGCATTGAATCGCTCGAATTCATCGCCTGCCACGGTTTCCCATCCATAGCGTCCGGCTCCCCGGACGCCGTAGCGGCTGAGCTCACGCGGAAGCTCGGCGTCGCCAGTAGCGAAATAGCCGGCCCAGTTTTCCTCGCAAGTGAGGTAGGTTCCCCACGGCGTGAATCCGTTGGCGCAGTTGTTGAGGGTGCCGCGGGCCGAGGTGCCGCTTGGGCTGTAGCGGGTACGCATCAACGCGTGGCCGCGCGCCGGGCCTTCGATTCGCATCGGTGTCGCGCCGGTGATGCGGCGGTTTCGCGCCGTCGGCAGCACGGACCACTCGCCGCGTGGACCTCGGCGGATTTCAACTACCGAGACACCGTGTGCGTTGATCTCCTTGCGGACTTCGTCGACGTTGACGCGCTTGCCATCCACTACGGTCGGACCGTTACGGTGGAGCAGGGGTGCATCGATGTACTCGTGATTGAGAACCAGCAAGCCGTGGTCGCTCTGCCGTCCGCCCAGCTTCGCGTTCATGGGGAAGAAGTGCATTCCGTCGTGGTGCATGCCGACCTGTTGGGCCTGATCTTCAGCCGTGTTGCTGGCATCTTCCAGCCAGGCCGGATAGCGCCCGGTAATCGGCGTGCCCCAAGGGATGAAGGTGGTGGCGGTATAGCCTGACGGCACCGTTATGGTGTCGGCACGGGTAACGGCCACGGGCACGAACGGCAGGCGGGTACGACGTTTGAACGGAACATCTTTGATCCCGCGGGACATTGGCTCCGCCGCTTGCGCGAGGCCGGGAAGGGATGCGCCAAGAAAGGCCAGGGCACCCATGGCTGCGCCACCCGCGAGCACTTTACGTCGGCCAAGGGAAATCACATCCTGGATATGCGGATTCGTCGAATGGTTACTGGGCAACTCGTCCCCGTTGCCGAACAGAATGTCGTTGTTCTCAGTAATCACGGCGCAGCTCCATAACGATTGTTGTCGGAGCCATGACGCTAAGGTTCGTATGCGACAAGAGAATGACAGTGGAGCGCTGGCCGACGAAGCGTAACCGTGCACCACTCAATCCGTCGCAAAAAAAAGCCCCGGCTCACGCCAGGGCTTTTTTCACACCGCAGCCGGGGCGGCTGCGAACCTGTTCTTAGTGGAACTGGTTCATGGTGTTGTCTTTGCCGCTTGCCTTCAGAGCAGCTTCGCCAGCGAAGTACTCCTTGTGGTTGTCGCCGATGTCAGAGCCAGCCATGTTCTGGTGCTTGACGCAGGCGATACCCTGACGCAGTTCCTCGCGCTGAACGCCCTTAACGTAGGCCAGCATGCCCTGGTCGGCAAAGTAGCCCTTGGCCAGGTTGTCGGTCGACAGAGCAGCAGTGTGGTAGGTCGGCAGGGTGATCAGGTGGTGGAAGATGCCGGCGTGAGCCGAACCGTCGCGCTGGAAGGTACGGATCTTCTCGTCTGCAACCTTGGCCAGCTCGGTTTCGTCGTACTCGACGCTCATCAGCTTGGCGCGGTCGTAGGCGGACACGTCCTTGCCTTCGGCAACGAAAGCGTCGAACACCTGCTGACGGAAGTTCAGCGTCCAGTTGAAGGACGGGCTGTTGTTGTAGACCAGCTTGGCGTTCGGGATGACTTCGCGGATGCGGTCAACCATGGCCTTGATCTGGCCAACGTGCGGCTTCTCGGTTTCGATCCACAGCAGGTCGGCGCCGTTCTGCAGCGAGGTGATGCAGTCCAGAACGCAGCGGTCTTCGCCGGTGCCAGCGCGGAACTGGAACAGGTTGGACGGCAGACGCTTCGGACGCAGCAGCTTGCCTTCGCGCTTGATTACGACGTCGCCATTGCCCAGCTCGGCTTCGGAGATTTCTTCGCAATCCAGGAAGGAGTTGTACAGGTCGCCCAGGTCGCCCGGCTCTTTGGTCACGGCAATCTGCTTGGTCAGGCCGGCACCCAGGGAGTCGGTACGAGCAACGATCACGCCGTTGTCGATGCCCAGCTCGAGGAAGGCGTAACGAACGGCAGCGATCTTGGCGAGGAAGTCGGCGTGCGGAACGGTTACTTTACCGTCCTGGTGGCCGCACTGCTTCTCGTCGGAAACCTGGTTCTCGATCTGGATGCAGCAAGCGCCTGCTTCGATCATGCGCTTGGCCAGCAGGTAGGTGGCTTCCGGGTTACCGAAGCCAGCGTCGATGTCAGCGATGATCGGTACGATGTGGGTTTCGTAGTTGTCGATCTGGTTCTGGATCTCGGCAGCCTTGGCGTTGTCGCCAGCTTCACGAGCAGCGTCCAGGGCGGTGAACAGCAGGTCCAGTTCGCGGCTGTCAGCCTGACGCAGGAAGGTGTACAGCTCCTCGATCAGGTCGGAAACGGCGGTCTTCTCGTGCATGGACTGGTCCGGCAGCGGGCCGAACTCGGAACGCAGAGCAGCAACCATCCAGCCGGACAGGTAGAGGTAGCGCTTGTTGGTGGTCTTCAGGTGCTTCTTGATGGAGATCAGCTTCTGCTGACCAATGAAGCCGTGCCAGCAGCCGAGGGACTGCGTGTAGACGGACGAGTCGGCGTCGTACTCGGCCATGTCCTTGCGCATGATGTCGGCGGTGTACTGAGCGATTTCCAGACCGGTCTTGAAGCGGTTCTGGGCGCGCATGCGAGCGACGGACTCAGGGTTGATGGCGGCCCAGCTGCTGCCGTATTGCTCTTTCAGGGCGGCAACTGCCTTGATGTCGTCTTGATATGCGGACATGTTCAATCCTTCAAAAATAAGTGTGGTTGAGCACCGACTTTTTCCCACCGAACCTACGTGCTATCGCTGATCAGTGCGGGCAACACGCGGCAGAGCGTCGAAATATCGACCGGGACGAGGATTGAACCAAGGAGAAGGGGGGATACGACCGCCGGGCTGGCTGGTTCCGGTTGCTGCGCCCACAGCCGGCGTGGCTGCCGTGTGCGCTACAACAACGAGAAGCTGGTCAGACTGGCTGATGCGTCAATCGCTACCCCGTCCCTCGGGACGACTCGTTCCAGTCGCAACCTCGTCAGTCCGCCTTGTGGGCAGTACAGTCACGGAACGGCTCGGCTGGTTGGCTGGAGCACGCCCCGGAGACCCTTGCCAGGGCCCCTGGTTAGCGGGAGCGGGCCAATAATGCGCCGCTGTTTTTTCATCGTCAACGGTTTTGTAGTGTTTTTTTCAGGCCACTACATTTTTCCGCGCGCCAGCAGTGGTTCAGTCGAGAACATCCACTTTCAGGCGCATCGAAAGGTTCTGGCTGCCCTGAGTGGAATAGCGACGCAGCGTGCCGCGCTGATCAGAACTTGCGCTTTCATCGATGCCGCCCACGGTGATCCATTCGCCAACGCGCCCACTGACGCGGGTATCGGCATTCTGCACTTCGACGACGCCACTGCGGCCCTGAGCGAGTCGGTCACGGCTGCTGCTGATGCTGATCTGCACGCGGTCGCCATGCACCGTGGCGGTGGCGTAGAAGCCACGCAGCACATCACGATACTGGGTTTGCTGATAGATCTGGCCATAGCCATCGCTGCCCTGAGTCGTCAGCGGAACACTCTGGCCAACCTGAATCAGTGCCGGATAGCCCTCGCTGGCCTGGATCTGCTGAATGCCACCGTCCCGGCTGTTGGTACTGCGACGAATGATTCGAACCTGGTCTCTGCCTCCGATCTCGCCGCGGCCCGTTTCGAACTCCACGTCGCCAGCGCGTGCCGATCCGTCTACCCGATACCCTCCCGCTGTGCTGTTAGCCGAATCCTGGGTATCGACGCTGATCAACAGACGTTTGGGGGCTACATCCAGTTGGTCGACCACCTGGCGCAGCTCACGGATCAGCGCGTCCGGTGCGTTGACGATCAGTTGGTTGCCATATGCCGTGACACGGCCCTGGCCGCCCAGTACCGACTCGGCTACCGGAAGCACTTCCTCGCCCATGCGGTTGTTGAGCTGGATGACTTCGGTTGCCGCCTGCAGCGGCAGGCAGATGCTGAGCGCGACGGCCAGCAGCGTGATACGAGGACTCATAACAGGAAGCTCCGCAAGTTTGCGTCCGATTGCCCATGATCCCATGCCTTGTCGAACTCTGCCTGGCGTATGCGCACGCGAGCAGGGTCACGATACAGGGCGTAGCCAGCATACTGGTCGGCCTTGGGGCGCTCCAGCAGCCCGCAGTCGTCGGCGAGGAGATAGGTGCCGTTCGGCTCGGGGTAGTCCGGATGCAGCTTGCGAATATGGACATTGCTGGTCAACCGGCGCGCGAGTTGAAGAAGGCGATGCCCTTCCTTCACGGCGCGAGTTGGGTCGGCGACCAGGATACGCAGCTGGTTGCGAGGGTGTGCGAGCAGAAGGCGAGTGCAGGCCTGCTGAATGCTGCTGTGATGATAGAGCCAGGGCTCCAGGTCAGTGCTGTAGATGCACAGGGCACGGGTCGCCTGCTGCAGCATGGCCAAGGCGTGCTGGCGTACTTCAGTCGGCTTGTCGAATCGTTGCAGCTCGACATCCCGTCCAAGGCGGAAGGGGGCCGCGACCCAGGCTTCGGGCTCGGGAAGATCAGGAGGCGGATTGTGTACGGCGAAGCGCCCCGGGGAGTGAAAGTCGATAGCCGGCAGTTCGGCCTGTTCGGTTCGCTCCTTGGGGGCATCGTCGTTCATTTCGTCTCACTGGCTCCGGCGGAGCATCTCAACATGAGGGATGCCGGCTTCAAGAAATTCGTCGCTGACAACCTTGAAGCCAAGCCGCTCGTAAAACGCGGTGGCATGGACCTGAGCGGTCAGAGTCTGTTCGGTCAGGCCGCGGCGCTCGGCTTCGGCAATGACCGCTCGCATCAGCGCATCGCCGACGTTCATGCCGCGCCAGTCGCGCAACACCGCCACGCGGCCAATCTGCCCGTCGGCCAGGAGCCGAGCGGTGCCGATCGGATAGCCGCCCTCGAGTGCAAGGAAGTGCACCGCTTCGGCATCGTCGGCGTCCCACTCCTGCTCGGGCGGTACGGCCTGCTCGGCAATGAATACGGCCTCGCGGATGCGCCGCAGTTCGGCGTTGTCCTGCTGCCAGTCGGCGATCCGTACCTGAACGCTATTCATCAGCAAACTCCAGACTTCCTTGTTTTACCAGTTCGCACAGCAGCGCCCGGCCATCCTCGTCGCTCAGCCATCGACCGACGTTTTCGACATGCAGCGCGTCGGCCGAGCAGATCAGTTTCAACAGTTCGTTCAGCTTAGAGGGAAGCAGGCGGCTCTGGCCACTGGCGAACAGTAGCAGGCCGATATCCACCTCGCTCCAGGCCAGCCGGGCCGCGGGGTTGCGAACCAGTATCGCGCCGTCCTCCAGCGCCGACAGCAACTCGTCCTCGCTCAGTTCCGGGCCCTCGACACGCTCCGGATAACGCGGCTCGGTCATGAATTGGCCGAACCAGGTAAGCAGGAGGCGTTCGTCGCTCATGTGCTCGGCAAGCAATGCCTTCAAACGGTCCAGTGCATCGCTCTGGATCTGGAAGGGGTCATCGCTGGGTTGTAGATCGGCATCACTGTAGCGTTCTTCGTCTGGCAGGAATTGCGCGAGGAAGTCGGTGAAATGGGTCAGGACTTCCGCGGCGCTGGGTGCGCGAAAACCGACCGAGTACGTCATGCAGGCATCCTCGGCGGTGCCAAAGTGAGCGAGGCGAGGCGGCAGGTAGAGCATGTCGCCCGGCTCCAGCACCCATTCTTCGGTGCCCTGGAAGTCGGCGAGAATGCGCAGGTCGCCGTGGGCCAGCATCGGGCTTTCGCTGTCGCACATCTGCCCGATGCGCCAGCGGCGCTGTCCATGGGCCTGCAGCAGGAACACATCGTAATTGTCGAAGTGCGGTCCGACGCCGCCACCCGGAGCGGCATAGCTGATCATCACATCGTCGATGCGCCAGTTGGGCAGAAAGCGGAAATGCTCGATCAGCTCGGCGACGTCCGGCACGAGCTGGTCGACCGCCTGCACCAACAAGGTCCAGTCACGCTCCGGCAGCTGCTGATAGGTGTCCTCGGTGAATGGGCCTCGGCGCAGCTCCCAGGGGCTTTCGCCGTGTTCGATGACCAGACGGGACTCGACGTCCTCTTCGAGGGAGAGGCCGGCCAGTTCGTCCGGCGAGATCGGGCTCTGGAAACCCGGGATGGCCTGGCGGATCAGCAGCGGCTGCTTCTGCCAGTAATCGCGCAGGAATTCCCGAGCACTGATGCCGCCCAGAATTTGAAGTGGAATATCAGAAGTCATGCGTAACACCTTGCTCTATATGGCAGAGCTGAAAATAAAAACGCCCGGCACAGCCGGGCGTGCAGGCATGGGATCGATCAGATGCGCTTGGCCTGGGCAGCGGCGTTGCCGATGTAGCTTGCCGGCGTCAGCTTGCGCAGCTCCGCCTTGGCGTCGGCCGGGATGTCGAGGCCGTCGATGAAGGCCTGCAGTGCGTCAGGCGTAATGCCTTTGCCGCGGGTCAGATCCTTCAGCTTCTCGTAGGCATTCTCCACGGCATAACGCCGCATGACGGTCTGTACCGGCTCGGCAAGTACTTCCCAGCAGGCATCGAGGTCTTCGGCGATGCGGGCAGCGTTGAGCTCCAGCTTGCCGATACCCTTGAGGCTCGCCTCGTAGGCGATGACGCTGTGGGCGAAGCCAACGCCCAGGTTGCGCAGGACGGTGGAGTCGGTCAGATCGCGCTGCCAGCGGGAAATCGGCAGCTTGCTGGCCAGGTGCTGGAACAGCGCGTTGGCAATGCCGAGGTTTCCTTCAGAGTTCTCGAAGTCGATCGGGTTGACCTTGTGCGGCATGGTCGAGGAGCCGATTTCGCCTGCGACGGTTTTCTGCTTGAAGTAACCGAGGGAGATGTAGCCCCAGACGTCGCGATCGAAGTCGATGAGGATGGTGTTGAAGCGTGCGATGGCGTCGAACAGCTCGGCGATGTAGTCGTGCGGCTCGATCTGCGTGGTGTAGGGGTTCCACGACAGGCCCAGATCACCCTCGATGAATTCGCGGGCGTTGGCTTCCCAGTCGACGTCCGGGTAGGCGGACAGATGGGCGTTGTAGTTGCCCACGGCCCCGTTGATCTTGCCCAGCAGCGGCACGGCAGCTACCTGAGCGATCTGGCGCTCCAGGCGATAGACCACGTTGGCCAGTTCCTTGCCAAGCGTAGTCGGGGAGGCCGGCTGACCGTGGGTGCGCGACAGCATCGCCACGTCGGCGAACTGGACGGCCAGGCCACGGATGGCGTCGGCGAGCTGGCGCATCAGCGGCAGCAGAACGGTGTCGCGGCCTTCGCGCAACATCAGCGCGTGGGACAGGTTGTTGATGTCTTCACTGGTGCAGGCGAAGTGGATGAATTCGTTGACCTTGGCCAATTCAGGCAGCTGCTTGGCCTGCTCCTTGAGCAGGTACTCCACGGCTTTGACGTCGTGGTTGGTGGTGCGCTCGAATTCCTTGACGCGCTCGGCGTGCTCCAGCTGGAAGTTCTCCGCCAGCTGATTCAACAGCGCATTGGCTTCGGCGGAGAAGGGAGCGACTTCCGGAATGCCCGGGTGGGCTGCCAGGCGCTGTAGCCAGCGGACCTCGACCTGAACACGGCAACGAATCAGGCCGAATTCGCTGAAGATCGGGCGCAGGGAGCTGGTTTTGCCGGCGTAGCGGCCATCGACGGGGGAAACCGCCGTGAGCGAGGAAAGCTGCATAGAGGGCATTCTCGGACAGTCGGGCAACGAAAAGGGCGCAGATTATACACGAATGTACCGGCACATCCCGGTCCATTCTCCCCGGTTATCGGTCTTCGCTCTGTGTCGAGCGCAGTCGAGGATAGAGTGCATCGAGCAGCTTGCGCCGGCTGAAGATCAGCTGCCAGCGGTGCCCGCCAAGCTGGCGCCAGAGGCGGGCGGAGCGAATGCCGGAGAGCAGCAGGGCGCGAATCTTGGCGGCGTTGTCGCTCTGCTGCAGGTGGCGCATGTCGCCCTGAACCTGGATGCGCTGGCGGAAGGTGCTCAGGGTGTCCTGATAGAGCCCGCCGAACGAGGCGACCACGTTTTCATGGGTGAGGCCGAAGTGCTCGACCTGCTGCTGGATCTGATCCAGCCGGCTGCCGATGACTTGCAGCATGTCGCCACGTTTGTCGAGCTGTCGCTCCAGGCCGATCATCGCCAGCGCATAGCGCAACGGTTCGCGCTGCAGGCTGCTGCTGTCGCGCTCCAGCGCGCCGACCAAGGCACGGTAGCCGTCTCGCAGATTGAGGTCGTCGCCGCCGTAGATTTCCAGTGTGGTCTGCGGGTTGCGCGCCAGTAGGCTACCGAGCATGCAGCCGAGCGCGGCGTTCGGCACCTGGCCGGTTCGGGCGATGCGGTCGACCAGCGTGGCGGCTTCGAACACCGCGCCGAGTGCTATCAGTTGTTCATCCAGCTTGCTCATGCTCGGCCCTCGAACCAGGGTTCGGCCTGTTCGATGACGCCGCCGCCGAGGCAGACCTCGCCATCGTAGAACACCACCGATTGGCCAGGCGTGACGGCCCGCTGCGGCACTTCGAACACGGCGCGATAGCCGTCGGAGGTCTGCTCCAGTGTGCAAGCCTGGTCGCTCTGGCGATAACGAACCTTGGCGGTCAGCTTGAGCGGGGCGCTGAGGTCCACGGGGTTCACCCAATAGATTTCGGAAGCCAGTAGAGCGCGGGAGAACAGCCATGGGTGGTCATTGCCCTGGCCAACGATCAGCACGTTGCGCTGCAGGTCCTTGCTCAGCACATACCAGGGCTCGTCGGAGGCATCCTTGAGACCGCCGATACCCAGCCCCTGGCGTTGGCCGATGGTGTGATACATCAGGCCGTGGTGCCGGCCAATTACCTCGCCGTCGACCGTTTCGATGTTTCCCGGTTGGGCGGGCAGGTACTGCTTGAGAAAATCACTGAAACGCCGTTCGCCAATGAAACAGATGCCGGTGGAATCCTTCTTCTTCGCCGTAGCCAGGCCGTGCTTCTCCGCAATCGCGCGGACCTCGGGCTTCTCCAGCTCACCGACGGGAAACAGTGTCTTGGCCAGCTGCTCGCCACCGACGGCATGCAGGAAGTAGCTTTGGTCCTTGTTAGGGTCGAGGCCCTTGAGCAGCTCGCTGCGGCCATCGCGGTCACGACGCCGCACGTAATGGCCGGTGGCGATGAGGTCGGCGCCGAGCATCAGGGCATAATCGAGGAACGCCTTGAACTTGATTTCCCGGTTGCAGAGGATGTCCGGATTGGGCGTGCGGCCCGCCTTGTATTCGGCGAGGAAGTGCTCGAACACGTTGTCCCAGTACTCGGCGGCAAAGTTGGCGGTGTGCAGCTTGATGCCGATGCGGTCGCACACGGCTTGGGCGTCGGCCAGGTCTTCCTTGGCGGTGCAGTACTCCGTGCCGTCGTCCTCTTCCCAGTTCTTCATGTACAGGCCTTCGACCTGATAGCCCTGCTCGAGCAGCAGGAGGGCGGAAACAGACGAGTCCACGCCGCCGGACATGCCGACGATCACGCGTGTTTTTTCCGGAGCGGAGAGGGTCGCAACAGACATAGAAGTACGCCAGGGCTTTGCAAAGGGGCGAATTCTATCAGCTGGCGCCGGCGTGACGAAGTTGTGATCAGTTGCGAATCACGTCAAGCGGATGCAGTGGTCCGGCCAGGTAGTCGTCTATGCAGCGCGGAACCAGCTCGCTGCGCCAGCGTTCGGGCTGCTGGGCCAGCTCCTCGCGGCTCAACCAGCGAGCCGCAACGATGCCATCGTCGAGCGGGCGCTGCGCATCGTGACGCACAGCCCTGGCGGCAAAGCACACGCGCTGATAGGTGATGCCGTTGCTCGGAGCGGTATACAGGTAGATGCCGACCAGGCCGGTGAGCTCGACTTCCCAGCCCGTTTCCTCCAGTGTTTCCCGGATGGCGGCCTCGCGCAGGTTCTCGTTGGCCTCCAGGTGGCCGGCGGGTTGATTGAGCACCAGTCGGCCTGCCTTGAGTTCCTCCACCAGGAGGAAGCGGCCCTGGTCTTCGATTACGGTAGCGACGGTGATGTGGGGGTGCCAATCCATAGGGGCTGCCTTGCGCAAATGAGGCGATCATAACAGCAGCTGGGCTGCTGAAAGCACGAACCCCGGCGCAAGGCCGGGGTTCGTATTGACGCTCAGGTGCAGACTCAGGCGTTCAGCGCGGCCAGGGCAGCGTTGAAGGTGGCGCTGGGGCGCATCACCTTGCTGGTCAGCTCCGGGTTGGAGCGGTAGTAGCCGCCGATGTCGACCGGCTTGCCCTGCACGGCTGCCAGTTCAGCGACGATGGCCGCTTCCTGCTCGGTCAGGGTCTTGGCCAGCGGAGTGAAGTGAGCCTTCAGCTCGGCATCTTCGTCCTGCGCGGCCAGAGCCTGCGCCCAGTACAGTGCCAGGTAGAAGTGGCTGCCGCGGTTGTCGATCTGGCCAACCTTGCGCGCCGGGGACTTGTTGTTGTCCAGCAACTTGCCAGTGGCCTGGTCCAGGGTCTTGCCGAGGATCTTCGCCTTGCCGTTGCCAGTCTTGATGCCAGTCTCCTCCAGCGAAACCGCCAGGGCGAGGAACTCACCCAGCGAATCCCAGCGCAGATAGTTTTCTTCGACCAGCTGCTGCACGTGCTTCGGCGCGGAACCACCGGCGCCAGTCTCGTACATGCCGCCGCCGGCCATCAGCGGAACGATGGACAGCATCTTGGCCGAGGTGCCCAGCTCCATGATCGGGAACAGGTCGGTCAGGTAATCGCGCAGCACGTTGCCGGTGACGGAAATGGTGTCCTTGCCGCGGATCATGCGCTCCATGCTCAGGCGAATGGCTTCGTTGTAGCCCATGATGCGAATGTCCAGGCCGCTCAGGTCGTGCTCCTGCAGATAGGTTTCGACCTTCTTCTGCAGCTGCATGTCGTGGGCACGCTCCGGGTCCAGCCAGAACACGGCTGGGGTGTTGGACTGGCGGGCGCGGGTAACGGCCAGCTTGACCCAGTCACGGATCGGCGCGTCCTTGGTCTGGCAGGCACGCCAGATATCGCCTTTCTCGACTTCGTGCTGCATCAGTACGGTGCCATCGGTCAGTACGACGCGCATGGTGCCGTCGGCGTGCATTTCGAAGGTCTTGTCGTGCGAGCCGTATTCCTCAGCCTTCTGCGCCATCAGACCGACGTTCGGCACGCTGCCCATGGTGACCGGGTCGAAGGCGCCGTTGGTTTTGCAGAAGTTGATCATTTCCTGGTAGATGCGGGCGTAGGTGCTCTCCGGCATCACCGCCTTGGTGTCCTTCTGCTTGCCATCCTTGCCCCACATCTGGCCGGAGTTGCGAATCATCGCCGGCATCGAGGCGTCGACGATCACGTCGCTCGGGATGTGCAGGTTGGTGATGCCCTTGACCGAGTCGACCATCGCCATTTCCGGGCGGTGGCTATAGACCTCGTGGATGTCATGCAGGATTTCTTCCTGCTGCGAGGCGGGCAGGGACTTGATCTTGTCGTAGACGCTGCTGATGCCGTTGTTCGGGTTGACGCCCAGCTCCTTGAACAGATCGCCGTACTTGTCGAAGACGTCCTTGTAGTAAACGCTCACGGCATGGCCGAAGACGATCGGGTGGGAGATCTTCATCATGGTCGCCTTGACGTGCAGGGACCACATGACGCCGGTTTCCTTGCAGTCCTGCAGCGTGTCTTCGAAGAACGCGCGCAGCTTCTTGCAGCTCATGAACATGCCATCGAGCACTTCGCCTTCCTGCAGAGCGAGCTGCTTCTTGACCTCTACCTTGCCATCCTTGCCGACGAACTCGATACGCACGTCACCGGCTTTTTCCATGGTGATCGACTGTTCGCTGGAGAAGAAGTCGCCGCCGCGCATGTAATCGGCGTGGGACTGGGACGCCTTGCTCCACTTGCCCATGGAGTGCGGATGCTTGCGGGCATAGGCTTTCACGGCGGCCGGGGCGCGGCGGTCGGAGTTGCCTTCGCGCAGGACCGGGTTCACGGCGCTACCGAGCACCTTGCTGTAACGCGCGCGCGCGTCTTTCTCGGCATCGGTCTGCGGGTCTTCGGGGTAGTTGGGGATGTTGTAGCCCAGGGCCTGCAGCTCGGCGATCGCTGCCTTGAGCTGTGGAACGGAGGCGCTGATGTTGGGGAGCTTGATGATGTTGGCGTCGGGCTGGTTGGTCAGCTCGGCAAGCTTGGCCAGATCATCTTCGACTTTCTTGTCGGCATCCAGCTGATCGGCGAAGCTCGCAAGGATGCGCCCTGCAAGAGAGATGTCGCGTGTTTCGACGGAGATGTCAGCGGAGGCTGCGAAGGCTTCTACAATGGGAAGAAGCGAATAGGTTGCCAGGGCTGGAGCTTCGTCGGTGAAGGTATAGATGATCTTCGAAGGGGTGGACATTTAGCGTTAACTCTCTTCTTGCTGGGCGTGCACAGAATCCCGAATGCGCCGGGTAGGCGCCCTGACTCTCCATCTAGTAGTCGAGCCAGAAGGGGATTCGCCGCGGTGATGATGGATGCACCAATAGAGTGTCGAGCGTTTGAACCGCCGAGCCGCGGTGGCAGCGTCAGGGTTCAAGAGGCGGGTCTGGTACAGGCTCGTCCCTTATGACTTGTGAGTCATCGCGGCAGTATACCATCGAGCCCCCCTCTGGCAGAACGGCATTGCGCATACGACGAACGAACATGTAGTTTCAGGCGATTCGAGTGGGTTACCCTCAAACGACGATCGATGTCTAACCACGAAGACGGAGTCCAGCATGGGATACCAAAAGATCCAGGTGCCAGCCAGCGGTGACAAAATCACCGTCAATGCCGATAACACCCTGAACGTTCCCGACAATCCGATCATTCCTTATATAGAGGGGGACGGCATCGGCGTCGACATCAGTCCGGTGATGATCAAGGTCGTGGACGCAGCCGTGCAGAAGGCCTACGGCGGCAAGCGCAAGATCGCCTGGATGGAAATCTATGCTGGCGAGAAAGCCACTCAGGTCTATGACCAGGACACCTGGCTGCCGAAGGAAACACTGGAAGCGGTTCGCGATTATGTGGTGTCCATCAAAGGACCGCTGACCACGCCGGTTGGAGGCGGTATCCGTTCGCTGAACGTTGCGCTGCGTCAGGAACTGGACCTCTATGTCTGCCAGCGCCCGGTTCGCTGGTTCACTGGCGTTCCGAGTCCCGTGAAGAACCCAGGCGATGTGGACATGGTGATCTTCCGCGAGAACTCCGAAGATATTTACGCCGGTGTCGAGTGGAAAGCCGGCTCCCCTGAGGCGGAGAAGGTCATCAAGTTCCTCACCGAGGAAATGGGCGTCAAAAAGATCCGCTTCACCGAGAACTGTGGCATCGGCATCAAGCCCGTCTCGCTGGAAGGTACCAAGCGTCTGGTTCGCAAGGCGCTGCAGTATGCCGTGGACAATGATCGTGACTCGGTCACCTTCGTCCACAAGGGCAACATCATGAAATTCACCGAGGGTGCTTTCAAGGAGTGGGGCTACGAAGTCGCTCGCGACGAGTTCGGCGCAGAGTTGCTCGATGGTGGACCCTGGATGCAGTTCAAGAACCCCAATACCGGCAAGAACATCGTGGTCAAGGACGCCATCGCCGACGCCATGCTGCAGCAGATTCTGCTGCGTCCGGCCGAATACGATGTCATCGCCACGCTCAACCTGAATGGCGACTACCTCTCCGACGCCTTGGCGGCTGAGGTTGGAGGTATCGGTATCGCTCCGGGTGCCAACCTGTCCGACACGGTGGCGATGTTCGAGGCGACCCATGGCACGGCGCCCAAGTATGCCGGTCAGGACAAGGTCAACCCGGGTTCGCTGATCCTTTCGGCCGAAATGATGCTGCGCCACATGGGATGGGTCGAAGCGGCCGATCTGATCATCAAGGGCACCGAAGGCGCCATTGCTGCCAAGACGGTCACCTACGACTTCGAGCGACTGATGGAAGGCGCGCAGCTGATGTCATGCTCGCAGTTCGGCGACGCCATGATCAGCCACATGTAAGCAGGCGGGTAAAAAGGCCGATCGATTGATCGGCCTTTTTTGTTCGCTACCGCAGGACGTCAGGCGTCGACCGTGGAAGCACCCTGGGCAGCGGCAGGAGTCGTCGCTTCGGACACGGCTTGCTGAGGCCGGATGTCGGTTGCGTGGAGGCCTTTCGGACCCTGCAGGATATTGAACATGACCGCTTGCCCAGCTTTCAGAGTTCTGTAGCCTTCCATCTGGATGGCCGAGTAGTGGGCGAACAGGTCCTCATCGCCGCCATCTGCTACGATGAAGCCGTAGCCTTTGGCGTTGTTGAACCACTTGACCTTACCGCTTAGCATGCTGTTATCCCTCTGCAAAGGAGTCCATTACTGGAGTAACATCCATTTCATTCCGCGCTTATGCAGCCCGAGGCCTCATGTTGCGCAACCCGTTTGCCCTTGTAGGCACTTACTGTTTGTATCACCGTTTTGCCGATAGTCAAGGCGACTCGTCAGCTGGCTGCGAAGCTGTCCATATTTATCTGGCCCCCGCGCCACGACCTAGAACCGTTATGCGCATGCATGCATTTGCTCAGATTCGACTAACATTCAATCAGGATCGGCCTCTGGAGGACGGAGACGATGCGTCTGGCCTGGCTGTTGAAGAGGCCAAGCCGCAGCTGAAGGCACCACCGATGTATAAAGTTGTCATGTTCAATGACGACTACACGCCGATGGATTTCGTCGTCGAGGTACTGGAAGGCATTTTCAATCACAGCAGGGAGCAGGCCACCAAGATCATGCTGGCCGTCCATACCGAGGGGCAGGCCGTCTGTGGTGTGTATACCCGCGACGTCGCCGAAACCAAAGCAATGCAAGTGAATCAATATGCAAGGGAATGCCAGCACCCGCTGCTTTGTGAGATCGAGAAGGACGGTTAACTCCGACTGCTGGGGAAGAGGTGAAAGCTATGTTGAACCGTGAGCTCGAAGTCACTCTGAATCTGGCTTTCAAAGAGGCACGTACCAAACGTCATGAGTTCATGACGGTTGAACACCTCCTGTTGGCCCTACTGGACAATGAAGCGGCTGCTACCGTACTGCGGGCCTGCGGGGCGAGCCTGGACAAGCTCCGGCACGACCTGCAGGAATTCATTGATTCCACCACACCACTTATCCCACAGCACGATGAAGAGCGCGAAACCCAGCCCACCCTGGGGTTCCAGCGGGTTCTGCAACGTGCCGTATTCCATGTGCAGAGCTCTGGCAAGCGTGAAGTCACCGGTGCCAATGTCTTGGTCGCCATTTTCAGCGAGCAGGAAAGCCAGGCGGTTTTCCTGCTCAAGCAGCAGAACGTTGCGCGTATCGATGTCGTCAATTACATCGCTCATGGCATTTCCAAGGTCCCCGGAAATTCCGGCAGTCCCGAGAACGATGCCGACATGCAGGACGAGGACGGCAGCGAGGCGGGTGCTTCCAGCAATCCTCTGGACGCCTATGCCAGCAACCTGAACGAGCTGGCCCGGCAGGGGCGGATCGATCCGCTGGTCGGCCGCGAGCACGAGGTCGAGCGGGTCGCCCAGATCCTGGCGCGGCGTCGCAAGAACAACCCTCTGCTGGTCGGTGAGGCGGGCGTCGGCAAGACGGCTATCGCCGAAGGGCTGGCGAAGCGGATCGTCGATAATCAGGTACCCGATCTGCTGAGCGATAGCGTCGTGTATTCGCTGGATCTTGGTGCGCTGCTGGCCGGTACCAAGTACCGCGGCGACTTCGAGAAACGTTTCAAGGCGCTGCTCGGCGAGCTGCGCAAGCGGCCCCACGCCATCCTGTTCATCGACGAGATCCATACCATCATCGGGGCTGGCGCGGCATCCGGCGGCGTCATGGACGCGTCCAACCTGCTGAAGCCGCTGCTGTCGTCCGGCGAGATCCGCTGCATCGGCTCCACCACGTTTCAGGAGTTCCGCGGCATCTTCGAGAAAGACCGCGCATTGGCGCGGCGTTTCCAGAAGGTCGACGTCACCGAGCCTTCGGTGGAGGACACCATCGGCATCCTGCGCGGGCTCAAGGGGCGTTTCGAGCAGCATCACAACATCGAGTACAGCGACGAGGCATTGCGCGCCGCGGCGGAGTTGGCCTCGCGCTACATCAATGATCGCCATATGCCGGACAAGGCCATCGACGTGATCGACGAGGCCGGTGCCTATCAGCGTCTGCAGCCCGAAGGGCAGCGGGTCAAGTGCATCGATGTCGAGCAGGTCGAGGACATCGTGGCGAAGATTGCGCGGATTCCCCCGAAGCACGTCAGCAGCTCCGACAAGGAATTGCTGCGTAACCTCGAGCGTGATCTGAAGCTCACGGTGTTTGGCCAGGACGATGCGATCGATTCGCTGGCCACCGCGATCAAGCTGTCCCGTGCAGGGCTAAAGGCACCGGACAAGCCGGTGGGCTCCTTCCTCTTCGCCGGCCCGACAGGAGTGGGCAAGACCGAAGCCGCACGCCAGTTGGCCCGGGCACTGGGGGTCGAGCTGATCCGCTTCGACATGTCCGAGTACATGGAGCGGCACACGGTGTCGCGTCTGATCGGTGCACCTCCCGGATATGTCGGATTCGACCAGGGCGGTCTGTTGACCGAGGCCATCACCAAGCAGCCGCATTGCGTGCTGCTGCTGGATGAAATCGAGAAGGCTCACCCTGAGGTCTTCAACCTCCTGCTGCAGGTGATGGATCACGGCACGCTCACCGACAACAACGGGCGCAAGGCCGACTTCCGCAATGTGATCATCATCATGACTACCAATGCGGGGGCAGAAACCGCAGCGCGGGCTTCTATCGGCTTCACCCTGCAGGATCATGCGTCCGATGCCATGGAAGTCATCAAGAAGAGCTTCACGCCGGAGTTCCGCAACCGCCTGGATACCATCATCCAGTTCGGCCGCCTGAGCCATGACGTCATCAAGAGCATCGTCGACAAGTTCCTGATCGAGCTGCAGGCGCAGTTGGAGGACAAGCACGTGACGCTGGAGGTGTCGGATGCTGCCCGTGGTTGGCTAGCAGAGCACGGTTATGACGCCCAGATGGGGGCACGGCCGATGGCCAGGCTGATTCAGGACAAGATCAAGCGGCCTCTGGCTGAGGAGATCCTGTTCGGAGAGCTGGCCGAGCACGGCGGTGTGGTGCATATCGATATTCGTGACGGCGAGCCGTTCTTCGAATTCGAAACCGCTGCCGAACTGGCCTGACGGCCGTTCAACGAGCGCCCGGCTTTGCCGGGCGTTTTCGTTTGTGCGGTGTGCTGACGGTACGCGATGATAGGCGCAAACAAAAAAGCCCGGTAAGACCGGGCGTTTTTTCTCGCGGCTCGCTTAGCGGGCGCGGTAGGTGATGCGACCCTTGCTCAGATCGTAGGGGGTCAGCTCCACGCGAACCTTGTCACCGGTAAGAATCCGGATGTAGTTCTTGCGCATCTTTCCGGAGATGTGCGCAGTAACGACGTGCCCGTTTTCCAACTCCACACGAAACATGGTGTTGGGCAGGGTGTCGACGACAGTACCTTCCATTTCGAAGCTGTCTTCTTTCGACATTCAGTAAAGTCCTCGGTATCCAGATAATTGGCCCGCGTAGATGCACGGGCAAAAGCGGCAAGCATTGTGCCCGAAATGGGTCGATGAGCCAAGGACTTCAGCTGAGCGTCACCCAGCGTTGGTTGACCAGAAGTTCGATGGGCCGATATTCGGTCTTGTAGTTCATCTTTCGGCAGTTCTTGATCCAATAGCCGAGATAGACGGCCTTCAGGCCAAGGCGTGCGGCTTCGCCCATCTGCCAGAGAATCGCATAGCGCCCCAGGCTGCGCCGTTCCTCGTCCGGATCATAGAAGGTGTACACGGCGGACAGTCCGTTGGGTAGCACGTCCGTGACGGCGACAGCCAGCAGCCTGCCATCCAGGCGGAACTCGTAGAAGCGGGAGAATGGTAGGTCGCGTACCAGGAAGGTGTTGAACTGCTCGCGGCTGGGTGGATACATGTCGCCATCGGCGTGGCGTTTCTCGATGTAGTTGGCATACAGCGCATACAACTCTTCGCTGAACGCCGGGCGGACGCCGCGGACTTGCAGGTCGGCGTTGCGCTTGAGGATACGCTTCTGTTGGCGACTGAGTTCCGGTGCATTCACCGGGATGCGGGCCGGAATGCAGGCCGAGCAGCGCTGGCAGTGGGGGCGATACAGATGGTCCCCGCTGCGACGAAAGCCCATCTCCGAAAGCTCCGCATACACCTGCACGTCCATTGGTTGGCTTGGATCGAGGAACAAGGTGGTGGCCTGTTCGTCGGGCAGGTAGCTGCAAGCGTGGGGCTGGGTGGCGTAGAACTTGAGGCGAGCCAGTGAAGTCATGGTCAACTCTCAGAAATCATGAACCCAGTGTAGGCCAGCTTACCGCGGTCGACTAGGCGCGCCAGTCGGCTGCGCTGGGGCGATCCAGATGCATTGCGAGTGCCTCGGCGAACGCCGCGCGTGGGATGCTGCGAGCGCCGAAGCTCTCCAGGTGGCGGGTCGGCATCTGGCAGTCGATCAATGCGAAGCCCCATTCGCGCAGCCGTTCCACCAGCGTGACGAAGCCGACCTTGGACGCATCGGTGGCGCGGCTGAACATCGACTCGCCGAAAAATAGCTCACCCATCGCGATGCCGTAGAGTCCGCCGACGAGTTGCCCTTGCTGCCAGACTTCCACTGAGTGAGCGACGCCCATCTCGTGCAGCCTGACATAAGCGTCTTGCATCGGTGTCGTGATCCAGGTGCCGTCGGCGTAGCTCCGCGGGCCGGCGCATCCCTGGATGACCTCGGCAAAGGCCTTGTCGAAGGTCACCCGGTAGTCGCCGTGGCGCATGCGCTTGCGCAGGCTGCGCGATACATGCAGCTCGTCAGGAAAGAGCACCGTGCGCGGATCGGGCGACCACCACAACAGGGGTTGGCCTTCCTGGTACCAGGGGAAACAGCCGTGGCGGTAGGCAGCCAGGAGTCGCTCGGGCCGCAAGTCGCCGCCAGCGGCAAGCAGGCCGTTGGGTTCGCGCAGAGCCGTTTCGAGGGGAGGAAAGCTGAGGTCGTCGCGCTTTAGCCAGGTCAGCATGTCGGCACGCAGGGTAGGGGAGGGCGGGCCGAAGCCCGCCTGGGATCAATTGTCCAGGTACTTCTCGGCATCCAGTGCCGCCATGCAGCCGGCGCCTGCCGAGGTGATGGCCTGGCGGTAGACGTGGTCGGCCACATCGCCTGCGGCGAATACTCCGGGAATGCTGGTGCAGGTGGCATCGCCTTCACCGCCGCCGCGGATCTTCAGGTAGCCATCCTTCATCTCCAGCTGGCCCTGGAACAGGTCGGTGTTCGGCTTGTGACCGATGGCGATGAATACGCCCGCGAGGTCCAGCGTGTTCTCTTCACCAGTGAGGGTGCTCTTGAGGCGAACGCCGGTCACACCGCTGGCGTCGCCGAGCACTTCCTCGAGGGTGTGGTTCCAGTGCAGGCGAATGTTGCCGTTTGTCGCCTTGTCCATGATCTTGTCCTGCAGGATTTTCTCCGAGCGGAGCTTGTCGCGGCGGTGGATCAGGTGGACTTCCTTGGCGATGTTGGACAGGTACAGCGCCTCCTCGACCGCGGTATTGCCGCCACCGATGACCGCGACCACCTGGTTGCGGTAGAAGAAGCCGTCACAGGTGGCGCAGGCGGATACGCCGCGACCGGCGAACGCTTCTTCGGAAGGCAGGCCGAGATACTGCGCCGAAGCGCCTGTTGCGATGATCAGCGCATCGCAGGTGTAGACGCCGCTGTCACCGCGCAAGGTGAACGGGCGCTGCTGCAACTCGGCGGTATGGATGTGATCGAAGACGATCTCGGTGTCGAAGCGCTCGGCGTGTTTCTGCATGCGCACCATCAGATCCGGGCCGGTCAGGCCTTCGACGTCGCCAGGCCAGTTGTCGACCTCGGTGGTGGTGGTCAGCTGGCCGCCGGGCTGGATGCCGGTGATCATCAGTGGCTTCAGGTTGGCGCGGGCAGCGTATACCGCAGCGGTATAACCGGCCGGGCCCGAGCCGAGGATGATCAGACGCGAATGCTTGACTTCACTCATAAAAAGCCCTCATAAGCCTTTGTTGCAAATAGAGAAGCGTGCTCCAGTCGAGCCGCGCCGGGAAATCGGGCGTTTATGCTACACCGAAGCATTGGCAAAAGCCCAAGCCGCCGCGGAACCCGCATGCCATCGAATCGACAAACCCGTACAATGCCGGGGTTCTGGCTGACTACGGTTCATCGCGCCGCAGGCGCAGGAAAGAAAGCGTTTTGAAGAATTCCTCATCTACCGCGCCGGCAACTGTCTGGCGACAACAATTGCACTATCGCCTCAAGGAAGGCGCGTTGATAGCGCTCGGTGCGCTCTGCGTCTACCTGTGGATGGCACTGCTGACCTACGATCCGGGCGATCCGGGGTGGACCCACACGAGCAACGTCGATCAGGTGCGCAACGCCGCGGGGCGCGCGGGCGCATGGTTCGCCGACGTGCTGTTCATGGCGCTGGGCTACTTCGCATACCTTTTCCCGCTGCTGCTGGGCGTCAAGACCTGGCAGGTGTTCCGCACCCGTCACCAGCCCTGGGTATGGAATGGCTGGCTGTTTTCCTGGCGGCTGATCGGCTTGGTGTTTCTCGTGCTGTCCGGTTCGGCGCTCGCCTATATCCATTTTCAGGGCGGCGAAGCCTTGCCGGCATCCTCAGGCGGTGCGCTGGGCGAAAGCCTTGGCCAGTTGGCGGTGCAGACGCTCAACGTGCAGGGCAGCACGCTCGCCTTGCTGGCGTTCTTCCTGTTCGGGCTGACGGTCTTTACCGACCTTTCCTGGTTCAAGGTGATGGACATCACCGGCAAGATCACGCTCGACCTGCTGGAGTTGATCCAGAGCTTCTTCAGCCGCTGGTGGAGTGCCCGCGCCGAACGCAAGCAGCTGGTCGCACAGCTGCGCGAGGCGGACGACGTGGTGAGCGAGGTGGCCGCGCCGATGGTGCGCGACCGGCGCGAGCAGGCGAAGGTCAAGGAGCGCATCATCGAGCGCGACGAGGCACTGGCCAAGCACATGAGCGAGCTGGAGAAGCGCCCGGCCCCGGTGATCACACCGCCCGCACCGCCCAAACCGGCCGAGCCGAGCAAGCGCGTACTCAAGGAGAAGCAGGCGCCGCTGTTCGTCGACACCGCGGTCGAAGGCACTCTGCCGCCGATTTCCATCCTCGATGTAGCCGAGAAGCAGCAGAAGCAGTATTCGCCGGAGTCTCTCGAGGCCATGTCGCGGCTGCTGGAGATCAAGCTCAAGGAGTTCGGCGTCGAGGTGGTGGTCGAGTCGGTTCACCCAGGCCCGGTGATTACCCGTTTCGAGATCCAGCCTGCGGCCGGCGTCAAGGTCAGCCGCATCTCCAATCTGGCCAAGGACCTGGCGCGTTCGATGGCCATGGTCAGCGTGCGCGTGGTCGAGGTCATTCCCGGCAAGACTACCGTGGGCATCGAGATTCCCAACGAGGATCGGCAGATCGTCCGTTTCTCCGAGGTGCTGTCGTCAGCGCCTTATGACGACGCCAAGTCGCCGGTCACCCTGGCGCTCGGTCACGATATCGGCGGCAAACCGGTCATCGCCGACCTGGCGAAGATGCCGCATCTGCTGGTGGCCGGTACTACCGGTTCCGGTAAGTCGGTGGGGGTCAATGCGATGATCCTGTCGATTCTGTTCAAGTCGACGCCGGAAGAGGCGCGGCTGATCATGATCGACCCGAAGATGCTCGAGCTGTCGATCTACGAGGGCATTCCGCACCTGCTCTGCCCGGTGGTCACCGACATGAAGGAGGCTGCCAACGCGCTGCGCTGGAGCGTGGCCGAGATGGAGCGGCGCTATAAGCTGATGGCGGCCATGGGCGTGCGCAACCTGGCGGGTTTCAATCGCAAGATCAAGGAAGCGGAAGAGGCCGGAACGCCGCTGCACGACCCGCTGTACAAGCGCGAGTCGATGGATGACGAGCCGCCTTATCTGAAGAGCCTGCCGACCATCGTGGTGGTGGTCGACGAGTTCGCCGACATGATGATGATCGTCGGCAAGAAGGTCGAAGAGCTGATCGCCCGCATTGCGCAGAAAGCGCGGGCCGCGGGGATTCATCTGATCCTCGCCACCCAGCGTCCGTCGGTGGACGTGATCACCGGTCTGATCAAGGCCAACATCCCGACGCGCATGGCCTTCCAGGTGTCGAGCAAGATCGACTCGCGCACCATCCTCGACCAGGGCGGCGCCGAGCAGCTGCTCGGTCACGGTGACATGCTCTACCTGCCGCCGGGCACCGGCCTGCCGATCCGCGTGCATGGTGCGTTCGTCTCCGATGACGAGGTGCATCGTGTGGTCGAAGCCTGGAAGGCCCGCGGAGCGCCCGACTACATCGAGGACATCCTGGCCGGCGTGGAAGAGGCTGGTAGCGGCTTCGAAGGCGGTGGTGGCGAAGGTGGAGGCGAGGGCAGCGAGGAAGACCCGCTGTACGACGAGGCCGTCCGCTTTGTCACCGAAAGCCGCCGCGCGTCGATCTCCGCCGTGCAGCGCAAGCTGAAGATCGGCTACAACCGCGCCGCACGCATGATCGAGGCCATGGAAATGGCCGGCGTGGTGACATCCATGAATACCAACGGCTCGCGCGAGGTCATCGCGCCGCCACCCATGCGCGATTGAATCGCTTCGAGGGCTACATGCAATTGATCCGTTTGCTGTGTGCATCTGTCCTGATGGTCGCTCTGGCACCGGCCCACGCCGACCAGGCGGCTTCTACCAAACGCCTGACCGGCCTGCTCAACCAGGCCGAAACCCTGACTGGCCGCTTCTCGCAGCTCTCGCTCGACGGCAGTGGCACCCAGCTGCAGGAGACCTCCGGGGAGCTGGCGCTCAAGCGTCCCGGCCAGTTCCGCTGGCACACCGATGCGCCGATGGAGCAGCTGTTGGTGTCCAACGGCAAGAAGGTGTGGCTGTATGACCCGGATCTCGAGCAGGTCACCATCCAGGAGCTCGACCAGCGCCTGACACACACACCGGCTTTGCTGCTGTCCGGCGACGTCTCCACCATCAGCGAGAACTTCGAGGTCTCGCACAAGGAGGCGGGGGATGTGGTGGACTTCACCCTCAAGCCCAAGGCCAAGGACACTCTGTTCGACAACCTGCGGCTGTCCTTCCGCGGTGGCGTGATCAATGACATGCAGCTGATCGACAGTGTCGGTCAGCGCACCAATATCCTCTTCATGGGGGTGAAGATGAATCAGCCGCTCAAGGCCGACCTGTTCACCTTCGAGATTCCCGAAGGGGCCGACGTCATCGCCGAGTGATCGGCGTTCGGCATCCGTTTTTCACGGCGGGCCCGCCTGGCGGGCCGCTGCAATCGAGGTAATCCCGCCGGCAATGGACCTGTTCAGCCGCGAACCCGTCGCCCAGCCGCTTGCCGCGCGCCTGCGCGCAGCCAGCCTCGACGAATACGTCGGGCAGGAACATCTGCTTGCCCGCGGCAAGCCGTTGCGCGAGGCGCTGGAGCAGGGCGCGCTGCATTCCATGGTGTTCTGGGGCCCACCCGGTGTAGGCAAGACGACCCTGGCGCGGCTCTTGGCCAAGGTTTCCGATGCCCATTTCGAGACGGTTTCCGCCGTGCTCGCCGGGGTCAAGGAGATTCGCCAGGCGGTGGAGATCGCCAAGCAGCAGGCGGCGCAGTACGGCCGGCGGACCATCCTGTTCGTCGACGAAGTGCACCGCTTCAACAAGTCCCAGCAGGATGCCTTCCTGCCCTATGTGGAAGACGGCACGCTGATTTTTATCGGCGCCACCACCGAAAACCCCTCTTTCGAACTCAACAACGCCTTGCTCTCGCGGGCCCGCGTCTATGTGCTGAAAAGCCTGGACGAAGCGGCCTTGCGCAAGCTGGTGACGCGCGCGCTGACCGAGCCCAAGGGCCTTGGCGAGCTCCATCTCACGCTGCCGGAAGAGAGCTTCCAGATGCTGCTGGCGGCGGCGGATGGCGATGGGCGGCGGCTGCTCAATCTTCTGGAGAACGCCTCCGACCTGGCCGAGCAGGGTGGCGTCATCAGCACCGACCTGCTGCAGGATCTGCTGGGCGACAGTCGCCGTCGTTTCGACAAGGGTGGCGAGGCCTTCTACGACCAGATATCGGCGCTGCACAAATCGGTGCGCGGCTCGAATCCGGATGCTGCGCTGTACTGGTTTGCGCGCATGCTCGATGGCGGCTGCGACCCGCTGTACATCGCCCGCCGAGTGGTGCGCATGGCCAGCGAAGAGATCGGCAATGCCGACCCCCGCGCGCTGCCGCTGTGCCTGAACGCCTGGGACGTGCAGGAGCGCCTGGGCAGCCCGGAAGGGGAGCTGGCCGTGGCGCAGGCAATCGTCTATCTCGCTTGCGCGCCGAAGAGCAATGCCGTCTATACCGCGTTCAAGGCGGCCATGCGCGACGCGGCGGAAAACGGCTCGCAGGAAGTGCCGCTGCATCTGCGCAACGCGCCGACCAGGCTGATGAAGGAGCTGGGCTACGGCAACGAGTACCGCTATGCCCATGACGAGCCGGACGCCTATGCCGCCGGTGAGGATTACTTTCCCGAGGCCATGGAGCCGCGTCGTTACTACCACCCTGTGCCTCGCGGCCTGGAAAGCAAGATCCGCGACAAGCTGGAGCACCTCGCCCGACTCGATCGCGAAAGCCCCATCCAACGGAGAAAGGAATGATCCGCATGGCTTTCGCCGTCGCCTGCGGCGGCGTGATCGGAACCCTGCTGCGCTTTGCGCTCGCGACCTGGGTCAGCGCCCAATGGCCGCGGCATTTCTATCTGGCTACCCTGGCGGTGAACCTGCTGGGCTGCCTGCTGATCGGCTATCTCTACGCCACCTTTCTCGCCCGGCCGGATATTTCGCCGGAGCTGCGTGGTGCACTGATCATCGGCTTTCTTGGCGCACTCACGACGTTCTCCAGTTTTTCGCTGGATGCACTGCGCCTGCTGGAAAGCGGCCAGTTGGCGACTGCCTTCGCCTACGTCGGCGGCAGCGTGCTCGGTGGTCTGCTCGCGGCCTGGGCGGGTCTGGCGCTCGCCAGGTTATGAACCGACGGCCGTTCACAGTAAACTTCGCTCCCTCTTCGCCCTTCATCCAAGCTTTCACAGACGAGACCCACCATGCTTGATTCGAAACTGGTACGCACTCAGCTACAGGACGTGGCGGCCCGCCTGGCCACCCGTGGCTACCAGCTGGACGTGGCGCGCATCGAAGCGCTGGAGGCCCAGCGCAAGACCGTGCAGACCCGCACCGAACAACTCCAGGCCGAGCGCAATGCGCGTTCCAAGTCCATCGGCCAGGCCAAGCAGCGCGGTGAGGACATCGCCCCGTTGCTCGCCGATGTGGATCGCATGGGCAGCGAACTCGAATCCGGCAAGCAGGAGCTGGACCGCATCCAGAGTGAGCTGGACCAGCTGATGCTGAGCATCCCCAACCTGCCGCACGAGTCCGTGCCGGTCGGTGCGGACGAGGAAGAGAACGTCGAGGTTCGCCGCTGGGGCACGCCGAAGGCCTTCGACTTCCCGGTGCAGGATCATGTCACCCTGGGCGAGCAGCACGGTTGGCTGGATTTCGAGACCGCCGCCAAACTGTCCGGCGCCCGCTTCGCCCTGATGCGTGGGCCGATCGCCCGCCTGCATCGCGCCCTGGCGCAGTTCATGATCGATCTGCACACCCGTGAGCATGGCTACGAAGAGGCTTATACCCCCTATCTGGTGCAGGCGCCTGCGCTGCAGGGCACCGGTCAGCTGCCGAAATTCGAGGACGATCTGTTCAAGATCAGCCGCGAAGGTGAGGCAGACTTCTACCTGATCCCGACCGCAGAAGTGTCGCTGACCAACATCGTGGCCGGCGAGATTCTCGATGCCAAGCAACTGCCGCTGAAGTTCGTCGCCCACACGCCGTGTTTCCGCAGCGAGGCCGGCGCCTCCGGGCGCGATACCCGCGGCATGATCCGTCAGCACCAGTTCGACAAGGTCGAGATGGTGCAGATCGTCGAGCCGTCGAAGTCTTTCGAGGCGCTGGAAGAGCTGACCGGCAACGCCGAGAAGGTGCTGCAGTTGCTGGAGCTGCCTTACCGTGTGTTGTCACTGTGCACCGGTGACATGGGCTTCGGCGCGACCAAGACCTACGACCTGGAAGTCTGGGTGCCGAGCCAGGACAAGTACCGCGAGATTTCTTCCTGCTCCAACTGCGGTGACTTCCAGGCGCGGCGCATGCAGGCGCGCTATCGCAATCCGGAAACCGGAAAGCCGGAGCTGGTCCATACGCTCAACGGCTCGGGCCTGGCGGTCGGCCGTACGCTGGTCGCCGTGCTGGAGAACTACCAGCAGGCCGACGGGCGCATTCTGGTGCCCGAGGTGCTGAAGCCGTACATGGGCGGCATCGAAGTCATCGGCTGAGGCTTCGGCGCGCTGCGTCAACGCGGTCCTGGCATCAGGCTGGATCCTTGATCTTCGACAAGGGGCATCGCGGCCGTAATGGCTGTGATGCCCATACCTCAAACGACCTCCCAGGATTCGCCCATGGAATACCTCCCGCTGTTCCACAACCTAAAGGGCCGCACGGTGCTGATCGTCGGCGGCGGCGAGATCGCACTGCGCAAGGCGCGACTGCTGAGCGACGCGGGGGCACGCTTGCGGGTGGTGGCGCCGAGCATCGAGGCGCAGTTGGTCGAGCTGGTGCACGCGGGCGCGGGGGAATGCCTGGATCGCGGTTACGACCGGCAGGATCTGCAGGGTTGTGTGCTGGCCATCGCGGCGACCGATGACGAACCGCTGAACGCTACGGTATCGCAGCATGCCAATGCGCTTGGCGTTCCGGTGAACGTGGTCGACTCGCCGCAGCTGTGCAGCGTGATCTTCCCGGCCATCGTCGATCGCTCGCCGCTGGTGGTCGCCGTTTCCAGTGGTGGCGACGCACCGGTGCTGGCGCGGCTGATCCGTGCGCGCATCGAGACCTGGATCCCGGCAGCCTACGGTCAGCTGGCCGGGCTGGCAAAACAGTTTCGTGCCCAGGTCAAGGCCAGGTTCGCCAACGTGCAGCAACGGCGGGTGTTCTGGGAAGAGGTGTTTCAGGGGCCTATCGCCGAGCAGGCGCTGGCCGGGCGGACCGCCGAGGCCGAACGGCTGCTGGCCGAGAAGCTTGCCGGCGCGGCGCCGAAGGCGCTGGGCGAGGTTTATCTGGTCGGTGCCGGTCCCGGTGATCCGGACCTGTTGACGTTCCGTGCCCTGCGGCTGATGCAGCAGGCCGATGTGGTGCTTTACGACCGACTGGTCGCCCCGGCGATCATCGACC
This sequence comes from Stutzerimonas sp. LR2, assembly GCF_055755175.1. Taxonomy (NCBI): domain Bacteria; kingdom Pseudomonadati; phylum Pseudomonadota; class Gammaproteobacteria; order Pseudomonadales; family Pseudomonadaceae; genus Stutzerimonas; species Stutzerimonas sp. LR2. The sequence goes on from NZ_JBVTRR010000004.1 coordinate 31,765, forward strand.
TGTGCCGGCGCGATGCCGATCGCATCTACGTCGGCAAGCAACGTGCGGATCATGCCGTGCCGCAGGAGCAGATCAACCAGCAGCTGGTGACACTGGCCAAGCAGGGCAAGCGCGTGCTCAGGCTGAAGGGCGGCGACCCGTTCATCTTCGGCCGCGGTGGCGAGGAAATCGAAGAGCTGGCCGCACATGGCGTGCCATTCCAGGTAGTGCCGGGTATCACCGCTGCCAGTGGCTGCGCGGCCTATGCCGGTATTCCGCTGACCCATCGTGACCATGCCCAGTCGGTACGTTTCGTCACCGGGCACCTCAAGGATGGCAGCTGCGATCTGCCCTGGTCCGAGCTGGCCGCGCCGGCGCAGACGCTGGTGTTCTACATGGGGCTGGTGGGGCTGCCGGTGATCTGCCAGCAGCTGATCGCTCATGGACGGTCGGCGGAAACACCCGCCGCGCTGGTGCAGCAGGGCACCACCAGCAACCAGCGTGTCTTCACTGCTACGCTGGGGACACTGGCCGGGCGCATCGCACAGGAAGACGTGCAGGCACCGACGCTGCTGATCGTCGGCGAAGTGGTGCAGCTGCGCGAGAAGCTCGCCTGGTTCGAAGGGGCGCAGGCGGCGTGTCGATAGGGCTGGTTGCTGCCTGCGCCGTGTTCAGCGGCGCAGGTAGGCGGTGAAGTCGATGTCGCCGGCGGAAAGGATCGCCTGGACCCGGTTGTGCACGTTGAGCTTGCGCAGGATCGCCGATACGTGGGCCTTTACCGTAGTCTCGGCGATGTCCAGGTTGTAGGCGATCTGCTTGTTCGACTCGCCCTTGGTCATGCGTTCGAGTACCAGCAATTGCTTGCGCGTCAGCGCCTGCAGCAGCTCCGGCGGGATGGAGGGCTCGCTGTGGTGCGAGTGGCGGCTCGGGCTCTTCTGGCTGCGAATGATGTCCGACGGCAGGTAGACATTGCCATTGAGGATCTGCTCGATGGCTTCGGTCATCTGTGCACGTGGCGAAGATTTGGTGATGAAGCCGACCGCGCCATAGGTGATCGCCTGCAGCACGATCTGCTTGTCCTGCTCGGCCGAGACGATCACCACCGGAATGGTCGGCGCCTCGTTGCGCAGGTTGATCAGGCCGTTCAGCCCGTGCATGCCGGGCATGTTCAGGTCCAGCAGCACCAGATCGAGATCATCGTGCTCCAGCGTCAAGGCAAGCGCGCTGTCGAGATCGGCAGTCTCGAGGATTTCGCTGTCGGGAAAGCCGTCGCGGATGACGTTATGGATGGCTTCACGGAACAGCGGGTGGTCGTCCGCAATCAGGATCTTGTACAAGGCCGGTCACCTCTTTGTTGTGATTATGGTGGGGCGTGCTCGCGCGCGGTAGGTCAGTCGTCGCCAGGCAGCGGCTCCGGTGTCGCCGGGTGCAACGGCAGTCCCGCCTGCTCCCAGCCGTCCACCCCGTCGCGATACCAGTACAGGCGTTTATAGCCCAAGGCATGGGCGCGCCTGGTTGCGTTCCAGCCCAGCCAGCAATCGGAGCGGCAGTAGAACACCAGCGGTCGCTCGGCATCGCCCTGGCTGAGTCGTTTCAGGTTGTCACTGAAGTAGCTTGCCCATTCGGGCTGCAGATTTCCATCGCCGGTGTTGGCCAGCCAGATGCTGCCCGGCAGGTTGGCGTGGGGCTCGCTGTCGACGAAGCGACCAGCCAACCACTGACTGCGATAGACGTCCACCAGCACCACGTCAGGCTCCTTTGCCAGCAATGCCTGGAGTGCCGCGGTATCCAGCGTCTGCGCGCCCTCGGCGGTTGCCGGCGTCGGGCTGCGGTATTGCGTCTGGCGGTAACCCTCGGCAGAGAACAGGGCGAGCTGCTCTTCGGCCACGGCAGTCACGGACATGCCGAAACCAGGCAGCGCGGCGATCAGCAAGGGCAGCAGCGACCTGAACATAGTCCGTATTCCTTAGGGTTTGGGTGGGTCGATTACAGAACAATGGCCACGTCTTTGAAATCCTACGATGGAGGGGAGAACCGGTACCAAAGTAGTAGTCGTCTCATGCCGACCGGCGCAACGCGGCGTGCTGGGGGTTGAAGCTGAGCACTGCGAGCAGGCTGAAGATGACGGTCAGCCCGAGGCACACCAGCAACGCAGTAGGCGCCAGGCGCAGGTACAGGGCGTTGCGCACCAGTTCCACGGCATGGGTGAACGGGTTGATGGCGCAGATCCAGTACAGCCATTCGCTGGCTTCGCGCATCTTCCACAGCGGATACAGCGCCGAGGACAGGAAGAACATGGGGAAGATCACGAAATTCATGACCCCGGCGAAGTTCTCCAGCTGGCGGATGCCGTTTGACAGCAGCAACCCCAGGGCACTCAGCATCAGCGCCACCAGCAGCAGGGCGGGCAGGGCGACCAGCAGACCCAGCGGCGGCGGTTGCACGCCGTAGAACCAGGCAATGGCGAGGAAGGCATAGACCTGCAGCAGTGAGATCAGCGCCGTGGCCAGCAGCTTGCTGGTGAGCAGGAAGCTGCGCGGTAGCGGGCTCGTCAGCAAGACACGCATGCTGCCCATCTCGCGGTCGTAGACCATCGACAGCGAGCCCTGCATGCCGTTGAACAGCAGGATCATGCAGGCCAGCCCCGGCACGATGTAGGTCTCGTAGGTGATGTAGGTGTCGTACGGTTCAATGATGGCGATGCCCAGTGCCGCGCGGAAGCCGGCGGCGAACACCACCAGCCAGAGTAGCGGGCGCACCAGCGCGCTGAGAAAACGCGAGCGCTGCTGGACGAAACGCAGCCACTCACGCAGGACGATGCCGCGCAGGCATTCCCAATAGGCAGTCATGAGTGTTTCGCTCCAGAGGCGAGTCCCGTGCTTTCGCCAGCGGGCTCGGGTGTTTTCGGCGGCATGGCTGCGGACCGATGTGCTGCTCCATCGAGCCCTGCGCCTTGCGCGTCGCTCCCGGTCAGCCGTGCAAAGCTCGCTGCCAGATCCTCGCCATCGAGGGCCAGGCTCGCCACGCTGCCCTGAGCGACCAGACGGCCGCGATTGAGCACCAGCAGATCGTCATCGGCCTGGACCTCATCGAGCAGGTGAGTGGTCCAGAGCACGCTCATGCCCTCGTCACGGCATAGCGCTCGCACATGCTGGTTGAGTGCCTGGCGGCTGGCAGGGTCGAGGCCTGCACTGGCCTCGTCGAGCAACAGCAACTCTGGGCGATGCAGCAACGCGCGGGCGATCTCGACGCGTCGGCGGTGACCGCCGTTGAGTTCACGCACCTTGCTGCGGCGCCGTTCGCCGAGCTGCTGGCGCTGCAGCTCGAGTTCGATGCGTTCATTCGCCAAGGCCCGCGGCATGCCGTGCAGGGCGGCGTGGTAGCGCAGGTTCTGCTCGACGGTCAGGTCCAGGTCCAGCGTGCTCTGCTGGAACACCACGCCGAGGCGGGCGAGCGCCTGGCGCGGCGCCTCGCGCAGACCGAAGCCGGCGATGCGGATCTGCCCCCGTTGCAGGTCGTACAGGCGCGTGAGCAGGGCGATCAATGTCGACTTGCCCGCGCCGTTCGGCCCCAGCAGTGCGGTGAATCTCCCTTTGGCGGCGGCGAAACTGACACCGTCCAGCGCACGTCGCGCGCCATAGGCGAAGGCCACGTCGCTGACCTCCAGCGCGCTCATGGCGTGACCACCACACCCCAGGGGTAGCGACCGACCTTGATCGACTTGGTGACCTTCAGCTTGGCCACATCGATCACCGAGACGTCGCCGCTGACGCCGTTGGTGGTCAGCAGGAGGCTCTCGTCGGGGTTGAACGCCATGTGCCAGACGCGTCGACCGACCAGCAGATAGTCCAGCACCTCGTAGGTCTTCGCATCGACCACCGCGATGTGGTTGGCCGGGCCCAGTGCGATGAAGGCGTATTTGCCGTCGGAAGTGAGCTTGATACCCACCGGTTGAACCTTGTCCGGGTGCACGCCCTTGATCTTGAAGGTCAGGGTCTTGAGGATTTCGCGCTTGTCCACATCCACCACGCTGACCGTTCCGCCGATCTCGGCCGAGGCCCAGAGCAGCTTGCTGTCCTTGGTGAACTCGACGTGGCGAGGGCGCTGGTCGACCAGGGTGTTGTCCACCAGCTGGTTAGTACTGGTGTCGATCCAGTGCAGCATGTTGGTGGTTTCGCTGGTGTTGACTGCCCATTTGCCGTCCGGGCTGACTGCCATGCCCTCCGGCTCGACGCCGACATCGATCTGCGCGAGCACCTCTTCCTTGTCGACATCGACCACGGTGACCAGCGCATCGTCCTCGTTGGAGATGTACAGCCACTTGTTGTTGGGGTGCAGGGCGAACTGCTCGGGGTCCGCGCCGGACGGCAGCTGCTTGATGATCTGGCGGGTGGCCAGATCCATCACCTGCACGGTGTCCGAATCGCTGGCACAGATGTAGAGCAGCTTGTTGTCATGGGAGAGGGTGAGGCCGCGCGGGCGCATTCCGACCTGCAGCGTCTCGACGGTCTCCATCTTGTCGAGATCGATGACGCTGATGCTGTCGTCCTTCTCGTTGGAGACATAGGCGGTAGCCGCGGCCGCGGAGCCGCTGGCGAAGACCAGGGCCAGAGTGATCGCAGAGGCAAAGGCAGTTCTGGGCATGTTTGAGCTCTCTTGTCGTTATTCTGTTGTGCGGGTGGCATCCAGCCGCATGAGGTAGTCGGCGGCTTCCTGCTGACCACCGGCTGCGGCACGTTCCAGCCAGGCGCGTGCGGCATCGGGATCGGCGTCGACGCCGCGGCCTTCGGCCAGGGCCACGCCCCAGTGATAGCGCGCCAGGCTGACGTAGGCGGCGTCGTCCGGCTGTTCCGCGCCCTGCTTCATGAAGGCTGCGGCCTTGGCCTGGTCAGCGGGCACGCCGGAGCCCGATTCGTACATCTGGGCAAGCCAGATCATCGAATACACGTCGCTCCAACGCTCAATGCAGTCCTCGAAGATCTTCCTGGCCGAAGCGTGGTCACCGGTCTTTTCGGCAGCGTAGCCGTAGAGGCATTTGATGCGCTTATCACTGTCGATGTAGGACTCGTAGCTCAGATCGCTGGTCTCGGCGCTTGCCAGGCGGGTGCCTAAAGCCAGCATGAGAAGTGCACGGCGCATGTTTAAGGCTCCTGCTGGTCAAGGCGGCAACGGCTTTCCGGCGCATCGAGGCCCAGGGTGTCCAGCTCGCTGGTGGGATGCAGAAAGCCGTCCTGCGGCGAGTTGGAAACCAGTGCGCGTGGGTGCACCAGCGGGATCGGCTGGCGCAGCTGGCCGTCCCAGGCGCGATAGCTCAGCTTGCGGCCCTTGAAGCCGTCGAGCGGCAGTTCGCCACTGAGCGACAGCTGGCGGATCGCCGCGGCGTCGGTGCTGCGCAGGCGTGTGACGGCCGCGGCGAGGCTGCGCACACCCATCCAGGCGGCGAAGTCGCGATCGTTCATCCAGCGGTTGGCATGAGCCTCGAAACGCTTCTGCAGCTGCGCGGCGCCGTAGGTCTCGACGGTCTTGTGCCAGCCGGTTGCGGTCAGACCCTGAGTGCCGGCAACCGGGCGCGGCAACCAGGTCTGGTAGGGCACGTACTCGCCGAAGTCGCCGCGCTCGTCGGCCACCAGCACCACGTCATACTCGGCGGCCTGGGTGAACAGCGGCATCTCCGCCTGGGCGCTGCGGCGCTGGTCGTTGTCGAAGCTCCAGGCCTTTTCCACCAGGATGCGGTGGCCGAAACGCTTGGCCGCGCGCCTCAGCGCCTCGGCGTAGGCCTGGTCGTCTTCGGTAGGGCCGACGATCAGCATCCAGCGGTTCCAGCGCCGCGCAGCGAGAAACTGGCCAAGGGCGTCGGCGAGCATGCTTCGACTGGGCAGCGTATGTAGCACGTTGACCTGGCAGTTCTGGCTGCGCAGCGCATCGTCCGCGCTACCGGCGTTGATCAGCAGGCTGTCCGGCATCGCTTCGGCGAGCTGGCGCAGCGTCGCGGCCGGCGCGTTGACCACGAACAGGCGCAGCCCGTCGCCATGCTGCCGGGCTGCCTGCTGCAGCAGGTCGTCGGAGGTTTCGCTGGTCACGGCGTCCAGCACGTAGCTGTGCTTGAGGAAACGCCCGGTGCTGTTGCTGTCGGTGATGGCGAGTTCGGCCCCACGCAGGCCGGCGTCCTCCGGTTCGGGGATCACGTTGGAGAGCAGCGGACCGGGATCGGGGCGGTAGCCGAGATAGCCGATACGCACCTCAAGCTCGGCCCCGGCAGCCGCCAGAGCGAAGGGCGCACAGCAGGCGAGGGCGGCCAGCAAACCGGCTCGTCGTAATACGTGGCGCATGGGCAGCTCCTGTGACGTTGCAGGCAGCATAGGAACCATGGCGGAGCGGGGGAATATGCAGAAAGTACCGGCGGGGCGGTACCAAGGTAGTAGAGAAGCGGCGCAAGGGCGCCGCTTCTCCTTGATCGACTAGCGTACCGAGCGGACCTTGAAGCGTCCGACCTGCTCGATCATCTGCCGCGCCTGCTGCGTCAGTTCCTGAGCCGCCTGGGTCGATTGATCCGAGTTCGAACTGTTGTGGTGCACCACTTCATCGATCTGGCCGATGGCCTGGCTGACCTGTTCGATGCCGGACGCCTGCTGGCTCGAAGCCTGCGCAATCTCTTCCACGAGTTGCGATACCTGCGCTGCCCCCCGAACGATGGCCTCCAGTGCTTGCGCGGTGTCGTCGGTCAACTCCATACCCTTGACCGTCCGCGCGTTGGATTCCTGAATCAGGCGGGTCGAGCGTTGCGCAGCCTCGGCACTGCGTGCCGCGAGCTGTCGCACCTCGTCCGCGACCACGGCGAATCCGCGACCATGCTCGCCGGCGCGAGCCGCCTCGATGGCCGCGTTCAGGGCAAGCAGGTTGGTCTGTGTCGCGATCTCTTCGATCGCTCTGATGATGTTGGTGATATCCAGGCCGGACTGATTGATCTCCTGCATGGCGGCCTTCAACGTCGCCATCAGCTCGTTGCCGCCTCGCGCCGAGTGTTCGGATTTGCGCGAGAGACTGTTGGCTTCGTTCGCGTACTCGGAGGTTTGACGGATCTGTACCGCCATCTGGTTGATGGTGGCGCTGATTTCGGTGACGGCCGAGGCCGACTCGGTCGCGCCGGTGGATAGCTCGTGGCTCAGACGGGTGACCTGGCCGGCCTTGTCGTTGATGAGCCCGGAACTGAGCTGCACTTGGGAGACCAGCTCGTTCAGGTTGTCCACCATTCGTCGAAGGGCAAGGCCCAGCTGGTCGCGTTCGGATGCCAGACGGACCTCCACCGCCAGGTCGCCCTGAGAGATGCGTTCGGCGACATGCACCTGCTCCTGCAGACTGTCTGCCATGCGATCGAGGCTGGCCGAGAGCTGGCCTACTTCATCCGCCGAGCGATGCCCCAGGCGCTGCGAGAAGTCGCCCTTCTGAATCGCACCAGCCAGTTGTGCGGCCCTGCGGATGGGCAGGGCAATCGCGCGTGCCGAGAGCCATAGCGCAATCACTGCGAGTAGCGATATGACGACCCCGGCGCCGACCTGCTGCAGCATGCTTCGTTGGCTCTGCGCGTCCATCTCGGCCTTGAGTTCGGTCGCCTTAGCCAGGACGATCTGCTTGTCGATCTTGAGCATCATCGACCAGGGTTTGCCGGTGCGGCCCAGGTGAATCGGCGCCAGGACGATCATCATTCCGTTGTCATCCAGCCGCGCAAGCCGTTCGCCTTTCTGGATCGAATCCAGAGCGGGCCGCCACGCGTCCGGCAGTACCTGCTGGAAATGCTGGCCGATCAGGTTGGGATACCGGCTCTCCGCCACGATCAAGCCCTGATCGCTGACGATCGCCACTTCACCCTGGCCCTCGAACAGCTTTGCGGAGACTTCCTGGCTGATACGCTGGACGAAGTCGAGGTCATAGTCGGTACCGGCCACACCGAGGAAGCGACCGTCCGCGATGATTGGTACCGAGAGCGTCGCCAACCAGACCTGCCTGCCCTGTACGACATATGGCAGAGGGCCGAGCACGCTCTCCTTGAGGGTTTCCCGCGGGCCGATGTACCAGCCGCCTTTGAGTACGCCGTTGGGGTGCGTGTCCTGGGTGTCGTATTCCACCAATGGCTGGACGGCGATCTTGCCGTCTGCGCTTCGCGTCCAGTAAGGCGTGAAGCGTCCGGTCTGAGCGTTGTTGCCGTTCTGCCCGTCGGTGAAGAGGTAGTCCTGGCCGTCGATCGCGTCCGGTTCCCAGCACGAATAGGTTCCGTTGAAGTCCGGCTGACTCTTCAGCACGTTCAGCAAGACCGCGTTGACCTCGTCGCGGCCGACCTGCAATCCGCCGTTCTCCTTCGACTTGGCGACCGCGAAGGTGGTTGCCATGCTGCGCGCCGTTTCCAGCGCCTCGGTGAACTCGGTGCGGATCTCTTCGGCGTATTGGCCGGCGAGGTGTTGCAGGTTCTGCAACGCGTCTTCCTGTGCCTGCTGGCTGACACGGGTCGACACCAGATGCTGGGTGGAACTGGCCAGATAAACGCTGTAGCCGATCAAGATTCCCGCGGATATCAGCAGGCATAAGCCGCCGATAACCGCTATTCGCTGCTGGATGGATTTGAGAGGCATCACGGTACGACTCCTGATAACGCATGAGAAGACAGCTGCGGCGAGCCCTCGAGCGCGTGATCGCGCCTCGGCGGTTGCGCGAAATGGGTGATGTCCAATTGGCATCATTGATATCGAGATATTGCGGCCGGACCTCAGGGAAGTTGATCCGTACCTTGGTACCGATACTTTGGTAGCGGTATGGCTGTGGAGGGGCATGCGGCGGTCTTCCGGCCCGCGAGACCTGTGCTGCCTTTGCGCTGAATCGAGTGGCCGGCCGGCCCAGATTCCAATGCTGGCCGGGCTCGACGTGGCGACCTCTGCTGGCCGCGAGGCGCTACCAAGGTAGGAGGTGGTGGCGAGCGCGGCGCCTTAGGATGGGCACCGACAACAATAAAGAGGCCAGTGCCATGCCCACCTACAAAGCTCTGCTGCTCAACGTTCTGTTCATCGGCAGCCTGATCGGCTTCGATTGCAGCCACGCCGCCGGCGATCTCACACGCCGCACCCAGGCTCTGCCGGACCTGCGTTTCGGTTCAGAGGAAAGCGACTACGCCGTCTCGCAGAAGGAATACCAGCTGGAGACCGGTGTCGCTTACCAGCTCAAGGTCAGCTCCGACGGCCAGAAGGAATGCGCGTTCCAGGCTCCGGAGTTCGCCAAGTCGATCTTCTTGCGCAAGGTCGAGGCCGGCGGTGTGGAGATCAAGGCCATTACCCTGGTCGAGCTGGAGTTCGAGGATGCCGGCGAGGCCGAGATTTTCTTCCTGCCGGTCAAGCCGGGCAGCTACCCGTTCTACTGCAAGGGGCTCGAGGGCAAGGGCATGGAAGGCCGCTTCGTGGTCAAGTGAGGCGACACGCGAAGGTGGCTGAATTCCGGAGGTAGCCGATATGTCCGCGCTCTGGCGACTGAACCTGCTGGTGGCACTGTTCTTCGCCCTCGTGGCGATGGTCTGCCTGGCTGTGCTGCTGCGCCAGGCGAGCCACGACGTGCAGCGCGAACTGGATGCTGCGGCAGCCGTGGTTGCCTACCTCGGCGAGATGGCCGAGCGCGATCCCGCCACCTTGCGCCCCGAACTTACCGATAGCCTGCGGCATGTGCGGGTGCGCTGGCTGTCGCCCGGGCAGCCAGCGACCGACGGCGGCGATACGCTGCTCACCGACTGGCTCGGCACGTGGCTGTATCCGGCAGAGCTGGCCGCTCCCAGTGAGCTGCAGCTTCCCGGGGGCGAGCGCCTGCAGATCAGCGTCGATCCGAGCGACGAGGTCGAGGAAGTCAGGGATTCGCTGTTGCAGCTGCTGGCTCTTTTCGGAGTGGCCCTGCTGCTTTGCCTGTTGGCGATCCGTTGGGCGGTGCGCCCCGGCATGCGTGTGTTGGCAGAGCTGTTCGGCGCGTTGGTGCGTATCGCCGACGGGCGGCTCGATACCCGGCTGCCGCCCCATCGCTTCGCCGAGGCGCGCGAACTCGCCGAGCGCTTCAATCACATGGCTGCCGCGCTGGAAGACACGCGAGCGGATAACGACCGGCTGACACAGGCGCTGCTCGCGCTGCAGGAACGCGAGCGCACCCGTCTGGCGCAGGCCCTGCATGACGACCTGGGACAGTACCTGGCAGGCATCCGCGCCCGGGCCTGCCTGTTGCGGGTCCAGGCGGACCAGCCGGATGCCGTGCGTGAAACCGCGGCCCATCTCGAACAGCACAGTCTGGATCTGCAGAACGGTTTCCGCACCCTGGTGCGCGACCTCTACCCGGTGATGCTCGATCACCTCGAGCTGGCCGATGCCATCGGCCAGCTTGCCGAGCAGTGGCAGAGCACCCAGGGGATCGAGTGCGAACTGCAGTTGCAGGGTGCGCTGCCACCGCTGTCGATGGAGGCCAAGTTGCACCTGTACCGCATGGTGCAGGAGGCACTGACCAACGTGGCGCGCCATGCGCGAGCGACCCGCGTGCGACTCCAGCTACGGGCCGATCGCAACGGGGTGCGGCTGTTGCTGCGCGACGATGGCCATGGCTTGCCGCCTGAGCGGCTCGGGGTCGGTCTGCGTTCGATGGTGGAACACGCCCGCTGTCTCGGCGCGCGGCTGCGCATGCGCCATCGCCCGGGGCACGGCTGGGCGCTTTATTTGAACCTGCCTGTGGAAGGAGCGACGTGATGAAAATACTGCTGGTGGATGACCATGCGGTGGTGCGTCAGGGCTATGCCAGCCTGCTCAAGGCCCTGTTGCCCGAGGTGAGTGTCAGCGAAGCCGAAAGCGGCGAGCAGGCGCTGCAGCAGGTGCAGGAAAGCATTCCGAATCTGGTCGTGCTCGATCTCGGCCTGCCGGGCATCAGTGGCCTGGAGACCTGCCGGCGCCTGCGCCAGCGATTGCCGCTGTTGCCGGTGCTGGTGTTCAGCATGCACGACGAGCTGGCGCTGGTGCGTCAGGCGCTGGACGCCGGCGCTTCGGGTTACCTGACCAAGCGTTGCGCGCCGGACGTGCTGGTCGAGGCGGTACGCAAGGTGCTCGCCGGGCAGACCTTCATCGAGCAGCCGCTGGCGACCGATCTGGCCTGTCAGCGGCCGTCGCGCTCCCCCGTCAATGGACGGCTGGCAGATATGACGCCGCGTGAAATGGAGATCTTCATCATGCTCGCCCGGGGCATCGGCAATCGCGAGATCGCCGAACGGCTGTGCATCAGCAGCAAGACCGTCTCCAATCACCTGGCGCTGCTCAAGAGCAAGCTCGAAGTCAGCTCCCAGGCTGAGCTGGTGCACCTGGCGATTGACCAGGGCCTGTTGCGCGTCGGCGACCACATGCTCTGCGAGGCCTGACGGCAGCCCGGTACGGTCGCATTCATTATTGCCGCGGTTCTTGCCGCGGCGACCTTCCTCTGGCAGCGCTTCGCTGCCGCTTCCCCGTCTTTCCACGGCCCGTACGGACGGGCAGCGCCTGCGAGCGCTGGAAGTCGTCGCCCGTTCTAGTCCACAGGACGTAATACCAAGCGCCTGGCAATCGGGAAGATTTCCCGCCAGAGCCGGGAAATCTTCCCTGTCGGCGCAGCGGGGCACCTTTCGATAATCGCGCCTGGCCGCTTGCCATCATGCAGCGGCCCGGGCGGCTTGTCCGCCGCGCACCGCCAACAAGAACAAGGAACAACCATGTCGTATCTCTGCCGCAGCGCAATCCCCCGGCGCACGTTGCTGTCCCTTGCCATCGCCAGCGTCCTGCCTGGCCTGGCGCATGCCGACGAAGCGTTCGATCTTGGTCGCGATGACGTGGTTGCCACGACTCCGTTGCCGGGCATCGATCTGCCCAGGGACCAGGTGCCGGCCAATATCCGGACACTGGATGACGAACAGCTGCGCAAGCTGGGCGGCCAGTCGCTCGCCGAGAAGCTGCAACGTGGCCTGCCCAGCGTCAACGTTAACGAAATCCAGGGCAATCCTTACCAGGCCGATCTCAACTACCGCGGCTTCACCGCCTCGCCGCTGCTCGGTACGCCGCAGGGGTTGTCCGTGTTTCTCGATGGTGTGCGGGTCAACGAAGCCTTTGGTGATGTGGTGCACTGGGACCTGATTCCCAGCACCGCCATCGCCGACATGCTGTTGGTCCCGGGCTCCAATCCGCTGTACGGCCTGAATACCCTGGGTGGTGCGCTGGCGCTGCAGACCAAGCGTGGCGATACGCATCCCGGTGGCTCGGCGGAACTCTATGGGGGTTCGTTCGGGCGCAAGGGCGGCGCATTGGAGCATGGCGGCAAGCATGAAGAGCTGTCCTGGTACCTGGCCGCGGAGGGCATGGAGGAGGACGGCTGGCGCGATCATTCGCCATCGGACGTGCGTCAGCTGTTCGGCAAGTTCGCCTGGACCACCGACACCACCGATATGGCGCTGACCCTGGCTCATGCCGACAACGATCTGATCGGCAACGGCCTGATCCCTGAGAGCATGCACCAGCGGAGCCGCCAAGCCATCTTCACCCATCCGGACCAGACCGAAAATCGCAGCCACCTGATGGCGCTCTCGGCCAGCCACTGGCTGAGCGACAGCGATCGATTCTCCGGCACCGTCTATTTGCGTCGTACCCGCACCGCAACGCTCAACGGCGACGGCAACGACGAATACGAGGATGAATATGAGCAATGGGAGGACGACGGCTTTGTGGGTGAGGCGCCAGAGAGCGGTGTGTTGAACCGCACTCGCACCGCTCAGCGCGCGTTCGGCCTGGCCTTGCAATGGACGCATTACGTGGGCGCTCACCAGTTCGCCGTGGGCCTGGCCCACGACAACACGCGCGCCAGCTTCCATCAGAGCGAGCAGGGCGGTGAGCTGACCGATTCGCGCGGCATCAGCGCCACAGAAGAGGAGGAACAGGCCAACAGCTTGCTGGGTCGCACCCGCTCTTCCAGCCTCTACGCCACCGACACCTGGTCACTGACGGACGACCTGCAGCTCACCGGCTCGCTGCGCTACAACCGTACCCGGGTGGTCAATGCCGATCGCATGGGGGACGCGCTCGATGGTGACTTCACCTATCGCAAACTGAACCCGGCGCTCGGCTTCGCCTGGCAACTGCAGCCGGCTGTGACCCTGTATGGCGGCTTCACCCAGGGCAACCGCGCGCCGACCCCCATCGAACTCGGCTGCGCCGATCCGGAGAACCCCTGCAGCCTGCCCAACGCCATGGCCGCCGATCCCTTCCTGAAGCAGGTGGTGACACGCACCCTCGAAGTCGGTGTGCGCGGCGAGCTGGCTGGCGGAACGCGCTGGAACGCCACGGCCTTCCGCAGCATGAACCATGACGACCTGCTGTTCGTCGGCACCGGTGGCAGCATGGGGTACTTCACCAACTTCGGGCGCACCCGCCGACAGGGCATCGAGCTGGGCCTGGCCGGCCAGCAAGGGCCGATCGACTGGCGGCTCGATTACACCTACCTGCACGCCACCTTCCGCTCTGCGGCGTGCCTGCTTGCCGAGAACAACAGCACCGCGGGCGAGGGTGGCTGTCCGGACGACGAAATCCGCGTATCCAGCGGCGATTATCTGCCGGGTCTGCCGAAGCACCACCTCAAGCTGGGGCTGGACTGGAATATCGATGAAAGGCTGCGCCTCGGCACCAGCGTGCTGGCGTACTCGTCGCAGTACGTACGTGGCAACGAGAACAACCGGCATCGGGCCAACGACGAGTTCGAGGGACGCGGCAGGCTTCCCGGCTATGCCGTGGTCAATCTTACTGCCGATTACCGGCTCGCACGTGACTGGACGCTGTTCGGCCGGGTCGACAACCTCTTCGACAAGCGCTACGCCACCGGCGGAGCGCTGGCAGAGAACCCGTTCGTGGGGGCCGGCAATGCCTTCGAAAGTGACCCGGACGAATGGCGGCACGAACAGTTCATCGCCCCTAGTGCTCCGCGTGCCGGTTGGCTGGGCGTGCGTTACCGCTGGGATGCGCTCTGAGCGATCCGGACGCGCAGTCGCCTGCCGAGCGCCGCGCTGGGCAGGCCCACGAAGCGCTCATGGGCGATTGCTACGGCGGGCGCGCTTCGGAGGGCTTCAGGCGCAGCAGTCGTCATCGGGTAGCGAAGGTGCGACGGGGTGGCCGAGCAGGCGTTGCGCCGCGAGCAGTCCCGCCTGCACGATCAGCGCGGCCGGGACCGCCTCATAACGTGTTTCGTTCAACTCAAGGGTCCGGCAGTTGGCCTCACCGCACGCCGAACAGCATTTGCTCTGCCCGTGAGCTGTGCCCAGCCACCGCTCCAGCGGTACACCGGCGATCCATATGCGATTCGATTCCAGCGGCGTCCGCGAGAAATCAGCCGGGGTGAGGGCGCAGGTCTGGACCCGCACCCTGACGCCGAACCGGCGCAACGCCTGCTGCAACCGACGGCTCGCCTGGCGTACCGCCTGCTCGGTGGCGCCACAGCGATCGCAGGTCTGGCCGCTGTCATTGACCAGGCGTTGCCAGCGAATCACCAGCGGGTCCATCGTGGTATCGGCGGTTGCGCTCTGTGCGCGCTGCGCGGCCATCAGCAGCTCCTGCCGGCGTTCGGCCGGCAGGGCGTGGAATACCTGCAGCGCGGCGTAGGCATCATTGGCCGCATAGGCTTGCTGCGCTTCGGTCAGCAGCGGATTGGCCCAGTTCGAGGTGGCCAGGCGGCGGGACTTGTCGATCTGCCTGCCCAGCACCGCAGCGACTGCGCCACGCAGGCCGACCTGGCCCTTCTTGCCCTGATAACGCAACAGCGAACCGAGATCGAGCAGGCTGTGAGCATGAATGCCCAGCCGTTGGTGCAGCCGTGAGCGGTCGGATTTCAGCCCGAACCCGATCTTCACCACCTGTGTCGCCTGCAGCACGGTGCGGGCCGCCTCGATGCAGCCGGGCCGCCCGACCCGCAGCAGGTAGGCTTTCGCCGGCGTGGCGAACTGGATGAGGTGCGGTCCGCTGGAAACTTCGCCGACCCTGAAGGTCGGCTTGGATTCGGTGTCGAAACCGATGCAGGCGCAGGCGAGAAGCTCCTGCGCTGCCGCGGAGAAGGCCTCGGCGCTCGCAGGCATGACGATGGCGTGATTCGGCAATCCCTGGAAGGCCGGCAGCCGCTCGACGTCCGACTGCACCGCGATGTGGATGATGGGCCTCTGGCTCAAGCGCTGATCCTCCGCCGGGTACATGCATTGCCCGATTGCGCTCGGGCCTGCCGGCAAGTGTAGGCGCTGGGCCGAGCGCAGCCCGCCATCAGTTCTTCAGCTGACTGGCGAACTGGCCGACCGCACTGACCACTCGCTGGGCGCCGTCCTGGATCTCGACGATGACCGCGCCGGCCTGGTTGGCGAATTCCAGGCCCTGTTCGGCCTGGTCTCGGCTGCTGGACATGCTGTGCACGGCAGCCTGGGCGAGGTCCTGGTTCTTCTGCACCACCCCGACGATTTCCTCGGCTGCCTTGCTGGTGCGCGCGGCCAGCTGACGCACCTCGTCGGCTACTACGGCGAAGCCGCGGCCCTGATCGCCGGCGCGGGCGGCTTCGATGGCGGCGTTGAGCGCCAGCAGGTTGGTCTGATCGGCGATCCCGCTGATGGTCTTTAGGATGGCGCTGATCAGCTGCGACTGCTTGTCCAGCGCCTCGATGCCATCGGAAGCCTCTTGCATCTGCTGGGCAATGCGATGCATCACATCGACGGTCTGCTGGACCACCTGGGCGCCGCGCTGGGCACTGAGATCGGTGTGGTGCGAGGTGTCATAGGCGATGGTCGCGGCCTCGGCGACCGCCAGCTCGCGGTTGACCTGATCGGTGATCACGGTGGCGAACTTGATGACCTTGTAGAGCTTGCCGTAGGCATCGTGCACCGGGTTGTAGGAAGCCTCCAGCCAGACCGTCCGGCCATGGGCATCGATGCGCTTGAAGCGGTCCGCAATGTACTCGCCGCGGTTCAGGCTGGCCCAGAAATCCCGGTAGGCAGCGGATTCCGCCTCTTCGCGTTCGCAGAACATGCGGTGGTGCTTGCCCTTGATCTGCTCGAGGCGGTAGCCCATGCCCTCGAGGAAGCGCTGGTTGGCCGTGATGACATGCCCGCCCAGGTCGAATTCGATGACGGCGGTGGAGCGCAGCAGTGCATTGATCACGCTCTCGTGCTCGCGTGACGTCTCGATGGTGCGGGTCAGGTTGGTGGCGCACAGGGTAAAGTGGTGCAGCGTGCCATCGGAGCCCTTGATCGGTTGCCAGATGGAGCGCAGCCAGGCTTCCTGGCCATCGGCACGCAGCAGGCGGTACGCCCCGCTGACATGCTCGGCACGCTGCATGGCGGTCTTGAGCCGTGAATAGTTCGGTTCGCTACGAAACTGCTGGCTGAAGAAACCATCGAGCGGGCGACCGATAAGGTCCTCGCGGCGATAGCCCATTTCACTGATGAACAGCTCGTTGGCGTGCTGGATGCGTCCTTGCGGGTCCAATTCGAGGACCATCATTTCCCTGTACAACGAGTTCTTGATCTGCTGGTTGATTGCCGCGTCCTCGCGCAACTCAGCCAGTTCCCGTTTTAGGTTTTTGTTGAACATCTGTTTGGCATCCAGTGGAGGGCAAGACCGCCCAGTCACTGCATCGGCGCCGTTCGAGTTTTCCTGAGGCGCAGTGGCCACCCTTCGCTCTATCCCTCCGATTGAGCCCCTCAATCGAACGGGCATGGCGGTGCATCACTTTTCCCAGTCATGCGGGCAGTCCTTGCATCCTTCCATATTGGTGCCCTGAAAGGTCGCGTAATGGCGGCGAGCACCGGTCAGTACGGCATCTGCCAGGTTGGCATCGTTGAGCTTGGCTTCCTGCAGATTGGCGTCGGTGAGGTCCGCCCTCATCAGGTCGGCCTTGCTCAGCCAGGTCATCTCCAGGTCGGCAGCGCGCAGGGTGCTGCCATGCAGCTTCGCGCCGCTCATGCGCGCGAACTCCAGGTAGGCGCCGGTGAGGTCGGCCCCCTTGAACTGCGTGGCCTGGGCGAACAAGCCCCAGCCCTGGATGGCGATCAGCCTGGCATCGGTGAAATTGGCCAGGCGCAGGTTGGCCTGTTGCAGGCTGGCGCGATTAAGCGTGGCGCCGGTGAGGTCGGCCTTTTCCAGATTGGCCAGGTCGAGGTTGGCGTGGCGCAGGTTGGCGCCGGAGAGGTTGGCGCCAGCGAGGTTGATCCGGCGCAGGTCCTGATTGCTGAGGTCGGCGCCGCGCAGGTCGGCGTTGGCGCATTGGCTGTCGGGCTGTAGCACGCAGCCGTTGACGGTCAAGGGGCCGTCATCCGCGGCGAAGACCGCGGCGCTGCTGAACAGCGCCAGTGGCAGAAGCAAACGGCAAGGGGCGTTCATGGGCGTCACCTGAGGCAGGAAATGAAAAGCGGTCGCGTGGCGTTTCTGGCCTGTCGACGAGAGCGCCAACCCGGAGCCGGCGAGGCCAGGCATGCCGCGCGAACCGCTGTACCTTGAGGGCTTGAGGACGTGCCCGCGTGGGCGGGCACGGCTCCACTCATCGTTTGGCGGTCTTCTTCTCCCATTCCGGCAGCTTGAATACCCAGAACGAGCCGCCCTGGGCGACCGGCTTGGTCAGCACGGCCATGTCACCGCCCCACAGGGGCACGGCGCCGCCATAGCCGACCGTTACGCCGATGTACTGCTCGCCGTCCTGTTCCCAGGTGATGGGCGGGGAAATCACGCCGCTGCCGGTCTGGAACTTCCACAGCTCGTCACCGGTTTTGGCGTTGAAGGCCTTGATGTAGCCGTCGCTGGTGCCGGTGAAGACCAGGTTGCCCTTGGTCGCCAGCACGCCGGCCCACAGCGGCAGCTTTTCCTTGTGTTCCCATTCCACCTTGCCGGTGGCGGGATTCATGGCGCGCAGGATGCCGACGTGGTCGTCGTACATGCGCTTGATGCGGAAACCCTGGCCCAGGTAGGCGGAGCCCTTCTTGTAGCTGACTTCCTCGGTCCAGTAGTCCTCCTTCCAGTGGTTGGCCGGCACGTAGAACAGGCCGGTGTCCTGGCTGTAGGCCATGGGGTTCCAGTTCTTGCCACCGAGGAAGGGCGGCGAGACTTCCACCGACTTGCCGTGCTTCTCGCCCGGCTCCGGTTTGGGTGGGCGCTGGCCTTCGTTCTCGACCGGTCGCCCGGTTTTCAGATCGATATGGCTGGCCCAGGTGATGCCGTCGACGAAGGGGAAGGCGTTCTGCAGCTTGCCGTCCTTGCGGTCCACCACATAGAAGAAGCCGTTGCGGTCGGCATGGGCGGTGGCCTTGACGGTCTTGCCGGCCTTGTCCTTGTAGTCGAACAGCACCAGCTCGTTGTTGCCGGAGAAGTCCCAGGCATCGTTCGGGGTGTGCTGGTAGAACCACTTCACCTCGCCGGTGCTCGGATCGACGCCGACCTGCCCTGAGGTGTAGAGGCTGTCGTAGTCGTTCGGATTGCCACCGTCGCTGGTGCGCTCCCAGCCGTTCCAGGGTGCCGGGTTGCCCGCACCGACGATGATGGTGTTGGTCTCCGGATCGAAGCTGGCGCTCTGCCATGGCGCGCCGCCGCCCTGGCTCCAGGCTTCCTTCTTGCCGGTGGGGTGGTTGGGATCGTCCGGCCAGGACGGCGCCTTGATGTCGCCGGTGGGGGTGCTGTCCTTGCCATTGAGGCGGCCCATGTGGCCTTCGACGAACGGGCGCATCCAGATTTCCTCACCGGTATCCGGGTCGCGGGCGAACAGCTTGCCGACGATACCGAACTCGTCACCGGAGCTGCCGTGGATCAGCAGGACCTTGCCGGTCTTGCCGTCCTTTACCAAGGTCGGTGCGCCGGTCATCGTGTAACCGGCGCCATGGTCGCCGAACTTCTTGTTCCAGACGACCTTGCCGGTGTCCTTGTTCAGTGCCACGACACGGGCATCGAGGGTGCCGAAGTAGATCTTGTCGCCATAGATGGCGGCGCCGCGGTTGACCACGTCGCAGCACGGGCGGATGTCGTCGGGCAGGCGATGGGCATAGCTCCACAGGCGCTTTCCGGTCTTCGCATCGAGGGCGAACACCCGCGAATAGGAGCCGGTAACGTAGATCACGCCGTCGTGAACGATGGCCTGGGATTCCTGGCCGCGCTGCTTCTCGTCGCCGAAGGAGAACGACCAGGCCGGGGTCAGCTTGAACACATTGCTCTCGTTGACCTGCGCCAGAGGGCTCCAGCGCTGTGCATTGGTGCCCATGCCGTACTGCAGCACGTTGCTGGTGGTGACATGGTCATTGGCGATGTCTTCCCAGCTGACCGGTTTGGCGTGCACGGCGCCCGCCATGGCAAGGCTGCCGGCCAGAGCCAGGCATTGCACGGCAAGTGCGAGCGGGCGGGGTGCGCCGGGGTGCGATCTTGTTTTCATGGTTGCGATTCCCTTGGTCGATTCGAACGAGGCCGCCACATCCGGCTGGCCAGGCGATTCGATTATTGGAAGCGCGGCGCGCGCACCGACACGGAAAAGCTCCCGCCAACACCGGGATTCCTTCCCGGCCGCCGATGATTTGGCCTTGCTACCGGTGGGGTGCCGAAGGTGGTAGCAAAACCCAGTACCAAGGGAGGAGATGCAGGCATCCAAAGCAGGATTCTGCCGATCCGTCCGCGCGGCCAACATGACCACCATGCGCTCCGATTGGGGCTGCCTTGCACAGGTTCTCGAATAGAGGGTGGTAGTCATGAACAACAAGATCATTTTGCGCGCACTGCTGGCAGCGGGTGTCCTCGGGGTTTCCGGACTGGTATTCGCCCATGGCGACGTGACGCCACAGGCTGTCAACACCAAAGGCCTGCCGGCGCTGGGTGAGGAGTGGCTGGACGAGAACCCCTATCGCGCGCCGAGCGAGCACCACGACCTCGCCGTGCAGATCGGCTCCTCCGCCTACAACCAGAACTGCGCCCGTTGCCATGGCCTGGAAGCCATTTCCGGCGGTATCGCTCCGGACCTGCGCGAGCTGGAAGCCAGCTACGACGGCGACGAGTGGTACAAGGAGCGCGTGATCAACGGCGCCGTGCGTGACGGTGCGGTTTACATGCCGCGCATGGCCGACACCCTCAGTCAGGAAGCGCTGTGGGCGATCCGTACCTATATCGAAAGCGAAGCGGCCAAGCAGTGATGGCCGGCGCGCGGCTGTTCCTCGCGCTGTGGCTGACGCTGTGCTGCGCGCTGGCGCAGGCGGACGTGGTCAGGGTGCGCGCCTTCGATGACATCATCGAGTCGGGCGTGCTCAAGGTGGCGATGTACGAGAACTTCCCCCCGTACAGCTACCAGCAGGACGGCCAGCCGCGCGGCGTCGACTTCGAGCTCGCGCAGAAGCTTGCCGAAGGCCTGGGCCTCAAGCTCGAAGTGCTGTGGGTGACGCCGGACGAAACGCTGGACGATGACCTGCGCAACTTCATCTGGAAGGGGCACTACCTGCGCCGCGACGTGCTGGCCGACGTGATGCTGCGCGTGCCGTACGACCGCGAGTTCTCCTACAAGCGCAACGAGCTGGGTGAACTGATCAACGAGCTGGTGGTGATGTTCGGGCCTTACCAGCGCGAGCGCTGGCAGACGGCCTATGACGATCGGCGCATCGAGGACGTGCCCAGCGTGGCGGTTTTCCAGTACCACCCGATCGGCGTGGAGGTGGACAGCGTCCCCTCGTTCTACCTGTCCTCGGTCTTCGAGGGTCGGCTGGCGAAAAACCTCCATCACTATCCCAGCGTGCAGCAGGCCTTCGCCGCGCTCAAGGAGGGCGAGGTCGACGCCACCATGGCGATGCGTGGCGAGATCGAATGGCTGATGGCCCAGGCGGGCGACAGCCACCTGAAGCTTGCGGAGAACGCCTACCCGAACATGGGCAAGCAGGTCTGGGATCTGGGCATGGCCGTACACGAGTCCAACCGCCAGCTGGCCTATGCACTGGAGGAAGTGCTGGAACCGCTGATCCTCGAAGGCGGTATGGAAAAGCTGTACGCCAAGCACGGGCTGCATTACGAGCTGCCCGGCTTGTACCAGGATGTGGAAAACGACGTGGCCGGGCGCTGACGGCGGCGTCATGCCGCTCCGGGCCGAGCGCTGCGCGATACCGATCCCGTTGCGGATCGCCGTTTCGAGGAGTCGACATGAGCGTCCGGATCTTGCTGTTGTTGATCGCCCTTCAGGGGCAGGCCGTGCTGGCGGCGGATGCCGACCCGCTGCAGTCGGTGATGTGGGAGTACCACCACAAGGGCTTGCTCAACGGCGAGCCCTACGTGTTTGACGAGCGCGTGCAGGTGCAGGTGCCGCCGTTCGCCGAGGACTCGCGGCAGGTGCCGATCCACGTCGATGCGCGTGCCCTGGGCGATGAGGTGGTGCGCATAGAAGCCTGGGCCGACCTCAATCCCATCCCGCGGATCTTCACCTTCGTCCCCGGCGACCAGGTGTTGCCGCTGGTGGCGATCCGCATCCGTGTCGAGCAGGCCACCCCGGTACGTGCCGCCGTGCTGACCCGAGATGGGGTCTGGCATGTCGGCTCGGCGAGGGTCGATGCCGCCGGTGGGGGGTGCACCGCGCCCAGCGTGGTGCGCGCGCAGCCCGGCTGGGAGGACCGGCTCGGTGAGGTGATCGGCGGGCGCTTCGTGCGCGGTGACTTCAGCCGCCTGCGCCTGCAGGTCTCCCATCCCATGGATAACGGGCTGGTCGGTGGCATTCCGGAGTTCTTCCTCAACCAGGCCGAGCTGCGCGCTGCCGACGGGCAGGTCCTGGCAGCGCTCGAGCTGTATCCCGCCGTCGCCGAGAACCCCAGCCTCAGCCTGGAGGTGAAAGGCGAGCAGGACACCCGCCTGTGGCTGCGCGACAACAACGGCAACGAGTTCGAAGCCGCGCTCTGAGCCCATCTCCGCTTCGGCCTGCGATAACCCAAGCCAAGGAGGCGTCATGCGCCTGTTCATTCTGATTTTCGCGTTCTGTCTGACGCCATCCGTGCACGCCGAGCTTCGCTACGAGCTGCAGCCGCAACCGCTCGCTGAGGGCGTCTGGCTGCTGGAAGGCTCGACGGCCAACTTCGACAAGGCCAATGGCGGCAACATCGTCAACACCGGTTTCATCGTCACCGACTCTGGCGTGGTGGTGATCGACAGCGGGCCGTCCAGACGCTACGGCGAGGCGATGCGCGAAGCCATTGCCCGGGTGACCGATCGGCCAATCATCAAGGTACTGCTGACCCACCATCATCCGGACCATGTGCTTGGCAACCAGGCATTCGCCGACGTGCCGATCGCCGCGCTGGCCGGTACCACCGAACTGCTGCGCGAGCAGGGCAACGCCATGGCGGAAAACATGTACCGCCTGGTCGGCGACTGGATGCGCGGCACCGAAGTGGTGCTGCCGACCGAGAGCGTCACGACCGGTACGCTGGAAGTCGGTGGGCGCACGCTGCGCCTGTTGGCGCTGCGCGGGCATACCGGTGCGGACCTGGCCATCCTCGACGAGCGCAGTGGTGTGTTGTTCGCCGGCGACATCCTGTTCTACCAGCGTGCGTTGACGACGCCAAACAGTCCGGGGCTGGATGTCTGGCTGGCTGATCTGGATACCCTCCAGGCCTTGCCCTGGAAGCGCCTGGTGGCCGGGCACGGCCCGGTGGCGGACGATACCGCGCCATTCGCCCAGATGCGCGACTATCTCGGCTGGCTCGATGGCCTGCTGCGTGATTCCGCCGCCAGCGGGGCGGATATGAACGAGGTGATCCAGAGTCCGATACCGGAGCGTTTCGCCGGCATCAGCCTGACGCGCTACGAACTGATCCGCAGCGTCAGCCACCTCTATCCGCGCTACGAGGCCGACGCGCTCGAACGCGTCGACCAGTGAGGAGTTTCACTGCAGCTGTAGCTGATCGCCGCGTTCCTGTTGCCAGTCATCCAGGCTTGGCGCAGCTTCTTCGCCATCCATGCGGTGGATGATGGTGAAGTAATCCTGCTTGAAACGGTCCTGCATGATTTCGCTGCGGTTGCGGACCCGCACGGCGTAGATGCTTTGCACGTTCTGATGGTCGAAGTCGCGCCAGTACTGCTCGTCCTTGAGCAGGCGATAGCGGTGGCCTTCCATGGCCGCGATCAC
This sequence comes from Stutzerimonas sp. LR2, assembly GCF_055755175.1. NCBI lineage: Bacteria > Pseudomonadati > Pseudomonadota > Gammaproteobacteria > Pseudomonadales > Pseudomonadaceae > Stutzerimonas > Stutzerimonas sp. LR2. The sequence continues at coordinate 54,904 of NZ_JBVTRR010000004.1, forward strand.
CGCCTCGCTGTCCAGGCTGCCGGCACGCTGTGCCGCGGCCGCCCACTGCCGGACGATCCCATAGGCCGAGGCGGCGGTGCTGCCAGGGTAGGCCTGGTGCTGGGCGATGAAACGGTCGACGAAGGTCTGCCCTTCGACGCTGTCCACCAGCTTGGGCACGCGCCAGGTCCAGGCCTCGGTGCCGATCACGTTCTCCATGACCAGCGGTCCGGCCTGCTCGACGATGCTCTGGGTCAGGTTAGGCACGATGATCTGCATGCGCTTGCCCAGTTCCAGCGTCTGTGCCAGGCGCATGGTCTGTACCAGGTCCTGACCGAGCAGCACGATCACCAGTACGTCGGCGTCGCTGGCGGCAGCCTTCTGCAGTGCCGCCAGGTAGTCACCGCGGCGTGCGCCACGCTCGGCGATCTTCGAATAGCCGTGACGGGCACGGTCGCGGCTCTTGGTCGCCTCGCGCAGGGCCTGTTCCATGCTGCGGCCCCAGGCGTCGTCGAGGCTGATGTAGTAGTAACGCCGGTTGGGCATGTGCCAGCTGAGGTACTCGCCCAGCACCCGCGCGCTCATCCAGGCGCTATTGGATTCGCGGAACAGATGGCGATGGCCGTCGCGGCCGGTGATCTCGTTGGCGTAGCCGAGGGTCGGGAAGTACAGCAGTCCTAGCTGGCGTGCCCGCTGCCCGGCGGCGAGGGCTTCCTCGCTGTTGGCGCCACCGAACACCATGACGGTGCCCTGGCTGGCAAAACGATCGATATTCGCCTCGGCCTTTTCCGCGCGTGCAGCCGAATTGAGGCTGACCAGCTGTAGCGGACGACCGAGCACACCGCCGCGCCCGTTAATCTCGTCCACGGCGAGCAGGGCGCCGCGACTCAATTCGAGGCCTTCGGACTTGTAGTTGCCGGTGCTGGGGTAATTGAGCCCCAGGCGGATCGGCTGGGCGGCATTGGCGCTGGCGAGGGGCAGGAGGAGGAGGGTGAAGAGCAGGATCGGGTGAAACATGGCTCGTATCCTTCTGAGCGAGGGGATGTCCGTTTTAGGGGCTGGGCTGGCCGTGCGGAATAGTCTTTTCCGGCCGTTTGGTTGCGACTTCGGTGCCGTCGATGGCCCCTACCAGCCCTGGGAGGGCACGGTTTTCCTGGCCTGCAGCGGCGTATTGCTACCAAGGGAGGAGGAAAATCGGTACTGCGGGCAATTGTTGGCGAGGCGGGGCAAACCAAGAATCAGCAACAGACCGGGAAAATTTCCCGGCATAACAATGAACCCGCAGAGGTAGCCGCAATGAAGCACACCGGTCTTCGCAAGCCCTTCGCCGTGACGGCGCTATGCGCCGCGGTGGCGATGTCCAGCCTGCACGCCTGGGCCGTAACCGACCAGGAAATCCTCAACGACGCCAAGTCCACCGATCAGATCGTCACCAACGGCCTGGGCTTGCAGGGCCAGCGCTACAGCACCCTGGACGCGTTGAACACCAACAACATCAATCAGTTGCGACCGGTTTGGGGCTTCTCTCTGGGCGGTGAAAAGCAGCGCGGCCAGGAAGCACAGCCGCTGATCAAGGACGGCGTGATGTACATCACCGGCTCCTATTCGCGGGTGTATGCGCTCGATGCCCGCACCGGCAAGGAGCTGTGGCAGTACGATGCGCGCCTGCCGGACGGCATCATGCCGTGCTGTGACGTGATCAACCGCGGCGTGGCGCTGTACGACGATCTGGTGATCTTCGGCACCCTGGACGCCAAGCTGGTCGCACTGAACAAGGACACCGGCAAGGTGGTGTGGAAGAAGACCGTCGCCGACTACAAGGCCGGTTACTCGCTGACTGCCGCTCCGCTGGTGGTCAACGGCAAGCTCATCACCGGCGTTTCCGGTGGTGAATTCGGCGTGGTGGGCAAGATCGAGGCCTACAACGCGAAGAATGGCGAACTGCTGTGGACCCGTCCGACCGTGGAAGGTCACATGGGCTACGTGTGGAAGGATGGCAAGAAGGTCGAGGCCGGCATCTCGGGCGGCGAAGCGGGCAAGACCTGGCCCGGCGACCTGTGGAAGACCGGCGGCGCGGCGCCCTGGCTCGGCGGTTACTACGATCCGGACACCGACTCGCTGCTGTTCGGCACCGGCAACCCGGCGCCGTGGAACTCGCACCTGCGTCCCGGCGACAACCTGTATTCCTCCTCGCGCCTGGCGCTGGACCCGAACGACGGCTCGATCAAGTGGCACTTCCAGTCCACGCCGCATGACGGCTGGGACTTCGACGGTGTGAATGAGCTGATCTCCTTCGACTACCAGGAAGGCGGCAAGACCATCAAGGCTGCCGGTACTGCCGACCGCAACGGCTTCTTCTACGTGCTCGACCGCACCAACGGCAAGTTCATCCGCGGCTTCCCGTTCGTCGACAAGATCACCTGGGCCAAGGGCCTGGACAAGAACGGTCGGCCGATCTACGACGACGCCAACCGTCCGGGCAATCCGAACGAGGCCGACAAGGGCAAATCCGTGTTCGTCGCGCCGTCGTTCCTCGGTGGCAAGAACTGGATGCCCATGGCCTACAGCCAGGACACCGGGCTGTTCTACGTGCCGTCCAACGAGTGGGGCATGGACATCTGGAACGAGGGCGTCGCCTACAAGAAGGGCGCGGCTTACCTGGGTGCCGGCTTCACCATCAAGCCGCTCAACGAGGACTTCATCGGCGTGCTGCGCGCCATCGATCCGAAGACCGGCAAGGAAGTCTGGCGCTACAACAACTACGCGCCACTGTGGGGCGGCGTGCTGGCCACCAAGGGCAACCTGGTGTTCACCGGCAACCCGGAAGGCTACCTGATGGCGTTCGACGCCAAGACCGGCAAGAAAGTCTACGAGTTCAACACCGGTTCGGGCATCGTCGGTTCTCCGGTTACCTGGGAGATGGATGGCGAGCAGTACGTTTCCGTCCTGTCCGGCTGGGGTGGTGCGGTCCCTCTGTGGGGCGGTGAAGTCGCCAAGCGCATCAAGGAGTTCAACCAGGGCGGCATGGTCTGGACCTTCAAGCTGCCGAAGGATCTGGTCGCCAAGCGCTGATCGACGATCTGTAGGACGAGTCCGGCGAACGCCGGGCTCCGTGTACGAAACCCCGGTCATCACGGCCGGGGTTTCGTGTTGCTGCGCCTGCGGAATTTCTTTCAGCCCTGGCGATAGATGCTGGGCGTGACGCCCACCTCACGACGAAACACCTGGGAGAAATGGCTGGGGCTCGAGTAGCCCACCTCCAGCCCGATGTCGATGATGCTGCGCGGTGTTTCAAGCAGCAGCTGCCGCGCCCGCGCCATGCGCAGCCCGATGAAGTACTGCGACGGTGAAAGGCCGGTGGCCCGCTTGAACATCCGGCTGAAGTGGTACTCGCTCAGTTCGACGACCTGCGCCAGCGCTGCCAGGCTGAACTCCTCGGCCAGCCGTTCGTTCATTACCCCGATGACCTTGCGCAGCTTGTAGGCGGGCAGGGCATTGCTGCGGCGGATGCCGCCGTGCGGGTTGCGATAGTGGCGCAGCAGATGCACTGCCAGTGCCTGGGCCAGGCCACGGACGTACAGCGGGCTGGCTTGGGGCCGGTCGAGCAGTTCGCGACGCAGCTGATCCATCAACCAACGCACCGTCTCGTCCCGTGCACCGGAAACGTCCAGCAAGGCAACGCCGGTGCTCTGCGGCCCCAGCAGTTCACGCGCCGCCTGGTCGATGAGCGGCAGGCCGAGATACAGGTGCATCACCTCGAAGCGCTCGCCCTCCAGCGCTTGCCAGCGCATCTCATAGGGCTCGTCCGTGTCGGTCAGGAAGAAGTCGCCCGCACGGACGTTCACCGTGCTCCACTGGCCGCCCGGTGTGCGCTCCTCGACCTGCGCAGCACCGGCCAGCACCAGGACCAGCAACGGCTCCACCACCGCCGGCACGCCGATCGGTACTTCGACCGAACGGTGGCTGAACAGCTGCAGCACGACGTCCTGCGTCGGCATTGGCAGCTCGGTCAGCTGCGTTTCGGCGGGCAGGTAACGGCCCATGGCCTGGGCCGGGGCACGGCCGGAAGCAGGCAAGGGCGGGGCGTCGGTTGGCCGAGGCACGTGAAACTCCAGGACAAGACCGCAAGCGGCTGGGTCGTTAGCGTAGCGCAGCGGCCGCCCGGTGCCGCGGATCGAACACGGAGCGAACCGCGGGGCGGACTTCAGCCCACCATTGTGCGGTCCTGCGGTCCGCAGATGTCTAGATCCGGCTTTTGCGCGCAAGAGTCCGACAGCCAGAGCAAGCCAGCGAAAGTTCGGGGCGCAACGATGAGCAAGACTGAACCTGTCGATAACCAGGGCGCCCATGGCGCCATATATACCGGAGGAATCAGCATGAGCGATTCGAAGCATAGCGTCATCGCGGAGGTTGCAGGCAAGGTCGCGCTGGTCACTGGCGCTGCCAGTGGTATCGGCAAGGCGATCGCCTTGCTGCTGCACGAGCGAGGTGCCAAGGTCATTGCCGAAGACATCGACCCGGCGGTCGAGGAACTCGCTCGACCGGGGCTGGTGCCGCTTCAGGCCGACATCACCGAAGACGGGGCCGCGGAGCGGGCGGTGGGCCTGGTGGTCGAGCGCTTCGGCCGACTCGACATCCTGGTCAACAATGCCGGCATCATCATCAACAAGCTGGTGGTGGACATGACCCGCGAGGACTGGGAGCGCATCCAGGCGGTCAATGCCACTGCGGCTTTCCTGCATTGCCGCGAAGCGGTCAAGGCAATGATGCCCAACCGCTCGGGGGCGATCGTCAATATCGCCTCCTATGCGTCGTACTTCGCCTTTCCGACCATCGCCGCCTATACGGCTTCGAAGGGGGCGCTGGCACAGCTGACCCGCACGCTGGCACTGGAGGCGATCGAGCATGGCATTCGGGTAAACGCCATCGGCGTCGGCGATGTGGTGACCAACATTCTCAACGATGTGGTCGAGGACGGGCCGGGCTTTCTCGCCCAGCATGGCGAAGCCGCGCCCATCGGCCGCGCGGCGCAGCCGGAGGAGATTGCCGAGGTCGTTGCGTTCCTGGCCTCGGAGCGAGCCAGTTTCATGGTCGGCTCAGTGGTCATGGCCGATGGCGGCATGACGGTCACGGCCGGCTGATGCCGCCCTAGAAACACGAACCCCGCCAGTAGGCGGGGTTCGGTGCTTTACGTAGGCGGGCGCAGGATCAGTCTTCCAGCGAGCCCATGGCGGTGGTGTTGAAGCCGCCGTCGACGTAAAGGATCTCACCGCTGATGCCGGACGCCAGGTCCGAGCAGAGGAAGGCACCGGCGTTGCCGACTTCCTCGATGGTGACGTTGCGGCGCAGCGGGGTCTGCTTCTCGTTGGCGGCGAGCATCTTGCGGAAGCTGGCGATGCCGGAAGCTGCCAGGGTGCGGATCGGGCCGGCGGAGATGCAGTTGACGCGGGTGCCTTCCGGGCCAAGGCTGCCAGCCAGGTAGCGTACACCGGCTTCCAGGCTGGCCTTGGCCATGCCCATCACATTGTAGTTCGGCATGGTGCGCTCGGCGCCCAGGTACGAGAGCGTGAGCAGGCTGCCGTTGCGGCCCTTCATCATCTCGCGACCGGCCTTGGCCAGGGCGACGAAGCTGTAGGCGCTGATGTCGTGGGCGATCTTGAAGCCTTCGCGGGTGGTGACTTCGGTGAAGTCGCCGTTCAGCTGGTCGCCCGGGGCGAAGCCGACCGAGTGAACGATGCAGTCCAGGCCGTCCCACTTCTTGCCCAGCTCCTCGAACACGCGGGCGATGTCTTCGTCATTGGCGACGTCGCAGGGGAAGCACAGCTCCGGGCTCGAGCCCCAGCCGGCGGCGAATTCCTCGACGCGGCCCTTGAGCTTGTCGTTCTGGTAGGTGAAAGCCAGTTCTGCACCTTCGCGATGCATGGCGGCGGCGATGCCCGAGGCAATCGACAGTTTGCTGGCAACGCCGACGATCAGTACGCGCTTACCGGTGAGAAAACCCATGTGCTTGTCCCTCTTCTGGTTGTTCGGCAGCGCCGGGCGCCATGAAGGCGGATTCCAGCAGCTGCTGTGTATACGGATGTTGCGGTGCCGCGAATATCTCGGCAGCCGCCCCCTGTTCCACCACCTGGCCCTGCTTGACCACCATCATCTGGTGGCTCAGCGCCCTGACCACCGCCAGGTCATGGCTGATGAACAGGTAGGTCAGGTTGTACTTGGCCTGCAACGAGCGCAGGAGCTCCACCACCTGACGCTGTACCGTGCGATCGAGCGCCGAGGTCGGCTCGTCGAGCAGTATCAGCGCCGGCTTCAACACCAGAGCCCGGGCAATGGCAATGCGTTGCCGTTGCCCGCCGGAAAACTCGTGGGGGTAGCGATGCCGGGTTTCCGGATCGAGACCAACCTCCACGAGCGCGTCAATGATTGCCTGTTCCTGCTCCTGCGCATTACCCATGTGGTGAATGCGCAGCCCTTCGCCGATGATCTGCCCGACCGACATCCGCGGACTCAGGCTGCCGTAGGGGTCCTGGAAGACCACCTGCATCTGCCGGCGCAACGGCCGCACGGCGCGCTGCGACATGCCCTGCAGCGGCTGACCCTGGAAGCGGATCTCGCCGCGACTGGCCAACAGACGAAGGATAGCCAACCCCAGGGTCGACTTGCCCGAGCCGCTTTCGCCGACGATCCCCAGCGTCTGCCCCCGGGGCAGGCTGAAGTTCACGCCGTCGACCGCCTTGATGTGATCGACGGTACGCCGCAGCAGGCCCTTCTTGATCGGGAACCAGACGCGCAGATCCTCGACCTCCAGCAGCGGTGCCGCCTGCTCGACCTCCACCGGCCCACCGCTGGGCTCGGCCGCGAGCAGTTCCTGGGTGTACGGATGCTTGGGCGAACGGAACAGTTCTTCACACAACGCCTGTTCGACGACACGACCGCGCTGCATGACACATACGCGATGGGCGACCCGCCGAACCAGGTTGAGATCGTGGCTGATCAGCAGCAACGCCATGCCCAGCCGCGCCTGCAGTTCCTTGAGCAGTTCGAGGATCTTCAGCTGCACGGTAACGTCCAGCGCCGTGGTCGGTTCATCGGCGATCAGCAGCTCCGGCTCGTTGGCCAGGGCCATGGCGATCATCACGCGCTGGCGCTGGCCGCCGGACAGTTCGTGCGGGTAGGCGCGGATGCGCTTGCGCGGCTCCGGTATGCCCACCAGCTCGAGCAATTCCAGCGTGCGGGCACTGGCGGCCTTGCCGCGCAGGCCCTTGTGGATTTCCAGTACCTCGTTGATCTGCTTGCCCACCGTGTGCAGCGGGTTGAGCGAGGTCATGGGCTCCTGGAAGACCATGGCGATACGGTTGCCACGGATCTTGCGCATGGCTTTTTCGTCCGCCTTGATCAGGTCCTGCCCGTGGAAATGAATCTCTCCCTGGGGGTGGCGGGCCAGCGGGTAGGGCAGCAGGCGCAGGATGGAATGTGCGGTGACCGACTTGCCCGAGCCGCTTTCGCCCACCAGCGCCAGGGTTTCGCCCTTGCGGATGTCGAAGGACACGCCCTCTACCACGCGCTGGACCTGATCGCCGGTGACGAACTCGACGGCAAGGTCGCGGACCTCGACCAGGTTCTCGCCAATCGAAACTTCGGACATCTTATTTCCTTGGGTCGAAGGCATCGCGCGCCGCCTCCCCGATGAAAACCAGCAGGGTCAGCATTATCGCCAGCACCATGAAGGCGCTGATGCCGAGCCAGGGCGCCTGCAGGTTGGCCTTGCCCTGGGCGACCAGCTCGCCCAGCGACGGCGAGCCTGCCGGCAGGCCGAAACCGAGGAAGTCCAGGGCGGTGAGGGTGCCGATGGCCCCGGTGAGAATGAATGGCATGAAGGTCATGGTGGAGACCATGGCGTTGGGCAGGATGTGGCGGAACATGATCGCGCCGTTCTGCATGCCCAGCGCGCGAGCGGCGCGCACGTACTCCAGGTTGCGTCCGCGCAGGAATTCGGCACGCACCACATCCACCAGGCTCATCCAGGAGAACAGCAGCATGATGCCCAGCAGCCACCAGAAGTTGGGCTGCACGAAGCTGGCCAGAATGATCAGCAGGTAGAGCACCGGCAGGCCCGACCAGATCTCCAGCAGGCGCTGCCCGACCAGGTCCACCCAACCACCATAGAAGCCCTGCAGCGCGCCGGCGATCACGCCGATCACGGAGCTGATCAGGGTCAGTGTGATGGCGAACAGCACCGAGATGCGAAAGCCGTAGATGACCCGTGCCAGCACGTCGCGGCCCTGGTCGTCGGTGCCCAGCCAGTTTTCCAGCGAAGGCGGGGCCGGCGCCGGCACCTGCAGCTCGTAATTGATGCTCGAATAATTGAAGGGGATGACCGGCCAGATCATCCACCCATCCTTCTCGGCGATCAGCTCCTGGATGTATGGGCTCTTGTAATTGGCCTGCAGCGGGAACTCGCCACCGAACGCCGTTTCCGGGTAGCGCTTGAACACCGGGAAAAACCATTCACCGTCGTAGCGCACCACGATCGGCTTGTCGTTGGCGATGATCTCCGCGCCGAGGCTGAGCACGAACAGCGCGAGGAAAATCCACAGCGACCACCAGCCACGCTTGTGTGCCTTGAACAGTGCCAGCCTGCGCTGATTGAGGGGGGACAACTGCATTTCAGGCCTCCCTGCTTTCGAAGTCGATGCGTGGGTCGACCAGCGTATAGGTCAGGTCGCCGATCAGTTTCACCACCAGGCCGAGCAGGGTGAAGAGGAAGAGGGTGCCGAACACCACTGGATAGTCGCGGTTGATCGCCGCCTCGAAACTGAGCAGGCCGAGCCCGTCGAGGGAGAAGATCACCTCGATCAGCAGTGAACCGGTGAAGAACATGCCGATGAAGGCGGCCGGGAAGCCGGCGATGATGATCAGCATGGCGTTGCGGAACACGTGACCGTAGAGCACGCGATTCTTGCTCAAGCCCTTCGCCCGTGCCGTGATCACGTACTGCTTGTTGATCTCGTCGAGGAAGCTGTTCTTGGTCAGCAGCGTCAGGGTGGCGAAGTTGCCGATCACCAGGGCGGTGACGGGCAGGGCCAGGTGCCAGAAATAGTCGATGATCTTGCCGCCCAGCGTCAGGTCGTCGAAGTTGGCCGAGGTCAGGCCGCGCAGGGGGAACCAGTTCCAGTAGCTGCCGCCGGCGAACAGCACGATCAGCAGAATGGCGAACAGAAACGCCGGAATGGCGTAACCGACGATGATCGCCGAGCTGGTCCAGACGTCGAACTTGCTGCCGTGGCGCGTGGCCTTGGCGATCCCCAGCGGAATCGAGGCCAGGTACATGATCAGCGTGCTCCACAGCCCCAGCGAGATGGAGACGGGCATCTTCTCGATGATCAGGTCTGTGACCTTGGCGTCGCGGAAGAAGCTCTCGCCGAAGTCCAGCCGCAGGTAGTTGCTGAGCATGATCCAGAAGCGCTCGGCCGGCGGTTTGTCGAAGCCGTAGAGTCGCTCGATCTCGGCGATCAGCTCGGGGTCCAGGCCCTGCGCGCCGCGATAGCTGGTGCCGCCCACCGCGACTTCCGAGCCGCCACCGGCGATACGGCTGGTGGCGCCCTCGAAGCCCTCCAGCTTGGCGATCGCCTGCTCCACCGGACCGCCGGGCGCTGCCTGGATGATGATGAAGTTGATCAACAGGATGCCGAACAGCGTCGGAATGATCAGCAGCAGTCGGCGAATGATATAGGCCAGCATGCTTAGCGCTCCGCCTCGGCGTCGGTAGCAGAGTCGTCAGCGGCATCGTCAGCTGCCGGTTCCGCCGAAGGTGCCGGGGCGCCGGCCTGCTCGGCCTTCTTCGCTTCCGCCGGGTCGGCTACTGGCGCCTGGGCGTCGGGCTTGCGCCACCAGGTCATCAGACCGATGTCCTGCTGCGGCGTGACCTGCGGATGCGCCAGGTGGTTCCAGTAGGCCACGCGCCAGGTCTTGATGTGCCAGTTCGGGACCACGTAGTGACCCCAGAGCAGCACCCGGTCGAGCGCCCGGGTGTGGGCGACCAGTTCCTTGCGCGAGTCGGCGCCGATCAGCCCTTCGACCAGCACGTCGATGGCCGGGTCCTTCAGGCCGATGAAGTTGCGGCTACCGGGATTGTCCGCGCTCGCCGAGTGCCAGTACTCACGCTGTTCGTTGCCAGGGGAGTTGGACTGGCCGAAGCCGCTGACGATCATGTCGTAATCGCGTGAGCGCAGCCGGTTGATGTATTGCGAGACGTCGACCCGACGGATCTCCAGTTCGATGCCCAGGTCCGCCAGGTTGCGCTTGTAGGGGAGCAACACGCGCTCGAATTCGGCCTGCACCAGCAGGAACTCCAGTTTCACCGGCTTGCCCTGGGCGTCCAACATCTGGTCGTTCTCGACTTTCCAGCCAGCCTCGGTCAACAGCCGATAGGCCTGGCGCTGCTGCTCGCGGATCACGCCGTTGCCCGGGGTTTGTGGCAGTTCGAAAGCCTTGTCGAATACCTCGTCCGGCACCTTGCCGCGCAGCGGTTCGAGGATCTTGAGCTCGTCCTCGCTCGGCAACCCGGAGGAGGCCAGCTCGGAATTGTCGAAGTAGCTGCGAGTGCGGGTGTAGGCACCGTTGAACAGCTGGCGATTGGTCCATTCGTAGTCGAACAGCAGGCCCAGGGCTTCACGGACGCGACGATCCTGCAGGTGCGGGCGGCGGATGTTGAAGATGAAGCCCTGCATGCCGGTCGGGTTGTAGTTGCGGATTTCGTCCTTGACGATGCGGCCGTCGCGGACCGCGGCGATGTCGTAGGCGGTGGCCCAGTTCTTCGCACTGGTTTCGAACCAGTAGTCGAAATGCCCGGCCTTGAAGGCCTGCAGCGCGACGGTGTTGTCCCGGTAGTAGTCGAAGTTGACGTGATCGAAGTTGTAGAACCCGCGATTCACCGGCAGGTCCTTGCCCCAGTAATCCTCGACTCGGGCATAGCGGATCGAGCGCCCGGCCTGGACCTTCTCGACGCGGTACGGGCCGCTGCCCAGCGGGATTTCCAGGCTGCCCGAGGTGAATTCGCGCCCCTCCCACCAGTGCTTCGGCAGCACCGGCAGCTGGCCCAGGATCATCGGCAGCTCGCGGTTGCCGGCGTGCTTGAAGTCGAAGCGAACCCGTCGCGGGCTCTCGGCCACCACCTTCTCCACATCGGCGTAATAGCCGCGGTAGTGCGGGGCGCCCTTGCTCATCAGCGTCTCGAAGGTGAACACCACGTCATCGGCGGTTACCGGCTCGCCATCGTGGAAGCGAGCCTGCGGGCGCAGGTGGAAGCGCACCCAGCTGTTGTTCGGGCCTTTCTCGATCTTTTCCGCCAGCAGGCCGTAGACAGTGAACGGCTCGTCCAGGCTGTTGGTGGTCAGTGTGTCGTAGATCAGGCCGATGTCATCGGCGGCGACGCCCTTGTTGATGAAGGGGTTGAGCGAGTCGAAGCTGCCGAAACCGGCCTGGCGCAGCGTGCCGCCCTTGGGGGCCTCGGGATTGACGTACTCGAAGTGCTGGAAATTGGCCGGGTACTTGGGCTTCTCGTCATACAGCGTCAGGGCATGGCGGGGGGCGGCCTCGGCCAGGGTTGCCATGCAGAGCAGACTCAGCAGGCCGGCGCGAAACAGCGAATGGCGCACGCGATTGTTCATTTGCTCTTCTCCAGGCTCTTCAGCCACCAGGCGCGCAGACCCAGCGTGTAGGGCGGCGTGGTGACGTGGGCGAACCGATTTCGGTACGCCAGGCGATGGTTACTGATGAACCAGTTCGGAATGGTGTAGTGGTTCCACAGCAGCACCCGGTCGATGGCGCGGGCGGCTGCGACCTGCTCGTCGCGGGTCTGCGCGGCGAGCAGCTTGCCGATCAGGTCGTCGACGATGGGGTTGGCGACGCCGGCATAGTTGCGTCCACCCTTGACGTCCACCTGGCTGGAATGGAAGTACAGGTGCTGCTCGATCCCGGGGCTCAGGCTCTGCACCAGCGTCATCAGGATCATGTCGTAATCGTAGTGGTCCAGCCGCTGCTTGTACTGCGCGCCGTCAACGGTGCGCAGGTTGGCCTGGATGCCGATGCGCGCGAGATTCTCCACATAAGGCTGGAGAATGCGCTCCAGCCGCGGATTGACCAGCAGTATCTCGAACCGCAGCGGTTGCCCGGCGCTGTTCAACAGGCCGGCATCGGAGGGTTTCCAGCCCGCTTCGGCGAGCAGGCCCAGGGCACGGCGCAAGGTATCCCGCGGGATGCCGCGGCCATCGGTTTGCGGCAGTTGGAACGGCTCGCTGAACAGCTTGGCCGGAAGCTGCTTGCGATAGGGTGAAAGCAGCAGCCACTCACCGCCTTCGGGCTTGCCGGTGGCGCTGAACTCGCTGTTGGGGTAGTAGCTTTCGCTGCGGCGATAGGCGCCATAGAACAGTGCGCGGTTGGTCCACTCGAAATCGAACATCAGGCCGAGGGCCTCGCGCACGCGCTGGTCGGCGAACGTCGCGCGGCGCCCGTTCATGAACAGCGCCTGGGTTTGGGTCGGAATCTGATGCGGAATCTCCGCGCGGATGATGTCGCCCCGCAGCATGGCCGGGAATTGATAGCCGTTGGCCCAGTTCTTGGCCTGGTGCTCGATGTAGAAGTCGAATTCACCGACCTTGAACGCTTCGAACGCCACCACGTTGTCGCGGTAGAACTCGACCTCGACGCGGTTGAAGTTGTACTTGCCCTGGTTGACTGGCAGCTTCGCCCCCCACCAGTCGCGCACGCGTTCGAACACCACCTGGCGCCCGGGTTGCACCTGCGTGATGCGGTAGGGACCGCTGCCCAGCGGCGGCTCGAAGGTGGTGGCCTTGAAGTCGCGATTCTTCCAGTAGTGCTGCGGCAGCACCGGGAGTTCGCCGAGGCGCATGATGAGCAGCGGATTGTTCGGCTGCTCGAAGACGAAGCGGATGCGGTGGCGGTTGAGGATGTCGACGCGCTTCACGCCCTGCAGGTTGGTGCGGTACTGCGGGTGGCCGTCCTTGATCAGGAGGCGGTAGGAGAAGGCGACGTCGTATGCGGTGATGGGCTTGCCGTCATGGAAGCGGGCTTCCTTGCGCAGGTTGAATACCACCCAGCTGTTGTTGTCGCTGTACTCCACCGATTCGGCAATCAGTCCATAACTGGACGCGGGTTCGTCGCCGGATGGGTCGTACAGTCCGGTGCCGACCATCAGCGGTTCGTTCAGCTCGCTGATGCCGTACTGCAGGAAACCGGGCGAGCCGCTCGGGCTGGTGCCTTTGAAGGTGTAGGGGTTGAGCGTGTCGAAGGTGCCTGACGCCATCAGCTTGATCCGGCCGCCCTTGGGCGCGCGCGGGTTCACCCAGTCGAAATGGGTAAAGGAGGCTGGGTACTTAAGAGTGCCGAACTGCGCATAACCATGGCTTTCGCTGATGGTGGCGAGGGCGGGAAAGCTCAAGGCCAGACAGGTCAGTAACAGTAGCAGGGCTCGCATCAGACGGGGGATCCGATCCTTGGCGCTTACGGGCTTCTCGGGCCGGTACAGTAACAGCTTGTATGCGCTGGAAAAAGGCCGGTCACCTCGGGCAAACTGCCGTCCATTTCCCGTAATGGCATTGTGGAGAGGTGACCTCTTGGATGTACGTGCCCAGGGTGTGCAGGCGTGGATCGAGCGCCTCAATCAATCGGAGCTGCCCGCGCTGGCATCCGTGGTGAAGGATCTGCAACGCCTGGCCGAGCACGAGCATGCATCGGTCCAGCAGCTTGCCGATGTGCTGCTGCGCGATGCTTCGCTGACCTCCAAGGTGCTGCGGGTCGGCAACAGCAGCTATTACAACCCCTCCCAGGAAACCATCAAGACCATATCCCGAGCCATCGTGATGATCGGCTTCGAGAACGTGCGTCTGATCAGCCTGTCGGTAACGCTGATCGACAGCCTACTTGCGCGTGCGCCGCGCGAGCAGCTGCTGGAACTGCTTGCGCGCTCGTTCCATGCCGCGGTGCAGGCACGCAATATCGCCGGCTACGTGCTGTCGCGGCATGAGGAAGAGGTCTTCATCGCGGCGCTGCTCTATAACGTCGGTGAACTGGCGTTCTGGGGCTGCGGCGGCGAGCAGGTCGAGGAGCTCGCGCAGCTGCTAACGCAACCCGGTATCAAGGCTGACGAGGCGGTGCAGCAGGTGCTGGGCACCAGCTTCCGCCAGCTCAGCCTGGGGTTGGTCAGGAGCTGGAACCTCGGAGAGCTGACCAGCCTCGCGCACAGCCAGGCAGCGGGGAGCGATCCCGCCGCCCGCGCGGTCGCGCTGGGCGTGCAGATCAGCGAAGCCGCGCTGGGTGGATGGGAGTGCGAGCGGATGACCGCCTTGACCAAGGCGGTCGCCGACTTTACCGGCGTGGACGAAAACGACGCGTTGCAGCAGATCCTCGCCAGCGCCGATGAGACGGTGCGGGTGGCTGCCACCTTTGGCGCCAGTCGTCTGGGCAAATTGATCCCGAGCACCGATCCCGAGCAGATTCGCCTGCAGCAGGCCCAGCGTCAGGCAGCCCTGCTGCAGCCGGACCTGCTGCTGATGCAGCAGTCATTGCAGGACCTGGGGCTGATGGTGAACGGCAGCGGCGACGCCAGCTTGATCCTGGACACCCTGCTGCAGGGCCTGCATCGCGGCGTTGGGCTGGAGCGAGTGATGGTGGCGGTGCTGGCCGACCAGCAGAGCCGTTTCAAGGTTCGCTGTGCGATCGGCGAGGGAACCGCGGACTGGCTCCAGGGCTTCGTTCTGCCGGCCGATCAGCCCGAGCAGCCACACGTGTTCAGCTACGCGTTGCGCCATCGGCAGTCGCTGTGGATGGGGGTTCCGGCAAGCTACAACCTGGCGGACCTGGTGACGCAGCCGCTACGACAGCGGCTGGGCAGCGGAATGTTCTTCATTGCGCCGTTGATGGCCGGCACGCGTGAGATCGGTGTGCTGTATGGTGATTGCAGGCTGTCCGGTCGGGCGCTCAAGCACGAGCAGTTCGTTGCGTTCCAGCGCTTCACCCAGCTGACCGGACGCTGCCTGGAGTCACTGGGCAAGCGCCCTGGCGGCTGAATCCTTCAGTTGGGGAGATACAGCGTCAGCAGTTGGCCAGGGCGCAGCACGTCGGCGCCCTTGTTCCAGGTCTTGAGGTTGGTCAACTGGACGTTGAAACGCTTGGCGATCTGGTACAGCGAATCGCCTTTCTGCACCTTGTAATAGGTAGGGGCATTGCCTTTCTTTTGCGCAACGCTTGCTGCCGGACCCTGCAGGAACAGCGCCTGGCCGACCTTGAGCTGGCTGCCGGACAGCTTGTTCCAGCGCTGCAGGTCCCGAACCGATACGCGCTGGGCCTTTGCGATGTCCCACAGGTTGTCGCCGGGCTTCACCCTATAGCTACGCGGAGTCGCGGCCGGCTGACGTGCAACAGCATGCAACAGCTCGCGCGACGCCTGGGCATCGCCACTGGTGGGAATGCTGAGTACCTGACCGACGCGCAGCGAGTCGCTCTTGAGCCGATTGACGTCGCGAATGATATTGACGGTGAGGTGGTGACGGTTGGCGATCGTCCCCAGCGTATCGCCGGCGCGAACCTGATACTGCTGCCAGTCGACCAGCTCCTGGGGCTTCATCAGGGCGAGGTTGGCCGCCAGCATCTCGGCTTTCTCCATGGGTACGAGCAGCTGCTGCGGGCCGTCCAGGGTGATCCGCCGGGTGAACGCCGGGTTCAGCTGGTAGAGCTCGTCCTCGTCTAGGTCGGCGAGTTTGGCGACGCGTGCCAGGTCCATGCGCTGCTTGAGTGCGATGACTTCGAAATAGGGTTCGTTGGCGATCGGGCTGAGATTGATGCCATAGGCTTCCGGTGCCTGGATCAGTTGCGACAGCGCCAGCAGCTTGGGCACATAGTCGCGGGTTTCCTGCGGCAGCGGCAGGTTCCAGTAATCGGTGGGCAGGCCCAGCTTCTGGTTGCGCTCGATGGCGCGGCTGACGGTGCCTTCGCCTGCGTTGTAGGCCGCCAGTGCCAGCAGCCAGTCACCGTTGAACAGCCCGTGCAGATAGCTCAGATAGCGCAAGGCCGCATTGGTCGAGGCGGTGATGTCGCGGCGGCCGTCGTACCAGCTGGTCTGGCGCAGGTTGAAGTGCCGGCCGGTGGATGGAATGAACTGCCAGAGCCCGACCGCGTGCGCCGGCGAGTAGGCGAAGGGGTCATAGGAGCTTTCGATGATCGGAAGCAACGCGAGCTCCAGCGGCATGTCGCGCTCTTCGAGCCGCTCGACGATGTAATGGATGAAGGGGCTGCCGCGCTCGCTGGCGATCTCTATGGATCGGGGGCGGCTGGAGAAGAAGAGACGCTGCTGTTCGATGCGGGGGTTGCTGTCCAGATGCTCCTGCAGCTTGTAGCCGTCGCGGATTCGCTCCCAGATATCCTGGTGCTCGACCTCGGTGGTGGTGTCGCTCAGCCAGATCGGCTCCTGTGCCGCAGGCACCACTGCGCGCCTTGTCTGTTCGAGAGCATCGTCACGCACGGCGTTGCTCTGACAGCCCGCTAGGGCTACGCAAATGGCGAGGGCCAACGCACGACCAGAGGCTGCCAAGGCGTCCGTTTCGTGGCGTTTCTTGGGAGCTGGCGGCATTGGCTGGAATCTTCCCCGGAAACAAAATTCGGGGGATTCTAGGAATGCACCCAGGTGGGGTCAAGTTTGCAGGCCCCGTTTCGGGAACCTGTCGACCTTGTCAGAAACGATCCTTCCAGGCACGCAAAGCCGCGAAAACCGCGACGTTGGTCGCCAGCGGACTGCTGCAATGCTGGCTCGCCGCCTGCCGTACCGCTTCGACCTCGCTGCGCAGGAACGGGTTGGTCTTGCGCTCGATGTCCAGTCGGCTGGGCAGGCTGAATCGACCCGCCTCGCGCAGCTGGGTTACTTCGCCGATGCGCGCGGCGATGTCCGCGTTGTGTGGCTCAACCGCCTGGGCGAAACGCAGATTGCTCAGCGTGTACTCATGCGTGCAATAGACCAGTGTGTGGTCGGGGACGCTGGCCAGGCGGGTGAGCGACTCGAACATCTGCTCGGGCGCGCCTTCGAAAAGGCGTCCACAACCGGCTGCGAACAGCGTGTCGCCACTGAGCAGCCATGGCTGGTCTGGGTCAGCGTGAAAGTAGGCGATGTGTCCGAGCGTGTGCCCTGGGACGGCGATGATCTGCAGGCGCTTGCCGAGCACCTCGATCCGTTGGCCGTCGCTCAGCGCCTCGTCACGCGCGGGGATCTTCTCGGCGGCTGGCCCGTAGACGCGGGCGCCGGTCTGTGCCTTGAGCCGCTCGACGCCACCGACATGGTCGTGATGGTGGTGCGTCACCAGAATGTCGCTCAGCTGCCAGCCGGGATGTGCCGACAGCCAGTCCAGCACGGGCGCTGCGTCACCGGGATCGACCGCCACGCAACGCCGGGCAGCGTCGTCCTGGAGCAGCCAGATATAGTTGTCGGTGAAGGCGGGCAGGGCTTCGATCTTGAACATGGATGGGTCGCCAAGCGGATCACAAAGGCGCATCCTAGGGGCTGTTCCCGCCAGGCTGCAACCCGCGCCGGAAACGGGAGCGGGCTCTGGCAGTCCCATGGAAGCGTTGAGCCTGATCGAACCCAGCGCCCTGCGAATCCGCGGGCGAACGGAGCCGAGCGATGAACGAGCGACCGTCCAACCACGCCAGCGACCATTGGCTGTCCATGATCAGCCAGGCGTCCGACTGGTTCGCCGGCCCCTTGGGCCAGCAGCTGCTTGCGCAGGAGAAGCAGATCCTGACCGATGAGCTGGCCCGATGCTTCGGCAGCTATCTGGTGCACAACGGGCCGTTCGCCGGGGAGCCGGTGCAGCCGCAGAACATCAAGCGGAGCGTTCGCCTTGGTGCGCCTCTGCCGGGCGTGGAAATCCACTGCGAGGAACAGGCCTGGCCGCTTGGCGAGCATGCCGCCGACGTGGTCGTGCTGCAGCACGCGCTGGAT
Organism: Stutzerimonas sp. LR2; assembly: GCF_055755175.1. Taxonomy (NCBI): domain Bacteria; kingdom Pseudomonadati; phylum Pseudomonadota; class Gammaproteobacteria; order Pseudomonadales; family Pseudomonadaceae; genus Stutzerimonas; species Stutzerimonas sp. LR2. The sequence goes on from NZ_JBVTRR010000004.1 coordinate 72,890, forward strand.
TTCAGCCTCTCGCCACACGGCCTGCTGCGCGAAGCGGCACGCGGTGTGCGCCCCGGCGGGCATCTGTTGATCGTCGGCATCAATCCCTGGAGCGCCTGGGGGCTGCGCCATCTGGTGTCGCGGGAGGGCTTTCGACAGGCCCGTTGCATCCGTCCGTCGCGGGTCGGCGACTGGCTGAATCTGCTGGGATTCGCGCTGGAGAAACGCCGCTTCGGATGCTATTGTCCGCCGCTTTCTTCGAGCGACTGGCAGGCGCGATTGTCGCGTCTGGAGTCCATTGGGCAGCAGCTGCAGGCGCCGACCGGAGGCTTCTACCTGTTGGTGGCGCGCAAGCTGATGATCGGTCTGCGGCCGTTGCGCCAGGAGCGTCGCGAGCGGATGGGCAAGCTGCTGCCGATGCCGGTAGCCAAGATCAGCCGCCGCGATGCCGAGCACCACCGGTTGCCGTGAAGGCCGTCGCCGTCAAAACGAGTAAGCAATCCACATGAGCGACGATTGGGTCGAGATTTATACCGATGGCGCCTGCAAGGGCAATCCTGGTCCCGGTGGCTGGGGAGCGCTGCTTATATATAAGGGCGTAAAGCGCGAGCTCTGGGGCGGCGAGCCGGACACCACCAACAATCGCATGGAGCTCATGGCCGCCATTCGCGCGCTCGCCGAGCTGAAACGTCCATGCAAGGTGCGGCTGGTGACGGATTCGCAATACGTCATGCAGGGTATCAACGACTGGATGCCGAACTGGAAGAAGCGCGGCTGGAAGACGGCGAGCAAGCAGCCGGTGAAGAATGCCGACCTCTGGCAGCAGCTCGACGAGCAGGTCAATCGTCACGAAGTGAGCTGGCAGTGGGTCCGCGGACATACCGGGCACCCAGGCAACGAGCAGGCCGACCTGCTGGCCAACCGTGGCGTGGTTCAGGCCAAACGACAACCCATTGTGTAAGTGAGCGAAACGACATGCGCAGCGTAGTACTCGATACCGAAACCACGGGTATGCCAGTCACCGATGGCCACCGGATCATCGAGATCGGTTGTGTCGAGGTCATCGGTCGCCGCCTGACCGGGCGTCACTACCATGTCTATCTGCAGCCCGATCGTGAGGTTGATGAAGGGGCGATCGCGGTTCACGGCATCACCAATGAATTCCTCGTCGACAAGCCGCGTTTTCGTGATATTGCCGACGAGTTTTTCGAGTTCATCAAGGACGCGCAGCTGGTCATCCACAATGCGGCGTTCGACCTTGGCTTCATCAACAACGAGTTCGCCCTGCTGGGCCAGCAGGATCGTGCCGAAATCACCGACCACTGCACGGTGCTCGATACGCTGCTGATGGCGCGTGAGCGTCACCCGGGGCAGCGCAACAGCCTCGACGCCCTTTGCAAGCGCTACGGTGTGGACAACTCCGGGCGCGACCTGCACGGCGCATTGCTCGACGCCGAGATTCTCGCCGATGTCTGGCTGACCATGACCGGTGGGCAGACGAATCTGTCCCTGGCCGGCGATGGCGAAAGCTCCGATGGCGGGCGACCGCAGCCCAGCCCGATCCGCCGCCTGCCGGCTGATCGGCCGCGCACCGCCGTGCTGCGCGCCAGCGATGAGGAACTGGCTGCGCACATGGCGCGCATGGCGGCAATCGAGAAGGCCGCCGGTGCCGCGCCGCTGTGGATGCAGCTGGAAGGCTGATCGTCTTCACGCGGCATCCGTCCGGTTCCTAATGCGCTGTTCCTTTGCTGCGGACACTTCTACCCTGTAGGAAGACTGTCCGCAGAGAGCGCGCATGTACAAAGACCTGAAATTCCCGATCCTCATCGTCCATCGCGACATCAAGGCCGACACCGTTGCCGGCGAACGCGTGCGAGGCATCGCCTCGGAGCTGGAACGCGACGGTTTCAATATCCTGCCCACAGCGAGCTCCAGCGAGGGGCGCATCGTGGCGTCGACCCACCACGGACTGGCCTGTATCCTGGTGGCCGCCGAAGGCGCCGGTGACAATCAGCGGCTGCTGCATGATGTCGTCGAACTGATTCGTGTCGCCCGACGCCGCGCACCGCGTCTGCCGATCTTCGCCCTTGGCGAGCAGGTGACGATCGAAAATGCGCCCGCCGAGGCCATGGCCGATCTCAACGAGCTGCGCGGGCTGCTTTACCTCTACGAGGACACCGTGCCGTTTCTGGCTCGGCAGGTCGCTCGGGCGGCGCGCAACTACCTCGAGGACCTGCTGCCGCCGTTCTTCCGAGCCCTGGTGCAGCACACCGGCGAGTCCAATTACTCCTGGCACACGCCGGGCCACGGCGGGGGGGTCGCCTATCGCAAGAGTCCGGTCGGCCAGGCGTTCCATCAGTTTTTCGGCGAAAACACGCTGCGCTCGGATCTCTCCGTGTCGGTGCCGGAGCTCGGTTCGCTGCTTGATCACACCGGGCCGGTGGCCGCCGCGGAAGCCCGTGCCGCGCGCAATTTCGGCGCGGATCATACCTTCTTCGTGATCAACGGCACCTCGACGGCAAACAAGATCGTCTGGCATTCGATGGTGGCGCGTGGCGACCTGGTACTGGTCGATCGCAACTGTCACAAGTCGATCCTCCACGCGATCATCATGACCGGTGCGATACCGCTGTACATGAGCCCCGCACGCAACGAACTGGGCATCATCGGACCCATTCCGCTGGAGGAGTTCACCCGCGAGTCGATCCAGGCGAAGATCGCCGCCAACCCGCTGGCGCGTGGGCGCCCGCCGAAGGTCAAGCTGGCGGTGGTCACGAATTCCACCTACGACGGCCTGTGCTACAACGCCAACCTGATCAAGCGCACCCTGGCCGACAACGTCGAGGTGCTGCATTTCGACGAGGCCTGGTACGCCTACGCGGCCTTTCATGAGTTCTACGATGGCCGTTACGGCATGGATACCCGTGAACAGGGGCCGCTGGTATTTACCACCCATTCCACGCACAAGCTGCTGGCCGCCTTCAGCCAGGCCTCGATGATCCACGTACTCGACAGCCAGACCCGGCAGCTGGACCGTGACCGCTTCAACGAAGCCTTCATGATGCACATCTCCACCTCGCCGCAGTACGGCATCCTGGCGTCGCTCGATGTGGCCTCGGCAATGATGGAAGGGCCGGCGGGTCGCTCGCTGATCCAAGAGACCTTCGACGAGGCCCTGAGCTTCCGGCGGGCGCTGGCCAACCTGCGTCAGCACATCGATCCGGACGACTGGTGGTTCAGTATCTGGCAGCCGCCGCGGGTTGACGGCGCCGATGAGCTGGTGACGCGGGACTGGCTGCTCGAGCCCACCGCCGACTGGCATGGTTTCGGCGATGTTGCCGACGACTATGTGCTGCTCGATCCGATCAAGGTCACGCTGGTGACGCCGGGCCTCACCGCGTCCGGCGCGCTGGGCGAAAGTGGCATCCCGGCGGCGGTGGTCAGCAAGTTCCTCTGGGAACGTGGCCTGGTGGTAGAGAAGACCGGCCTGTACTCGATGCTCGTGCTGTTCTCCATGGGCATCACCAAGGGCAAGTGGAGCACGCTGCTGACCGAGTTGCTGGAATTCAAACGCCATTACGACGCCGACATCCCGCTGATCGAAGCGCTGCCGTCGGTTGCCCGCAGCGGCGCTGCCACCTATGCCGGCATGGGGCTGCGCGACCTGTGCGATGCACTGCATGCCTGTTATTGCGAAAACGCAACGGCGCGGGCGATGCGGCGGATGTACACGGCGCTGCCGGAGCCGGCCATGACCCCGGCGCAGGCCTATGATGCGCTGGTTCGCGGCGAGGTCGAGGCAGTTCCGATCGATGAGCTGGAAGGGCGCGTAGCAGCGGTGATGCTGGTGCCGTATCCGCCGGGCATCCCGCTGATCATGCCGGGCGAGCGTTTCACCGGCGAGACTCGCTCGATTCTCGATTACCTTCGTTTCGCCCGGGACTTCGCCGAGCGCTTCCCGGGCTTCGATGCGGACGTCCATGGCTTGCAACACGAGGTCACCACCAACGGCAGCGCATACACCGTCGATTGCATCCGCCAGGGGTGATGGTCGTGGCTTCGAGGCTCTACATCGGCACGAACGGGCCGTCCGGCGGCGTGGTCTGTATCACATCGTCTGCATCGGCATACACTCGGGCTGGTACCAGTTGTTATAGTTGCCCACCGTCGTCCCGGGCTGCTCCCGTCACGACGTTCCCATGCGCTTGCTGTCGAGGATGATAGCGTGACCGAATACAAAGCCTTCCGCGTAGAGTTGGCAGACAAGATTGCCCGAGTCGTGATCAACCGACCCGAGAAGATCAATGCGATGGATGCCGCGTTCTGGACGGAAATCATCGATATCTTCAATTGGGTCGATGCCACGGATGACGTGCGTGTAGTGGTCCTCAGCGGAGCCGGGGAGCATTTCTCGTCAGGCATCGACCTTCAGCTGCTGGCCTCTGTGGGTAGCCAGCTGGGCAGCGATGTCGGGCGCAATGCCGAGCGGCTGCGGCGCAAGATCCTGTCGTTGCAGGCTTCGTTCAACGCGGTCGACAACTGCCGCAAGCCTGTACTCGCTGCGATCCAGGGCTATTGCCTGGGGGGCGCCATCGATCTCATCTCGGCGTGCGACATGCGTTACAGCACGGTGGATGCGAAATTCTCGATCAAGGAGATCGACATGGGCATGGCCGCCGATGTCGGTACACTGCAGCGCCTGCCACGTATCATCGGCGACGGCATGATGCGCGAGCTGGCCTTCACCGGCCGCGCCATCCGCGGTGATGAAGCGCGCAGCATCGGCCTGGTCAATCGCACCTACGCCGATCAGCAGGCGCTGATGGAGGGTGTGCTGGAGCTGGCCCGCGACATCGCCAGCAAGTCACCGATCGCCATCCGTGGCACCAAGGAAATGATCCGCTACATGCGCGACCACCGCGTCGACGATGGTCTCGAATACATCGCCACCTGGAATGCGGCCATGCTGCAGTCGGCCGATATCAAGGTTGCCATCGCCGCTCACATGAGCAAACAGAAGCCGGACTTTGCCGACTGATGCGCCATCACACGTTTGCGCGGGAGGCGCACTAGGCATGGTTACTGGAGCTACATCACTCGGTCTGGTCCGGGATGAGCTGTTCGCCACTATGGAAGAGGCCGAGCAGAGCCTTGAGCATTTCATCATCGATCGCAACAACGGCGGTCTTCTGCAGCAGGCCGTCGAGAACCTCAAACAGGTCCGCGGCACGCTCAATCTGATCGAACTGACCGGTGCCGAACTGCTCGCCCAGGAAATCCTCCAACTGGCCACCGACATTCCCGTCGGTGCGGGCGAGGATCGCGACGGGCAGCTGGCTGCGCTGAGCAACGCGCTCTATGTGCTGCGCCGCTACCTGGAAAGCGTCGATGCCAGCCGCCAGGAAATCCCGGAGCTGCTGCTGCCGGCGATCAATGCACTGCGTCAGGCCTGCGCGCAGCCGCCGCTGCCGGAAAGCTTCTTCTTCAGTGTTCGTCTCGATCATGCCCGGCCTGCGCTCGACACGCCGGTTCGACAGGGCGCTGCTCCGGCAGCTGAAGCGCGCCGCCTGCGGCAGATGTACCAGGTGGGCTTGCTCGGCTTCATCCGGGAAGAAAACCTGCCGGCCAGCCTGAAACTGATGGGGCGGGCGCTGACGCGACTCGATCATCTGTTCATCGACTCGCCGGCTGGCCGCCTGTGCTGGATCGGCAGTGCGGCCATCGAGTCGCAGCTCGATGGCCAGCTGTTGCCACGTAGATCGCGCAAGCAACTGTTCTCGCGGCTCGACAGGGAGCTCAAGCAGGTGCTCGGCAACCCGACATACGAAGCGCCGCGTAGCCTGCTCAAGGAATTGCTGTACGTCGTCGCACTGGCGGACAGCAAAGGTCCGATTGCCAGCCAGGTCAGGCAGGTGTTCTCGCTGAGCCCGCTGCCCTTTACCGATCACCTGCTGGAAGATGAATCCCAGCGCCTGGCCGGTCCCGGACAGGCCGTCATGCGTTCGCTGTCCTCGGCGATTCGCGAAGAGCTGGCCAGCCTGAAGGACCTGCTCGACCTGATCGAGCGTGGTACCGCCCAGGCGGAAGCCTATTCGAACCTGCATAACCTTCTCGGCAAGATGGCCAAGACCCTGGGGATGGTAGGGCTGTCCTCGGCTGCGAGCACGCTGCAGGCGCAGTTGGGCGATGTGTCCGGCTGGAGTTTGGAACAGGCTCCAGAGCCGCAGGCCATCCTGCGCCTGGCCGATGCGGTGCTCTATGTCGAGAGCATGGTCGCCAGCCTGGAACGTGGCGATCGGCGCGATAGCAAACCTCAGGTCGCCCGTCCGGGCATGGAGGCCGAAGCCTTCGCCAACCACCAGCTGACCGAAGCCTGCATCGTGGTGATCGACGAGGCGACCGCCGGGCTTGCGCTGGCCAAGCGCGCCATCACCGCCTATCTCGAGTCCAACGGCGAGAAGCTGCATCTGGCCAACGTGCCGTTCAGCCTGCAGGCTGTTCGCGGCGGTTTGCGCTTCCTCGAGCAGGAGCGTGCTGCCGAGCTGATCGGAGCCTGTGCCGATTTCATCCAGAAGCACATGCTCGAGTCGAATCAGATGCCCCCCGAGCAGCTGCTCGAGACGCTTGCCGACGCCCTGACCAGCCTCGAGTACTACCTCGAGGGCGGCGCGATCCTGCGGCGCGACGATTCGCGGGTCAGCGTGCTCGATCTCGCCAGCGAGAGCGTGCGCGCGCTGGGCATGCCGGTCGCCGCCTGATGAGCCTGCGCTGGCAAGCGGCGCTGCTCGACCCCTCGCTGGCGGGGGGCTGGGCAGTGGTGCATTGCCGGCAACAGTTCCTGGTCGACGACAGCGGTGTTCTGTTTCCGCGGGACTGGCTCAAGCGTCTGGAGCTGCCGCTGCTCAGCGAGCAGGGGCTGGGGCATTTCGATGGCGAGCCGGTCTTTCTCTTCGAACTGGATGTCCCCGCCGATGTGCCTGGTGCGCGCTGGCAGGGGCTGCGTCAGTTCATGCAGCAGGTTGATCCGGACCTGTTTCGCCTGCTCGGCTACGCCACGCAGATCGGCACCTGGGTCAGCCAGCACCGCTTCTGCGGTAGCTGCGGTTCGCCGATGCAGGCGCGAGCCGGTGAGCGCGCCATGTACTGTCCAGCCTGTGGCGTTCAGCACTATCCGCGGCTTTCGCCCAGCATGATCGTCCTGGTCACCCGCGGTGACGAGTTGCTGCTGGCGCGTTCACCGCGCTTTGCACCTGGCGTCTACAGCACGCTGGCCGGCTACGTGGAGCCGGGTGAGTCGGTGGAGCAATGCGTGGCGCGCGAAGTGCGTGAAGAGGTCGGGGTGGATATCCATCCACCGCAATACATCGCCAGCCAGGGCTGGCCGTTTCCCCACTCCCTCATGCTCGGGTTCCACGCCGAATATGCCGGCGGCGAGATCGTCCCGCAGCCCGAGGAGATCGAGGATGCACGCTGGTTTCACATCGACAACCTGCCGGCGTTGCCCGCGCGCCAGTCAATCGCTCGCTATCTGATCGAGCTGTACCTGGCGCGTCGGCTAGGCCGCCCCGAACCAGTGCTGCCAGGCTAGGCGAAGGCTCATCGCCAGTACCACGAGGATGAACACTGGACGGATGAAGCGCGAGCCGCCGCCGATGGCCGTGCGTGCGCCGAAGTAGGCGCCTGTCATCAGCGCCAGTCCCATGCCGATCCCCAGTACCCAGGCGACATGCCCACCCACGATGAACACCGCCAGCGCCACGGCGTTGCTGACGAAGTTCATCGTTCGCGCCACCCCGCTGGCCCGCAACAGGTCGAGGGGATAGAGCAGCATGCTGCTGACGGTCCAGAAAGCGCCCGTCCCGGGCCCAGCGACGCCATCGTAGAAGCCGAGCGACAGGCTCTGCGGCCACTGCCGTCGACGACCGATTTCCGCTGCTTCACCGGCAGCCTTCGCCGGCACTTTGCTGAACAGCAGGTAGATGCCGCAGGCGGACACTACCAGCGGCAGCAGCTGATTGAGCCAGCTTGCCGGCATGAATTGCGCCAGCAGTGCGCCCACCGCTGCACCAATGGCCGTACCGATCAGCGCACGCCTCCATACGACTGGTTCGAACAGGCGTCGCCGGTAGAAGGTGTAGCTGGCGGTCGCCGAGCCGAAGGTGGCGGACAGCTTGTTCGTGCCCAGCACGAGATGAGGCGGTAGGCCGGCGGTCAGCAGGGCCGGGATGGTCAACAGCCCGCCGCCACCGGCAATGGCATCGATAAAGCCGGCAGTAAAGGCGACGGCAAACAGGATCGCCAGCGTGGACGGGTCCAGCGCCAGCTCGAGGGCGAAGGGCATGCGAATCTCGGTGGGTTGAGGGATTGCGGAGGATAATGCGGCCACCGACCGGGTGAAAGGGCTGCGCCCATATGATCGACGTCGCCCTCCGCTCGAACAAGAACGCCGGCTCGTGATCGGCATCCCAGCTCGGTGCTGGCTGCGCTGACGGCCCCTGCGGATAATGTCGCACCCAATGAAAAGGACGCTTGGTTATGCAATATCTCGGGCTTGCGATCGTCGTCGCTCTGCTGGCGTTGATCGTGCTGCTGGTCGCGCTGCGCTTGCTGCTGGGGGGGCACTGGTTCATGGGCTGGTTGCGCGGCACCTGTGGTTTTGTCGTGCTGGCGCTGGCCGCTCTGATCGCCTTGATCGGCTATGACATCAGCACCTACACAGCGCTTCCCCCTGAGCAGAAGCCCCTGGTCACGCTGACGTTCCAGGCGCAGGGCGCACAGCGTTACGAGGTGACGCTGGAGCAGGGGAAGGAAACCCGAACGGTGATGCTGGAAGGCGATCTCTGGCAGCTCGACCTGAACCTGTTGCGCTGGAAGAGCCTCGCCGAGCTGATCGGGCTGGAGTCGGGCTATCGCCTGGAGCGGCTCTCTGGGCGCTACCTTGCCGTCGAGCAGCAGAACCTGGCCCGGCATGGCCGCGTCGTGTTGAGCGAGAAGCCCTTGGGCATGGATATCTGGCAGTCGCTGCAGCTGGGGCAGCGCGACATGTACCTGGTCGAGGCGCAGGTATTGCGTGTCGATTACATGCCGATTGCCGATGGCGCCAGCTATGCGGTGGAGCTTGCACCGACCGGCCTGCTGGCCAGGCCGTTGAACGCAGCGGCGACCGAAGCGCTGAAGAACTGGTAAGCGTGCAGATGACAAAAGGGAGCCATTCCGGCTCCCTTTTTCATTTGGCTGGTCGGGTCAGGCCAGATAGCCGCCATCGACATTGAGCGACACGCCGGTGGTGTAGCTTGATGCCTCGCTGGCCAGGTAGAGCACAGCGCCGGCCATCTCGCTCGGCTGGGCAACGCGGCTCAGCGGAATGTGCTGCAGGGCCATCTGCAGGATCGAGTCGTTCTTGACCAGTGCCGAAGCGAACTTGGTGTCGGTCAGGCCGGGCAGCAAGGCGTTGCAGCGAATGCCGAACTGCGCGCACTCCTTCGCGAACGCCTTGGTCATGTTGATCACGGCACCCTTGGTGATCGAGTAGATCCCCTGGAAGTTGCCTGGCGAAACACCATTGATCGACGCGACGTTGATGATGCTGCCGCCGCCGTGCTCGCGCATCAGCTTGCCGGCCTCGATGGACATGTAGAAATAGCCGCGAATGTTCACGTCGACGGTTTTCTGGAAGGCCGATATGTCAGTGTCCAGCACATGGCAGAACTGCGGGTTGGTGGCGGCGTTGTTGACCAGGATGTCGAGGCGGCCGAACTGCTCGCGGATCTGCGCGAACACGGCCTGAATCTGCTCCAGCTCGCCGATGTGGCAGGCCACCGGGGTGGCCTTTCCGCCAGCCGCGACGATCGCGTCGGCTACCGCCTGGCAACCTTCGATCTTGCGGCTGGACACGATTACGTGGGCGCCTTGCTGGGCGAGCAGTTTTGCGATCGCCTCGCCGATACCGCGGCTGGCGCCGGAAACGAAGGCGATCTTGCCGTCTAGGTCGAACAGGGTGGTCTTGGACATGGTCGTTCCTCTTTCTTGTTCGTTTCTGTGGCAGGCCACAGACGGATTGGGTGGGGTCAGAGCTTCGATTGCCCGATCACTTGCAGCGCCTTTTGCTCCAGCAGCTTGTTCATGTGAATGAACTGGGCAAAGCGCTTGTCCTGAGTCTGGCCATGATGGAAGCGGTAATAGATCTGTTGAACGATTCCAGCCAGGCGGAACAGGCCGTAGGTGTAGTAGAAGTCGATGCAGGGGATTTCGATGCCGGCGCGCTGAGCGTAGTAATCGACGAAGCCCTGACGGGTATGCATGCCGGGCAGGTGACTCGGCTGTCGGCGCATCGCCTGCATCGGCTGGGGATCGTTGGCTTCGATCCAGTAGGCCAGGGTGTTGCCCAGATCCATCAGCGGATCACCGATGGTGGTCATTTCCCAGTCCAGCACACCGATGATTTCCATCGGGTTGTCCGGATTGAGAATGACGTTGTCGAAGCGGTAATCGTTGTGAATGATCCCGGGTTTTGGGTGATCGGCCGGCATCTTGTCCTTCAGCCAGGCCTTGACCGCGTCCCAAGCCGGCGCATCGGGGGTCATGGCGCGCTCGTAACGCTCGCTCCAGCCTTCGATCTGACGTTTCACATAGCCTTCCGGTTTGCCCAGATCGCCAAGCCCGCAGGCCTGGTAGTCGACGTTGTGCAGTTCGACGAACTTGTCGATGAAGCTCTCGCACAGGGCGCGGGTCTGGGCCTCGTCGAAATTCAGCTCCGGAGGCAGTTCCGAACGCAGGATGATGCCATTGACGCGCTCCATTACGTAGAACTCGGCATTGATCACCGATTCATCGGTGCAGTAGACATATGCCTTGGGGCAGTAGGGGAACCCAGCGTTGAGCTGATTGAGAATGCGGAACTCGCGGCCCATGTCATGGGCAGACTTGGCTTTGTGGCCGAATGGCGGGCGACGCAGCACCAGGTCCAGGCCGGGGTATTGCAGCAGGTAGGTCAGGTTCGACGCGCCGCCGGGGAACTGGGAAATCTGCGGTGTTCCGTCCAGTCCCGGGATATGTGCCTTGAGGTACTGGTCGATGACATCGGCGGGCAATTCCTCACCCGTGCGGACAGGGGTGCTTTGATCTGTAAGCGCCATTGTTATCCCTTCTGCTTATGTTTGGTGCCCAAGATGATTCAACAATCTAATGCTCGCGGTGCCTGATACCAAGTGCGGCTGGCCGTTATTGGCCGGCGTGTTGCCTGTCAATCAAGCTGCCTGATCCGCCATTCACGGCTACGTTGGACATAAAAAAACCGAAGTCGGGACTTCGGTTTTTGGTGTCTCTCGACCGCCGAAAGAGGCTCAGGCCGGGAAGAGCTCGCTGAGCTTCAGGGCCAGCATCATGTCGCCCTCGGCGCGCAGCTTGCCGCCCATGAAGGCCTGCATGCCGTCGGTCTCGCCGCTGACGATGCCCTGCATGGTTTCGCTGTCCATGATCAGGGTGACATTGGCGTCGCTGGAGTCGCCCTGCTGCAGGTCACAGGTGCCGTCCTTGACGACCAGGTAGTAGTTCTCGGCATCGGTGATGTTGAACTGGAACACCAGATCCAGGCCGGCGGCGGCGCTGGGGTTGAACTTCGACTGCATGCCTTTGAAGGTTTCGGCGACGTTGCTCATGAGGGTTTCCTTTTTGCTCGTTATGGTTACACGCAGCTTTGGGCCGCGTGGGGCTGGGCTCATCTATGGGTGATGAGCTCCGGATTCTTCAGAAGTTGCAGATGCGCATGACTGTTGAATGACGCGAGCGCGACGTCGCGATCACGAAACTTCAGCTGGCTGAGCGACGTATTGACGATCTGCCAGTTCATCTCGAAGGCCTTGATCGGCGGTACGCCAATGATCAGTTGCAGCAGCGCGGTAATGGTTCCGCCGGACGTGAAGATGGCAATGCGGTCGCGCTTGCCGGCTTGTTCGAGCACCCGTTCCAGCCCGCCGCGCACGCGATCGAGGAAATGCTGCCAGCTTTCCAGTTCGTCTTTCTCGTGCTCGCCGGAGATCCAGCGATGGACCACATAGGTGAAAAGTCTCTGGAAGTCGGCACGGTGATCGGCGGCATTGCGCAGGATATGCATGGCGTTGGGCTCGACCTTCAGCAGGTCGGGCAGGTGGGCGCGGATCACCGCGTCGGCATGGAATTCGTTGAAGGCCGCATCGATTTCAAGATCGGGTTGCCGACCGAGCCGCGCCAGGGTCGCTCTGGCGGTGTCCTGCTGGCGATCGAGTTCGCCACTGAGGCAGCGGTCGAAGCTCACGCCGAGTTGCGCCAGGTAATCGCCCAGCGCTTCGGACTGGCGATAACCCAGGGGGGAGAGCACGTCATAGTTTTCTGCGCCGAAAGACGCCTGACCATGTCTGATCAGGTAGATACTGCCCATGCTGCTGCTCCGGCCGGCACTGTTTTTTCGCGAGGGTAGGGACATCGTTCCGGAGTGTCAACGATAATTCGAACGTTTGTTTGAATTGCGCCGACTGGCTCAGCCAAGGGGCCATCGGTATGCTGGCGGCTCGGCGTCAAGAGCTGCGGCGGGCGCCTGAAACTCATCGAGGGGGATACGTGGAATTTCTTGTCGACTACGCCAGCTTCCTGGCCAAGACCGTCACGCTGGTGGTGGCTATCGTGATCGTGCTCATCGCACTCGCGTCCATGCGGCGTGGACGCAGCAAACAGGGCGGTGGACATCTGGAGGTGCACAAGCTCAACGAATTCTACAAGTCCATGCGCGAGCGCCTGGAGCAAGCAGTGCTGGAAAAGGATGAGTTCAAGGCGTTGCGCAAGCGGGAGGCGAAGGCGGCCAAGCAGACGAAGAAATCGGAGACGTCCGCACGTGTGTTCGTGCTCGATTTCGACGGCGACATCCGTGCGTCGGCGGTGGAAAACCTGCGCCATGAGATCACCGCATTGCTGACCATGGCGACGCCTCAGGACGAAGTGGTGCTGCGCCTGGAAAGCGGTGGCGGCATGGTTCACGGTTACGGTCTGGCCGCCTCGCAGCTGGTGCGCATCCGCGATGCCGGCGTGCCGCTGACGGTTTGCGTCGACAAGGTCGCGGCCAGCGGTGGTTACATGATGGCCTGCATCGGCAACCGTATCCTCACGGCGCCGTTCGCGATCCTCGGCTCCATCGGCGTGGTTGCGCAGCTGCCCAACGTTCATCGCTTGCTGAAGAAGCATGACGTGGACTTCGAGGTGCTCACCGCCGGTGAATACAAGCGCACGCTCACGGTGTTCGGCGAGAACACCGAAAAGGGCCGGGAGAAGTTCCAGGAAGACCTGGAAACGACCCATGAGCTGTTCAAGAACTTCGTGGCGCGCTACCGCCAGAACCTCTCGATCGACGATGTTGCGACGGGCGAGGTGTGGCTGGGGATCGCCGCACTCGGCAAGCATCTGGCGGATGAGCTTAAGACCAGCGATCAGTATCTCGCCGAGCGCGCGCAGGAGGCCGAACTCTTCCAGCTGCATTACATCCAGAAGAAGAGCTTGCCGGAACGTTTCGGCATGGCGGCCAGCACGATCATGGAGCACGGCTTGCTGAAAGGCTGGAGCCGGCTGAACGAACAACGTTTTTGGCAATGACAAGGGGAACCGCGATGAGCAGCTTCAAGGCACTACAAGTCAGCGAGACCGAAGGTGGCCGTTTCGAGTCGAAGGTCGTCGAGCGAACCACCGAAGACCTGCCCGCCGGTGAGGTGCTCATCCGGGTGCGTTATTCCTCGCTGAATTTCAAGGATGCGCTGTCGGCCAGTGGCAATCGTGGCGTGACCCGGGCCTATCCGCATACTCCGGGGATCGATGCCGCCGGTGTCGTGGCCTCGTCCAGCGTGGCCGAGTTCGCCGAAGGCGATGAAGTGATCGTCACCGGCTATGACCTGGGCATGAATACCGCCGGCGGCTTCGGTCAGTACATCCGGGTTCCGGCCGCCTGGATCATCAAGCGTCCGCAGGGGCTGTCACTACGTGACGCGATGATACTCGGCACAGCCGGCCTGACTGCCGCACTCTGTGTCGACAAGCTGGAACAGGCTGGTCTCGAGCCGGGAGACGCGCCGGTGCTGGTGACCGGTGCGACCGGCGGTGTCGGCAGCATTGCGGTGGCGTTGCTGGCCAGCCTCGGCTACAAGGTCGCGGCCGTGACCGGCAAGGCCGACCAGGCCGATTTCCTGACCCGCCTGGGGGCCACGCAGATCGTCGAACGTGCTGCATTGCAGGCCGGCGTGGACAAGGCCTTGCTGAAGGAGCAGTGGGGCGGGGCGGTGGATACCGTGGGCGGCGACATCCTGTTCAACGTGGTCAAGTCGCTGCAGCGCGGCGCCAGTGCCGCCTGCTGCGGTCTCACTGCCGGCACGCATTTCCAGGCCAGCGTACTGCCGTTCATCCTTCGCGGCGTGAACCTGCTGGGCGTGGACTCGGTGGAGATTCCGCTGGTGGTCAAGGCATCCATGTGGGACAAGCTGTCGTTGCAATGGAAGCTGGCCAACCTCGATGAGCTGGCCCATGAGATCGGTCTGGAGCAACTGCCGGAGGCCATCGAGCGCATCCTGGCGGGCGGTCAGGTCGGGCGCGTGCTGGTGCGTCTGGATTGAGGGCTGACGAAGCCTCGCCTGGTCAATCGGTACGATAGCGGCAATGAATTTCCTCGGGCGCTGTGTTTGGTCGAATCTATCGCCACTCCTGACCGCAACCGAGGACATCGCTCATGAAAAAGCTGGCCGAAAAGATCAAACAGATCGCTTCCGGAAAAAAGACCGCTGCAGTGCCCGTGCCGGTCGAGCATCCGAACTTCTGGATGTATCAGTGACGCCAATGAAAAGCCCGCCAATTGGCGGGCTTTTCACTTGCTGGCGTTGTCGTCAGACCTGACGGCGACGGAACAGCGGGCGCTCGTCGTCGGCCGCGGCCTGATAGGTCACCGAGAAGTCCTTGAGACCTTCCAGGGCATCGACGGGATCGCGATCGGCGCGGATGGCGAAGGCGTCGAAGCCACAGCGGCGCATGTAGAACAGCTGGTCGCGCAGCACATCGCCGATGGCGCGGATCTCACCCTTGTAACCGTAGCGCTCACGCAGCAGGCGCGCGCTGGAGTAGTGACGACCATCGGTAAAGCTCGGGAAGTTCAGCGCGATGACCTGGAAGTACTGCAGGTCGTCAGCGATATCTTCCACCTGCTCATGGGCATCGAGCCACACACCCAGGCCACCGTCACGGGCTTTGAGCGCATGTGCATGATCGAGCCACAGGTGCAGCGGCACGATCAGATCGTCGCTATTGCACAGGTCGTCCAGGGTCTGCTCCTTGGGGAGCAGGTGCCAGGTTTCGTCGACCAACTGGTCGTTCTTAATGATTCGCTGCATAGACGCGCTCCTTGAAGGGATCAATGCCGATGCGGCGGAAAGTATCGATGAACTGCTCATCTTCGGTACGCTGCTCCACGTAGACGGTGATGATCTTCTCGATCACGTCGGGCATCGCATCCTGGGCGAAGGATGGGCCGAGGATCTGGCCGAGGCTGGCGTCGCGGCCGGAGCTGCCGCCCAGCGAGACCTGGTAGAACTCGGCGCCTTTCTTGTCCACGCCGAGGATGCCGATGTGGCCGATATGGTGATGGCCACAGGCGTTCATGCAACCGGAGATGTTCAGGTCGATGTTGCCCAGGTCGAACAGGTAATCGAGGTTGTCGAAGCGACGCTGGATGGCCTCGGCGATCGGGATCGACTTGGCGTTGGCCAGCGAGCAGAAATCGCCGCCCGGGCAGCAGATGATGTCGGTCAGCAAGCCGATGTTCGGCGTGGCCAGACCCAGCTCGCGCAGTTCGTGCCACAGCTCGAACAGCCTGGCCTGCTCTACGTCCGCCAGGATCATGTTCTGCTCGTGGGAGTTGCGCACTTCGCCAAAGCTGTAGCGATCAGCCAGATCGGCGATGGCGTCGAGCTGCTTGTCAGTGACGTCGCCAGGGGCCACCCCGGTACTCTTCAGCGACAGCGTCACGGCGGCGTAGCCGGGCTTCTTGTGCGCCACCACGTTGCGCTGGCGCCAGCGGCCGAAACCGGGATGTTCGGCGTCTAGCTGGGCGAGGGCGGCGTCCTGATCCTGCAGAGCCTTGTACTGCGGATCGACGAAGAACTTGCTGACGCGCTGCACTTCGGCTTCGGTCAGGGTGGTGGGGCCGTCTTTCAAGTGCGCCCACTCGGCGTTGACGCGCTCGGCGAACACTTCAGGCGTCAGCGCCTTGACCAGAATCTTGATGCGCGCCTTGAACTTGTTGTCGCGGCGGCCGTAACGGTTGTAAACCCGCAGGATGGCATCGAGGTAGCTCAGCAGGTGCTGCCACGGCAGGAATTCGTTGATGAAGCTGCCGACGATCGGCGTCCGGCCGAGGCCGCCACCGACCGAAACGCGGAAGCCCAGCTCGCCTGCATCGTTCTTCACCGCTTCCAGGCCGATATCGTGCACTTCGATCGCAGCGCGATCGCTCACTGCGCCGTTGACGGCGATCTTGAACTTGCGCGGCAGGAAGGCGAATTCGGGGTGGAAGGTGGACCACTGGCGGATGATTTCGCACCAGGGCCGCGGGTCGATCAGCTCATCACGAGCCACGCCGGCGAACTGATCGGTGGTGGTGTTGCGGATGCAGTTGCCGCTGGTCTGGATGGCATGCATCTGCACCGTGGCCAGTTCGGCGAGAATCTCGGGTACGTCTTCCAGCTCGGGCCAGTTGAACTGCACGTTGGTACGGGTACTGATATGGGCATAGCCCTTGTCGTAGCGACGAGCGATCTCTGCCAGCTTGCGCACCTGCGTCGAGGAAAGCAGGCCATATGGCACGGCAATGCGCAGCATGGGCGCGTAGCGCTGGATGTACAGGCCATTCTGCAGGCGCAGCGGGCGGAATTCCTCATCAGCGAGTTCACCGGCCAGGAAGCGGCGGGTCTGGTCGCGGAACTGCCGGACCCGATCCTCGATGATGTGTTGGTCGTACTGGTCGTAAACGTACATAAATGTCCTGTTCTCAGGCTGCTACAGCTTCGCGCGCACGGCCGCGCACCCATTTAGGGAGGGCGGCACGATACCAGCTACTTGTTATGCGCAAAAGTGATGTTTGGGAATATGTTTAGAACTAAACCAAGCGAAATGGACTTACGGCTAACACGCCTTGAGCAACCTCGTTCCCTGGTCTTAACTGCGAGAAGAACAGGCTGCGACCGTAGCTGCTAGAGGAGAAGTCCCGTGAGAAATGACCAGCGCGACAGTGTTGTGGATGCCGCGGCGATATTTGCCTTGATCATGCTCGCCGTGGGAACGGCAATTTTCTGGGTCAGCCACCAATAGCGGCTACAGGCCCGCCAGATAAAGCACGAGCTTGACCACACCCAGGACGATCAGCACGAACAGTACGGTGAACCCCACGCCGAGAATGATGAAGTGGCTGGGTTTGCCGTGGCTGAAGTCTCTTGCCCGGTTCTTGCCGCTTTGCACACCCAAGGCGGCGGCCAGCACACTGCCGAGCATTTGCCGCAATGTCAGGTTCTTTTCCTGCTCGTCGTTCATGGCTGCCTCGAATCAGGGTTTTCCGAAGTCTAGTCGAGTGATCCGAGGTCGGCGGAGCGTTGATCCGGGCAGGCCGCATCAACGGGGGGGGGAGGGCCGGCCATGCTGGCAGCCGGCCCTTTCGCTGGTCATTCGGCCTTGACCGAGATGGTCTTCGCTCCTTCACCAGTGCCGGGGTGTTTGGGCAGCGAAACACGTAGCACACCCTTGCCGAACTTGGCTTCGATCTGCTCGCGATCCACCCCGTCCGGCAGTGCGAAACTGCGCTGGAAACTGCCGAAGGAGCGCTCGGACAGGTGATAGCCGTCCTTCTCCTCCTTGTGCTCCTGGCGCTTTTCTCCCTTGATCACCAGGCTGTTGCCGACCAGCTTCACCTCGACATCCTTTTCATCGAGGCCAGGCAACTCGGCGGTGATCTCGAAGGAATTTTCCTTCTCGACCACATCTACCGCCGGCATCCGGCTGGGTCCGCCCTGCCAGAGAGGCGCCGTTTCCAGGCCGTGGCGACTGAAGGGCAGATGCCAGGGGCGATCGAACTCATCGAAAAGCCGGTCGACCTGTCGCCGCAGGGTGTCGAAGGGGCGCCATGGGTCTTGTGGTGCCGTCGGCACCTTCTTTTCATCCGTACTGACTGCAGGTTTGTTCGAAGCGTCGTTCATTTCACAAACTCCTGTAGAAGCTCGGGAAGGTCAGAGCGCATTTAGTGTTCTACCGGCGGGCAGATTGAGGTTTGATTCCGATCAACCCGATCCACTCTCCGCGCGTCATTCAGCGTAGCGTCTTCCTGGCCAGCTACAAGACGCAGGCGGTCAGAGGCTCTCCTTGAACCAGTCCCAGAGTCCGAGGGAAAAATCGGGGAACAGATTGATGCCCAGCGCGGATTTGAGCAGGTAGAGGATTACCAGCCCGACCAGGGCGGAAAACAGCAGGAAGAGGGTCGCCAGCGCAGCCTTGGCGATCAGCGACAGGTTCTGCTGCGGGCGGGTCAGGTTGCGCTTGTTGCGCCCCGCGACGATCGCGAAATAGTAGTGATTGCGCCACAACCGCACCGTGCCGCGCAGGTCGACCCGGTGCCTGACCCAGGAGCGTGCGCCGAAGACACCGCGCAATGCCGCCAGCTGCTCCTCATTGAACGAATCACGCAGGTGCTCGGGCAGCCGCTGCTTGAGTCCACGAACGAAGGGGTCCTGGTCCAGCGGAGTGTCGGCGTAGGGCTTGGGATAGGGCGAGCGCGGCTCGTCCGCTTCGGGTGAGGTCATGGCTGTGTAATCGCTCCGGTAATGCGCGTCAGAGCGCGGCGAGAAGGCTATGCAGACGGTCGAAGTCCGGTCGCTGCTCGATGTTGTCGTTCAGGCAATGTCGTTGCAGATCCAGCAGGACATGCTGACGTGGATCGGTGTCCGGGCAGCGTTGCAGCAATTCTTCCAGCAGGCAACCGAAAGCGCGGGCTTCGATGCGCTTGAGGCGCTGTCCGGCTGCGCTGTCGGGCTCGAAGAAGGAGGCCGCGCCGAAATCGCTGAGCAGGCAGGCGCCACTCGGATCGACCAGCAGGTTGTGGGCATAGAGGTCGCCATGCAGGATGCCGCGGCGGTGCAGGTGAGCAACGGCGGACGCGACGCCGCTGGCGATGCTCAGGACCTGTTCGAGGCTGAAACGCTGCTCTGCACCGTAGCTGTCGCGCGTGCAGCTGGCCAGCGAGGGTGGCCCGGCCAGGGGCTGGAAGCCAGGGTCGACGAGATCCATCAGCAGGCCGGGCGTCAGCTCTGCGTGGTCGGCAAGTGGGCCGGCGACGTCGATCAGGTTGGCGTGACGGCCAGCCGCCACGCACGCGGCCATTTCGCTATGCGGCAGGCCGTCGCTGGTGACGTGTCCCTTGAACAGCTTCGCCGCCATGGGTCGCGGCGCCTGGCCGGGCACCTGCCATTGCGCTCGGTGAATGACGCCGGAGGCTCCCTGGCCGAGCTGTTCATGCAGCATGACTTGCGCCCGAGCAATTGCCGGCAGCGAGTGGCGTGCAAGGCTCGCGGCCTCGTTGGCGTCGCTGAAGGGGTTGCCGGCGAAGGCCAGCCAGCTCAGGCGCGGCAGTGTCAGCAGCCAGTCTGGCAGCAGCTGCAGGCGGTTGGCGGCGATGCGCAACAACTCCAGTTGGGTGCATTCGGACAGGGACAGCGGCAGGCTGGTCAGCCGGTTGCCGGCGAGCATCAGCTTCTGCAGCCTTCGGCAGTTGCCGATCTCGGCGGGCAGGCTTTCCAGCTGGTTATCGGTAAGGATCAGCCAGCGCAGAGCCGGCGGCAAGGAATCGGCAGGCAGATGACGAATACGATTGGCCTTGAAGCCGACCATTTCCAGCTGCGGGCAATCGCCGAGGCACTCCGGCACCTCGGTGAACGGGTTGTCCGAGCAGAACAGGATCCGCAGCTTGCGCAGCCGGGATAGGTCGGCTGGCAGGCTGTCGAGCTGGTTGCCCGAGAGGTTCAGCACTTCCAGCGTATCGGCGAGGCCGAAGATCGCGTCGGGAAAGACGTCAAGGCCGGCGGAAAGATCAAGGCGGCTGATGCCGGCCAGTTCGCCACGTTCGAGTTGTTCCAGGGTATGCATGCGGTGTTGCGCTTTCCTTGCTGAGATGAACACCGAAACGGCGTCTGCTACAGCGCTCCGACAGCCGTTGGCGAGGTGGGTTCAGGCCCGATCAGCGCGGCCGCCTGCGTCCGAGCACTTGCTCGGCGCGGGCGCGCAGCTGGCCGCAGCCGCCATCGATATCCTGGCCGGCCGAATTGCGCACCTTGGTCAGCACGCCGCGGCTGTGCAGATAGCGCACGATCTGCACGATGCGCTCACCCTCAGGCCGCTGGTACGCGTCGTCTTCCAGGCTGTTGTAGGGGATCAGGTTCATCACCGCATACTTGCCCTTGAGCAGGCGCAGGATACCGTCCATCTCCTCCTGGTTGTCGTTGATGCCCTTGAGCAGCGTCCACTGATACTGGATCGGGAAGCCTGTCGCGCGGGCGTAGGTCTCGCCAAGCTCGACCAGTTCCTCCGGGGCGATCTGCGGTGCGCGCGGCAGCAGCGCCTGGCGCAAGGCACCGTCGGTACTGTGCAGCGACAGCGCCAGGGCCGGCTTGACCCGTTGCTGCGGCAGGCGCTCGAACACGCGCAGGTCGCCTACGGTGGAAAACACCAGGTTCTTGTGACCGATGCCGCCCTCGGTACCGAGCAGGTCGATCGCCTCGAGTACGTTGTCGAGGTTGTGCGCCGGCTCGCCCATGCCCATGAACACCACCTTCTTCACCGGGCGGAAGCGGCGGGCGAGGGCGACCTGAGCAACGATTTCGGCACTGCCCAGCTGGCGCAGCAGGCCGCTCTTGCCGGTCATGCAGAACACGCAGCCCACCGCGCAGCCGACCTGGCTGGACACGCACAGTCCGTCGCGCGGCAGCAGCACGCTTTCCACCATCTGCCCATCGCCAAGCTCCACCAGCAGTCTTGCCGAACCATCGGCAGCCGGGTGCTCGGAGCGCAGGCGGGCCAGTGCGTCGATTTCCAGGCTCAGCGCCGGCAGACCTTCGCGCACGCTCAGCGGCAGGAAGTCCTCGGCCTGCTGCTGGCGCCGCCCGACATCGAGCGGCAGGCCCTTGAGCCAGGCGCGGGTCATCCGCCCGATATGACGGGGCTTGGCGCCGATATCGGCGAGGCGTTGCTGGAAGTCGGGGATGCGCATAGGGCGCGCATTCTAGCCGGGCTCACGCCGCGAAGCGACGGCAGAACGGCACGATACCGAGCAGCAGGACGGCGAGCAGTGCGAAGGCCATGCCCAGCGAGCTGAAATGGGCGACCATGCCCATCATCGCCGGGCCGGCGAGCACGCCGGCAAAGCCAATGGTAGTGGCGACGGTGACGGCCAGCTGCACCGGCATGCCGTCCTGCCGGCTCAACGAGGAGATCAGCACGGGCGAAACGTTGGCGCACCCCAGGCCGCACAACCCATAGCCGACCAATGCCAGCGCCCAGTGATCGGCAGTCAGGCTCAGACCGATGCCGAATGCCGCCAGCATGCCGCCGAAGGCGATGACCCGCGCCGTGCCTAGGCTGTTCACCAGCGGAGCGCCAGCGAAACGGGCGATGGTGACCATCAGCGCGAAGGCCGCATAGCCGAGCCCGCCTCTGGCGACTTCCAGGCCTTTCTCACCGGTCAGATAGAGCGCGCTCCAGTCCAGCACGGCGCCTTCGGCGAGGTACACGACGAAACACATCAGGCCGACCAGCATCACCAGCCCGGTCGGGCGGACGAAGGCGAGGCCGCCACCGGGCGCGCGATTCGGCAGGTAGCCGCGCGCAAGGGCCAGGTTCGCCGCCACGATCACGCCGATCATCATGAAGCTACCGACCTCCGGTGCCAGACCCAGGCTCAGCAGGCCGGTCAGCACCAGCGCACCACTGATGGCGCCGAGGCTGTACATGCCGTGAAAATTGGACATCAGCCGGCGGCCGACAGCGGTTTCCACCAGCACCGCCTGAATGTTCATGATGACGTCGATGACGCCCAGGCTGCCGCCGAAACAGAACAGCGCCAGGCCCAGCCACCCGATCGAATCGGTCAGCGCCATGCCGGCCAGCGCTAGGGCCAGCAGCGCGACACTGCACAGCTGCACCGGGCGAATGCCCCAGCGGGCCACCAGGACGCCGGAAATGGGCATCCAGGTCAGCGAGCCGATCCCGATGCACAGCAGCAACAGACCGAACACCGCATCGGTCATCTCGATGCGTTCACGGACATAGGGCACCAGCGGCGCCCAGACGGAAAGGCCGAACCCGGCCATGAAGAAACCGCAACGGGTCGCGTTGCGCACGATGGGGGCATCAATCTGAACGGTGTTACGAACCGCGAACATGGGCGGCGGACCTCGATAAGCAGGAAATGGATGTGCAGGAAAAGGCGCGACTGGGCGCCATCACCACACGGCCAGCAATCCGGTATCGAAGAGAAACAGCAGCCGACTTCCTGCGGGCAGGCTGACAGAGCAGGGACGTGACGTGCTGTACATGGCAGGAAGGAGACTTTCGGACAGGTCGGCAGAGCATACACAACCCGGTCCGTAGGACAACCCGCTCGCGGCGAGCGCGGTCAACCTCGGCGCATCAGGCCCGGGGCGATACCGATACGAGCGCCGATGTCGCCCGTCCACATGTCGATGGCCAGGCCAAGCAGGATGCCCTGGGTCAGCCACTTGGGCTGCATGCCTTGTGCGGTCCGGGATCGTCGGCAGGCCGGTTCCAGCGGTATGCATGCTATCGTTCTGCGCTTTGCCACAAACCGTGTCGGAGCAGTCGATGAAGTTCATACACCAGCGCGAGCACCTTGAAGAAGGTGACATCGTCGTTATCCAGTGTTCGCAGACCTGCAATATACGTCTGATGAACGACGCGAACTTTCGCAGCTTCAAGAATGGCGGCCGGCACACTTACCACGGCGGTGCGTTCGACCGTTTTCCAGCGAAGATCGTCGCGCCAAGCTCGGGTTTCTGGAACATCACTCTGGACACCGTCACTCGGCGGCCGATCAGCGTGACGCGCAAACCGAACCTCACCTATTCCATCAAGGTCATTCGACGGTCGGCGTCGCGTTCATAGACGCCGCGCCAGCCCGAAACCATCCCGCCGGAGCGAAGATTTGAGTCGTCGCTATCAAGAGCCCAGCCATACGCCCACCATCAGCCGAGACGATCCGCGCGCAGGCGCGACGACGCGCGGCCATGAGCGCAAGCGTGTCACCCAGGCCCATCTAGGCATGCTGCTCTGGGCGCTGTTCGTCGGGCTTTCCTTTCCCGCGGTCGGGCTGCTCAGTGACGGGCTGCCCCCGTTGCTGCTGACGGCGATGCGCTTCGGCATCGCCGCGCTGGTACTCGCGCCGCTGGCGTGGCGCCAGAGCGATGGGCGCCCGGGCTGGCGAACCCTCTTGCTCTACGCGGCCATGGGGCTCTGCCTGGCGGGCTTCTTCGGCACCATGTTCTGGGCGGCGCATAGGGTCAGTGCACTGTCCATGGCGACCCTGTTCGTCAGCGTGCCGCTGCTGGCGTACTGCCTCGGCCGGGGGCTGGGCGTCGAACAGCGCGCGGGCAGGCTGCTCGCCATTCTCGCGCTCGGGGCGAGCGGGGCGCTGGGGCTGGCCTGGGCCGAAAATGGCGGCGACTTCTCCGGGATGCAGCTGGGCTTCGGCGAGCTGGGTTTCTTCTTCGGCTGCGTCGCCTCGGCGCTCTATCCGGTGCTCAGCAAATGGGGGCTGGCCAACGGATCGTTGCCGACCCAGGCGGGCCTGCGCACCTTCTGGAGCCTGGTGGCGGGCGCTGTGCTGATCGGCCTGATGGGGGCGATATGGGAGCGACCGGCGGCGCTGCTACACATGAATCTGCTGGACCTGCTACTGGTGACCTACCTGGGCGTGTTCTCCAGCGCGATGACCTTCTTCCTGCAGCAGCGCGCCACCAGCGCACTGACCCCCGGGGCGGTAACGGCCTACAGCTACCTGGTGCCCTTCGTCTCGATGCTGTTGCTGTTCTTCGATCAGCCCGCGCGCATGGGATGGCACTGGCTGCCGGGCAGCCTGCTGGTCATCCTCGCCATCGGCCTGCTGCTGCGCCGGGACGGGCAGCCAAGCCGCTGAGGCGGTCAGCCATCCAGCAGCGCTCGTGTCCAGGCAATTGCCTGACGTTCGCGCTCGGCCCAGTCACCAGCGATTTCAACGAACGGCTGCCGATGCTGCCGAAGCCAGTCACGGCATTGCTCATAGAAGCGCTGCCTGTCGTCTAGATCCGGCTGGCAGCGCTGTCCGTCCGCATGCCACTCGGCGCCTGTGGGCGAGAGCAACAGGTGCTGGTGGTATTCACGCGCCTGCAGTTCGGCTTCCAGCCAATCGGGGCAGTCGCCGAACAGCGTGCGGCTCCAGAGCACGTTGCTCAGCAGATGGGTGTCGAGGATCAGCAGATGCGGTGCGGCGGCCCGTGCGGCGTCTTCCCGGGCCAGTTGGCCGCGGGCAATGGCCGGGATGTCGGCCAGCGTCGTGTCGCGTTGCGTCCGCTCGATGTAGTGACGCACGTACTCGTCGACCAATAGACCGCCAAAGCGGCGTCGCAAGCGATCGGCCAGCCAGCTCTTGCCGGTGGATTCCGGTCCGGTGAGCACGACGACCTTCATCGGGCGGCCACCAGGGTCGCACGCCATTCACGCAGCCCCATCACCGCCAGCGCGGTGAACAGCGCGTAGAGCCCGGCCGTCAACCAATAGCCCTGGAAGCTGAAGAAGCCGACAAACAAGGCATCGACCACGATCCACAGCGGCCAGCACTGCAGGCGCTTGAGTGCCATCCACAGCTGCGCGAGCAGGCTGAAGGCGGTCAGGCTGGCATCGATCCAGGGAAACGCCGCCTCGGTGAAGCGAGCCATTGCGCTGCCGAGCAGCAGGCTGCCTAGCACCGCCATGCCGATGCCGACCAGCACTTCCGGCCCGCTGGCCAGGCTCACGCGCCGGCCGTGTCCATCGGCGCCGCGGGTCCAGGCCCACCAGCCATACAGCTGCATCGCCGCGAAGACGCCGTGCAACAGCACCTGGGAGTACAGCTTGGCATCGAAGAAAAACCACGCATACAGCGACACCATGCCCAGCCCGATGGGCCAGCACCAGCTGTTCTGCCGCACGGTCAGCCAGACGGCGATAACGCCCAGCAGCGAGGCGATCAGTTCGAGAAGCGACATGGCGGTGACCGGTGGCGAAGAACGAGGGGCGCGATCATAACGGAGCCGGGCCTCGTCCGGATCGCGGCCGGCGAGATTGAACGACCCCGACATCGACCTGTCTTGGACAATGCAAAGGCGCAGCGGGAGGCTGGCCTGATGTCGAACGAGGCCGCGAGGCGATGGAATCGATCCTGAATGACCCAGGCAATGGCTGGTAGTCGCGGCGGCTGGCGAACAACGGATGGCTTATGAGTGATGCCGGTGCGCGGCACGGCAAGAATCGCAACATTCAATTTCTTCGTGGCCTGGCAATCGTGCTGGTGCTGCTGGCCCACGGCTCGGTCATGCTGATAGATGCCGAGGCTGTCTGGTGGGATGGGGCGCTGCAACGCTTTCTGCCGGGTGTCGGAGTCGACCTGTTCTTCCTGATATCCGGCTTCCTGATGGGGGCAACCTTCCTGCGCAAGCACAGGCAATTCGACGCGGCGGCGGTGTACGGGTTCTACAAGAAACGCATTCGCCGCGTGCTGCTGCCGACCTGGTTCTGGTCCGCGGTGGTATTGCTGTTCGCCGTGCTCGAGCCGCCACGCGGCGCACCCAGCTATTCGCTGGACACCCTGCTGGGCGTGACCGCGAGCGCGGCGTTCTTCCTCGCCAATGTGTTCAACGCGCTGCACGAGACGGATTTCGGCTACTTCTGGTCGATTGCCCTGGAAGTACAGTTCTACCTGCTTTTCCCGCTGCTGCTCCTGCTGGGCAGGGCGTTCTGGCCGGCGGTGATCGGCATCGTGCTGTGGTTCAGTTTTGCCAATCCGTTTGCGCCCGAGTGGCTGTTCCGAGCCAACGGGCTGTTTCTCGGCCTGTTGCTGTGGAAGCTGTCGTCCCTGGAATCGTTTCGGCTGGTCGAACGGGACATCGAGGCGATGTCGCCTGTGAGCAAGGTGCTGGTGATGGGCCTGTCGGTGCTGGCGGCCAGCGTGCTGGCCATCGCGCTGGAGCCGTTCGCGTCGTTCCGCTGGGCGGCGACGACGCTGGTGCTGGCCGTTCCTTTCATGCTCGCGGCCTGTTCCGGCGAAGCCATCTTCGGCAGCCTCTCGCGCCCGCTGGAAGCCATAGGCCAGGTTTCCTTCTCGCTGTACCTCTGCCATATCCCGGTCTGGCTGCTGTGCATGCACTGGCTGGACGATCAGCCGGTGCTACCGCGCGTTGCGCTCTGCGTGACGGTCTCGCTGATCGTCGCCGGGCTCAGCTACCGGTATATCGAGCGCCCGCTGACCGAAGGGGCGGTATCGCGTGAACCGGCGATTGACGAGGTGGGCACCCGCGCAGCCGTCCGCAGCCGTTGACGGATGGGGGCGCCTAGCTGGGGGCGCCTTTCTGGCGTGCCTGGATGGAGGGCGCCCGATGGGGGCGCCTCAACGGGGTGCGGCTGAGGTGCAGTGGACTACTCGTCCTCGTCCTCGCCGCCAATGGCGCTGAGGCATTGCAGGCGGTGCGGGCCTTCCAGCAGCCAGCTTTCATCTTCGGCGTCGCGCTGCGCCTCCATGATCTGGTTGTAGCTGAACTGCCACTGGCGGCGGGTCCGGCCGTCCACCAGGTCGATGGTCAGCAAGGTGGCCTCGCTGGCGAACGGCTGGTTGGCTTCTGCGGCTGCGTCGGCCTGATCCAGCACGGCTTCGTCGAGCGCGAACTGCCACGCGTGCAGGCCGTCGATGATCAGCATGTCGGCATTTTCGAGTTCGTCGATCAGCCAGGGTGTTTCCGATGACATGGTGCACTTGCTCCGTGGATCGAACGCAGGCGTCGGGAGACGCCCGCGTCGAGATCAGTTGTCGTAGCCCAGGTTCGGCATCAGCCAGCGCTCACTGATGGCCAATTCCTGGCCCTTGCGCTGGCTGTAGCTTTCCACCTGATCCTTGTCGATCTTGCCGACGGCGAAATACTGCGCCTCGGGATGGGCGAAGTACCAGCCGCTGACCGCCGCGGTGGGCAGCATGGCGTAGTGCTCGGTGAGGGTGACCTGGCTGATGCCGTCGGCATCCAGCAGCTGGAACAGCGTGCCCTTCTCGGTGTGGTCCGGGCAGGCCGGGTAACCGGGGGCAGGGCGGATGCCCTTGTACTGCTCGCGGATCAGTTCCTCGTTACTCAGCCGCTCGTCAGGCGCATAGCCCCAGTAGTGCTTGCGCACCTGCTCGTGCAGCCATTCGGCACAGGCCTCGGCGAGGCGGTCGGCCAATGCCTTGACCATGATCGAGTTGTAGTCGTCGCCCTTGTCCTGATAGGCCTTGGCCAGTTCCTCGGCACCGATGCCAGCGGTGCAGATGAAACCGCCCACGTAGTCGGTGATGCCGGTGCTCTTGGGTGCCACGAAGTCGGCCAGCGACAGGTTCGGCTTGGCGTCCGGCTTGATGGTCTGCTGGCGCAGGTGATGCAGGGTGGCCAGCTTCTCGCCGTTGTCACCGTACACTTCCAGGTCATCGTCCTGGACCTGGTTGGCCGGCCAGAAGCCGAACACCGCACGTGCGCGGATCAGCTTCTCGTCGACCAGCTTTTTCAGCATGGCCTGGGCATCGTTGAACAGCGAGGTGGCCGCTTCGCCAACCACCTCGTCCTCGAGGATGCGCGGGTACTTGCCGGCCAGGTCCCAGGCGATGAAGAAAGGCGTCCAGTCGATGTAGTCGACCAGGGTGCGCAGATCGATGTCTTCCAGCACCTGGCGGCCGGTGAAGCTCGGTTTGACCGGGGCGTAGCCGCTCCAGTCGAACGGCGGCTTGTTGGCGATGGCATCGAGGTAGCTCAGCCGTTCGGTGCGCGCACTGCGGTTGGCGGTGCGCTCGCGGATCATCGCGTACTCTTCGCGGGTCTTGTCGACGAACGCGGGCTTGAGTTCCTTGGACAGCAGAGTGGTGGCCACGCCGACTGCACGCGAGGCATCGGTGACATAGACCACTGCATCGTTGCTGTACTGCGGGTCGATCTTCACCGCGGTGTGCGCCTTGGAGGTGGTGGCGCCGCCGATCATCAGCGGCAGGCTGAAGCCCTGGCGCTGCATTTCCTTGGCCACATGAACCATTTCGTCCAAGGAGGGGGTGATCAGCCCGGAGAGGCCGATGATGTCGCACTTCTCGGCGATGGCGGTCTGCAGGATCTTTTCCGCCGGCACCATCACGCCCATGTCCACCACGTCGTAGCCGTTGCAGCCCAGTACCACGCCGACGATGTTCTTGCCGATGTCGTGCACGTCGCCCTTGACGGTCGCCATGAGGATCTTGCCCTTGGCTTCCGGCTTGTCGCCCTTTTCCGCCTCGATGAAGGGGATCAGGTGTGCCACGGCCTGCTTCATCACGCGAGCGGACTTGACCACCTGGGGCAGGAACATCTTGCCCGCGCCGAACAGATCGCCCACCACGTTCATGCCGCTCATCAGCGGGCCTTCGATCACCTCGATGGGGCGTGCGCACTGCTGGCGGCACTCCTCGGTGTCCTCCACGATGAAGGCGGTGATGCCCTTGACCAGCGCGTGCTCGAGGCGCTTGTCCACCGGCAGATTGCGCCATTCCTCGGTCTCGGCTTCCTTGACCGAGCCATCGCCCTTGTACTTGTCGGCGATCTCCAGCAGCGCCTCGGTGCCGCCGGCGCTGCGGTTGAGCACCACGTCCTCGACCGCGTCGCGCAGCTCCTTCGGGATCTCGTCGTAGATCTCCAATTGGCCGGCGTTGACGATGCCCATGGTCAGGCCCGCCTTGATCGCATGGAACAGGAACACCGAGTGGATCGCTTCGCGCACCGGGTTGTTGCCGCGGAACGAGAACGACACGTTGGACACGCCGCCCGAGGTCAGGGCATAGGGCAGGTTGTCGCGAATGAAGGCGCAGGCTTCGATGAAGTCGACGGCGTAGTTGTTGTGCTCTTCGATGCCGGTGGCGATGGCGAAGATGTTCGGGTCGAAGATGATGTCTTCGGGCGGGAAGCCCACCTCGTTGACCAGGATGTCGTAGCTGCGCTGGCAGATTTCGCGTTTGCGTGCAGCTGTATCGGCCTGGCCGGCTTCGTCGAAGGCCATCACCACCACCGCAGCGCCGTAGCGCTTGCACAGGTGGGCGTGGTGCTTGAACTGCTCGACGCCTTCCTTCATGGAGATGGAGTTGACGATGCCCTTGCCCTGGATGCACTTGAGGCCCGCCTCGATCACTTCCCACTTGGAGGAGTCGATCATGATCGGCACGCGGGAGATGTCCGGCTCGCCGGCGATCAGGTTGAGGAAGGTGACCATGGCCGCCTTCGAATCCAGCATGCCCTCGTCCATGTTGATGTCGATCACCTGGGCGCCGGCTTCCACCTGCTGCAGGGCCACTTCCAGCGCCTCGGTGTAGTTCTCCTCGCGGATCAGACGGGCGAACTTGGCCGAACCGGTGATATTGGTGCGCTCGCCGACGTTCACGAACAGCGAGCTGCGGTCGATGGTGAAGGGCTCCAGGCCCGACAGGCGGCAGGCCTTGGGAATGTCCGGGATCACGCGCGGCGGGTATTTGCTGACAGCCTCGGCAATTGCCTGGATGTGCGCCGGCGTGGTGCCGCAGCAGCCGCCGATAATGTTGAGAAAGCCGGAGGCGGCGAACTCTTCGACCACTGCAGCCATTTCCGCCGGGCTCTCGTCGTACTCGCCGAAGGCGTTCGGCAGGCCGGCGTTGGGGTGCGCGGAAACGAAGGTGTCGGCCTTGCTGGAAAGCTCTTCCAGGTACGGACGCAGATCCTTGGCGCCCAGAGCGCAGTTCAGGCCTACGGAGATCGGCTTTGCATGGCGCACCGAGTTCCAGAACGCCTCGGTGGTCTGGCCGGATAGCGTGCGGCCGGAGGCATCGGTGATGGTGCCGGAGATCATGATCGGCAGTTCGACGCCTTCGTCTTCGAACACCTGCTGTACGGCGAAGATGGCCGCCTTGGCATTGAGCGTGTCGAAAATCGTTTCGATCAGGATCAGGTCGGCGCCGCCCTCGATCAGGCCGCGGGTGGCCTCGACGTAGTTTTCCACCAGCAGGTCGAAGGTGACGTTGCGATAGCCGGGGTTGTTGACGTCCGGGGAGATCGAGCAGGTGCGGCTGGTCGGGCCGAGTACGCCGGCGACGAAGCGCGGACGGTCCGGTGTTTCGGCAGTCTTGGCGTCCGCCACTTCACGGGCCAGGCGCGCGCCTTCGACGTTCAGCTCGTAGACCAGTTCTTCCATGCCGTAGTCGGCCTGGGAGACCCGGGTGGCATTGAAGGTGTTGGTTTCCAGAATGTCGGCGCCGGCATCGAGATAGGCCTTCTCGATGGCCTGGATGACGTCGGGGCGGGAGAGCAGCAACAGGTCGTTATTGCCCTTCACGTCGCTCGGCCAATCGGCGAATCGCTCGCCCCGGTAGTCGGACTCCTCCAGCTTGTAGCTCTGGATCATGGTTCCCATACCACCGTCGAGAATCAGGATGCGCTGGCTGAGCGCGTGCTGGAGGGCCTGAAGTCGGGCGTTGCGAGCGGACATGGGAACTACCTGAAAAGCGGGAACGAAAAGAGCGCGAATGATAGCAAAGCTGCATGCTTTTTTAGCTGTCGCGCATTTGCATGAAGATTATTCAGGTTGGGCAGGCAAGCGGCGTTTGTCGTGCACGCATTAGAATGCAGGGTCACTTTCAGGCGTTCGTTTCATGTCCTACCGTTTCTGGCTCGGCTGTCTGTTCCTGCTCATCGGCAGCGCTGCACAGGCCGAAGTCCTCTCCTATCAGCGCGATATCCAACCGATCTTCACCGCCAAGTGCGTGGCCTGCCATGCCTGCTATGACTCGCCGTGCCAGCTCAATCTGGGCAGCGGCGAGGGCGCCGAGCGTGGTGCGAACAAATTGCCGGTGTACAACGGCGTACGCTCCAAGGCCCAGGCCCCGACTCGTCTGTTTTTCGACGCCGAAGGCGAGCAGGCCTGGCGACGCAAGGGCTTCCATTCGGTGCTCGACGCCCAGGGCGGTCAGGCGGCGCTGATGGCGCGCATGCTGGATCTGGGTCGCAGCCAGCCGCTGACGCCCAATGCCAAGCTGCCTGCGGAGCTGAATATCGGCATCGACCGGGAGAACAACTGCCCGTTGCCCGACGAGTTCGATGGCTATGCTCGCAAGACCCGGCACGGCGGCATGCCTTTCGCCGTGACGGGCCTGAGCGATCAGGAATACGCCACGGTGCAACGCTGGCTGGAGCAGGGCGGCGCGGTCGAGCCTCGACAGCTGCAGCCCTCGGCCCGGGAAGCGACGCAGATCGAACAGTGGGAACGCCTGCTCAATACGCCAGGCCCGCGCGGCAGCCTGGTCGCGCGCTGGCTCTATGAGCACCTCTTTATTGCCCATCTGTATTTCGAGGGAGGCGAACCCGGTCACTTCTATCAGTTGGTGCGTTCGCGTACGCCCAGCGGCGAGCCGGTCGATGCGATCGCCACGCGACGGCCGAATGACGATCCGGGTACCCGTTTCAGCTACCGCCTGCGGCCCATCAGCGACGTGATCGTGCACAAGACGCATATCACCTATCCCTTGAGTGCGACGAAGCTGGCGCGGGTCAGAGCGCTGTTCTTCGCAGGCGACTGGACCGTCGAATCGCTACCCGGTTATGGCGCGAATCACCGGGCCAATCCGTTCAAGACCTTCCAGGCGATTCCTGCCGAGGCGCGATACCAGTTCATGCTGGATAACGCTGAGTACTTCGTGCGCACCTTCATTCGCGGCCCGGTCTGCCGAGGCCAGATCGCCACTGATGTCATCCGCGACAACTTCTGGGTGTTCTTCCAGGACCCGCAGCACGATCTCTATGTCACCGATCGGCGCTTTCGTGAGCAGGCCACACCGCTGCTGGCCATGCCGGGGCAGTTCGACGAAATGGGCGACCTGCTGGCGTTCTGGAAGACCTATCGCGTGAAGCGCAACCAGTACGAGCAGCTGCGCACCAAGGCTTACGCCAATGCACCGGCCGATTGGCCGCAGATCTGGGCAGGTAACGAGAACGCCTTGCTCAGCGTGTTCCGCCAGCATGACAGCGCCTCGGTGCGCAAAGGGCTGATTGGCGAAATTCCGCAGACGCTCTGGTGGATGGACTATCCGCTGCTGGAGCGCACCTATTACCAGTTGGTGGTCAACTTCGACGTGTTCGGCAATGTGTCCCACCAGGGCCAGACGCGGCTGTATTTCGACCTGATCCGCAACGGCGCCGAGCTCAACTTCCTGCGGCTGCTGCCACCTGCATCGCGTCAGGCCATCCTGGATGATTGGTACGAGAAAAGCGGTCAGCTCAAGCTGCTGCTGGCCTACACATCGGTCGACCGCGCGACACCCACACAGCTTGCGCTGGAAAGTGGCGATCCCAAGCGCGTGTTCGCCCGGCAGCTGCTGGCGCGGCACGCGGGTATCAACGCCGCTCCCGACCCGATCAACCGCTGCCAGGGCACGCACTGCTATCGCGACCACCAGCCGGCCGAGCTGCAGCGTGTCGAACAGGCGCTCAGTCGGCTGACCAACCGGATGGCGGCCGGTATGCCTGCCATCCTGCATCTGCCCGAGGCGACCCTGGTGCGGGTCGAGTACGCCGGGGGCCGTCGGGAAATCTACAGCCTGCTGCGCAACCGGGCTCACAGCAACGTGGCGTTCATGTTTGGCGAGTCGCTGCGCTGGCAGCCTCGCCTGGATACCCTGACAGTCTATCCGGGCATCCTCAGCAGCTACCCGAACTTCATCTTCAACCTGCCGGCGGCGGACGTCCCGATCTTCGTTGCGGCGATGGAGCAGGTGAAGGCGGTCGCCGATCTCGAGCGGCTGGTCGAGCGCTGGGGCATCCGCCGCAGCCATCCGCAGTTCTGGCACTACTTCAACGATCTGACGCGCTATCTCGAGGAGACCGAGCCGGTAGAGGCCGGCGTTCTGGACATGAACCGTTATGAAAACCTCTAGCAGGCGTTCCAGGGCGATCCACGGAACGTGGAACTTGAAATCCGATAGTCCGACTAAAATACTAGGACTTAACCGTGGCAGTGGTTTGACGTACACTGCCGCGCATGTCTGCGAGGAGTTCCCATGAGCGCGATCACCATTACCGAAGCTGCACACGATTATCTGGCCGACCTGCTCGCGAAGCAGAACACCACCGGCATCGGAATTCGCATCTTCATCACCCAGCCCGGCACGCCCTACGCGGAAACCTGCATCGCCTACTGCAAGCCCGGTGAAGAAAAGCCGGACGACATCGCCCTGGCACTCAAGAGCTTCACTGCCTGGATCGACGGTACCAGCGAGCCCTTTCTGGAAGACGCACTGGTCGACTACGCCACCGACCGCATGGGTGGCCAGCTGACGATCAAGGCGCCGAACGCCAAGGTGCCGATGGTCAACGAAGACAGCCCGATGAACGAGCGCATCAACTACTACCTGCAGACCGAGATCAATCCGGGGCTGGCCAGCCACGGCGGCCAGGTAACGTTGATCGATGTGGTCGAGGAAGGCATCGCCGTGCTGCAGTTCGGCGGCGGTTGCCAGGGCTGCGGCCAGGCAGACGTGACCCTGAAAGAGGGTATCGAGAAAACCCTGCTGGCCCGGATTCCCGAGCTCAAGGGCGTGCGCGACGTGACCGATCACACCAACCGCGAGAACGCCTATTACTGATGGCGGCGGCCCGGCGGCGGCGTCCGCCGGGCCGTTCGGCAGGTTTCCAGGCAAAATGCCACTATTTTGCCTTCATGGGGCACACAGCGTCCTTGTCCTGCGATAAGCTCTTGCGCCTAGGTTGTCCGGGCAACGAGAGCTCGTACCATGTCTGCCATTTCCCTGTTGATCTGCGATGACTCAGCCCTCGCGCGCAAGCAGCTGCTGCAAGCGCTGCCGGCCGGCTGGCCGGTAACCGTCTGTCAGGCGGCGACTGGCTTGGAAGCGCTGGAGCGGATCCGCCAGGGTGGCGTCGACGTGATGCTGCTCGACCTCACGATGCCGGAGCTGGACGGCTATCAGGTGCTTGCGCAGCTGCGCGAAGAACAGCTCCAGTGCAAGACCATCGTCATCTCCGCGGATATCCAGGATGAGGCCGTGCGCCGCGTGCTGGCACTCGGCGCGCTGGCCTTCATCAAGAAACCCGCCGATCCGGTGCATCTCCATCAGACGCTGGCGAGCCTCGGCCTGCTGGACGATGTGTCGTCATTCATCGGTCGCGTCGAGGGCGGCCGGATCAGCTTCCGCGACACCTTCCGCGAAGTGGTCAACGTCGCCATGGGTCGCGCCGCTGCGCTGCTGGCGAGGGTGCTGGGCGTATTCATCCAGTTGCCGATACCCAACGTGAACATTCTCGAGGTCGGCGAGCTGCACATGGCGCTGGCCGATGCGGCCCGTGGCGACAAGCTTACGGCGGTATGCCAAGGCTACATCGGGGGTGGCATCGCCGGTGAGGCACTGCTGCTGTTCCATGACTCGGAAGTCGCCGACATGGCACGCCTCATGCGCCGGCAGGACTACCTGGAGATGGAGATGCTGCTGGATCTGTCGAGCCTGCTGATCAGCGCCTGTCTGAGTGGCATCGCCGAGCAGATCGAGGTGGTGTTCTCCCAGGGGCACCCGCAGGTGCTGGGGCAGCATGCGTCCATCGACGAGCTGATCCGGCTCAACAGCGCACGCTGGAAGAAAACCCTGGCGGTGGAGATCAGCTACAGCCTGGAAGGGCATGACATCCACTTTGACCTGCTGTTGTTGTTCACCGAAGATTCGGTCGAGCTGCTGACCCGCAAGCTCGCCCACCTGATGGAATGAGCATGAGCAATTCCGCCGAGTTGAACGAACTTCACTGGCTGCTGGCCATCGTCCAGAGCATCGACGTGGGTGTCGTGGTACTGGACCGCGACTATCGCGTCGAGGTCTGGAACACCTTCATGGAGAATCGCTCCGGTCTGCACCCCGAAAAGGCCCGCGGCCAGACGTTCTTCAACCTTTTTCCCGAAGTGGATGAGGACTGGTTCCGGCGCAAGGTGGAAAGCGTCATGACCCTCGGCACGCCGTCGTTCACCATCTGGGAACAACGGCCGTACCTGTTGCGCTTCAAGAACTACCAGCCGATCACCGGGCTGGAAGACTTCATGTACCAGAACACCACGCTCCTGCCGCTCAAGGGCATCAATGGCAGCATCGACCAGGTGTGCCTGATCATCTATGACGTCACCGATGTCGCGGTCAACCGCCGCCAGTTGCAGGCGGCAAACGCCGAACTGCAGCGTCTGTCCAGCACCGATCGCCTGACAGGTCTGTACAACCGCGGGCACTGGGAAGAAATGCTGCGCCTGGACTACGCCCGTCATCGCCGCTACGACAGCCAGGCCGCGCTGGTCATGTTCGATATCGACCATTTCAAGTCGATCAACGATACCTACGGGCATCAGGTCGGCGACGCGGTGATTCAGCAGGTCGCGGAGCTGATCCGCGAGAACCTGCGCGATTCCGATGTGGCGGGCCGTTATGGCGGTGAAGAGTTCGTCGTGCTATTGCCGGACACCGACAAGCAGGGTGCGCTGACCTTTGCAGAGCGACTGCGGCATGCGGTGGAGAGCCATGAGGTGCAGCATGAGCAGCATCGCATTCGCTTCACCATCAGCCTCGGCGTGGCCGACCTCAGCGTGCCCAGCAGCAGTCATGCACAGCTGATCGAGTGGGCGGACTCCGCGCTCTATGCCTCCAAGGCGGCAGGGCGCAATCGCGTCACCCTGCATCAGCACTGACCGCGTCGAAGCTGACGCTCAATCGGCCGCTTTGCGCAGAAAGGCAAGCAGGGCGACTTCCTCGGCGCTCAGCCATTTGCGCTTGCGCGCTGCCCGTAGCTTGACCAGCTCCCCATCGCTGAAGGCTTGCAGAATCGCCGGATGGATATAGCACTGGCGACAGACCGCCGGGGTATTGCCCAGCTGGCTCGCGACCTGCTTGACGGTTTCCACCAGGTTCTGCCGCGCGACGCTTGCCGAGGATGCGTCGAGCTTGCGCAACCGTTCCAGCGCCAACGCGCTGCCGGCCCAGGTCCGATAGTCCTTGGCGGTGAAATCGCGGCCGGTCATTTCCCGTAAATAGAGATTCACGTCGTTGGAGCTGACTGCACGGCGTTGGCCATCCTCATCCAGATACTGGAACAACTGCTGGCCCGGTAGCTCCATGCAGCGGCGCATGAGCCTGGCCAGGCGCCGGTCGCGCAGCGTCACCTCGTGCTCCACGCCACTCTTGCCGCGGAAATGGAAGCGGACCGCGGTGCTGCTAACGTTCACGTGGCGCGTGCGCAGTGTGGTCAGCCCGTAGGACCGGTTGTCCCTGGCGTAGCGGGAATTGCCGATGCGAATCAGGGTCGATTCGAGCAACGTGACCACCAGCGCCATGACCTTGTCGCGCGGCATGCCGGGCAGGGCCAGGTGCTTTTCCAGATCGCGGCGCAGCTTGGGCAGGGCTTCGCCGAACTCCAGCATGCGCTCGTACTTGTCGCTGTCGCGGATTTCCCGCCAGCGCGGATGGTAACGATACTGCTTGCGTCCGCGGGCATCGCGTCCCGTGGCCTGGAGATGCCCTTGCGGGTCGGGGCAGATCCAGACGTCCCGATAGGCCGGGGGGATCGCCAGTTTGTTGATCCGGCGAATCTCTTCTTCGTCACGGATGCGCTCGCCGCTCGGAGCGAAATAGGCGAACTTTCCACGCAGCTGTCGGCGGCGGATGCCTGGCTGCGCATCGTCCACATAATGCAGGTCGGGTGGCAGGGTAGGGCAAAGCAGCGTGCCGGTGTCGGCGGTTTCGTCCAGCGGGACAGGGCGGGTGCCCTCGGCCAGGGGTGGCGGTTCCGTCGCAGTGTCGTGGCGCATGGATGGCGGGTCCCCGCTAGGCCTCGCCAGGGAGCTGGCGAGGCGATGGAATGGGCTCAGTTGTCCTTTTCTGTACTGTTGCGCATCAACAGGCGAATTGCCGCGACAAGTTCGTCGACGGCCTCGCGATAGAGTTCGGGCTTCGCTTCGGTCTCCGCCTGGTCGGCGTGCTTGCGCGCGGTTTCGAGGTGATCGTTGATCGATGAGTAGTCGCCAAGCATGGTCTGCTCCTGCTGTTGATCGGGAAGGTAGCCGGCGTCGCGCATGGACGCGAACCGCCTCTATCAACTGACCGGCAGGAGCACTGGCGGTTCGTACCGTGCATCAGCGCGAGCGGCGGGTGGAAAGCGCCTTCGACCAGGTCGGATTGGAGCACCGCGGGCATCGCAGCGCTTGCTGGCTTTCCAGCGCCTGCGGAAAGCCGCAGCGGTTGCAGGCATACATGCCCGATGCCGGGATCTGCCGGAAGACCGGCCGGTACTCGGGCGGTAAAACCGAGAGCCCGGGGCGTACCGCTTCCGGCTCATGAAAGAACAGGCTCACGTTGCCGTCGTTTTCCAGTATGCCGAGTCTGACCTGGCCGAGATGCTCCACGCCCTGCTGGCGCAGCTCCATGAAGAACTCGTCCGCCGAGATGTTCATGCTGTCGAGGCTGCGTAGTTCGTAGATTCCGTCGCGAATGATGGTGACGGGTTTTCCTTCCAGCCACACACCGAACCGCGGGCTGCGGCTCATCAGAAACACGGTCAGGCGGTACAGCGCCAGCAGCGTGGCGAATACGGCCGCAACCGGCAGCAGCGGAACATCGTCGTAAAAGGAGACGTCTCCCGCCGCCGAGCCGAGGGTCAGGATGATCACCAGCTCGAACACCGACAGCTGCCGTATGCCTCGGCGTCCGCTCACCTTGAGGAAGACGAATACCGCGATAAAGGCAAGCAGCGCCCGTAGCGCCACTTCCGCAACGAACATCAGCGGAAACTCATGCAGAAGCATGCGCTGCAGATCAAAGGGGGTCATCTGGGATCGTCCTTCCGAGAAGCCGGCGCATGGCCGGCAGGCATAGCATTCGACCTATTCTGAAACGTCAGCGTCGACGAATGCAGGCCGCAGTCACTCCGCCGCCGCTACCTCGAATTCCAGATCGATGCCATCGCCAGTGCCATCTCCGACCACCGAACCGACGGCGGGCTTGCGTGTGACCTTGCGCCCTTCGTAGGCCTCGCTCAGATGGCGCTGAGCGATCTCGCTGATGTGATCGATCAGCCCGGGCATCTGGACGTCGCGCGGGACAATGAAGTGCAGCTTGACCGCTTGGGCGCTGGAGCCCTGAGGCAGGTCAGCGAGCCCGCAGCTCTGCCACTGATCGTTCACGTACGCTTCTGCACCTTTCATGGTTTTCTCCTGTTTCGCTCGTTGGTGTTGAGACCGCCAAACGGGCGAATGGGTCAGTCGCGAACGGTGCGTGCCGCCAAGCGCTGGGCATGAAAAAAGGCCTGGAGCGTTGGCTGCAGGCCTTGATTCGTGCTGCCCATCGTTATTCAGGCATGTGCCAGGGCGAGAAATGAGCACCGTCGCGGCTCAGCTGCGCGCGGGTCTTTTCCAGGGTTTCGCCCAGTTTCACCGGGTCGGTGAATACGCTGCTGGACATCTTGCAGCGGCCGAGCAGTCGGGCTTCGTCGCGATCGACGACGGTGATGCTGACTTCACCGTTACCTTCGGGCAGCGTCCAGGCGACGCACTGGAAAGGCTTGAACGCACGGTCGGTGATCAAAAGGGCTTCGTTGATACGCAGCGGGGTGTGCATGGGGCATGTCTCTCTGTGTGATACCCAAAATACCTGCAGCCAAGCTCGTTGGCGTTGGCCTTACATTGCAGTTGATGTACCCAGAGGACTGGCGAGTCACATGCGAGTTCGAAAAAATTTGAAGGCCTTTGCAATTAGCCAAAGGTATAAGGCTGGCGGTTCTCCGGCAGTCGTTCGGTAAGCGGACTTAAGTCGCTGGAAATACGGGAAAAACCATTTTCGGCAGAACGAATGCGGTTGTTCTCGCCAGGTCACGGAAAAATCCGGCTGCGACAACCTGTCGCGAATGGCGCGGTCGTTCAGCTTGTGTGTTTCGGCCTCACCATGGTGCCGAGAGGAGGGGGTGTGCCAGAGGATGGTGCCGTGCGGCTCGCCCACGCTGGGCGAGCCGCAGAGGCGGTCAGACGCGGAACTGGCTCAGCAGGCGATTCAGCTGACCGGCGAGTTCGCCGAGTCGCTTGCCGGCTTCGCTGGACTGCTCGGCGGCCAAGGTGCTTTCCTGCGCGAGTCCGGCGGCCTGGGTCACGTTCTGGTTGATGTCTTCCACCACGTGGGACTGCTGCAGCGTTGCGCTGGCAATGGAGGCGTTCAGGCCGGAAAGGTTGCGCAGCGCCTGGGCGATCTCACCGAGACTTTCGCCGGCCTGACTGGCCTGCTCGACGGTGAGCTGGGAGGCGCGATTGCTTTCCATGATGACGTTCACCGCGGCGCCGGAGTTCTTCTGCAGGCGTTCGATCATGCTGTGAATCTCGGCAGTCGACTGCTGGGTGCGCTGTGCCAGCAGGCGGACCTCGTCGGCCACCACGGCGAAGCCACGGCCTTGTTCGCCGGCACGGGCAGCCTCGATCGCGGCGTTGAGTGCGAGCAGGTTGGTCTGCTCGGCAATAGAGCCGATCACCTCGAGCACCGAACCGATCTTGGTGGTTTCGTCGGCCAGCGACTGGATCACATCCACCGCCTGGCCGATGGTTGCCGACAGCGCGTCGATCTGCTGCAGGCTCGTTTCGATGTTGCGTTGTCCCTGGCCAGCCTGGTTTTCCGCGCTGCCCACTTCGGTGGACGCGTGTTCGGCATTCTTCGCCACTTCCTGCACCGCGTAAGTGACTTCGTTGACCGCGGTGGCGACCTGTTCCATCTGCAGCATCTGCTGCTGACTTTGCTCATGGGCCTGGCTGGACAGTTCGCTCAGCGCGCGGGACGACTGGTCCAGCGCGCCGGAAGTCTCGAACAGCTGGCCGACGACGGTGCGCAGCTTCTGGGTGAAGCGATTGAAGTCGCGCCCCAGGGTGGTCAGCTCATCGTTGCCGGAGACGTCCAGCGTGCGGGTCAGGTCGGCTTCGCCGCTGGCAATATTGGCCATGGCCGCCATGGTATGGCGCAGCGGTCGGACGATGCTGCGAATCAGGATGGCGACCAGAACCGCCATGATTGCCGAGATCAGCAGGCCGATCAGCGAGAAGCGCGTCAGGTAGTTCCAGAACTCCTGCTCGACGTCGTCCACATAGATGCCGGAACCGATGATCCAGCCCCAGGGTTTGAACAGCTGCACGTAGGAGATCTTCGGAACCGGGTTCTCTTCACCGGGCTTGGCCCACATGTAGTCAACCAGTCCGGCGCCGTCACGCCGGGCAATGGCGACCATCTCGTTGAACAGCTCCTTGCCTTCCGGGTCCTTGATCTTCGACAGATCCTGACCGTCGAGCTTCGGCTGCATCGGATGCATGATCATCTTCGGGCCGAGATCGTTGATCCAGAAGTAGTCCTGACCGTCGTAGCGGAGCAGGCGAATCTGCTCGATGGCGGCCTGCTGAGCGTCGGCCGTGGTCATGGCTCCGCTGGTTTCGAGCTTGTGGTAGTGCTCGAACACACCGGCGGCTGCTTCCACGACATTGCGGGTCGCTTCCTGCTTGCCGCGGTACAGGTCGGAGCGGACTTGCTGAATCATCAGCATGCCGAGAATGAACAGCATGACCACGGCGACCACGGGGATCAGCCAGAGGCGCTTGCTGATGGGGACATTGCGCAGCAGATTCATGAATAGGCTCCTGAGGTTTCTTTCTTATCGTTGTATCTGACGGGTCGGTGCTAGCGCATCGCTCCGACCTCTCATAGCGGTCGTGCCGCGGCACTCTGAGTAGCTTTTCGGCCGCGCGTGGCTAAAAATGAGCCCCCTTTTGTCGTCCGTCGAGGAATTTAATTCTCCCGGACGAGTCAGAACAGCCGGCCAGATGGCTTTCTGACATATACCTTGGTTGCATTGAGTCGCGATGGACTGCATCGCTGTAGGGGAATAGATGGATCTTTGGGTTGCGATTC
This sequence comes from Stutzerimonas sp. LR2, assembly GCF_055755175.1. NCBI lineage: Bacteria > Pseudomonadati > Pseudomonadota > Gammaproteobacteria > Pseudomonadales > Pseudomonadaceae > Stutzerimonas > Stutzerimonas sp. LR2. The sequence continues at coordinate 114,174 of NZ_JBVTRR010000004.1, forward strand.
AGGCGCTGATCTTGGGTGTCGTCGAGGGGATTACCGAATTTCTTCCGGTCTCCAGCACCGGTCACCAGATCATCGTGGCGGATCTGATCGGCTTCGGCGGCGAACGCGCGCTGGCCTTCAATATCATCATCCAGCTGGGCGCGATCCTCGCGGTGATCTGGGAATATCGGCGCAAGATCATCGACGTGGTGGTCGGCCTGCCCAAGGAGCGTCAGGCACAGAAGTTCACCGTCAACCTGCTGATTGCCTTCATGCCGGCCGTGGTGCTCGGCGTGGCCTTTGCCGATCTGATTCACGAATACCTGTTCAACCCGATCACCGTGGCCGCCGCGCTGGTCATCGGAGGCATCGTCATGCTTTGGGCCGAGCGTCGTGATCACGCGATCCGCGCTGAGACAGTCGATGACATGACCTGGACGCTGGCCTTGAAGGTCGGTTTCGCTCAGTGTCTGGCGCTGGTGCCGGGCACCTCGCGGTCGGGCTCGACCATCATCGGCGGGCTGCTGTTCGGCCTGTCGCGCAAGGCCGCCACCGAGTTCTCGTTCTTTCTGGCAATGCCCACCATGGTCGGTGCTGCGGTCTACTCCGGCTACAAGTACCGCGATCTGTTCCAGCCGGGTGACTTTGCCGTGTTCGCCATCGGCTTCGTCACTTCGTTCATCTTCGCCATGCTGGCCGTGCGGGCACTGCTGAAATTCATCGGCAACCACAGCTATGCCGCGTTTGCCTGGTACCGGATCGGTTTCGGGTTGCTGATCCTGGCGACCTGGCAGCTGGGCATGATCGACTGGAGCACGGCTGTCGGCTAGAGCATCAACGAAATGAAAAGCCCCGCTAGTGCGGGGCTTTTTTTTGGGGGGGCTGATTCGACGGTCAGACCTGTACGCCCTGGCTGCGCAGGTAGTCGTCGTAGCTGCCGCTGAAATCGGTGACGCCGTTTTCCGACAGTTCGATGATGCGTGTGGCCAGGGAGCTGACGAATTCGCGGTCATGGCTGACGAAGATCAGCGTGCCCGGATAGTTCTCCAGCGCCAGGTTCAGCGCCTCGATGGATTCCATGTCCAGGTGGTTGGTTGGTTCGTCCATCACCAGCACGTTGGGTTTCTTCAGGATCAGCTTGCCGAACAGCATGCGGCCTTGTTCACCACCGGAAATGACCTTGACCGATTTGTTGATCTCGTCGTTGGAGAACAGCATGCGGCCAAGGGTACCGCGTACCAGTTGTTCGCCGCCCTGGGTCCACTGGCCCATCCAGTCGAAGAGGGTGACGTCGTCCTCGAAGTCCTCGGCGTGGTCCTGGGCGAAATAGCCCACGTCGGCACTTTCGGTCCATTTCACTTCACCGGACATGGGTGGCAATTCACCGACCAGAGTGCGCAGCAGGGTGGTCTTGCCGATGCCGTTCGGACCGATGATGGCCACGCGCTCGCCGGCTTCGACCTGCAGATTCAGGTTCCGGAACAGCGGCGTGCCGTCATAGCCCTGGCTGACGCGCTCCAGCGTGACCGCCTGGCGATGCAGCTTCTTGTACTGCTCGAAACGGATGAACGGGCTGACGCGACTGGACGGCTTCACTTCGTCGAGCTGGATCTTGTCGATCAGCTTGGCGCGGCTGGTGGCCTGCTTGGCCTTGGAGGCGTTGGCCGAGAAGCGGCTGACGAAGGTCTGCAGTTCGGCGATCTGCGCCTTCTTCTTGGCGTTGTCCGACAGCAGACGTTCACGGGCCTGGGTCGCGGCGGTCATGTATTCGTCGTAGTTGCCCGGGAACAGCCGCAGCTCGCCATAATCCAGGTCGGCCATGTGGGTGCAGACGCTGTTGAGGAAGTGGCGGTCGTGGGAAATGATGATCATGGTGCTGTTGCGCGCCGTGAGAATCGATTCCAGCCAGCGGATGGTGTTGATGTCCAGGTGGTTGGTCGGTTCGTCCAGTAGCAGCACTTCCGGGTCGGAGAACAGCGCCTGGGCCAGCAATACGCGCAGCTTCCAGCCGGGCGCCACGGCACTCATCGGGCCGAAATGCTGATCGAGCGGGATGCCGAGGCCGAGCAGCAGCTCGCCGGCGCGCGATTCCGCGGTGTAGCCGTCGAACTCAGCGAATTGCACCTCCAGCTCGGCGACAGCCATGCCGTCTTCTTCGCTCATTTCCGGCAGCGAGTAGATGCGGTCGCGCTCGGCCTTCACCTTCCACAGCTCGGTGTGACCCATGATCACCGTGTCGATCACGCTGAAATCTTCATAGGCGAACTGATCCTGGCGCAGCTTGCCCAGACGCACGTTGGGCTCGAGCATCACCTGGCCGGCCGATGGCTCCAGCTCGCCACCGAGGATCTTCATGAAGGTCGACTTGCCGCAGCCGTTGGCGCCGATGAGACCGTAGCGGTTGCCGCCGCCGAATTTGACGGAGACGTTTTCGAACAGCGGCTTGGCACCGAACTGCATGGTGATGTTGGCGGTGGAGATCAAGGACTTACCTATCAATGTATGTGGCGGCGTGCATCGCCGATCCGGCAGCAATACTCGGCGCTCCAGCTCGCAGCGAAGGAGCTGGTGATCCTGCAGTGTGAGGAGTACGACAGCGACGGAGGCCGGCTGTCAGAACGAATGCGGGGATTGCGGCCGAGCGAAAGGCGCGCATTGTCGCATAGCTACGCCATCGGAGTAAGCTGGGCCGCACGCAGCGATCGAGGCATTGGCCTTTCGCGGCGAAGCAGATGCGAATCGTTCCATTGACAGCGCCAAGCCAAACGGACAGCATTGTTACGATATAACGTCGTTACCTTTGAGCATTAGGCATGAGTGAGAAAGTCGCGGTATTGAAGTGGGTGGGTGCCGGAGCGGCATTGATGCTGGCGGGTGCGCCGCTGGCGGGCGCGCAGGAGGCGGCGGTGCTGGATTCGGTCGTCATCACTGCCGATCAGGAACGTGCCGACGGACCGGTGCAGGGTTATCGCGCCAAGCGCACGCGCAGTGCCACCAGGACCGATACGCCCATCGAGGAAATACCGCAGTCGATCAGCGTCGTCCCGGCCTCGGTGCTGGATGACCTGGACAGCCCGCGAGTGGAAAGGGCGTTGGACTTCGCCGGGGGCGTTGCACGGCAGAACGACTTCGGCGGCCTTACGATGTACGAGTACAGCGTCCGCGGGCTGACCACCAGCGAGTTCTACAAGGATGGCTTCAGCGTCAACCGGGGCTACATGAACCCGCCGGACGCGGCGAGCATCGAACGTGTCGAGGTTCTCAAGGGACCGTCCGCCAGCCTGTACGGCCGTGGCGATCCGGGCGGCACCATCAACATCGTCAGCAAGCGGCCGCAGCTGGATAGCTTCGCCCGTCTCGACCTGAGCGCCGGGCGTTGGGATCGCTACCGCAGCGCGTTGGACGTGAACACGCCGCTGGATGAAGACGGCAACGTGCTGTACCGCATGAACATCGCCGTCGAAGACAACAAGAGTTTCCGCGACCATCGCGAATCCGAGCGGCAGTTCGTGGCGCCGTCCTTCAGCTGGGAGCTGAGCCCCGATACGCGGTTGCTGGTGCAGGCTGAGGTAGTGCGCAACCGGCAGACCTTCGACCGCGGGGTGGTCGCACCGGGCGGCAACCTGGGCCGGGTGTCCCGCTCGGCCTTCTATGGCGAACCCTCCGATGGTCCGATCAGCAACGACAACGAAACGCTGCAGGCCGAACTCGAACACGACCTCAACGAGGTCTGGACACTGCGCCTGGCCAGTCACTACAAGCAGGGGCGCATGGACGGCTATGCCACCGAAGCAGCGGCGGTCGCAGCAGACGGCCGAACGCTGTCGCGCAACTTGCGCTATCGCGACTATGACTGGCAGGACGCGATCACCCAACTGGAACTGCACGGCCGGGTGGACACCGGTTCGATCGAACATCAGCTGCTGATCGGCACCGAGTACGAACGCTATGCCTTGAGCGAATTCATGCTGCGTTCCGACAACCTGCGCAGTATCGACCTCTACAATCCCGTCTATGGCTCACCGCGACCGGCGTTCAATCCGGCCCGCACGGTCGATCGCAACGAGTTGGTGCACAACCGCGCACTGAATCTGCAGGACCAGATGCGTCTGACCGACAAGCTGTTCGGCGTGGTCGGGGCCCGTTACGATCATTACGAACAGCGCCTGGACAACGAGGTGAGCGGCCGGCGAGCCGAGCAGACGCACGAAAAGATCACGCCTCGGGTCGGCGTGCTCTACCAGCTGTTGCCGGAGGTCGGCTTGTTCGCCAACGCTTCGCAGTCGTTCAAACCGAATAACGGAGCCGCTGCCAGTGGCGCGACCTTCGATCCGGAAGAGGGCATGGGCTACGAGGCGGGCGTCAAACTCGACCTGTTCGATGGCCGTCTGGGCCTGACCGCCGCGGCATTCCACCTGACCAAGGAGAATGTGCTGACCAGCGATCCGGCCAACGATGGCTTCCAGATCGCTGCGGGCGAAGTTCGCAGCCGTGGTGTGGATCTGCAGCTCGCCGGCCAGCTCACCGACGCCATTCGAGTGATCGGCGCCTACGCCTACGTGGATGCGGAAGTGACCCGCGACAACACCCTGGCGCGCGGCAGTCGCCTGCTCAACGTGCCGCGCCACAGCGGCAGCCTGCTGACCACCTACGAGTTCCAGGATGGCGATCTGCGCGGTCTTTCCCTGGGCGGTGCGCTGAACTATGTGGGCGATCGGGCAGGGCAGGCCCTCAGCGACTTCGAACTGCCGTCCTACACCACGGTCGATCTGCTCGCGCGCTACCAGGCCACGCAGAACCTGACGCTGGGAGTCAACCTGAACAACGCCTTCGACCGTACCTACTACGAGCGCTCGTACAGCAACGTCTGGGTGATGCCGGGTGACCCGCGCAACCTCAGCTTGAGCCTGTCCCTGGCGCTCTGACGGCGGTCGGCTGCGTCACAGCCAGCCTTTTTCCCGGTAGTAACGTTCCGCGCCCTCGTGCAGGGGCGCGGTCAGGCCGACGCGGATCATGTCCTCGGCTTGAAGCTCGGCGAAGGCCGGATGCAGGCGCTTGAATCGTTCGAGGTTGTCGAACACCGACTTGACCAGCTGGTAGACGACTTCGGGGTCGGTCTTGCTGGTGGTGGCCAGAACCGCCTTGCCGCCGATCGAGGGGACCGCTTCATCGACACCCGGATAGAGCCCGCCGGGGATCGGTGCCGCGCTGTAGTAGTCGGCCTTGGCGAGCAGGGCGTCGATCGCCTCGCCCTCGACCGGGATGATCCGCGCCTTCACGTTCGTCAGTGCCTCCTGGATCGCACCACTGGGATGGCCCACCACATAGGTGATGGCGTCCAGGTTGTTGTCGCCCAGTGCCGAGGCCATCTCCGCGGGTTTGAGTTCGGCGGCCAGGGCGAAGCTGGCATTGCTCCAGCCTTTGGCCTTCATGACTTCCTCGAAGGTATCGCGGCTGCCGGAGCCGGGCACACCGATGTTCACGCGTTTGCCTTCCAGGCCATCCAGATCACGGATGCCGCTGTCCTCGCGCACCACCACGGTGAGAATTTCCGATTGCAGCGAGAACACCGCGCGTAGCTCGTCGACGGCACCGTCGTGGTCGAACGGGGCCAGGCCTTGCAAGGCCTTGTGCTGATGGTCGGACTGGATGAAACCGAAATCGTACTCACCTTTCTGCAACGCCACGATGTTGGTCACGCTGCCGGCGGTGGAGGGTGCGTTGCACTTGATGGCCGGCTTCACCTCCGCGCGATTGAGGAAGCGGCACACCGACTGGCCGGCGGTGTAGTACACGCCGGTCTGGCCGCCGGTGCCGATGGTGACGAAACGCTCCTGGGCGAGCGCGCCTGGGCTCGTCATCGCCAGCGCGCCTGCCAGGGTGATGCCGAACAGGCCGATACGGATCTGGTGGTTCATCGTGGTTCCCTCTTGTTGGTTTAGTCGGAACGGTACGGCTGTGAGGTCAGCAGGTTAGGCTCAGCCCCTGCAGCGAAACCGCTGGCGGCGAACCGCCGATTTCGCTGGCGAGCAGGTCGGCGCTGCCGCAGGCGAGCGTGAAGCCCAGGCTGCCATGGCCGACGTTGAGCCAGAGATTATCGATGCCGCTGCGGCCGATGAGCGGCGTGCCCTCCGGTGTGGCCGGGCGCAGACCTGCCCATTGGCGGGCGTGCCGGTAGTCCCCCGCGTCGGGGAAGGTCGCGCCAGCCAGGCGCTGCAGCGTCGCGATGCGTTTGTGGTCGAGTGCGCTGTCCCAGCCGCCGATATCCACCATGGCCGCGACGCGCAGCTGATCGTCCAGGCGGGCATAGACGACCTTGTTGTCGTAATCGGTGACGTTGGTCTGCGGCACCTGGCTCCGTTCGCCCAGCGGCAGGGTCAGGCTGTAGCCCTTGAGCGGATAGATCGGCAGATCGATGCCCAGGGGCCGCAGCAGCCCGACGCTGGATGTTCCGGCGGCGATCACCACATGATCGACGGTGATCTCCTCCCGGCCGATACGCACGGCACGCACGCTGCGACCGTCGCTGGGCAGCGCGTCCACCGCCTGCCCGGTGTGCAGGCGGAACGCTGGCGTGGACCGCAGCCGCTGCAGCAGCTGGTGGCAGAACCGTTGGCAATCGGCGACCTCGTCACCTGGCGAGTAGATGCCGCCCTGCAATGCGGCGCTCAGTGGCGCCAGTGCAGGTTCGATCTCCACACATTGAGCCGCATCCAGCAGCCGTTGACCGGACCGCTCATCCAGCGCCGCAGCGCCTTTGGCGAGGCTTGCCCGATCACGGTAGATCACCAGCTTGCCGTTGGCGCGCCAGGCGAAGCCGTCCAATCGGTCCTCCTCGCGCCAGCTGCGCAGAACCTGTTGGCTGTGCAGGGCCAGGCGCAGCAGATGAGCGGCGTTGCGGCGGTTGACCGAGCGCCGGCAGGCCACCAGGAAGCGCAGGCACCAGCGCCATTGCCGCAGGCTCGCCCGCGGACTGAAGCGCAGGGGCGCCGTCTGCCCGCGCAACATCCAGCCCAGTGCCTGCAGCGGCACGCCGGCATCGGCCAGGGGCGAGACGTAGCGATAGCTCAGCTGGCCGCCGTTCGCGAAGCTGGTTTCCAGACCCACGTCGTCACGCCGTTCGATCAGCTCGACCGAGTGCCCTTGGCGCACCAGAGAATAAGCGGTGGCCAGCCCGATGACGCCGCCGCCGACGACTGCAACACGCATGCACTGCTCCTCGTATTCGATCAGCGCAGCCTAGGCGCCAGCCAGCGAGGCGGCCAATGAAAGGATGGAGGCCAGCCATAACCTGCGGTTATGCTCGGGGCTGGAGGAGGGCCGCACATGCGTCTGCGTCATATCGAACTGTTCCAGGCGATTCTGCAAACCGGCAGCCTCACTGCCGCGGCCGAGCTGCTGCATATCTCCCAGCCGGCGGCGAGCAAGATTCTCAAGCATGCCGAGCAGCAGCTCGGCTTCGCCCTGTTCGATCGGGTGCGCGGCAAACTGCAGCCCACCGCCGAGGCGCGACTGCTGCAGCAGCAGACCGAGCGCCTCGCCATCGACCTGCAGAACCTGCGCCGCCTGGCGGACAATCTCGGGCGAGGCGACGCCCGAGCCCTGCGTCTGATTTGTACCCCCGCACTGGCCCAGGCGCTGCTGCCGATGGCCTTGCAGCGCTGGCGCGAGCGTTTTCCGCGCACCGCCTGCCAGCTCGCCACTCAGCACACTGTGGAGATCGTCGAGGCCTTGCTGCTACGCGAGGCGGACCTCGGCCTGACGCTGCAGGCAGTGGAACACCCCGGCCTGTGCAGCTGCATGCTCACCGAAGGACGCATGCGGGTGATTGCGCCGCCCGGGTGCTGGGCGCAAGAGGAGCTGGACACGCCAGTCCGGTTGCAGGCGCTGGCGGGCCGGGCGCTGATCGGCCTGGATACCCGCGATGCCCTTGGCAGCCTGCTGCGGGGGCATCTCGAAGAGCTCGACCCACCGCCGCGCGTGGTCACCTGGGTGCAGACCTATCAGCTGGCGCGCCAGCTGGTATCGGCGGGGCAGGGCGTGGCCCTGGTCGATCCATTCACCGCGCTGGCGACCGATGGCGGCGAGGTGCAGACGCGTTTGCTAGAGCCCGCCATCAGCGTGCCGCTCTATGCCCTTACCCGGGTGCACGAGCAGCCGCTGCCGGCGCAGGCAATGCTGCTCGATGCACTCGGCGAGCAGGCCGCGCGATTGCTACAGGCCGAGCATGCCTGAGCGAGGGCCGTTACCATGAGCGCTTTGCGCCGATGACCATGCACGACGATTCCCCGCTGCAACGTTACCAGCAGGCCCTTGCGCAGGGTGGCTTTGTGCGGGATCCCGCGCAGCAGCGCGCCGCGCAACTGCTCGAGGCCTGCCACCAGGCGTTGCGTTGCGCTGACGGCGCGCCGTCCGGGGTCTACCTGTGGGGCCCGGTCGGCCGTGGCAAGACCTGGCTGATGGACATCTTCCACGCTTGCGTTCCCGTGCCTGCGCGCCGCCAGCACTTTCACCACTTCATGCGCTGGGTACATGTTCGGCTGTACCAGCTCAATGGCACGGCCGATCCGTTGCAGGCGCTGGCGAAAGGGCTTTCGGAGGAAATTCGCGTGCTGTGCTTCGACGAGTTGTTCGTCGGCGACATCGGCGACGCGATCATCCTCGGTCGGCTGTTCCAGGTGCTCTTCGAGCACGGCGTGGTAGTCGTCGCCACCTCCAACCAGCCACCGGAGCAGCTGTACGCCGATGGCTTCAATCGCGAACGTTTTCTGCCGGCCATCGATGCCATCGTTCGGCACATGCAGGTGCTGAGCGTGGACGGGGACACCGATCACCGCCTGCATCCGGGTGCTGCGCAGCGGCGCTACTGGGTCGCCGCGCCCGGAGCTGCCTCGGCGCTGGCGGCCGTGTTCGCCAGCCTGGCCGGAGGCCCTGGCAGCGGCGAGCCGCTATCCCTGGGCCGTCGCCCCCTGGCGGTGGTGCGCCATGACCAAGCGGTGCTCTGGTGTCGCTTCGCCGACCTTTGCGAACAGCCGTTCTCGGCGCTGGACTTCATCGAGCTGTGCGATCGCTTCACCGCCATACTGATCAGTGATGTACCGCGTCTGGGTGGCGCGCCGCGGGAAGGACGCATCGCCCGTGGCACCGAGGATGCGGCGACGCGAGTGGTCGCCGGAGACCGCCAGCTGCCGACGCTCGCCGCCCGGGACGATGCGGTGCGGCGCTTCATCGCCCTGGTCGACGAGTGCTACGACCGGCGGATTCCGCTGTATATCGAAGCCGAGGTGGCCCTGGACGAGCTGTATACCGAGGGGTATCTGGCGTTCCCGTTCCGCCGCACGCTGAGCCGGCTGCGGGAGATGCAGCTGCAGCGCTTCGGCCACGGGCATCTGAGTCAGTCGCGGTAGAACACCTGCACCAGGTGATAGCCGAACTGGCTCTTTACCGGGCCATGCACCTCACGCAGCGGCTTCTTGAAGATCACCTGATCGATGCTGCGCACCATCTGCCCAGGGCGCACTTCGCCGAGGTCGCCGCCTTTCTTGCCGGACGGGCAGGTCGAATACTTGCGGGCCAGCACGTCGAACGCCTCGCCGTTAGCCAGGCGCTTCTTCAGCTGCGCGGCTTCGGCTTCGGTCTTGACCAGAATGTGGCGGGCCATGGCTTTGGGCATGTCGCTGTCCTCATGCATTGAGGGGCGCGATTGTAGTCGCCTTGCCGCGCTTGTCGATCGTCCAGCCGTTGCGCTGTCGGCACTGGGTCTGGTCAGGCGCGACGAGCGGTAGTTTTATCTGTATGTTTGATAGCGCTAACATCCGGCCAAACAAGCACAACAACGACGGATTTCTTCATGCCTTCAAAGCAGCCTTCCCGGGCTACCGCGTTGCCGGTCCTGGTTGTCATGGGCGTCAGCGGTTCGGGCAAGACCGATACCAGCCACGCCGTCGCCGACGCGCTCGGCCTGCCGCACATCGAGGCGGATAACTTTCACCCTGCGGAAAACGTCGCGCGCATGCGTGCCGGTACACCGTTGTCCGATACCGACCGCGTGCAATGGCTGCACGCCCTGGTCGGCGAGATGCAGCGCACGCTCGATAGCGGCAGTGGCTTCGTCCTGGCCTGCTCGGCGCTCAAGCGCAGCTATCGTGAGCTCTTGCGCAGTGCCGTCCCGGGACTGCGCTTCGCCCATCTGGCCATCGATTACGACACCGCGGTGCAGCGCGTCGGTGCGCGACCGGGGCACTTCATGCCGATCTCCCTGGTCGACAGCCAGTTCGCCACCCTCGAATCGCCCGAGGGTGAGCCAGGCGTGTTGACCGTCGATGCCAGTCAGCCCCGCGACGTGGTGTTGCTGCAAATCGTCGAATGGATGCGCGGCGCCGATCTGGATGAACTGATCGAGTCCCGCGTCGATCTTTCCGCGCGTCCGTTTGATAGCGCTACCACGGCGCCACCGCTGACCAATGCGCCGATCTACAGCGGCGCGTTGGCGCAGCGTTTCGACCTCCTGACCGACTGGCTGATGGCCGCGCTGATGGCCTTCATGGTCATCGTGGTGTTTTCCAGCGTGGTGCTGCGTTACGCCTTTGGCACCGGCTGGACGGGTGCCGAGGAACTGTCACGGCTGGCATTCGTCTGGCTGGTTTTCGTCGGCGTCGCTTCGAGCATGCGCCGCGGCGAGCTGATGAGCTTCGCCATGCTGCGTGACCGTTTCCCTCATCTGCTGCGCCGGCTGGTCGACTCGCTGAGCTGGCTGCTGGTGGCGAGCGCGAGTTGTCTGGCGGCCTGGGGCGGATGGAACCAGATGCAGTTCGGCTGGACCATCAACAGCCCGGTGGTCGGTTACCCGCTGGGCCTGGCAATGCTGCCGGTAGCGGCGAGCATGCTTGCCATGGCTGTACTGGCGCTGGTGCAGCTGGTGAATGTCTGGCGGCGCGACCAGCCGGCGGCAGCAGCCACCGCGAACATCACGGCGGACTGAGCGATGCCGCATTCAGAACAATACGGGCACTGCCCAACCGAGGACCTTTCATGACCGTCGTCGTCTTCCTCTCTTCGTTGCTGGGCTTCATGACGCTTGGCATGCCCATCGCCTTCGCACTGCTGCTCACCGGCTCGGTGCTGATGTGGTACCTGGATTTCTGGGACGTGCAGCTGCTCGCGCAGAACCTGCAGGCTGGCGCCGACAGCTTCCCGCTGCTGGCTGTGCCGTTCTTCATCCTGGCCGGCGAGCTGATGAATGCGGGCGGCATCTCACGGCGCATCATCGCCATGGCGCAGGCCTATTTCGGCCACAAGCGTGGCGGCTTGGGTTACGTGGCGATTGCCGCTTCGGTGCTGTTGGCCAGCATGTCCGGCTCGGCATTGGCCGATACCGCCGCGCTGGCGACGCTGCTGCTGCCGATGATGCGCGAGCGCGGCTACCCGCTGAGTTCGTCGTCGGGCCTGGTGGCGGCGGGCGGGATCATCGCCCCGATCATTCCGCCGTCGATGCCGTTCGTGATCTACGGCGTGGTGACCGGCACGTCGATCAGCCAGCTGTTTCTGGCCGGCATGGTGCCGGGGCTGATCATGGGCATGGGCCTGATCGTCGCCTGGACGCTGATCGCCCGGCGGATCGACGAACCGAAGCAGGAAAAGGCCAGCGGTGCCGTGCGCCGCCGCGTGCTGGTCGATGGGGCGGCGGCGCTGATGCTGCCGGTGATCATCGTCGGCGGCCTGCGCGGCGGGCTGTTCACCCCGACCGAAGCCGCCGTGGTCGCCGCGGTCTACGCGCTGGCGGTCTCGACCCTGCTGTATCGCGAACTGACCTGGGCCGGGCTGGTCGAGGTGCTCACGCGTGCCAGCCGCACCACGGCGTCGGTGATGTTTCTCTGCGCCGCGGCGACGGTATCGGCGTACATGATCACCCTGGCCCAGCTGCCCGACGAGATCGCGGCGATGCTCGGTCCGCTGGCGCAGGACCCGAAGCTGCTGATGGTCGCCATCATGCTGCTGATGATCGCCGTCGGCATGGTGCTGGACCTGACCCCGACCATTCTGATCCTCGGTCCGGTGCTGGCGCCGATCGCGATCAAGGCCGGCATCGATCCGGTGTATTTCGGCGTGATGTTCGTGCTGATCGGTTCCATCGGGCTGATCACCCCGCCGGTAGGCACCGTGCTCAACGTGGTCGGCGGCATCGGCCGGCTGCGCATGGAAACCCTGGTGCGGGGCGTGATGCCGTTCTTCCTCGTCTACCTGATGATCGTCGGACTGCTCATAGCCGTGCCCTCGATCATCACCGTACCCCTGGCCTGGCTGCGGTAACGCCGGTCGTGCAACTCCAACGACACACCCAACAGCCCAACAACAAGAAAGGTACCGCTCCATGAAACGACTCATCATCAGCACCCTGACCGCCGCATTGCTCGGCAGCACACTCGGCCTCGGCCAGGTCCACGCCGCGGACGACATCCGCCCGCGCATGATCCGCTTCGGCTACGGCCTCAACGAAGACAGCAACCAGGGCAGGGCAGTGAAACTGCTCGCCGAAGAGGTGGCCAAGGCTTCGGACGGCAAGCTGAAAGTGCGTACGTTTGGTTCGGCCAGCCTCGGCTCGGACGACCAGATGCAGAACGCGCTGATCGGCGGCGCACAGGAAATGATGGTTGGCTCGACCGCGACGCTGGTTGGCATCACCAAGGAAATGGCGGTGTGGGACACGCCGTTTCTCTTCACCGATCCTGGCCAGGCCGATCAGGTACTGGACGGGCCGGTGGGTCGGCAGATCATGGACAAGCTCGAGGAAAAGGGGCTGGTCGGGTTGGTCTACTGGGAGAATGGCTTTCGCAACGTGACCAACAGCGCGCGGCCAATCGAGAAGTTCGAGGACTTCAATGGCATCAAACTGCGCGTGATGCCCAATCCGGTGTTCATCGACACCTTCAAGCGCATGGGCGCCAATGCGGTGCCGCTGCCGTTCTCCGAGCTGTTCACTGCGCTGGAAACCAAGGCGGTGGACGGCCAGGAAAACCCCTACAACACCATCCTGTCCTCCAAGTTCTATGAAGTGCAGAAGTTCCTCAGCGTGACCAATCACGTCTACAGCCCCTGGATCGTCACGGCGTCCAAGCGCTGGTGGGACGGGCTCTCGGAAACCGAGCAGGGCATCATCATGGCGGCGGCCCAGAAGGCGCGTGATGCCGAGCGCGAGGACACCCGTCGCGAGGCGAGCCAGGCCCTGGCGGCGCTGAAGGAGCACGGCATGCAGATCAACGAGGTCAGCCCGGAGGAGATCCAGCGCATGCGCGAACAGGCGCAGCCGGCGATCCAGACGGTGATCGACGCCGTCGGCCAGGAGCTGTTCGACCAGGTCCAGGCCGAAGTCGAAAAGGCCGCGCGCTAGGAGCCGATCGGCTCCTGCCCGCTGCTAGAATCCGCCGCTTTCGACCCATGGGATTGCGCATGACCACACGCCGTCGCCGCTCCGCCGAGCGGGTAACCCTGTCCGATGTCGCACGCAACGCCGGCTGCTCGCTGATGTCGGCATCCCGCGCGTTGTCACAACCGGAGCTGGTTTCCGATGCATTGCGTGAGCGGGTCGAGCAGGCGGTCAAGGCGCTCGGCTATGTGCCGCACCCCGCGGCGCGCAGCCTGGCCAGTTCGCGCTCCAACCTGGTGGCGGTGATCATCCCCTCGCTGTCCAACGCCGTGTTCGTCGATACCGTCGAGGCCATCCAGCGGGTGCTGATGCCGGCGGGCTACGAAATGATGATTGGCGTCAGCCACTATCGGCCCGAGGAGGATGAACGCCTGCTGCGCGCGTACCTGGCCCATCAGCCGGCCGGACTGCTGCTCACCGGTTTCGAGCGCAGCGAGGCGGCGCGGGCAGTGCTGGCCAGCTACACGGCGCCACGGGTCACGCTGATGGAGCTGAGCGATCAGGCGGACAGCTATTGCGTCGGCTTCTCGCAATTGCAGGCCGGCGCGGCGATGACCCGCACGCTGCTCGAGCGCGGCTATCGTCACGTTGCGTTCGCCGCGGCGCAGCTGGACCCGCGCACCCTGCAGCGCGCCGAAGGCTATCGCCAGGCAATGCGCGAGGCCGGGCGTTATGAGCCGACCCTGGAGCTGCTGACGCCGCAGCTGTCATCCATCGGTCTGGGTGCCGAGCTGCTGGATCGGCTGCTGGCGCAGCATCCGCAGATCGACGCGGTGTTCTTCAACAACGACGACCTGGCCCTCGGTGCGCTGTTTCGTGCCCATCAGCTGGGGCTCGAAGTGCCGGGGCGGCTGGCGATCGCCGGCTTCAACGACCTACCGGCGGCGGCCTGGATGCATCCGGCGCTGAGCACGGTACGCACCCGGCGTGGCGAGATCGGCGAACTCGCGGCGCAGATGCTGCTGAGCCTGATGCGAGGTCAGCAGCCGGCCGAGCGCTGTATCGACGTGGGCTTCGAAGTGGTGATGCGCGACAGCGCCTGAGGCGGGCTTTCACCCGCCAGGGAATCAGAGATCCTGCTGCGCCGTGACCTGCTGGGCGATCTCGATCATCTGCTCGCGCATCCAGCGGTTGGCCGGGTCCTGATCGGTGCTTTCATGCCAGTAGATGTGGGTTTCCAGCGGCATGATGTCCACCGGCAGATCGACCTGGTGCAGGTTGTGCCGCCGGGCGAAACGCTCGGGAACGGTCACCGCCATGTCGGTCTGGTCGATCACCTGGGTCGCCATCAGGTAGTGCTGCGAGCGCAGGGCGATCTTGCGCTGCAGGCCCATCTTGCCCAATGCCAGGTCCACCAGACCGAGCCCGCTGCGGCGGCTGGAAATGTGGATGTGCGACAGCGACAGGTATTGCTCCAGGGTGAGCTTGTCCTTGGCCAGCGGGTGGCCGCGGCGCATGGCGCAGATGTAACGGTCTTCCAGCAGCTTGACGTGACGCACCTGCGGGTCGGTGTTGAGTGGAGCATCCATGGCGAAGTCCAGGCGGCCGGCGGCCAGTTCCTTGGTCGTCTCGCGGCGCTTGGCCAGCATGCTCTCGATCTTCACGTTCGGTGCCAGGCGGCGCAGGCGCTGGAACAGCGGCGGCAGCATCACCGCCTCGGTGAGGTCGGTCATGCTGATGCGGAACGTCTTGTTTGCCTGCGCCGGGCTGAAGGTGCGGCTTTCCTGCACCGATACCCGCAGCAGCTGCAGCGCATTGCGCACCGGGCCGATGATGTTCTGCGCCATCGGCGTCGGCACCATGCCCTGGGCGGTGCGCACGAACAGCGGATCGTTGAACGTCTCGCGCAAGCGGGCAAGGGCGTTGGAAACAGCGGGCTGGGTGATGCCGACGATCTGCCCGGCACGGGTCAGGTTGGCCTCGGTGTAGATGGCATCGAAGACGATGAAAAGATTCAGATCGACCTTGTTCAGGTTCATTGTTGTGCTCTCCGGCGAGTATCGGAATTCGCCGATCATATATCGGTGATGAATGTTTATACACGAGGAAAATAGCTTCGATAAATCGCTGGGCCTCCTCTAGCATTCAAAACTACAAAACATTACCTGCCAGAAGGTTGTCGCCCATGAATTTCGCCTACTCCCCGAAGGTTCAAGAGCTGAGAGAGCGCGTGCAAGCGTTCATGGATGCTCATGTCTATCCCGCCGAAAAGGTGTTCTACCAGCAGGTCGCCGAGGGTGACCGCTGGCAGCCGACCGCTATCGTCGAGGAGCTCAAGGCCAAGGCCAAGGCAGAGGGGCTGTGGAATCTGTTCCTGCCGGAATCGGAACTGGGCGCCGGCCTGACCAACACCGAATACGCACCGCTGGCGGAAATCATGGGCAGCTCGGGCCTCGGCCCGGAAGCGTTCAACTGCTCGGCGCCGGATACCGGCAACATGGAAGTGCTGGTGCGCTACGGCAGCGAGGCGCAGAAGCGCGAGTGGCTGGAACCGTTGCTGCGCGGCGAAATCCGTTCGGCCTTCGGCATGACCGAGCCCGGCGTGGCTTCGTCCGACGCCACCAACATGGAAGCCCGCGCGGTGCGCGAGGGTGACGAGTGGGTCATCAACGGTCGCAAGTGGTGGACCTCCGGCGCCTGCGACCCGCGCTGCAAGATCATGATCTTCATGGGTCTGACCAACCCGGATGCACCGCGGCACGCCCAGCACTCGATGATTCTGGTGCCGATGGATACTCCCGGCGTGAAGGTGCTGCGTCCGCTGCCGGTGTTCGGCTACGACGACGCCCCGCACGGCCACGCGGAAGTGCTGCTGGAAAACGTGCGGGTACCGTACGAGAACGTCATCCTCGGTGAAGGCCGCGGCTTCGAGATCGCCCAGGGGCGTCTCGGCCCGGGCCGCATCCACCACTGCATGCGCTCGATCGGTGTCGCGGAACGCGCACTGAAGCTGATGTGCGAACGTGCCGTCAGCCGTACCGCCTTCGGCAAGCCGCTGGCCCGGCTGGGCGCGAACTTCGACCACATCGCCGAGTGCCGCATCGAGATCAACATGGCGCGCCTGCTGACACTGAACGCGGCGTACATGATGGACACCGTGGGTAACAAGATCGCCGCCAGCGAGATCGCGCAGATCAAGGTGGTCGCACCCAACGTCGCGCTGAAGGTCATCGACCGCGCCATCCAGATTCACGGTGGCGCCGGGGTTTCCGAGGACTTCCCGCTGGCGCACTGGTGGGCGATGCAGCGTACCCTGCGCCTGGCCGATGGCCCGGATGAGGTGCACCGGGTGGCCATCGCCCGTCACGAGCTGGGCAAGTACGTGCCGCGTGAGGCGCTGCGCAGCCGCTGAGGCGTCGTCCCGGGGAGAGGACCAAAGGCAAAGCCACACACCGTGGCTTTGCCTTTTTTATGGCCGTTGGCCTGTAATCGAGCGCTACGCCTCAGGAGGCGACCGGCGTCAGCTCCGGCGGTGTCTGCCCGCCGTAGGTGCTCGCCACCAGCTGCCGATAGCGCCGATAGGCCTGCTCATAGGCCCGGACCGACTCGGTGACTGGCGCGACCGCGGTGTCTTCGTCCAGGCTGACGCAGCGCGAGCAGATGGCTTGGAGGCTGGCTTCGGGATCCTGCTGTCGCGCATGGCACCATGCCGCCTGGATCGCGCCGCCCAGCGCCGCGGCCTCGCTGTGGCGGGTGCAGACCACCGGCGTGGCCATCAGGTCGGCGACGATCTGTCGCCATAGCGGGTTCTTCGCGCCACCACCGATCAGCTGGATCCGCTCGCTGCGAATGCCGCTTTCGCGCAGCAGGTCCAGCCCGTAGCGCAGGCCGAAGGTCACGCCTTCGAGCACGGCGCGGCAGAGGTTGGCGCGGCTCAGGTTGTCGGCGGTCAGACCGTGCAGGCTGGCGCTGGCCTGGGGCAGGGCGGGGACGCGCTCGCCGTTTAGAAAGGGCAGCATGGTGACACCCTCGCAGCCGATCGGCGCTTGTGCCACCAGCGCGTTGAACGTCTCCAGGTCCAGCTCCAGCAGCCCGCGCATCGCCGCGTTGGCATTGGTCAGGTTCATGGTGCAGATCAGCGGCAGCCAGCCCCCGCTGGACGAGCAGAAGGTAGCCACCGCCGGCTGCGGGCTGATACGGGGTTCGCCGGAAAAGGCGTAGAGCGTGCCGGAGGTGCCCAGGCTCATGGTGATGGCGCCGGGGCGGATATTGCCGGTACCGATGGCGCCCATCATGTTGTCGCCACCGCCGCTTGCCACCATGGCCTGCGGATTGAGCCCCAACCGGGCAGCCAGTTCGGGCCGGATGCGGCCGACCGGCTGGTGGGACTCGATCAGCTCGGGCAGCGCGGCCTCCAGACGGCCGTCGGCATCGATATGGCGCAGGATGTCGGGTGCCCATTGCCGCGCGCGCACGTCGAAATAGCCGGTGCCGGAGGCATCGCCGTATTCGCTCGCGCACCGTCCGGTCAGCCAGTAGTTGAGGTAGTCGTGGGGCAGCAGGATATGGGCGATGCGTGCGAACAGCGCGGGGTGCTGCTCCTTCATCCACAGCAGCTTGGAAACCGTGTAGCCCGGCGCGATGACGATACCGAGGCGCTGCAGCGAACCCTGTTCACCGCCCAGCCAGTCGAGCAGGCGCTGATTCTCCGCAGCCGACTCCGTGTCGCACCACAGCTTGGCCGGGCGCAAGACGCGGCCCGCGGCATCGAGCGTGACCAGTCCATGCTGCTGCCCGGAGACACCAATGCCCAGCACGGCGCCGCCGTCGACCCCGGCCTCGGCCAGAGCTGCCGCGGTAGCGCTGGCGAAAGTGGCGGTCCACTGCCCGGTGTCCTGCTCGCGCCGGCCGTTGGGCCCGCTGATCAGATCGTGGCCGGCCGAGCCCTGGCCGAGCACGCGTCCGCTGCTGGCGTCGAGCAACAGCGCCTTGGTGCCCTGAGTACCGCAATCGATCCCGAGAAACATGCCGGGTCCCTCACTGCGTCAGCAACAGATCAAGGGTGCCGCTCACCCCCAGCGTGCGCAGCCGCAGCAGGTTGCGCTCGAAGGCATCGCGGAAGGCGAGCGAACGCGGAATCTGCGTGCCGAAGATTTCCTCGCGCCCCAGCAGGCGTTCGGTGAGATCGTCGTCCTCCGCGACGAGCGACTGGCAGAAATCCGCGCGCGGATCGGGGATGCGGTACCGCTCGCCGTTTTCATCGACGCCCCGCAGATACAGCGCCCAGGCGGCGACCACCAGGGCGGCCCGGTCCAGGGCGGCCTTATCGGCAATCAGGCGGTTGATGGTCGGCACGGTGAACTTGGGAAACTTCGACGAGCCGTCGGAGCACACCCGCTCCAGCTGGTCGGCAATGGCGCAGTTGGAGAAGCGCTCGATCAGGGTCTGCTTGTAGCGGGCGAGATCGATGCCTGGCACGGGAGCCAGTTGCGGAGTGACGTCCTCGTCCATGTAGCGGCGGATGTACTCGGCGAACAGCGGATCGGCCATGGTTTCGTGGACGAAGCGATAACCGCGCAGGAAGCCCAGGTAGGTCAGCGCGAGGTGGCTGCCGTTGAGCAGCTTGATCTTCATCTCCTCATAGGGCGAAACGTCGTCGGTGAACTGCACGCCGACCTTTTCCCAGGCCGGCCGACCGGCGACAAAGCGGTCTTCCAGTACCCATTGCACGAAGGGTTCGCAGACCACCGGCCAGGCGTCATCGAGGCCGTGCTGACGCTTGAGGTCTTGGCGATGCGCCGTGCTGGTCATGGGCGTGATGCGGTCGACCATGGCGTTGGGAAAGCTGACGTTGCGCTCGATCCAGCGGGCCAGGTCGGGGTCGACCAGGCCGGCGAACGCCAGCGTGGCCTTGCGGGTCACGTCGCCGTTGTGGGGGAGGTTGTCGCAGGACATCACCGTGAAGGGGCCGACACCGTCGCCGCGGCGCTTGGCCAGCGCCGCGCAGAGCAGACCGAACACGCTGACCGGACGGCGCGGGTGCTGCAGGTCGTGTTGAATCTGGGGCAGTTGCGCATTGAACTGGCCGGTGCTGTCGTCCAGGCAATAGCCGCCCTCGGTGATGGTCAGCGAGACGATGCGAATCGCCGGATCGGCCAGGCGAGCAACCACCGCCTCGGAACCATCCTCGTCCACCAGCAGCATGTCGCGAATGCTGCCGATCACCCGGACCTCGGTGTCAGGCCGGTCGTCGAGCTCGACCAGGGTGTAGAGATAGTCCTGCGCGGCCAGCGCGTCGCGCATCGAGCGTTCCTCGGCGCGTGTGCCGATGCCGCAGATGCCCCATTCCAGACCCTCGCCGGTGTTCATCAGCGCATCGGTGTAGGCCGCCTGGTGGGCGCGGTGAAAGCCGCCCACGCCGATGTGGGCGATGCCGGTGGAGACCTCGGCCAGGCAGTAGTCGGGTCGCGCGATAGGGGCCGGCAGCTGTGGCAGATTCGCTTCTTTCAACTTCATCTCGGGCCTCGCTGGGCTTGAATGTGGAAAAGCCGGGGGCGGGATCGCTGCCTTTACGGGCGCAGCGAGCTGCCGTTGGAAGAGCTGGGCGCGACGTCGGGTGTCAGGCCACCTGCTGGAGCGACTGGCCGACCGCCTGACCGCTACTGTCGAAGAGGTGGCAATGGGCGGCCTCCAGCGTCAGCGACAGCGACTCGCCGTAGCGCGGGGTGAAGTCGCCACGAATGCGCATGGTCAGCTGCTCGCCGTTGCCGGTGACGACGTGGCAATAGGTGTCGCTGCCCAGCCGTTCACTGACGTCGGCCTTCACGGTCAACTGGCAGGTGCCTTCGCTGCCACGGTTGAGGTGCTCCGGGCGGATGCCGAGGGTGACCGGATCGCCCGCCTTCAGCGTGGCGCCGCTCACCGGCAGGAACAGGCGACAACCGGCGTCGAGCTCGACTTCGCAGCCGCTGGCTTCGACACGGCTTGCGCGGCCGTTGAGAAAGCCCATCTTCGGCGTGCCGAGAAAGCCCGCGACGAAGAGGTTGGCCGGATGGTGATAGAGCTCCATGGGCGAGCCGACCTGCTCGATGCGCCCGCCGTTGAGCACCACCACCTTGTCGGCCAGGGTCATGGCCTCGACCTGATCATGGGTCACGTAGATCATCGTGGCCTGCAGTTCCTGGTGCAGGCGCGAAAGCTCCAGGCGCATCTGTACACGCAGCGCGGCATCGAGGTTGGACAGCGGCTCATCGAAGAGAAACACCTTGGGGTTGCGCACGATGGCGCGGCCGATGGCGACGCGCTGGCGCTGGCCGCCGGAGAGCTGGCGTGGCTTGCGTTCGAGCAGCGGTTCCAGCTCCAGGGTGCGCGCGGCCGCTTCGATCTTGCGGGCAACCTCCTGTTTGTCGGCACCGGCCAGGTCCAGGGCGAAGGACATGTTCTTGCGCACCGTCATGTGCGGGTAGAGCGCATAGGTCTGGAACACCATGGCAAGGTCGCGCTTGGCCGGGCTGACATCGGTGATGTCGCGCCCGTCCAGTTCGATCCGCCCGCTGCTGACCTCCTCGAGCCCGGCGATCAGGCGCAGCAGGGTGGACTTGCCACAGCCGGAGGGGCCGACGAAGACGACGAATTCGCGGTCGCGGATGTCCAGGTCGATGCCCTTGATGATCTCGTTGCCTTCGAAGCCTTTCTTCAGATTGTGGATCTTCAGGTCTGCCATGTTCGAATCCTCAGTTGTTCTTGGTTGTCAGGCGGCGCTCATTTCACGGCGCCGAACGACAGGCCGCGCACCAGCTGCTTCTGGCTGATCCAGCCGAAGATCAGGATGGGGGCGCAGGCGAGGGTGGAGACAGCCGAGAGCTTGGCCCAGAACAGGCCTTCGGGGCTGGAGTAGGAGGCGATCAGCGCGGTCAGCGGCGCGGCGTTGGACGAGGTCAGGTTCAGCGACCAGAAGGCTTCGTTCCAGCACAGGATCAGCGACAGCAACATGGTCGAGGCGAGCCCGCCCTTGCTGATCGGCAGGAGCACGCGAAGCATCTCCTGCAGCAGCGTGGCACCGTCCATGCGGGCCGCTTCGAGGATGTCGCGGGGGATGTCCTTGAAGTAGGTGTAGATCATCCACACGAGGATCGGCAGGTTGATCAGCGTGTAGATGATGATCAGCACCGCGCGGCTGTCGAGCAGGCCGAACTGCTTGGCCAAGAGGTAGATCGGCACCAGCACGCCCACCGGCGGCAGCATCTTGGTCGAGAGCATCCAGAGCAGCGTGCCCTTGGTGCGCTTGGTCTCGTAGAAGGCCATCGAATACGC
Source organism: Stutzerimonas sp. LR2 (assembly GCF_055755175.1). Classification (NCBI taxonomy): domain Bacteria; kingdom Pseudomonadati; phylum Pseudomonadota; class Gammaproteobacteria; order Pseudomonadales; family Pseudomonadaceae; genus Stutzerimonas; species Stutzerimonas sp. LR2. Next base: position 135,829 of record NZ_JBVTRR010000004.1, read on the forward strand.
GGCGGGAATGGCGATCAGCATGCCCAGGGCGGTCGCGCCGAAGGAAATGGTCACCGAGTTCCAGGCGTACTTGAAGTAGCCGCTGCGGTCCTGGATGTGCAGGTAGTTTTCCAGCGTCGGCGTGAAGATGAACTGCGGCGGCGTGGCGAAGGCGTCGATCTCGGTCTTCAGGCTGGTCAGCAGCATCCAGAAGATCGGGAAGAACAGCAGCAGCGCCACGGCCCAGGCGAACAGCCCGACCACCAGGGTGTTGAGGCGGCGACTTTGTTTGAGCGTCAGCATCGGTCTGTCCTCAATATTTCTCGGTGAGATTCTTGCCGAGCATCCGCACCAGGATGATCGCCGCGATGTTGGCGATCACCACCGCGATCAGGCCGCCGGCCGAGGCCATGCCGACATCGAACTGCAGCAGTGCCTGGTTGTAGATCAGGTACGCGAGGTTGGTGGATGCGTAGCCGGGACCACCGCTGGTGGTGGTGAAGATCTCGGCGAATACCGAAAGCAGGAAAATGGTCTCGATCATCACCACCACGGCGATGGGCCGGGCCAGGTGGGGTAAGGTCAGGTGCCAGAAGATGGCGATGGGGCCGGCACCATCGAGGCGGGCGGCTTCCTTCTGTTCCTGATCGAGGGACTGCATGGCCGTCATCAGGATCAGGATCGCGAAGGGCAGCCACTGCCAGGACACGATGATCACGATGGACGCCAGCGGATGCTGTGCGAGCCAGTCCACCGGCTGTGCGCCGAAGAACTTCCATACCGCCGCGAGAATGCCCGAGACCGGGTGATAGATGAGGTTCTTCCAGACCAGGGCGCTGACGGTCGGCATGATGAAGAACGGCGAGATCAGCAGCACGCGGACGATCCCGCGCCCGGCGAAGTCCGCTGCCTCCAGCAATGCCGAGATGAGCACACCGAGTACCACGCTGATCAGCAGCACGCTGCCGACCAGGATCAGGGTGTTGGTCATGCCCGGGATGAAGCCGGCATCGGTCAGGAAGTAGTGGAAGTTCTCCAGCCCGACGAAATCCTTTTCGCCCGGATAGAGCAGGTTGTAGCGCACGAGCGAGAAGTACAGGGTCATCGCCAGTGGTACCAGCATCCACAGCAGCAACAGCGCGACCGAAGGGCTGACCAGGAACCAGCTCGGGGCCAACCTCGGCCGGCGGCGCTCGGCAGGTTGTGGTGATGCGTTGCTCGCAGGGGCCTTGGGCAAGGCAGTCGTGGTGGTCGCCATGATGATGCTCCGGCTGAAGAGGGGCCGATGAGGGCTCGCGGAGCCCTCGCGGGTTTACGCCTTCACGGGACGTGCGGCTGGTCTACTTGGGATAACCGGCGCGTTTCATTTCGCGGGTGGTCGACTGCTGCACCGCGGTAAGCATCTGCTCGACCGGCATCTGCCCGGTCAGCGCGGCGGAGAACATCTTGCCGACCTGGGTACCGATGGCCTGGAACTCAGGGATGGTGACCAGCTGGATACCGACGTAGGGCACCGGCTTGGCCGATGGTGAGGCGGGATCGGCCTGCTTGAGCGACTCCAGGGTGATCTCCGCGAACGGCGCGGCCGCCATGTATTGCTCGTTGTAGGTGGACTCGCGCGTGCCCGGCGGCACGTTGGCGACGCCATCGGTCTCGGCGACGAGCTTGGCGTAGTCCTTGGAAGTCGCCCAGGCGGTGAAGGCCTTGGCGGCATCCTTCTGCTGGGAGCTGGTCGGGATCGCCAGTGCCCAGGAGTACAGCCAGGCCGAGCCCTTGTCGGTGGTCTCCTGCGGTGCGAAGGTGAAACCGACCTTGTCGGCGACCTTGCTCTGCGATTCATCGGTCACGAAGGAGCCGGCAACGGTCGCATCGACCCACATGGCGCATTTGCCGCTGTTGAACAGCGCCAGGTTTTCGTTGAAGCCATTGCTGGAGGCACCGGGCGGGCCGTATTGGCTGAGCAGGTCGACATAGAACCTGGCCGCCTTGGTCCATTCGGGGCCGTCGAATTCGGGTTGCCACTTCTCATCGAACCAGCGCGCGCCGAAGGCGTTGGCGACGGTGGTGACCAGCGCCATGTTCTCGCCCCAGCCGGCCTTGCCGCGCAGGCAGATGCCGTACTGGTCCTCGCCAGGCTTGTGCAGCTTCTCGGCGAACTCGGCCATCTGGGTCCAGGTGGGGTGTTCGGGCATTTGCAGGCCGGCCTGTTCGAACAGGTCGGTGCGGTAGTAGGTCATCGAGCTTTCGGCATAGAAGGGCAGCGCGTAGAGGGTGCCATCGACCGAAAGGCCTTCGCGAACCGAGGGGAATACGTCGTCCAGGTCGTAGTCGTCAGGGAGGTCGGTCATCGGAGCGAGCCAACCCTTGTCGCCCCACAGCGAGGCTTCGTACATACCGATGGTCAGCACGTCGAACTGCCCACCGTTGGTGGCGATGTCGGTGGTCAGGCGCTGACGCAGGACGTTTTCCTCCAGCACCACCCAGTTGAGCTTGATGTCGGGGTGCTGCCGTTCGAAGGTCTTGGAGAGGCGCTGCATGCGGATCATGTCCGCGTTGTTGACGGTGGAGACGGTGAGGGTTTCGGCGGCCTGGGCCATGCCGAGCGAGGCGATGCAGGCGGTGCCGAGCAGCAAGTGGAATGCTTTCATTCGTGGACTCCCCTCCAGGCCGGAACCTGAAGCAGTTATTGTTTTTGTTGTTGCCCGCGTACTGCGCTACGAGCGTCTCGTGGGCATTACAGCGCCCGAAGTGGCAGCGCGACAAAGCCGTGACTGCACTTCTACCGATACGTTTTTGCACTCCTTGGACTGAGGTCGACCGCCCACGGTGCCACTACCCAGACGCCTTCAAGAGGCTCAAGAACAAGGCTTTTCCATGACCTTAGAGAGGTGTGCGGAGCAACGGACGAGGAAGAGGGCGTCGAATTCGGCTGGCCGGAAGCGTATCAGCCGGCCAGGTTCTGTTCGGTTAGCCGTTGTTCGACCAGGCGGCGATAGCAGGACGGCGTCATGCCCTTGAGCTGCTGAAAGCGGCGATTGAAATTGGACAGGTTGTTGAAGCCCGACTCGAAGCAGACGTCGGTAACCGGCTTGTCCTGATCGAGCAACAGCTCGCAGGACTTGCTGATGCGCAGGCTGTTGACGAACTCGACATAGCAGCGGCCGGTGGCGCGCTTGAAGAAGCGCGAGAAGTAGGTGGGTTTCATCCCGAGATGGCTGGCGACTTCTTCCAGCGGCAGTTCACGCATGTAGTGCTCGAAGATGTAGTTGACCGCCATGTTGGTGCGGTCGGCATGGTGTTCGTCGCTCAGCTGTGCCGAGGTGGCGCCGGAGAGCAGCTGGTAGTCGTCGCACCGCGCCAGCAGCTCGAGCATGATCAGAAAGTAGCCGAGGCGAGTGGCGCCGCGGCTGTCGGCGATCCGCTGCATCAGCTCGCCGGCCTGGTCGATGGTGCTGGGGCATCGAAATTCGATGCCGTAACGCGAGCGTTCGAGCATCGGCGTGAAACTGCGCAGCTCGGAGAACACGCTGTGGCCGGCCTCCAGCATTTCGTCGGTGAAGTTGACCAGCATGTCGCGCTTGGCCACGACTTCGCCTTCCTCGACCTGGCTGATCCAGTTGTGCGGCAGGTGCGGACCGGTGAGAAACAGGCTGTTCGGCCCGAAATTGCCCACGTAGTCGCCGACGAAAACCTTGCCCGAGCTGGCGACGATCAGATGCAGCTCGTACTCCTTGTGGTTGTGCCAGCGCACCAGAGGGCAGGGGAAACCGTGCTCGCGGTAGATCAGTGAGTTGCCATGGTGATCGTCCATGAGTTCGTAGGACGGGTCGGAGATCTTCAACGCTCTCATGCAGGGTCCGTTGTCGAGAAAGGCATCGAAGCGTTATAGCCGCTCTGGCGACGATGGCAAAATCGCTCAGGCAATTTCGTATCGGTAAGGCAGCTCCGGACCACGTCTGGAACAGGTGATGGCTGCCGCCTTGCTGGCGAATTCGAGCATGGCCTGCAGCTGTGCCGGCGACATCTGTGCGAGCCCCGCTGGGGTATCCAGCCGTTGTTCGGTCAGGTAGGCCAGCAGGGCGGCCTGGAACGTGTCGCCAGCGCCTACGCTGTCGCACACCGTCACTGGCTGCGCAGCGATAGCGAGCTGGCCGTGCTGCCGGCTGAACAGCTGCGCGCCATCGCCACCCCGCGTGATCACCACCAGCTCGGCGCGGTTGCCCAGCCAGCGCTCGGCAATGCCATGTGGTTCGACGCCCGGGTAAAGCAGGCGCAGATCCTCGTCACTGACCTTGATCAGATGGGCCTGCTCGGCGAAGGCCTCGACCCGCTCGCGCCAGCGGGCAAGATCAGGCTCGACGTTGAGCCGCACGTTCGGGTCGAGGGAAATCAGGCGTTGTGCCTGTTCACGGCGCAGCAGTTCCAGCAGCGTCTCGGCGATGGGCGAGGCCACCAGCGAGTAGGAACCGAAGTGGATGCCGCGGACCCTGTCGGGCAGCGGCCGCAACTGCTCGGGCTGCAGCAGACGGTCGGCACAGCCGTCACCGCGAAAGCTGTAGACCGGCGCGCCATCGTTGCCCAGCGCAACCATCGCCAGCGTGGTCGGTGCATCGAAGATCACCAGCTGCCCGGTATCGACGCCTTCCTTCTGCAGCAGACCGAGCAGGCGCTGGCCAAAGTGATCGTTGGACAATCCGCCGAGCAGCGCCGCCTTGACGTCCAGTCGCGCCAGGCCGACCGCCACGTTATACGGCGAACCGCCGGCCACCGCTTCCAGATTCAGGCGATTGCCGCTGGCGCCCGGGCCCGTGAACACATCGAAAAGCGCTTCACCACAGACGAGGTACATGGAGGATTCCTGCTGCTGGAAATCCGCCGAGCTTAAACGCGGCGCCGGCACCGAGACAGTACGCCGGTGGCCGGTCGCCGATACGATCTTGCACTGCTAGTAGACCCAGACTTCCACCCGGCGGTTCTTCACCCGGCCGCTTCCCGCATCGTTGGAGGCAACTGGAAGTTCGGAACCCATCCCATTGATTTCCTTGAGAAACACTCCTCGTTTGTTGAGTTCGCGGCGCACCGTCATGGCGCGCAGCTTGGACAGCAGTGCCGCGCGCGCCGGATCGCCCGTCGCATCGCCGAAGCCCACCAACGCCGCGCTGTCGGTGAGTTTGCCGTTATCGCGCAGGTATTCGACGACCCGCTCGAGGTCACGCTGGGCCTTGTTGTCCAGCTGGGCGCTGCCTTCCTCGAAGCGGAAGTTGACCGTCAGGCGCTGGGCTTCGCTCGCCAGCTGTTGATAGAAGGCGGGCATGTCGGCAAGGGCGGTTTGCCGAATCGCCTCGACATGCTGGGCGACGTAGCCGGATCGCTCGACGATGGTCTGGCCGGCCTTGCTATGGATGAACTCGATGTAGGCCTCGGTCCAGGGCGACTGTTTGCGCGGATGGGCATAGAGGAACAGCCGGCGCGACAACGGGTAGTCTTCGGTCGCGACCAGGGCGCGGGAGGGCAGCATCGGTTGCGAGTCGCCATCGGCGATGGCCAGCGCCTTGGCCTTGCCCAGCGAGGCCAGGCCGGTGAAGCCGATGGCGCCTGCATCCAGGGTGACCGCCCGGGACAGCTCGTCGTTGGATTCATAGCGGCGGGCATCGCTCCAGAGCGACTTGCCCTGACGCGCCAATACCAGCTCGTTGAAGGTGTCGTAGGTACCGGAACGGTCATCGCGCGCGTGCAGCCGCACCGGCAGGTCCTGTCCGCCGAGCTCGCGCCAGTTGCGGATTTCGCCGGCGAACAGCCGGGCGAGTTGCGCGGTGGTCAATGAATCGACGGGGTTGCCCGGATGCACGACGATGGCCAGGCCATCGATGGCAATCACCTGTTCCGCCTTGGCGCTTCGCATGTCCCCCAGCTCGGCCAGCTCGGCGCGCTCGCTGGTTTTGATCGGCCTGGACGCTGCTGCGAGATCACCCTGACCATTCTTAAGCCCAGCGAAGCCGGTACCGGTGCCATGCGCGGCCACCGTGGCGATTACCGCTTTGCCCTGAGGCGTGCGAGCGCTGACCCGCTGCTCGTTCTCGACCTCGGTCGGCCGAATGCTGATGTCCTGAAAGCCCTCGGCTTCGAACAGCCCGGCGATGAGCATGGGGGCCAGCTTGGCGCCAACGGTGTTGGAGCCGTGGATGCGCAGTACCGCGGACCCGTCTGCCGGGATCGGCAGTGCGGCGAGGGCGCCGGTCGAGCTGCTGGCTGCCACCGCCAGCAGCAGAGGAGAGAAAAGCCGAATCCAGAACCGTCCAGCAGCGAAACATGGCGCCATCGTGCGACCTCCTTGTTGAAGGCCGCGAGATTAAGACGATCCGGTTACCGAAAGATGACAGACGGCGCGCCCGGCGTGGTATCGATGGCGTTCAACGCAGCTCGATCCAGACCGGACAGTGGTCGGACGGCTTCTCCATCGCGCGGATATCGTAGTCCACGCCGCAATCGGTCACCCGTTCATGCAGCGCATGGGTGGTGAGGATGTAGTCGATGCGCAGGCCGCGACGCGGCTCGTCCTCGAAGCCACGGCTGCGATAGTCGAACCAGCTGAATCGATCGACCACATCCGGATTGAGGGTGCGGAAGCTGTCCTGCAGGCCCCAGCCTTTGATCCGCTCCAGCCACTCGCGCTCCTCCGGCAGGAAGCTGCACTTGCCGGTGCGCAGCCAGCGCTTGGCGTTCACCTCGCCGATGCCGATGTCGCAATCCTGCGGCGAGATATTGAAGTCACCCATCAGCGCCAGCGATTCGTCCGGGCTGAAACGCTGTTCGAGCAGGGCCTGCAGATCGGCATAGAACTTGGTCTTGGCAGGAAACTTCACCGGATGGGCGCGGCTTTCCCCCTGGGGAAAGTAGCCGTTCATGACGGTGACCGGTTGGCCGTTTGCATCGGCGAAACGGCCCCAGATGAAACGCTTCTGCGACTCCTCGCCGTCGCTGGGAAAGCCCTTGTGAACTTCCAGCGGCGCCTGGCGCGAGAGCAGGGCGACGCCGTAGTGACCTTTCTGTCCGTGATAGTGGACGTGATAGCCGAGGGCCTCGATCTCCGCCTGCGGGAACTGCTCGTCGGCCACCTTGGTTTCCTGCAGGCCGATGACGTCCGGCTGATGCTTGTCGATGATCGCAGAAAGCTGGTGAGGTCTGGCTCGTAAGCCGTTGATGTTGAAGGAAACAATTTTCATGAGAGTTCCATGGAAGAGGACGCTGTCGGCGCCGCGCATCAACGGCGCGCACCGTAACTGATGGACTTGAAGGGCTGATTCTAGAGACACCACGTGACGGGTACAAAGGCACCGTCATGGCGATTGTCGTGCCGCGCACCGCTGGTCATCCGTCGACATGGCGGGCCGCGCGAAGCGCTGCTAAGTTGCAATCATCCATCATGAAAAGCCGAGAGTCGTCATGCCGATGTCCGCCGAGGTTCGCACGCTCGACAGTGGTTACGACCGCGAAACCCGTTCGCTGCTGTATCACGCTTACCGCCACGAACCGACCTTTGCCTATCTCTTCGAGGCCGACCGCCCGGGCTATCAGCAGCGGGTCCGCGCCACGGTGCGTGAACTGGTGAACCAGCATTTCCTGCAACAGCAACCGGCGCTGGGGCTGTTGCTGAACGACCGGCTGATCGCCGTTGCGCTGATCGCGCCGCCGCAGCGTCGGCTGGACATTACCGAGAGCTGGGCCTGGCGGGCACGGATGCTGCTGACTGCCGGTTTTCGCTGCACGCGGCGCTACCTGGATTACCACGCCGCGGTGCTCGCCTGCCTGCCCAGCGGTGCCGTGCACCTGCTGCCGTTGCTTGGCGTGCACCCGCAGTTCCAGGGCCAGCATTATGGCGAGCAGTTGCTGGAAGCAGTGCATGAGTGGTGCGCCGAGGACGAAACCTCCCAGGGCCTGGTCATCGACACCGGCAACCCGCGCTACCTGAACTTCTATCAACGGCAAGGCTACGAAGAAATCGGCCAGGTGGCAGTAGGGCCGGTCGTCGAACACGTCTTCTTCCATCCGGCGCCCCGGCGGATGGAAGCGGCACGCTAGGTGTGGGCGAATTTTATCCGGCCGGGTCAGTCTGATTGGACTGAAGTCTCGCGATGTCAGCCGATGCCCGTCCCCCCGCAAAGTCGCCTTACACACCCTCTGGCCCGCGTGCTCGGGCATGCCAGACAGCCCGTGCTAGCATTGCGCGCCATGCGTAAAACGAACCGAGTCGGCCTGCTGGTAGCCGCAATCGCGATCCTGATGTTGAGCGGCGTCCAGGCCGGCGCGGCCGAGCTGGACGTACGGGTCGAGCCGGAAAACCGCGCGTTGCGGGAGAATATCGAAAACTACATCGGCGACCTGGGCGATCGGGATGCGCGCGAGCTGCTGCGCTACAGCCGGGTGGCGCAGCGTCAGGCTGAGAAAGCGCTGCAGGCGCTTGGCTATTACCGCAGCCGCATCCGAACCGATGTGCGCGAGGGGGAGGAACCGACCCTGGTGCTGCGAGTGCGGACCGGCGAACCGGTGCGCTTGCGCAACATCACCGTGCGCCTGGAAGGGCCAGCGGCCGAGTTTTCGGGCTTTCGCGTCGCCCAGCGCAGCCTGCGTCAGGGTGACGTACTCAATCATGGTCGCTACGAGGACGTGAAGCAGCAGTTCCTCAACCAGGCCTCGCGCTACGGCTATTTCGACGGGCGCTTCACCCGCCAGCGCCTGGCGGTCGACCCCCGGGAGAACACCGCCGATGTCGAGCTGGTATTCGACAGCGGGCCGCGCTATCGCCTCGGCGACGTGCGCTTCGAGGGCGATGCGCCATTCGATGACGACCTGCTCTCGCGCATGGTGCCGTTCAAGGCCGATACGCCCTATGACTCCGAGCTGATCGCCGAACTCAGCCAAGCGCTGCAGTCCAGCGGCTATTTCGAGGGCGTGCGGGTCGATGCCAACCCCGCCAGCGCCAGTGAGCAGCGCATTCCCGTCGCCGTTGCCCTGACCACCCGCAAGCCGCGCACCTTCGGCCTCGGCCTTGGCTATTCCACCGACGTCGGGCCGCGCATCCGCCTGAACTGGACGCGCCACTGGGTCAACCCGCAAGGGCACAGCTATGGCGCGGAAACCGAACTCTCCGCACCGCGGCAGAACGTCGGGCTCTGGTACGACATTCCGCTCGATCCGCCGCTGACCGACAAGCTGCGCTTCGTCGGTGGTTACCAGTACGAGGAGATTGCCGGCACTGACACGCTGAGCCGTCTGCTCAAGGTCGGCCCGGAATGGCACAGCCGCCTGCCCGGTGGCTGGTTACGGGTGCTCTCGCTGAAATGGCAGCACGAGGAATACCGCCTCGGCGACGATTCAGGGCTGAGCACGCTGCTGATGCCCGGCGTCGCTTACAGCTACCTGCGTAGCGACAACCGCATCGATCCCAGCCAGGGCTACCGCCTGCAGTTCGAAGTGGCGGCGGCCAAGGACGGCGTGTTTTCCGATGCCGACCTGATCCACGCCAATGTGCTGCTGCGCGGGCTGACCACCCTGGGGCAGCGCCATCGCTTCCTCGGTCGGGTGCAACTGGGCGGCAACTGGACGGATGAATACGTCAACGTGCCGCCATCGCTGCGCTATTTCGCCGGTGGCGATCAGAGCGTGCGTGGCTACGACTATCAGAGCCTGTCGCCAACCAACTCCGACGGCGACAAGATCGGCGGTCGCTATCAGTTCGCTGTCAGCGCCGAGTATCAGTATTCCATCGCCGAGAAATGGCGGATCGCGACCTTCGTCGATCAGGGCAACGCATTCAATTCGCTGGAGATCCCGACCCTGAAGAGCGCAGTCGGTGTCGGCGTGCGCTGGGTCTCGCCGGTCGGGCCGATTCGCGTCGACCTGGCCCACCCGCTGGATAGCGAGGGTGGCGTGCGGCTGCACTTCTCCATGGGGCCGGAACTGTGAGGCGGCTGTTGTGGGGTATTGGCTTGACGCTGCTGGCCTTGCTGCTGCTGGTTATGATCGGCCTTGGCACGCTGCTGGGCACCACGAGCGGTAGTCGTTGGCTGTTGGCGCAAGTGCCTGGGCTCAACGTGGAAGCGTTCGAAGGCCGGCTCGGCCAGCGCTGGCAGGCCGAGCGCCTGGTCTGGACGCAGGGCGAGGATCGCGTCGAGGTGCAACAACCGCGTCTGGCCTGGTCACCGGCGTGCCTGCTCAAACGCACTCTGTGCATCGAAGAGCTGGTGACCGGGGATATCGAACTCAGTTTCGCCCCATCCGAGCCTGACCCGAACGCCGAGCCGTTCAGCCTGCCGGAGCTGAAGCTGCCGTTGGCGCTGCAGGTCGAGCGTATCGAGATCGGGCGGCTGACGCTCAACGAAAGCGAACAGCTGCGTCGTCTGCACGTGCAGGCCGACTGGCGCGCGGACGGCTTGGACATCCACCGTCTGGAGCTGCGCCGGGATGACCTCGACCTGGTGCTCGACGGCCGTCTGCAGCCCAGTGGTGCATGGCCGCTGCAGCTGCAAGGGCAGGCCGCACTGCGCTCGCCGGACGAGCAGCCGTGGGCCCTGCAGATTGCCATCGAGGGTGATCTGCGCGAGCAGGTGCGGCTCGAGGTCGAAAGCCAGGGTTACCTCGACGGCATGCTAAGCGGTCATGTCCGTGCGCTGGACGAGCAGCTGCCGGCGACCATCAGGCTCACCGCCGACGGCTTCAAGGCCGTGCCCGATCTGCCCGAAACCCTGCGTGTGCATGAGCTGGAGCTCACTGCCAGCGGCAACATGGGAGACGGCTACCGCCTGCTCGGTACTGGTCGCCTGCCGGGCGAGGGTGGCGCCGTGCGCCTGGCGCTCGAAGGCGTGGTCAATCCGAGCGGCGCGCAGATCTCCGTGCTCGAACTGGATGCCGGCCAACAGCGCCGGGTGCGCCTGAGCGGCGACGTCGCCTGGCAGGACGGCCTGGCCGCCAACGCCGAGCTGGCGTGGCGCGACTTTCCCTGGCGCCGGCTCTACCCCGAGCTCGAGGAGCCGCCTGTGACGCTGCGCGAACTTAACGCGCAGGTCCAGTACGACAACGGTAACTACCTCGGCAACTTCGACTCGTCTATCACCGGACCGGCCGGGGATTTCACGCTGGCGAGTCCGGTCAGCGGCAATCTCGAAGCCGTGCATCTACCGCAGCTGGCGCTGCGGGCCGGGCAGGGCAGCGCCAGCGGTTCGCTGAGCGTCGGTTTCGCGGACGGCATCGACTGGAGGGCCGACCTGGCGCTGAGCGATCTCGATCCCGCCTACTGGCTGGCGGAGCTGCCGGGCAGGCTCGGTGGCACGTTGCGCTCCAGCGGCGCGCTGCGCGACGAACTTCTGCAGGCCGAGGCCCAGCTGGACATCGCTGGCCGGCTGCGTGGGCAGGCCACCAGCCTGCAATTACAGGCCGACGGACAGGGCGAAAGCTGGAACCTGCCCAGCATCGATCTGCGCATGGGAGACAACCGTGTGCATGGCAGCGGCCGCTGGGCGCAGACGCTGGACGGGCAACTGCAGCTGGAACTGAGCCGGTTGGCGCAGCTCTGGCCTGATCTGCACGGCCAGCTCGCCGGCGAGATCAGGCTCGGCGGAACCGCGGATGCACCGAGTGGCACCGTCGCACTCGACGGTCGCAACCTTGGCTATCAGGACAACCGGGCGCGGCGGCTGAGCGTCCAGGGCGAGTTGTCCGAAGGCGAGCGTGGCCGCCTGACCTTGAGTGCGGAGCGCATCCGCGCCGGCGAAACCGACCTGGGAACCCTGCAGCTGAACGGCCAGGGCACCGCCGCGCAGCACCAGGCCGAGCTGGAACTGCAGGGGCCACTGCTCGACCTGTTGCTGGCCTTCGACGGTGGTCTACGCGGCGATGACTGGATCGGCCGGCTCACCCGCGGCGAGCTCAGCGCGCAGCAACAGAACTGGGCGCTACAACGCCCGGCGTGGTTGCAGCGCCTGGCCGATGGCCGCCTCGATCTCGGCGCGCACTGCTGGCTTTCCGGTCCCGCCAGCCTTTGCGCCGAAGATCAGCGGCTGATGCCTGATCCGCGGATCCGCTATCGGCTGCGCGACTTCGCCCTGCAATCCCTGGCCGACTACCTGCCCGAGGATTTCGCCTGGCAGGGTGAGCTGAACGCGGACATCGAACTGGATCTGCCTGCGGCAGGGCCCAACGGGCAGGTGCAGGTCGACGCCGGCCCCGGCGTGTTGCGTATCCGCGATGCGGATCAGTGGCACGACTTTCCCTACCAGACCCTGGCGCTCAATAGCCGCCTGCGGCCTGAACGGGTCGACAGCGAGCTGCGCTTTGCCGGTGGCGAATTGGGCGACCTGGACGTGCAGCTGCGTATCGACCCGCGTCCCGAAGCCAAGCCGATCGACGGCGAGTTCCGCCTCAGCGGTCTCGATCTCGCAGTGGCACGACCCTTCGTGCCGATGGTGGAGCGCCTGCGCGGCGAGTTGAATGGCAGTGGCCAGCTCGCCGGCAGCCTGCAGCAACCCACCCTGAACGGCCAATTGCTGCTGACCGGCGGCGAAATCGCCGGCAGCGAACTGCCTACCACCTTCGAGGATCTGCGGGTACGCCTGCTGATCGAGGGCGAGCGCCTGAACATCGATGGCGGCTGGCGTGCCGGCGAGCAGGGGCGCGGCAGCCTCAGCGGTACGCTGGATTGGCAGGACGAGCTGGACCTGGACCTGGCCATCAAGGGCGACCGCCTGCCGGTGGTGGTCGAGCCCTACGCGGATCTCGAGGTCGAGCCGGATCTGCGCATCGTGCTGAGTGGCCAGCAGCTGGCGGTCAGCGGTCGGGTCGAGGTGCCACGGGGCGCGATCACCGTGCGTGAACTGCCTCCGGCGACGGTGAAGGTCTCAGAGGACACCGTGATCGTCGGCCGGGAAGCCGAGGAGGAGGCCACGCCACTGGCGGTGAAGATGGATATCGATGTGGAGGTCGGCCAGGACCGCCTGCGCTTCTCCGGCTTCGGCCTGACCGCCGACCTTGCCGGTTACCTGCATATCGGCGACAACCTGGATGCCCGTGGCGAGCTGCAGCTGAAGAACGGCCGCTATCGCGCCTATGGCCAGCGGCTGACCATCCGCCGGGCCGAGCTGCTGTTCACCGGCCTGATCAGCCAGCCGTTCCTCAATATCGAGGCGATCCGCCGGATCGAGGCGGAGAACGTCGTTGCCGGCCTGCGCATCACCGGCAGCGCCGAGCAACCGCGTATCGATGTGTTCTCCGAACCGGCCATGAGTCAGGAACAGGCGTTGGCCTATCTCGTCCTGGGTCGGCCATTGGGCGCCGATTCCGGCGATAACAATCTGCTGGCCCAGGCCGCGCTGGGGCTCGGCCTGGCTGGCAGTTCATCGATCACCGGCGGACTCGCGCAGCGGCTCGGCATCCAGGACTTCCAGCTCGACACAGAGGGAACGGGCGCCGGCACCAGTGTGGTCGCCACCGGACGGCTTACCGAACGTCTGGCGTTGCGCTACGGCGTGGGCGTGTTCGAACCGACCAACACCATTGCCCTGCGTTATCAGCTGACCCGACGTATCTTTCTCGAAGCGGCAAGCGGCCTGGCCAGTTCGCTCGACGTCTTCTATCGCCGCGATTTCTGACCGCGGCACGGCGCTGGTGCGTGGCGTCCGACGCCGTGCGCCGGTCAGGCCGCTCCCTTGCCGCGCCGCCGCACCAGTGCGAGTCAGCGACCACTGGCGCGTGCACCAGACTGGGCTACGCTGAGTTCGCTTTCCGTGCCATTTGCGATTCGGCGGACGCGGGCTTGCAGGGTTTGACCGTTCGGTCTGATTCCGGCGTCGATTCGATCATCGAATCTGGCGCGATTGCCCCGCGCCCAACGAGCGAATGCAGTGGTAGCATCCACGCTTCCGACCGTCGCGGTCACCGCCGCGCAACGCTCTAGCACGAGTCTTGCAAAGTGCTGTCGACCTCAGCGCTTACAAGCTCCAGAGGCGGATCGGAATCGTCGTTACCTGGTCGCTGAAAAACCACCGCCACAAGCGTCATGTTTTTCAACGGCTCCACGGTAGCGCGACCCCAACGCGAGGGAACTCGCCTATAAGAAATAAGGTGCTCGAATGGAATTTCTGAACAACCTCGTCAACACCATTAACGGCCTCGTCTGGGGCCCGCCCATGTTGGTCCTGATCCTTGGCACCGGCCTGGTGCTGATGATCATGCTCAAGTTCATGCCGCTGACCCGCATTGGTACCGGCTTCGCCCTGATGTGGCGCGGTCGTGCCAAGGGCGACGAATCCACCGGCGAGATCAGCCCGTTCCAGGCGTTGATGACGTCGCTGGCCGCAACGGTAGGTACCGGCAACATCGCCGGCGTCGCCACGGCGATCTTCCTCGGCGGCCCGGGCGCGCTGTTCTGGATGTGGTGCACCGCGCTGGTCGGTATGGCCACCAAGTACTGCGAGGTCGTGCTGGCGGTTCACTACCGCGAAAAGGACGACCGTGGCGAGCATGTCGGCGGCCCGATGTATGCCATCAAGAACGGGCTGGGCAAGAAGTGGGTCTGGCTTGGCACTGCGTTCGCCATCTTCGGTGGGCTGGCCGGCTTCGGCATTGGCAACATGGTGCAGGTCAACAGCATGGCCCACGCGCTGGAAACCACCTTCTCGGTGCCGCTGTGGGCGACCGGCCTGATCACCATGGTCGTGGTCGGCCTGGTGATTCTCGGCGGTATCCGCCGCATCGGCGTTGTGGCCGCGTCGCTGGTTCCCTTCATGTGCCTGGCCTACCTGATCGCTGCCGCGGTGGTGCTGGTGGTGAATGCCTCCGCGATCCCGGCCGCGTTCGACCTGATCTTCACCCATGCCTTCACGCCGATCGCCGCCACTGGCGGTTTCGCCGGTGCCGCGGTGATTGCCGCAATCCGCTTCGGTGTCGCGCGCGGGATCTTCTCCAACGAGGCCGGTCTCGGTACCGCCGGTATCGCCCAGGCCGCCGGTACGACCACCAGCTCGGTGCGCTCGGGCATGATCGGTATGCTGGGCACGTTCATCGACACCATCATCGTCTGCTCGATGACCGGCCTGGCGATCATCTGTACCGGCGTCTGGACCAGCGGCGCCAGCGGCGCGGCTTTGTCTGCGGCGGCTTTCGAGTCGGCGATGCCGGGCATCGGTGGGGTGATCCTGACCATCGCGCTGGTGGTCTTCGCCTTCACCACCATCCTTGGCTGGAGCTACTTCGGCGAAAAGTGCTGGGAATTCCTGGTGGGTACCAAGGCCATCTGGCCGTTCCGCGTGATCTGGGTGCTGGCGGTGCCCTTCGGTGCGATCGCTCAGCTGGACTTCGCCTGGCTGCTGGCCGATACGCTCAACGGCCTGATGGCGATCCCCAACCTGGTCTCGTTGCTGCTGCTGAGCCCGGTCGTGGTGAAGCTGACCAAGGAGTATTTCGCGCGCAGCTGATGTCCGATAACGGTCGGTAATCGCCCTAGCTGGCGGTTCACCGATCGGCGGTCCGAGGCTACACTCGGGCCCTCTTTCAGGCCGTGGGGCTGATGGCCCCGCGGCCTTTTCGTGTCACCCATCGAGGAGCGAAGCAATGACAGAAGTCACCCTGAAAGGCACCCCCGTCCAGGTAGCCGGCGAGTTTCCGCAGGCCGGCCAGCAGGCCAAGCCGTTTCGCCTGGTAGGCGCCGACCTCGCCGACGTCGAGCTTGCGGCCTTTGCCGGCAAGCGCAAGATCCTCAACATCTTCCCAAGCGTCGATACGCCGACCTGCGCCACCTCGGTACGCAAGTTCAACGCCCAGGCCAGCGCCCTGGCAAACACCGTGGTGCTCTGCATTTCCGCCGACCTGCCGTTCGCGCAGAAGCGTTTCTGTGGTGCCGAAGGGCTGGAGAACGTGGTCAACCTGTCCACCATGCGCGGTGCCGAATTCCTTCGCGACTACGGCGTGGCCCTGGCCAGCGGCCCTCTGGCAGGCGTCGCCGCACGCGCGGTGATCGTGCTGGATGAGCAGGACCGCGTACTGCACAGCGAACTGGTCAGCGAGATCGGCAGCGAGCCGAACTACGAGGCGGCCATCGCCTCGCTTGGCTGAAGTGCACCGCTAGCAGCTCGGCGGCGAGCCCTGATGGGGCTCGCCGTTTTTTTTTGGCGACGGAAAGCCAGCAGTTCAAGCGAAACCGTCTGTCGTCGTCAATTAGCGCAAACCGAGGTGGCCAACTACTTTCCGTCATGCCCGTGCCCAGGATTTCAAGGGTGAGCGCAGCGCCACAAACATGGCAATTAGGCAGCTTTTTTAAAAAATCTTTTCGCACGGCTGCTGTCATAGAGCTGATGCCCATTGAATGGATTCAGTTATGCCTACCTCAGAAATCAAAAGAATCGGTGTATCCGGAACCGGAATGATCGCCCACGGCTTCGTCCGGTTGATCAAACAGCACTATCAGGACATGCAGATTTCCCGTGTCCTCACGCGCCGACCACTTTCGACGATGACCGACTTCCCGCTGGCGGACGTCCTTACCAATTCGCTGGACGAGCTGATCGACAATTCCGATCTGATCGTCGAGTGCAGTGGTGATGTGTTCCACGGAACGGCCGTCATTGAGCGCGCCTTCGAAGCCGGCTTGAAGG
The DNA here is from genome assembly GCF_055755175.1 of Stutzerimonas sp. LR2. Lineage (NCBI taxonomy): Bacteria > Pseudomonadati > Pseudomonadota > Gammaproteobacteria > Pseudomonadales > Pseudomonadaceae > Stutzerimonas > Stutzerimonas sp. LR2. The sequence goes on from NZ_JBVTRR010000004.1 coordinate 152,448, forward strand.
TCGTGACTGTCAACGCCGAGTTGCAGGTCACCACAGGTTCGTACCTGGCGGGCAAGGGCTTTCTCACGGAAGCCGAGGGCGATCAGCCCGGTTCGCTGGCGGCCTTGCGTGAGGATGCGCTGCAGATGGGCTTCCAGCCGCTGGTCTACGGCAACATGAAGGGCTATCTGAACCATGACCCTTCCCCCGAGGACATGGCCTACTGGGCCAACCGGCAAGGCATCAGCGTCGATCAGACGACATCCTTCACCGACGGCACCAAGGTGCAGATCGAGCAGGTGATCATCGGCAACGGGCTGGGTGCGACCATCACCCGTCAGGGTATGGAAGGTCTCGCCTCGACCAATTTGGACGACAGCGCCAGCCTGCTCGGCATGATGGCCGAACGGGTCGGGCAGCCCATCGTCGATTACGTGATCCCCTCCGGCTATCCGGCTGGCGGCGTGTTCCTGGTGGGCAGGCACGACGAGGATCAAGCCCGGGCCATCGAGTATTTCAAGCTCGGACGCGGCCCGTTCTACACGCTGGTGCGGCCGTTCCATCTGTGCTCGCTGGAAGTGGGCAAGACCGTACGCCGCGTGCTCAGCGGCGGCGGCGTGCTGCTCAACAACTCGACCGAGCCGACCCTCGGGGTTGCCGCCATCGCCAAGCGCGCCATGAAGCCGGGCGAGCTGATCGAGCGTGGCATCGGCGGCTTCCAGTTCCGCGGTGAGGCGATCAAGCTGGCCCAGCATCCGGACCACGTGCCGATCGGCCTGCTGCGCAAGACGGCGCTCAAGCGTGCCGTCGAGCCTGGCCAGATCATTACCTTCGACGATATCGACATCCTGCCGAGCCGCGCCCTGGATATCGTCATGGAGCAGCGCAAACCGCGGCTGGTGGAAGTCGAGTCGAAGTCGGAAGGCTGGACGGCCCCCTGCATCAACACGATGGGGATGCTTGCCCTGGGTGGTTGAGCGCGACGCGCACAGCAAAAGGCCGCTGCATCTGCAGCGGCCTTTTCGTTTGTGCGATTGATTGCGGGAAGATGCGGCAATCGCTTACCGCCGTTTACGCCCCTCAGGCCTTGCGCATGGACCAGTAGCCAGGTTTGAACAGATCCCGCTCACCCAGCAGCATCACGCCAGCGGCGAAGCCTATCAGCACCAGGCCGATATACAGGCACAGCTGGATGAACCCCTCTGGCTGCGGTACGAAATGCAGCGCCACCGCCAGCACGGTTGCCGTCGCCAGCCAGCGCACCAGCACCGGTACGCCGGCACCGCGCGGCGAGGCGCGATAGACGAACAGGCCCATGAACAGTGCCTGCAGCGCGGCGCCGCTGGAGAACGCCAGCGCCAGCCCTGCGGCGCCGTAATGCCGATAGAGCACTGCATCGAGCGCGATGGTCATGGTCGAGCTGATCAATGTGATGACCAGGAACAGGCGAGCCTGATGCTGCGCAAGCAGCGCGCGCCCCCAGAGCAGCGCGAGACCCATAGCCGGCAGGCCGAGCGCGTAGATGACCATCAGCGAGGCGGTGGCCTGGGTCTGCGCAGCGCCGAATTCGCCGCGTTCCAGCAGGACCGCCACCACGGCTTCCGGGAAGGAGCACAGCACCACGGTCGCCGGCACCAGGAACAGCAGAGTCGCCAGCAGCCCCTTGCGGATCACCGCGGCGTGGGCGTTGTGGTCCTCGTCGTTCCAGCTGGAGGAGAACTGCGGGAACAGCACCGACAGCACCGACATGGCATACAGGGTCAGCGGGATCGTGACGATACGGAACGCGAACGACAGCATGGTGATGCTACCTTCCTCAAGGAACGAGGCGAACATCCGCTCGGCCAGTATGCAGGCCTGCTGCGCACCGGCTGCCAGCAGAATGGGCGCGAAAGCCAGGCCGAACTGGCTGCCATGGCCTTTCTCGAGCGGCATCGCCTCACCGCGCAGGTAATGGATGCGCCGATGCTGCAGGACGATCAGCACCACCTGCGGCAGCAGCATGCCGAGAAAAATGACCATGCCGCTGGGCTCGAACAGCAGAATGCCGATGATCGCGCCGGCATTGAGCAGCAGGGTGCGGGTCATCGGCATGATGAACACGTTGTCCATGTTCAGTAGCGCGCCCTGGCAGTACAGCGCGGCCTGGACGCCGATCAGCAGCGCGCCGACGCAGAAAACCAGCTGGCCGTTGGCGACCTGCTCGGGCGTCCAGCCCGGCGCCAGGGCGTTGAGCACCCAGTAGCTGGTCAGCAGGATCAGCGCGCAGGCTGCGCCACCGAGCAGCATGATGCGCCAGTAGAGCCAGCGCGCGACGGATTCGAACAGAGACTGCGACTGGCTGCGTAGCTTCTGGAGGTAGGGAATCATGGTGTCGCGCAATGCCAGGCCGAGGAAGTTCTCGAAGAACAGCGGCAGGATGAGCGCAACGAAGATGAGATCCGCTTCCCAGCTGAGGCCGAAAGAGCGGGCAATGAACAGGTCGCGAAGAAAACCCAGAAGAAAACTGGCGACAGTCAACGCCAGAATGACCAGCGATACATTCATTCCTTGATCCTATGCGGTCATCGATGCAATGACCGGTTAACGACACGACAATGTCCGATTTCGACGTGCTGCACGGCGCGAGGCCCGCTTACAGCGTTTTTCTCGCCGCGGAGCCGCGAGAAGAACGTTAAATAGACTTAAGACCTGCCGCATGGTTCCGGTCTGCCGCGCCGACCCGTTCGCATACATGTCGATACGTAAAAATGCCGTAAAGGCACTTTGCGAGCGGTTCGCGACTGCTTATGGTTCACGCTCCTTTTCAAGCGAACTCCGTTCATGTCCGAGACGCATCCCACTCCCGCGCGCTCCAGCCTCCGCTGGGCGCTCCTGATCCTCGTCGTCATTGCCATCGCAGCGCTGCTCTGGTGGCTGTGGCCTGCTCCCAACAACGAAGCGCCGCAGCGCCCGGGCGGGCGTCCGGGCTTCGGTGCGTTCGGCGGGGCGGTTCCCGTGCGAGTCGCCAAGGTGGAGCAGGGCGAGTTCGAGGTGTTCAACAAGGCACTCGGCAGCGTCACGCCACTCAACACGGTGAACCTGCGCAGCCGTGTGGCGGGCGAGCTGGTCGAGCTGCGCTTCGAAGAGGGACAGCGCGTCAAGAAGGGCGATCTGCTCGCCGTGATCGATCCGCGCCCTTACAAGGTGGCGTTGCAGCAGGCGGAAGGCACCCTGCAGCAGAATCGCGCGCAGCTGAAGAATGCCCAGGTCGACTTCGAGCGTTATCGCGGGCTGTACGCCGACGACAGCATCGCCAAGCAGACCCTGGATACCCAGGAAGCGCTGGTCAGCCAGTACCAGGGCACCCTGGCGGCCAATCAGGCGGCGGTCAACGAAGCGCGACTGAACCTGGAGTTCACCCAGATCCGCGCGCCCATCGATGGCCGCGTCGGTCTGCGACAGCTCGATGTCGGCAATCTGGTCGCTGCCAACGACACCACGCCGCTGGTGGTGATCACCCAGACACAACCGATGTCGATCAGCTTCACGCTGCCGGAAGGCGATCTGCTGCCGGTGCTGACCCGCTACCGCCAGGGCGACAAGCTCGTGGTGCAGATCTGCGACCGTGGTGAAAAGGTCATGTTCGGCGAGGGCGTGCTGGAGAGCATCGACAACCAGATCGACGCCACCACCGGCACCCTGCGGCTGAAGGCGCGTTTCGACAACGAGCAGGAACTGCTCATCCCCAACCAGTTCGTCAATGTTCGCCTGCGGGTCGAAACCCTGCGCGATGCCGTGCTGATTCCGACCGCGGCGCTGCAGTTCGGCTCGCGCGGCACCTTCGCCTACGTCGTTGGCGAGGACAGCAAGGTTCAGCTGCGTCTGCTCAAGGCCGGGCCGAGCAACGGCGAGACGACGGTGGTGCTCGAGGGGCTCGAGGTGGGTGAGCGGGTAGTGATGGAGGGGACCGACCGACTGCGTGACGGTGCCGAGGTGGAAGTGGTCGGCAGTCGCCGCATGGCCGAAGAGGCCGCCGAGAACCCGGTGCTCGGTGGCGGCGAGGCCGCGGAGCGCGAGGCACAATGAACATCTCCCGCCTGTTCATCCTGCGCCCGGTCGCGACCACGCTGAGCATGGTCGCGATCCTGCTGGCCGGCTTGATCGCCTACAAGCTGCTGCCAGTGGCTGCGCTGCCGCAGGTGGATTACCCGACCATCCGCGTGATGACGCTTTATCCGGGCGCCAGCCCGGAGGTGATGACCAGCGCCGTGACCGCGCCGCTGGAGCGCCAGTTCGGCCAGATGCCGGGGCTGGCACAGATGTCGTCGACCAGTTCCGGCGGCGCCTCGGTGATCACCCTGCGCTTTTCGCTGGATGTCGCACTGGATGTGGCCGAGCAGGAGGTGCAGGCGGCGATCAACGGGGCGAACAATCTGTTGCCCAACGACCTGCCGGCACCGCCGGTGTACAACAAGGTCAATCCGGCCGACACGCCGGTACTGACGCTGGCGGTGACTTCCGAGTCGCTGCCGTTGCCCAAGCTGCACGATCTGGTCGATACGCGCATGGCGCAGAAGCTGGCGCAGATCAGCGGAGTGGGGATGGTCAGCATCGCCGGCGGTCAGCGCCCGGCGGTACGTATCCGCACCAACCCCGAGGCGCTGGCGGCCTATGGGCTGTCGCTGGCAGACGTGCGTTCGCTGATCACCAGCTCCAACGTCAACCAGCCCAAGGGCAACTTCGACGGGCCGACCCGGGTGTCGATGCTCGATGCCAACGACCAGTTGAAGACACCGGAGGAATACGCCGAGCTGATCCTGACCTACCAGGACGGTGCGGCCCTGCGCCTGAAGGACGTCGCCGATATCGTCGACGGTGCCGAGAACGAGCGCCTGGCCGCCTGGGCCAATGACAGCCAGGCGGTGCTGCTGAACATCCAGCGCCAGCCGGGCGCCAACGTCATCGAGGTGGTCGAGCGCATCCAGGCGCTGTTGCCGGAAGTGAAGGCCAGCATGCCGGCCGGGCTGGACGTGGTGGTGCTCACCGACCGCACCCAGACCATCCGCGCTGCAGTGCGGGACGTGCAGCACGAGCTGATGCTCGCCACCTTCCTGGTGGTGATGGTGACCTTTGTCTTTCTCAAGAAGCTGTCGGCCACGGTGATCCCGTCGATCGCGGTGCCGCTGTCGCTGGTCGGCACCTTCGCCGTGATGTACCTGTGCGGCTTCTCGTTGAACAACCTGACGCTGATGGCGCTGACCATCGCCACCGGCTTCGTGGTGGACGATGCCATCGTCATGCTGGAGAACATCGCGCGGCATCTGGAAGAGGGCGAGACACCCCTCAATGCCGCACTCAAGGGTGCCAGGCAGATCGGCTTCACGCTGATTTCGCTGACCTTCTCGCTGATCGCCGTGCTGATCCCGCTGCTGTTCATGCAGGACGTGGTGGGCCGGTTGTTCCGCGAGTTCGCCATCACCCTGGCGGTGGCCATCCTCATCTCGCTGGTGGTCTCGCTGACCCTGACGCCGATGATGTGCGCCAAGCTGCTCAAGCCGCACAGTGTCGCCGAGGCCAAGCCGGACTGGGTCGAGCGGTTGATCGGCGGCTACTCGCGCTGGCTGACCTGGGTGCTGCGCCACCAGACCCTGACCCTGCTGGTGGCGGTGGCCACGCTGGGGCTGACGGTGGTGCTCTACCTCGCCGTACCCAAGGGGTTCTTCCCGGTGCAGGACACCGGCGTCATCCAGGGCATCAGCGAGGCGCCCCAATCGATCTCCTTCCGCGCCATGAGCGAGCGCCAGCAGGCACTGGCCCGGGTGATCCTCGCCGACCCGGCGGTGGACAGTCTGTCGTCCTATATCGGTGTGGACGGCGACAACGTCACGCTCAACAGCGGGCGTCTGCTGATCAACCTCAAGCCCCACGGCGAGCGCGACCTGACCGCCAGTCAGGTGATCGATCGCCTGCGGCCGGAGCTGGCCAAGGTGCCGGGTATCGAGCTGTATCTGCAGCCGGTACAGGACCTGTCCATCGAGGATCGCGTCAGCCGCACGCAGTTCCAGTTCAGCCTGGAAACGCCGAATAGCGAGTTGCTGCAGGAGTGGACGCCGCGCCTGGTCGAGGCCCTGCGCGAAAGGCCGGAACTGACCGACGTGGCCAGCGACCTGCAGAGCAATGGCCTGCAGATCTACCTGGACATCGATCGCGACGCGGCGGCGCGACTGGGTATCCAGGTCGCGGACATCACCGATGCGCTGTACGACGCCTTCGGCCAGCGGCAGATTTCCACCATCTTCACCCAGGCCAGCCAGTACCGCGTGGTGCTGGAAGCGGAGGCGGGCAACCGCCTGGGTCCGCAGGCGCTGGAACAGTTGTTCGTGCAAAGCGAAGGTGGCACGCCGGTACGGCTGTCCAGCCTGGCGACGCTGGAGCAGCGCAACGCCCCGCTGCTGATCAACCATATCGGCCAGTTCCCGGCGGTGACGCTCTCGTTCAACCTGGCCAGTGGCGTGTCGCTGGGCAAGGCGGTGCAGGTGATCGAGGCGGTGGAGCAGGAGATCGGCCTGCCTGCCGGCATCCAGACGCGCTTCCAGGGCGCCGCGGAAGCGTTCCGCGCCTCGCTGTCGAGCACGCTGCTGCTGATTCTCGCCGCGGTGGTGACCATGTACATCGTGCTCGGCGTGCTCTACGAGAGCTACATCCACCCGATCACCATCCTCTCGACGCTGCCCTCGGCAGCGGTAGGCGCCTTGCTCGCCTTGCTGCTGACCGGCAACGACCTGGGGCTGATCGCGATCATCGGCATCATCCTGTTGATCGGCATCGTCAAGAAGAACGCGATCATGATGATCGACTTTGCCCTGGAGGCCGAACGGCAGCAAGGCATGAGCCCGCAGGATGCGATCTACCGCGCGGCACTGCTGCGCTTCCGGCCGATCCTGATGACCACCCTGGCGGCGCTGTTCGGTGCGATTCCGCTGATGCTGGCATCCGGATCCGGTGCTGAACTGCGCCAGCCGCTCGGCCTGGTGCTGGTGGGCGGCCTGCTGCTCAGCCAGCTGCTGACACTGTTCACCACACCGGTGATCTACCTCTTCTTCGACCGCCTCGGCCAGCGCTTCGGGCGCCGTCGCGAGCCGCTGGCGGAGGCGCAAGCGTGAGCCGGACTGCAATCGCGCGGGGGCAGGCATGAACCTTTCCGCCCCGTTCATCGCCCGCCCGGTGGCGACCATGCTGCTCAGCCTGGCGATCCTGCTGCTGGGTGGAGTCAGCTTCGGCCTGCTACCGGTGTCGCCGCTGCCGAACATGGATTTTCCGGTGATCACCGTGCAGGCCAGCCTGCCTGGCGCCAGCCCGGAGATCATGGCCTCCAGTGTGGCTACGCCACTGGAGCGCTCGCTGGGCAGCATCGCCGGTGTCAGCCAGATGACCAGTCGCAGCAGCCAGGGCTCGACCCGGATCATCATCCAGTTCGATCTGGATCGCGATATCAACGGCGCTGCCCGCGACGTGCAGGCCGCCATCAACGCCTCGCGCAACCTGTTGCCCAGCGGGATGCGCAGCATGCCCACCTACCGCAAGATCAATCCGTCCCAGGCACCGATCATGGTGCTTTCGCTGACATCGGAGGTGCTGGGCAAGGCCGAGCTGTACGACATCGGCTCCACCATCCTGGCGCAGAAGCTGTCGCAGGTGTCCGGCGTCGGCGAAATCCAGGTCGGCGGCAGCTCGCTGCCCGCGGTACGGGTGGAACTGCAGCCGCAGCAGCTGGAGCAGTACGGTGTGTCGCTGGACGAGGTGCGCCAGACCATCGCCAACGGCAACGTGCGCCGGCCCAAGGGCATGGTGGAGGACGCCGATCAGCACTGGCAGGTGCGCGCCAACGACCAGCTGCACCAGGCGGCCGACTACACGCCGCTGATCATCCGCTACCAGGATGGCGCCGCGCTGCGTCTCGGCGACGTGGCACGGGTGCGGGATTCGGTGGAGGATCGCTACAACAGCGGCTTCTTCAACAACGAGCAGGCGGTGTTGCTGATCGTCAACCGCCAGGCCGGTGCCAACATCATCGAGACCATCGAAGGCATCCGCCGCGAGCTGCCGGCCCTGCAGGCGATCATGCCGGGCAGCGTCGACCTGAACATCGCCATGGATCGCTCGCCGGTGATTCGCGCGACGCTGCACGAGGCCGAGCGCACGCTGCTGATCGCGGTGGGCCTGGTCATCGTGCTGGTGTTCCTGTTCCTCGGCCGCCTGCGCACCGCATTGATCCCGGCGCTGGCGGTGCCGGTGTCGCTGGTGGGCACCTTTGCCGTCATGTACCTGTTCGGGTTCTCGCTCAACGTGCTGTCGCTGATGGCATTGATCCTGGCTGCTGGCCTGGTGGTGGACGACGCCATCGTGGTGCTGGAGAACATCGCACGGCATATCGACGACGGCATGCCACCGCTGAAGGCGGCCTACGTCGGCACCCGCGAGGTGGGTTTCACGCTGTTGTCTATGAACCTGTCGCTGGTGGTGGTGTTCGTTTCCATCCTTTACATGGGCGGCATCGTCGAGCGGCTGTTCCGCGAGTTCTCCATCACACTGGCCGCGGCGATCCTGGTGTCGCTGGTGGTTTCGCTGACCCTGACGCCGATGCTCTGCGCCCGTTGGCTCAAACCGCACGAACCGGAGAAGGAAGGGCGTCTGCAGCGCTGGAGCCACGACGCCCATCAATGGCTGCTGCGCTACTACGATCGCTCGCTGAGCTGGGCGCTGCGTCATCGGCGCATCACCTTGCTGAGCCTGCTGGCGACCATCGCGCTGAACGTGGTGCTCTACGTGCAGGTGCCCAAGACCTTCCTGCCGCAGCAGGACACCGGACAGATCACCGGTTTCATCCGCGGTGACGACGGCATGTCGTTCCAGGTCATGCAGCCGAAGATGGAAATCTTCCGCAAGGCAGTCCTCGCCGACCCGGCGGTGGAAAGCGTGGCCGGCTTCATCGGCGGGCAGGGCGGCATCAACAATGCCTTCATGATCGTGCGGCTGAAACCGCTTGGCGAGCGCAAGATTTCGGCGCAGAAGGTCATCGAGCGCATCCGCAAGAACCAGCCGAAAGTGCCCGGTGGACGCATGTTCCTCATGGCCGACCAGGACCTGCAGTTTGGCGGTGGTCGGCAGAGCAGCTCGGCCTACGCCTATACGCTGTTGGCGAGCGATCTCAACGACCTGCGTACCTGGGTACCGCGGGTAACCCGGGCGCTATCCGAACTGCCGGAGCTTACCAGCATTGACGCCAACGACGGCGAGGGCGCGCAGCAGATCAGCCTGAAGATCGACCGTGACGCGGCCAAGCGCCTGGGCATCGACATGAGCACAGTGACCACGCTGCTCAACAATGCTTTCAGCCAGCGGCAGATCTCGACCATCTACGAATCGCTCAACCAGTATCAGGTGGTGATGGAGATCGACCCGAGCTACGCGCAGTACCCCGAGGTGCTGGAGCAGATCCACGTCGTCACCGGCGATGGCCGGCGGGTGCCGCTGGCGGCCTTCGCCCATTACGAGCGCAGCCTGGAGGAAGATCGGGTCAGCCACGATGGGCAGTTCGCCGCCGAGAACATCGACTTCGACCTGGCCCCCGGCGTCAGCCTCGACCAGGCGACGCTGGCCATCGAACGCGCGGTAGCGGCCATCGGACTGCCGAGCGAGGTGCAGGGGCGGCTCGGCGGCACCGGCAGCGCGTTCCAGACGACCCAGGAAGGCCAGCCGCTGATGATTCTCGGCGCCTTGCTGCTGGTCTACATCGTGCTGGGCATCCTCTACGAAAGCTACATCCATCCGCTGACCATCCTCTCCACCTTGCCCTCGGCCGGGGTAGGCGCCTTGCTGGCGATCATCCTTACCGGCGACCAGTTCAGCCTGATTTCGCTGCTCGGGCTGTTCCTGCTGATCGGGGTGGTGAAGAAGAACGCGATCCTGATGATCGACCTGGCGTTGCAGTTCGAACGCCAGGACAAGCTGTCGCCCGCCGATTCGATCCATCGCGCCTGTCTGCTGCGGTTCCGACCGATCCTGATGACCACCATGGCGGCGATCCTCGGTGCGCTGCCGCTGCTGCTCGGCGGTGCGGAAGGGGCCGAGATGCGCCAGCCGCTGGGTCTGACCATCATCGGCGGTCTGCTGCTGAGCCAGATCCTCACGCTCTACACCACGCCGGTGGTCTATCTGTACCTGGATCGTCTGCGCCACCGTTTCAACAGCTGGCGCGGTGTGCGCACCGATGCCGCCCTGGAAAACTCGCTATGAACTCGTCGTCGTTGCACCCCTCATTGCTGAACCATGTCCTGCGCCCCCTGGCGGTAGCCATGCTCACGCTGTCGTTGGCAGCCTGCACGCTCGGCCCCGACTACCAGCGACCGGATCTGCCTGTGGCCAGCGAATTCAAGCAGGCCGAAGGCTGGAAACCCGCCGCGCCGGCCGATGCGCTGCAACGGGGCGAGTGGTGGCGGCTGTACGGCGATGCCGAACTCGATGCGCTGGTGGCGCGGCTGAATGTCTCGAACCAGAACCTCGCCGCGGCCGAGGCGCAGTTCCGTCAGGCGCGGGCACTGGTTCGTGGCGCGCGCTCGCAGCTGTTTCCGATCCTCTCCGGCAACGCAGGCGTCACGCGCTCGGCGCAGGGTGGCAGCCGCTCGGATACCACCAGCGGAAGTTTTGCCAGTGGTGTCGGCGAAACCTACGAAGCGGGCCTGAGCGCATCCTGGGAGGCCGACATCTGGGGCCGGCTGCGGCGCAACCTCGAAGCCAATCGGGCGAACATGCAGGCCAGCGCGGCGGACCTTGCGGCGGCTCGCCTGAGCCTGCAGGCCGAGCTGGTGCAGACCTACCTGCAGCTGCGGGTGATCGACGAACACCAGCGGCTGCTCGACCAGACCGTTGAAGCCTATGCGCGCTCGCTGCGGCTGACCGAGAACCAGTACCGCGCCGGCATCGTGCCCCGGTCCGATGTCAGCCAGGCGCAGACGCAGCTCAAGAGTACCCAGGCGCAAGCCATCGACCTCAAGTGGCAGCGGGCGCAGATGGAGCATGCCATCGCGGTGCTGGTGGGCGTCGCGCCGTCGGAGCTGGAGATCGCCGTACGCGAGTACATCCCGGCGCTGCCCGATGTACCGCTGGCGGTGCCGTCCCAGTTGCTGGAGCGGCGCCCCGACATTGCCTCGGCCGAGCGCCAGGTGATGGCCGCCAATGCCAACATCGGCGTGGCGGAAGCCGCCTGGTATCCGGACCTGACACTGTCGGCCAGCGGTGGCTATCGCAACAGCAGCTTCAGCGACCTGTTCAGCGTGCCGAACCGTTTCTGGTCGCTGGGGCCGCAACTGGCGCTGACCCTGCTCGACTTCGGTAGCCGTCGTGCGGAATTGGAGCGGGCCGAGGCCAGCTACGACCAGACGGTCGCCAACTACCGCCAGACCGTGCTCGACAGCTTCCGCGAAGTGGAGAACTACCTGGTGCAGCTGCGCGTGCTGGAACAGGAGGCGGTGGTGCAGCGCGAGGCGCTGGAGGCCGCACAGGAGTCCCTGCGCCTGATCGAAAACCAGTACCGCGCAGGTACCGTCGACTTCCTCAGCGTGGCCACCGTGCAGACCACCGCGTTGAACAACCAGCGCACCAACCTGACCCTGCTGGGGGATCGCCTGACCGCCAGCGTCCTGCTGATCGCTGCACTGGGCGGCGGCTGGGACGCGCAGCAGCTGGAACAGGATCCACTGCTATCCACGGGCACTGGCAAGCCCTGAGCAGGCCACACAAAAAAGCCCCGCCAGCTGGCGGGGCTTTTTTCATCTGGATGTTCGTCAGTCGCGCTGCTTGCGGTTGACGGTCTCGGCGGCCTTGATGATGTCCGCGCCGATCATCGGTTCGAACTCCTTCCAGACGGGGCGCATCGCTTCGCGCCAGCGCTCGCGCTCTTCCGGCGTCAGGGTAACGATCTCGGAGGTACCCGCCTTGCGAATCCGCTCGCGATCGGCCTGGTTCAGCTCCTCCGCCTCGCGGTTCACCATGAAGCTGACCTCGTCGAGAATCGCCTCCAGTTCGAAGCGGATCTTGTGCGGCATGCTCATCCAGAAGCGTGTGTTGCTCACCACCATGTAGTCCAGCACGCCATGGTCGGTTTCGATGATGTAGGGCTGCACGGTGTGCATTTTCTTGCTGTAGATATTCGACCAGGGGTTCTCCGCGCCCTGTACGGTGCCGGTGCGCAGCGCGTCGTAGACGTCGGCGAAGGCGATCTTCTGGGTGGTGGCACCCACCGCGCCGAACTGCGCTTCGAGTACTGCGGACGGCTGGATGCGGAAGCTCAGCCCGGACGCATCACCCGGCAGGCGCAGCATGCGGGTGGCCGAAAGCTGCTTCATGCCGTTGTGCCAGTACGCCAGACCCGTGATGTTCTTGTCTTCCATCGAGCGCAGCAGCTGCTTGCCCTTGGTGCGTTTCTGAAAGCGGTTGACGGCATCGATGTCGTCGAACAGGAACGGCAGGTCGAAAACCTGCAGCTGCTTGGTGTACTGCTCGAACTTCGCAAGCGACGGGGCGAGCAGCTGCACTTCGTTGTTGCGCAACGCTTCCAGTTCCGTGGCATCACCGAACAGCGTCGAATTGGGGTAGACCTCCACGCTGACCTGGCCGGGCAGGCGTTCCTCCGCGAGGCGTTTGAACATCAACGCACCCTTGCCCTTGGGGGTATCCTCGGCCACTACGTGAGAGAACTTGATGACGATGGGCTCTGCCTGGGCGAAGGCGCTGGCGGCAGCCAGCACGAGCCCGGCAAGGGTAATGATCGGCTTCATGAAAGACTCTTTATTCTGGTTGGTTGGCAGTGCATCCATGCGGACCGACCGCGGGGACGCTTCTCGGCTTTCAGCCGCTCCTTATGCCAAAGATGAGTGACGACTTAAAGCGCTTTGCCGAGCCAAGCCGGCGGGAGCGGCACTACGTCACATTTTGCCGGTGGCCCAGCGACCGTGGCCTAGCAGCCACGGGTACACCGGCTGGCCCGGCAGGTCTGAAGCGCCGAGGGCGGAGGAGACCGGCGCAGCCGCTGCAATGACAGGAGGATTCGATATCGCCTGCGTGCATCGCCGTCGGTTCGCTGCGACTGATCCGTCCAGCGCTGACTCAGTCCAGATCCAGTAACAGCCCGGGTTGCAGGCGCTTTGGCAGCTTGCGTACCACCAGCTGGTGCGCGCGGGTCAGCAGGTCGCGCAGCTCGTCGTCACCGATGGGGATCTGCCGACTGCTCATGCTGATCCAGTGCGCCCGTGCCAGGTAAGGAGCAGGGCGGATGCCGGGACGGTCCACGAAACCCAGGAAGAGGTCGCTGTGGACCTTGAATGCCAGGTTCTCGCCAAGGAAATCGAGAACGGCGAACATCTTGTTGCCCGCCACGGAAAACACCCGATTGCTGCCCCACTTGAGATCTTCACGGGTGCCGGGCAGAGCCAGGCAGAAGGCGGCGATCTGGTCGGTGGTCATCATCGCTCTGCTCCTGTTGGTTGCGACGGCTGCAGCCGCATTTGCGCATGCCGGATGAACGCCTCCACCGCCTTTGGTTTCAGGGCAGGCTTTTCGATCGCATCGCCCCGATAGGCCTGGCTGGCTTTCTCCAGCACGGCACGGTGCTCATCCGGCAGACGCTCGAGCAGCCAGATCGCTGCGACATCCTTCGGAGCGATGGCGTCCGTGGTCAGAGTGAGCCAGATGCGCGCCACGGCCAACACCACGTTGCACTCGTCTCCCTGCCAGTCGGCGGGCTCGCGCCATTGCGCCAGCGTGTCGCGCAAGGCTTGGCGCATGTCCTCCTCGGGCACCGGGTCGAACAATTCGGCCGCGCCAGGGCCGATCAGACAGACGCCGTTCTTGCGCGCCTGGTGCAGAAGAATGGCCAGATCGTGGTCCTCCTGGGGAGGCTCGATGCGGCCGGCTTCGATATCGGCGCGCAGCCATTCGCCGAATTGCAGTTCGCGCATTGCCGGATAACGCCAGGGCCGTACCGAGTGGTGTACCACCCAGGTGACTTCCAGCGGGCGCATTCGCTCGTTGGCCGGCCAGGCGGAAATCATCAGCAGCTCGCGCATCAGCGAGTGGCGCGTGGCTGTCGGCAGGGGGGCGGCGACGGTAACGAGCAGGTCGAGATCGCTGCCGGGTTTCAGGCCACCGACAACGGCCGAGCCGAACAGATGCACGGCCAGCAGGTTCCCGCCCAGGTAACGCTGCAGCAGCGCCAGTGCCTGCTGGAGCTGGCTGGACACGGATGGGTTCATGAGCGCTCCTAGGGGCATCTGGGTCAGTCCGGATTGTTGTCCGCCTCCGACAATACAAACGGGACGAAGCTGGCGCCAGCCGGTGGATTCATCGGCAGCCAGGCACGGCGTGCTTCGCTCAAGAGCGAGGCGGACAAAAGAGTGGTGCTGCTGAGCGGCAAAAAAAATCCCCCGCGGCGTTGCAGCACCCGGGGCAGAAGTGATCGACCAGGAGGCGATCCAACGAGAGAGCCGGTATCAGGCGCTCGGCCTCCAGCCGCCACCGAGCGCCTTGTAGATGGCAACTACGCCGCGATACAGCTCGACTTCGGCCTGGGCCTGGGCGTCTTCGGCCAGCAACCGTTCGCGCTCGGCATCGAGCAGTACGAGAAAGTCCGCCGTGCCTTCGCGGTAGCGAATTTCCGCCTGCTGTGCGGCGGCGCGGCTGGCGGTGGACTGGCGCAGCAGCGACAGCAGGCGGTCCTGGGCGCGGGCGTAGTCGCTGAAGGCGTTTTCCGATTCCTCCAATGCCAGTAACACCTGCTGCTCATAACCGGCGAGCGCGGCGTCGGCATCCGCCTCGGCACCGCGCAGACGGGCGCGCACGCTGCCCAGGTCGAACGCCGCCCAGCTGATGCTGGGCGCTACGCCCCAGGCCTGTGCGGCGCTGGAGCCGATCTGCGAGCCGCGTCCGGCGATGAAGCCGAGAAAGCCCGACAGACTCACCCGCGGAAACAGATCGGCTGTGGCCACGCCGACGTTTGCAGTCGCGGCGGCCAGCTGGCGTTCAGCCGCACGAATGTCCGGGCGTCGGCGCAACAACTCGCCGGGGTCGCCGATCGGCAGCGCCTTGGCAATCGCCGGCAGCTCGCGCGGCGAGAGGTCGACGCTGAGCTGATCGGCGCGCTGGCCGAGCAGGGTGGCGATGCGGTTGCGGGCGCGCGTCTGCTGCGCCTGCAGCTGTGGCAGGCTCGCCTCGGTGGCCGCCAGACGGGCGTCGGCGCGTAGCACATCGAGTTCGCTGCCGACACCCGCTTCGCGCAGCTGCTCGGTCAGTTCATGGGAATTGCGCTGGTTGGCCAGGTTGTCGCGAGCGATCCGCTCGCGCAGCTGGACACCGCGCAGCTGACCATAGGCATCCACCAGTTCGGCGATCAGGCTGACCTGTAGCTGATAGAGCTCGGCCTCGGCAGCTTCGGCCTGCGCTTCGCTGGCCTCCAGGCTGCGCTGGATACGGCCGAACAGGTCCAGCTCCCAGGCCATGTCCAGGCCCAGATCGTAACGCTCGGCGTTCACCCGCTCTTCGCTGAAACCGGGTTGCTGGGCCTTGCCGATATCGGCGCGCGCACCTGCGGTGACGGTGGGCAGACGATCATTGCCGACATCATCGCGAATAGCCCGCGCCGCACGCAGACGGGCATAGGCGATACGCAGCTCGCGGTTTTCAGCCAGTGCTTCGCCGACCAGGGCATCCAGTGTCGGGTCCTCGAACTGCCGCCACCAGGCCGCCTCGAAGCGCGAGCGGTCGTGATCGCCGCGCTCGGCCTGAAGCAGCCGGGCCGGCTCCGGTTGCGGCGCGCGGTAATCCGGGCCGACGGCGCAACCGGTGATGGTCAGGGCGAGCAGGGAAAGGGCGAAGAACTTCATGCGCGGGCCTCCTTGAATACCGCTTTGCGCGCTTCGCGCTTCTCGACGAAGGCGCGAATCACCAGATAGAACACCGGGGTCAGCAGCAGCCCGAAGAAGGTCACCCCGAGCATCCCGGAGAACACCGCCACGCCCATGGCATGGCGCATCTCGGCGCCGGCCCCGCTGGAAAGCACCAGCGGTACCACGCCCATGATGAAGGCGAAGCTGGTCATCAGGATCGGCCGCAGGCGCAGGCGGCAGGCCTCCAGGGTGGCGGCGAGCCGGTCCATGCCTTCCTCCTGCTTGTCCTTGGCGAACTCGACGATCAGGATCGCGTTCTTGCACGCCAGGCCCACCAGCACGATCAGGCCGATCTGGGTGAAGACGTTGTTGTCGCTACCGGCCAGGATCACCCCGGTGATGGCCGAGAGCAGCGTCATCGGCACGATCAGGATCACCGCCAGCGGCAGGCTCCAGCTTTCGTACTGCGCTGCCAGCACCAGGAAGGCCAGGAGCACGCAGAGCGGGAAGACGAAGACCGCGGTGTTGCCGGCGAGGATCTGCTGGTAGGTCAGCTCGGTCCACTCGTAGGTCATGCCGTTGGGCAGCTCGGCCTGGAGCAGACGTTCCATGGCCGCCTCGGCCTGCCCCGAGCTGTAGCCCGGTGCGGCAGCGCCGTTGATCTCGGCGGTGAGAAAACCGTTGTAATGCATCACCCGGTCCGGGCCGGCGCTGTCCTTGACGTTGACGAAGGTCGACAGCGGGACCATCTCGCCGCGGTTGTTGCGTACCTTCAGCTGGCCGATCTGCTCCGGTGCCAGGCGGAACTTCTGGTCGGCCTGGACGTTGACCTGATAGGTGCGACCGAAGCGATTGAAGTCGTTGGCGTACAGCGAGCCCAGGTAGACCTGCATGGTGTCGAAGATGTCGTCGATGGCCACGCCATGGGTCTTGGCCTTCTCGCGGTCGATATCGGCATCCACCTGCGGCACGTTGACCTGATAGCTGGTGAACAGGCCGGCCAGCTCCGGATAGTCGGCACTCTTGGCGATGACGTTCTGCACCTGGGTGTACAGCTCCTCGTAGCCCAGGTTGCCGCGGTCCTGCACCTGCACGCGGAACCCGCCGATGGTCCCCAGGCCCTGCACGGGCGGCGGCGGGAAGATCGCCAGGAAGGCTTCCTGAATGACGCCGAACTGACCGTTGAGCTCAGCGGCGATGGCGCCCGCGGACAGGCTCTGGTCCCTGCGCTCGCTGAAGTCCTTCAGTGCGACGAAGACGATGCCGCTGTTGGGGCTGTTGGTGAAACCGTTGATCGACAGCCCCGGGAAGGCCACGGTGTTTTCAACGCCCGGATGCTTGCCGGCGATTTCCGACATGCGCTTGATCACGTCCTCGGTGCGGTCCAGGGTAGCGGCGTCCGGCAACTGGGCGAAGGCGACCAGGTATTGCTTGTCCTGCTGCGGAACGAAGCCGGTCGGGGTGGTGGCGAAGCCCATGTACCCCAGGCCCACCAGGCCGACGTAGACCAGCAGGGCCACGGCACTGCCGCGCAGGATGCGCCGTACCATGCCAACGTAACCATGGCTGGCGCGGTCGAACATGCGGTTGAAGGGGCGGAACAGCCAGCCGCCGAACAGTCGGTCGAGCAGCCGCGAGAAACCGTCCTTGGGCGCATCGTGGGCCTTGAGCAGGGTAGCGGCCAGGGCCGGCGACAGGGTCAGCGAGTTGAACGCCGAGATCACCGTCGAAATCGCGATGGTCAGCGCGAACTGCTGGTAGAACTGCCCGGTGAGGCCGGAAATGAACGCAGTCGGGATGAACACCGCACAGAGCACCAGGGCGGTGGCGATGATCGGCCCGGTGACTTCCTTCATGGCCTGGCGGGTCGCCTCTACCGGCGACTTGCCGAGGCCGATGTTACGCTCGACGTTCTCCACCACGACGATGGCGTCATCCACCACGATGCCGATGGCCAGCACCAGGCCGAACAGCGACAGCGCGTTGAGCGAGAAACCGAGGAGGTGCATCACCGCGAAGGTGCCGATCAGCGACACCGGCACGGCGGCCAGCGGAATGATCGAGGCGCGCCAGGTCTGCAGGAACAGGATCACCACCAGCACCACCAGCACGATGGCCTCGAGCAGGGTATGCACCACCGCCTCGATGGAGCCGCGCACGAAGATGGTCGGGTCGTAGACGATCTCGTAATCCACGCCCTGGGGGAAGCTCTGCTTCAGCTCGGCCATGCGCTCGCGCACCAGGTCCGAGATGGCGATGGCATTGGAGCCCGGCCGCTGGAAGATCGGGATGGCCACCGCCGGCTGGTTGTTCAGCAACGAGCGCAGGGCGTACTGGCTGGAACCCAGTTCGATGCGGGCGATGTCCTTCAGGCGGGTGATCTCGCCGTCCTCGCCGGCGCGCACGATGATGTTCTCGAACTCCTCCTCGTCCACCAGGCGCCCCTGGGTGTTGATCGACAGCTGGAAGTCGGTGGCGCCCGGCGCTGGTGGTGCGCCCAGTGCACCGGCGGCGACCTGACGGTTCTGCTCGCGGATGGCGTTGACCACGTCGGTGGCGGTGAGGTTGCGCTGGGCGACCTTGTTCGGGTCGAGCCAGACCCGCAGGGAATAGTTGCCCAGGCCGAACAGCTGCACGTCGCCCACACCGTCCAGTCGCGCCAGCTCGTCCTTGACGTTGAGTGCGGCGTAGTTGGACAGGTAGAGCATGTCGTAGCGGTTATCCGGCGAGGTCAGGTGCACCACCATGGTCAGGTCGGGGGAGGCCTTGTCCACGGTCACGCCCAGGCGCTGCACTTCGGTGGGCAGGGTCGGCATGGTGCGCGTCACCCGGTTCTGCACCTGCACCTGGGCGTTGTCCAGGTCGGTGCCGAGGGCGAAGGTGATGGTCAGCGTCAGCTTGCCGTCGGCGGTCGCCTGGGACGACATGTAGAGCATGCCCTCGACGCCGGTGATGGCCTGTTCCAGCGGCGAGGCAACGGTCTCGCCGATCACCTTGGGGTTGGCGCCGGGGAAGTTGGCCCGCACCACCACGGTGGGTGGAACGACTTCCGGGTATTCGCTGATCGGCAACTGGAACAGCGAGATGGCGCCGCCGATGAGGATCACCAGCGACAGCACGGCGGCGAAAATCGGCCGTTTGATAAAGAATTGCGAGAAATTCATGGCGCACTCCGGGGTAGGGCGCGGCGGGCGCGCCCTGGCGGATCGATCGGATGGGCGCGCCTGGCGCGCCGGGGTTCAGAGCAGCTGTCGAACGATGCTCAGCTGCTCGGGCGCTGGGCCAGCGTGCGCTCGACCACCTGCGGTTTCATCGCCTCGCTGATCGCGCGGCGCTGGCGATCGAGGGTCGCGAGGGTCTCGGCATCGGCCATCGGTACGCTCTCCGGCTGCACCTGGCTGCCCGGGCGTACCCGCTGCAGGCCGTTGACCACGATGCTCTCGCCCTTGGCCAGGCCGCTGCGAACGATACGCAGGCCTTCGAGCTTGGGCCCGAGCTCCACCGGCCGGTAGGCCACGGTGCCGTCCTCGGCCAGGACCAGAACGAACTTCTTGCCCAGGTCCGTGCCGACCGCCACGTCCTTGATCAGCACGGCGTCGTAGGTGGCGCTGCCGACCAGCTTCAGGCGCGCGTACAGACCGGGGGTAAAGCTGCCGTCGCGGTTGTCGAACACCGCGCGGCCGCGAATGGTGCCGGTGCGCGGGTCGACCTGGTTGTCGATGAAGTTCATGTGGCCCAGGTGCGGGTGGCCATCCTCGTCGGACAGGCCGAGGTAGACCGGCGTGGTCTCGCCGCGGTCGCCATTGCGGGCCAGTTCGCGGTACTTGAGGTAGGTGCGCTCATCCGCTTCGAAGTAGGCGTAGACCTTGTCGGTGGAGACCAGCGTGGTCAGTAGGGCCTCGCCTGCATTGACCAGGTTGCCGGAGGTGATCAGTGCGCGGCCGACGCGGCCGTCGATGGGCGCCGTCACGCGAGTGAAGGACAGGTCCAGCTGGGCCTTGTCCAGCTGCGCCTGGATCGCCGCGACTGCCGACTTCGCTTCGCTGGCGGCACTCACGCGGGCATCGGCCAGTTCGGCGGAGATCGCATTCTTTTGCCGCAGACGCTCACCCCGTTCGGCTTCCGCCACGGTACGCTGCTGGGTGGCGCGGGCCTGTTGCAGCTGCGCCTGCAGACGCTTGACCTCGGCCTGGAACGGGCGCGGGTCGATCTGGAACAAGAGATCGCCTTTCTTCACCAGCGCACCTTCCTCGAAGGCCACCTTGTCGATGAAACCGGACACGCGTGGGCGAATCTCCACCGACTCCGGAGCTTCCAGGCGGCCGGTGAGCTCGTCCCACTCGGTCACCGGTTGTTCGATGACCTCGGCGACGCTGACGGCGGGCGGTGGCATGCCCGACTGGGTGGCCTCCGGTGCCTTGCCGCAGGCGGCGGTGATCAGCACCGCCACGGCAATGAGGGGAAAACGCAAGGCGTTGAGCGAACGTTCCATGCTTGACTCCGCAAGTCGGATTTGTTGATGGCAGGAGTCTGCGTGGTCAAGCCGTTCAGCAGAAATCGAACGAGCCGAAGGTGAATATCATTGACGGTGATGGTTGGGCATCGAACATCAGGCCGACGCGATATCGGCAGGGTGGAAAAACGACCCCGGGGTCATTCCTCCAACCGAGCGCTAGCCCGGCTGGTAAAGAGCCGCTGGGGCAGGGCACTGGAATGACGAGGCAGAGTGTCGGAGGGCGTCTACGCGTGGAATAGGCTGCGCCGTTTTCCACCCTACAGGCTATCCGGGTCGCCGACGAACATCTGGATACGCGAGCGCAACCAGCGTTCGGCGGGATCGTTGTCCTGAGCGCCGCGCCAAGCCATGGACAGTTCGAAGTCCTGGCTGGTCTGGAAAGGCAAGGGCTCGGCACGCACGCCGCCGTTGGCCGCCAGCGCGGCCGCGGCGTAATCCGGGACGGTTGCGATGATATCGGTGCCGGCGAGCAGGCTGGCCAGGCCGTTGAACTGCGGCACCGCCAGCACCACCTTGCGCTTGCAGCCGTGCAGCGCCAGTTCCTCATCGATGTAACCGTTGAGGTCGCCGGCAAAGGAAACCATGGCATGGGGACGGCTGCAGTAGTCCTCCATGCTCAGTCGGCCGGGAATGCTGTCGGCCCGCAGCAGCATCGGTTTGGGCCGGCGCAATACCTTGCGCTTGGCGTTGGCCGGCAGTTCCTCGGTGTAGCAGACGCCCACCGAAATCTCGCCGGATGCCAGCAGGCCGGGCATCAACAGGTAGTTGGCGCGCCGCACCACCAGCACCACGTCCGGTGCCTCGGCGCGCAGGCGACGCAGCAGCGGCGGTAGCAGGGCGAACTCGACCTCATCGGTCAGGCCGATGCGAAACACCTGGGTGCTGGTGGCCGGGTCGAAGGTGGAGGCGCGGCTGACGGCGGTGGAGATCGAGTCCAGCGCCGGCGACAACAGCTGAGCGATGTCCAGCGCGCGGGCAGTGGGTTCCATGCTGCGACCGGTGCGCACGAACAGCGGGTCGTCGAACAGCGCGCGCAGGCGGGCCAGCGCGGCGCTGATCGCCGGCTGGCCGAGAAAGAGCTTCTCGGCGGCGCGGGTCACGCTGCGCTCGTGCATCAGCGTTTCGAAGACGATCAGCAGATTGAGGTCAACACGGCGAAGGTCGTTGCGATTCATGCCTGGTTCACGTCGAGCCTGGTGGCCGGACCACGGTCCGGTTCGGTGGGTCGCTGCATTCTAGACAGCTTGCGCAGACGAGCGCATGCCCGATTCCGCTTTCGAAATGCACAAACCTGCGATGCGCCCCGCGGGGATACATACGCAAACCCATCATTGCCGTGCATGGCAACTATCGATGGGAATCCGCGTCGCTCGCTGGAGTTGTGACGATACTGACGATAGAGTCCGTTTGCACAGTAGTAAGCGAGGGGTCGCAATGTCCCGCATCATCCGTTTTCATCAGTTCGGCCCGGCCGACGTATTGCGTCAGGAAGAGCGCGCGGTGCCGGTTGCCGGCCCGGGCGAGGTCCTGATCGGCGTGCGCGCCGTCGGCGTGAGCTGGAACGACGTGCTCTGGCGGCAGGACCTGGCGCCGCGCCATGCGCGTCTGCCTGCCGGGCTCGGCAGCGAGGTGGCGGGCGAGGTGCTGGCGGTGGGCGAGGGCGTCCAGGGCTTCAGCGTCGGCGACCAGGTGGCGGGTTTCCCCGCCCACGATCTCAATCAGTACCCGCTGTATGCCGAACACGCGCTGCTGCCTCAGCAGGCCCTGGTGCATTACCCGGACATGCTCAGCGCCAGCGAGGCGGCGATCCACTATACGCCGATGCTGGTGAGCTATTTCGCCCTGGTCGAACTGGCTCAGCTGGAGCCCGGTCAGTACGTGCTGATCAACCAGGCCGCGCATTGCACCGGCCCGGCTGCCGTGCAGCTGGCCAAGGCGCTGGGCGGGCGGGTGATCGCCACCTGTGACACCAGCGAGGACCGTGACTACCTGCGTGAACTGGGTGCCGAGACGGTGATCGTCACCGAGGAGGAAGACCTGGTCGGTCGCCTGCAGAAGCTGACCGAAGGGCGCGGTGTCGAGGTGGTACTGGATGCCTGTGGCGGCTCGCAGATGAAGCTGCTCGGCGATGTCATGGCGCCGCTGGGCAAGCTGATCCTCTATGGCATGAACGGCGGCAACGAGACCGCGCTGCCGGTCTGCGCGGCGTTCAAGAAGAACTTCAAGTTCTTCCTGCATTGCCTGTGCGACTTCACCGGGCAGCCGGAACTCGGGATCGAGCAGAACCGCGAGGCCGTCGAACGCGCGCTGCAACACATCAACCAACTGACCGTCGACCGCCTGGTGCGTCCGCAGGTCGACCGGCAGTTTCCTTTCGAGCAGGCCATCGAGGCCCATCGTTACGTCGAAAGCGGCATCCCGCGTGGTCGTGTCGTCCTGACGCTTTCCTGATCCGCGAGGGCCCCGTGGCCGGGCCCTCTCATCGCCCCGCAGAAACTTTTCGCGCGCCGTTCCAGTCCTCCGAAGACAGGCTCACTACCTTGACGGAGGATTTTCCATGGCCGATGACAATCAGACCCTACCCCCACAGAAGCAGGCAGAACCCGGCAAGGAAGGGCTGATGAACCCGCGGCCGCAATATCGCGGGGAGGACTACAAGGCGGCCGGCAAGCTCGCCGGCAAGGTCGCCATCATCACCGGTGGCGACAGTGGTATCGGCCGCTCGGTGGCGGTGCTGTTCGCCCGCGAAGGTGCCGACGTGGCCATCCTCTACCTCGACCAACACCAGGATGCCGAGCAGACACGCAAGGACGTCGAGCAACACGGCCGGCGCTGCCTGACCTTCGCCGGTGACGTGGCCGACCGCGATGTCTGCCGCAAGGTCGTCGACGAGACGCTGGCGCAGTTCGGCAAGCTGGACATCCTGGTCAACAATGCTGCCGAGCAGCATCCCCGCGATCGTTTCGAGGACATTCCGCCGGAGCAGTGGGAGCAGACCTTCCGTACCAACGTGTTCGGCATGTTCCAGCTGACCCAGGTGGCGTTGCCGCACCTGCAGGAAGGCGCCTCGATCATCAACACCAGCTCGGTGACCGCCTACAAGGGCAACCCGATGCTGATCGACTATTCCTCCACCAAGGGCGCCATCGTCGCCTTCACCCGTGCCCTGGCCATGAGCCTGGCCGAGCGCGGCATCCGGGTGAACTCGGTGGCGCCGGGACCGATCTGGACGCCCCTGATTCCCTCCACCTTCGATGCCGACAAGGTCGCCGAATTCGGCTCCAACGTGCCGATGAAACGGCCCGGCCAGCCTGAAGAGGTGGCGCCGGCCTACGTCTATCTGGCCAGCAGCGATGCGTCCTATGTCAGTGGGCAGGTGATTCACGTCAACGGCGGCACCGTGGTCAACGGCTGACCGCAGGCCGGCACCTACGAAGGAGTACAGGGTATGCCACGCACGATCTGGAAAGGCGCGGTCAGTTTCGGACTGGTACACATCCCGGTGGCGCTGGTGCCGGCCACTACACGGCAGGGCATCGATTTCGACTGGCTGGACAAGCGAAGCATGGATCGGGTCGGTTACAAGCGCATCAACAAGACCACCGGCGAGGACATCGACAGCGAGAACATCGTCAAGGGCGTCGAGTACGAGAAGGGCCACTACGTGGTCATCAGCGACGACGAGATCAAGGCGGCGCATCCCAAGGCCACGCAGACCGTGGACATCGTCGCCTTCGTCGATGCCAAGGACATCTCCTTTCTCTATATCGACACGCCGTACTACCTGACCCCGGACCGGCGCGGGGAAAAGGTATATGCGCTCTTGCGCGAGACGCTGATCCAGACCGGCAAGGTCGGCATCGCCAACGTGGTGCTGCGCAACAAGCAGCATCTGGCGGTGGTGATGCCGCTGGGCAAGGCGCTGGTGATGAACACCCTGCGCTGGGCCGACGAGGTGCGCGGCGTCGAATACCTCGAACTGAAGGACGAAGCGCTCGATCCGGACCTGGCCGAGCGCGAACTGGACATGGCCAAGCGTCTGGTGGAAGACATGACCGAGAAGTGGAAGCCGGAGCAGTACAAGGACACCTTCCAGGACCAGATCATGGACCTGGTGGAGAAGAAGGCGCGCGAAGGCAAGCTGGAAGCCGTGGGCGGGCCGGAAGAGGCGGTGGATCGCCGCTCGGCGGATGTCATCGACCTCACCGAGCTGCTCAAGCGCAGCCTGGCTGCCAAGCCGGGCAAGGCGCGCGCCGCCGAGGCGGACGAAGAGGACGATGCGCCGGAAAAGGCGCCAGCCAAATCCAAGCCTGCGAGCAAGGCCAAGACCAGCAAGTCGTCCAGCTCGTCACGCACACGCAAGGCACCGGCGGCGAGCAGCAAATCCAGCAAGAAGGCCAGCTGAGGCATGGCCGCGCGAAAGGACAGCGCTCGCCCACTGGTAGGCGGTGTCGGCATCAGCAGCCATCAGCGGGTGGTCGACGAGGCCAGCGGCACCACCAAGCTGGCGCTGGCAGAGTATTACCTGGCGGTGGCGGACCGGCTGGTGCCACAGCTCGCCGGGCGACCGCTTTCCATCGTCCGTGCGCCGGAAGGTATCGGCGGCGAGAGCTTCTTCCAGCGTCATTGCGGCCGGTTGAAGATGCCGCACATGCGCGCGCTGCCGAAAAACCTCGATCCCGAGCACGCCCGGTTGATCCAGGCCGACAACATCACCGCCGTCATCGAGGCGGTGCAGATGGGCAGCGTCGAATTCCATACCTGGAACGCCCGCAGCGATCGCATCGAGCGACCGGACCGGGTGATCTTCGATCTGGATCCGGACCCGGCACTGCCCTGGGCGAGCATGGTCGAGGCTACCGAGCTGACCCTGGCGCTGCTGAACGAGCTGGGGTTGCGCGCCTTCCTCAAGACCAGCGGCGGGCGCGGGATGCATGTGGTGGTGCCGATCGAGCGGCGCCACGACTGGGATTGCGCGCGCAGCTTCGCGCGCTCGGTGACGGAGCGGCTGGCGCGGGAGTCGCCGCAGCTGATCGTCGACAAGATGGGCCCGCAGAATCGTGTCGGGCGCATTTTCGTCGACTACCTGCGCAACCAGAAGGGCGCCAGTACGGTCGCAGCCTACTCGGTGCGGGCACGGCCCGGCCTTGGCGTGTCGCTGCCGGTGAGCCTGGAAGAAGTGCGCCACCTGGAAGGCGCCGATCAGTGGCGGCTGGGCAACGTCCGCGACTACCTGAGCACGCGCAGCGACGACCCCTGGTCCGACTACGGCAACACCCGCCAGCGGCTGGGACGGGAGCTGCTCGAGCGGTTGCGCGAGGGCCGCTAAGCGGCCCTTTGTGCACCCTCGAAGTCACGCTTCCGACGGGGACGCAGCGCATTCCGACCTCCCTGCACCTCCGGCGGTAGAGCCGCCCGTCATTCCGTCTGAACCTCTGCCAGCCGTACCCAGTCGACCCTCTAGCAGTTGAGCCGAGCATTCATGACAGGAGATACCGATGACGGCACGAGTATCCCGGCGGCAGTTTCTCAAGTTCGGCGCAGCCGGATTGGGCGCTTCCAGCATGGCGATGATGGGGTTCGCCCCGCTGGAGGCGCTGGCCTCGGTGCGGCATTTCAAGCTCACCGGTGCGAAGGTCACCCGCAACATCTGCACCTATTGTTCGGTGGGCTGCGGCATGCTGCTGTACGCGCGCGGCGACGGCGCGATCAACAGCCATGACCATATCTTCCATGTCGAGGGCGACCCGGATCATCCGGTCAGCCGCGGTTCGCTCTGCCCACGGGGCGCCGGCGTGCTCGATTTCATCAAGAGCGATTCGCGGGTGCGCTACCCGCAGGTGCGCGAGCCAGGTACCGACGAGTGGAAGCGCATCAGCTGGGACGAGGCGCTCGACCGCATCGCCCGCCTGATGAAGGACGACCGCGACCGCAACTTCGAGACCCACGATGACCAGGGACAGCTGGTCAACCGTTGGATGACCACCTCCATGGTGGCGGCCTCGGCGTGCACCAACGAGACGGCCTACCTCACGCAGAAGATCTCCCGGGCGCTGGGTATTCTCAAACTCGACAACCAGGCGCGCGTCTGACACGGACCGACGGTGGCAGGTCTTGCCCCTTCATTCGGTCGCGGTGCCATGACCAACAGCTGGGTCGACATCCGCAATGCCAACATCATCCTGTCCATGGGCGGGAATTCGGCCGAGGCGCATCCGGTGGGCTTCCGCTGGGTCATGCAGGCCAAGGAGCGCAGCGACGCGATCCTGATCTCCATCGACCCTCGCTACAACCGCACCACTGCGGTGGCGGACTATCACGCCTGGATTCGCACCGGGACCGATATCGTCTTCCTCGGCGGGCTGATCAGCTACCTGATCGAGAACGATCGCTACGCCCACGAATACGTGCTGCACTACACCGATGCGGCGCACCTGGTGCGTGAAGGCTTCGAATTCAACGACGGGCTGTTCACCGGCTACGACGAGGAGCGCCACCAGTACGACAAGGCCACGTGGAACTTCGACCTGGACGAGCAGGGCTTCGTCCGTCGCGACGAAACGCTGCAGCACCCGCGCTGCGTGTTCCAGATGATGCGCAAGCATTACAGCCGTTACACGGTGGAGATGGTCGAGCGTGTCTGTGGCATGCCGCAGGCCAAGGTTCTGCAGCTTTGGGAACTGCTGGCGCAGAGCGCGGCGCCCGACAAGACCATGACCATCCTCTATGCCCTGGGCTGGACCCAGCATTCCATCGGCGCGCAGATGATCCGCACCGGCGCCATGGTCCAGCTGCTGCTGGGCAACATGGGCATGCCGGGAGGCGGGGTCAACGCGCTGCGCGGGCACTCCAACATCCAGGGGCTGACCGACATCGGCCTGCTCTCCAACCTGCTGACCGGCTACATGACGCTGCCGGCGGCTGGCGCCCAGCGCTATGAGGACTACATCCGGCAGAAGGTGCGCCAGCCGCTGTTGCCCAACCAGGTGTCGTACTGGAAGCACTACGAGCGGTTCTTCGTCAGCATGATGAAGGCGTTCTACGGTGATGCCGCCAGCGCCGAGAACAACTGGTGCTACGACTGGTTGCCGAAGCTCTCCGAGCCGCTGTACGACGTGCTCTATGCGGTCAACGACATGACCAAGGGCAAGATGACCGGCGCCTTCTGCCAGGGCTTCAACATCCTCGCGGCCTTCCCGAACAAGGCGAAGGTGCTGGATGGACTGTCGAAGCTCAAGTGGCTGGTGATCATGGATCCATTGGCCACCGAGACCGGCGAGTTCTGGAAGAACCATGGCGAGTTCAACGACGTCGATCCGAGCCAGATCCAGACCGCGGTGTTCCGCCTGCCGACCACCACCTTCGCCGAGGACGACGGCTCGATCACCAACAGCTCGCGCTGGCTGCAGTGGCACCACCAGGCGGCACCGCCGCCCGGCGAGGCGAAGACCGACACGGCGATTCTCGCCGGATTGTTCCACCGCCTGCAGAAGCTCTACCAGCAGGAGGGCGGCGCCTTCCCCGAGCCGATCCTCAACCTGACCTGGGACTACAGCGACCCGGCGCATCCCGCCGCGTCGGAGCTGGCCAAGGAATACAACGGCCGCGCGCTGGCGGACATCGATGACCAGGGGCGGATCATCCGTCGCAAGGGCGAGCTGCTCAACGACTTCGGCGAGCTGCGCGCGGACGGTTCGACGTCCTGCGGCTGCTGGATCTACTCGGGCGCCTGGACCGAGCAGGGCAACATGATGGACCGGCGCGACAACTCGGACCCTTACGACATCGGTGTCACCCTCGGCTGGGCCTGGGCCTGGCCGCTGAACCGGCGGATTCTCTACAACCGCGCGTCGGCCCGACCTGACGGCACGCCGTGGGACCCGAACCGTGCGCTGGTCTGGTGGAACGGCGAACGCTGGGTCGGTGCCGACGTACCGGACTACCCCGTGGCCGCGCCGCCGGAAGATGACGTCAAGCCGTTCATCCTCACCGAGAGCGGCACCGGGCACTTCTTCGCCAGCGAGTGGCTAGGCGAGGGGCCGTTCCCCGAGCACTACGAGCCGCTGGAATCGCCGATCCCCAACAATCCGCTGCACCCCGACAATCCGCTGGCCTACCACAACCCGGTTGCCCGCATCTTCGCCGAAGATCGACATACCTTCGGCACCTACGAAGAGTTTCCGTATGCGGCGACCACCTACCGCCTCACCGAACACTTCCACTACTGGACGACCCACGTGCTGCTCAACGCCATCGTCCAGCCGGAAAAGTTCGTCGAGATCGGCGAGGTGCTGGCTGGCGAGCTGGGCATCGCCGCGGGGGAAAAGGTGCGGGTGCGCTCCAAGCGCGGGCATATCGATGCGGTGGCGGTGGTGACCAAGCGCCTGCGTCCGCTGCAGGTGGACGGGCGCACCGTGCATCAGGTCGGTATCCCGATCCACTGGGGCTTCACCGGTGTGGCGAGAAAGGCTCACCTGACCAATACGCTGACCCCCTTCGTGGGCGACGGCAACACCCAGACCCCGGAATTCAAGTCGTTCCTGGTGAACGTCGAGAAGCTATAGGAGACGCCTGATGCGAGGTGACCAGATCAACCTGCAGAACATCATCGCGCGTTCGGCGACCACCGAGCCTTCGCCGCAGATCCGCTCCGGCGGCGTGGAGAAGGTGACCAAGCTGATCGACGTGTCGGTGTGCATCGGCTGCAAGGCCTGCCAGGTGGCGTGCATGGAATGGAACGACCTACGCGACGAGGTCGGCGAATGCGACGGCACCTACAATGCCCCGCAGGACCTGACCCCGTCGTCGTTCGAGGTCATGCGCTTTTCCGAGTACGAGAACGAGGAAGGCGACCTGGAGTGGCTGATCCGCAAGGACAACTGCATGCACTGCGCGGACCCGGGCTGCCTGAAGGCCTGCCCGTCGCCCGGTGCCATCGTGCAGTACGCCAACGGCATCGTCGACTTCAATTCCGAGCACTGCATCGGCTGCGGCTATTGCGTGGCCGGGTGCCCCTTCAACATCCCGCGCATCTCGAAGAAGGACAACAAGGCCTACAAGTGCACGCTCTGCTCCGACCGCGTCTATCACGGTCTGGAGCCGGCCTGCGTGAAGAGCTGCCCGACCGGCTCGATCCAGTTCGGCACCAAGGAGCAGATGCTTGACTACGGCGCGCATCGGGTCGAGAAGCTCAAGGAGCGTGGCTTCGAGAACGCCGGCATCTACGACCCGGCCGGCGTCGGCGGCACCCATGTGGTCTACGTGCTGCAGCATGCCGACAAGCCGGAGATCTACAGCGGCCTGCCGAAGGACCCGCATATCAGCCCGACGGTGGAGCTGTGGAAGGGCGTGACCAAGCCGATCATGTCCGCGGTACTGGGCGTCTCGGTGCTGGCCGGCTTCTTCCACTACATGACCAAGGGACCGAAGGAAGAACCGGAGGACGACCCCGAGGCGGAAAACGCCGCGGCGGACCGTGAACAGGATCTGCGTGACGAGGAGCGGCGGCCATGAGTCATTCCAACGTACGCAAGGGCATCCTGCGCTATGGCCCCTGGGCGCGGGCCAATCACTGGATCGTCGCGATCTGTTTCGTGCTGCTCACCCTGAGCGGACTGGCGCTGTTCTACCCGGCGTTCTTCGGCCTAACCGCGCTGTTCGGCGGGCCGGAGCCGACGCGCATCGTGCACCCGTACATCGGTGTGTTCATGACGCTGTTCTTCCTGATCCAGGCGGTGCGTTTCTTTCGCGCCAATCTGTTCCGCCGCTACGACGTGCAATGGGCGCGGCAGATCGGCGACGTGTTGTCCAACCGGGACGAGCGCCTTCCGCCGGTGGGGCAGAACAACGCCGGGCAAAAGCTGGTGTACTGGGTGTTCCTGGCCACGGTACCAGTGCTGCTGGTAACCGGTGTGGTGCTCTGGCGGCCCTGGGTGGCCAGTGAAATGCCGATCTGGGCGCTGCGCTGGGCGGCATTGATCCACGCGCTGACGGCCTTCGTCGCCATCCTCACGCTGATCATCCACGTCTACTCGGCCATCTGGGTCAAGGGCTCGATCCGCGCGATGACCCAGGGCCGGGTCAGCCCGGCCTGGGCCCGGCATCACCACAAGCTCTGGTACGACGAGGTCATGGCCGGCGAGAAACGTGGCGACGAGACGGCCTTGCCCCATCGCGAGCCCGGCGATGCCGCGGCGTCCAGACCCCGAACATGACTGACCAACAAGGGAATCGAGCATGAAAGGAAAACGCGGCCCCGCGAGCCACGAATTCGGCAGCGCACCCACCACCATCATGGAACCGCCGCAGGTAGTCCTGCCGGACGACCAGTTGTTCAGCCGCCGTGCGCTGCGCCTGCGCGAGCTGATGGTCATGGTGCCGGCGCTGGACGAGTTTCTCGACTTCATGGCGCGCCTGGCGCAGGCCCAGCATCAGGTCCTGAGTGGGCGCGAACCGTCCTGGCGTCCGGCGCCGGATGCCTTCGATCAGGCTTTGGAGCATCGCATGCCGCCGCTGGGCTTTCGTGCGTTGCGCCGCGATCTGGACTGGCAGGGTGATCTGCGCTCGATCCTCGATGCGCTGGCGCTGCACGTCGGTGAGCGGCAGAGACCGCTGCTGCAAGCCCTGCGTGACGCGAATGCCGATGCACTGCAGGCGATCGCCGAGGATGTACTGGAACAGCGCGCCGGCAGCGCCGATATCCGCGGGCTGATGCCGCTGGTGGCAGCCGCGCTGCAGGTGGCCTGGGTGCGCCTGGCGGCGGCCTTGCCACGTCCGCCAGCGCAACCGCTGGCCGAGGCGCGGGCCTTGTGCCCGTGCTGTGGCTCGCCGCCCGTAGCGAGCGTGGTGCACAACGAACCGTATCGCAGCGGCGTGCGCTTCCTGCACTGCGCGCTGTGTGCAACGGAATGGCACCTGGAGCGGGTCAAGTGCAGCAACTGCGAGACGGGTGGGCAGCTGCTCTATCTGGGGCTGGACGATGAGCAGGGCGAGCCATTCTTGCCGGTACAGGCGGAAGCCTGCGGCGCCTGCGAAAGCTACCTGAAGATCGTGCTGCGGCAACTGCAGGGCCGCGCTGACCCGGTCGCCGACGATCTTGCCAGCCTGCCGCTGGACCTGATGCTGGCCGACGAGGGCGTCTATGCCAGAAGCGGCTACAACCCCCTGCTGGTCTTTGGCGAGTAGCACTCAGGCCGGCTGCGCGCTATCGGCATCCACCACCGTCTGGTTGCCATAGGGGGAGCCGGGTTTGTGCTCGTCCAGCTCGTCGGCACAGGGTACCTGCGGCACGTCGCCCGGCTGGTCGTGCACGATCGGGTCGGGCTGTGGCACATCGGGGCGTGCATGCGTCATGGTCGTCCTCCTCCTTTTCTGGGGTTTGCGACTGTGCTGAACGTTCTTCATTGAGGGGCGCCACAGGGCAGCGGTTCCGGCCAGACGTCGGCTCTCCAGCGCCCGGCGACAGCCGGCTGCAATCGCTCCTGCGGGCCGGTCGACCGGCCGCCGGACGGGCTGCCTGGCGGCCGGAAAACGCTGAACTTTCCCCAGCCCCTCGGCTCGGAAGATAGAGCCGACAAAAACCGCCATCCGCGGGTCGGCACCCGAACCGCACGATGACGCATCCAGAGGCGGCTCGGGCAATCCGAACCCTTGCGCCTCAGGAGCCCGTTCGATGAGCGATGCACAGCCCAACGCGACGATTCACCCTCGACTCGAACAAGCCTTGCAGATGCCGCGCATCGCCATCGAATCCACCTTGCCGGTGGTGGATGACGGTCGCTTCGCCGCCAAGGCGATCATCGGCCAGCCGGTGATGGTGACCAGCCGGATCTTCGCCGATGGGCACGACCAGCTGGCCGCCGCCGTCTGTTGGCGCGAGAAAGGCGAGAGCAACTGGCGCCGCGCGCGATTGAAGCTGCTCGGCAACGACAACTGGCAAGGCCAGTTCACCCCGACCCAGGTGGCCGAACACGAGTTCGTCATCGAGGCCTGGTGGGACGTGTTCGAAAGCTATCGCTACGAGCTGTCGAAGAAGCACACCGCCGGCGTGCCGGTTCAGCTGGAGCTGGAAGAGGGCCGGCTGCTGCTGGAGAAGGCCGTAGCGCGCGCCCAGGGCGAGAACCGCGCGATCCTCGACGACCTGCTGCACCGGCTGGGCTCGGCGCACCTGGAAGACGAACGCGTGTCGCTGTTGCTGGCGGCGGAAACCGCTGCAGCCATGGCCGCGGCCGACCCGCGCGAGCACTGCAGTCGCAGCCCGGTCTATCCGCTGGATGTCGAACGTCCGCTGGCCCAGTTCGCCAGCTGGTACGAACTGTTCCCGCGCTCGGAGACCGATGACCCCAATCGACACGGCACCTTCCGCGACGTGCACAAGCGTCTGCCAGCGATCCGCGACATGGGCTTCGACGTGCTGTATTTCCCGCCGATCCACCCCATCGGGCGCCAGCACCGCAAGGGTCCGAACAACAGCCTGCAAGCCGGCCCGAACGACCCGGGCAGCCCCTATGCCATCGGCAGCGAAGAGGGTGGTCACGACGCCATTCACCCGCAGCTGGGCGCGCTGAGCGATTTCCGCGAACTGGTGGCTGCGGCCCGCGAGCATGGCCTGGAGATCGCTCTGGACTTCGCCATCCAGTGCTCCCAGGACCACCCCTGGCTCAAGGAGCATCCGGGCTGGTTCTCCTGGCGCCCGGACGGCACCATCAAGTACGCCGAGAACCCACCGAAGAAATACCAGGACATCGTCAACGTCGACTTCTACGCCGAGGACGCCATGCCCGACCTCTGGATCGCGCTACGTGACGTGGTCTGGCACTGGGTGGAGCAGGGCGTGAAGATCTTTCGCGTCGACAACCCACACACCAAGCCGTTGCCGTTCTGGGAGTGGCTGATCGCCGATATACGCGAGCGCGACCGCGACGTGATGTTCCTCTCCGAGGCCTTCACCCGCCCGGGCATGATGGCGCGCCTCGGCAAGGTCGGCTTCAGCCAGAGCTATACCTATTTCACCTGGCGCAATACCAAAGCGGAGCTTTCCGAGTACTTCAGCGAGCTGAACGAGCCGCCGCTGCGCGACTGCTACCGGCCGAACTTCTTCGTCAATACACCGGACATCAACCCGTTCTTCCTGCAGGACTCCGGTCGCGCCGGTTTTCTGATCCGCGCGGCACTGGCAACCATGGGCTCGGGGCTGTGGGGCATGTACTCGGGCTTCGAGCTGTGCGAGTCGGCGGCGATTCCGGGGAAGGAGGAGTACCTGGATTCGGAGAAGTATCAGATCCGGCCGCGCAACTATCAGGCGCCGGGCAACATCGTGGCCGAGATCGCCCAGCTCAACCGTATCCGCCGGCAGAACCCGGCGCTGCAGACGCACCTGGGTTTCAAACCCTACCTGGCGTGGAACGACAACATCCTCTACTTCGGCAAGCGCTCGCCGGACCTGTCCAACTTCATCCTGGTGGCCATCAGCCTCGATCCGCACAACGCGCAGGAAGCGCATTTCGAACTGCCGTTGTGGGAGCTCGGCCTGCCGGACGACGCGCATACACAGGGCGAAGACCTGATGAACGGGCATCGCTGGACCTGGTACGGCAAGACCCAGTGGATGCGTATCGAACCGTGGCATCTGCCATTCGGAATCTGGCGCCTGACTGCCCAGCGACCGGACCCCGACCTCAAGTAGTTTCTCGGATGTGGCTGGAATCTGTAGAAAATCAGCATGTTGCATTGATTTGTTGATGTTGGTTCCAGCTGCAGTTTCGTCGTTGCCCGGGCTGCGAACGACCGCGGCCCTTCATTGCGACAGGAATGAACAACATGGCAAAACCGCGCAAACCGGCCGCATTCATCAAGGATCCGCTCTGGTACAAGGACGCGGTGGTGTACCAGGTGCACCTGAAATCCTTCTACGACTCCAACAATGACGGCGTTGGTGACTTCGTCGGGCTGATCGAGAAGCTGGATTACATCGCCGACCTGGGCGTGAACACCATCTGGCTGCTGCCGTTCTATCCCTCGCCGCGGCGTGACGATGGCTACGACATTGCCGATTACCGCGGCGTGCATCCCGAGTACGGCAACATGGCCGATGCACGGCGCTTCATTGCCGAAGCGCACAAGCGCGGGCTGCGGGTGATCACCGAGCTGGTCATCAACCACACATCGGACCAGCACCCCTGGTTTCAGCGGGCGCGCAAGGCGAAGAAGGGCTCGGCGGCGCGCAATTTCTACGTCTGGTCCGACACCGACGACAAATACCAGGGCACGCGGATCATCTTTCTCGACACCGAGAAGTCCAACTGGACCTGGGACCCGGTGGCCAAGCAGTACTTCTGGCACCGCTTCTATTCCCACCAGCCGGATCTGAACTTCGACAACCCGCAGGTGATGAAGGCGGTACTGGCCGTCATGCGCTTCTGGCTGGACATGGGCATCGACGGTCTGCGCCTGGACGCGATTCCCTACCTGGTCGAGCGTGACGGCACCAACAACGAAAACCTGCCCGAGACCCACGCGGTGCTCAAGGCCATCCGCGCCGAGATCGACGCCAACTATCCCGATCGCATGTTGCTGGCCGAGGCCAACCAGTGGCCGGAGGATACCCAGCTGTATTTCGGCGGCGAAGACGGCGGCCCTGGCGACGAATGCCACATGGCGTTCCACTTCCCGCTGATGCCGCGCATGTACATGGCCATCGCCCAGGAAGACCGCTTTCCGATCACCGACATCCTGCGGCAGACGCCGGACATCCCGGACAACTGTCAGTGGGCGATCTTCCTGCGCAACCACGATGAGCTGACTCTGGAAATGGTCACCGATCGCGAGCGTGACTATCTGTGGAACTACTACGCCTCGGACAAGCGGGCACGCATCAACCTCGGCATCCGTCGGCGTCTGGCCCCGCTGCTGGAGCGCGACCGTCGCCGCATCGAACTGCTCAACAGCCTGCTGCTCTCCATGCCGGGCACGCCGGTAATCTACTACGGTGACGAGATCGGCATGGGCGACAACATCTTCCTCGGCGATCGCGACGGTGTGCGCACGCCCATGCAGTGGTCGGTGGACCGCAACGGCGGTTTCTCCCGCGCCGACCCGCCGAACCTGGTGCTGCCGCCGGTGATGGACCCGCTCTACGGCTACTACACCATCAACGTGGAGGCGCAGCAGCGCGACCCGCATTCGCTGCTGAACTGGACACGGCGGATGCTCACCATCCGCAAGCAGTTCAAGGCCTTCGGCCGCGGCACGCTGAAGATGCTGGCGCCGAGCAACCGGCGCATCCTGGCCTATCTGCGCGAATTCACCGGGCCGGATGGCCAGACCGAGATCATCTTCTGCGTGGCCAATGTCTCGCGTTCGGCCCAGGCGGCGGAACTGGAAATGTCGCAGTACGCCGGCATGGTCCCGGTGGAGATGGTCGGCGGCAGCGCCTTTCCACCCATCGGCCAGCTGCCCTACCTGCTGACGCTGCCGCCCTACGGGTTCTACTGGTTCCAGCTGGCGCCCACCAACCAGATGCCCAGCTGGCATCAGGAGCCGGTGGAGACCATGCCGGACTTCCAGACCCTGGTACTCAAGCGCCTCGACACCCTGACCGCCGCCAATCGACGCACGCTGGAAGCCGAGTCGCTGCCGGCCTATCTGCCGAAGCGGCGCTGGTTCGCGGCCAAGGATGTGGCAATCGACTCGATCCGCATCAGCTACTGCATACCCTTCGGCGACCCGAACCGGCCGGTGCTGCTCAGCGAACTCTGCGTGGAATCGGCCGGGCGCAGCGACCTCTACCAGTTGCCGCTGGGCTTCCTCGACGAGTCTGATTTCGGCACCGCGCTGCCCCAGCAGCTGGCATTGGCCCGAGTACGCCGCGGCCCGCAGGTGGGGTTGATGACCGATGCCTTCGCCCTCGAGCAGTTCAGCGCCGCTGTGATCCAGGGACTGCGCGACGAGCGGGTGTTGCCGTGCAGCGACGGTGAAATCCGCTTCGTGCCGATGCCGCAACTGGACGATCTGCAGTTGCCGGAGCAGCCCGAGGTACGATTCATTTCGGCAGAGCAGTCCAACAGTTCGGCGATCATCGACAACAAGGTGATGATCAAGCTGCTCCGTCGCGTGGCAGCGGGGATTCACCCTGAACTGGAAATGGGCGGGTTCCTCACCGCGCGCGGTTTCGCCCATATTTCCGGCATGCTCGGGCAGGTCAGCCGGATCAACAAGCAGGGCGAGCCGGTGGCGCTGATGGTGATCCAGCACTTCCTCGACAGCCAGGGTGACGCCTGGGTCTGGTCGCTGAACAACCTCGACCGCGCCGTACGCGACGAAATCGCCGGCGGTGTATCGATGCACGAGAACCAGTTCAGTGCCCTCGACGAGTTGCAGGCCTTTAACCGGCTGCTCGGGCAGCGTCTGGGCGAGATGCACATGGCCCTGGCAGCGGACACCGACGATGCCGCATTTGCCTACGAAATCACCAGCCCGGCGAACGTCGAGCAGTGGGCGCAGAGCATCAGCGCCCAGCTCGAGCAGGCACTGCAGCGGATCGACGAACACCGTTCCACTCTCGAGCGCAGGGATGCCGCCGCGGTGGGGCAGCTGCTCCAGCGCCGCGATCAGCTGCTCGCACAAGTGAAACGTCTGGCCGCTAGAACGGTGGGGGGCGTGCGCACCCGCGTGCATGGCGACCTGCACCTCGGGCAGGTTCTGGTGGTGCAGGGCGATGCGTACTTCATCGACTTCGAGGGCGAGCCGGCCCGTTCGCTGGACGAACGACGGGCGAAACACAGCCCGTTCAAGGATGTCTCAGGCTTGCTGCGCTCGTTCGAGTACGCCGCAGCCATGACCATTCGTGGTGCACAGGTCAGCGACAGCACGCCGGAGGCCGACCAGGCTCGCCAGCGCATTGCCGCGAGCTACCAGCGCAGCGCACAACAAGCCTTCCTCGATGCGTACCGCGATGCCACCCGGGAGCTGCCACATGCCTGGCAGGAGCAGGATGGCGCGAATGCTGCACTGCTGCTGTTCAGCCTGGAGAAATGCGCGTACGAGATCGTTTACGAAGCGGAGAACCGTCCGACCTGGTTGCCCGTCCCGCTACAGGGGCTGATGGCCCTGGCACAACAGCTTTTCGATGGAGATTCCAATGACTGATCGCCCGGCCCTGACCATGCCAGGGGAAACCCTGATGCCTAGTGACGCCGATGTAGATGCTCTGGTGCGAGCCGAGCATGGCAACCCGTTCTCCATTCTTGGGCCGCACCCCGATGGCGAAGCAATGGTGGTGCGCGCCTACCTGCCCAACGCATTGGGCGCGGAAGTGCTGGACCGCAACCAGCAATTGCTGACGGTGATGGAGCAGGGCCAGGTGCCCGGCTTCTTCGTCGCCCGTCTGACTCACCAGCAACCCTACCTGCTGCGCATCCGCTGGGCCGGTGGTGAGCAGATCACCGAAGACCCGTACAGCTTCGGTCCGCAGCTGGGCGAGCTGGACATGCATCTGTTCTCCGAGGGCAACCATCGGCAGATCGGCCGGGTGTTCGGTTCCCAAGTGATCGAGGTCGACGGAGTGCAGGGTGTGCGTTTCGCCGTATGGGCACCCAATGCGCGGCGCGTCTCGGTAGTCGGCAGCTTCAATGGCTGGGACGGACGCCGACACCCGATGCGGCTGCGCTTTCCGTCCGGCGTATGGGAGCTGTTTATTCCGCGCCTGCAGCCCGGCGATACCTACAAGTACGAGATTCTCGGCCCCAACGGCATCCTGCCGCTGAAGGCTGATCCCGTCGCACTCGCCACCGAGCATCCGCCGGGAACCGCATCGGTCATCGCCCGGCCACTGGATTATCAGTGGAAGGACCAGGCCTGGCTGCAACAGCGGTCCGCGCGCCAGTCACTCGAGGCGCCGATGAGCATCTACGAGCTGCATGCCGGATCGTGGCGCCGCGAAGGTGGCGACGACGGGCGAATGTACAACTGGCACGAGCTGGCCGAGCGGCTGATCCCTTACGTGGTGGACATGGGCTTCACCCATATCGAGCTGATGCCGATCATGGAGCACCCGTTCGGCGGCTCCTGGGGTTACCAGCTGCTTTCGCAGTTCGCCCCCAGCGCGCGCTACGGTAACGCCCACGACTTCGCCGAGTTCGTCGACGCCTGCCACAACGCCGGTATCGGCGTGATCCTCGACTGGGTGCCGGCGCATTTCCCCACCGACGCTCATGGCCTAGGCGAGTTCGATGGCACTGCGCTGTACGAGTACGCCCACCCGTTCGAGGGCTTCCACCAGGACTGGGATACCTACATCTACAACCTCGGCCGCACCGAGGTGCACGGCTTCATGCTGGCCTCGGCGTTGCATTGGCTGCGCGAGTTCCACGTCGATGCGCTGCGCGTGGATGCGGTGGCCTCGATGCTCTACCGGGATTATTCGCGCAAGGACGGCGAATGGATTCCCAACCGCCATGGCGGGCGCGAGAACCTGGAGGCGATCGATTTCCTTCGTCACCTGAACGATGTGGTGGCCACCGAGACCCCCGGCGCGCTGGTGATCGCCGAGGAGTCCACCGCCTTTCCCGGCGTCAGCAAGCCGACCAGCGAAGGTGGGCTGGGCTTTTCCTACAAGTGGAACATGGGCTGGATGCACGACACGCTCAAGTACATTCAGGAAGATCCGATCCACCGGCAGTACCATCACGACAAGCTGACCTTCGGCATGGTCTACGCCTATTCCGAGCATTTCGTGCTGCCGATCTCCCATGACGAGGTGGTGCACGGCAAGGGCTCGCTGATCGACAAGATGCCGGGCGACCGCTGGCAGAAGTTCGCCAACCTGCGCGCCTACCTGTCATTCATGTGGACCCACCCGGGCAAGAAGCTGCTGTTCATGGGCAGCGAGTTCGGTCAGTGGCGCGAGTGGAACCACGACCGCGAGCTGGATTGGCATCTGCTGGAAGACGCTGATCACCGTGGCGTGCAGAACCTGGTGCGCGACCTTAACCGCCTGTATAGCCAGGAGTCGGCGCTGCACGAACTGGACAGCGACCCGCGCGGTTTCCAGTGGC
This sequence comes from Stutzerimonas sp. LR2, assembly GCF_055755175.1. Taxonomy (NCBI): domain Bacteria; kingdom Pseudomonadati; phylum Pseudomonadota; class Gammaproteobacteria; order Pseudomonadales; family Pseudomonadaceae; genus Stutzerimonas; species Stutzerimonas sp. LR2. Next base: position 191,915 of record NZ_JBVTRR010000004.1, read on the forward strand.
TGATCGGCGACGATCGCGCCAACAGCGTATTCGCCTGGCTGCGCAAGAGTTCGACCGGCCATCCGCTGCTGGTGGTCGGCAACTTCACCCCGGTGGTGCGCGAGGGCTATCGCATCGGCGTGCCGGTGGATGCCAGGTGGCTGGAGGTGTTCAACAGCGACGCCGAGTGCTACGGCGGCTCCAATACCGGCAACGGCGGCGGCATCCTGGCCGAGCCGGTGGAGAGTCACGGCGAGAAGGTTTCGCTGTCGCTGACCCTGCCGCCGCTGGGCGTGCTGGTATTGCGACCGCAGGTCTGAAGGCTGCAGCGATGAAGAACGCCGCTCGGGGCAACCTGAGCGGCGTTTTTTTAAGAGGTGAATTCAACAGCTTGTTAACGCGTGGCGGCGGGCTGCACAGCGATGCGCGATCAAGACCGCGTCCCACAGATGCCGCGGTCCCTCAGCCCGTTTCCTGGGAAACCGGCTCCTGGTCACCGGCCTGGTTGCTGCTGCGCAGCTTCTTTGCCCGCGCTTCGAGCACCACGTAGACCAGTGTGGCGAACAGCAGCGGGATCAGGAAGTAGATCACCCGATAGCCGATCAGGCCGCCGACGATGGCGCCCTTGCTCATCTCGTCGGCGAGCATGGCGACGAACACCGCCTCGATCACCCCGAGCCCGGCGGGAATGTGGGCGACCACGCCGGCGATGCTGCTGATCATCAGGATGCCCAGCACCTCGGGATAGTCCGCCTGCTGCGACAGCATGTAATAGACCACCAGCGCCATCAGCGACCAGTTGGCCGCCCCGAGGACCAGCTGGATCAGCGCCAGGCGCAGCGATGGCAGCTGGATCTCGTGGCCGCGGATGGTCCAGGAACGCCGTCTGGAAAAGCCGCACAGGCCCAGGTACACCACGCACGCCACCAACAGGCCACCGCCTACCACGCGCAGGGCGGTGAAGCCGATCTCCCAGCTGGCCGGAGGCTCGATCCAGCCCATGGCGAAGATGAGCCCTGCCAGCCACATGTAGCCCAGCCAGTTGGTCAGGATGCTCATGGTGAACACCCGCGTGATCTGCGCGGGCTTCAGGCCAAGGCGCGAGTACAGGCGAAAGCGCAGGGCGATGCCGCCCACCCAGGCGCTCAGGTTGAGATTGAAGGCATAGCAGACGAAGGTCACCGGAAGGATCTGCCGGACCGGCAGGTCGTGGCGCGCATAGCGTTTACCCAGCACATCGAAGAAGCAGTACACGACATAACTGCCGAATGCCGCCGCTCCCGCCATCCACAGGGTCTTCGCCTGGTAGTTGCGCAAAGTGTTGTAGACCTCCTGCCAGTCGAGGTTGCGCGCCAGGCCGATCAGCAGGCCGGCAACCAGCGCGAAGAAGACGTACGTCAGGATCTTCTTGATCAGCGGCCAGCGACGGCGCCAGCCGCTCTTCGCCTCGCCCTGGGTGGTCTCGCTCATCGTTGTTCTCGCTGAATGGGGGCGGGCACGGTATCGAGTGGCGATGCGTCGGCGTCGATCAGCTCCAGGCGCGGCTTGTGCTCGGGGAACAGGTTCACCAGTCCAGGGAAGTGCCGCAGGAAATGGAAGATCAGAAACGCCAGCGGTGCGCGCCACCAGAAGCCGCGGATGATCCGTTCAAGGGGGATGCGCCGGCAGTCGGTCTGCAGCAGATGATCGAGCCGCTCGTGCAGGTGTCGATTGAACACGTGGTCGCGGATGATCAGGTTGGCTTCCAGATTCAGCGACAGGCTCAGCGGGTCGAGGTTGCTCGAACCCACCGTCGACCATTCGTAGTCAGCCAGCGCCACCTTGCCGTGCAACGGTCGGCGGCAGTATTCGTGAATTTCCACGCCGTCGCGCATCAGGTAGTTGTAGAGCATGCGCGCGCCGAACTTGGCGATGGGCATGTCCGGCTCGCCCTGGAGGATCAGCCGCACCCGTACACCGCGTCGCGCGGCATTGCGGATTTCCCGCAGTACGCGGTATCCGGGAAAGAAATAAGCGTTTGCAATCAATAACCTGGAGCGGGCATCTCGAATCGCTTGCAGGTAGTGCTCTTCGATGTCGTTGCGGTGCTGATCGTTGTCGCGAACGACGAACAGTGCGCGTGCCTCGCCGCGGCTGATGCCGCCGTAGCCCGGCGTCTGCTGGCGCACGCGGCGTCGCCACCAGCGGTGCTGCGGCGGCTTGTTCGGGGCGATCTGGCTCAGGGCGAAGTGATGGATGTCGCGCACCACCGGGCCTTCCACCTGTAGGGCGTAGTCCTGCTTGGCAGCAGGGCCGAAGTCACCGAGGTGATCGGCAGAGAAGTTGATGCCGCCGATGAAGGCAACCTCGCCATCGACCACCACGATCTTGCGGTGCATACGGCGGAACACGTTGAGCCGGCGGCCGAGCAGACGCTTGCCGGGGTCGAACATGTGGATGCGTACGCCCACACGGGTCATGGCCGTAACGAACTCGCCATGCAGGTCGGCCGAGCCGTAGCCGTCGACCGTGACGTCGACGCTGGCGCCATTCTCTGCCGCAGCGATCAGGGCTTTCTGCAACTCGTTGCCGACCTTGTCCTGAAACAGGATGAAGGTTTCCAGCAACACCTCTTTCTTGGCCTGGGCGATGACCTCGAACACTCGAGGAAAGAACTCTTCGCCGTTTTCCAGTAACTGAAGGCGATTCCCGTCTCTCCAGTGGTAACTCATAGATGTATCTCCACCGCTAGGGGCAGATGATCGGACAAGTGCGTCCAAGGTTTGTTACCAAGTATTCGCGGCTTGTGACTGGTGGCATTGCGCACATAGATGCGGTCCAGGCGCAGCATCGGCCAGCGCGCGGGGAAGGTCTTGGCGACCTGACCGTGGGCGACGGCGAACACTTCGTGCAGGCCGGCGCAGCGGTCCAGGGTGTGCGTAGCCCGTAGCCGCCAGTCGTTGAAGTCACCGGCCACCACCACCGGGGCACCCTGGGGCAGCGAGTCGAGCAGGTTGCAGAGCAGCTCCAGCTGTTGCGCGCGATGCGACTCACGCAGCCCTAGGTGCACGCAGATGGCATGGAACTCCTCGTGCCCCGGCACTTGCAGCACGCTGTGCAGCAGGCCGCGACGCTCGGGGCCGGCGATGGAGATGTCGAGGTTCTCGTAGCGGATGATGGGAAATTTCGAGAGCAGGGCGTTGCCATGGTCGCCGTCGGGATAGACCGCATTGCGCCCGTAGGCGAAATCGGTCCAGATGCTGTCGGCGAGAAACTCGTACTGGGGCGTCTTCGGCCAGTTGTGAAAGCGCATCGCGTGCTTTTCGTGAGTGCCCAGCACCTCCTGCAGGAACACCACGTCCGCTGACACGCTGCGCACCGCTTCGCGCAGCTCCGGCAGGATGAAGCGGCGGTTGAGGGCGGTGAAGCCCTTGTGGGTGTTCACCGTGAGGATGCGGATCGAATTGACCGCCGTTGCCATGTGGGCATCGAGATCGGCGCTTTCGATGGGATGGTCTTTGTCCAGGGTCAAACCATTGCTCCTTCTAGTTGACCGGGCGTGGCCTGCAGCTGTTCGTCCAGGCCGAGCCGGCGCAGCAGTTGCCGCGCGTCGTAGGGCGCGCGAACCTTCACGTCGTTGTCAAAATAGCAGTACACGTCCCGCGAACGCCGGGCCCGCGGTTTCTTCTCGCTGATCAGCCGTGCGTCGTCGGGCTGGCTGCCCTCGCTCCAGCGTCTGATCCGCTGACACCAGTCATCCAGTGCGGCATCGGTGTAGCCGCTGGTGTAGAGCTCCTCGGCACCGTGCAGGCGGATGTAGACGAAGTCGCTGGTGAGGTCTTCCTGGTGCGGCCATTTGCCTGCGGTATCGGCCACCACCAGGGCGACCCGGTACTTGCGCAGCAGGTCGACGAAGGCGGGATCGACGAAGCTCGTGTGGCGGATCTCCACCGCATGGCGCATGGGGCGCTTGCGGTCGATGGCCAGGTAGCTGCGACCTTCCATGCGTGGTTCGCAACCCTTGGCGATAGCCAGCGCCGCTTCGCTGTCGTGGGGCAGCTGGCGGAGGAAGGATTCGAACAGCTCGGGATCGAACTTGAACGAGGGTGGGAACTGCCAGAGGATCGGCCCCATCTTTTCCTTGAGCTGGAAGATGCCCGAGGCGAAGAAGTTGGCCAGCGGCTTTTCCACCTCGTTGAGCCGGCGGATGTGGGTGATGTAGCGCGGCCCCTTGATGCTGAAGACGAAGCCCTCGGGCGTGTCCTCGTACCAGTCCGCGTAGCGCTCCGGGGTCTGCAGTGAATAGAACGAACCGTTGATCTCGATGCTGCTCACCGCCCGAGAGGCGAAACGCAGCTCCTTTTTCTGCGTCAGCCCCTTGGGGTAGAAGTCGCCGCGCCAGGGCGCGTAACGCCAACCGGAGATGCCGATGTGGATACCCGCCATGGCCTGCCCTCGGGTCAGCGTGGATTCTGCATGCTGGTCGGGTCGCTGGCGGGGAAGGTTTCGGCCACCGCCTCATCCAGCACCCGCTCTTCGCTGCCGCGCGCATCGCTGCGTTGCGGCTGCAGTTCAACCTTGATCCAGCCGTTCTGTCGTCGATCGAACGACTCGAAGGCCGCGATCACGTCGGTCATCGGCTTCACCTGGGTGAGGATCTTCGCCGGGTCGATACGCCGCGCCTGGACCATCTCGATCAGCCGCGGGATGTACTTGCGGTGGTGGCAGTTGCCCATGTTGATGGTGATGTTCTTGTTCATCGCCATGCCGATGGGGAAGGTCACCGCATCTGGCGGGTAGACGCCTATGATCGACAGCGTGCCGGCCTTGGCGATGCTCTGCACCGCCCATTCCAGCGCCTGGGAGGGAGCATCGCCGGGCTGCCAGAGCTGACCCTGAGCCGAGCTGGAGGTCGCCGCGGCGCCGCAGCAACCATGTTCGGCATCCACGCCCACGGCATCGATCACCCGGTCCACACCGATACCGCCGGTGAGCCGCTTGAGCGTCTCGACGGGGTCTTCGCGATCGAAGTTGATCGCCTCCGCGCCCTGGCGCTGCGCCATGCGCAGACGATCGTCATGGCGGTCGATGGCGAACACCCGGCCAGCGCCCAGCAGCTTGGCGCTGGCAATGGCGAACTGGCCCACCGGGCCGCACCCGAACACCGCCACGGTGTCGCCACTACCCACCTCGGCCATCTCGGCGCCGAAGTAGCCGGTGGGGAAGATGTCCGAAAGCAAAATCGCCTGATCGTCGCTGATCTCCGGTGGCAGTTTGACCAGTCCGATGTTGGCGAACGGGATACGGGCCTTCTCAGCCTGCAGACCATGGAATGGTCCGGTGGTCTGCGGACCGCCATAGAACGAGGTGCCGGCCTCCTTGCCGTTCGGGTTGGCGCCATCGCACTGGGCGAAGTAGCCGGCCCGGCAGTAGGAACAGTTGCCACAGGCGATGGTGGAGGGGATGACGACCCGATCGCCGATCTGCAGGTTGCGCACATCGGCGCCCAGGGCTTCGACGATGCCGACACCTTCGTGGCCGAGAATGGTGCCCGGCTGCATGCCGCTCACGGTGCCCCGCACGAAATGCAGGTCGGTGCCGCAGATCGCCGATGCGGTGATGCGCACAATGGCATCGGTGGGCGCCAGGATGCGTGGTTCCGGCACGTCTTCGAAACGGATATCGCCAACGGCGTGGTAGACAACAGCTTTCATGGTCACTCCATTGGCCCGGCTCGCGGACCGGGACGGATGCTGGCGGAGCGGACGAGCAGGCTGCACGGCGGGAAAGAAGACCGGCGCGAATGTTCGGATCGAAGGCTCCGCGGGGTACTGGAATACTCGCGCGCACGACGGGATTCGCCGGGCACATCTGTTCCGACTTTTCCCGGCGTTGGCGGTTCATCTTTTTCTGGTGCGGCGAGTTCGATGCGACGTGGGCTCGCCGCTTTCTAGGGGGGTAAGGCTGCTGCGGACGACTAGGGTGACCGGCTGAAGGCGGGAAGGGCGGTCAGGCGGGCGGCAGGCTCCAGGGCAGCTCGCCGGCAAAGGCGTCGACCAGGTAATCGATCATGACCCGGACCTTGGCCGGCGGCCGCCGGTCAGGCGGGTAGACCACATGAATGCCACCCAGCCCCATGCACGGCTGGTCCAGCTCCAGCGCCACCAGCTCGCCGCTGCGCAGGGCGGAGGCGACGATGAACTGCGGCTGATAGATCACCCCCTGGCCGCCCACGGCCGCCGCCACCAGCGCCTCGCCGTTGTTGGCGAGCAGGTCGCCGCTGACGGCGACGCGCAGCTCGGCGTGCTCGCCGAAGGCCCAGTGCTTGCCCCCCGCCAGCGCCGAAAGGCTGTAGCCCAGGCAGTTGTGCTGACCGAGGTCAGCGACACTGCGCGGTACGCCCCGCTGGTCCAGATAGCTCGGCGCGGCGCACACCAGCAGCGGGCAATCTGCCAGACGCCTGGCCTGCAAGGGACTGTCCTCGAGTCGGCCGATGCGCACGGCCATGTCCCAGCCACCATCGAGCAGGTCGACCTGACTGTCGGTCAGGCCCAGCTCCACCTTTACCGCCGGATGGCGGCGGCTGAATTCGGGGATCAGCGGGGCGATGAACTGCGTGCCGAAGGTCAGGGGCACGTTCATCCGTAGCAGCCCGGTGGCTTCCACCCGCTGGGAGGCGACGCTGGCTTCCGCCTCGTCGATCTCCGGGAGGATGCGCTGGCAAGCCTCCAGGTAGTTGCCGCCTGCCTCGGTCAGGCTCAGGCGGCGGGTGCTGCGATGGAAGAGCTTGACGCCCAGGCGACGTTCCAGCGCATCCACGTGCTTGCTGGCCATGGCCGGGGACATGTCCAGGTGCCGCGCTGCTGCCGACAGGCTTCCAGCGCTGGCAGCGCGAACGAACACACGCATGCCGGTGATGCGATCGAGCATGGTATTTCTCACTATCAGTAAAAGGTGTCGCCTTGTAATGCCAGGTTCTCGCACCTCTGAGTGTAAGCCATGATGCCTGCATATCCGTTCCGGGAGTTCATGCGATGACCTCTTTCAGCTCGTTGGGCGTCGGCCAGACCATGCCGACCCTGTTCGTACCGCACGGTGCCGGCCCTTGTTTCTTCATGGACTGGAACCCGCCAACCGCCTGGAATGCCATGGCGGACTTCCTCAAGGGCCTCGCCGCGAGGCTGCCGGCGAGGCCGACCGCCATCGTCCTGGCTTCCGGCCATTGGCTGCAGCCGACCTTCAGCGTGACCACGGCCGCACGCCCCACGCTGATTTACGACTATCACGGCTTTCCGCCGCACACCTACGAACTGCGCTACCCGGCACCGGGCGATCCGGCACTGGCCAGCCGAATCGCCGGCTTGCTCGACGGTGCGGCACTTGGCGGTCGTGAGGATGCCCAGCGTGGCTTCGACCACGGCATGTTCATCCCGCTGAAGCTGATGTTCCCGGACGCGGACATCCCGGTGGTGCAACTCTCGTTGCGCAGCGACCTCGACCCGCGGGCACACATCGAGGCCGGTCGCGCGCTGCACGCGTTGCGCGGCGAGGGCGTGCTGATCGTCGGCAGCGGCATGAGCTTTCACAACATGCGCGGCTATGGCGACCCGCGTTTCGCTCCGATTTCGGACGAATTCGATCATTGGCTCACCGCTGCGGTCGAACTGCCGCCCGGCGAGCGAGACCGGGCGCTGCAGCGCTGGGAAGATGCTCCGGCGGCGCGCCTGTGTCATCCGCCGAGGGCCGAGGAACACCTGATCCCGCTGCTGGTGGCTGCCGGCGCAGCGGGTGATTCGAACGGACGCAAGGTCTTCAGCGACCGCGTCATGCACACCACGCTGTCGGCCTACCGTTTTGGCTGACGCGCACATTTCATCGAGGGGAACACCATGTACCGATCACAAAGCCGAATCACGGCGAGCAATCCGTCGCGCCTGATCAAGCGCCTGTGCAATCACTGGCGGCACAAGTTTCCCGTGCAGCTGGACGAGCAGGGCGGCGACATCGAACTGCCGCTCGGCCGCTGCAGCCTGCGCGCCAACGAGGGCGTGCTGGACGCAAGATTGGAGTCCACCGATCGGGCACAGCTGCAGCAGTTGCAGAAGGTGGTCGCCGATCACCTGGCGCGCATGGCCGGCGAGGAGCCGCTTGGCATCGCCTGGCAGACCGAAGCCGGTGCCGAGCCAGCCGCACAGCCGGCCGAAAACCGCGCGCTGGATTCCAGAAGCCGTTATGGCACCGTTTCGCGGGTATTTCACTGGCTGATGGCGCTGCTGATCGTCTGGCAGTTCCTCAAGCTGGGTGACCGCATCGAAGAGGGGGAGCACTGGGTCGGGCAGACGCTGGTGCCCTGGCACGTTTCTCTGGGGGCCGTGCTGCTGGTTCTGGTGCTGCTGCGCATCTTCTGGTCGGCCAGCCAGCTGAGCCGACGGCCGCTGCACGACCCGGCCACGGCCTGGCTGGTCAAGGCTGGGCACCTGGCGCTGTATGCCTGCATGGTGGCGATGCCGATCACCGGCGTGCTCTATCTGGTCGGCAATGGCTACGGTCTGAAGGTGTTCGGCCAGCAGCTGGTGGAGAAGGGGCCTGAGATCGCCTGGGCGGCCTCGATCGGTGGTCTGCACTCGCCGCTGGCCTGGCTGACCGTACTGCTGGTGATCGGGCATATCGGCGCTGCGCTGTATCACCGGCTGGTGAAGCGCGACGACATCATGCAGCGCATGCTCTAGTTCATCACTGGCTGCTCAGCGCGAAGTTGGGCAGCGATTCCACCGGCTGGTTGAAGCGGAAGGGGATCGACACCATCGCCGCGCCGTAGGGCTTCTGTACCACGAAATGCAGGTGTGGGCCGGTACTGCGGCCCGTATTGCCGGACTTGCCGAGCAGCGTGCCGACTTCCACGCGCTGCCCCGGCTTGACCCGCACCGAGCCCCGGCTCAGGTGCAGATAGGCGCTGTGGGTGCCGTCGTCGTGCTCGATGCGCACATGGTTGCCGGCCGGGTCGGGCAGCCGCCCGCCCTGGCCGTCGCGAACCTTCACCACGGTCCCGGCGCGGGCCGCGACGATGGGCGTGCCCACCGGCATCGCGATATCCACCGCATAACGGCCGCTCGGCGAGTTGTGACTGAAGTCGCCGCCGGCGCCCTGGGAGATCCGGAACGGTCCTCCTTGCCACGGCAGGGCGTAGGCCGGGCCATCGACGACACCGGGCTGATCCGGCTCCGGCGAGAAGATCAGCGCATAGCTGAACGAGTGCTTGAACATGATCGGCCCGCCCGCCTGACGCTTGCTCAGCGTGGCGACGCGTACCCGGCTGTTGGCCGGCACCGTCTTGCGGATCACGCCGTTGCCGACGCCCGCCACGTTGACCATGCGCGTCAGGCGCAGCGTCACCTCCACCGGTACCTCCAGGGTATTGCTGACATCCATGGCCTTGCCGCTGCCGGCACGGTTGATGAGCAGCCGTACCGAGCCCGGTTTGTCGGTTGCTTTCGCTTGCTTGCTGGAGGCGAAGCTGGGAGCCAGCGGAGCCAGCCCGATCAGCAGCAGAAGGGGATAGATGAGCGGTCGCAGAGAGAGCATGACGTGTGATCCATCACGGAAAAGACAAGGCTGCCGGCGACGAGCAGAACGAATCCGTTGGTTGTTTAAGGGGGCCGCGCTGGATTTTGGGACTGGCGTCACGCGGCGAGGTTCACTGCCGCATGTCGTTTTTTCCAGGTGGATTTTTTCGTTGCGAGAACTGCAGACGGGACGCCTCGGCCGGCCGAAGCGGGAGCCCACGCCGCAGCGGTGTGGGCAGCCGACAACGTAAGAACGCGACAGGCCAAGCGACGTCGCCCCGAACCTGTCACGGTCCGGGGCGCTTCATCACTCGTCAGCCTTGATCAGTTCCAGCAGCAACAGCGAGCGGCCGGTGACGGCGTACTCGTCGTTGAAGTCGAAACGTTCCGGCCGCGCGGTGGGGTGGTTGGTGTCGATCAGGCGGTTCCAGTAGATGCCTTGGGGCACCTCGGGCAGCGTGAAATTCACCAGGTCGTGGTGCGAGTTGACGATGATCAGCAGCGTCGCATCCGAACCGGCGCGGCGGATGCCGGTCGGCTGGGCGCGGCCGTCGAGGAGCATGCCCATGCAGCGGTTGTGTGCATCTTCCCACTGCTCGATGGTCATCTCTTCGGCATTCGGCGCCAGCCAGGTGACATCCTTGACCCCCAGTTCCTCGTTGTAGGCGCCGACCAGGAAACGGCTGCGGCGCAGCATCGGGAAGCGCTGACGCAGGCGGATCAGCTTGCGGGCGAAGCCCAGCAGGCCGTAGCTGTCCTCGCTGATGTCCCAGTTCACCCAGCCGATCTCGCTGTCCTGGCAATAGGCGTTGTTGTTGCCGTGCTGGGTCCGGGCGAACTCGTCACCGGCGACGATCATCGGGGTGCCCTGGGAGAACAGCAGCGTGGCGAGGAAGTTGCGCATCTGCCGATAGCGCAGCTCGTTGATCTCCGGATCGTCGCTGTGGCCTTCCACGCCGTGGTTCCAGGACAGGTTGTTGTCGCTGCCGTCGCGGTTGTCCTCGTCGTTGTCCTCGTTGTGCTTGTGGTTGTACGACACTAGGTCCTTGAGGGTGAAGCCGTCGTGGGCGGTGACGAAGTTGACCGAGCTGAACGGCCGACGCCCGCGCTGGTTGTAGAGGTCGCCGGAGCCGGTCAGGCGGCTGGCGAAGTCGGCCAGCTGGCCGTCATCCCCTTTCCAGAACGACCGCACGGTGTCGCGGAACTGGTCGTTCCACTCGGCCCAGCCCGGTGGGAAGCCACCGACCTGATAGCCGCCGGGGCCGCAGTCCCAGGGTTCGGCGATCAGCTTGGTCTTGGCCAGCACCGGGTCCTGGCGACAGGCGACGAGGAAGCCGTGACGCTCGTCGAAGCCGTAGTGCTCGCGACCGAGAATGGTCGCCAGGTCGAAGCGGAAGCCGTCCACGTGCATCTCGGTGGCCCAGTAGCGCAGCGAATCGGTGACCATTTGCAGTACGCAGGGGTGGCTCATGTCCAGCGTATTGCCGGTGCCGGAATCGTTGATGTAGTAGCGCTTGTCGTCCGGCATCAGGCGATAGTAGGAGGCGTTGTCGATGCCGCGCATGGACAGCGTCGGGCCCAGCTCGTTGCCTTCGGCCGTGTGGTTGTAGACCACGTCGAGGATCACCTCGAGGTCGGCATTGTGCAGGTGCGCGACCATTTCCTTGAATTCGGTGATCTTGCCGCTGGCCAGGTACTTCGGATGCGGTGCGAAGAAGGCGATGCTGTTGTAGCCCCAGTAGTTGCTCATGCCCTTTTCCAGCAGATGCTGGTCCTGGACGAAGGCATGAATGGGCAGGAACTCGATGGAAGAGACGCCGAGCTTGCGGATGTAGTCGATGACCTCCGGCGTCTTGAAGCCGGCGAAGGTGCCGCGGACGTCGTCGGCCACGGACGGGTGGCGCATGGTGTAACCGCGCACGTGGGTCTCGTAGATGATCGTCTTGTCCCAGGGCACCTGCACCGGATGGTCGCGGCCCCAGGTGAAGGCCGGGTCGATGATCTTGCACTTGGGCACGAAAGGTGCGCTGTCGCGCTCGTCGAAGCTGAGATCGCCGTCGGGATGGCCGATGGTGTAGCCGAACAGCGCTTCCGACCATTTCAGCTCGCCCACCAGTTGTTTGGCGTAGGGGTCGATCAGCAGCTTGTTGGGGTTGAAGCGATGACCGTTCTCCGGGTCGTAGGGCCCGTGCACGCGATAGCCATAGATCTGACCGGGGTGGGCGTCGGGCAGGTAGCCGTGCCAGATCTCGTCGGTGTACTCGGGCAGTTCGATGCGCTCGATCTCGGTTTCACCGCTGGCATCGAACAGGCACAGCTCCACTTTGGTGGCGTGTGCGGAAAAGATGGCGAAATTCACGCCCAAGCCGTCCCAGGTCGCCCCGAGAGGGAAGGGCAGGCCCTCGCGAATCCTGGAAGGGGTCATGACCTGTGGCGCGTGGGGCTTTTTCTTACTCATGAAAACTCCAAGGACGGATTCAGGAAGGCACAGCGAAGCGCCTGTCGGCGCGGACGGTCATTGGACCGAACCGACGCCGACAAGATTGCCTGCCGCCGGTCAGCTTTCCTTCGTTGCGCGCGGGGTACGGGTCTTCTTGATGGTTTCCGGTGTACCGGCCTTGGCGTCGGTGTCCGCCTTGGCGGTATCAGCCTTGGCACTGGCACGGCTCGCGCGGGGCTTCGCAGCCGGCGCTTCCTTGACCTTCGGTGTGGCGTCGGTGGGCTTGGTGGCGGTTTTGCGCGCGCGGGTCGCCGGTTTGGCCACGGGGGCCCCCTTTTCGGCCTCGACCAGCTTGCGAGCCATCTCCCAGTGACGCTCTTCCTCACCGTGCGGGCAGCCTTCGGACTGCCAGATCTGGTAGGCGAACTCGCGGATACGTTTTTCTTCTGCACTCATTGTTGGGATTCTCCTGTTGCTCTCGTAGACGTATGCAGGACGGCCACCGACAAGCCGTCCAGAACGCGCGCAGCCTCGAGGCTGGCTTGTTGGGATGTGACTGTCGTTCCGTCGAAAAGTCGCTCGAACTCACTACCGTCCAGCGCCTCGGGCAATGCGATACGGGTATCGCCCCAACGCTGCGCTGGAATCCGAGGTTGTCTGCTGTCGCTCAGCAGGCCGGCAGCCAGCCGCGGCACCACCACCACCAGCCATTGCCCGTCCAGTTCGCGAGCGAAGGCGAGCAGGCGCTCGGCCTGCTCGCCGCTCACCGAAAGCGGCAGATAACGGCCCTCGGTGAACAGCCGCGGAAAACGTCGACGGGCCTGCAGCGTGCGGCTGATCACCAGCTGTTTGATGCGACCGTCATGCCAGCTTTGCAGCAGCTGGTCAGGCGTTGCGGGCTGCTCGAGGCTGTTGCGGCGCGCCGCGAAGTCCACGGGGCGGCGATTGTCCGGGTCCACCAGGCTCAGGTCCCAGAACTCGGCGCCCTGGTAGAGATCCGGCACGCCGGGAGTGGTCATGCGCAGCAAGGTCTGCACGAGGCTGTTCAATGCACCGGCGGGCGCCAGCTCAGCGGCTGCGGCAGCGATTTCGTCCCGCAATGGTGCGCCTTCGGCGGCCAGCAGCAGGTGCTCCACGTATTGCCGGCAGGCGCCTTCGTAGTCGCCGTTGGGATCGCTCCAGGTGGTGCGCAGCTTGGCTTCGCGCAAGGCCTTTTCCTGCCATTGCAGAATGCGCGCGCTGTACTGCTCCATGGCGGGTCGGTCGTCCGCACGCAGGTCCAGCGGCCAGCTGCCGAGCAGGATCTGGAACAGCATCAGCTCGTCGGCGGGCGAGGGCGCGGGGCCATCGTCCAGCTGGCGGATCTGTCCTGCTGCCAGTTCGCGCCAGTGGCGGACCTTGCCGGCGAACCAGTCGGCGCGCTCGCTGAGCACCGCGATGCGCGCACGGGTGTCCTCGCCGCGCTTGTGATCGTGGGTGGCGGTGGTCAGCAGGTTGCGCGGGAAATGCTCGACGCGTTGCAGGCATTCATCGTGAAAGGCCTGCGCGGGTGCGCTGAAGTGCTGCGGGTCGAAGCCCACGTCGTTGCGCGAGAGCAGGATGCCGGAGCGGTAGCAGGCGGTGTCTTCGACGGCCTTGGCGGCCGCCGGCGAGGTCAGCTGCTGGAAGCGTGTGCAGGCGTAGCGGCGAATCTTGCGCAGGTGGCGCGGCAGCTGACGCAGGCTTTCGCCGCCCAACCAGCGCTGCAGATGCTCCAGCAGCGGCCAGTCCGCTTCGCTCAGGGTCGTCTTCGCGCCGTCCAGCGCCTGCTGGAAGAACGGCTCGTCCGCCTCGCGCCGGCCTGACGCAGCGATATAGGTGCGGTACACCGGGAAGTGAATGATCAGCTCCAGCAGCGCTCGACGGATCGCGCCGAGGGTGATGTCGCGAGTCATCACGTCGCCGCGAGCCACCTGTAGCAACGCCTGGGCGACGGTTTCGAAATCGCCGGCCAAGGGGCCGGTCAGCACCAGCTGGCGGGCCTGGCGGGCCTCTTCCATGAAATCGGTGGTGCGCCCGCTGGTCTCGCTCCACAGCGAGCAGAGCAGCGCTTCGCCAGCCGGGTCGTGCTGCAGCAGCGACACCTGGTTCATGAACTCGTAGCCGGTGGTGCCGTCCACGCCCCAGTCGTCATGCAGCCGCTCGCCACCGGCGAGGATCTTTTCGACGTAGATGGGCACGTGATCCTGTACCGCTTCTGGCGGACGGCCGGCATTGAGCCGGTCGACACGACGGCGCAGGCGCCGGCAGTAGCCGCGTGGGTCGGCCAGACCGTCGATGTGGTCGATGCGCAGGCCGTCGACCAGGCCGTCGCCGATCAGCTCGAAGATCTTGGCGTGGGTTTCCTCGAAAACCACCGGCCGCTCGACGCGCAGGCCGCCCAGCTCGTTGATGTCGAAGAAGCGTCGCCAGTTGATGTCGTCGCCGGCGGTGCGCCAGCTGGCCAGTCGATAATGCTGGCGTTCAAGGAGGCCGTGCAGACGTTTGAAGCCGTCCTCGCTGGTCGAGTCGTAGCAGTTCAGCGCCTGCTCCAGCGCCTGTCGCGTTTCAGCGTCCTGCAGCTGTTCGGCCAGGTCGGCACGCAGCAGGCGAGCGGTCTGGTAAGGCGCCGGCTCGGTCTTCAGTGCATCGAAATGCTGTGCCAGCGCCCGCAGCTGCGGATGCTCGGCGGCGCGCAGTACCTCGCCGTAGCTCGGCGGGGTGATCGGGAAGCGATGCTCGTAGTGCTCGGCGTACAGGGCGCCATTGTCGATATCCAGGCGCAGTTTAACGGTGCCCTGTTGCAGCGCCTCGCCATAGTCACTGCCCAGGAAGGGCACCAGCAGCTGCCCTTCGAGCAGGGGGTCCGGCGAATTCCATTCGATGTCGAAGAACTGCGCATAGGGGCTGCGGCGACCCCATTCGAGCACGTCCAGCCACCAGGCGTTACCGGAACCACCCACGGCCATGTGGTTGGAGACGATGTCCAGGATCAGTCCCATGCCCTTGCCGCGCAGGGCCTCGACGAGACGCTGCAGCGCCGGCTCGCCGCCCAGTTCCGGGTTGATGCGGGTCGGGTCGATCACGTCATAGCCGTGCATGGAACCCGGGCGGGCCGTGAGCAGCGGTGAAGCGTAGATGTGGCTGATGCCGAGTTCGGCAAAGTAATCCACCAGTGCGGTGGCGTGATCCAGAGTGAAGTCGCGGTGAAACTGTAGTCGCAGGGTCGCGGTAAGGTCTTTCATCGATGCGCAGCTCCACGATGGTTGCGGCGTGCCTGCGCCAGGCATTCCAGGCGCCGGCGGCTGGCTTCGCCGTCGAGCAGCGTTGCACTGTCGCCGGGATAGCGGCGACGCCAGTTGGGGTGGGTTTCGACGATGCCCGGCATGTTGGTCTGTTCCTCCAGGCCGAGGGCGTCCTCGACCGGAAACAGCACCAGCGGCGCGCGGGTGTGGCCGAGAAAACAGGCCGCGGCATCGACGGCTTGTTCGGCGCTCAGCAGATGATGAGGATCTTTTCCGCCATCCTCGCAGAGCGCACGGTTGAGCCCGGCGCGCTCATGTTCACGGGAACGCCATTGCTGATCGCGATCGGCTTCCTGCACCTGACCGACCTTGATGCGCCAGTCGATGTCATGGCCGTTCCACCAGCCCCTCAGGGTCGGGATGTCGTGGGTGGTACTGGTCGCCAGGGCCTGGTCGGAATACTGGTCGGCACGCTGGAAATGGCCGTCGTGCTGTTCGAACAGCAGTACCCGCATGCCGAGGATGCCCTTGGCGGCGAGCACGTCACGAAACCCGTGGGGAATGGTGCCGAGATCCTCGCCGAGGATCACCGCCTGATGCCGCCAGGCCTCCAGGCAGAGCAGGCGCAGCATGTCGTCGAAGGGGAAGTTGAGGTACACGCCGCGCTTGGGGTCGGCGCCGGCCGGCACCACCCACAGGCGCTTGAGGCCCAGCACGTGGTCGATGCGCATGCCGCCGGCGTGGGCGAGATTGGCGCGCAGCATTTCGATATAGGCCCGGAAGCCATGCTGACGCAGGCCCCAGGGTGAGAACGCGGAGATGCCCCAGTTCTGTCCGTCGCGGTTCATCACATCCGGCGGTGCGCCGACGCTCAGCGAAGCGAGCAGTTCGCCCTGGCGGCTCCAGGCCTGGCTGCCACCGCCGTCGGCGCCGACGGCAAGGTCGGAGACCAGACCGATGCGCATGCCTGCGCTGCGTGCGGCAACCTGTGCGCGCTCGAGCCCGCGCGCCATCAGCCACTGGCCGAAGGCGTGATAGCTGACCTCGTCGGCATGTTCGCGGGCGAAGCGTTCCACTGCCGGGCTGGCCGGGTCGCGGTAGTCCTGCGGCCAGTTGCGCCAATGCTGCGGATGGCCTTCGGCGTCACGCAGATGGTGGTGCAGCGCCTCGAAACGGCAATGGTTCTCCAGCGCTTCGCCGCCATTGGCGCGAAAACTGTCGAAATCGGCCTGTTGCGGGTTCTCGCCCTGGCTGAAGTCGTCGAACAGCTGGCGCAGCAGGCGCTGACGCGATTGCGCCACGGCAGGCCAGTCGATCAGGTCCAGTCGCTCTAGGCGCTCCAGTTCCTCGCCGAGTCCGCACGCCTCGATGGCCTGACGCACCGGCCACTCGCCGAGAATGGAGCCCGGCGCCGCGTGCAGCACGTTGTAGAACAGTCGGCTGGAGGGCGAGTAGGGACTGTACTGATTGATATGCGCACCGAACATCGCATGCACCGGGCTGATGCCTAGCGCGTCGGCTCCATGGGCACCGGCATTGCGCACCAGGGCTTCCAGCGCCTGGGTGTCGCCCAGCCCGCCGTCGCCTGGTCGGCGCAGGCTGTACAGCTGGGCCGTCAGCCCCCAGGCGTTCGGGCCGGCGAGCTGCGCAACCGTGGGGCACGAGGGCGGCGCGACCGCCACGGTCAGTTCGGTTTCGTCGATCCTCAGGCGGTGATAGCCCGGGGTGTCCGGCACATGCAGCCGTGCCTGGTCGTCCAGCGTGCCGTGCAGCACATCGCCCTGTTCGGCCATCAGTTCGTAACGGCTGGACGGCGGGAAGTAGGCCGCCAGCTCCAGCACGGCGTTCTGGTCGCAGGTCAGCAGCGGCGGTACACCGCCGTGGTTGTTCTGATGCGCGATGACTTTCAGGCTGGCTTCGATCTGCTGATCGGTATCTGCTTCGAGTCCGAGGCAACCGAGCACTTCACGCAGTACTTGCGGCTCCACCCGCTGCTGACGGTTGTCGGCGTCCACCCAGTCGATGGACAACCCGGCAGCGTCAGCCAGGCGGATCAGGGCTTCGTCACTCATGTGGCTTTCTCCAGATACAGCCTGGCCATACGAGGTGCCAACTGGTCATGCGCATGCGTGGCCTCGCGGCTGGCGAACAGCAGCTCGCCGCTGATCGATGCCGTCGGAAGGGGTGCGCCCTGGGTGCCAAGGTTGAGCTCCAGACGCAGCCGGCTGCCATCGCCGAGCTGCCAGCGGGACAGCACCGCCGCTTGCGCCAGCACACGGGATTCGAGAAAGCGCGCACCCTGCAGGCGCGGCACGATCTCCCGGTGGCGGATACTCAGCAACTCGCGATACAGCGCATACCATTCGGCATGCCCAGGTTCCTGGCGGGCGCTGAAATCCGGGCGCGAATTTTCGAAGGTGGAAACCGCGTTGGGGTCGGGAATGCGCTCGCGGGTGGCTTCGTCGGCGAACTCGGCAAACTCGGCGAACTCGTTGCGCCGCCCTTCGCGCACTGCATCGGCCAGTTCGCCGTGGTGGCTGGTGAAGAACAGGAATGGTTGGCGCGCCCCCCATTCCTCGCCCATGAACAACAGAGGCACCATGGGCGACAGCAGCAGCACGGCGGTAGCAGCACGCAATGCGTCGGCATCGGCCAGGCTGACCAGGCGCTCGCCGAAGGCGCGGTTGCCGGTCTGATCATGGTTTTGCAGGAACAGCACGAAGGAGGTCGGCGGCAGATGGCCGCTGGGCTCGCCACGTGCTTCACCGCGACGATTGTTCTGCCCCTGGTAGATGAAGCCTTCACCGAGGAAACGCGCCAGCTTGGTCGTGGCGTCCTGGTGATAGTCGGCGTAGTAGCCCTGGCTCTCGTCGGTGAGCAGGGCATGCAGCACGTTGTGGCCGTCGTCGTTCCACTGCGCAGTGAAGCCGGCGGTCAGCAGGCTGGCGCGGTTGTCCTCGTTTTCCAGTACCAGGTGCACGTGGCGGCCAGGCTCGACGCTGGCGTGCACGCGCTCGGCCAGCTCGGTGAGGAAACTGCGGTCGGGAATCGCATGCACGGCGTCGAAGCGCAGCCCATCGAAGCGGTAGTCCAACAGCCACATCAGGGTGTTGTCGATGAAGAAGTCGCGCACTTCGCGGCGGCGGAAATCGATGCCGTCGCCCCAGGGCGTCTGCTGGTCGTGGCGGAAGAAGTGCTTGGCATAGCGGCCCAGGTAGTTGCCGTCTGGCCCGAAGTGGTTGTAGACCACGTCGAGAAAGACCATCAGGCCCAGCCCGTGGGCGGTGTCGATCAGGTGTTTGAGTTCTTCCGGGCTTCCGTAGGCGGCTTCCGGCGCATAGGGCAGGACGCCGTCGTAGCCCCAGTTGCGATCGCCGGGGAATTCAGCGATCGGCATCAGCTCGATGGCGGTAACGCCAAGCTCCGCCAGGTCGGCGAGGTGTTTTTCCATGGCGGTGAAGCCGCCGTACAGCCCGACGTGCATCTCGTAGAGGACGGTTTCCTCCCAGGGACGGCCCAGCCAGTTCGGGTTGCGCCACAGATAGTTGCTGCTGGTGTCGACGACCAGGCTGGGCGCGTGCACGTCGCCGGCCTGGGCGCGGGAGGCGGGGTCCGGCACCTGTAACTCATCGTCGATGAGAAAGCGGTAGAGGGTGCCGGCTCCGTAAGGGGCATCGATGCTGTACCAGCCATCTTCGTTGGCGGTCATCGGCAGCGTTTGGGCGCCAACCACGATCAGACTGACGTTTTGCGCATCGGGCGCCCAGATCCTGAAGCGGGTGGTCCCGTCATCCAGCAGTTCCGGACCGTGATGCCCGATAAAGGCACGCTGCTTGTGCATTGAATAGCCTCTTCAGATTAAAAGACGAACCTCGCGGCGCTCCCCGAGCAGCTGCTGATAGAGCGCGTCATAGGGTTCGATGGCATGGCGCCAGAAGAATCCGGCCGCCATGGCCCGGCAGCGCATGGCGCCGAGCAGTTCAGGGTGGTGATGCACCGCCAGGGCGCGCTGTACGGCCTGGCGATAGCTGGCCGCGTCGGGTGCGTCGAACAGGAAGCCGGTGATGCCGTCCTCGATGGAGTCCGCCAGCCCGCCGGTACGCCGGGCGATGGGCAGCGAGGCGTAGCGCTGGGCGTACATCTGGCTCAGGCCGCAGGGCTCGTAGCGTGACGGCATGAGCAGGAAGTCGCTGCCGGCGAACAGACGGCGCGCGTCGGTCTCGTTGAAGCCGATGTGCGCTCCTACCTGTCCGGGATACTGCTCGGCCAGCTGACGGACCTGCGCTTCGATCTGGCTCTCGCCCTGGCCGAGAATGGCCAGCTGACCGCCGCCTTCGACGATGGCATGGGCCACATCGAGGGTCAGGTCCACGCCTTTCTGATGCACCAGGCGCGAGACCACGGCGAACAGCGGAGCGTCGCGCATCTCCAGCCCGAACGCGTCCCGCACATAGGCGGCATTGGCCTGCTTGCCGGCCCAGTCACGGGCACTGAAGCCGCTGACGAGGTAAGGGTCGCTCTCCGGCTCCCAGCTTTCGTCGATGCCGTTGAGCAAGCCGCTGAGCAGGCCCTGGCGGGCCTTCATGCTGAGGAACCCTTCCATGCCGCAGCCGAACTCCGGCGTGGTGATCTCCCTGGCGTAGGTCGAGCTCACGGTGGTGACGTGATTGGCATAGGCGATGCCGGCCTTGAGCAGCGACAGCTTGCCGTAGAACTCCATGCGCTCCGGGTCGCAGGCCTCGCCGGGAATGCCCAGCTGACGCCGCTGGGACATGTCGATGTTGCCCTGATAGGCGAGGTTGTGGATGGTGAACACGCTGGGCGTCGACAGTCCGCGCCAGTGCATGTACGCCGGTGCCAGACCTGCCGGCCAGTCATGGGCGTGGACCAGCTCTGGCGCCCAGCTGATGCAGGCGGTGCCGGCGGCGATCTCGGCAGCGGCCAGGCCGAGGCGGGCGAAGCGGACCGGGTTGTCCAGCCAGTCGTTGCCGTGTCCGTCGACGTAGGGTGAACCATCGCGCTCGTAGAGTTCAGGGCTGATCAGCACATAGATGATCAGGCCATCCGGCATGTCGATGCGGCCGATGCGGCAGCCGGGTACCTCGGCGTATCCGCTCAGCGAGCCGACAATGCGGATAGGGTGGCCGCTGTTGATCACTTGCGAATAACCGGGAATCAGCACACGCACATCGTGGCGTGCGCCAAGTGCTCGGGGCAGGGCGGCGGACACGTCGGCGAGCCCGCCGGTCTTGACCAGGTCGGTCAGCTCGGAGGTCACGAACAGGATCTTGCGTTTGTCATCGTGGCTACTGCGAATCTGCAGAGCAGGGCGAGTAACCGGGGGCACAGCGGGTTGGGCCTTCGGTAGTCCGAGAGGCCGGGCGTTCACAGCGGCAATACTCATCACGATCTCCCCAGAGCCCCGGCGTTCCAGGTGCCGGTGCCAGCTACGAGCATATTTCTCCCATGCAACGATCTGATGACCGCCACATACCATGAACACGACCAGGCAAAAACGATTGTTAGGAGCTGCCGCGAGGGCAGGTAGAGCTGCGCCGGCCCTACCAAAAACCAGACCCGATGTCGCGGTAGAAGTTCTTAAAAAACTAGAACAGACGACCGCGGTCGGAACTCGCGCCAGGCCAACCCGCTCCGAATTCAGAACACGAACCTGAAGGCCCATTTGTGGCGGAGCAAAAAACATGCAAGAGATCGAACGAGTCGTGGCATTCCTGCAGCGCGAGGAACTCAAGCTGACCACCGCGGAATCCTGTACCTGCGGTTTGATGGCCTCGCTGCTGGGAGACATCCCGGGTTGCGGCCAGGTGCTCGACAGCGGGTTCGTCGTCTACTCGCCGAAAGCCAAGAACCGCCTGCTCAACGTGGATTTCGAGACCATCGAGAAATTCGGCCTGACCAGCGAAGAGGTGGCCCGCGAGATGGCCATCGGTGCGCTGAACGCGAGTGTCGCCACGCTGGCAGTGGCCAATACCGGCGTGGCCGACGACGATCAGGAGGATGAAGGCGGCACGCAGTGCTACGCCTATGCACTGATGCGGGGCGAGCGACAGGTGGTGGTGAGCGAAACGGTGCAGTTCGACGGCGACCGCGTCGAGATTCGCAAGCAGGCGGCGCGGCACGGCCTGACCCAGCTGGAAAACAAGTATGCGCAGCTGGTGGAGAAGCTCGAGCAGGGTGAAGGCGCCTGACGCCTAAACCGGAGGCTGGCGTTCCGGCTCGACGTGCTCCGGCTGCGACATATCGACGCGCTGCTTGTGTCCGACGCTCAGATCGGCCCGGACCTGCGGCAGCGAATGCGGGTACTGCCGCTGGATGAAGCCCAGCAGGTTCTCGCGGATGTGGCAGCGCAGGTCCCAGTTGCGCGACGAATCCGGGGAGCTGACCAGGGCGCGCAGCTGGATGGACTTCTCGCTGGCATCGGTCACCTGCAGCACGCAGACCCGGCCGTCCCACAGTTCGGGAACGTCCTTGCAGAGCCGCCGCAGCTCCTCGCGCAGCGGCTCCAGAGGCAGGCTGTAGTCGGCCCAGAGAAACACCGTGCCGATCAGGCTCGAGCCACGACGGGTCCAGTTCTGGAAAGGCTTTTCGATAAAGTACTGCAGCGGCACGACCAGCCGGCGGTCGTCCCAGATCCGCACCACCACGTAAGTGCCGGTGATTTCCTCGATGCGGCCCCACTCGTTCTCGACGATCACCACGTCATCCAGGCGGATCGGCTGGGTCATGGCGATCTGCAGTCCGGCGATCAGGTTGGCCAGTACCGGCCTCGCGGCAAAGCCCACCGCAAGACCTGCAAGCCCCGCCGAAGCCAGCAGGCTGGCACCGAACTGGCGTGCGCCGGGGAAGGTCATCAGCATCGCCGCGGCACCGATCAGCAGAACGAAGAACGCCAGGGTCCGCAGCAATACCCGAGATTGCGTCTGGATCTGCCGGGCACGCAGGTTGTCGACGACATCCACCGGGTTGCGCAGCTGGATGAACTGCTGAAGGCCGCGCAGCAGGCGCATCACCAGCCAGGTCAGGGTGCCGATGATCAGAAGCGTGGTCACATGCCGTGCGCCGTCGATCAGCAGCAGGTCATCAGGCGCCGAGGTCCAGACGCCCTGCAGGCCCATCAGTGGCAGCAGCACGCGAATGGGCTTTTCCAGCTGTTCGGACAGCTCGCGGGTGAACAGGAAGGCCCGCGCCAGGCGCAGCATCAGAGCAGTCAGCAGACGGCCGAACAGGCTGAGGATCAGCACCACGAACAAGGCTGCAGCGAGCGTGCGCAGCGCTGGCTGGCTGATGTACTGGTCCCATTGCAAGAGATAGGCGGGCAGTTCGATGGCGGGGGGCTCCGGTTAACCGTTCGTCAGGGCCAGTGACAGGCTGTGTCTGGCAAAAGTTCAGGCCGTTGCGCCTGGGGGCGCGCCGGTCGGGTAGGGGGAACTCTTGCTGGCAGGGTCTCTCACAAAACCAAGCGGGCCACATTCGACCCCCGACTTTTCCAGACCTGAGGAGTGATCCCATGCAAAGTGCACAGACCGGCAACGACGTCCGTACCGAACGCCTCATCGAGTGGCTGCGCGATGCGCATGCCATGGAAGCGCAGGCCGAGACCATGCTGAACAAGCAGGCCAGCCGTATCGAGCATTACCCCGAACTCAAGGCGCGGATCGAGCAGCACATCACCGAGACGCAGAACCAGGCCAAGCTGATCGAAGGCTGCCTGCAGCGCTACGACAAGTCCTATTCCGGCCTCAAGGACCTCGGCGGCAAGATGATGGCGATGGGGCAGGCCATGGGCGGCATGATGGTCAATGACGAGATCGTCAAAGGCGCGCAGATGGGCTACGTCTTCGAGAATCTCGAAATCGCCTCCTACAAGATCCTGATTGCCGCCGCCGAAGCGGTTGGCGACATGCAGACCAAGGAAGTCTGCGAGCGCATCCTGGTGGAAGAGGTCGCCATGGCCGACTGGCTGCGCGACCACCTGGCGGAGCTGACCCAGGCCTACCTGACCCGCGCGCTGGAACCCAACGTCGAAGCCAAGCGCTGAGACGGCTTGCCTGATTGCCCGGCCACCTCGGCCGGGCCTTCCCCATCCTCTTTCGCAGGGCCGTTGCAGGACCGCAAACGGCCGTGCCTGTCCGTCGGGAGCCGTCCATGAGACCACGACCGCTCGTCAAGACCCTGACCTTCGCCGTGCTGCACTTTGCTACGGCTTTCATCGTCGTTTATGCGTTGACCGGAAGCGTCGTTATCGGTGGCGCAGTCGCCCTAATCGAGCCGCTGTGCAACACCGTGGTGTTCTACCTGCACGAACGCGCCTGGCAGCGATTCGGCCGGCAGAAGGCGACCCACTCCCACAGCTACGGCCACGATGTGTTTCTCAAGTACATGGGCCGGGGGCAGGCCGCCGGGGGCCGAGCGGCGCGTGCGCCGCGCTGAGCCGGGTCACTCCGTGCGCACGCTCCGATTCGTTTCGGCGGGCAGCGTGCTGCGGGTGGCGCACATTTCGATGCGCAGTTCCTGAGCCAGACGCACCAGATTGGCCGCGTCGCGGCATTGGTCGTAGGAGATGCCGAGAACGGTCAGTTCCTCATCTGGCGGTTCATGGTAGAGGCGCACGCTGAGCGAACTGTCGGAAGCATCGCGGCATTCACACTGAAACGGCCGCAGGTAGGTGTGCAGGATGGCTTCGATCTTGAACAGAGGAAGACGCGTATTCATAAATCCTCCCTAGCAAAGGAGGTGACTGAAGCGCAGTACAGCATCCGCTGCGCACCGCTGGCGTTCCGACGTCCTTCAACCGTAGCAGCACTGTTCGCCTTGTAAATGCGGCGATATGTCCATTGAGCGGATTAAGTCGCCCGGGCGCTCTAGCTAGCCTTTTCAGACCAGTGCCGCTTATCGGAACCCGTCGGGCGGACCGGTCGCCGCCCTCCTGAACTCATACCAGCGGGGGATGACCAAATTAAGTAACAGCCATGACTACCCAGCCTACGCGGAGACCCCACATGAAAAGACTGCTGCTCAGCGCAATGCTCAGTGCAATGGTTGCGGCGCCTGCGATGGCGCAGTTTCCCGCCGGCACGCCGCGTGACGATACCGGGTCACGTCCGAGCCCGATGGGCAACCCCACGCCGCAGGAAGAAGTGGAAACCCGCAAGGATCACAAGGGCCGTACCGTGACCGAAGACGGCCAGCTGGTGGCACCACAGCCGGGCAGCGAGGAACCTTCAACCGGTCCGGACCGGCATTCGGCGCCGGGCGGCCCCAACGACACTTCCACCGACGCCGGCAAGCTGGAATAGCCGCCGGCATAGCTCGCGGAGGTTGGCCATGGCGCTCGAAGATTACCAACGCATGCGTGACTTCGCCGCCACGCCGGAACCCGCCGGCAAGGCACGGCCGAAGTCCCGCAAGAGCCAGGCGCTGCAGTACTGCATCCAGAAGCACGACGCCACGCGTCTGCATTACGACTTCCGCCTGGAACTGGACGGCACCCTGAAGAGCTGGGCGATTCCCAAGGGGCCAAGCCTGGACCCTGGCGTGCGCCGGCTGGCCGTACACGTGGAAGACCACCCGCTGGAGTACGCCACCTTCGAAGGGAACATCCCCGAAGGGCATTACGGTGCCGGCGACGTGATCGTCTGGGACCGTGGCGTGTGGACGCCACAGGGCGACCCGCAGGAGGGCTATCGCAAGGGCAAGCTCAAGTTCAGCCTGGAAGGCGAGAAGCTTGCCGGCAGCTGGAACCTGGTGCGCACGCAGATGGACGGGAAGAAGGAGCAGTGGTTCCTCATCAAATCCCGTGACGAGGCGGCGCGCGAGGAGAGCGAGTACGACATCGTCACCGCCGAGCCCGACAGCGTGCTCAGTGACCGCACCCTGGTGCCGCGCAAGCGCGGCGCGAAGGCCCGCGTGGCCGAAACCCCGCCTGCGCCAGTCAAGGCGCCCGCCAAAAAGCGGACACCGGCCAGGCGAAAAGCAAAGGTGGTCGCGCTCGAGGGGGCGGTTCCGGCCGAGCTACCGGAGCATTTCAAACCGCAGCTGGCCACCCTGGTCGATACGGTACCGGGCGGGGACTGGCGGTACGAAATCAAGTTCGACGGCTACCGGATGCTCGCGCGCATCGACTCTGGCGAGGTCAGGCTGTTTACCCGCAACGGCCACGACTGGACGGCGAAGATGCCCCAGCAGGCCGCGGCGCTTGCGGGACTCGGGCTCGAGTCCGGGTGGCTGGATGGCGAGGTGGTGGTGCCGAACGAGGAGGGCACGCCTGACTTCCAGGCCTTGCAGAACGCTTTCGAGGCGGGGCGCAGCGGCAGCATTCTCTATTACCTGTTCGACATGCCTTACCTGAACGGCATGGACCTGCGCGAGGTGGCGTTGGAGCAGCGCCGCGCAGCGCTGCGCGAGGTGCTGGAGCGCAGTGACAGCGAGCTGCTGCGCTTCTCCGAGGACTTCACCGAGCAGCCGAACAGCATTCTGGAAAGCGCCTGCCAGATGAAACTCGAAGGGCTGATCGGCAAGCGCGCTGGCAGCACCTACACCTCGCGACGCAGTAGCAGCTGGGTGAAGATCAAATGCAGCAACCGGCAGGAATTCATCATCGTCGGCTATACCCAGCCAAAGGGTACCCGCACCGGTTTCGGCGCGCTGCTGCTCGGCCTGCACGACGACAAGGGCGAGCTGCGTTACGCCGGCAAGGTCGGCACCGGCTTCAACCATGCAACGCTGCAGAGCCTGCACAAGAAGCTGAAGAAGCTGGAAACCGATAAAAGCCCGCTGGCCAAGGCACCCCCAGCAGCCGATGCACGTGGCGCGCAGTGGCTCAAGCCGGAGCTGATGTGCGAAGTCGCCTATGCCGAAATGACTCGTCAGGGTGTGGTGCGCCACTCGGTGTTCCACGGCCTGCGAACCGACAAGCCGGCCGAGGCCATCACCCACGAGCGGGCCAAACCAGTCGCCAGGGTAAAGGCGAACGTCGCCGGCAAGGCCGATCCCCTCGGCAGCGGTCGGATCAAGATTTCCAATCCCGAACGGGTCATCGACCCCAGCAGCGGCATCACCAAGATCGAACTGGCCCGCTTCTACGCGCAGATCGCCCCCTGGGCGCTGCCGCAATTGCAGAACCGGCCGCTGGCGCTGGTCCGCGCGCCTGAAGGCATCACCGGCGAGCTCTTCTTCCAGAAGCACGCCGACAAGCTGGCCATCCCGCATATCACCCAGCTGGACCCGGCGCTCGATCCGAAGCACGGCGCGCTGCTGGTGATAGACAGCGCCGAGGCGCTGGTCGGCGCCGCGCAGATGGGCACTATCGAGCTGCACAGCTGGAACGCCGTGGCGCCCGATCTCGAGCACCCTGACCGCTTCGTGCTGGACCTCGACCCCGATCCGGCCCTGCCGTGGAAGCGCATGCTCGAGGCGACCCAGCTGACCCAGACGCTGCTGGACGAGATCGGCCTGGCATCGTTTCTCAAGACCAGCGGCGGCAAAGGGCTGCACATCGTCGTACCGCTCGACCCCGTGCATGACTGGAGCGAGGTGAAATCCTTCAGTCAGGCGATTGCCAGGCATCTGGCAAAACTCCTGCCGTCCCATTTCTCCGCGGTCAGCGGGCCGAAGAACCGGGTCGGACGCATCTTCATCGACTACCTGCGCAACAGCCGTGGCGCCAGCACCGTCGCGCCGTACTCGGTACGCGCCCGCGAGGGTCTGCCGGTTTCCGTACCCATCCACCGCGACGAGCTGGCGGACCTCAAGGGCGCCAACCTGTGGACGGTGCGCAACCTGCTGGAACGCCTGCAGGAACTGGGTGACGACGACCCCTGGGCGGCCATCGGCAAGACCCGCCAGCGCCTGACCAAAAAGATTCGCGACCGCCTGAACGCCTGATGCGGCGACTGGGCCCGCATCGGCATCCCGCCAGTGCGCACGCAACTATCAGAGGAGGCAGCATGAGTGGCATGACAGTCGGAGATTACCTGGTCGAGCGGCTTTACCAGTGGGGCGTGCGGCGCATCTATGGTTATCCCGGCGACGGCATCAACGGCGTGCTCGGTGCGCTGAACCGGGCGGGAGGCAAGATTCGCTTCATCCAGGCTCGGCACGAGGAGATGGCCGCCTTCATGGCCTCGGCCGATGCCAAGTTCGGCGGTGGGTTGGGTGTCTGCCTGGCCACGTCGGGGCCGGGCGCCTCACACCTGCTGACCGGGCTGTACGACGCGCGTCTGGATCATGTGCCGGTGCTCGCGATCGCCGGGCAGCAGGCCCGCACCGCGCTGGGCGCGCACTATCAGCAGGAGATCGACCTGCCGGCGATGTTCAAGGATGTCGCGGGCGCCTTCGTCCAGCAGGCCAGCGCGCCGGCACAGGTACGCCACCTGGTGGATCGGGCCATTCGCAGCGCAATCGGCGAGCGCAAGGTCGCCGCCATCATCCTGCCCAACGACCTGCAGGAGGCGCCCTACAGCGAGCCGCCGAGGACTCACGGTGCCGTGCTTTCCGGTATCGGCTACAGCCGGCCGAAGATCGTTCCCTATGACGCGGACCTGCAGCGCGCCGCCGAGGTGCTCAACGCCGGCAGCAAGGTCGCCATTCTGGTCGGCGCTGGCGCGCTGCAGGCCACCGACGAGGTCATTGCCGTGGCCGAGACGCTGGGCGCCGGCGTGGCCAAGGCGCTGCTGGGCAAGGCGGCAGTGCCCGATGATCTGCCCTGGGTCACCGGTTCCATCGGCCTGCTCGGCACCGAGCCCAGCTACAAGCTGATGAATGAATGCGACACGCTGCTGATGATCGGCTCGGGCTTTCCCTATTCCGAGTTCCTGCCGGAGGAAGGTCAGGCCAGGGGTGTGCAGATCGAGCTCAAGCCCGACATGCTGAGCATCCGTTACCCCATGGAGGTGAATCTGCACGGCGAGGCCGGCGAAACGTTGCGCGCGCTCTTGCCGCTGCTGGAGAAGAAGAGCGATCGCAGCTGGCAGCAACAGGTCGAAGCATGGCGCGCCGATTGGGACCGCACGCTGGAAGAGCGGGCAATGGCGGCCGCCGACCCGATCAACCCGCAGCGTGTGGCCTGGGAACTGTCGCCGCGCTTGCCGGAGCGGGCCATCATCACCAGCGACTCCGGCTCCTGCGCCAACTGGTATGCCCGCGATATCCGCATGCGGCGTGGAATGATGGGGTCCCTGTCCGGCGGGCTGGCGTCCATGGGCGCCGCG
The DNA here is from genome assembly GCF_055755175.1 of Stutzerimonas sp. LR2. Taxonomy (NCBI): domain Bacteria; kingdom Pseudomonadati; phylum Pseudomonadota; class Gammaproteobacteria; order Pseudomonadales; family Pseudomonadaceae; genus Stutzerimonas; species Stutzerimonas sp. LR2. The sequence continues at coordinate 220,368 of NZ_JBVTRR010000004.1, forward strand.
GTGCCCTATGCCATCGCCGCGAAGTTCGCCCATCCGGACCGCCCGGTGGTGGCTTTGGTCGGCGACGGCGCCATGCAGATGAACAACATGGCCGAGCTGATCACGGTGGCCAAGTACTGGAGCCAGTGGCAGAACCACCAGTGGATCTGCTGCGTGTTCAACAACCAGGACCTCAACCAGGTGACCTGGGAGCAGCGCGTGATGGAGGGCGATCCGAAATTCGAGGCTTCGCAGAATCTGCCCGACGTGCCGTATCACCGCTTCGCCGAGCTGATTGGGCTGCAGGGCATCTTCTGCGACCGTGAGGACCAGGTGGCCGCCGCCTGGGAGCAGGCACTGGCCGCCGATCGCCCGGTGCTGCTGGAGTTTCGTACCGATCCCAACGTGCCGCCGCTGCCGCCGCACATCAAGCTGGAGCAGGCCAAGGCCTACGCCTCGGTGCTGCTGCATGGCGATCCGGACCAGGCCGGCATCATCAAGCAGACCGCCAAGCAGGTGCTCGGCGCGATCCTGCCAGGACACCGCAAGGACAAGCGCTGAAGCCGCCTTCAGCAGGCGGCACAGGCCCGGCGCTAGGGCTGACCGTTGCCGCCGGAGGCGCCGAACACCTGGCCGGTTACGTAGCTGGCCTCGGTGGACGCCAAGAGCACGTACAGCGGGGCGATTTCGGCCGGCTGGCCCGGGCGGCTCATGGGCGTATCGCCGCCGAAGCGCTGCAGGTTCTCCATGGTCTGCCCACCGCTGACCTGCAGGGGCGTCCAGAACGGTCCGGGCGCCACGGCGTTCACCCGGATGCCTTTGTCGATCAGCTGCTTGGCCAGCCCCTTGCTGAAATTGGTGATTGCCGCCTTGGTCAGTGAGTAATCCAGCAGGTTGGCAGGTGGGTCGTAGGTGGTGACCGAGGAGGTGTTGATGATCGAAGCGCCCGCCGGCATATGCGGCACGGCGGCCTTGGTGATCCAGAACATGGCATAGAGATTGGTCTTGAGCGTCCAATCGAACGCCTCGTTGGAAATGTCGAGGATCGATTGCTCGCTGCTCTGTCGCGCGGCGTTGTTGACCAGAACGTCCAGCCCGCCCAGTTCCTCCACCGCCTTCTGGACCATCGAACGACAGAAGGCCTCATCGCGGATGTCACCGGGCAGCGCCACCGCCTTGCGTCCGACGTCGCGGATCAGCGCCACGACTGCCTGTGCATCCGGCTCCTCGTCCGGCAGGTAACCGATGGCGACATCGGCGCCTTCGCGGGCAAAGGCGATCGCTGCGGCACGCCCGATTCCCGAGTCTCCGCCGGTGATCAGCGCCTTGCGCCCGGCAAGCCGGTTGGAGCCGCGGTAGCTCTTTTCGCCATGATCCGGCGGTGGCTGCATGTCCCGCGCAAGGCCGGGCCAGGGCTGCGACTGCTTGTCGAAGGGCGGTTGCGGATGCAGAGCCTTGGGATCGCGCAGCGGTGCGGGCGCCGCCTGCGGCGTGGCGTCGGCATCTGCGGCCTGGGCAAAGCCCGGCAACACCATGCCGGCGGCGAAGGTTGCGGCCGCACCCTGGATGAGCTTGCGTCGGGAGCTGTCATGGTCGTCGGAATGCATGGGAAATCCTGCAGCGTGTTGCGGCGTTGGCCGTCCATCGGTCGAGGCTCGCGTTGAATTAGGCCGACGGCGTCCCTGGGCGGCATGCCACGTGCGTGACGCAGGGATCCGCCAGTGCGGTGCCCTGCAGAAAGGCTCAAAGCGAGCGGGCGGCCAGCGGTTCGATGGCGGGGCCGTGGATGACTTCGCCGTCCGCCTGGAAGATCGAGCCGTGGCAGGGGCAGTCCCAGGTCCGGTCGGCGTTGTTCCAGGTCACGCTGCAACCCATGTGGGTGCAGGCCGCGGACACGGCATGCAGGGTGCCGGCATCGTCGCGCCACACTGCGAGCTGTTCATCGCCGCGGGTGATTACGCCGCCTTCGCCCGGGCCGATGGCATTAAGGTCGTCGACCCTGGTCTGGCTATCTCTGCTCTGATTGAAGTCATCAGGGGAGGGACGGTTGGGGTCGTAGAGCTGCTTCCACGGGCAGCGGCCGGTGATGATCTGGCGGGCCATGCCCAGCCCGACGGCGGTGCCGTTGCTGATACCCCAGCCGTTGAAACCGGTGGCCACGAACAGGCCGGGGGATTGTTCCGGGTCCGGCTCGCCGGCATAGGCGACCCGGTCGGCGGTGTCGTAATCCTCGTTGCACCAGCGCCAGACGGCCTCACCCACTGGCAGGTGGCCGCGCGCCCAGTGTTCGAGTTCGACGAACCGCCTGGCAACGTCTGCGTCCTGGCCGGTCCTGAAGCGCGGACCGAGTACGATGAACAGCGGCCCCTGGTCATCACGGCCCATGCGGATGGAATGAGTCGGCTCGTCGACGCCGATGAACATGCCGTCCAGATGCGCGCCGTCCTGCGGACGAAAGGCCATGGCCACGTGGCAACGCGGCTGAGTCGGGCTGACGAGGTCGACCGGCGTTTCCACCGGCATGTGCGTAGCGAGGATGACCTGATCGGCTTCCACACTTCCGCCATCGAAGCCAACCTGCCAGCGCCCCTGGCGCTCGAAGCTCGTCGCGCGAGTGTGCTGATGGATGCGCCCGCCGCGGGCGTGCAGCGAGTTGGCCAGGCCGATCAGATAGCGTGTCGGGTTGAACTGGGCCTGATCCGGAAATTCCAGTGCGCCGGCGGTGGCGAAGGGCAGGGGCGGCTGGTCGATGACCCGTGCCGCGAAGCCCAGGCGGCGCGCCGCTTCGGCTTCATCGTCGATGGCTGGGCGCCAGTCCGCCGAGCACGCATAGGCGTAGGCGGACTGACGCTCGTAGTCGCAATCGATGGCGTGCTCGGTGACCCAGTGACGAATACGCTCCACGGCTTCGCGGTTGGCGTCGGCGTAGCACTGCGCCAGTTCCTGGCCGAAGGTATCGATCAGGTAGCGATAGATCAGCGCATGCTGGGTGGTGACCTTTGCGGTGGAGCGCCCGGTGACCTGTCCGCCGACCTCGCGGGCTTCGAGCACCACGACGGACTTGCCGGCTTCGCATAGCGTCATGGCGGCGCTCAGCCCGACGATGCCGGCGCCGACCACCACCACGTCGCATTCGCTGTGGCCGGTCAGGCGCGGAAAGTCGCCACGCGGCGCGCTGGCGCTCCAGCAGCAATCAGGGGTTGCGGACAGGGCAGGCATTGGCGGGTCCTCCTCACGGTGGCATAGGCTGTAGAGCGGACCTGCCCGACCGGGTTCCGACCATCGGGCGGTTGGCGATCGAGGCGCCGCCGACATCGGGTGTGCCCGGGAGAGCGCGATGGTTAGCCGACCGCTCAAGCGCGACGGGTTCGCCCGCAAAGGTCCAGCGCGGACGGAGCGCAACCTGGTGGAATCTGTACGGGATTGGGCGTAGCGCGCATTGGGGACCGAACATGCACAGGATTAAGCCGCCATCCGTCCGAACGCCGTTTCGTCTGCACCGAACAGGCAATACTTGCTCCGCGGCGCCAGGCAAAACAGTCGGCGCGTTCAGGGAGTGGCAGCGGCAGGGACACGCCAGACAGGGTCAGCATGATGTCGGCCGACGACGACTTTCAAAGGAGTGTTCCCTATGTTCTCGCATAAACCGCTGATCGCTTGCTTTCTATTCGGCTCGCTGCCGGCACTGGCGCTGGCACAGACCGCCGCCACCCAGACCGGAAATGACAACGAAATCATTCTCGAGCAGAACGGCTGGAACTCGGCAAGCCAGGTGCAGCAGGGGGATCGCAATTATTCGCGGGTCAGGCAGGACGGCGGTGACAATCGGGTGCAGACGAACCAGCTCAATCTCGACAATTGGACTGAAGTGGTGCAGAACGGATCGTCCAACCAGGCAAGCGTCATTCAGATCGGAGATATCTACTCCGGACATTCGGCATCCATCGTTCAGCTCGGGACGGACAACCTCGCCGAGGTCAGTCAGATGGATGGCAATGGCGCACAGGCGAACATTCACCAAGAGGGAGCGGGCAATGTTCACCGGGTTACGCAGCTGTATTACATGAACGAGGCCGACAGCCGCTCCGTTGGCACGAACAACCTGACCGAGATCAGTCAGGAGTGGGCCGGCAGCGCCCGTACCGACCAGCTCGGCAACGACAACCGGATCACGATCGAGCAGGGTTTCCTGCCTTATGGCGGATTGGTCTCGGTGTATCAGGACGGCGGCTCGAATGAAGCGGCGGTCAACCAGCAAGGCGGGCGCTACTACGTCGGCCAGGTCGAGTTGAGACAGCTCGGTAGCGCTAACCGCGCGCAGGTAACGCAATGGGCCGGTTTCAGTAGCCTCACCTTCACCCAGGAGGGTAGCGGCAACGAACTGAACGCCCGGCAGGCGACCCGTGACGGGATCATTCGAGGCAATACGGTTGGCAACGACAACCGCGTCAATATCGACCAGATCTATGACAGCCCGGTGCTCGACATCGCCCAGAACGGTTCGGCCAACGAAATCGATGTGGTGCAGCATACTCCCTACAGCACCGTGTCAATCGCCCAGACTGGCGATGGCAACGTCGCGCTGCTGAATCAGACGACACAGTTCGAATTCCCGGTGCCCGCCACGGCCATCATCCAGAACGGCACCGGCAATAGCGCGTCGATCACACAGCGCTATTGAGGCGTCAGCGGGCGCAACCGATTGGCGGTCGCACTTCGTTTTCAGTGGTCCATGCAGTCCGGACCCTGACGCAGGTAGGTGGTTTCGTGGGTTTCGCCTTTGGAGTCCACGTACGTCATCCTGGCCTGCACGATCTCGCAGCCGCCTGCGGGCACGTCCATCGAGACGACCTTGGCGATGTCGAGCTTGTCGCCGTACTGGTAGGGCTTGGGCTCATCGGCGGCATGCGCCAGCTGGGCGCTGAAAGCCAGGGCGGCGATCCAGATCAGTCTTTTCACGGGTAACCTCCAGAAACGCCTGCACGCCCGAGACGCTTCGACGGGCATTGGCAGGTCTTGCAAGCGACGCCCGCCGAGCAGCGGGCGTCAGGAATAAACGAGGCTGCCACGAGGGGAGCAGCCTGAAGGTGGCCGGACGGCTGGCCGACGGAGCAATTCGGCCAGCAACGCGGAACTGAGGGTTGCCCGTCCGCTGCCACCCGCCAATTCTAGGAAGCGCGCTGGGCCGGAAAAACCGCGCCGCCGGTGAAACACCTTTACCGAGCGCGCAACAATCGTTCAGGCCCAATGCGTCTCGTCCCGCAGCACCCGGTGATAGTCGTCGAAGGCGCGCGGCAGTGCCTGAGCGAGAAAGTCCAGCCAGGTCCTGATCTTCGCGTCGAGAAAGCGGCGGGAGGGGTAGAGCGCATGAATCTGCTTTTCCTGCAGTCGGTACTGCGGCAGCAGGCGCAACAGCGTCCCGCGCTGCAGCGCCGGCGCCGCCACGTAGTCAGGCAGCAGGCAGATACCCATGCCGGCTTCGGCGGCGCTGGCCATGGCTTCGGCGACATTCACCTTGAACGTCTCGCCGGGGCGGATCACCTCTTCGACGCCGTCGCCGACGAAGTGCCAGTCGTCGGCGAACACCGGATCGAGCAGCCGCAGGCAGCGGTGGTCATGCAGATCGGTCGGCCGTCGCGGCACGCCATGCCGCTGGAGATAGCTCGGTGCGGCGCAGACGACGTGAAACACCGGCCCGAGCCGCTGGGCGATCAATTCCGAGTCGGGCAGGTCACGAGACAGGGTGATGATCACGTCCAGCCCGGCTTCCAGCAGGTCCGGTTGGCGTTGGGACAGGCTCAGATCGAGGCTGACCTCCGGATAGCGCTCGCAGTAGTGCCCGGCGAGGCCGGACAGGAGCTGGATGCCGAGGCCGGTGGTGGAGTGCACCCGCAGGCGACCGCGCGGCATGAGGTGCGCGCCACAGGCTTCCTGCCGGGCGTCATCGAGCTGCGCCAGTATCTCGCGGGAACGCTCGAGAAAGCGTGCACCGACCTCGGTCAGCGCCAGACGCCGGGTGGTGCGCTGCAGCAGGCGGGCGTGCAGATGGTTCTCCAGCTCGCTGACCAGGCGCGACACCTGCGCCGTGGAGGTGTCGGTCTGCCTGGCTGCCGCGGTGAAGCTACCGGTGTCGACGACCCGGACGAAGGCGCGCATCGCATGCAGCATGTCCATCAACCTTCGCCCTCCTGGCTGGCGGCGGGCGGCTGGCTCGTGCGCCAGCCTCCACCAAGGGCAAGGAACAGGTCGACCTGATCCAGTGAAAGCTGCGCCTGCGAGGCGGCCAGCGCGGCCTGGGCGTTGGCCAGGGTGCGCTCGGCGTCCAGGCTGTCGAGATAACCCAGGCGACCCTCCTGGTACAGCCGGCGGGTGTGATCGGCGGCGTTGCGAGCCGCGTCACGCGCCTCGTGCAACGCCTGGTCGCGCTGCAGATCATGCGCATAGCGGCTGAGCAGGGTCTGGGTTTCCCTCAGTGCCTCCAGCACCACACCGTCGAAGCGGGCGAGGGCGGCGTCTGCTCCGGCCTCCATGGCACGCACCCGAGCGCGATCGACCTGGGTTGGAAAGTGCCAGCTGATCGAAGGGCCGAATGCCCAGCGCCGCGTCACCGCATCGCCGAGGTGTTCGAGCATGCCGGTGTAGCCTGCCGTGCCGCCGAGACTGATCTGTGGGTACATCATCGCCGTGGCCACGCCGATCTGTGCCGTGGCCGCAGCCAGGCTTCGTTCGGCTGCGCGAATGTCGGGGCGTCGGCGGAGCAGGGCGGCGCCGTCACCAAGCGGAATCGGCTGACTCAGCTGTGGGGCGTGGTTGCAGGCCGCGGCACCTTCAGGCAGCTCGCCCGGTGTGTGACCGAGCAGGGCGGCGAGCCGATACAACGCCGCGGCCTTCTTCGCCTCGAAGGGAGGCAGCTCGGCGCGCAGGGTCTCGACCTGCGCTCGGGCGCGGGCAACATCCACTTCATTGCCGCGGCCGCCAGCGAGCAGGCGGGAGGCCACCTCAAGCTGGCGCTGCTGGATCGCCAGCGAGTGTTCGGCGATGGCCAGCTCTTCGCCGGCATGGCAGGCCGTCATATAGCTGCGCACGACCCCGGCTACCGCACTGATGCGTGCCGCCTCGAGCAGCGACGCACTGGCGTCGGCTGTCGCGCCGGCGGCTTCGGCGCCGCGCCGCAGCCGGCCGAACAGGTCCAGCTGATAGCTCACGGCGAGGCCGGCATCGGCCAGGTTCATCACCGGCAGCTTCTCTTCCAGCGCCAGCGCCTCGCTGGACAGCTGGCCGCGCGCCAGTGAACCGTCGCCACCCACCACCACTTCCTGGGCGTGATGGGCCATCTGGAAGCCCTGATAGGCCTGACGCAGGTTGTGATGGGCCTGGCGTATGTCACGGTTGCCCGCCAGCGCCTCGCGCACCAGCCTGTCGAGCAGGGGATCGTCGTACAGCTGCCACCAGCCGTCCGGCAGCGGCGTCTGTTCGACTTCTGGATTGCCGAGCGCATCGAATGGCGCCTGCGCTGCAGCCTGGCGCACCACGGCCTGGTCCGGTACGCGGTAGTCCGGGCCGACCGCACTGCAAGCGGCGAGCAGTGTGACGAGCAGGGCCAGGGCGGGGTACAGGTAGCGGCTCATGGTGTCGCGCTGCTCGCGTCGGCGGCCGGCCACGGCAGCACCGAGAGGGTAGCCGTGCGGCCGACCACGAGGCGGATGTCGCTCGGCTGGCCTTCGTCGAGCACCACCCGAACCGGAATCCGCTGCGCCAGGCGCACCCAGTTGAAACTCGGGTCGATATTGGGCAACAGCGAGTTGCCGCGGACCCGGTCACGATCCTCGATACCGGCGGCGATGCTCTGCACGTGGCCGCGCAGGTGCTGCGTTTCGCCCATGACGTGGATGTCTACCGGCTGGCCGATTTCGATGGCGTGCAGCTTGGTTTCCTCGAAGTAGCCTTCGACGCGCAGGGAGTTGGTGTCGACGATGGACAGCACCGGCGTGCCGGTTTTCACGTAGTCGCCGACCCGCATGGTCTGGTCGCCCAGATAGCCGTCCACGGGACTGAGTACGCTGGTGCGCTCCAGGTCCAGCTGCGCCACGCCAAGGGCCGCCTCAGCGGTTGCCAGTGCCGCTTCGGCCCGCTTGACCTGGGTGTCGCCGATTTCCACCGTCTCGGCGGCGATCAGATCCTTCAGCACGCGGTTGCGTCGGGCTTCGCGCTGCGCCTGCTCCAGCTGTGCGCGGCGCTCCAGCACGGTGGCCTTCGCTTCGTCGACGGCCAGCTGGAAGCGCGCCCGATCGATCACGAACAGCACCTGGCCACGCGTGACACGCTGGTTGTCGCGCACCCGCAGTTCGGTGACCAGCCCGGACACATCCGGCGCGACCTGGACGATATCGGCATGTACATGCCCATCACGGGTCCAGGGCGCTTCCATGTAGTAGTCCCACAGGTGCAGGCTGACGACGGTGGCGATGGCTACAGCCAGCAGGGTCAGCAGTACCGAGCCGGCGGTGGGTATCCAGTTCTTCACGATTCAAATCCGCGCTACGAAATAGAACAGGGCGCCGAGCACGATGATGTACAGGGCGAGATTGAACAGCGGCGGGTGCCAGACCCAGCGGTAGAAGCCGACACGCTGCAACAGCGCGGCCAATAGGCTCTTCAGGCCATAGGCCGCCAGCATTGTCACCAGCAGGACTGGCACATAGACGCCGTAGAGATTGAGATGGCCCGTCATGCGAAGGCACCTGCGTCAGCGGGCCCGGTGGATGGTCGACACGGCACGCTGGCCGGCGCGTCCGGGAACAGGGCCAGTCGCAGGCCGTGGAGGGCTTGCGCCGCCTGCCGGGCCTCCTGCTGCAGACACACAACGGTGCTTTCCAAGGCATGGCGCAGGGCGGCCGGGGGCGGCAGTTCACGCTGCGCCGTGGCGCAATCGCGAAAATACGTCTGAATCATCGTCAGGACCGGCGTCAGCTGTCGGCGCAGGAGGCCGCTTGGGCGTAGCTCGCGTAATTCCAGCAAGCGAAAGCAGACCCGCAGCTCGCGGGTGACATCGTTCAGCGCCAGGCCCTGGTCACCGAGTTGTGTCAGTCGAGGCAGCAGCTGAGCGATACGATCGACGAACGCCGATGCGCTGGCGACCGTATTGGCGCCGCGGCTCAGGTCCGCGAGCTGCGCCAGATTCTGCCAGCCGTGGCGTACTAGCCGACGCGCGGCCCAGAGCGTGCCGAACGGACGGGTCAACCGCGCCCAGACCAGGGCGAACACCACGCCCAAGGCAGTGGACAGGGCAATATCGGCGAACAGTTGAAAATCCGCCTGGTAGGCACGCTGGATGGTGATGCTGGAGATCGTCTGGACCGCCACCAGGATCACCGTTCCGGCATGCTGCGGACGACCGGCGAGCGTCCCGAGCAGCAGCAACGGCCCGGCGAGCAGCGTGGCCAGGCTGCCGAAGTCGTGCACGTTGGGCATCAGCGCGAACAGGTAGATGCCGGCGGCGCTGATTGAGACCAGTGTGGCGGCAAGGAACGACCTGATGAATGGCGCCGGGTTGTCCTGACCGGCGAAGAAGCAACCCGCCACGGCGGCGATAAACACGCCGCTGTAGCCGTGCTGCCAGCCGGAAACGAACCACAGCATGCTCAGGCAGAACACCGACAGCGCCACGGAAGCAGCGGTGAACCCCTGCAGGCCGTAATCATGATGGCGCCGGCCGCCGGCCAGCTGCTGGGCGTGATAGCGCAGCGCCGGGAGCCTGTCGGCACGCTCGTCGGCAAACTGCTGCCGCAGCGCCAGGCAGTCCTGCCAGAGGTCGAGCAGCGCGCGCAGTTGGCGCAAGGCGCTGTCGATGGCCAGCGCCTGTGTCGGATGGGCCGCACTCAGCCACGTGCCTAGCTGCAGGCTGCGCTCACGCAACTGGTCGGCGTCGCTGGATGGCGCATCGCCCTGAATCCAGCGATCCACCGCCTGCAGGTATTCCTCCAGCTCCGGCAGCAGGCCGTGCGGCTCCCGCTGCAACCGGTGCAGCGAGTCCGCGGTGGAAATCAGCTGCGGCATCAGCATGGCCATGCGTGCACGGAATTCACGGGCCTGGACCGTCGAGCTGTAGCTGCGGCTGTCGTAGTCGAGGTGCGTGAGCATGCCGTCCAGACCCATGACGTCTACCAGCAGCGCGTTCAGCGCCCGCTGGTCGGCTTCGCCCAAATGCCGCGCGTTGAGCATGCGGCTGGCTGCGGCTCGGCCATCGCGCAGCAGCGCGTCCATCTTTGCACTCAGCGTCGGCGCGATACGGCTGGGAAACAGCACCGAATTGACGACGCTGGCGCAAACGATGCCGAGCAGGATTTCCTCAGAGCGTGCGAGCGCGACATCGAAGATGGTCGCGGGATGATTGACCTCGGCCAGGCTGATCAGCGGCACCGTGTAGGCCGCCAGCAGAAAGATGTAGCTGCGCGGCGAGCGATCCAGCAGCGACAGGTAGAGCAGGGCGCCGATCCACAGCGACATTGTCAGGCTCAGCATGATCGGCTGCTGGGCAAAGGCCGGCAGCAGCACGACCGACGCGGCGGCGCCGAGCAGCGTGCCCAGGGCTCGGTAGATCCCCTTCGAGCGTGTCGCGCCGGACAACGGGTGCGACACGACATATACGGAGGCCATCGCCCAGTACGGGTTGTCCAGTGGTATCGCCAGTGCGATGTACAGCGCCATCAGGGCGGCAATCAGCGCCTTGGCCGAGAACAGCCATTCGCGCCAGGTTGGCATGGTCATAGGCGTATTGTTCGAGAGGCGTGGGCCAAGGGCGGGAGAGGGCGGCCGGCACGCGTTGACGTGACATTTAACGACATCCACATGTGACAAATTGAACAAGCAACAGGACAATCAGCGCACTTTCGTTGTTTCGACTTCTGGGCCTCCCATGAGCAGACGCATTCCCAATTACGCGCTGTACGGCCAGGCCGCGTTGCCGGCGTGGCAGGATCTGCTGCATCTGGAGTGGATCAGTGACCGCGGCGACATGCATCAGCGCGAAATCCGGCCCCATCAGCACGATGCGTTGCTGCAGGTCGTCTACGTACGCAACGGCCAGGGCGAGGTATCGCTGGAGAACAGTCGCATGGCATTCCATGCGCCGTGCCTGATCCTGCTGCCGCAACGCACCGTGCATGCGTTTCGCTATAGCGCGGAGACCGATGGCCCGGTCATCACGGCAGCGCAACGGCCGCTGGAGTCCATGGCACGTATTCTCTCCAGCGATCTGCTGGCAATGATGCAGCGTCCGGTGGTGATTCCCTTGCCTTGGATTGCGGATGGCACGGAACCCATCTGGCCACTGATTCAGCTGATTCAGAACGAAGCGCAAGGCCAGGAACGCGACAACGTGGCGGCCGGCCATGCCTTGCTGATCGCCTTGCTGGTACAGATCACACGGCTCAATCAGCCGACCCTGACCGCAAGGCCGGCCAACGGCAGACGCTCGGCATTGCTCGGTCAGTTCCGCGAACTGATCGATCAGCACTTCAAGCAGCATTGGCCGCTCGCACTGTATGCCGAAGCGCTGGGCATCACGCCGGCCACGCTGGGCAGAGCCTGCCGCGAAGAACTCGGCGAATCGCCGACAGCCGTCATCAACGAACGCATCGTGCGCGAAGCACAACGACAGCTTGCATATACCGCATTGGACATTCAGCAGATCGCCCATGACCTGGGCTACGCCGACGCTGCGTATTTCAGCCGATTCTTCAGAAAGCAGGCTGGCCTCAAACCCAGCGAATTTCGCGCAGCATTCCGAGGAAGAGCGTAAATGCAATCGAAGCGAGCGTGATCGGCGCGTCAACTGCAGGGTCGACGAGCGATAAAAGTGGCTGGCCGAGCACCTGCAGGAATATCATGTGAGTTCGCATAATCTATATTATGTTAAATTGGATGTGAGTTGCGTCTGCCAGCTCCGTATCCTCGGCTGTTGTGGCTCCTGACAATAAAAGAGACAAATCTTGCTCAAAAAAAATACAGATTAATCAATGATATTGAAGCTGCAGGATCCTGGAGACCCTTTCGTTGCCCGCCGATATACAGTCAAAAAAGTGGACTCCTGAAGCAATTTTGACTGGTTAAAAAAAATAAAAACAAGACTAGAAATGCTCTGCTACGGTTACGGAAAGCAACTCTAGATTTCGCCACCGGCCGCTGGAGTCTCCGATGCCAGCATACACCATAGACCCGCATCCACTCTTTGCCGGTCCCGAGTCAATGGTCCTGGGCATCGAGCAGTATTATGCTCGCTACCCCTGTGTTGCGGCCTACCTCAAGAGTTTCTCGACTGAGCTTGATGTCGAGAAGGATTTTAAATGGAGCCTGCGCTTCCTTGCGCGCCATAACCGTGCCCCGGGGACTTTCGGTAATTACCGTACATTTGTTGAGCGCTTGCTTCTTTGGAGCTGGGTTTTTGCCGGAAAATCGGCGTTGACGTTAAACCGTGATCAATTTGGACAGTTCCTCTCTTTCTGCAAAAAGCCACCTTCGAATTGGGTCGGTGCTTCGCCGGCGGTCCGATTTATTCAAGATGATGGGAATTGGACTTTTAACGAAGGCTGGCGACCTTTCGATATTCGAAGCCAAACAGAGGCTGACTCCTATCGACCGTTTACGGGTACCTTGCGACAGATACACAGCATCTGTAGTTCTTTTTACAATTTTCTCCATGCAGAAGATGCGGCAGCACTCAATCCGGTCACTGCGTCTCGATCGCACAATGGAAATGCAGAGAGTGGGATTTACCCTGTTCGCAGATATCTTAGTTCAGACCAGCTATATCATGTATTACGGATTCTAGAGTGCCGCGCAGTAGTCAATCCGACAGACGAGCGTGCTCTTTTTATAGTGGCGGCGACGGTTTTTATGTACTTGCGAGCTGCGGATCTCGCAAAATCTGGCGAATACTGTCCAAGTATGGATTGCTTCGTGCTTGAGGACGGCAAGTGGTGGCTGGTGCTAGATGCTCCAGGCACGCCGTCGCAAAGGCTCGCAGTCAACCCAAAATTCTTGCCCTATCTGAAACGCTACCGGAAAAGCCGAGGTCTATCGCCGTTGCCGGAGCAAGATGAGGGAGTACCCATGTTGGAGACTAGCTATGGGCGTCCGGGGCTTTCTGTTCGTCAAATATCGAGATATTGTTCAAGGAGCTCTCAGACAGGTGCATGCGGCTATTACCTCTTCAGGAGAATGTGGTGATCATTGGAATGTTTTACTTGGATCTAGCCTCAGGTTTTTGAGGGACAGTGGCGCGAGGAGTGCTGCTCAAACCCGCGAGCCCGCCGAACTGCAGCGAGATCTACGTATTACGAGTATCGCTTACACCTACGGCAGATATTACCGTGAGTGAAGTAACGACCAGCTTGCGGTCAAGGTGCTTGTAATATCCGATAATCACCAGACCCGGATATTGCTCTATACTGATCCAGAAGCGCTGATTTAGATGCATTCTTTAGTGATCTGAACTAAAGATTCGAATTTCTGGTAACTACAGATTCGAAACGGGATTGAGCTCTCCGTTTCTAACCTTCGGTTCACTCTGTGCCCTCCCGTTTCCAATCTTTGGTTCACGTGCTTCGCCGTTTCTAATCTTCAGTTCACCGGAGCGTCCATTCGATTCGGTCACGCATCTCTCGATCAGTTGATCCCCTAAGCATCCGGAACTAGCCTGAATGAGTACAACGCACGTCGCGCTCGGGTACGCACGCCGATGGCTATTAGGGCTTAGAGCCGGGATCAACGTCATGAAGATCGCGCCACAACCTCTTTTTGAGGTGCTTACTCGCTTCAAAAAGCTTGAGTTTCAATCCCCAGAGCTGCGATATGAGCTACCTGAGGTGCGCGCATTTCTGGAAGGGTTTCCAGCGGCGCTTCGCGCCAAGGAGGGATACGTTGCAGTACGTGCTTTCCTAAAAACCTGCAGCGATAACGAGACAACATTCAACAGCTACCGCACTGATGCAGAGCGCTTACTCCTTTGGTCGCTCCTGGAGGCCCAGAAGCCGCTCCTAGAGCTCAACCACTCGGATAGCGAGAGCTTCGTAGCATTCTGCCTTAAGCCGCCGAGCAGCTGGGTTGGGCCGGTTGTAAGGGACAGGTTCACTCGCATTGGCAGTCGGATGGCGCATGAGTCAGACAGCTACATGGTCAATGCCGACTGGCGGCCTTTCAATTGGCACAATCCCAAAAGCGATCGATCTACCTCCTCAGGATGCACCCCTCCTCCGCTATCCGGCCCACCATTGGGCCTATCTCAGGCGCCCCTTAATAAGTGCATATCTGTATGCAAATGCCTCTTTGTCTATGCCGTTGGTGAGGATCTAACCGAGGTCAACCCATTCGCCTCTAACCGCCTTCCTTCACGGGGAAGACGTATTCCAGGGAGCAATGGAGCGCGTTCGCTGAGCAAGGATCAATGGCTATACGTGATTGATACAGCAACTGGTATGGCTTCAGAAGACGTCCGACATGAGCGGACGCTGTTCTGATCTTGCCCAGCACGAGTGGACACCCCGTTAAGCGATAAACTGCAACGAGGTGAACCATCTACCAGTACAGCCGCAACCCCATGTATCTGGGCTTCGCCATCATCCTAGCAGCTTGGGCGCTGGCCCTGGGCTCGCCTCTAACCCTGCTGGGCGTGGTTGCCTTCGTGCTGTACATGAACCGTTTCCAGATCGCACCCGAAGAGTGGGCGCTAGAGGCGCTGTTCGGCGAATCATTCGTTCGCTACCGCGCCCGCGTCCGCCGCTGGATCTGAGCGTTGTCAGTGGTAGTGGCTAGGAGACTTGCTATCGCGTCAGCCTGCGGCAGGTGCACTTGAGTTAGCTGAATTTTATCGTGACGAGCTGCTTATCTATATACCTGAAATATGTCGCAGGTCGAGGGCATAGCGCCAATAAGTGATATTCGGCTATTCGCTCTGTTAATACCTTGTTTTAATTGTAGCGCATAGTAAGCTTATGCTTCGCTGCAGTGATTGTCGGTCTGCTTGGTGTCGAGACAAACACTGCCGTCTAGCTCCATCTCGAGTGTCGAGTGGCTGATTTTGAATTGCTCATGGAGTACACGTTTCAAATCAGTCTTCACTCGTTCGATCCCAGGCAGACTCGCCTTCTTGATGACAACATGTGCTTCCAGTGCAATTGTATGCTCAGCGATTTCCCAAACATGCACGTGGTGAACGCCCTCGACGTCGTTTACTTGTTCCATGACATTGATTATATCAGCGACGGAAACGCCTTCTGGCGCGCCCTCCATTAACAGATGGATGGTTTTAGGCAGCATGCTAAAGCCTTGCCAGAGCACGTAGCCAGCAATCATCAGTGTCAGTACAGTATCCGCCCAGTACCACCCATACAGAAGTATCAATGTCCCGGCGATAACAACGCCGACGGAGGCCAGCGCATCCGACACATTGTGCAAGAATGCCGCCTTTATATTCATGCTGTTCTTGGACATTGTGTAGGTGAGAAAGGCCGTGACGATATCTACAACCAAGGCTATTCCCGCGACCACGACCACTGTCCAACCTTCAATGGGCTGCGGGGAAAACAACCGGCCTATGGCCTCGTAAATAAGATAGAGACCGACGATGATCAGGGTGACCAAGTTGATCAAAGCCGCTATGGTTTCACTGCGTCGATAGCCAAAGGTTTTAAATGCATCTGGCGGTCTGCGACCGATCTTACGTGCGATCAGCGCAATAACCAGTGATGCGGCATCGCTCAAATTATGTAGCGCGTCAGCAATGAGTGATAAGCTACCAGAGAGTATTCCACCGACTATTTGTGCCAGTGTTAATGCGGCGTTAACGCCTATAGCAGCAATTAGACGCTTATCGCCTATAGCTTCGGTGTTATGGTTATGTTCGTGGCCCATTGGTTTTTAACCACCCTTAAAAATCTAAAAAAAGACTAAGCACAGGAAGCCAAACGGTCGTCTATAGCAACAAATAAATATACTAGTGCCTTTGTACCGTCTGACACGGAGACAGCCTCCAAACCGTTGACAGAAATCCGACCATCATCGCCCGAGTTCGTGCGCCATTGCCTTCAATACGCCGATAACTGGCTAACCCTTGTCATGATCTGAATATGACAGATTTGTAATCTTCACATCATCTTTCGTGGTTCAAGCTGCACAGCGGAAGATTACATTTCAATAATGTAATGTTTGGCTCACACTGCCGTTATCTTCAGTCGCGCAAAATTCGTTAGAACCTGTAGAGCTCACCGGGAAAGCTCAACAAGCCACTTTGAATTTAGCGAGGACTGCCCATATGAATCTGTTGAAAGCTATTATTGTTGGATCGGTAATCTTCGGCTCCGCATTATCCTATGCAGGAGACGGCTACGATCGTTCAATGAAATTTAACGAAAAGTTTCGTGCAGAACAAAAACGGATTCACGAAACCGAGTCTGGTGAAGAAAAAATAGACGGACTAGAAGCTAAGAATCCGCGCCCGGATCAGAGCAATATGCAAATAAAGAAAGAATCCAAAACTGAATAACCGCTTCACCCGAACAATCTTCGCCTCCGATAGCTTCCGAATCCCGTTGGTAAAGCTGTATTTAAGCGCCTTTCGAGGCGCTTTTTTTGTTTCTCGATAACGTACCCGTCAGTCGTTACCAGCGCATTGGGGCCACAAATCCTTTCAGTGACCCTTCGAAGCTTCGATTGGATATTCATAAAAAGGCCAAGCATCAAGCCTGGCCTACGTTGGGAGAAAACCAATATCAGCTCGCGTCCTCATCCTCTTCGTTGCGTTTCATGCGGCGCTGCAGAGCCGTGTAATAGAGCGCAGGCAATACCAGCAGCGTCAGTGCTGTCGAGGACAGGATGCCGCCAATGACCACGGTCGCCAGAGGCCGTTGGACTTCCGCGCCGGTCCCTGTGGCCAACGCCATTGGGACGAAGCCGAGCGACGCCACCAGCGCTGTCATCAGGACTGGGCGCAATCGCACCAGTGCGCCCTCACGCACAGCCTCGGATAAAGGCCGGCCTTCCTCTAGCAATCCTTTAATGAAAGCAATCATCACCAGTCCGTTGAGTACTGCCACACCCGACAACGCGATGAACCCGACGCCAGCGGAAATTGAGAGGGGAATGTCCCGGAGCCAGAGTGCAAGAATTCCCCCAGTAAGCGCGAACGGAATGCCAGTGAAGACGACCAGCCCATCGCGCAGTGTGTTGAACATCATGAACAGCAGCACGAAGACCAGCAGTAAGGCGAGTGGGACGACCAGCTGCAGGCGCTTGGCGGCAGCCTGCAGCTGCTCGAACTGCCCACCCCACGTCGTCCAGTAACCGGGCGGTACCGGGTTTCGTTCAGCGATTGCTGCAGACGCATCTTGGACGAAACTGCCAATGTCACGCCCTCGAACGTTGGCGCTTACCACCACCAGACGCTTGCCATCCTCACGGCTGATCTGATTCGGGCCCAGCACGAATTCCAGCGTGGCAACCTCAGCCAGCGGGATAAAGTCGATTCGGTCGTTGGCAGCACCCGCTACCGCTGGCACCGGAATCGGCAGGCGAGCCAGCACATCCGGATCGGCACGCAGCGTATCGGAAAGACGAACAACGATGTCGAAACGACGGTCACCCTCAAAAAAGGTTCCGGCTTCCCGTCCGCCAATCGCGGCGGCGACGGTATCCTGCACATCGCCGATGTTGAGCCCGAAGCGTGCCGCCTTGTCACGATCCACATTGACGCTCAGCAATGGGAGGCCCGTCGTCTGCTCCACTTTAACTTCGGAAGCGCCTGGTACGTCTTGCAATATCGCCGCGATGTCATCAGCTGTTTTGTTGAGAATATCCATGTCGTCCCCGAACACCTTAACGGCCACATCGCTGCGAACTCCGGAAATTAGCTCGTTAAAGCGTAACTGGATCGGCTGAGACATCTCATAGTTGCTGCCCGGCACAGATGCGGCCGCCTTTTGGATGTCCTCAATGAGCTGCTCGCGGGATTTGTCCGGATCTGGCCATTCTTCCTTGGGCTTGAGCATCACATAGCTGTCCGAAATATTCGGCGGCATCGGGTCAGCCGCGATCTCGGCGGTGCCGGTTCGGGCAAATGTACGCTTGACCTCCGGGACCTGCTCGGCAATTGCCTTTTCCAGCCGCTGCTGCATATCCACGGATTGGGAGAGGCTGGTCCCTGGAACGCGCAGAGCTTGAAGCGCAAAATCACCCTCGCTAAGGCTCGGAATGAACTCGCTACCCATTCGCATCACCAGCAGGGCAGACAGCAGCACGCTAGCGACGGCGCCACTGAATACCAATGTGCGATGACGCATGACCCAGTCGAGCACGGGCGCATAGCCATTGCGCGCCGCGCGCATCAGGCGGTTGTCCTTCTCTTGCACCTTACCGGTGACAAAAAGCGCAACAGCAGCGGGCACGAAGGTGACCGATAGAATCATGGCACCCAACAGTGCGATTACCACGGTGAATGCCATGGGGTGGAACATCTTCCCCTCGACACCAGTGAGCGCAAAGATGGGCAGGTAGACCACCATGATGATCAGCTGGCCGTAGATGAGCGGACGCCGTGCCTCCTTGGCCGCCGCGAATACTTCGTGGAAACGCTCGCTACGGGTCAGAATCCTGCCATGTTTTTCCTGCGCGTGGGCAAGCCGGCGAATGGCGTTTTCGACGATGACCACCGCACCGTCGACGATGATGCCGAAGTCGAGAGCCCCTAGGCTCATGAGGTTGGCACTGACTTTGTTGGTGGCCATGCCGGTGAAGG
This sequence comes from Stutzerimonas sp. LR2, assembly GCF_055755175.1. Lineage (NCBI taxonomy): Bacteria > Pseudomonadati > Pseudomonadota > Gammaproteobacteria > Pseudomonadales > Pseudomonadaceae > Stutzerimonas > Stutzerimonas sp. LR2. The sequence goes on from NZ_JBVTRR010000004.1 coordinate 239,134, forward strand.
TGAACAGCATGGACAACGGGATGACCATTGCTGTGATCAGGGCTGCACGCAGGTTGCCGAGGAAGAGAAACAGCACGGCGATAACCAGGATCGCGCCTTCGATCAGGTTCTTGCGAACCGTGGCGATTGCCTTGTCTACGAGGTCGGTCCGGTCATAGACCGTTATCGCGCTTACGCCTTTTGGCAGGTTCTGGTTGATAATCTCCAAGCGCTGCGCGACGGCCTGCGACACGCTACGGCTATTTTCTCCTACCAGCATGAACGCGGTCCCAAGGACCACCTCGCGTCCATTGTCGGTGGCTGCCCCTGAACGCAGCTCACGACCGATCCCCACTTCGGCAATATCGCGAACCCGCACGGGCGCGCCGCCTGCGTTGCTCAGGACGATATTGCCAATGTCCGCGGGGGAGCCGAGCTGGCCAGGTGTGCGGATCGACAACTGTTCGCCGTTACGCTCAATGAAGCCGGCGCCGACGTTGGCATTGTTGCGCTCAAGCGCAACGACGAGCTGTTCCAGAGTGATTCGGTAAGCGGCCATGCGCTTCGGATCGGGCGCTACCTGATACTCTTTGGCGAAGCCACCGATCGTGTTGATCTCGGCAACGCCTCGAACGTTTCGCAGCTGCGGCTTGATGATCCAGTCCTGGATTTCACGCAGGTCGGTCGGCGTGTAGGGCTGACCATCAGGACGGCGCGCCTCGGGCTCGGCCTCGACCGTCCAGAGGAAGATTTCCCCCAGGCCGGTGGAGATGGGACCGAGAGTGACCTCCACGCCCTGCGGAAGCTCGTTGCTCGCGGCCTGCAGCCGTTCACTCACCAATTGCCGGGCGAAATAGAGATCGGTGCCATCATCAAAGATTACGGTGATCTGAGCGAACCCGGAGCGCGATAATGAACGTGTCTGGCGCAGGTGGGGCAAGCCGGCCATCGCCGTCTCGATGGGGAAGGTAACGCGTTGCTCGGTTTCAAGCGGCGACGCGCCTGGGACTGCGGCGTTAATTTGAACCTGTACATTGGTGATGTCGGGCACAGCGTCGATAGGTAAGCGCTGATAGCTATAAACCCCGACGCCCGCCATGCCCAAGACCGCCAGCAGCACTAGCCAGCGCTGCTCGATGGCGAAGCGAAGAATACGTTCGAACATGAGTTAGGTATCCGGAGGATCAGTGAACGTGCTCGGCGGAGCCTTTGCCGAGTTCGGATTTCAGGATGAAGCTGCCAGCGGTCGCGATCTGTTGGCCGGCCTGCAATCCGTCACGAATTTCCACGCGATTTTCGTCGCGCTGGCCCAGCGAAACCGGGTGCGCCTGGAAGCCGTGCGGCGTGCGAACGAAAACCGTCGGCGCGTTTTCGACGGTCTGGACCGCCTCGACTGGAACCGTGACCGGAACACTACGTCCGTCGGCGCTAACTCGGACCGTCACGAAAAGACCGGGACGCCAAGCCCCATCGGGGTTGGCCAGGGTCACGCGGGCTGTCGCGGCACGCGTCTGCTCGCCCAGCAGGCTGCCCACATGGGCGACCTTCCCCATTGTTCGCACGCCTAGCTCGCCGGCAACAACTTCGACTTCTCGGCCGACGGTTACGCGCATCAAATCACGGGCAGGTACGCTGAACGTGGCCCAAACCCGCGACAAATCAGTCAGAGTGAAGACGCTGGTCGTTTCATCCACACGCTCGCCCAGCACAATATGCTTCTCGACGACCACTGCATCGAAAGGTGCGCGCAGCTCGTAGCGGTTGCCTACGCCTGCGCCACTTCCGCCGCCCAGCGCCCGTGTTTTTTCTTGGGCATTACGCAAGTCGATTTCTGCTACGCGCAGGCTCTGCTGGGCCTGCAAATAGTCCTGTTCTGCAGAGATACGCTCCTGCCATAGGGTGCGCTCACGCTCGAACAAGGTGCGAGCCAGCCGGAGGCGCTGCTCGGCGGCAGCCAGCTCACTACGCTGCTCGGACAGCTGCTCGCTGGCGATAACCGCCAGCAACTGGCCCTTCTTCACTTGGTCACCCAGGTTGACCGAAACCGATTCGACAACGCCGGCCACACGGGGCACGACATGTGCGGTACGGTCTTCGTCGAAACGCAGCTCGCCCGGCAAAGATACAGACGAGCCGATTTCAGCCGGTCCGGCCTTGCTTAGCTGAATGCCTGCGGCACGTATCTGCTCTTCGGAAAGCTCAATCTCACCTTCGGCATGCGTTTCGTTGCCGTGCTCGTCCTCCTCACCGCCATGACCGCTTTCGTCACCATGGCCGTGGCCATCGCCTTCAGCGTCATGACCGTCTTCGTCCCCATGGTCGTTCTCAGATTCCTCGTGACCGCTTTCTCCATCCTCATGCGCGTGGCCATCCTCGGCGTGCTCAGCCTTGTTATCGCTGGCCTGCGCCTCAAGAACGAAGCCCTGTTTTACGCCAACGCCGGTCAGCAGTACCAAAGCGACCGCCAGAGCGATTCCCGTCTGTTTTTTCATGCAAGCTCCCCCACCGCCAATACGTAATGGCGGCGTTTCGGTCATTCGAAGGTAGTGGTAGGTCCGTACAGCCGCTCGATACGCGCCCAGGCGTCGACCACGGCTTGCAATGACTGCAGATAGCGCGTGCGTGCATCTATCAGCGCACGCTGTGCGTCGAGCACGTCGAGGAACGCGAAGCGGCCAAGACTGAAACCACGTGTGGCCGCTTCCACGGTTCGCTGTCCTGCCGGCAGTATCCGGTTGCGTATTTCCTCGACGTCTGCACGTGCGGTACGCCAGTCGCGAAGGGCCTGCTGGATCTCCGCACGAACGCGCAGCTCTGCCGCATTACGAAGATCACGCGCCTGCTCCGCCCGCCGTGCGGCCGCCAGAACATTGCCTTGGTTACGATCGAATAAAGGCAGCGGAACAGAGAGGCCGACGAGGTTGACGCGCTCACGCTCGATTTCGTCGTACTGGCTACCGATACTGACGCTTATGTCCGGGTAGCGCTGGCTTCGCTGAAGCCCCAGCTCGGCTTCACTCAAGGCCACTTGGCGCAGAGCCCTACGCATATCGGCACTCTCACGCACGCGCGCCAATAATGCAGATTCGCTAGGCACATCTGGCAGGTGTTCGAAACTGCCCAGCAAACTGCCAAACTCCGGTGCGTCGGTCCCGAGCAGGCGCGCTAGCATCTGTCGAGCGTTGTCCCATTCCTGGCGTGCTCGCCGCAGGTCCAGTTGTACGGTCGCCAGTTGCATATCGGCGCGCGTCGCCTCCACTGGCGAAACTTTTCCGGCATCGACCTGTGCGTCGGCGACCTTAGCAGCCCGCTCGGCCAATGACAGAGAGGCCTCGGCCAGTTGCATGCCCTCCTGGGCACGCAAGGCGGCGAAGAAAGCCTGGATCACATCTGCACGCAACCCCTGGCGTCGAAAGTCAAGGTCGGCATCCACCATCGAGCGATTGGCGTCCGCCACACCGATTCGAGCGCCGCGCTTGCCGCCTAACTCGATCGGCTGAGTGATTGTGATTGAGCGAGTCTGGCGATCGGACTGAGTGTCTTCCACCTCGAATCCTAATTCCGGGTTCGGGATAACCCCAGCTTGGCGGCGCAGACCGCTTGCGATGCCGATCTCCGACCGCGCAGCGGAAAATTCTGGGTTGCGTTCATACGCAAGGGACACGGCCCGCTCCAGTGTCAGACCGTCTTGCGCGCCCACCTCGAGCGACATTAGTGCCAGCCCGAGCCCAAGCAGCCCGCTAGCAAGCAGATACAAGCGTTTCTTTTGATACATACGCAACACTGCAGTGCAGTGCCCCCTTCGTCGATAGCGTTTCCTCAGCCGCACTAAACCGGCCAGATAGCTGATGGCTAAGCGGCGTGACTTTAGATAAGCGCGGATATCGGCCGGGTGACTACGACATTACAAATTTGTAATCCAAGGAATATCTGCGATTGCACCGCTCAAGATTACGAGATCGTCATTTACCGCTAATCCTGCGGTCATTTACAGGGGAAGATCATCGCCCGGCACTCGAACAAAAAGGCGAAGGCGTCATTCGAGCGCTGACATGCCGTATATCAGGAGCATCATCATGAGCAAAAAGGCCGCCCTTTCACTTACAGCCCTTTCACTGGCACTGGGCAGCGCCCCGGTCTTTGCCCAATCGGAAACAGCGGAGGGCTTCATCGAAGGCAGCACGCTTTCGCTGATAAATCGCAACTTTTATTTCAACCGAGATTTTCGCGACGGTGGGAGCGCCACCGGCAATGGCTATTCTGAGGAATGGGCTCACGGACTGATGGCATTCTTTGAGTCCGGATATACCCAAGGCTCGGTGGGGATCGGCGTCGACGCCTTCGCCATGCTCGGCCTCAAACTCGATTCTGGATCAGGACGTTCCGGTGCTGGCGGAACCGTCGATCTTCTCCCCTACAATAGCGCCGGCGATGCCGAGGATGACTTTTCTCGAGTAGGGGGGGCCGTGAAAGCACGGTTCTTGGGCACCGAGATCAAGGCAGGCGATGTATTTCCCGCTACTCCTGTCGTGCACTTTGGTGACGCACGGCTGCTGCCGGAGTCTTTCAAGGGTGTCACCGTTGTGAACAACTCGCTGGACGACCTCACCCTCCAGGGCGGCCGCCTGCACGCGATGAGCCAGCCCAATACCAGCAACACGAACGATGACTTCGTCACCTTCTACGGCGGGGCCGTGGACGCGCCTTGGCTCGGCTACGCAGGCGGCGACTATAGCGTGAACGAAAATCTCAGTCTTAGTCTGTACACCAGCCGGCTTAAGGACGCTTGGAACCAACATTACTTCGGTCTATCGGCCACCTATCCGCTTTCTGATGTCGTCGCGCTGCTGGGCAGCTTCAATTACTACAAGGCAATCGACGAAGGCCGCGAGCTGCTGGGCGAGTTCAACAACAACATCTGGAGTTCCAGCCTGGGTGTCGCCTTCGGCGCGCACACCGTCACGGCGTCGTATCAGCGAAACAACGGTAACAACGACTTTGACTACTTGCGCCAAGCGGACTCGATCTACCTGAATAACTCCATCCAGTACAGTGATTTCAACTCACCTAAAGAGCAGTCCTGGATGCTGCGTTATGACCTGAACATGGCGGGTTACGGCATACCTGGGCTTACGTTCATGACTCGCTACGCCCGCGGCTGGGGCGCCGATTACAGCAACGCAAATGAGGTATATATGCGCCAAGACGATAACGGCGCGCCTCTGTCCGGACAGAAGCGCTGGGAACGCGACGTCGAAGCACGCTACGTTGTACAGACAGGCTCGTTCAAGGACCTCTCTCTGCGGGTGCGCCAGGCTACAACACGGGCGACTGCTTTCGAGTCCGACCTCAATGAGGTTCGATTCATCGCCGAGTACCCGCTCTCGATCCTGTGAAGCACCACGGGCAACACCACATCTTCGTTTTTTGCTCCCTTGGTTTGAAGATGTGTTTCAGGCGCCCATAGGGGCGCCTTTTTTTGCTTGAGTGAGCCTCCTTGCGCTGCCAGTCAACCAAATGACCAGTAGATTACAAATCTGCAAGATGGCCCTGCAGGTCTTTTACGGCGCTAGAGTGCTTCGCGCTTCCCTAGGCAGATCTTCGCTTCTGTCTTTCACGCTAGGGCCAGGTCGCTTTTGTCTTGACCTTATAGTTACTACATAGATTATTTTTGGTTCCGTTTAACCGGCACCCTACCTCCTTGCCGAGCTACCTGAAAACATGCGCATCCTGGTTGTAGAAGACGAAAACAAAGCTGCGGACTACCTGCAGCAGGGCCTTATCGAATGTGGTTACACGGTTGATCGAGCGGATGATGGGCTCGATGGATTTCACCTGGCACTGCAGAACGACTATGACATCGTGCTACTGGATGTAAATCTGCCAACCATGGATGGGTGGGAGGTGCTCGAACTCATCAGGCGACGTAAGCAGACACGCGTCATCATGCTGACGGCCAATGGCCGCTTAGAGCAAAAGGTCCGCGGCCTGGAGTCGGGCGCCGACGACTATATGGTCAAGCCGTTCCAGTTCCCCGAGCTGCTCGCTCGTATCCGGACACTGTTGCGGCGAGGCGAGGCAGTCGCACTTCCAAGCAACCTGCGTGTAGCCGACCTCGAACTGGACCCTGGCCGGCATCGGGCCTACCGGAGTGGTCAGCGTATTGATCTCACCAGCAAAGAATTTGCGTTACTGCACCTGCTCATGCGCCGGACTGGCGAGGTGCTGACGCGCACCGAAATTACCGCCTTGGTCTGGGACATTAACTTCGACTGCGATACCAATGTGGTGGATGTTGCAATCCGTCGCCTACGGATGAAGGTGGACGAACCCTTTGGCGATCGCCTGATACACACCATTCGCGGTGTCGGCTACGTGCTGGAGGCGCGGCCTTGAAGCCACTCAGCCTCGCATCGCGTCTCGCGCTTCAAATCACATTGACCGGCGCCGTCTTGGTCGCGCTGTTGATTGCACTGAGCTACTGGGTACTTGTGCGCCAACTGGAACTGCGCGCCCAGGAGGAAGTGACGGCCAAGCTCTCGCAGATCGATCATGGACTCCTAGAAGACACCAAAGCCCGTATGGGCCGCTCCTGGCAACACGCACTGAGCGATACGGTACTCGGCCATGACAACCTTTCGATTACCGTCATCGGCGATAGAGCCAAATCCCCCATTTTTAGTATCGGCCGGTTCGCCCATGCGCCGCAGCAGATGGATCTTGTGAACAGAGACGGTGAATACCTAGGCTGGACCACGGAAGACGGCGTGCAGATGCTAACCGGGCGCAAGCAAATACAGGTCCCGGGACTGGCTCCAATGACGCTTTTACTTACGCAAGATCGCAGTGCCGATCAACTGCTAGTGGCTGCATTCCTGCGCTCGGCCTTAGTGACTGTGCCGATGCTGCTGATGTTGATCGGGTTGGCTGGATGGCTAGTTGCTAACAACGGTTTGCGACCGCTTCGCAAGTTTCGGGCCTTGGCGACAAAGGTATCGACGCAGGATCTGTCACCCCGAATCCGCAGCGATCAGCTTCCACTAGAGCTTCAGGAATTGGCGCACAGCCTCAACGTAATGCTTCATCGACTCGATGACGGAGTTCAGCAACTGTCACAATTCTCGGACGATGTGGCCCATGAGTTGAAGACTCCCCTAAATAACCTGATAGGCAAGGCGCAGGTGACATTGGTGCGTGAGCGAAGCAAGGAGCAATATAGGGAAGTGCTCGAATCGTCGGTCGAAGAGCTCGAACGCATGGATCGAATCGTGTCAGACATGCTGTTTCTCGCCCAGGCCAGCCACGCCAGCCCAGCACTGAAACTCGAACAACTATCCCTGGGAAGTGAGGCGAATCGCGTCTGTGAATACCTCGAAGTCCTCGCCGAAGAAGCCGGAGTCGCAACGACGGTAACGGGCGATGCCATAGTTCTAGGAAATCGGCTTATGGTCCAACGGGCCATTTCCAACCTGCTATCCAACGCGTTGCGGCATTCGAATACTGGCAGCACGGTCGAAATTAAGATACTTGAGAAGGACATAGACATCGTCTCGCTGGCTGTCACCAATCATGGCGCGACTATCGAATCGGATCATCTCCCGCACCTGTTCGACCGCTTTTACCGCGTTAACGGCATACAACCTCGTGGGGCAGGATTGGGGCTAGCTATTGTCCGTTCAGTGATGAACCTCCACAAAGGCCACGTGGCCGTCGCCAGCAAAGACGGTCGGACCACATTCGAACTCACCTTTCCTCGGCACGCCTGATTCAAAGTGATACGGCTTGGTACCCACTCCCCATCAGACCAACGCCATACATTTAATGCATGCATGTAATGCATGCATGGCCTAATCGAGCGTGGGATGGTCTACAAAAACGATGAGTTTAAAACAGAGCCGAATCGGCAGAAAGCGATGGTTAATTACTGCTTTGTAATGCGAAGAACATCTTCTGGTAAGGGTCAACCCTTTAATCTAAAGGTATCTACTAACCCAAGAGGGTAACAAATGAACCGCCCTGCTAAAGTAATCCTGCCGTTCTTTCTGGCCGCTGCTTCTTCGCTCGCTATGGCTGAAGACGAAGGGGAACTAACAATGCAGCGCCTTGAGAGTGCGTCAGTAACAAATCCCACCCTTAAATTACTTGTTAAAGAAGGTAAAGTGCTGAGCATAGCACCTGCAGGGACGACCGGTACGACCGGAATGATTCAGAGCTATAGAACTAACGGCAAAGTTCAAACGTACGAGATGAAGGTTAAGACCCCTGATGGGAAGATCCATACGGTTGAGTTTTTGAGCGCCCCGGTTGGTATAAACAACGGCTAACAGGCCAGTAAGCCCCAACGCCATTAATTTAATGCACGCGTCCTCGCTAATGCCAGCGAGAATTCCACAAGCCTCAACTTCCCGCCCATCACTGCAATTAGCCCGCAGTGATACGAGTTGTCGTTCGAGTGACTGCAGAGCGGTTATCTGCGACTTGACTTGAGAAATGTGTTCATCGAGCAAGGCATTAACGGCCGTACAAGGCTGGCGAGGGTCATCCTGGTAGCGTTGGAGTGCGTGAATCTCTGGAAGTGACAGATTCAGGATTCGGCAGCTCCGGATGAAGGCTAGCCGCTCGCCATGCTTCTCGGTGTAGACACGATAGCCGTTCGCCTGGCGATCAGGCGGTGGCAGCAAGCCCTGCTGCTCATAGAAGCGGATCGTCTGTGTATCAATCCCTATTAGCCTTGCTAATTGACCAATGCGCATCGTGTGAATCCTTATCGGCTCTGCATTATTGACCTTGTAGTAGCTATAGGGCTTTTAATGACCCCATCTTCGATTTCAAGTGGAGCCGTATCATGAGCAAGTCCGATGGTCCCTGCGGCTGCGATGCGACACCAGCCGCCGATGCCGGTGTGCAAAATCATTCCGATACGACGGGGCAATGGGTCAGTGTTTACGCCGTGCCCAAGATGGATTGTCCATCAGAAGAGCGAATGATCCGCTTGGCGCTGAATAGTTTGGACGGAATTCGGAAACTGACTTTTGATTTATCGGACCGTCGATTAGACGTCATGCATGACGGGGCCGTTGAGCCCATAACTACAAAGCTGGCGGCGTTAGGGCTAGGCGCCACACTTCAGAAAACCGTCACTGCAGACCCGGAGATGATTAAAGCCGTCGAGAATTCGGCGGAATCTACACAGGAGTCCCGCTCCCTACGTTTACTGTTAGGCATCAACGCCTTCATGTTCGTGGTAGAGATGACCGCTGGTCTGGTCGCCAGGTCCGCGGGTCTGATTGCCGACTCGCTCGACATGTTCGCTGACGCGGCAGTGTACGGCCTAGCCCTTTATGCGGTGGGGCGTAGCGTCAGCCTGCAGGTGCGTGCTGCACACCTTGCTGGTGTGCTCCAGCTGATTTTGGCTCTCGGCGTGCTCGTAGAGGTATTTAGACGCTTTGTATTCGGCAGCGAGCCCGAGTCGCTGATAATGATGGCCGTCGCATTCCTGGCATTGCTCGCCAACATGGGTTGTTTGCTGCTGATTTCCAAACACAGGGAAGGCGGGGCCCACATGAAAGCGAGCTGGATATTTTCCGCCAATGATGTGGTCATCAACGTGGGCGTCATAGTCGCCGGAGCGCTCGTCGCTTGGAGTGGATCCAACTACCCAGACCTGATTATCGGTACTGTTGTGGGATTCATCGTTCTCAACGGCGCTCGGCGTATTCTGGCGCTCAAGAGCTGAAGGAGCTCCCGTTACAGAAAAAGGGTGTCGTCATGCCTGTAAGCCATCCGGGTCTAGCGGCGACAGCTAGAACTGGCGACGCAGCTTTAGCCATTAACGGATGGTGGGTATTGCAGAACGTGGGCTGCAAAGTCCATCAGCGAGACGAAGCCGCACTGATCGGCTTTTCCTTCACGCTGTAGGTGGTAGCCCCGCATGCCTTGCCCAATTGGACCAAGCATATCGGCTTGCAACGTGTCACCGATCATTGCGATGGCGGAGGCTTCGCAGCCAAGCTGTTCGATCATCTGACGATAGATTGCAGGCTCAGGCTTTATTGCCCCAACCTCAAAGCTCCATCCGTAAACATCGAACGACGGCAGTAACAGTTTGGCTGGAATCGCATATGGGGCTGCGAGATTGGAGCACAACGCGAGCTTCAGGCCGGCGTTCTTTAGCTGATTTAGCGACTCCAACGCATCATCGAAAAGGCGAACGCTGGCCAGCTCGGTGAAAAGGTCGCTTTCAAGGCTAGCTAACTCAGAGTTGCTCAACTGCGCACCGAAATAATCGGCAGCTCCAGCCAAACCCAGATTTCGAGTCATCAGAGTCCGTGCGTCATCCGGCCTTGGTGTTCTGCCCTGAAGCCGCAGGTGCTGCATCAGTTGGCGGAAAGGATGGCGGCGCTCATCTATCTGGAGAAGCGTGCCAAACACATCGAAAACTACTGCTTGTATCATGCCAGTACCACTACCGTTGGAGGCGAACCGACCACCCGAAGAGCGATGCCGCCCCTCAGTTTTCTGAACTGGATTTCTTCAGAGGTGGCACGAAGAAGATGGGTCTTTGCGGGGGCGCTATCAGGATATCTGTCGACTTGATGCTTGTGCCTTTTCGACGCCTTGTTTTGCCGTTCTTGTCGACCGCCAGCAGATCACCGGTCGCGACAGCAATGTCGAGTGCCTGCTTTACGCGAAGCTCGTCAGCCATGGTGTAGTTGGTCAATCCGCTCATCAGACCCAAAAAAGGTTGCCGTTCTACCTCGTAGACCTGTTCGGGCAAGAGCTCTGAAAGTTCTCCTCGGATGCGGTCATCGGTGGCATCGTCGAAGTGATGCTCATCCAACAGCAAATCGTGCTGACCTGTCACGGCGATATCCCGATTGGCGTCGTAGCCGAAAAAGCTGGAAGGCGACAGCATATGGGAAAAGTTGTTGCCGTATTTCCAGTGGATCTTCTTCATCACATCGTTAGCGCGGTAGTTGTTCGCCAGATGGATAAACCAATAGGCCATCGGGCTGCTGCCAGCAGGGCGAATGAAGAACACGGTCATGTACTGGGCACCGCTTTCCTGCTTGATCCCGTCAGACAGAAAACGCTGGATCAGGTACTGCCAATTGCGCGGCTGATGAGCCTTCAGCTCTTTCAGCATGCTCCACGGCACATGGTGATCCAATCCGATATTAGCGATGGCCTTCCGATTCGCTTGGCGGTCGGCCAGGTAAGTGACCAGAAAATCGACGTTGAAGGTCAGCAGCACCTCGGCATTACCGAGGTTCTGGAAAATCCATTTGATCTTGGGGAACGGTACGTCGCCATAGCCGTACTGATCCAGCAGGAAGAGCACACGCTCACCTTTGCCGAAATGCTTGAGCTTTTGAGCGATGGTCGGCAATGCTTCTGTGAATTCAGCGCTATGCAGATGCACATCTTGGCCAAGCCGAGGGGCATGACCACGCGCGGCCAATACCGAATGCAAGCAGGCAATGTTCTCGGGCTTCACATCCACGAAATAGTGCTGGGAGCGAATGAGACGCGGCTTGATGCGCTCCAGGTTGTTGCGGACCTCCGAAGCCTGAATCGCCTCCAGTGCAATCACAGGAGAGCCGAAGTGATTCCCACCTGCGCCGTCGTGGTAGATACCTCCGCCACTGAAGCCATCGACGATCGACAGGCCCAGTTCTGGCATCAACTGATTTCGCATCAGCACGTCGATGTAAGTCTGGATGTACTCGTCGATAATCTGATGTTTGATCTTGCTGTGCGGATCGATGGTCGGGAAGGTCTGCGTGCCCCAATCCCAACGGTATTTCTCATCATCCTTGGCCATGCGGTATCCCTTGGTATCAGGCGAGATTGAGCAGCGGGATTCCATCCCAGGTCTGGCCGTTCAACAGTCGACCATTGGCTTTCTTCGAGCGTTTCACGCCATCAGCGCCCCATCCCCCCCATTGTTTGAAGAAAAACGCTGAGCCAGAGGCGTCGCACTGGCGATGAACGTTGTCGACCCATTCCTGTTTCATCGGGCGGGCCTTGGGACCCGACTCACCGCCGACAATGACCCAGTGAATGTCGGTCAGGTCCAACTCACCCAAATCTTCTAACAGCGGTTCAGCAGAGAGGAAGCGAATCGTGGCATCTACCTGACGCAGGCAATCGATCCTCGGCACACCATATTCGCGGTCCTCAACCGACACCCCCAGCCAGGCATTGATTGGAGGTGTCCGCTTGCTGAAATACACGGCTAGGCGCTCGGCACGCTTGGTGAGGATTTGGAAGGTGTGCTGGGAAGCCTTTCTGATCACCTCGAATACCTGGTCGATGTACTCGTCCGGTACATGCTCATGGAACAGGTCAGACATTGAGTTGACGAAGTAAATGGTCGGTTTCTTGCGCTGTAGCGGCTCCTGCAACTTCTCCGGTCGCAGGCTCAAACGAAAGCCGTTTTCATAGCCCGGCGTTCCCATAGCCTGCAGCCGGTAGGCCATGTTTTCCGCATAGCAGTGTTTGCATCCGGGCGACACCTTGGTGCAACCCACAATGGGGTTCCAGGTCATTTCCGTCCATTCGATGCTGGTCTGCGTACTCATTTCACCGTCACTCCTGTCGTGCATCGATGTTAGTGAGAAGCTGGCAGCTGCGTCAAAGTGCCAGTATTAGATTCAACAGCGGGCCTGACCGCCAGGCCACCAAATGAAATAGTGGGATCGATGTACCGCATGGCCGATTTGATGTCTTTCCAGCCCACATAGGTCATCAAGCCTTTGAGGTCCCATCCATTGGCCGTGGCCCATGTAGCGAAGCCGCGGCGCAAGGAGTGACTGGTATAAAGTTCAGCCGAAATCCCGGCGCGTCGAAGAATCTGACGCAGCAGGCTGATCAGGCTACCCGGGTGTAAAGCATCCTCGCTGAGATGCCCCCAGCGATCCAGGCGGCGGAACACGGCTCCTCGAACGATACCTGCCGCACTGATCCAGTCGAGATAGGCCTGTACCGGGCATAGTCGCTTTAGCGCCGGCGTGTAGTGCGTCGTACCGAGATTTTCTCGGTCGCCCTTGCTCTGCGGCAGGAAAAGACGCATGCCTGCGCCTGCTTCGGCCTGAATATGCTCGACCTGCAGCCGGCAGAGCTCATCGCTGCGAAAGCCTCGCCAGAAACCGATCAGCAGCAATGCCATGTCGCGCCGACAGCGCAGCAGGTTCGCTAAATCGCCCCGCATCCGAGCTCGCTCTGATTCCTGATCCAGCCATTGAGCTGCCTGCTCCAAGTGCTGCAGCTGCAGAGGGGCAGCTTGCTTGACCTGTGCCGGATGCAGGGTGCGGATGCCCTTGAGTACCTGACGCACCGTGGGAGTCTTCGTTGGGTCGGGAAAGCCTTGGGTGATATGCCATTGAGCGAGAGCGGCTAAGCGTTGCTTCAACGTGTTCACGCTCAGCGTATCTGCATAGTCCACCAAGTAGCGGACAACGCTATCGCCTGTTGCGGGCAGAAAGCCGCCCCACGCCACTTCGAAGTGCTCGATGGCCGACTGATAGCTGCGGCGGGTGTTTTCCCGCGTACCGGCTTGTAGGTAGCGCCCGACGTCTTTCATCGACTGAGATGCCCTTTATGTACTGCAAAACGGCCAATGAACGACCGTCTGCGCCATTCATATTGAATAATTCGTGATTATCCAATTTTAATTCAGCTTCCTTCTAGTGCAAACTTTCGCTGAAACATAGAATGTAAATACAGGGTATGTAATACAGTACGTAATTGTAGGAGGCCAACATGGCGCGTGGCGGTATCAACAAGGCGGTGGTACAGAAGGCTCGCACCGCCCTCCTCGCCCGCGGCGAGCACCCGAGCATCGATGCGATACGGGTTGAACTGGGCAATACCGGTTCGAAGACCACCATTCACCGCTACCTGAAAGAGCTGGAACCCGCCGACCGCAGCCGCGGGGCGGTGCCGCTTTCGCTGAGCGAGCAATTAGCCAACCTGGTGAGCCAACTGGCCGACCAGTTGCAGGAGGAGGCGCAAGCCGCCGTCGCCGGCGAGCGGGAACAGTTGGGCCGCGAACGGATCGACTACCAGCAGCGGATTCAACAGGCCGAAAGCCGCATCCAACAGCTGGAAGGTCAGGCTGCCCTCGACGCCGAACGACTTCAGGCGACTCATCACGAGCTGCAGCAAGCACGCGAGCAGCGGCAGCAGACCGAGGTCGAGAACGCCCGCCTGCAGCAGGCCAATCGCGATCTGGAGGAGCGGCTACAGGATCGCGACGCACAGATCCATTCGCTAGAGGAAAAGCACCAACATGCACGCGACACCCTGGAGCACTACCGGCAGGCCAGCAAGGAACAGCGCGAACAGGAACAGCGTCGACACGAGTCGCAGGTGCAGCAGTTGCAACAGGAAACGCGTCAGCTGCAGCAGACGTTAATCGTCAAGCAGGACGAACTGACCCAGCTGAATCGCGACAACGCGCGCCTTCTCACCGAAGCAAGGCAGCTGCACAAGGATCAGCAGGCCCAGCAACGTCTGCTGGATCAGAAAGCTCTGGCCCTTGAAGCTCTGCAGAGCCAACTCAGCGCGATAGAAGCCATCAAGCTGGTCCTGGAGCAGCGCAATCAGGATCTACAGGGCGAACTGGACCGCTTGAGCAAGTCCAAGGCCAGGCAAGGCACCCGCCGACAGCCACGGAATGCCGAGCGCGCAACCGTGGCAGTAGATAAATCGGCTCCGCCAGCAAAAAGCAAAGCTGGCCGAGACGACTAGATCGACAAACCAATACTCGAGGACGTGGATCACTTGCCCCGCCGCGCGGCGGTCAGCTGCGACTTTCAACCCAGGATCATTCAGGTTGGTTTCAGTTCGGACAGTTTAGGTAGCAGATAGGCCGGGTCACAGGCGAGCTGGCGTGCAATTCGATACAGCTTCTCTACGGTGATGCTTACTTCACCCCGCTCAATCCGCCCCATATAGCTGCGGTCGATGCTGCAGGCCAGCGCCAGGGCATCCTGAGAAATCCGGCAGGCCTTTCTCTGCGCTCGGATGCGTTCGCCCAACGCTTTCGCCAACTTATCCATGACCGTCTCAATTCCGCTGAGACGGCAATATCATGCGTTTACGGACGCACAGGCCACGGACTATAATCCGTATTTTTCGCGCTATCCTCTCTGGTGCCGCAATGAAATCAGCCTCGTTCACCTTCGACAGGCGGCTGTATGAGCTGCTTCAGGAGGAAGGCCGCACACGATTCACGATTCGTGAACTGCGCGATGCCTACGCCAAGCGCCTCGAAGGCATGACCTATCGCATCGGCGATGTGCGCCGCTATGTGTATGAACAGATACGCCGAATGTTACGCATAGGTTGGCTCGTGCATGACGAAGAGCGCCGCGTACGGGGACAGGTCTACCACCTCTTATCCATCCCGACACATCTGCAGCTAGAGTTGATTGACAACGGGTTCGAGAACAGCCGTAAGACTGCTGGTGAGCCAGACCGGGCACCATCAACTTCCGATAATGCAGCAGTGTCGCCTGAACCCTCACCCGGTATGGATCAGCATCTGGAGACGCTTCTCAAAGAGGTCCGATTGGACTTCCTGGCATCGATGGGCGAGGCGGAGCGATATAAGCTGCTTCTTGAGGATATGCCGCATCTCCGCGACAAGGTCGAAAGCGAGTATCTGGAGGCCAGAGACCGAAGCTCACGCCTGCTGGGCCATCTCCGCGCCATCGAAAAGACGCTCAAGACACTTGCCTCCGCACGATGACCACACAACTGCGAAACTGGCAGCGCCGCTGCATCGACAAAGCGCTTGAACGATTTAAATCCACACCCCACTTCTTCTGCCAAGCGACGCCAGGCGCCGGCAAGACGCGCATGGCGGCTGAACTGGCCAGCAGGCTACTTGGTCAGGGCAAAATCGATCTGGTGCTCTGCTTCGCGCCATCTTGCCAGGTGGTCGAGGGCTTTCGCGCATCCTTTGCTGCCGTTCTCGGTAGACGCTTTGACGGCCAACTCGGCGCAGCAGGCGCAGCGTTCACCTATCAGGCCATGGAGTACCGAGATGAGGCGTTCTGGCAACTCCTCACTGACTATCGAGTGTTTGCGGTGTTTGACGAGATTCACCACTGCGCCGGCCACGATCTATCACTAAGCAACTCTTGGGGCCAGCAAATTCTTCAGCGAATACAAGACAGGGCCACTTTCACCTTGGCGCTATCTGGTACGCCTTGGCGTTCAGACGACCGGCCCATTGCTCTGGCTCGCTATTCGAGCCCCGAAGGGCATCTGATCTGCGACTACCGCTACGGACTGAAAGAAGCCATCACTGATCAGGTATGCCGCGCTCCCCGCATTGTCCTGCTCGACAATCAAAAGGTGAAACTTACCGAAGAGCTGGACACAGAGTGCACTGTCAGGATGTTTCCGAGCATCGCCAAACTATTGGGCGAATCCCCTGTCACCTACGAAGAGCTGCTGCGCCATGACGAAGTGATCGATCAGTTGCTCAGTCGTGGGTGCAGCAAGCTGGATGAGCTTCGCCTGATCAAGCTTGATGCAGCAGGTTTGGTGGTTGCCACCGATATCGAACACGCCCAGCAAATTGCCCGGGCCCTGGAAGCCCGGGGTGACGATTGCCGCATCGTGACCAACATAACTCCCGCCGCACAACAAGTGATCAATGAGTTCAGACACAGCAACTGCCGCTGGATTATCGCTGTGGGAATGATCAGTGAAGGTACGGACATCCCACGCCTTCAGGTATGTTGCTACCTGAGCCGCATCCGCACCGAGCTGCATTACCGACAAGTACTAGGGCGAGTGCTTCGACGCACAGGCGAGCCCGATGATCAAGCGTGGCTATTCATGTTGGCGGAGCCGGCATTGAAGTGCATGGCGGAAAGAATTGCAGATGATCTGCCGGATGACCTGGCGGTGCTTAACGAGGTCCAGATGCCAACCTATACCTCAAGCTCCATTTCCGGCTTGATTGGGTCTGCCGACAATGTCGACAGAGTGGATGGCAGTACTGAAAATAGCAACGCACAGGTATTTGGAGCCGTCGCTACGTCCCGCATCTCTCTGGAAGACTCTGCCCCCGAACCAAGCTACCAGGTCAGCTTTTCCAAGCACTATCGTCAGCAGTTGCTGGCTTGCTTTTGATTTCTTATGTAGATATCAGAGCTCAGACGTCGGCTTTTGTGGTTGGCTGAATCAGGAGGCAACGCATTGACCCTTCCCCACGAGAGAACCCGCAGCGTCATCAAGACCGAAGAGTTCCTACGAGAACTCTCTCGCAACACTGAGCTGCCCCAGGACATCCGCAGCTATGCAAAAAGCCTGCTCAGGCATTACCCGTCAGCTAACCAAATTTTCTCGTTAGGGCGCCTCGAAGAGTGCCTGGTGATTGATGCGCAAGATGATGAATATCGACGAAGGGTAATTGCTTTCCATCAGCCGCTCTTCAGTTCGTCATTAAACTACACGCTATAGCCATAGGGTAAGTAATGATCCGCGCTGATAGAGTCCTTTCGGTAACTGCCCGCGTTGCTCAACGAGTCAAGCTGACTCCCAAAGGACAGCCATTCAGTATCCGGCGATTCGCGGAATTTGGAACGAGAAGCGCCGTATCTAAAGCAATAAATCGACTGGTCAACCGAGGTGAACTTGAGCGGGTGTATCGAGGAATCTACATGCGACCGAAACCCGGTCAATACACAGCATGGGTTCGCCCAAACGTATGGCAAGTGACAAATTTGATTGCCAGCCAGAACCACCAGGTTCTGCAGCTTCATGGCGCAGATGCGGTCAGATTGTTTGGACTGAGCACCCAAATGCCGCTTATTCCGATCTATTACACAAGCGGCCCCAGTCGATCAATTTTTATAGGGAAAGCTGAAATCCGTTTGGTTCATGCTCCGCCAATGGTCATGCAGCACTGCGGAACCGAGGTAGGCACCGCCATCAGCGCATTATTTTACCTCGGTAAAGACAACTCTACCCCGGAGTGTATTGTCACAATTAAAAAGGCGCTTAGACCTGAAGACCTAGCGAAACTAATGACATCCAAAATTCCAAAATGGATGCGCGTTGCGTTGGAGGCATAACCTGCCCCAATGAAAAAACGCCCTAGTACAGCGCCCCTTGATGCCCAATGCGATCGGTATCGACCGATCATTGATGGATTTTGAGTTGACAAGTAAGGATAGGAATTACTTGCTTCAGCTTGTCAATTTTCCGCAGTACCAAAATACCTTTTCATAGGCAGAAACAAGATTCACGATTTGTCATATTTATGCACGAACAGAGTTGCGTAGACTAACAACCGCTAGTCAAGAACTGTTCCGAACAAATGCAGGCCGAGCACACCCTCACGAGCATATCTGACCTCTTGGAGTTGAAGGTGGCGATCCAATAACGGAAAGTCCTTCCTGGGAAAACCACCCAAATAACGATGCAGTGCTCTATACCCGGCCCCATCGACATAAGGAAAGGCTGCAGCCCGATGTAAGTCCCTAGATATTAGTAGACCAATCTTTGCATCCTCACACGCTTCAATGAACATCAAAAATCTTGAATAAGGAATAATATCTAGCAATGAAGCAGCAAATATCATGCTTCCAAATCTACTTGGCGGGTCCGCGATGGAAGCCCCCTTGAATATGCTTTGCTCAAAGGAGGTCGGATCAGAAAACCGCATACCTCTCTCTGTCTGAAAATGGATTCTCGCAGATCCACCTCGACCACCATGAAAAGGAGCTTGAAGAAAAATACAGAATAACTTATTGAATAAATCAACCACGATATATCTCCGACTAGCTCTGCTACCAGTAAGAAAGTGCTCAATCTTCATAAGAGTGGTAGAGCGGAAACGTGAAAACCATGGGTCTTCCGCCACATTACTTCTTGAGACCGAATTACATTCTTGGACAAAAGCATCCCACGCTTTCGAGTAACGAGACGCATCAGATAGCGCGACCAATTCCTTTTTATGCATACTGCAAATACATGAATGGGAATAGCACCAACTTTTTCGCCATATAGGTAAATGACCATTGGCTACGTCATTTCGCAAACAGTCCGGACAAAAGAAACGGCGATAACTCCATTCAACTGCAGTTCCATTACGTAAACCGAAATAAACACTCAACCATTCTGGATTAATGTCCTCACGCCCTTCCCCCAGGCGTTGAGACGCTGAAAAAAAATCAACATCTGGATCAGCGGACCTGAACTCTAGCCCTTCCCACCAATGCAACGGACGTTCGGCCAATTCCAGGCGCGTAAATTTTATTATATGCCGATTAAGGCTGCACCGAAAAAGCCATGACGATAGCGTCTCGTCAAAATTCGGCGTTAGTAGCGCACTTAATCTCACATCTAGTAGCCCCAGAGATTTTTGTTTGCACGCTGCAGCATATTCAGATCAATTTTCTCAACGCCTAGCTTTACTGCATAACATGCAGCACTTCTAATCAACTCGAGAGTCTTGTCCATTCGGCCATAGGTAATAGATAAAATCGACCTTACCATCTCCTCAGAATAGAGCTGCGATGGCATTCGCAATGGCAATGATTCCTCGACTTCTAGCAAGAACGATCTAAAACCCTCATCTTCACACCAATCCGTAAGCGTAACCTCATGAAATCGCCTTTTAAATTCATCATTGGACTGCAGGGCATTCCGCGCGCTAACGGTGCCAAAGCAAAATAACTTCAATCCATACTCGACCCCAAGTAATTTCTTGAGGATTGACATATTAACTCGCTGCTCTTGCTTAGGACGCAAAAGTGCATCATGAAATTCATCGATAACCAAGCCCCAAACTCTTCTAAGCCTGATAACCTCTCTAATTTCATTTGGGATAATATCCGAGCCGCTTTTAGGTCTCACCCCAGAGGCTAGAGGCAAACCGAGAGCCAAGGCGAGTTCGGCTTTAAGGCTTTTCTTGACGCTTATCTCAGGCGACTCGGCCATGGATATAACAACCAATCCTTCACTATTCTTAATTCGCTTCGGGATTTGTGATATTATGGCCGTTTTCCCCGAACCACCAGGGCCGATCACGAGCAGCGCGGGGGCATTAATGCGATCTGGGACTTCCGCAATATTATTCATCATTCTAAAAACTGCTTCGCTGGAATTATTATCAACCCAAAGCTCATTATGAATTGCGGCTATTCGAGTATCCACATCGGCGGATAAATACTTCTGTATGTCAGATCGAACGTGTTCGCTACTCATTTGCTCCCCCCAGATCTGAATCTTTCCGGAAGAGCTGAATAGTCAGGCTTGACTTTTTCGGGCTTAACTGCCGGATTGTCGCCAATAGGACCAGGGTAGGCATCAAGATAGGCTTTTTCCGCAGCTTTTCGGCGTCTTTGCTTACGCGTTAAGACGATGCTCTCTTTCTCGATGCCCTGCTTTTCCCTGTAGGCTTTAAGCCCTCCAGCACTATCAATTGCCCCGACTCGAACTGGCCGCCTATGTAACCTGCTTGCACGATATTCTTCATAATTTGGTGCTTGGATCGTTAAGTCGGATAGACGAATTGAGCAGAACTGTCCATTTAACTTAACCCACACCTCATTCAAATTAAACGGATCAAATTTAACAACCGCCTTATTAGTCCCAACAAAGGGCACTAAAATAGGATCCCAATACGTCTGACCGTGTAACTTTATACCTTCGGGGTTAATTTTTCGTACTTCTTGAGGCATAAACCAAAGCTTCAGCTGCTCCGGTTCTGAAATTTTCGGTGGATACGGAAGCCCACCGGAGGGAGCAAAATAGTCATACCAAGCTTGCCGCGGACTAACTTTCAACGCACTATGAATGGTCGAGTGATAAACAACCACTTCGCGTGCAAACCAACGAGAAAAGTCGAAGAATGTCATTGTGGCATTCTTTTCGCTGTCGAGATCTCTTCGTGCAACTGAGTTCGACATTGTTGTTCCTTTTAAGAGGTGGACTTTTGTCGTCATGAAAGTACCAATCAATCGTTCAACATGACCACCAAAGTGCTTTTCACCAACTGGTCGATATTCGGGATGTATTCCAAATGACTCGCATCCAGCTTTAAATTTGGGACTGGTGAACTCCGCAGCATTATCCATGTGCAAAACGTCTGGCTTACCATAATAGGGATAGTCTACGGGATCTATGCCCATGCTTTTGGCAAAACCTATTTTAGGAAGCACACTTTGACTAAGTGCACACGCAACAGAAACTGACGACGGAACGTGAAGGCTGAGGTAATAGCCGACAATCACTCTTGTATATATATCAATTATCACCGTCAACCAAGGGCGACCAATCACATTGATACGATCATCCGCTAAAAGGATAATGTCGACCAACGTGTGATCCATTTGCACCCATTGCAACGGCCTTTCGACTTTTTTCTTTCCCGGTCGCGCCGAGAACTGTTGTGCTGCGGCATCGGCCCCGGCTTTGATTTTGACTCTTTTTTTCTCTGAGAGAATTAACTTCACACGTCGTAAAACTGTAGCTTTACAAGGGGATGGTAACCCCTGCTCTTTACATGCGACATCTACCTCGAGCCACACTTTGCTATAGCTAGCACCTTTCGAATTGTAAACTTTATGAGTCGCATCAAAAACAATTACCTCTACAGCTTCATCTAATCTAGTAACTCCTTTCTTAACCCCACGCCGCTGAAGAACCAATGACAGAGGACCAATTTCCTCATCACACATCTTAGCCAAACGAAAAAAATAGCTCCGCGACAAATTCAGCTTCACACAAGCTTGAGCGGTTGTTACTTCCTTCACCCTCCACTGGCTAATAACGTTGTACCGCTCTACAGCTAGCGATAGCTCGTCTTCTCCATAATCATTCACATTCAAATTTATTACATTACCCCCAGCCACCCCTCCTGTGAGACCAACAATCCTCTCAATATCGCGCTGAGAAACCATCAAAGCTTCGCCAGTTGCCTTAACGACTACCCTAATGCTCTTTGCGCTAAGAATCTGTTGAATTGTGGCAAGCTTTCCCTTTGCGACTACTAGCTCCCCAACAATTAGTTGATCTGTCATATATAGTTTCGCTGCAAAATTTGGAGAGAAACATCTTTCGGCAACATATCGCCAAGGGTGATATTGCCTGTCACAACGCAGACGGCATTTAAAAAATAGACTATGAGATGTTATTTCGCCAATTTTGTCTTTTTTTTAAACTGAAACGAAGCTATGTCACTGATTTATATATGAAAAATCTAGTCTCTTTTTTGAGCAGGCATCACATTCCTGATTGCCACCACCCTCACTTCGCTCTCGTTCTGTACTAACCGCGAGGCGGTCCCGCGTTTCATTCAGCGATGCGTCGAGCAGCCTGCCGTCGCGCAGCTAGACTCGCAGACAGCTGCCCCGTGTTGCGCGCCGACGGCGCCCAAGGGGCCTACCGTGCCGAAGAATGCTGAGGGACAGATGAGCGGTCAGCACGAGGTCATCGGCTTTCTTTCCCGCGCTGACAGCTACGGCTGCCCGGGCGGTACGGTCGATCGAATCGAGACCCATGGCTCGCTGATCTTTCTGTGTGGCGAACGCGTTTACAAGCTCAAGCGCGAGATCGCCTATGCGTCGCTGGATTTTCTCACGCTGGAAAAGCGCGAGCGCGCCTGCCATGCCGAGCTGCGGCTGAACCGGCGCACGGCACCTGGCCTTTACCTCAGGGTGAGCGCGATCACCCGGGATCGCGCTGGCGTACTGGCCTTCGACGCGGACGGCGAGGTGCTGGATTGGGTCGTGGTGATGCGGCGCTTTCCGCAGTCCGCCTTGTTCGATCGCATGGCCATGGCCGGCGAGCTGACGCCCTCGCTGATGCAGACCTTGGGCGTCGAGGTCGCTCGTTTTCATGCCGGTGCCGAGCGAACGCCGGCCTTTGGTGGCAGCGCTGGCATACGCCGATCCATCGAGACCAATCATCAGGAGCTGCGCCGCCAGTGCGCATTGCTCGATGGAAATGCGGTGCAGGCGCTCTACCGGGACCAGTTGACCTTGCTCGATCAGCTGTCGGCAGAGTTGGACCGGCGGCGCCGCGATGGATGCGTGCGGCACTGCCATGGCGATATGCGATTGGCGAACATCTGCCTGTTCGAAGGGCGGCCTACCCTGTTCGACGGCATCGAGTTCAGCGACGAGATTGCCTGTATCGATGTCCTGCATGACCTCGCCTTCGTGCTGATGGACCTGCAGCACCACCAGTTGGCTGATCTGGCGCCGACTGTTTTGCGAGCCTATCTGGATGAGAGTGGCGAGGCCGAGGAGTGTGCACCGTTGCCGCTGTTCCTATCGGTTCGCGCGGCGACTCGCAGCTTCACCCTGGCCGGCAGCGCCCAGCGCCAGGCCACAGCCGAAGCTGCCCAAGCCAAGGCTGAACAGGCACGTGCGTTGCTGCGACAGTCACGCCTCTATCTGCTCGATCACCAGGCACTGGGCCTGGGCTACCCGCAGCTCGCGTCCGCTCGTCCCCGTCCAAGCAGGAGTCATCCATGAACACCCGCCCTCCTCTGTTGTTCGCGCTGCATGGCACCCAGGAATATGCCGCTCGTGTCGCACGGCACATGGGGCTCGAGCTGGCCGAGCTCGAAGAGCGCGCCTTCGAAGACGGCGAGCACAAGACCCGCGCCCTGACGTCTGTGGAAAACCGCAACGCCGTCGTCTTCCATGCGTTGTACGGCGATGACGAGCGCAGCGTGAACGACAAGCTCTGCCGCCTGTTGTTCTTCTGCGGCGCCCTGAAGGACGCCGGTGCCCGCCACGTGCAGGTAGTCGCACCCTATCTCTGCTATGCACGCAAGGAGCGTCGTACCCAGCCCCAGGACCCGATCATCACCCGCTACGTGGCGGCGTTGTTCGAGGCCTGTCGGGTAGATCGCCTGACGACCTTCGAGGTGCACAACCTGGCTGCGTTCGACAACGCGTTCCGCATCCCCACGCGGCATATCGAGAGCGCCGAGCTGTTCGCTGCGCACTTCACGCAGCTGCCTGGTGACGTCGAGCTGGTAGCGGTCTCCCCCGATGCCGGCGACGCCAAGCGCGCGGAATCCTTTCGCCGGGCGCTGGAGCGGCATATCGGGCGCGCGGTTGGCAGCGCCTACATGGAGAAGTACCGCAGCAACGACATCGTGACCGGAACGATGCTGGTCGGCGACGTTCACGAGCGGATCGCGATCATCGTTGATGATCTGATCAGCACCGGCGGCACTCTGTTACGCGCCGGCGAGGCCTGCCGCAAGGCCGGCGCGCGGCAGGTCCACGCGGCGGCGGCCCACGGCCTGTTCACCGGCGGGCCGGAAATCCTGGAGAGCCCGGTATTCGACCAGTTGGTGATCACCGACACCGTTCCGCCGTTCCGTCTTCCCTCTGAGCTGGTCAGCCGGCGCCTCACTGTGCTCGACTCAAGCGCTATGGTCGCCGCCGCGCTGAAGAGCGAGTACTGTTGATTGGTCGCTTGCTCGGTCTGCATGCATTTTGACTACATTCGTGCTGGCAGTGCACTCGGAGCCGTGGGTGTTGCGGTTCGTTTCGGCAAGTCGATTGGCGCCGTGCAATACCCTCTCGCGCGCGGCATCAGGAACAGCGGCTTCGAGTGGTTCATGATGTGCATCCTTGCGTGCAGTCCCCAGCCGATTTGTCCGGCATCGACGGCTTGTGTTTGATCGGAATCAACGTCCCGGAGGCCGTCATGCAACCGAACGTAGCGCCTGGCGCCAAGCGGCGTAAGATGGCGCCATTCTTCACACGATAATCGGAGTTTTCCATGCTGCTTCGCTTACTGGCCGCAGGCGCTTTCACCATGCTTTGCATGCCTGCCTTCGCGCAGGACCACCACGATCATCACGCAGCAGCACCCGCAGTCGCCGGGGAGCTGGCTGTCAGCCAGGCCTGGTCGCGCGCGATGCCGCCGAGTGCGCCCACCGGTGCGGTGTATTTCGTTCTGGAAAATCGTGGCGAGCATTCGCAGCGACTGATCGGTGCGCAGACGCCGCGCGCGGAAAAGACCGAGCTGCATACCCATGTGCATCAGGGCGACATGATGAAGATGCAGCGGATCGATTCGGTGGAGGTGCCGGCGGCGGGCAAGGTGGAATTCAAACCGGGAGGCAATCACGTGATGCTTTTCGGCCTCAAACAGCCACTGGTGGCCGGAGAAAGTTTTCCGGTAACCCTGCAGTTCGAAAGCGGTAGCGAGATCACCACCGAAGTGAGCATCGAGGTCGATGCCCCGGCATCCGGGAATACCGCAACCGGCCATCATCACTGAGCTGAGCGGCGTGCCGCGCAGGGCGGCACGCCTGTCTGCCCTCAGATAGCGGCGGGTGTGCGCATGGTGACGAACTCTTCGGCCGCCGTCGGGTGGATCCCCAGGGTTTCGTCGAAGACCTGTTTGGTCGCCCCGGCCTTCAGCGCCACGGCCAGCCCCTGCATGATTTCGCCGGCGTCCGGCCCCGCCATATGGCAGCCCAGCACGCGGTCGGTATGCGCATCCACTACCAGCTTCATCAGGCTTCGTTCGAGGCTGTCGGTCATGGTCAGCTTCATGGGACGGAAGCGGCTTTCGAAGAGCGTGACCTTGTAGCCCTGCTCCCGCGCCTGCTCCTCGGTCAGCCCGACGGTTGCCATGTTAGGCAGGCTGAACACCGCTGTAGGGATGGTCGAGTAGTCGACCTTGCGATACTGCTCCGGTTTGAACAGGCGCCGCGCCACCGCCATACCTTCGGCCAGCGCAACGGGCGTCAGCTGGACGCGACCGATCACGTCTCCGATCGCCAGAATCGAAGGCACCGAGGTGCGGTACTCGTCATCCACCGCAATGAAGCCACGGGCATCCAGTGCCACGCCGGCTGCTTCGAGCCCCAGGCCGTCGATCATCGGCCGGCGGCCGGTTGCATAGAAGATGCAGTCCGCTTCCAGGGTGCGGCCGTCTTCAAGGGTGGCAAGCAGGCTGCCGTCGGCAAGCTTGTCGATATGGACGATGTCGGCGTTGAACTGGAGGTCCACGCCCTTCTTGATCATCTCGTCCTTCAGATGGTCGCGCAGCGAGCCATCGAAACCACGCAGGAACAGCTCGCCACGGTAGAGCAGCTTAGTGTCGGCGCCGCAACCATGGAAGATCGAGGCGAACTCCACCGCGATATAACCGCCGCCAACCACCAGGACCCGCCGCGGCAAGGCGTCCAGATAGAAGGCTTCGTTGGAGGTGATGGCGTGCTCGCGGCCCGGGATTTCCGGCACGTGCGGCCAGCCGCCGGTAGCGATCAGGATATGTTCGGCGCTGTAGCGCTTGCCTTCGACTTCGACGGTATGTGCATCGACCAGTTGCGCATGCGCCTGCAGCAGGGTCACGCCGCTGTCCACCAGGATGCTGCGATAGATGCCGTTCAGGCGCTGAATCTCGCGATCCTTGTTGGCGATCAGGGTCTTCCAGTCGAAGGTCGCGCCGTCGATGGTCCAGCCGTAGCCCTGCGCCTGGCCGATGTCCTCAGCGTAGTGCGCACCGTAGACCAGCAGCTTCTTCGGCACACAGCCGACGTTGACGCAGGTGCCGCCCAGGTAGCGGCTCTCGGCGACGGCCACTTTCGCGCCAAAGCCTGCAGCGAAGCGCGCCGCACGTACGCCACCGGAACCCGCACCGATGACGAATAGATCGAAGTCGTAAGCCATGTAGAGTTGTCTCCTTCTGTAGCGAACAGCATAACCCAGGCTTTGCGCCTGATTCACCGAAGGAGTGCCCCATGCGCCCCACCCTCACCCACCTGGCGCTGCATGTGCCAGACCTGGACGCCTGTATCGCCTTCTACACGCGGTTTTGCGGAATGCGGGTGTTCCACGAACGCCCTGGCAAAGGCTCACGCATCGTCTGGATGGCCGAGCCCGGCAAGGAGCGTGAATTCATCTTCGTGATCATGCCGGGCGGCATGGATCGCTCGCTGGCGGAGAACGACTACAGCCATTTCGGTTTCGCCATGGCCACTCGGGAGGAAGTGGATGCGGTAGCCGAATTGGCGCGCGCGGATGGCTGCTTGATCTGGGAGCCGCGCGACGAGCCCTATCCGGTGGGCTACTACTGTGGGGTACGCGACCCGGCGGGCAACTATGTGGAGTTCAGCTATGGCCAGCCGCTCGGGCCGGGCGCCGAGGAATTGCCCGCGCCATAAAACGATCGGGCCACCCTGAGGTGGCCCGACTGGATCAGAACGCCTTACCGGTGAGGTAGAAGTTCTCGTAGCAGAAGTTGGTCGCCTCGATGTATCCCTCGGCGCTACCGCAGTCGAAACGCTGTCCCTTGAATTTGTAGGCCAGCACGCAACCGTCCTTTGCCTGCTTCATCAGCGCGTCGGTGATCTGGATTTCACCTCCCTTGCCCGGCTCGGTCTGCTCGATCAGCTCGAAGATGTCCGGGGTGAGGATGTAACGGCCGATGATCGCCAGGTTCGACGGGGCGTCTTCCGGCTTGGGCTTTTCGACCATGTGGCTGACGCGGAAGATGTCGTCGCGAATCATCTCGCCGGCAATCACGCCGTACTTGCTGGTTTCTTCCGGCGGTACTTCCTGGATCGCCACGATCGAGCAGCGGAACTGGTTGTACAGTTTGACCATCTGCGCCAGCACCGGGTCGCCATCGAGGTTGATGCAGAGGTCGTCTGCCAGCACCACGGCGAACGGCTCGTCACCGATCAGCGGACGGCCGCTGAGAATCGCGTGGCCCAGCCCCTTCATTTCCACCTGACGGGTGTAAGAAAAGCTGCACTCGTCGATCAGGCGACGAATACCGACGAGGTACTTTTCCTTGTCGGTGTTGCGAATCTGATGCTCGAGCTCATAGCTGATATCGAAGTGGTCTTCGAGCGAGCGCTTGCCGCGCCCGGTGACCATGGCGATCTGCGTGAGCCCTGCCGCCAGCGCCTCCTCTACCCCGTACTGGATCAGCGGCTTGTTCACCACCGGCAGCATTTCCTTGGGCATGGCCTTGGTTGCGGGGAGAAAACGGGTGCCATATCCGGCAGCGGGAAAAAGGCATTTCTTGATCATGTGAGTCCTTGAAATGAAGGTTCCAATCGATGCACTGCTTGTAGGAACAGCAGCTGCCTTGCGGTGTTGCCCGGTCTTGCCGGCGTAGAGCCTACGACCATCGTTTTCATAAGGGGTTCGCAGCGAACGCAACGGAGGAATGCAGAAAAGATGCCCGTTCACTGACGTCTTTTCCAATCGCCTGCCAGACGGGTCGGCAACGCTAATATCGCTTTGCCATTCTGTAAAGCGGCGCTATGTCTCATGCCCGTTTGCACCGGCGTGATGCATACCGCCGCTTCTGTTCTTTAGCAGTGCGCGGTTACAGCAAGATGCCAACCAGGACCGCCGCCCCTGCCCTCGAACTCATGACCTGAGTCAGTGAAAGCTGCATTTGCTCCGTCATTGGTCGAGCGACGTGGTTCACATTCCTCGGAAAGCAATACCATAGCGCGCGCCATAATGGCGCAAGGCTACCACCGGCTTCGAAGTTTCAAGAATCCACGCTACTAGCCGATACGAGCTTCAGATCGCCCAGCTCGTTGCTGCGTCGTCATGGGAAACCAATAAAACAAGAGTGCAGTGACAGCTACCTCCCGCGTGGCAGTAGTACTAAGGAAAACCATGAACAACTCCGCCCCTCGACAAATGTCCGTGCAGACGAAGATCAACCTGGCGCTGGTGCTGGTGCTGGTGGCGATCATGTCGGCCTCGCTGTTCATCGCTGCCAGCACGGAGAAGCGGCTGGTTCTGCAGGTGGTCGAGCAGCAGACCAAGGATGCCGCCGACTCGTACTTCGACAGCATCAACACCATGATGCTGACCGGTACCATGGCGCAGCGCGAGGTGCTGCGAAACAAGATCCTGGCACGCCCCGGCGTCATCGATGCGCGCATCATCCGAGGCGATGAAGTGACCAAGGTGTTCGGTCCCGGTTACGCGCATCAGGCGCCTGCCGACGCGCTCGATCGTCAGGCGTTGACGGGCGAGTCGATCATTCAGGTCGACAAGAAGGATGGCGGCCGGGTGCTGACCGTGATCAACCCGATCCTTGCCCATGCCGACTACCGCGGAACCAACTGCCTGACCTGCCACCAGGTCGCCGAGAACGCCGTCATGGGCGCCGTGCGCATCAGCTACGACCTCAAGGCGCTGGATCAGGAGGTCGACCGCAATATCCTCGTCAGCGGCGCGATCCAGTTGTTGTTGCTGATTGTCGGCGTGGTGGTGATGTGCATGACCGTCCGCCATGTGATCCTGCGTCGTATCAACGCCATGCGCCACACCATGGACAGCATGGCCGAAGACGAGGATCTCAGCCGCAGTGTCGCGGTCGGTGCAAAGGATGAAATCGGCGCCATGGGCGATGCCTTCAACCGCATGATCGGCAAGTTCCGCCATAGCCTGGAAGCAGTCGCCGGGGTCACGCACCAGCTCACCGATGTGTCCGAACGCGTCTCCCATGTCGCGGAAAAGACCCTGGCCGCGGTCAACGACCAGCGCAGCGAGACCGATCTGGTCGCCTCGGCGATGAACGAGATGAGTGCCACCGTGCAGGAAGTGGCGCGCAACGCCAGCCATACGGCAACTGCTTCCACCGGAGCGGACAATGAATCGAAGGCCGGCGTGAAGGTCGCCAGCGAAGCGCTGGATGGTATCGAAGTGCTGATCGCCGAAATCGAAAAGGCCGCCGAGGTGATCCAGCGGGTCGAGAGCGACAGCGCCAGCATCGACATGGTGCTCGGGGTGATCAACGGCATCGCCGAGCAGACCAACCTGCTGGCGCTGAACGCCGCGATCGAAGCAGCCCGCGCCGGCGAACAGGGCCGCGGCTTCGCGGTGGTGGCTGACGAGGTGCGTACCCTCGCCTCGCGCACGCAGAAGTCCACCGAAGAAATTCAGGCCATGATCGAGCAGCTGCAAAGCGGCGTGCGCAACGCGGTACAGGCGATGAAGGAGGCGCAGCTGCGTGCGCGTTCCGGCTCGCAGTGCGTCGAGAAAGCCGCACAGAGCCTGAGCGTGATTGCCAACGAAGTGGGCACCATCAACGAGATGAACACCCAGATCGCCACGGCTGCCGAACAGCAGAGTGCGGTGGCCGAGGAGATCAACCGCAACATCACCACCATCAGCCGCATTGCCGACACCACCTCGGCCGACGCGGCACAAACCTCGCAGATCAGCGATGAACTGGTGCGCCTGGCTACCGAACTGAACCGTCTGGTCGGCCAGTTCAAGCTCTGAGCACGCACGCGAGGCCAGCCGCGGTCTCGCGTCTTCTGCGCCCTGCATCCCGCCCAGCGGTGCGGTGCGGGGCGCTATTCTTGATCTGAGACAGTCGGCGCATGAGGCCTGATCGTCCATAATTCGCGCCCATGACCTGCCTGAGCCGGAAACACCCGAGGGTGGCACCGCGTTCCGCTTCCGACTCCGAATTCAACCCTTAGGTGAAACGAACAATGGACCAACTGCCGAGCTTCAACCGGGCCCTGGTCGAGAAATACGACCGTCCCGGTCCACGCTACACGTCCTACCCTACTGCCCCGCAGTTCCATCAGGCCTTCGCCGAGGACGACTACCGCGCTGCCGCTGCGCGCAGCAATCAGGCGCAGCCGCCCAAGCCGCTGTCGGTGTACATCCACATCCCGTTCTGCAAGAGCCTGTGCTACTACTGCGCCTGCAACAAGATCATCACCCACAAGACCGAGCGCGCCGTCGAGTACCTCGAGTACCTCAAGCGCGAGATCGCCATGCAGGGTGCGCTGTTCGACCGCTCGCGCAAGCTGACCCAGCTGCACCTGGGCGGTGGCACACCGACCTATTTCACCAGCGAACAGCTGGCCGACCTGATGGCGAGCCTGCATCAGGCGTTCAACATGGATGACAGCGACAGCCACGAGTTCTCCCTTGAAGTGGACCCGCGCACCGTCACCCCGGAGCAGATCCACGGCTTGCGCAAGCTCGGCTTCAACCGTCTGAGCTTCGGCGTGCAGGACTTCGACGAGCAGGTGCAGATCGCCGTCAACCGCATCCAGACCGAGGAGCAGACCCGCGAACTGGTCCAGGCCGCCCGTGATGCGCGCTTCAAGTCGGTCAGCGTCGACCTGATCTACGGCCTGCCCCTGCAGACCGTCGCCAGCTTCGATGCCACGCTGAGCAAGATCATCGACATCCGCCCGGACCGCATCGCCGCGTACAGCTACGCGCACCTGCCGGATCTGGTGCGCGCGCAGAAGCTGATTCGCCCCGAGGACATGCCGCCGCCCGAGCGCAAACTGGAACTGCTGGAGCTGACCATTCAGCGCCTGACCGCGGCTGGCTACGTCTACATCGGCATGGACCACTTCTCGCTACCCGAGGACGAGCTGACCCTGGCCCGCGCCAACGGCACTCTGCAGCGCAACTTCCAGGGCTACTCCACCCATGCCGACTGCGACCTGATCGGGCTGGGCATTTCCTCCATCGGCAAGGTCGCCGACAGCTACAGCCAGAACGTCAAGGAGCTCTCGCAGTACTACGCGCGACTGAACGACGGCATGCTGCCGGTGCACCGTGGTTACAAGCTGAGCGACGACGATCGGCTGCGCCGCGATGTGATCGTCTCGTTGATGTGCCATGGGCGTATCGATTACCGGCAGATCGAACAGAAGCACGGCATCGACTTCCGCAGCTATTTTGCCGACTCGCTGGCCAAACTGGCCGAGCCGGTCGCCGATGGTCTGGTGGAGCTGCGCGACGATGCGCTGATTCTGCTGCCGCAGGGGCAGCTGATGATGCGCAACGTCGCCATGGCTTTCGATGCCTATCTCGGCGGCGAGCAGCGCGGGCGCTTCTCGCGCACCGTCTGATCCTTCCATCGCGTCCGGGGCGGCACCCACGCCGCCCCTTCGGCTGATCACCGGCCATTGCCAAATACCGCTCGAACTGTATAAATAGCCAGCTTTCGAGCGGGCCGCCCGCGCCCCAGTTTTACCGGATGTGCGATGCGTCAGGCCCTGGAAAACCCCTTCTACTATCTCGACAACTTTCAGCAGGTCCTGGCCTGGGTGGACCAGCATCATGGCGACCTGCTGGACGACGCCGAACGCGCCTTCATCGGGCGTTTCGCTCTGTTGCCGCAGGCGTCCCAGGCATTGCTGGTGCGCATGGTGATGCGCAAGGGCGCGCTGTTCCGCGCCAGCAAACTGCACTACGGGGAGATCGGCTGTCCACGTCGGGCGGCAGCGCCATTGATCGAGCAGGGCTGGATCGATGCCGAGCGTGAGCTGACGCTGGAACAGCTGTTCGGCCTGCTGACCAAGGGCGAACTGCTGCAGCTGTTCGGCGCCACGAACTCGGCCGGCCTGCGCAAGGCCGAGCTGTTCGAAAGGCTGCGCGCCGACCATGACCTGGCCAAGTCCTTCGGGCAATGGTGGGCGGGCTCCGAGGACGCGGTGTACAGCCTGTGCATCGACGAACTCTGCGAGCGGCTGCGCCTGCTGTTCTTCGGCAATATCCATCAGGACTGGTCGGAGTTCGTGCTGGCTGATCTGGGCGTTTATCGCTACGAGCAGGTGTCCTTTTCCCCCGCCTCACGAGCGTTCAGTTCGCGTGCCGAGCTGGACGCCTACCTGCATCTGCATCGCTGTCGCGAGCGCTTCGATGCCGGCGAGCCGCTGGCGGAGATACTGGCGGCTGTACCGGCCGCGCCGTTCGGCAATGCCTGGCTGGAAAGCCGCCGCGGCAAACTGCTGCTGCGCATCGGCCAGCAGTTCGAACGGCTCGGCCAGCTCGACGAGGCCTTGCGCGTGCACGCGTCCAACAGCTATCCCGGTGCGCGTGAGCGGGCAATTCGTGTATTGGAGCGCGGCGGCCAGCCAGCGGCCGCGCTGGATCTGTTGCTTCAGGCCCGGGCCGCGCCGGAAAGCGAACATGAAGTGCAGCAGCTGCAGCGCATCCTGCCACGTCTGCAACGCAGCCTGGGCATTCCGACCGAACGTGCACGCAGCCGCAAGCCGGAACAGCTCGATCTGGTCCTGCCGAGGCCTACCTGCAGCGTCGAGCAGGCGGTGCGCGAGCATCTGACGAGGCCGGATGCGCCGGTGTATTACGTGGAGAACGCCCTGGTCGGCTCGCTGTTCGGCCTACTCTGCTGGGACGCGATCTTCGCGCCGTTGCCGGGCGCGTTCTTTCACCCGTTCCACTGGGCGCCGGCCGACCTGAACCGCGCGGACTTCCACCAGCGCCGCGCCGATCTGTTCGCCGCCTGCCTGGCCTGCCTCGACAGCGACGACTACCGTGACTGCATCTGGCGCACCTTCCAGGCGAAGCTCGGCATCCATAACGCGTTCGTCGCCTGGGGCCTGCTCGACGAACAGCTGTTGGCGCAGGCGCTGGACTGCATTCCCGCCGCGCATCTGAAGCTGCTGTTCCAGCGCATCCTGGCGGACGTCACTGGCAATCGCACCGGCCTGCCGGACCTGATCCAGCTGTGGCCGGAAGCGCGCCGCTATCGCATGATCGAAGTGAAGGGCCCGGGCGATCGCCTGCAGGACAACCAGAAGCGCTGGATCGACTACGCCCATCAGCACGGTTTGCCCATTGCCGTCTGCCATGTCCAGTGGGCCGAGGCCATGGCGTGAGCTATCGGGTCGCGGTGCGCGCGCTCTGCGAATTCACCGCCAAGGTCGGCGATCTGGATCTGCGCTTCACGCCCTCGCCCACCGCGCTGGAAGGCATCGCCGGGCACGCCCAGGTCACCGCCAGGCGTGGCGACGGCTACGAGCGCGAGATCGCCCTGGAGGGGCAATACGGGCAACTGAGCGTGCGCGGCCGTGCCGATGGCTACGACCCGGCGCGCAATCGCCTGGAAGAGATCAAGACCTTTCGCGGCGACCTGGAGCGCCAGCCCGCCAATCATCGCCAGTTGCATTGGGCGCAGGCGAAGATCTATGGCTGGCTGCTGTGTCAGACACGCGGGCTCGATGAACTCGAACTGGCACTGGTCTATTTCGACGTCACCAGCCACAAGGAAACGCTGTTCGTCGAGCGTCACACCGCAGCACAGCTGCGCGTGTTCTTCGAGACCCAGTGTCAGGCGTTCATCGACTGGGCCGCACAGGAAATGGCCCACCGCGCTGCGCGCGACCAGGCGCTTTCCGCCCTGCGCTTTCCCCACGACGACTTTCGTACCGGCCAGCGGCAACTGGCCGAGGCGGTGTACAAGGCGGCTTGCACGGGCACCACGCTTATGGCGCAGGCGCCTACCGGCATCGGCAAGACGCTTGGCACCCTGTTCCCGCAGCTCAAGGCATTCCCGGGGCAGCAGCTGGACAAGCTGTTCTTTCTCGCCGCCAAGACGTCCGGTCGACGCCTGGCACTGGATGCGTTGCAGACGCTGCAACGCAACGCCAACCATGGACTGCGGGTACTGGAGCTGGTGGCGCGCGAAAAGACCTGCGAACACCCGGACAAGGCCTGTCATGGCGAATCCTGCCCCCTCGCCCGCGGCTTCTACGACCGCCTGCCCGCGGCGCGGGCCGCCGCGCTGGGGCAGCCCCTGCTCGACCAGGCGGCCCTGCGCGAAGTGGCGCTTGCCCATCAGGTCTGTCCCTATTACCTCAGTCAGGAGGTGGCACGCTGGGCGGACGTGGTGGTCGGTGACTACAACTATTACTTCGATAGCAGCGCCCTCCTCCACGGCCTGGCGCTGGCCAACGACTGGCGCATCTGCCTGCTGGTGGACGAGGCGCACAACCTGATTGACCGGGCACGTGGCATGTACAGCGCCGAGCTCGATCAGCGCGCCTTCGCCGGCCTCGCCAGCCAGGCGCCAGCACCCTTGAAGCGGCCGCTGGGGCGCGTGCAGCGCTGCTGGAACGAGCTGCATCGCGAGCAGTTGCCGGACTACCAGGTGCAACCGGAGTTGCCGCTCAAGCTGCTGGGCGCGCTGCAACAGGCGGTCAGCGCCATCACCGACTATCTGGGCGAGCAACCCGCAGGGCTGGATGCGGAACTGCAACGGGCCTATTTCGACGCCATGCATTTCTGCCGTGTCGCCGAGCTGTTCGGTGAACACTCTCTGTTCGACATCAGCCTGTTGCAGGCGACTGCTCGCAGCAAGGCCCGTCGTTCGATCCTTTGTCTGCGCAATGTGGTTCCCGCCCCCTTTCTGGCTCCCCGCCTGGCGCAGGCGCGTTCCAGTGTGCTGTTCTCCGCCACGCTGAGCCCGCGCAGGTTCCACGCCGACATGCTGGGCCTGCCCGCCGGCAGTGCCTGGATCGATGTCGAGTCGCCGTTCCAAAGCCGGCAACTGCGCGTCTGCCTGGCCGAGCATGTCTCGACCCGTTATCAGCACCGGCAGGCCTCGCTGGGCGCCGTGGTCGAACTGATTGCCCGTCAGTACCGTGAGCGTCCCGGCAACTACCTGGCCTTCTTCAGCAGCTTCGATTACCTGCAACAGGTCGCCGCGCTGCTGCGCGAGCAATGCCCGGACGTACCCTTCTGGGAGCAGACCCGCGGCATGCAGGAAGCGGCGCGCAATGCCTTTCTCGATCGCTTTACCGAACACAGCGAAGGCATCGGTTTCGCCGTGCTTGGCGGCGCCTTCGCCGAAGGTATCGACCTGCCTGGCCAGCGCCTGATCGGTGCCTTCGTCGCGACCCTTGGCCTGCCGCAGGTCAACCCGGTCAACGAACAATTCAAGATACGGCTCGACGAGCTGTTCGGGCGCGGCCACGGTTACGACTACACCTATCTCTACCCTGGTTTGCAAAAGGTCGTGCAGGCCGCCGGCCGAGTGATCCGCACACAGCAGGACGAGGGCGTCGTGCATCTGATCGACGATCGTTTTGGCCGTCCGCAGGTGCGTCGTTTGCTGCCCGGGTGGTGGGCCTTGTCTGGCAGTTCTGGTGGTTGAACGCCGGTCGTTCTGGTTGCGTGGGCCTCGGAGGCTGGTTATAGTCCTGCGCCGCCGATTCCCCATCGGCGCGCTGCGACGCAGCCTACGCCCGGATGGCGAAATTGGTATACGCAAGGGACTTAAAATCCCTCATCCGAAAGGGTATGCGGGTTCGACCCCCGCTCCGGGCACCAAACTTCCGTTGGTTCCAGCAACTGGCGCCGGCGCAGCCCATTCGAATATCCCTCCTATATATCCCATCAGCCGCTCAAAGATCGGTTGCGCTCGATTGTGCGTACTTCAAGCCCTTCACGTTTGTTGGGCGTTAAGTTGCGGGCAATATCGGCGTCTCTACAAATCTGTAGAATAAATTTGTGCTAATCTGTATCTACAGAAACAAACTGTCGGAACCATTGCCATGTCAGCCACCCTTCAAGTAGCCGCTTTTTCCAAGGATCAATGCACAACTGGATTGCGCGCTGCGGTGAATATTCTGGACAAATGGCAGGCCACGACTGAACAGGCCTGTCGAATTCTGCGTATCTCCCGCAGCACTCATGCGCGCGCCAAGTTGCGTAATGCCGACTGGTCGGTGAGCCTGGATCCGGATCAGATGCAGCGCATCAGTTTCATCCTCAATATCCACGCCGCTCTGCGACTGATCTTCGATAATCCGGAGAACACCTACGGTTTCCCTGGAATGCCCAATCACAACGAGTTCTTCAACGGCCGTTCACCGCTGGCGGTCATGGCGCAGGGCGACATGATTTCGCTGTACGAAACATTTCGGCGGATCGACAGCCTGCGGGGCGCGCAGTGGTAGTGCCGAAGCGGCTGCCGGTTCGGCCGCCGGCGAAGCTGCAGGCGTATCGATTGGTGAACTCGAAGTTTCCGCCAATCGAGCTATTCGATGACGTGGCCGACGCCGATGAGTTCGACATGCTTTATCAGCTCCAGGCCCTGACGAACCCGCGCCTGCACAACGAGACCGGCCGACTCGAGCTGATTCCCCGTGGCGAGATCCCGTTCGGCATTCCCGGCTGCTCCTATGCCACCGCTCCGTTCACCCATGTGAATCCCTCAGGCTCGCGTTTCAGCGATGGCAGCTACGGCGTGCTCTACCTGGCCGACAGCATGGAAACGGCCCTGGCCGAAGTGCGCCATCACCAGGAACTGTACTGGTCCGGCGTGGTGGGTCTGAACTTCGAGCGCTTCGTCTTTCGCGGATTGTCGTGCCAGTTCGACGAGGCAGGCCTGCTGGATGCCACGACCGTCGCGCTGACCGACCCGATCTACGATCCGAACGACTATTCCGCGGCGCGCCAGTTCGGTCGTCAGCTCCGGCAGGACGGCTTTGCAGGTCTGCGCTACCGCTCGGTGCGCAAGCCTGGCCAGCATTGCTGGGCGCTCATGACGCCGCGCAATGTGCTATCCATTGTCCAGACCGCCCATTACGAGATGATCTGGAACGCCGGCATTACCAGTGTCAGCGCCATCGGCGAGGTTTCGCCGTAGGCCCACCCCGGCGCCGCTCGTCCGCACGCGCGTCACTGCCAACCAAGTGTAACAAACTCCGCGCATCCTTTGCTCAAGGACTCCCCCATGGCGCACGGACGCTCCCCCGAACAGACGATGTGAGGACGCGACGATGAGCAAGCGATCACTCGAAGAACTGGTAACCCGTTCGGATATCAGCGCACTGCAGCCGATGGCGCACTGGCGTCGTGGTCGTCGCAGCGGGCAGGAAAAAACGGGGCCGAACGCTGCGGCGCTGATCCAGCGTGCCGCAACCGATATCGGCATGTTGAAAGCTGCCATTGCGCATTAAGCGAAACGCTGACTTCTGAGCCACATGCAGCCCGAAGCGGGCTGCAATGCCCGCGGCAGAGCATTTTTTCGGCCTTGACTGCTGTCAATGGCAAAAATAGTAAGCAGCCTATCGTTCGCTCCGATGCCAACCAAGGGAGCGACACATGAGAAAGCTGCGTCCACATCATCTGACACCCTGCCTGCTTAGCGTCGGGCTGTTCTGCAGTCCGGCGATCCTCGCCGGCGAGAACTTCAGCGACCTGTTCACCGATGCCAAGCCGATTCTGGATCTGCGCTATCGCTACGAGCACATCGACCAGGACAACGCGCTGAAACATGCCAATGCGCAGACGCTGCGCACCCGCATCGGCTTCCAGACCGGTCAGTGGTACGGCCTGTCCGCGCTGGTCGAGGCCGACAACGTCAGCCGCCTGGGCGACGCGGCGTACAACAGCACGCGCAACGGCCAGACCGACTATTCGACCGTTCCGGACCCCGACGGCAGCGAGATCAATCAG
Source organism: Stutzerimonas sp. LR2 (assembly GCF_055755175.1). NCBI lineage: Bacteria > Pseudomonadati > Pseudomonadota > Gammaproteobacteria > Pseudomonadales > Pseudomonadaceae > Stutzerimonas > Stutzerimonas sp. LR2. The sequence goes on from NZ_JBVTRR010000004.1 coordinate 277,347, forward strand.
GCGCTGCTGCGGTACGACCATGCACTCGGCAATGCTGTGGTCGGGCGGCAGCGGATCAATCTGGACAATCAACGCTTCGTTGGTGGTGTCGCCTGGCGCCAGAACGAGCAGACCTACGACGGCGTGCTGGGCCAGCTACAGCCTGTCGATGAGCTGACGCTGACCTATGCCTACATAGACAACGTCAACACCATCTTCGGCCCGGCTGACAATCGCTTCGACAACCCGGCGAACCCCGCCAACATCGAAGGCCACAGCCATCTGATCAACGCTCGGTACGTGCACTCACCGGAGCTGACGGCCACCGCCTACAGCTATCTGCTGGGACTGGACAACATCGCCACCGCACCCACCGCCGCGCTCGGCACCCTGTCCAGCAAGACCACCGGCCTGCGTCTGAATGGTGGCCTCCACGGCATCAGCTATGCGCTTGAATATGCCCGCCAGCAGGACTACGCCGGCAATCCGCAGGAGCTGAGCAGCGAGTACTACCTGGCCGAGCTGGGTTACGCCCTCAAGGGGGCCACGCTTAAAGCGGGCGTGGAAGTCCTGGGTGGCGACTCGGGGCCGGGCAATCGGGCCTTCCAGACGCCATTGGCTACCAAGCACGCCTTTCAGGGCTGGGCCGATGCCTTCCTGCTGACGCCTGCGGACGGTGTGCAGGATGTCTATCTCGGCGGCACTCTGCCTTTGTTCGGTGGAACGCTGCAGGCCTGGTACCACGATTTCCGCGCCGAACGCGGCAGCCAGCAATACGGCGAGGAGATCAACGTCGCCTACAGCCATGCCATCCCGCTGGTCAAAGGACTGGTGGCCACCGTCAAGTACGCCGGCTACGACGCCGATGATTACTCGGTGGATACCGAGAAGCTCTGGGCGCAGCTGCAGTACAGCTATTGATCATGTCAGGCGGGCGCTCGGCGCCCGCCCTGCCCTAGCCGTCGTGTCGCGGCAACCACAGAGAGATAAGCGCTGCGAGCACTACGAACAGGGACGACACCCACAGGCAAGCCTGCAGGCCGTAGACCTGGAACACCCAACCCGAGAGCAGCGTGCCCACCAGCCGCCCCAGGGCGTTGGACATGTAGTAGAAACCCACGTCCAGCGAGACACCGTCCTCCTTGGCGTAGCTGACGATCAGATAGCTGTGTAGCGATGAATTCACCGCAAACAGCACGCCAAACAGCATCAATCCTCCGATCAGCACCCACTGTGGCGACGCAGCCGTCGCCAGCCCGATCGCAATTGCCGCAGGCAATGCCGCCAGCGAAGCTGCCCATAGGCATGCCGCCCGACCATCCGGGACCTTGCCACTGCGTTTGCCGGTGATCGCCGGTGCGACCGACTGGACAATGCCGTAACCGATGATCCAGCATGCAAGGAAGCCGCCGACCATCCAGAAGTCCCAGCCGAAAACCGCGCTCAGATACACCGGCAAGGCCACCACGAACCACACGTCTCGCGCGCCGAACAGGAACAGGCGCGCCGCGGACAACACGTTGATCGCGCGACTCTTGGACAGGATGTCGCGGAACTTGGGCTTGGCCTTGGCCTTGCCGAGATCTTTTTTCAGCAGCACCAGACTGGCCAGCCAGACCAGCGCCAGCACGGCAGCCATCGAGAGAACCGCACCGGCGAACCCCAGCAACGTAAGAAGCGCGCCGCCAAGGAAGAAACCTACTCCCTTGAGGGCATTCTTCGAGCCGGTGAGAATCGCGACCCACTTATAAAGCGTGCCCTGCTGGCTGTCGGGTACCAACAGCTTGATCGAGCTCTTGGCGGACATCTTGTTCAGGTCTTTGGCGATGCCGGAAAGCGCCTGCGCACCCATTACCCAGGGCACGGTCAGCCATGAGGCCGGTACGGTGAGCATCAGCAGGGCCGCGACCTGCAGCGCCAAGCCGAGGTTCATCGTCCGGTTCAGACCAAGCCGCGCGCCGAGGTACCCGCCAATCAGGTTGGTGACGACGCCGAATATTTCGTAGAACAGGAACAGCGCGGCGATCTGCAAGGGCGAGTAGCCCAGTGCATGGAAGTGCAGCACTACCAACATGCGCAATGCGCCGTCGGTGAGTGTGAAGGCCCAGTAGTTACCGGTCACCACCAGGTACTGGCGGATTTCCGGCGCGAGACGTTGGAGAGCGTGCATGGCGGCGGCTCGAAGATGTGTACGGATCACTGATACAGGCGCGAACCCTCAGGGCGGGCTGCAACCCTCCCTAAGGGGATGTAGCCTGCCCTACCGGCCGTCGACGAGCCCGACCTTGCGCGCCAGTTCAACGGTGCGGTTGGCGTAGCCCCACTCGTTGTCGTACCACGCGTAGATCTTCACCTGCGTGCCGTTGACCACCATGGTCGACAGCGCATCGATGATCGACGAGCGCGGGTCGGTGCGGTAATCGATGGAAACCAGCGGCCGCTCCTCATACCCGAGGATGCCTTTCAGCTCGCCCTCTGCGGCGGCCTTGAGCAGCCGGTTCACCTCGGCGGCATCGGTAGCGCGCTCCACTTCGAACACGCAGTCGGTGAGCGAGGCATTGGCCAGCGGCACGCGCACGGCATGGCCGTTCAGCTTGCCGCGCAGCTCTGGAAATATCTCGGCGATCGCCGTGGCCGAGCCGGTGGTGGTGGGAATCAGGCTCATGCCCGAGGCGCGGGCGCGGCGCAGATCCTTGTGCGGCTGATCAAGAATACTCTGCGTGTTGGTCAGGTCATGGATGGTGGTGATCGAACCGTGGCGGATGCCCAGCTGCTCATGGATCACCTTGACCACCGGTGCCAGGCAGTTGGTGGTGCAGGACGCCGCGGTGACGATGCGGTGCTGCGCCGGATCGTACAGGCCGTCATTGACGCCCATGACGACGTTCAGCGCGCCCGCCTCCTTCACCGGCGCGCTGACCACCACGCGCTCGACCCCCTGCTCCAGATACTGCTGCAGCACCGCAACGGTCTTCATCTTGCCGCTCGCCTCGATGACAAGATCGCAGCCCGACCAATCGGTGTCGGCGATCGCCTTGTTGGCGCTGACCTTCACCCGTTGGCCGTTGATGACCAGGCAGTCGCCGTCGGCGCTCGCCTCGTGCTGCCAGCGACCATGCACAGAGTCGAAATTGAGCAGGTGCGCATGGGCGGCCGCATCGCCGGCCGGATCGTTGATCTGCACGAAATCCAGCTCCGGCCAATCCCAGGCCGCACGCAGGGCCAGGCGACCGATGCGGCCGAAACCGTTGATGCCTACTTTTATGCTCATGGATGACTCGCTCCTGAAATGATGGATCAGAGATTGCGCGGCGCGAACATGATGATCGCCATGCCCAGCAACGCCACGGCGCAGCCGAGCAGGTCCCACCCGGTGGGGCGAACACCGTCGACCAGCCACAGCCAGACCAGTGCGACAGCGACGTAAACGCCACCGTAGGCGGCGTAGACCCGTCCGGCAGCGGTGGGGTGCAGTGACAGCAGCCAGGCGAACAGCGCCAGGGAAAGCGCCGCCGGAACCAGCAACCAGATACTCTTGCCTTGTTTCAGCCAGAGGTACGGCAGATAACAGCCGACGATCTCGGCTATCGCGGTAATGACGAACAAGCCGAGCGTATTCAGCATGAGAGGCCCGTCATGCGCCGAAGCGTTCGATCCAGCCGACATGCGCCGGATGCTGGATAGCCTTGGGTCGAAGCGCCTGGACGCGGGCGATGGCGGTCGCGCGCGGCACTTCGCGGTCGATCAGGATGCGTGCTGCGATCAGTCCGGTACGACCAGAGCCACCCTTGCAGTGAATGGCGACGCGCTTGCCGGCATCCAGCAACTCATGGATCCGAGCTGCCGCCCCTTCCCAGGCTCGATCGAAGTCCGCCAGTGGCACCTGTTCGTCGGCCACGGGCAGGTGAAACCACTCGAGGTCGCGTTCGGCACAGAGTTGCGGCAGCTGGCTCGCGTCGTTACGGGCCAGCTCTTCGGCGGGCATCAAGGTGATCACTGCTTCGGCACCAGCCGCCTGCAGCGTGGCCAGCGCCTCGTCGAGGCTGCTGCCCTTGCTGCCGGGACACGGCGTGAAGATCAGCTGACCGGCACAGCCGGGTACATCGAGGATGTCGTAGGGATGGGACACGCGGGCGATTCCTGGAAGTCAGATTGAGCGTTGATTGACACGACGGGACAGCGCTTCGGCCGACTCCTTGCGTTCCGAGTAACGGTCGACCAGGTAATCGGCGCGACCGCGTACCAGCAGGGTGAACTTGATCAGCTCCTCCATCACATCCACCACGCGGTCGTAATAGGCCGAGGGCTTCATCCGCCCTGCCTCGTCGAACTCGAGATAGGCCTTGGCCACTGAGGACTGATTGGGGATGGTGAGCATGCGCATCCAGCGACCCAGCACGCGCATCTGATTGAGCGCATTGAATGACTGCGAGCCGCCGCTGACCTGCATGATCGCCAGCGTCTTGCCCTGAGTCGGGCGCAGCGCGCCCATGGCCAGCGGCACCCAGTCGATCTGGGCCTTGAACACTGCGCTCAACGAGCCATGCCGTTCCGGCGAGCACCACACCTGCCCCTCCGACCACTGCATCAGATCGCGCAGTTCCTGGACCTTCGGATGGCTGTCAGGCGCATCGTCCGGCAGTGGCAGCCCTGCCGGATGAAAGATGCGCGTCTCGGCACCGAAACGCTCCAGCAGCCGCGCCGCTTCCTGAACCAGCAAGCGACTGTAGGAGCGCTCCCGGTTGGAGCCATAGAGCAGCAGGATGCGCGGTTTGTGCGCAGGCCCGTCTGGGAGGCCCAGCTTGGCGAGATCCGGCAGATCGAGCAGCGCTGGATCGATGTTGGGTAGGTCGTCGTACATGGGGTAATCCTGAAAGTTGTGGCGAGTGAACGATGCGATTCAGCCACACACCGTCGCCCGCTCGGGACGATTGCGCATGCGCTCCAGACGCTGCACGTTGTCGCTCAGCCAGTTCTTGTTGGCAGCCAGAATCGGTTGCAGCATGTCCGTGACCCAGTCAGGCAGATGCGGATGGAGACGGTAATAGACCCACTGGCCCTGACGGCGATCTTCCAGCATGCCGCAGCTGCGCAGCATCGCCAGGTGACGGGAAATTTTCGGCTGGCTTTCATCCAGCGCGCAGGTCAGCTCGCACACGCACAACTCGCCTTCGCGGGCGATGAGCAAGGCGATGCGCACGCGAGTCTCGTCAGCCAGGCATTTGAATACGGTGGTAGGTGTCAGGTGCTCGATCACGAAAATACCCTTCTGACGCTTGCCGATCGGTTGATGATCGCGAAACGTATGCGTAGGCGAATATATTGCTTAACGCATATGCGAGTAAAGCGCAGGTTACGCGCACAGGTACTGAAGGCAGCCCCTGGCGTGGCGAATTTGCTTGGCGTAATGCAATCCGCGTATATTCCCAAGTTCGTATATAAGGCGAACCGAATGTCTTGGATGAGAGTCTGCTGATGTCAGCCCCCCATGTGCTCGATGTGATCATCATCGGCGCCGGGCAGTCGGCCCTGGCGACCGCGTACTTCATGCGGCGTACGGCGCTTTCCTACCTGCTGCTGGACGATCAACCCGCCCCGGGTGGCGCCTGGCTCCACGCCTGGAATTCGTTGAGGCTGTTCTCACCGGCGGCCTGGAGTTCGATCGCCGGCTGGCCGATGCCCACCCCCCTCGAACCGGGCAACCCGTGGCGCGACGATGTGATCGACTACCTGCAACGCTACGAGACCCGCTACAGCTTTCCCATTCAGCGCCCGGTGCATGTCGATGCGATCAGGCGCGTAGACGATCTATGGCAGGTTCAGGCCGGCGATCGGCGCTGGCTGGCCCGGGCAGTAATCAGTGCGACCGGCACCTGGAGCAAGCCTTTCATTCCGGACTATCCGGGGCGCGAGGCGTTCCAGGGGCTGCAATTGCATTCAGCGTACTACCAGGACCCTGCGCCCTTCTCAGGCAAGCGCGTGATGGTGGTCGGCGGCGGCAATTCAGCCGCGCAGATCCTGGCGGAACTCTCGAAGGTCGGCGAAACCATATGGGTCACTCAGGACCCGCCGGCATTCCTTCCCGATGAGGTCGATGGTCGCGTGCTGTTCGAGCGTGCAACCGCGCGCTGGAAGGCCCAGCAGGAGGGCCGCAGCGTCGATGACCTGCCCGGGGGCTTCGGCGATATCGTCATGGTGCCATCGGTGCTCGACGCGCGGGAACGTGGCGTGCTGGTAGCGCAACCGCCGTTTGTGCGCTTGCACGAAACTGCCGTCGAATGGGCGGACGGCCGTCAGACTCGCCTCGATGCGGTGGTCTGGTGCACCGGCTTTCGCCCGGCGCTCGATCATCTTCACCCGTGCGGGCTGGTGGAGGCCGACGGCAAGGTGCAGGTAGCAGGGACCCGAGCCGTGAAACAGCCCAATCTCTGGCTGGTCGGCTACGGCGAGTGGACCGGCACGGCATCTGCCACGCTGATCGGCGTCACGCGCAGCGCCCGAAGTACGGTCAACGAAGTGGTCGAAGCGCTGTCCGCACAATCCCGCTAGCGCGGCGACACAACCCACCACCTACAGGAAGAAAAGGTACGGTTCCAGATGTCCACTCAATGCGAAGTGACCAGCAAGCAGGCCGGGGCGCCACTGGGCTTCTTCGAGCGTTACCTCACCCTCTGGGTATTCCTCTGCATCATTGCCGGCACGCTGCTCGGGCTTGGCATGCCCGCTGCGGCACAGGCCGTGGGCGCCCTGGAAGTGGCCCATGTGAACATCCCGGTCGGCCTGCTGATCTGGGTGATGATCATCCCCATGCTGATGAAGATCGACTTCTCCGCCCTGCGGGAGGTCTACGCGCAGCGGGCGAGCATGGGCATCACGCTCTTCGTCAACTGGGCCATCAAGCCGTTCACCATGGCGCTGCTGGGCTGGCTGTTCATCAAACAGGTCTTCGCGCCCTGGCTACCGGCCGCCGAACTGGACAGTTACATGGCCGGTTTGATCCTACTGGGCGCGGCGCCCTGCACCGCAATGGTCTTCGTATGGAGCAACCTCTGTAACGGCAACGCCAACTTCACCCTGACCCAGGTCGCACTGAACGATGTGGTGATGGTGTTCGCCTTCGCCCCGATCGTCGCGCTGCTGCTCGGTGTGTCTTCGATTCCAGTGCCTTGGGACACGCTGCTGCTCTCGGTAGTGATGTACATCGTCATCCCGCTGGCGATCGCTCAGGTCATTCGCGCACGCCTGCTCAAGCGCGGCGAAGAGACATTCCAGGCCGCCCTGGCAAGAGTGCAACCATTCTCCATCGTTGCGCTGCTGGCAACCCTGGTGCTGTTGTTCTCCTTTCAGGGAGAGGCCATCGTCGCCCAGCCGCTGATCATCGCCATGCTGGCCGTGCCCATCCTGCTGCAGACGCTGCTGATCGCTGGGCTGGGCTATTGGCTCAATCGCCGCTTCCAGGTGCGCCACGATGTGGCCGGGCCGTCGGCCATGATCGGCGCCTCGAATTTCTTCGAGCTGGCGGTGGCCGTCGCCATCGTGCTCTACGGCTTCAACTCAGGTGCCGCACTGGCCACGGTGGTCGGCGTGCTGATCGAGGTGCCGGTGATGCTCTGGCTGGTGCGCAGCGTCAATCGCAGCCGCGACTGGTACAACCGCGCGCTGACGGCTAACCGAACATAGCCCTGCGCTTGACGCGGATCAGCCTCGCTGCACGCCAGCCAACTACCATGGTCGTGACTACCCAGCAGGACCATGGTCATGGACAGCTCCGCGCCCGAGCGATCGGCTCCTTCGGCTGACGCCTCCCCTTCGCTGTGGAAACACCTGGCGCGTTTCTGGCGCGACCGCCCTGGCGAGGCCAAGGTGCTGCTTGGCATGTCTGCCGCATTTCTGCTGATCTTCTTCCTGCCGCTGGGTCAGCCTCGCTTCGAGAATGCCGTACTCGAAGGCCTTCGCCTGACCCAGTGGTACGCCCGCGAGCACGTCATCCTTTGCCTGTTGCCGGCCTTCGTCATCGCAGGCGCGATGGCCGTCTATATCAGCCAGGGCGCGGTGATGAAGCACCTCGGCCCGGCCTCGCCCAAGCCGATCGCCTTCGGCGTTGCCTCGGTCGCCGGCACGCTGCTGGCGGTATGCTCCTGTACCGTACTGCCGCTGTTCGGCGGCATCTACCGGCGCGGTGCCGGGCTCGGCGCAGCCATCGCCTTTCTCTACTCGGGGCCGGCGATCAACGTCATGGCCATCGTGGTGACGGCCAAGGTGCTTGGCGCCGAGCTGGGTATCGCCCGGGCTGTCGGTGCCATCCTCTTTGCCCTGGTCATCGGCGCGATCATGCACCTGCTCTACCGTCACGAGGAGGCCGCCCGTGCCGCCAAGGGCTCCCGCGGGTTCACCGCCGACGACAGCGGGCATCCGCTGGGCGACATCGTCGCCCTCTTCAGCCTGATGATCAGCATCCTGGTGTTCGCCAACTGGGCCAGGGCGGAAAGCCCGGCATGGATGCTCGTTTACGCCTGGAAGTGGCCGATCACCGCTGCGCTCGCCATCCTGCTGGCGGCGCTGTTGGTACGCCGTTGGCGCTGGTCGCTACAACCGTTGCTGGTCGTGGCCGGGTTGGTCGCTGCAAGCGCCCTGCTCCGGCCCGAATGGCCGGAACTGGCGATGGTCATCGGTATCGGCGGGCTGATGTTGCAGGCCAGTCGTGAGAACGCTGCCGGACTGGAGTGGGTCGGGCAGAGTTGGGACTTCACCAAACAGATCATGCCGCTGCTGCTGGGCGGTGTGATGGTCGCCGGCGTGCTGCTCGGCCGTCCTGGTCATGAAGGGCTGATCCCCAGTCAATGGGTGGTCTGGGCAGTGGGTGACAACAGCTTCGCCTCTACCCTCCTCGCTTCACTGCTAGGCGCTTTCATGTACTTTTCCACACTGACGGAAGTGCCTATCGTCGAAGGCCTTCTTGGCGCTGGCATGGGCAAGGGTCCGGCACTGGCGATATTGCTCGCCGGCCCTGCGTTGTCCCTGCCGAACATGCTGGTGATTCGCACGGTGCTGGGCACCCAGAAGACGCTGGTGTACTGCACGCTGGTCGTGGTCATGGCCACGCTCAGCGGCTATCTCTATGGCCAACTGATGTGAGGACGACGATGATACTGACCGTCTACGGTTCCGGCTGCGCCAAGTGCCAGCAACTCATTGCCAATACCGAAGCGGCGGCACGTCGCCTCGGCCTGGAATATCAGCTCGAGAAAGTCACCGACGTCAACGCGATCATCGATGCCGGGATCATGCGCACGCCGGCGCTGGCGGTCGATGACGATATTCTCATCGAGGGCAAGGTGCCCAGCAGCGACGAACTCCAGCAGCTGCTGGGCTGAACCTAGAACCGGGCCTGGCTCATCGCATCATTTGATGCATTTAACGGCACGGAACCCTCCTGCACGGTTCGCGGCCTCATAAACTGAGCCGTCAGGAGAGATGTGAAGTGTCCGATTCGATGACTTACCTGGCTATCGCAGCCGCGGTAGCGCTCATCGCGCTGAACTTGCTGGCGATCATCAGCGTGTTCAAAAGCGAGCGAAGCGCGGGCGCAAAGGCGCTCTGGGCGATCGGTATCGCCCTCTTCCCAGTGCTGGGCCTGCTGTTCTGGCTGCTGGTTGGCGTTCGCCGCGTCCGCTGATCAGGGTTTCTGACCCAGCAGGTACAGCGCTCGTCCCAGTACGCGTACCGAATCGGCGTGCTTGCCGGCCTGATGCAACTGCTCACCTTCGGCGCGCAGTTCGCGCACCTGCTGCAGGGTGGCCGCGTCTTTCGGTGGGTTGGTCTTGAGCAGTTCGTCGATCTTGGCCATGTCCATGGGGCAATGCATCGCCAGCAGTGGCGAGCTGAACAGAATCGCGAAGGCAAAGGCTGAGAGGCGTCGCATGGCTATTCTCCTGAGCGAGAGGCGCCCATGGAGTATAGATAGCAGCGGCGGAATCGCTTGCCGCCACTCACTGGCAGTACCGGTGGCCGCGAGTTCTGGGACGCAAAAGAAAAAGCCCCAAGCAACGAATTGCTTGGGGCTCTTCAATATGGAGGCCGATGTCGGAATCGAACCGGCGTACACGGATTTGCAATCCGCTGCATAACCACTCTGCCAACCGGCCTCAAAACGAAGGCGCCGCATGATTTCTGCGGCGCGATCTTACAAACTGGAGCGGGAAACGAGACTCGAACTCGCGACCCCGACCTTGGCAAGGTCGTGCTCTACCAACTGAGCTATTCCCGCGTTGTCTTGGTGACGGGCGCCATTCTATACAATCGAAAGCTGCCGTCAACCCTTTGATTAAAAAAGTTTTTATTTCTTTTCCGTAGTGCTCAGGTGCGGCCAGGCAGCCATCAGGTAATTGATCATCGACCACAGCGTCAACCCTGCCGCGACGATGAGCAATGCGTACCCCATGCCGACCCATATTGTCGGCTGCGGCGGATTGGCCAGCAGGATCACCAGCGCCACCATCTGCGCCGCGGTCTTCCATTTGCCGAGATTCGACACCGCGACCTGTGCGCGGGCACCGAGCTCGGCCATCCACTCGCGCAGTGCCGAGACGACGATCTCGCGGCCGATGATGATGGCGGCTGGCAGTGTCAGCCAGAGGTTGGAATGCTCTTCCACCAGCAGCACCAGGGCGACCGCCACCATCAGCTTGTCGGCGACAGGGTCGAGAAAGGCGCCGAACGGCGTGCTCTGCTCCAGCCGGCGCGCCAGATAGCCATCGAGCCAATCGGTAAGCGCCGCGATGGTGAACACGGCACTGGCGGCCAGGTAGCTCCAGTAGAACGGGAGATAGAAAAGCAGGATGAAGATGGGTATCAGCAGCACGCGCAGAACGGTGAGCAGGTTCGGGATATTCATCGGTACCACTGATCGGCGGAATTCGGGGGACAGTTTACTCACTGTGCAGAGCCGCATAAATCGACTCGGCCAGCTTTTTACTGATGCCGGGCGCCTTGGCGATCTCGTCGAGGCTGGCCCTGCACAGTTCCTGAAGACCGCCGAAATGCGTGAGCAGTTCGCGGCGGCGTTTGGGTCCGATGCCCGGAACGTCCTCCAGCGTCGAAGTGCGCCGGGCCTTTCCGCGGCGAGCGCGATGGCCGGTGATGGCGAAACGATGCGCTTCGTCGCGCACCTGCTGGATGAGGTGCAGCGCAGGCGAGTCGGCCGGCAGCGTGAACTCATGCGCGGCGTCGTTCAGATAGAGAGTTTCCAGGCCCGGCTTGCGGGTGACCCCCTTGGCCACGCCAAGCAGGATGAGTTCCGGCACGGCCAGTTCCTCCAGCACCTCGCGGGCCATATTGAGCTGACCCTTGCCACCGTCGACCAGCAGGATGTCCGGTAGCTTGCCCTCGCCCTCTGCCGCCTTGCGGAAACGCCGGGAGAGCGCCTGATGCATCGCTGCATAATCGTCGCCAGCGGTCACGCCCTCGATGTTGTAGCGCCGATAATCGGATTTCAGCGGGCCTTCGGGGCCGAACACCACGCAGGAGGCGACGGTCGCTTCACCGCTGGAATGACTGATGTCGAAACACTCCAGCCGCATCGGCGGCTCATCGAGTTCCAGCGCTTCGGCCAGCGCCTCGAAGCGCGCCGACAGATGCTGACGATTGGCCAGCCGCGCGCCCAGGGCCTGCTCGGCGTTGGTCAGCGCCAGTTGCTGCCAGCGCGCCCGCGTCGCGCGTACGCGATGGGTGATGGTGAGCTCCACGCCGCGCAGCTCGGAAATGGCGTCGATCAGCGTGGCGAAATCCTCGTGCACGGCATTGACGATCAGCTCGCTCGGCAGGTCGCGTTCCGTAGCGCCAAGGTAGTACTGCTCCAGAAAGGCCTGCAGCACCTCGCTGACACTTTCCTCGATGGCCACCTGCGGAAAGAAGTTCTTGCTGCCCAGCACGCGGCCGCCACGTACGGTGATCAGGTGCACGCAAGCGCCGCCTGGGCTGACCACTGCGGCGACGATATCCACGTTGCCCGAACCACCTTCCATGCTCTGCTGGTCCTGCACACGGCGCAGGATGCCGATCTGGTCGCGAATCTCGGCGGCGCGCTCGAAGTCCAGGTTCATCGCTGCCTTTTCCATGTTGCGCGACAGTTCCTCGGCGAGGGCGTTGCTGCGGCCCTCGAGGAACATCACCGAGTGACGCACGTCTTCGGCGTACTCCTGCGGATCGACCAGCTTCACGCAAGGCGCCTTGCAGCGCTTGATCTGGTACTGCAGGCAGGGCCGGGTGCGGTTGCGGAAATAGCTGTCCTCGCATTGCCGCACGAAGAAGGCCTTCTGCAGCAGGCTCAGGCTTTCGCGAATCGCCCCGGCGCTCGGATAGGGGCCGAAATAGCGCCCGGGTTCCTTCTTGGCACCGCGATGGATGCTCAACCGGGGAAACTCGCCGGCCGAGAGGAAGACATAGGGATAGGACTTGTCGTCGCGCAGCAGGATGTTGTACGGCGGCCGCCACTGCTTGATCAGCGTTTGCTCGAGCAGCAGCGCCTCGGTTTCGTTGGCGGTGATGGTGGTCTCGACCTGCGCGATCTTGGCCACCAGCGCAGCGGTCTTGGGTGCCTGCCCGGTCTTGCGGAAATAGCTGGCCAGGCGCTTTTTCAGGTTCTTCGCCTTGCCGACATAGAGCAGCTTGGCCTGCGCGTCGAACATGCGATAGACGCCCGGCCGGCCGCTGCAGGCGGCCAGGAACGCCGAGGAATCGAAGGCTTCTGTCATCAGTTGACGGTGTCGACCATCCCGTGGCGGACCGCCAGCAGGGCCAGCTCGACATCACTGGTGATCGACAGCTTTTCGAAGATGCGATAGCGGTAGGTGTTCACCGTTTTCGGCGACAGGCAGAGCTTGTCGGAGATGCTCTGCACCTTCTGACAATTGGCGATCATCAGCGCGATCTGGATTTCCCGTTCGGAAAGCAGATCGAACGGCGATTCGCTGAGCTGGGGCTGGAACGACTTGAGCGCCAGCTGCTGGGCGATCTGCGGGCTGATGTAGCGTTGGCCGCCGAACACCATGCGAATGGCCTGCACCATCTCTTCCAGGGCCGCGCCCTTGGTCAGATAACCCGCCGCCCCGGCCTGCAGCAGCCGCGTAGGGAACGGATCTTCTTCGCAGATGGTGACGGCAATGACCTTGAGGTCAGGGTAGCTGCGCAGCAGCTTTCGGGTCGCCTCCAGGCCACCGATGCCCGGCATCTTGACGTCCATCAGCACCACATCGGGCTTGAGTTCCCGAGCCTTGCGGATCGCGTCTTCACCGGAATCCGCCTGACCTATCACCTGAAGGCCGGAGATGTCCGCCAGCATGCGACTGATGCCCGTACGAACCAGATCGTGGTCATCGACCACCAGCACCCTAATCAAGCAGACACCTCATTGACCGTATTGAAAGCTGGCTTGGCTGCTCGCTTTTTCAGGAGCGAACTCTACCAAAAAAATCATCGACCGGACCGATCAAGACGCCGCTAACTGATCGAGATCAGTAGTCGGCCGCAGCAGCCGACGAACTGCATGCTGAACGCCGATGGACGGTCAAAGTCTCAACCCCTGAGGCTTTCGCTCAGGATTCCCATGCTCACATTCATTGCCGCTCTGGTGCTGACGCTGACCCACTTCGCGGCAGGCAGGCTGAGCAAGCTGCACAGCCTGCCCCGCAGCCGCTGGTTATCGATGGCCGGTGGCGTGGCAGTGGCCTACGTATTCGTTCACCTGTTACCTGAGCTGGCACAGGGCCAGCAGGTCATGGAGGATAGCGGTTTTCACCCGCTGCGCTACCTCGAACATCATGCCTACCTGCTGGCATTGATCGGCCTGGCCGGCTTCTACGGGCTGGAGCGGCTGATCAAGTCTCACCGTAGCGAGCGTTCCGACGACGAGCCAACTCATGCCGGCGTGTTCTGGCTGCATATCGCCGCCTTCGGCGGATACAACGCACTGATTGGCTACATCCTCGCCAACCGCGATCCGGCGCAGACACTGGAGCTGATCTGGTACAGCGTCGCCATGGCGTTGCATTTCATGGTCAACGATGTCGCCCTGCAGCACGACCATCAGCAGCTGTTCGCCCGCAGCGGCCGCTGGATCCTGGCGGCCGCCACGCTGGTCGGCTGGGCGGTCGGCGCAACCACAGAACTGTCCGAGTTGGGCGTATCGGCCGTGACCGCCTTTATTGCAGGGGCGATCATCCTCAATGTGCTCAAGGAAGAACTGCCTTCCGAGCGCAACAGCCGTTTCGGTGCGTTCCTCCTCGGGTCGCTGGGCTATTCGGGGCTGCTATTGCTGCTGTAGCCCGGCTGCGCGGCTCCTCCCGGGCCTGCGCATCAGCCGATAGATGGCCGGAATCACGAACAGCGACAGCAACGGCGCGCTGAGCATGCCGCCGACCATCGGCGCGGCGATACGGCTCATCACCTCGCTGCCGGTACCGGCGCCGAGCAGGATCGGCAGCAGCCCGGCGACGATCACCGCCACGGTCATTGCCTTGGGCCGCACACGCTGCACCGCGCCCTCACGGATGGCCTCGCACAGCGCCGCCTCGTCGAGAAGCCCCTTTTGCTGCTGCTCGGTCCAGGCGTTCTTCAGATAGAGCAGCATGATCACGCCGAACTCCGCGGCGACGCCAGCCAGCGCGATGAAGCCAACGCCCGTGGCCACCGACAGGTTGTAGCCCATCAGGTAGAGGAACCAGACACCTCCGGTCAGCGCGAACGGCAGCGTGAGCATGATCAGCAGCGCCTCGTCCAGACGGCCGAACGTCAGGTAAAGCAGCACGAAGATGATGAGCAGCGTGGCCGGCACCACCAGCTTGAGCCGCTCGTTGGCGCGTTCGAGGAATTCGAATTGCCCCGAGTAACTCAGGCTCATGCCCGGCAGCAGGCTGACCTCGGCGGCGACGGCCCGGCGCAGGTCGGCAACCACCGAGGCGATGTCGCGGCCACGCACATCGACGTACACCCAGCCGGCCAGCCGCGCGTTCTCGCTGCGCAGCATCGGCGGGCCGTCGCTGACGCGCACTCGTGCCACAGTGCCGAGGGTAACCTGGCTGCCCAACGGGGTGAGGATCGGCAGTTGCTCGAGCGTCTGCGGGGTGTCGCGCCATTCACGCGGGTAGCGCACGCTGATCGGGTAGCGCGCCAGCCCCTCCACGGTTTCGCCGACGGTCTCGCCGCCGATGGCGCTGGCCACGATGGACTGCACGTCGGCAATGTTCAGCCCGTAGCGCGCCGCGTCGCGTCGGTCAATGTCGATATCGATGTAGCGCCCGCCGACAAGCCGTTCGGCCAGCGCCGAGCTTACCCCCGGCACCTGCTTGGCCACGGCTTCCACCTGCTGGCTGACACGGTCGATCTCCTCCAGGTTGGCACCGGCGATCTTCACGCCGATGGGACTCTTGATGCCGGTGGCGAGCATGTCGATGCGGTTGCGGATTGGCGGAATCCAGATGTTGGTCAGCCCCGGCACTTGCACGGCGCGGTCCAGCTCCTCGACCAGTTTCTCCGGGGTCATCCCGGCACGCCACTGCTCGCGCGGTTTGAAACGGATGGTGGTCTCGAACATCTCCAGCGGCGCCGGATCGGTGGCCGACTCGGCGCGCCCGGCCTTGCCGAACACCGTCTCGACCTCCGGCACCGTGCGGATCATCCGGTCGGTCTGCTGTAGCAGCTGCACGGCCTTCTGCGCGGACAGCCCCGGCAGCGCAGAAGGCATGTAGAGCAGGTCGCCCTCGTCCATCGGTGGCAGGAACTCGCCGCCCAACCGGGAGACAGGCCACAGCGTGGTGGCCAGCACCAGCAGCGCCACCACGATGGTCGACTTCGGGTGCGCCAGAACCGCTTCCAGCGCCGGACGATACAGCTGGATCAGCCCGCGGTTGAGCGGATTGCGCGTCTCGTCCGGCAGCCGGCCGCGGATCCAGTAGCCCATCAGCACGGGCACCAGGGTCACCGATAGCCCCGCGGCGGCGGCCATCGCGTAGGTCTTGGTGAAGGCCAGCGGGCCGAACAACCGGCCTTCCTGGGCTTCGAGGGTAAACACCGGGATGAACGACAGGGTGATAATCAGCAGGCAGAAGAACAGTGCCGGCCCGACCTCCTGCGCGGCCCGGGTCATCACCTGCCAGTGCTCGTCGCCCTCCAGCACCTGGCCGGGATTGGCATGCCGCCAGGCCTCGGCCTTCTTGTGGGCGTTCTCGATCATCACCACCGCGGCATCGACCATTGCGCCGATGGCGATGGCGATGCCGCCCAGCGACATGATGTTCGCGTTGATGCCCTGATAGCGCATGACCGCAAAGGCGATCAGCACGCCGATCGGCAGCGAGACGATGGCCACCAGCGACGAGCGCAGGTGCCAGAGGAACAGCCCGCAGACCAGCGCGACGACGATGAACTCCTCCAGCAGCTTGAAGCTGAGGTTCTTCACGGCGCGGTCGATCAGCTGGCTGCGGTCGTAGGTGGTGATGATTTCGACGCCCGCAGGCAGGCTCCCCTTCAGCTCGTCGAGCCTGGCGTGCACGGCGGCCAGCGTTTCCCGCGCGTTCTTGCCGCTGCGCAGGATCACCACGCCGCCGACGGTCTCGCCCTCCCCGTCCAGCTCAGCGATGCCTCGGCGCATCTCCGGGCCGAGCTGGACGTGCGCGACATCGCCCAGGCTCGTCGGCACGCCGGCAGCGCTGAGCTGCAGCGGGATGCTGCGAAAATCCTCGAGCGTTTGCAGATAGCCCGAGGCACGCACCATGTACTCGGCCTCGGCCAGCTCAAGCACGGCGCCGCCAGTCTCCTGATTGCCCATCTCGATCGCCTCGATCACCTGCGCCTGGGTCACCCCCAGGCTGGCCATCTTCAGCGGGTTGAGCACCACCTGGTACTGCTTGACCATGCCACCGATGGTGGCCACCTCGGCAACGTTGGGCAGGGTGATCAGCTCGTACTTGAGGAACCAGTCCTGCAGGCTGCGCAGTTGCGCCAGGTCATGTGCGCCGCTGCGGTCGATCAGCGCGTACTGGTAGATCCAGCCGACGCCAGTGGCGTCCGGGCCCAGCGATGGCTTGGCTGCGGCCGGCAGCCGACTCTGCACCTGGCTGAGGTATTCCAGTACCCGCGAGCGCGCCCAGTAGAGATCGGTACCGTCCTCGAACAGCACATAGACGAAGCTGTCACCGAAGAACGAATAGCCGCGCACGGTCTTCGCTCCCGGTACCGAGAGCATGGTGGTGGTCAGCGGATAGGTCACCTGGTTCTCGACAATCTGCGGCGCCTGCCCCGGATACGCCGTGCGGATGATCACCTGCACGTCGGAAAGGTCCGGCAGGGCGTCGATCGGCGTGGTACGCACCGCCCAGATGCCCACCGCGCTCATCAACAGCGTGGTCAGCAACACCAGGAAGCGATTGAGCACGGACCAGCGAATCAGTGCGGCGATCATGGCTGCTGCTCCAATAGCTGCAGGCGCTCGATCAGCAGCCCCTGGTCGGTCTCGCGCACCGCGAAACGGATGCGGGCCTGCGGCTGTACCCCCTGTAGCAGTGCGACGTCGGCCACCGAGAAGCGCATGGTCATGCCGGGCATGCCCAGGGTGTTGAACGGCCCGTGGGCGATCCTCAGCTGCTCGCCGGCCAAACTCAGCACTCTTCCCTCGGCCTCATGCAGCGCGGGCGCCGGCTGGACAGCACCGTGCACGTGGCCGTGCGCGGCAGCATCGACGATCGGCGCCGCAACGATACCGCGCAGGCTGGCTTCGGAATCGAGCAGGAACTGCCCTGAGGCGACCACCTGCTGGCCTTCCTCCAGGCCGCGCAGGATCGCCGTGTGGCTGCCGCTCTCGCGGCCCGTCTCGACCTCCACGGGGCGGTAGCGTCCGCCGGCTTCGGCGAGCATCACCAGCGCCCGGCGGCCGGTGCGGATCACCGCCTCGCTGGGCACCAGCAGCACCGCGGCAGTCTCGCTGCCGGCCAGCGCCACTTGTGCGGTCAGCCCGGGGCGCAGGCGTCCCCCCGGATTGGGCAGTTGCACCCGCACGCGCAGGGTGCGGCTGGCCGCGCTGGCCTCCGGCAGCACCGCGCTCACCTCGCCTTCGATGACCTGGCCCGGCAGCGCCGGCAGGCGTGCTGCGGCCTGCTGTCCAACATGGATGCCTGCACTCTGCGCCTCCGGCACCGCGACCTCGAGCCAGACGCTGTCCAGCCCGTTGATTCGCGCCAGGGGCGCTCCGGCTGCCAGTGTCATGCCCTCGCGCACCTCGAGCTCCTGCAGCACCCCGGCCAGCGGTGCGATCACGCTGATGGTCGCGTCGATCTTGCCGCTACGCTCGAGCCGGCTGATCGTCGAGGCCGGCATCCCGGCCAGGCGCAGGCGCTGGCGGGCGGCGTCCAGCAGCGCAGCGTCGCCGGCACGGCGCAGCGCCAGGTATTCCTCCTGCGCGGCGGCCCACTCGGGGATCAACAGATCCGCCAGTGGCGCACCCTTTTCGATCAGGTCGCCCGGTGCATGGCGGTAGACGCGCTCGACGAAGCCGCCGGCGCGCGTCTGTACCTGTGCCACATCGCGAGCGTTGTATTCGAGCACGCCCACTGCATCGATGCGGCTTGCGAGCGGACCACGCCTGACCGTGGCCAGGCGCACGCCGAGATTCTGGGTGACGCCGGCGTCGATGCTGATGGCCGCCGCGTCGCCGTCCTGGTTGGCGTAGCGCGGCACCAGATCCATGTCCATGAAGGGGGAGTTGCCGGGCCTGTCGAAGCGATGCTGAGGAACCATCGGGTCGTACCAATAGAGCACCTGGGCATGGCTGCCGGCTTCGGATGTCGACCCGTGCGCTGCCATGTCGCCGTATTGGCGGGCGAACCAGTAACCCCCTCCCGCCCCGACCGCGATCGCCACGCCGAGCAGCGTGATGCTTGCAAGAACAGTACGGCTCATTTGGCTTCTCCGTAGGCGAGGTGCAGACGGGTCCGGGCGATGGCCTCCAGCCCTTGCAGGTCGATGTGCTTCAGACGGGCTTCGATCAGCTCGTTGCGTGCGGCGAGCAGCGCATCCAGATCGCCGCGGCCGGCGCGGTAGCTGCTCATCGCCAACTCGACCTTCTCGCGAGCCAGCGGCAGTTGCAGCTCGCCACTGCGCGCCAGCGCGCGCTGCAGCCGCGCCAGCTCGGCGAGCTCGGCCTCCAGTTGCTCGGCAATCTCGCGCGCCACGGCCTCGCGCTCGGCCTCCAACCGGTTGAGCTCGGCGTGGCGTGCGGCGATCCGCGGGTTCTGCCGGCTGCGCTGGAATACCGGCAGGTCGAAGCTGAATTCCAGGTTGAGCATGTCGCCGAATTCGCGACCACGCTTGAGGTAGGCGACCTCCCAGGTCCAGTCACCCCTCTTCTCAGCGGTGGCCTCGCGGATGCGCGCCTGGGCTTCGCGGGCCATCGGGGCAAAGGCGCTGAGTTGCGGATGCCGCTCGAACTGATGGAGCAGCGTCTGGCGCTCGATGGGCCAGCTGGGCAACTCGCCGCTCAGCGGCTGATTGCCCTCGGCGCCAACCCAGCGCAGCAGTGCGGCGCGGGCCAGGCGGCGCTGCTGCTCCAGCTCGTCCTCGCGTTCGGCGAGCTGGGCCGTCTCCTGACGCGCCGCGACCTGGTCGGTCAGCTGACCACGTCCACCGGCGAGGCGCGCGCGAACCGCCTCAGCGAGCAGGCGATTCTCAGCCCGCAGCTCGCCAAACAGGTGCAGCTTGCGTTCCACCGCGTGGCTGGCGATCCACGCCTGGGCCGTGACCAGGCGCACCTTCAGCGCCTCGATCTCGCGTGCGGCCTCGGCGCGGCCGATTGCGGCATGGGCGACGTCGGCGCGTGCCCGACGCTTTTCGCGGTTGGGCATCTCCTGCATCAGGCCGACCATGCGCATGGTCATGCCATCGTCGTTGAGGCTCCAGCGCTCGGAGCCCTCGATAGGCAGGCTCTGTACGCCAAGCAGCAGTTTCGGGTCGGGCAGTTCGCCGGCGGCAATGGCTTCGCTGCGCACGGCCTGCACGCGGGCCGCCTCGGCACTCAGCGACGGCGCGTGCTGGCCGGCCAGACGCAGCGCCTCGTGGAAGGTCAGGCCGGCAGCCGTGCCGGGCAGCCAAAAGGCGAACAAGGGAAGCACGGCCAGCAGCGCTCGGCCCATGCGAAAGAATCGGATCATCATGGCGAGATTCCTCGGTGTCCTGCACGCCGCAGGCGGCATGCATCCGGCGCTCAGCGCGCGGGCGCAGAGCGA
This sequence comes from Stutzerimonas sp. LR2, assembly GCF_055755175.1. Lineage (NCBI taxonomy): Bacteria > Pseudomonadati > Pseudomonadota > Gammaproteobacteria > Pseudomonadales > Pseudomonadaceae > Stutzerimonas > Stutzerimonas sp. LR2. Next base: position 297,596 of record NZ_JBVTRR010000004.1, read on the forward strand.
GTCAGGGTGACGAAGGAATCAGTGACGCGGCGGACGCCAGACGTCGGCGCCGGAACGGGCGGGAAGGAACTCGAGATAGGCGGCGCCGAGCAGCGGAGGCGCAGCGTTCAACGCCGGCCTGGCGAGCATCGTCACAAGCGGGCTGCCGGTCTTGCACTGATGCCCGCCGTCGCACAGCGGATTGCTCTGGTGGGCGTGGCCGTCTTCATCCGGCGCGAGCGCCATATGGCCGGGGTGCTCGGCCGCCTGGGCATCTTTCTGCATCTGACACGGCGTTGCGCTCAGCTGCGACGCCGCCATCCCGTTCAGGGGAAGCGCGAGGCTGAGCAGCAGGACGAGCAACAGATGCAGGTAGGCTTTCATGGACCGCAGTCTAGCCGGCAGCCCAGAGGGAAAAACTTGACCAAGATCGGGTTCAGCTCGCTTCCAGCCCCACCGCGGAGGAATTGCCTGCGAGCAGATGGCTGAGCACCGAGCGCATCTTGCCGGGCTTGACCGGCTTGTTCAGCACCGGCACACCGCAGCCCTGCAATTGCTGACGGCACTCGTCGCTGCGATCAGCGGTGATCATCACCACCGGCAGCGCCTGGCCGAACCGTTCGCGCACCGTCAACACCACATCCCAGCCGGTAAGGCCGCCGTCCAGGTGGTAATCGGCGAGGACCGCATCCGGTGCCCGTCCGTCCAGCGCAAGCAGGGCGCTCTGCGTGTCGGTAGCCGTGAGCACTTCGCAGCCCCACTGCTCCAGCAGCGCGGTCATGCTCAATAGAATGCTCTCCTCATTGTCGATCACCAGCAGCCGTCGCCCTGGCAGCGGATCGCCCAACTGCGGCAGGCTCACTGGCGTGGCGATGCGCTCGCGCGGCGAGGCGTCGGCCAGCGGGACGTCGATGCTGAACACCGAGCCACGGCCCGGTCGTGAACGCACCAGCACGGGGTAGTCGAGCATGTTGGCAATACGATCGACGATCGCCAGCCCCAGCCCCACCCCGCTGCGTTTGGTCGATCTGCCGATGCCCAGCTGATTGAACTCGAGGAAGATCGCCTGCAACTCTTCGGGGGGGATTCCCCTTCCGGTGTCCCAGACCTCGATGCGCAGCGCGCCGGCATGTTTGCGCGCGCCGATCAGCACGCCGCCGCTGTCGGTATAGCGGCAGGCGTTGCTGAGGAAATTGCGCAGAATCCGTGTCAGCAGGCGGAAGTCCGTTCTGACGGCGAAGCGCGGAACGTGGTGCTTCAAGCGAAGCCCGGCGGCAGCCGCCACCGGTTGGAATTCGGAAACCAGCGGCAACAGGACATCGTCCAGCGTGTAGATGTCGATGTCCGGTTTGATGGCCGCCTGGTCGAGCTTGGAGATATCGAGCAGGTCGGTCAGCAGATCCTCGGCGCCCTCCAGCGCCTGGTGCGCACGCTCGACCAGATGGCGTTCACCCTGCGGCAGGGCACGCTCGCGCAGCGTCGAGATGAGCAACCGCGCAGCGTTGAGCGGCTGCAGCAGGTCGTGGCTGGCAGCAGCGAGATACTTGTCCTTGCTGAGGTTGGCGGCCTCCGCCGCATCTCGTGCCTCGCGCAATTCGCAGGTGCGCTCGGCGACGCGACGCTCCAGTTCCTCATTGAGCTGCAACAGGCGCAGCTGGGCGAGCTTGCGCTCGGTGACGTCGGCGACGAAGCCTTCCACCAGGCCGTCCTCGTTCGGTTTGAGCAGCAGGTTCATCACCACGTAGATGGCGCTGCCATCCTTGCGGCGCAGGCGTGTCTCGTAACCGAACAGCCCGTGCTGCTGGCTCAGGGTGTGGCGGATCTGCCGCAGCTCGTCCTCGCCGCCGATGAACAGATGGTGTGACAGATCGGTCAGCGCCCAGAGCGCCTCTTCCGGACCTTCATAGCCAAGCATTCGCGCCAGTGCCGGATTGGCTGCGCGGATGCCTTCCTGCAGGCTGGCCTGGAAGATGCCATGCACCGCATGCTCGAACAGCCATTTGTAGCGATTGCGTTCGGCTTCCAGCTCTTCCAGGCGTGCCAGCAGCTCGGGGTAGTGGCTCTTGCGCGCCGAATGACTGCCGAAGCCGAGCAGTTGCGTCAGTGCCTGATGCTGATCATCAGAGGGCTTCGGCATAGACCACCTCGACGTCCCGCTGCGTCGACGAGCGTGGATTGGTCAGGATGCAGGGGTCCTGCATGGCGTGTTGCGAGAGGAACGGGATATCGGAGAGGTTCACGCCGTGCAGGCTCAGGGTTTCGCGGAAGCCGATGCGCTGCTTGAGATCGATCAGATGCTGCACCAGCCGCTCGCGCACCTGTCGATGGCTCAGCCCGCGTGAATCGATGCCGAGGGTCTCGGCGACTATCCGGTAGCGATCAGGTGCAGCGTCGTAGTTGAAGGCCACCACATGCTCGACCAGCACGGCATTGCATACGCCGTGGGGCAGGTCCAGATAGCCGCCGAGGCTGTGGGACATGGCATGCACGGCGCCGAGGATGGCGTTGGAGAAGGCCAGTCCGGCCTGCATGCTGCCGAGCATGATCTGCTCACGCAGCGCGATGTCGGCAGGATTGGCGATCATCTGCACCAGATTGCCATTGATCAGTCGCATGGCCTCCAGCGCGTGGGGGTCGGTCAGCGGGCCGTGGCCGGTGGAAACGAAGGCCTCGATGGCATGCACCAACGCATCGATACCGGTGCAGGCGGAGAGAAACGGGTCCATGCTGAGCGTGGTTTCCGGATCGATCAGCGAAACATCCGGCACGGCGGCCTTGCTGACGATCGAGAACTTCATCCGCTCTTCCTGATTGGAAATGATCACGAACTGCGACACATCCGCCGAGGTGCCGGCAGTGGTGGGAATCAGGATCAACGGCGGGCTGGGCACGCGCAGGGTGTCGACGCCCTCGAATTCATAGATATGCCGCCCATGCGCGGCCACGATGCCGATGCCCTTGGCGCAATCCATCGGGCTGCCGCCGCCGACTGCAACGATCACGTTGCAGCCCTCGCTGCGATACAGCTCGGCACCGAGCATCACCTCTTCGCAGCGCGGATTGGGCGAAACGTCAGTGAACAGGCAGTGCTCGATGCCCTGTCGAGCGAGGCTGGCCTGCACATCGGCCACCCAGCCGGCCTTGACTACGCCCGGATCGGAAACCACCAGCACCTTGCGCGCGCCGAAATTGCCCGCGCAGGTGCCCACGCTATGGCGGCAGCCGGCACCAAAGATGATTTCAGGGGAGACGAACTTGCGCTGGAGGCTGATATTCGGGCTCATGACTGCGGCCTTTTTTATTTTTTGTAACAACGGGCGCAAGCCTACTGCATTGCTCAGTTAAAGCAATGCGCCTAACGGCTGGCGGCGCCATCCGTCCGGCGGAAAGAGCTACAGCAGCCCCTGGTAGAAGCGCAGCTCGCGCTCGAGCGCATCCGCCAGGTTGGCAGCCTGACGAAAGCCGTGGCGTTCGTCCGGGTAGAGACGGTACTGCACCTCGACACCGCGGCTCTGCAGTGCTGCCACCATGGATTCGGTCTGCTCGGGTAGCACCACGGCGTCCTGCCCGCCCTGCAGGAAGAGCACCGGTGCGGCGATGCGCTCGGCGTTATGCAGCGGCGCGCGCTCGCGAAAGCGCTCCGGCACCCGCTGCGGATCTCCTATCAGCCAATCCAGATAGTCGCCTTCGAACTTGTGGGTGACCCGGCGCAGCGCCAGGGGGTCGCTGACGCCATACAGACTGGCGCCGCCGCGAAACAGATCGGTCGCCATCAGTGCGCTGAGGGCGGTGTAGCCGCCGGCGCTGGAGCCACGGATGAACACCCGCTGCGGATCGATAGCGCCCTGCTGCGCCAGTGCGCGGGCCGTCTGGCAGGCGTCTTCCACATCCACCACACCCCAGTGCTCGCGCAGGCGTTGTCGGTAGGCCCGGCCGAACCCGCTGCTGCCGCGGTAGTTGACGTCCACCACGGCGAAGCCGCGCTGCGTCCAGAACTGGATGCGCGGGTCGAACACCGGGTAGCACGCCGACGTCGGTCCGCCATGGATGAACACCACCAGCGGTGGCAATGTACCGTGCTCGCCGCGGCAGTTCGTGTTGCGCGGCGCATAGAAGAACGCATGGGCGGTTTCACCATTGCCGGTCGGGAATCGCATGGGCTGCGGGCACGAAACCTGTGGCGCGGCAAGCGGAGTCGCTCCGCCGGCCAGAACCCGCACCGAGCCGTTGGCCCGGTCAATGGCCAGCACCGCCGGCGCGCGATGCGTTGCACCCGCGATGCAGAACAGGTGGGTGGCGTCCGCAGTGAGCTGGCGGCAGCGGCTGAACGCACTGGCCAACTGCTGCCCGCCTCCGGCGCCGTGTTCGAACAGCCAACCGTAGCCGTCGACCATATGGGTCAACAGCAGGCCGCCGTCCGCCAGCGGCACATAGCTGCTGGTCCCCAGCTGCCAGGGCGCAGGCGCGCAGTCGAAATTACGTGTCGCCTCCGACTCCGCTGCGATCAGTGGGTGCAATGCCCACGCACCGTCGACCTCGGCCCAAGGCTGCCAGTAGCCCAACCGGTCACTGAGACAGATCAGCTGACCATGTTCGGTGAAGCGCGGTTGCTGCAGCGACTCCCCGCCCGCGCCGCCAGCCACGCACTTCACCGCGCCCCAGCCCCCGTCTGCCTGACGCTCGGCGACGCACAGACGGGTCGAGGTCCAGGGCTGCTCCGGGCGATCCCACTCGATCCAGGCCAACCGTCGACCATCCGGAGCCAACCTGGGCGACGAGTAGAAGTCGGCCCCTTCGACGAGGATACGGCGAGCGCCGTCGGACAGCGTGAAGGCCACCAGCCGGTGCACGATACCGTTGTCTTCGCTGGACTCTTCCAGGGCGATGACGGTCGCGCCCTTGGGGTCGTACTGCAGATCGCCATAACGGCAGCCGGGACGCTCGGTCAGCGCTGCAGGCAGGGATGTGGCTTCCGGGTCAGCCTGCGTTTGCAGGTAGATCTGCTGGTCCGCCTCGTTGACGAAGGCGAGCCCCTGCCCGGTTAGGCAGAACGCGCCGCCGCCGTATTCATAGACGCGACTGCGTACCGAGTAGCCGGCTGGCGTCACGCAGCACGCGTGGCCGGCCCGCCAGAACCACAGGCTGCAGCGACCCTCGGCGGGGTCGTACTCGATCCAGAACAACCCACCCTGCCCGGCCCGCAACTCGGCGAAGTCCCGGCTAGCGGCCGCAGCGGCTTCGGCACTCCAGTCGCTGGGCCAGAAGCCATAGGGCAGCACCTCGGCGGATGGATGAAGCATGGACGAATCGTTGCGGGGCGATTTCATACCTTGAGGATGAGCTTGGAAGCCTTCTCGTTACGATGCTGCAGCTGATCGAGGCCCAGCGCGCCGTGGTCGGCCTGATCGCGAGCCGCAAGGATCTTGCCGTGGTGTGCCGACTTGCTGCACACGGGGTCCGCATTGGCGGCATCGCCGGTGAGCATAAAGGCCTGGCAGCGGCAGCCGCCGAAGTCGCGCTCCTTCTCGTCGCAGCTGCGACAGGGTTCGGGCATCCAGTCGTAACCGCGAAACCTGTTGAAGCCGAACGAGTCTCGCCAGATGTATTCGATGCTGTGCTCGCGCACGTTCGGGAAAGTCACCGGCAACTGTCGCGCGCTGTGACAGGGCAAGGCCGTGCCGTCCGGGGTGATGTCCAGGAACAGGTTGCCCCAGCCGTTCATGCAGGCTTTCGGCCGTTCCTCGTAATAATCGGGCGTGACGAAGATCAGTTTGCACGGATGGTTTTCGGCGGCGAGCTTGTCGCGCCACTCGTTGGTGATCCGCTCGGCACGTACCAGCTGCTCCTTGCTCGGTAGCAGCCCGGCGCGGTTAAGTTCGGCCCAGCCGTAGAACTGGCAGGTGGCGAGCTCGACAAAATCGGCCTCGAGCTCGATGCACAGACGAATGATCTGGTCGATGTTGTCGATGTTGTGCCGATGGGTGACGAAGTTGAGCACCATCGGATAGCCGTGTTTTTTCACCGCACGGGCCATTTCCAGCTTGTGGGCGAAAGCCTTCTGCGACCCGGCGAGCAGGTTGTTCACCTCCTCGTCTGCGGCCTGGAAGCTGATCTGGATATGGTCGAGGCCGGCATCGGCGAAGCTGGCGATCTTCTCTTCGGTAAGGCCGATGCCTGAGGTGATCAGGTTGGAGTAGTAGCCGAGCCCGCGCGCGGCGGCGATCAGCTCGACAAGGTCCTGACGGACCAGCGGCTCGCCTCCGGAAAAGCCCAGCTGGGCGGCTCCCATCTCCCGCGCCTGGCGAAATACCTCGATCCACTCAGCCGTACTCAGCTCATCGTGGCTGCGGGCGAAGTCCAGCGGATTGGAGCAGTACGGGCACTGCAGCGGGCAACGATAGGTCAGCTCCGCCAGCAACCAGAGCGGCGGACCCGGCTCGTAGCCGGGTTTAGCGAAGCTCGATCCAGAACCGTTCAACGGCGACCTCCAGGAACGCGACGATATCCTCTTGAATGCCTTCGGCCTCCGGGTAGCGAGCCTGCAAGTCGGCGACGATGGCGCCCACGGTCCTTGTCCCGTCCACCTCGGTCAGCACTGCTGCGGCGCTCTCGTTGAGTTTGATCATACCTTCCGGATAGAGCAGCACGTGGCAGTTCTGCGCCGGCTCCCACTGGAAGCGGAAGCCGCGGCGAAAGGATGGAACCTGAGTCAGTTGAATTTCGCTCATCTCTTTTCTCGTCAATGGCCGGGCGGGCGTCGATCAGCCGTGGCAGTGGCGGGCCGAAGCCCAACCCTGCACGACGTGCGCCCCGTCAGAAGCTGATGCCCTTGTGCCAGACCCGGTCGCGGGTGACGGTATGGTACGGCGGTCGGTCCAGCTCATAGGCCATGCTCATGGCGTCCAGCATGCTCCACAACACGTCGAGCTTGAACTGAAGGATCTCCAGCATGCGCTCCTGCGCCTCGCGGGTGCGATAGTGGTCCAGGGTGATGCGCAGGCCGTGCTCGACATCGCGGCGGGCTTCCTTCAGGCGCTTGCGGAAGTAGTCATAGCCCGACGCGTCGATCCAGGGATAGTGCTGCGGCCAGCTATCCAGCCGCGACTGGTGGATGGTCGGTGCGAACAGTTCGGTCAGCGAGCTGCTGGCTGCTTCCTGCCAGCAGGCCCGACGGGCAAAGTTCACGTAGGCATCCACTGCGAAGCGCACGCCGGGAAGCACCAGCTCCTGCGACAGCACCTGCTCGCGGTCCAGACCCACGGCCTCGGCCAGCCGCAGCCAGGCTTCGATGCCACCCTCCTCACCCGGCGCGCCATCGTGGTCGATGATGCGCTGAATCCACTCGCGGCGGGTGTCGCGGTCCGGACAGTTGGCCATGATCGCGGCATCCTTCACCGGGATGCAGACCTGATAGTAGAAGCGGTTGGCGACCCAACCCTGAATCTGCTCGCGCGTCGCCTGCCCGGCATACATGGCCCGGTGGAACGGGTGATGGATATGGTAGTACTCGCCCTTGGCGCGCAGCGCCTGTTCGAATTCGGCGGGACTCATGGCTGGCAGGTTCATAACGGTTTCAGTTCCTTTCTTGTCGTTCTGCGCTCGTTCGGCCTGTGGCCGGGCTGCGGCGATGTCTTGGCTTCAGAGCTCGATGTTCATGCCGTCGTAGGCGACCTCGATCCCGTGCTCGCCAAGGATCTCGCGCTCGACGGAATCCTCGTCGAGGATCGGGTTGGTGTTGTTGATATGAATGAGGATCTTGCGCACCGCCGGCATGCCGTCGAGCACCTCGATCATGCCGCCCGGGCCGCTCTGCTGCAGATGACCCATTTCGCTGCCGAGCTTGGTGCCGACCTCGCGCACGAGCATCTCGTCATCGCGCCACAGCGTGCCGTCGACCAGCAGGCAGTCGGCCCGGCGCATGGTGGCCAGCAGCTCTTCGCTGACCTGGCCCAGCCCCGGCGCGTAGAACAGTGTGCCGCCGGTGTTGCGGTCTTCGATGAGCAGACCAATGTTGTCGCCCGGGTGCGGGTCGTTGCGGTGCGGCGAATAGGGTGGCGCCGAGCTGCGCAGCGGGATCGGCGTGATATGCAGGTTCGGGCAGCAGGGAATGCTGAAGTTGCCGCTCAGGGCGATCGGATTCCATTTCAGGCCGCCGTTCCAGTGCTCCAGCATGTTGAACAGCGGGAAGCCGGTGGTGAGGTCCTGATGAACCATCTCGGTGCACCAGACTTCATGCGGGCAGCCTTCGCGCAGCGTCAGCAGGCCAGTGGTGTGATCGATCTGGCTGTCCAGCAGGACGATCGCACCGATGGCGGTGTCGCGGGGCGCACGGGCCGGCTGCAGGGTCGGAAAGGACTCGAGCTGGGCGCGGATGTCCGGCGACGCATTGCACAGGATCCAGTCGACACCGTTGTCGCTGATGGCGATGGACGACTGGGTACGCGCCTTTGCATTGAGTGTGCCGGCGCGCAGGCCCGCACAGTTGGCGCAGTTGCAGTTCCACTGCGGAAAACCTCCACCCGCGGCGGAACCGAGAATTCGGATGAACATGGACAGCCCCCAAAAGCAAAGCCCCGGCCGGAGCCGGGGCTGATCGATCAACGGTTTGCGAAGTACATGGTGACTTCGAAACCAATACGCAGGTCGGTGAAGGCGGGTTTAGTCCACATAGGTCGGTCCTCTTTTTATGGTGCCGGAAGATTCCGACAGCCCAATTAAGCCCCCTGTTCTGCTTCGAGCAGAATGGTACTTTGGAAGGAGACAGCGCCGTGCCTTGGTAGTGCCCGACGAACGGCAGCCATCTGTTACCAGGTTTCGCGATTCAGCTAACGCCTCGTTGCCGGGCGTGTCAACTCGAACGCAGCGCTGGCCGATCATTGGCATTGCGCCACGCCAGTTCGTTGGTGATGGTCGCCATGGGAACAAACATCGAACCGTCGAAATCGCTCAGCTCGATGCCTTGCTGAATGCGTTGCGGCCAATCGTTGTTGGCCAGCGCCGCCTTGCCAACCGCCACCAGATCCATCTCGCCTCGACCGAGCAAGGCCTCGGCCTGCTCGCCGGTGACGATGGCACCGTTGCCGATCACCGGGATCGCTACGCTGCCCTTGGCGATGGCGGCAAGGCTCGGGCCTTCTCCGAAGGCCGGTGCGCGGGCTTCGGGCTCAGTGATGTGCAGATAGTCGAGCCCTGCATCAGCCAGTACACGGAAGCGCTGCCGGGCCTGTTCCTCGCCGCCCTCCCATTTGAGCCGGCCGTCGCAGACCATGCTCTGCGACAGTCGCATCCCCACCACGAATTCCTCGCCCACCTCCGCCCGCACGGCAGCGATCACCGCCAGTGGCATGCGCAGGCGTCCGAGAAACGTCCCGCCCCACTGATCGCTGCGCTGGTTGAACTCGGCGCTCATGAATTCGTGCAGCAGGTAGCCGTTGGCGCCATGCAGCTCGACTCCATCGAAGCCGGCCTCCCGCGCGTGCCGGGCCGCCAGCGCGAAACCGGCGATGGCCTCCTGGATATCCTCTTCGCTCATTTCAGCCGGCGTCGCGTAAGGCCCCTCTCCGCCATAGAACTTCAGCTGAGATCCGCTCGGTTGTACTGCCGATGGAGCCACATGGCGGGCGTGATGGATGTTGCCTTGGGTCTGGGCACCGCCATGCATGAGCTGCGCGATGAACGCCGCACCGGCTTCGTGAACCGCCTGCACGATGGGCTTCCAGCTGTCCCGGTGCGCGTCGGTGGCGAGCCCGGGCTGGTTGAAGTAGCCCTGGCTATAAGCGGTATCGGTATAGACACCCTCGCTGACGATCATCCCGAAGCCGCCTTTGGCAAAGGATGCGTAGTAGTCGCGCATCAGTTCGTTGGCAGCGCCCTCGGGCTCGGCGCTGACCCGGGTCATGGGTGCGACGACGGCTCTATTGCGCAAGCGCAGGTGCTTCAGCGAGCAGGGCTCGAGCAATTGCGGCATGGGTGACCTCCTCTGCTTTCGATGTTGGCCTATGCAGATGTGAGGCGCTTCGGCTTGCGGGAGTTCGATGGCCGCGATGGCTGGTCGAGTCCGGAGCAAAAAAAACGCGGCCGGGGCCGCGTTGCGATAGGAACCATACGCTCGGTTCGAGGGGGTACTTCAGAAGCGGCGCAGGTTCCTGCACTTGACGTGCGTAGCAAAATAAACCGGCGCGCTGGAGCACACGCGCCGGGGCCCTCATCAGAAGAAGCCGAGCGGATTGATGTCGTAGCTGACCAGCAGGTTCTTGGTCTGCTGATAGTGGTCGAGCATCATCTTGTGCGTTTCGCGACCGACACCGGACTTCTTGTAGCCGCCGAACGCGGCATGTGCCGGATACAGGTGGTAGCAGTTGGTCCAGACACGGCCGGCCTTGATGCCGCGACCCATGCGGTAGGCGCGGTTGATGTCGCGGGTCCAGACGCCAGCGCCCAGGCCGAACTCGGTATCGTTGGCAATGGCCAGGGCTTCGGCTTCGTCCTTGAAGGTAGCGACGCCGACCACCGGGCCGAAGATTTCTTCCTGGAACACACGCATCTTGTTGTGACCCTTGATCAGGGTCGGCTGCACGTAGTAACCGGAGGCCAGGCCGCCTTCGAGCTTCTCGGCTGCGCCGCCGGTGAGGATCTGCGCGCCTTCCTGCTGGGCGATTTCCATGTAGGAAAGGATCTTGTCGAACTGCTGCTCGGACGCCTGGGCGCCGACCATGGTGTCGGTATCCAGCGGGTTGCCGCGCTTGATCGCCTTGACCTTCTTCATCACCACTTCCATGAAGGGCTCGAAGATCGATTCCTGAATCAGCGCACGCGACGGGCAGGTGCAGACCTCGCCCTGGTTGAAGAAGGCGAGTACCAGACCTTCAGCGGCTTTCTCGATGAACGCAGGCTCCGCATTCATGATGTCTTCGAAGAAGATGTTCGGGCTCTTGCCACCCAGTTCCACGGTGCTGGGGATGATGTTCTCGGCCGCGCAACGCATGATGTGCGAGCCAACCGGGGTCGAGCCGGTAAAGGCGATCTTGGCAATGCGGGTGCTGGTCGCCAACGCCTGACCAGCTTCGCGGCCGAAGCCCTGAACGATGTTCAGCACGCCCGCTGGCAGCAGGTCACCGATGATCTCGATCAGGACCATGATCGACAGCGGAGTCTGTTCGGCCGGCTTGAGCACGATGCAGTTACCGGCAGCCAGGGCAGGTGCCAGCTTCCAGGCCGCCATCAGCAGCGGGAAGTTCCACGGAATGATCTGCCCGACCACGCCCAGCGGCTCGTGGAAGTGGTAGGCCGCGGTGTGCTCATTGATCTCTGCGGCGCTGCCTTCCTGGGCACGGATGCAACCGGCGAAGTAGCGGAAGTGGTCGGCGGCCAGCGGTACGTCGGCGTTCAGGGTTTCACGAACGGCCTTGCCGTTATCCCAGGTTTCGGCGACGGCAAGTTTTTCCAGGTTGGCTTCGATGCGATCAGCGATCTTCAGCAGGATATTGGCGCGGTCCTGCACCGAGGTACGACCCCAGGCGTCGGCGGCTGCATGCGCGGCATCCAGCGCCTTCTCGATGTCTTCAGCGCCCGAACGCGGGAATTCGGCGATCACTTCACCATTGACGGGCGAGGTGTTGACGAAATACTCGCCTTTGACCGGCGGGACGAACTCACCACCGATGTAGTTGCCGTAACGGGGCTTGAAGGAAACGACGGCGCCTGGGGTACCGGGCTGGGCGTAGATCATGATGGGCCTCTCTTCTTCTGCTTGTCAGAGCCTGCGCCGGGAAGTGCGCAGGGCATGGACCGATCTTAGGCAGCCCGCTCCAGGCTCCGGTATGCACCCATGGCAGCGGAGGACTCCTCATTTGGTAGTAGATGCCAAGGCGCACAGCCCGCTGTATCGCGGCTTCTAGCCTATCTCCGACGCGCGTTTCTCGACCAAAAAGCCGCACAGGCTAGCCCCTCGTCCACGCGGCAAAAATGACCCCGGACAAGGGCGCAAAACCACAGCGCAAATATTCTCCGAGCGCAAGAAAAGCACGACCAAAAGCCTGCAAAACCGACCCCAAAGTCTTATTAGACGCCCCTGCAAAGCGCCTTAGCTTCGAGCTGCGGTACCGCATTTCCCAACGACAACATGAAAGGAGATACGCCATGCAGTGGATCGATCCGGACTTCTGCGATCTGCGTCTGGGCTTCGAAGTCACCGCGTACGTCTACGTGCGCTGAGCCTTGACCGGCGTCGGGCCATGCGTCCCACGCCGGTTCCGCGAGGAGCTGAACCATGAACACAACAACCATAGCGCCGACCGACCGCTACGAGATCCGCCCACCTTTTCTGTTCCGCTGGGAGGATTCCCAGCAGGCCCACGTGCTGCTCTACCCCGAAGGCATCGTCAAGCTCAATGCCACCGCTGGCGACATTCTCAAGCGCTGCGATGGCAGCACGAGCGTCGTCGAGCTGATCGAGCAGCTGGGTTGCGACTACAACGCATCCGCCATCGACGCGATCCGTGCAGGCGTTCTGAATTTCCTGGAGGTGTCCCATGCCAAGGGCTGGATCAGAGCTAAGGCTTGATGGCAGCGGCAACCCGGTCTGGCTGCTGCTGGAGCTGACATATCAATGCCCGTTGCAGTGCGTGTTCTGCAGTAATCCACGCAACTTCGCCGATTACCGTCGGGACGAGCTCAGCACAGCCGAGTGGATCGACGTGATGGCTCAGGCCCGCGCCATGGGTGCGGTGCAGATCGGCTTCTCCGGCGGCGAGCCCACCCTGCGCAAGGACCTCGAAACGCTGGTCGCCGAAGCCGACCGAATGGGCTATTACACCAACCTGATCACCTCGGGCATAGGACTGACCGAGGCGCGTCTGCGCGCCCTGAAGGATGCGGGGCTGCGCCACATTCAGCTCGGCTTTCAGTCCACCGACAATGACGTGGCACGCCAGCTGGCCGGAGTCGATGTGCTGGAGCGCAAGCTCGGCATGGCACAGCTGATCAAATCAATGGACTTTCCCATGGTGCTCAACGTACCGATCACTCGGCAGAACATCGGCCAGGTGCCGGACATCATCGAGTTTGCCGTCGAGCTGGGCGTGGAATACCTGGAGCTGGCCAACGTGCAGTATTACAACTGGGCCCTGCTCAACCGCGACGCCTTGATGCCGACGCACGCCGAGCTGCAGCGCGCCGAGGGCCAAGTACATGCCGCGCGCGAACGCTTCGGTGAGCGGCTGACCATCTTTTTCGTCATCCCGGACTACTACGAAGGCCGCCCGAAGGCCTGCATGAATGGTTGGGGCGCCATTCACGTGACCGTCGCGCCCAACGGCAACGTGCTGCCCTGCTCGCAAGCCAGCAACTTCAAGCACATCACCTTTCCTAACGTGCGCCAGCAACGCCTGGAGCAGATCTGGCACGACTCGCCGGTGTTCGATCTCTACCGCGGCGATACCTGGATGCCCGAGCCCTGCCGCAGCTGCGACGAGAAGGAAAAGGACTTCGGCGGCTGTCGCTGTCAGGCTCTGTTGCTCACGGGCGACGGTGCCAATACCGACCCGGCGTGCAGCAAGTCGCCGCATCATCAGCTGATTCGTAAGGCTGTCGAGCTGGCGCAGAACGCGGCCCATCCTGCCGGGACGCTCATTCCACGACAGGCCAGCCAGGGGGTGGAAATTGCAGCTGCCCCATGATTCCTTCGCCGGCACCATAGGCGCCGGCGTTGCGCTGACACTCGGCTGTTATCTGCTGCTGCGCTACTGGCTGGTGAGCTGACATGCAACTGCCCGTTCTCGACCTGCTGGCGCGCTACGCGCATCTTCTGTTCGCGCTGGTTTGGGTCGGCCACAACTACGCGAACTTCATCCAGAACCCGCGCTTCGTGCCGCTGCAGAACGGCGTCGACGTTGCCGTCCTCACCCGCGATCTGGAGGCGCGGATGAAGCGCGAGCACGGTGTCTTCCGCTATGCCTCACTGGTGGTCTGGCTGTCGGGCCTGGTGATGCTCTGGCAGCGCGGCTGGCTGGTCGACGCGCTGCTGCTGCAGGGCCCGTTAGCGGTGATCGGGCTGGGGGCCTGGATCGGTACGCTGATGCTGCTCAATCTGTGGCTGGTGCTCTGGCCGCATCAGAAAAAGCTGCTCGGCTTCGTTCCGGCGACGCTGGAAGAGCGGGTACGCTGTTCGCGGATCACCTTTCTCTCCTCGCGCAGCAATACCATCCTGTCCATCCCCTTGCTGTTTCTGATGGCGACCGGCGGCCATGGCCTGCACCTGTACTGAGTTCGCCGAGCGCTATAACTTCGCCGCCGGCCCGGCGATGCTGCCTGCCGAGGTGCTGACGCAGATCCGCGAAGAGATGCCGGACTGGCGCGGCTCCGGTTCTTCGATACTGGAACAACCCTTCACCAGCGCAGCCTTCAAGGGGCTGATGGAAGAAGTCGAAGCAGACTTGCGTACGCTGCTGTCGATCCCCCGGAGTTATCGCGTGCTGTTCCTGCAGGGCGGAGCCAGTGTCCAGTTCTGGCTGCTGCCGCTCAACCTGCTGCATCCAGGGCAGAGTGCCGACTATCTGGAAAGTGGGCACTGGGCACGCAGGGCGATCAGTGAGGCTCGTCGACACGCTCGGGTGAACGTCATCGCCAGCGCTGCAGCTCACTCCTTCACTGCCCTGCCCTCGTTCGAGCAATGGTGCTTGTCGCCGGACGCGGGTTATTGCCATATCACCAGCAACGAAACCGGAAACGGACTTCAGCTGCGGGACTTTCCACAGTTGGCCGTACCGCTGGTTGCCGACATGACCTCGGACTTTCTCACCCGTCCGATTCCGGTCGAGCGATTCGGGCTGATCTATGCCAGTGCGCAGAAAAACCTCGGGATTGCCGGGCTCTGCGTGGTCATCGTTCACCAGAACCTATTGCGACGGCCGCCGCGCCACCTGCCCGCGGCATTCAGTTACGCCGTCCAGGCCGAACAGCAAAGCCGTTTCAATACCCCACCGACCTTTGCACTCTATGTAGCCGGGCTGATGCTGCGCTGGATCCGCCAGAACGGCGGTCTCCCGGCGATGGACGAAGCAGCACAGAGCAGAAGTCGCGAGCTCTACCGGTACATCGATACCAGCCGAATCTATCGCTGCCGACAGCATCCGCCGGACCGCTCGACGATCAATGTCTGCTTCCGGCTCATCGAGCCAGGATTGACCGACACCTTTGTCCAGCAGGCGGCGCAGCACGGCTTGTACAACCTGCATGGGCATGCCGCCGAGGGCGGCATCCGGGCCAGCCTGTATAACGCCATGCCTCAGGCAGGCGTCCGCCGGCTGATCGCTTTCATGACGGCGTTCGAACAAGCGCATGGATAAGCGGATCGATTGGCGAGCCTTGCGTAGCCGCGCGGTACAACGCCTGGCACTGGAACTGGCCAGCGTTGCCTGTGCTTGTTCTGGCGAAGGACACGCTCGACCGGTTACGGCGATGGGCCTGCGGTTTCCCTCCCCGGTGGGAATAGCCGCAGGCTTCGATCGCTACGGACGGTTGGCTCGGCGAGTGGCTGCGCTGGGATTCGGCTTCAACGAAATCGGTAGCCTGACCGCAAACGAGGTGGCGCAGCTCGGCGTCATGCACAACGGCGCTGCACGTCTCGGCATCAGCCTCACCCTGGACGCAAGGCAGGCTTCGGCGGAGAGCCGCGCCATGTTGCGGGCCGCGTGGCCCCATGCCGACTACCTGATGCTCAACCTGATCGGGCCGACCAGCGCACCGCTGCTATCGCAATCGACACGACTCCGCCATCTGCTCGCCGCCCTCTGCGAAGAACAACGCCAACTGAACCAGGACGGCCGGCGACGCGTGCCGTTGCTGGCCAAGCTGCGCTGCATGCCCGAACGCACGCCCTTCTCTATCGCCGGCCTGCTTGTCGAGCTGGGCTTCGATGGCCTGCTCGCCGCCCACGACCCCGGGCCACCAGCGACAGCAGAGCGCTACCGGGCCTGGCAGGATGCCCAGCGGCAGGCTCAGGCCTGCCAACAGATCGAAGACCTGCGCCGGTTCTGCGGGCCCGACATGGCTCTGCTTTCGGTCGGCGGGGTCCAGACCGCTGATCATCTGCGTGCCCGCATGAGTGCGGGCGCAGAACTCGTGCAGGTCCACACCGCCTTCATGCACCAGAGCCCCTGGCTCGCACGCCGGCTTTTGCGGTAGCGCTTCTTCCCCGGCAGAAACGACAACGCCCCGAACCAGTCGGGGCGTTGTCGTGGGTGCTGGCAAGGCTTCGCAGCTTGCCAGCCATTCATTCGATCAGAAACGCTCGATCTTCGCTTCGGCCTGCAGCTTCTGACGGAACGCCGCGAAGTCCTGCTGCCCCATCCGCGAAGCCAGGAAGCGGCGAATGTTCAGCTTCTCTTCGTCGGACAAAGCAGCGTCAGCCTCATTGACGCCGTTCAGTCGCACAACCACGTAATCGCCGTTGTTCAGCGCCACGCCCGAGTAGCTGGGCTTGTCCTGCTGCTCCGGACGCGGCATGCGGAACACTGCCTGCAGCAGCGCCGGTGCGACGCCCTCCTGGCTGCGAGTGGCCGCTTCGACCGCCTGCCACTGCCCTTCAGGTTGCTTGCCTTCGCGCAGCTCGGCCAACAGCTGCTCACCCTGAGTACGAGCGGTTTCGGCCGCCAGCTTGCGCTGGAGTTGCTGCACGATATCGTCACGAACGTCGGCAAGCGGAATCACCGCAGGCTTCAGGTGCTCCTTGACGCGAATCACCACCGCCGTATCAGGGTCCAGTTCGATCACGCTGCTGTTGGCGCCGTCCACCAGCACTTCCTCGCTGAACGCGGCCTGGATGACCTGCCGATTGGCCGTGATGCCTTCGCCGCCCTCACGCCCGAACGCTTCGGTGGTCTGCACCATCAAACCCAGTTCCTGCGCAGGCTGCGCCAGGTCGGATGCTTCGAAGGCAGCATCTTCCAGCTGTTTGCTGGTCTCCACGAAGCGTTGCTCGACCTGCTGGGCCTTCAGCTCGCGTACCAGCTCCGGCTTCATGCTTTCGAAAGAGGGAACCTCCGGTGACTGGACGCCGAGCAGCTTGATGATGTGCCAGCCGAACTCCGACTTGACCGGTGCCGAGACCTCGCCTTCGTTCAATGCATAAAGCGCATCTTCGAATGCTGGGTCGTAGACCCCTGGACCAGCAAAGCCCAAGTCGCCACCTTCGTTGGCCGAGCCCGGATCCTGGGAAACTTCCTTGGCGACCGTGGCGAAATCCTCACCGTTCTTCACGCGCGCGGCAATCTCGTCGATCTTCGCCTTGGCCTCGTCGTCGCTCAGTTCACCGCCGGTCTCGATCAGGATATGTGCGGCGCGGCGCTGTTCTGCCAGATTGGCGATCTGCTTCTGATACAGCTCCTGCAACTCCTCGTCGGACGCCTCGACCTGATCGAAGAACGACTCCTTCTTCAGCTCGACGTATTCGACGACGACCTGTTCAGGGGTACGAAAACGGTCGGCATTGGCCTCGTAGAACTCGTTGATCTGGTTGTCGCTGACCTCAATGGCTTCGTGCTGCGCCGGCACGGTCAGCGTAGCGAAATCCCGGGTCTGCATCTCCAGGCGGGCAAAGTTTTGCACCTGCTGATCGGTAACGAAACCGGTACCGGAAATGCCGGCACGCAGCTGGCCAATCAGCATTTCCTGTTCGAGCAGCTGGCGGAACTGGAGACGGGAATAGCCCATCTGCTGGATCACCTGATCAAACCGGGCAGGGTTGAAAGCACCGTCAACCTGGAACTCGGGGGTCTGCAGGATCAGCTGATCGAGCGCTTCGCGCGAGAATGCGAAGTTGGCGCCCTTGGCGGCCTGCAACAGCAGCATACGATCGATCAGCGAGCCGAGAGCCGCGTCGCGCAGCAGGCGGTCGTCGAGCAGGGACGGATCGAAATCCTGCCCGAGCTGCTGGGCGAGCTGCCGGCGCTGCATGTTCATGGCCTGGTCGAGGTCGTAGCGGGAAATTTCTTCGCCGTTGACTTCTGCAGCGTTCTGGGCGTTGCTGGCGGCATTGAAGATGGCATCGAAGCCAGTCAAGGCCAGCAGCACGACGATGACGCCGATGATTGTTTTGGCAATCCAGCCTTGTGAATTGTCCCTGATGTTCTGAAGCATGCGACCCCCAGGAGTCTGCGGCCCGCAAGACTGCGCACCGCGGGTGGAAACCGGATAAAAGAAAGGCGCATCCAGGGATGCGCCTTCTCGGAGCCTTTGGAGCGGTTGGGCTTATTCCCCCAAGCCAGATCTCGGCAGGCCAGGCCTGCTCGACAACCGCCCCGTGCCAGCGCAGCGCACGCTGACTGGCCGGGTAACAAAACGCTTAGTTGACAGCGTCTTTCAGAGCCTTGCCAGCTTTGAAGCCCGGGATCTTGGCAGCAGCGATGTTGATCGGCTTGCCAGTCTGCGGGTTGCGACCAGTGCGCGCAGCGCGCTCCTTGACAGCGAAAGTACCGAAACCAACCAGTACCACGGAGTCACCAGCCTTCAGGGCGCCGGTGACGGATTCGATCACTGCATCCAGCGCGCGGCCAGCAACAGCTTTTGGGATATCAGCAGATGCAGCGATGGCATCGATCAGTTCCGACTTGTTCACTCTAAGTCCCCTTATTTCTGTTGAGTCGTATCTTTAATTTTCGGGTGTAAGCAAAGCGGTGCTAGATGGCTCTGACACAAGAGGCCGATTAAACAAGGGCACCTGAAGTGTGTCAACGTGGCCTTCCAGACTAATGCGTGCTGATTCGCTCCTTGGAATCAGGCTCGCGCTTGTCGTCCTTTGCAACAATCTCGGGAGCCGCATCGGGCAAGGGCTCCGGCGCGTATTGCAGCGCAATTTGCAGGACCTCGTCAATCCACTTCACCGGTTTAATCTGCAGGTCCTGCTTAATATTTTCAGGAATCTCTTTCAGATCACGCTGATTTTCTTCCGGAATGATCACCGTCTTGATTCCGCCGCGATGCGCAGCCAGAAGTTTCTCCTTCAGTCCACCAATGGCCAGCACTTGTCCACGCAATGTGATCTCGCCGGTCATTGCGACATCTGCGCGCACCGGGATCTGCGTCAGGGCAGAAACCAGCGCCGTGCACATCCCGATACCAGCGCTCGGGCCATCCTTGGGGGTGGCGCCCTCTGGCACGTGGATATGGATGTCCTGCTTTTCATGAAAATCGGCAGCAATGCCCAGGCTGACCGCCCGGCTGCGAACCACCGTCAGCGCCGCGGTAATCGACTCGCCCATCACCTCGCCCAGCGAGCCGGTCTTGGTGAGCCGCCCTTTGCCCGGTACCACGGCCGCCTCGATCGTCAGCAGCTCGCCACCGACCTGAGTCCAGGCCAGCCCGGTGACCTGCCCTACCTGATCCTGCTGTTCGGCGAGCCCGTAACGGAACTTGCGAACCCCCAGGAAATGCTCGAGAGAATCGGCATCCACAGTCACATGGAAGCGTTTCTCGGCCGCATGCTCCTTGACCACCTTGCGGCACACCTTGGCCAGCTGGCGCTCAAGGCTGCGAACACCGGCCTCGCGGGTGTAGTAGCGGATGATGTCCCTGATAGCGGCTTCCTGGAACTCCAGCTCGCCCTTCTTCAGACCATTGGCCTCAATCTGCTTGGGCGCCAGATACCGTGTGGCAATGTTGACCTTCTCGTCCTCGGTATAGCCAGGCAGGCGGATGACTTCCATGCGGTCGAGCAACGGCGCCGGAATGTTCATCGAGTTGGCGGTACAGAGGAACATCACGTCCGAGAGGTCATAGTCGACCTCCAGATAGTGATCGTTGAAGTTGTGGTTCTGCTCCGGGTCCAGCACCTCGAGCAGTGCCGAGGCAGGATCGCCGCGCATGTCGCTGCCCATCTTGTCGATCTCGTCGAGCAGGAACAGCGGGTTGCGCACGCCCACCTTGGTCATCTTCTGGATCAGCCGGCCCGGCATGGAACCGATGTAGGTGCGGCGATGGCCGCGAATCTCGGCTTCGTCACGCACACCGCCCAGCGCCATGCGAACAAACTTGCGATTGGTCGAACGCGCAATGGATTCGGCGAGGGACGTCTTGCCGACACCGGGCGGCCCTACCAGGCAGAGCACCGGCCCCTTGAGCTTCTTCACACGCTTCTGCACGGCGAGATATTCAAGAATGCGGTCCTTGACCTCTTCCAGACCATAGTGGTCGGCGTCGAGCACCTCTTCTGCCTTGGCGAGGTCCAGCCGGACCTTGCTGGCGGCTTTCCAAGGCACGTTCACCAGCCAGTCGATATAGGTCCGCACTACCGTCGCTTCGGCCGACATCGGTGACATCTGCTTGAGCTTGTTCAGCTCCGCCTGGGCCTTGGCATAGGCATCCTTGCTGAGCCCGGCGTTCTCGATACGCTTCTTCAGCTCATCAACTTCGTTATGGCCTTCATCGATATCGCCGAGCTCCTTCTGAATGGCCTTCATCTGCTCGTTCAGGTAGTACTCGCGCTGGCTGCGCTCCATCTGCTTCTTCACGCGGCCGCGAATGCGCTTCTCGACCTGAAGCAGATCGATCTCGGCGTCCAACAACGCCAGGACGTGCTCGACACGGGCAGGCAGGTCGGTGATCTCCAGGATCTGCTGTTTCTGCTCGATCTTCAGCGCCATGTGCGCCGCCATGGTGTCGACCAGGCGGGCCGGCTCGTCGATGCTGCTCAGTGAGGACAGCACCTCTGCCGGGACCTTCTTGCCAAGCTGCACGTACTGCTCGAACTGACTGAGCAGGCTGCGCGTAAACACTTCCGATTCGCGTGCATCGACATCGGCTTCCTCGATCAGCGAAACCTCGGCTCGACAGTGATCGTCGACTTCGACGAATCGCTCGATCACGCCCCGCTGCTCACCTTCGACCAGCACCTTGACGGTGCCGTCCGGAAGCTTGAGCAGCTGCAGCACGGTAGCAACGGTGCCGACGCGATATAGCGCATCTTCGCCCGGATCGTCGTCGGCCGGATTCTTCTGCGCCAGCAGGAGAATCTGCTTGTCGCCGGACATGGCGGATTCGAGCGCCTCGATGGATTTTTCACGGCCAACGAAAAGCGGGATCACCATATGCGGGTAAACCACCACATCGCGCAGCGGCAAGAGGGGCAATTCGATGGTTGTTTTCATAAATTCAGCTCTACGACGGCCATACGGCGGTAAACGGATGGGCTATACCCTTGCAGCAAAGATGAGGGCACCCTCGGCAAAAAACAAGGCGGCGAGCCAAATACAAAGGGGCCCGAAGGCCCCTTTGTTCGATCACGCCTCAGGCGCAGCCTTGGCTGGCGGCTCGGTGTTCTCGTAGATCAGCAAAGGCTGGGATGTGCCTTCGATCACGCTTTCATCGATGACCACCTTGCTGACGTCCTTCTGCGACGGAATTTCATACATGGTGTCCAGCAGAACGCCTTCGAGAATCGAGCGCAAACCGCGGGCGCCCGTCTTGCGTTCGAGTGCACGATGAGCGACAGCTTTCAGCGCGTCCGGGCGGAATTCAAGATCCACGCCCTCGAGTTCGAACAGTTTGGCGTACTGCTTGGTCAACGCGTTCTTCGGCTCGGTCAGGATTTGGATCAACGCGGCTTCGTCGAGCTCGTCGAGGGTTGCGATCACCGGCAGGCGACCGACGAACTCGGGGATCAAGCCGAACTTGACCAGATCATCCGGCTCGACCGCACGCAGCGCTTCACCGATCTTCTTGCCCGGGTCCTTGCTGCGCACTTCGGCGTTGAAGCCGATGCCACCCTGGGTGGAGCGACTCTGGATGACCTTTTCCAGGCCGGCGAATGCGCCGCCGCAGATGAACAGGATGTTGCGCGTGTCGACCTGCAGAAACTCCTGCTGCGGATGCTTACGGCCACCCTGCGGCGGGACGGAAGCAACGGTGCCTTCGATCAGCTTCAGCAGCGCCTGCTGCACGCCCTCACCGGAAACGTCTCGGGTGATGGACGGGTTATCCGATTTGCGGGAGATCTTGTCGATCTCATCGATATAGACAATGCCCATCTGGGCCTTCTCCACATCGTAATCGCACTTCTGCAGCAGCTTCTGGATGATGTTCTCGACGTCTTCACCCACGTAACCCGCCTCGGTAAGCGTGGTTGCATCGGCAATGGTGAACGGAACATTGAGCAGACGCGCCAGCGTCTCGGCGAGCAGCGTCTTGCCGGAGCCAGTGGGACCGATCAGCAGGATGTTGCTTTTGCCCAGCTCGACTTCTTCTTTCTTGTCGCGCTGGTTGAGGCGCTTGTAATGGTTGTACACGGCCACCGCGAGGATCTTTTTCGCGCGCTCCTGACCAATGACGTACTGGTCGAGAATGCCGCTGATCTCCTTTGGCGCAGGCAGCTTATGCGCGTTGCTCTCGGCCTGGGCTTCCTGCACCTCCTCACGGATGATGTCATTGCACAGGTCGACGCACTCGTCGCAGATGAAAACGGAGGGCCCGGCGATCAACTTGCGAACTTCATGCTGGCTTTTGCCGCAAAAAGAGCAATAGAGCAGTTTGCCGGAGTCCTCGCCGTTGCGGGTGTCAGTCATTCGATCGATCCAATCGGGAAGGCTTGAAACACAAGATGAAGGCAATCGTGGGCTTTTTCAAGCCCACGGAACAGCCACATATCGCAGGCTGGGGCGATCAGACGGCCAGTTGGCGCTGGGTCAGAACCTGGTCGATGAGGCCGTATTTGACGGCTTCTTCACCGCTCATGAAATTGTCGCGATCGGTATCACGGGCAATCACGTCCATGGGCTGGCCAGTGTGATGGGCAAGCACCTTGTTCAAGCGCTCGCGAATGGTCAGGATTTCCCGGGCGTGAATTTCGATGTCCGAAGCCTGACCCTGGAAGCCACCCAGAGGCTGGTGAATCATCATGCGCGAATGCGGCAGGCAGTAACGCTTGCCCGCCGCCCCGCCTGCCAGCAACAGGGCTCCCATGGAGCAAGCCTGACCGATACAGATGGTCGAGACGTTAGGCTTGATGAACTGCATGGTGTCGTAGATCGACATGCCAGCGGTCACCGAGCCACCCGGGGAATTGATATAGAGGTGAATGTCTTTCTCGGGGTTTTCCGCCTCGAGGAACAGCAGCTGCGCCACGATCAGGTTGGCCATGTAGTCCTCGACCTGGCCAACCATGAAAATCACCCGCTCCTTCAGGAGGCGTGAATAGATGTCGTAGGCGCGCTCACCGCGTGCGGATTGCTCGATCACCATCGGGACCAGGCCGCCGGCGGCCTGAATGTCCGGAGCTTGCATAAAAGGATTGCGGGACATGTTCCAACGATACTCCCTATGTCATGCCTCAAAAGACATAAGCCAGCACGAGGCTGGCTTATGTTTGTGCACTCGAATATATGAAGAAATCAGGCTGCTTGCGGGGCTTCCGCAGGCTTGACGGCTTCTTCGTAGGAGACCGACTTGTCGGTCACCTTGGCCTGCTGCAGAACAGTATCTACAACTTGCTCTTCGAGCACAACCGAGCGAACTTCGTTCAACTGCTCAGCATTCTTGTAGTACCAGGCCACAACCTGCTCCGGCTCCTGGTAGGCGGAAGCCATTTCTTCGATCAGCTCACGAACGCGCGCTTCGTCCGGCTTGAGCTCTTTCTGCTTGACCACTTCAGCTACGATCAGACCCAGCACGACACGACGCTTGGCCTGCTCCTGGAACAGCTCAGCCGGCAGCTGGTCTGGCTTGATGTTGCCGCCGAACTGCTGCACCGCCTGTACGCGGAGGCGGTTCACTTCATTGTCTACCAGCGCTTTGGGCACTTCGATCGGGTTACCCGCAACCAGCCCTTCCATGACCTGGTTCTTCACCTTGGTCTTGATGGCCTGACGCAGTTCGCGCTCCATGTTCTTTTTCACTTCCGCGCGGAAACCTTCCACGCCACCTTCCTGAACGCCGAACTGGGCAAAGAACTCCTCGTTGAGTTCCGGTAGCTGCGGAGCCGCGACGCTATTCACGGTGACGGTGAACTCGGCAGTTTTGCCGGCCAGATCGAGGTTCTGGTAATCCTCGGGGAAAGTCGGGGTGATCACGCGCTCTTCGCCGGCCTTGGCGCCGACCAGGGCGTCTTCGAAGCCCGGGATCATGCGGCCGGAACCCAGCACCAGCTGAGTGCCTTTGGCCGAACCGCCGGCAAAAGCTTCACCGTCGATCTTGCCGACGAAGTCGATGTTCACCTGGTCGCCGTTCTCGGCAGCACGCTCGACGCTCTCGAAGC
This sequence comes from Stutzerimonas sp. LR2, assembly GCF_055755175.1. Taxonomy (NCBI): domain Bacteria; kingdom Pseudomonadati; phylum Pseudomonadota; class Gammaproteobacteria; order Pseudomonadales; family Pseudomonadaceae; genus Stutzerimonas; species Stutzerimonas sp. LR2. The sequence continues at coordinate 321,816 of NZ_JBVTRR010000004.1, forward strand.
GAGTGTTCTGCTTGCGCAGGATTTCCAGCATGTTGTCGACGTCGGCATCAGTCACTTCAGCCTGCAGACGCTCGATCTCGATGGCCTCGAAACCAGCCACTTCAAACTCGGGGAATACTTCGAAGGTGGCGACGTACTCGAGATCCTTGCCCTTCTCGAATACCTTCGGCTCGACGGACGGAGCGCCAGCCGGGTTCAGCTTCTCGGCCACGATGGCTTCGTAGAAGGTGGACTGGATCAGGTCGCCCAGCGCTTCCTGACGAGCGGCTTCCTCATAACGCTGACGGATCACGCTCATCGGCACCTTGCCGGGGCGGAAACCGGGGATCTTGGCACGGCTGGCGGTCTGTTGCAGACGCTTGTTGACTTCGGTCTCGATGCGCTCGACCGGCACGCCGATGGTCATGCGGCGCTCAAGAGCGGAGGTGCTTTCAACAGAAACTTGCATGGATTTTCCTCGTTGCACAGACATAAGCCGGGCGTTCCGGCCCCAGAATGGGCAAGCATTCTAGTGGCTCGACCAGCATAAGTCACCCTGCCTCTCACACAACCTGCAAGCCGCAGGGCGCTTGCGAATCGCACCTGCTGGCCCGTTCGAGCCTTACGGGCGGCATAGCTCATCAGCTCCGGAAGAACAGTATCGTCATGATCGATCCGGTCACGATTACCACCGCGCGCACCAGCGTTGCCGGCAGGCGTCGTCCGACACGAGCCATGACATACCCTCCGACTGTCGCAGCCAGCATTATTACCAGCGCTTCACGCCAGAATATGGCGCCTCCAAAGGCGTAAACCGACACTGCGATTGCGGTCAATACCGATGACACAAGGTTCTTGAGTCCCTGCATCGCGTTGATGTTGCTATGGCCGAGCAGGCTGAACGCAGCCAGCAGGACAATGCCCAGTCCGCCGTTGAAGTAGCCACCATAAACACTCACCGCAGCGATCGCGCAGGCCTGCACCCAGGTATCGGCCTCGCCGGAGCCGGCAGTGCGCTTGAACGTGCGCAGCAACCATGGCCCGAGCGCGAAAAGCAAAGTGGCAACCAGAAGCAGCCAGGGCACGATGGCGCGAAACACGTCATCCGGCGTCGTTAGCAGAAGTGCCGCGCCGAATGCACCCCCACCCAGGCTGATGGCGAGAAGCGAACGCATGCTCAGCGTGGCCGGAGCCTTGAGATCCTCCCGATAGCCCCAGGTGCTTGCGAAGTATCCCGGCAACAGCGCAAAGGTCCCCGAAGCATTTGCTGCAACAGGCGGCACGCCTGCATAAACCAGGGCCGGGAACGTGAAAAAGCTACCGCCTCCGGCGATGGCATTCAGCCCACCACCCAGGAAAGCAGCGGCGAGCAGGATTGCCCAAGTGGCGATCGAATGATCCATGTCTATGGCTACTCCGGTTTGTTCGTTGCTTTTTTTGTTGTCAAAGAAAGGGCCTGTAGCGCCGGAGTCAGCAGCTCGCTGGCTGCGATGGCGGCCTGCTCCGGGCAGCCACGCACAATGGCCTCATAGACGGCCGCGTGGGCCTGATAGGTAGGCTCAGGGAGATGCTTCTCCGCTTCCGTCCTGGCGATGGTGTTCTGTAGGCCAGCCCAGAAGAACCGGTACATCTCAACCAGTGCCGCGTTGTGACTGGCCCGGACAATGCTTAAATGAAACTGCGCATCGCGGTGGACGAATGCCTCAAGCGAGGCCGCGTCAGTCCAGCTTCCTCTGGCGCCAAGCGCATCGCTGATCGCTTTCAGGTCGTCATCGGTTCGACGTGACGCGGCGAGTCGCGCCGCTTCGACCTCCAGAGCCCGACGGACTTCCAGCTGATCGTGCAGCGCGGCATGGTCCAGGCTTTCGAGCAACTCCGAAGGGTCCCGGTTTGACCGAACGAACGTACCGGCACCCTGGCGAACCTCCAGCAGCCCAGTGTGCACCAGCGCGCGCACCGCCTCACGAACGGTATTTCTGCCCACGCCGAGCATGTCGCTGAGCTGGGGCTCGGTAGGAATACGCTCACCGCACTCCCATGAGCCGGCAGTGATTTGCGTGCGCAGCTGGTCGATGACGCGCTCCACCAGCGATAAGCGTTCCGCATGCTGCAACGTCATTCGCCACCTCCAAATTCATCCTACGTATGGATCATAGGATGAATTTCGGTGGTGAACAACGTCGAGCGCCACACATCGGAACGTTCAGAGGGATGAAGCTGCGGTCATCAAGGATGAGAGCCGGAGAGTCGCTCCAGGCGGAGCGCAAAATCCAGCAGGACGTTTTGCCGTTTCAGTCAACGGCTTCATCGGGTAACAGAAATCACATCGCCAGAAACGCGAAAGCCCCGGAATCCGGGGCTTTCAGCTTGTTACATGGTGCGGACGGAGAGACTCGAACTCTCACACCTTGCGGCGCCAGAACCTAAATCTGGTGTGTCTACCAATTTCACCACGTCCGCCAAGCGGGCTTAAACGAAAACGCCAGGCAGCGCCTGGCGTTCTCTGGAATATGGGGTGGACGAAGGGGATCGAACCCTCGACACCAGGAGCCACAATCCTGTGCTCTACCAACTGAGCTACGCCCACCATATTACGCTTTGCTTGTGCCAGAGCCCGAAATGGCGCACCCGGCAGGACTCGAACCTGCGACCATCCGCTTAGAAGGCGGATGCTCTATCCAGCTGAGCTACGGGCGCTTTTATCTGCATTCTGTTCGGAGCGCAGACTTGAAGCTCCGGCCGTTGAAGAAGCTAATTCTTCTAAGCCATCTTACCCAGCAGCAGGCTGTGCTCGACAAGCGGGGCGAATGTTATAGAGGCTCCAAACAGTCGTCAACAGCAAATTCAAAAAAATTTCAGTTAGATAAAGGAGTTACAGCCGCCGTTAGCCGGTTCGCCTTTGCCGTATGACCATGGCATGCGAGAATACGCGCCCTTTCCTCGTCCTCTCCAATGGTTAATCAAGCGTCATGACCGCAAAACTGATCGACGGTAAAACGATTGCTGCCAATATTCGCCAACAGATTTCTGGTCGTGTTGCCGAGCGCCGTGCCCAAGGGCTCCGCGCGCCCGGCCTCGCCGTGATTCTCGTGGGCAGCGACCCGGCCTCCCAGGTATATGTGGCGCACAAGCGCAAGGATTGCGAAGAAGTCGGTTTCAACTCCGTTGCCCATGACCTGCCGAGCGATACCCGCCAGGAGGACCTGCTGGCTCTGATCGATCAGCTGAACGACGACGCCTCCATTGACGGCATCCTGGTGCAGCTGCCGCTGCCAAAGCACCTCGATGCGTCGCAACTGCTCGAGCGCATTCGTCCGGACAAGGACGTGGATGGATTCCACCCCTACAACGTTGGCCGCCTGGCCCAACGTATGCCGCTGCTGCGCCCTTGCACCCCAAAGGGGATCATGACGCTGCTGGAAAGCACAGGGGTCGACCTGCACGGTCTGGACGCCGTAGTCGTGGGCGCCTCCAATATCGTCGGCCGGCCAATGGCGCTGGAGCTGCTGCTCGCCGGCTGCACCACTACCGTGACTCACCGCTTCACACGCAATCTGGCCGAGCATGTACAGCGTGCCGACCTGGTAGTGGTCGCCACCGGCATCACTGGGCTGGTCAAGGGCGAGTGGATCAAGCCCGGCGCAATCGTCATCGACGTCGGCATCAACCGCCAGGCCGACGGCCGCTTGCTCGGCGATGTCGAGTTCGAGCCTGCCAGCGAACGCGCGGCGTGGATCACTCCGGTCCCGGGCGGCGTGGGCCCGATGACCCGTGCCTGCCTGCTGGAAAATACCCTGTACGCTGCAGAACATTTGCACGACTGATCGGGAACGACGCAAACAAGAACGGCGCCCTTGGGCGCCGTTCTTGTTTGTATTCGACTATTCGGCTAGACGCCAGGTTGTCCCGCCTTTGCCATCCTCCAGCACCACCCCCATCGCGGTGAGCTGATCTCGGATGCGATCGGATTCGCCCCAGTTCTTTTCCGCTCTGGCCGCCAGTCGCGCAGCGATCAGCGCTTCGACCTCAGCTGCATCGACCTTCCCCGCCGCACCCGCTTGCAGGAAGGCTCCAGGCTCAAGCTGCAGCACGCCCAATACGCCCGCCAGCTCCTTGAGACGCGCAGCCAGCGCCGCCGCGGCAGTCAGATCAGACTCACGCAGGCGGTTCACCTCACGAATCATCTCGAACAGCACCGCGCAGGCTTCCGGCGAGTTGAAGTCGTCATCCATCGCCGCAGCGAAGCGCGCAACAAACTCATCGCCGCCAGCAGGCTGGGCCTCCGGCAAGCCTTTGAGGCCGTTGTAGAAACGCTCCAGAGCGCTCTTGGCTTCACGCAAACTGTCTTCGGAGTAGTTGATCGGGCTGCGGTAGTGGCTGGATACCAGCAGGTAGCGCACCACCTCCGGGTGATACTTCTCCAGCACTTCGCGGATGGTGAAGAAATTGCCCAGGCTCTTGGACATCTTCTCGCCATCGACACGCACCGCACCGGCGTGCATCCAGGCGTTCGCGTAAAGCTTGCCGGTGGCTGCCTCGCTCTGTGCGATCTCGTTCTCGTGGTGCGGAAACACCAGGTCCGGGCCGCCACCATGGATGTCGAACGTCTCGCCCAGGCAGCAGGTGGACATCACCGAACACTCGATATGCCAACCGGGACGCCCAGGCCCCCACGGCGAATCCCAGCTCGGCTCGCCCGGCTTGGCGCCCTTCCACAATACGAAGTCCAGCGGATCTTCCTTGGCTTCGTCCACTTCGATACGAGCACCGATCTTCAGGTCTTCGATCTTGCGACGCGACAATTTGCCATAACCGACGAACTTGCCGACCCGGTAGTAGACGTCCCCGTTGCCCGGCGCATAGGCGAAGCCCTTGTCGATGAGTGTCTGGATCATCGTATGCATGCCGGCGATATGGTCGGTGGCGCGAGGCTCGACGTCCGGACGCAACACGTTGAGGCGGGTCTCATCTTCATGCATGGCCGCAATCATGCGTTCGACTAGCGCCTGGAACGGCTCGCCGTTCTCGCTGGCTCGGCGAATGATCTTGTCGTCGATGTCAGTGATGTTGCGCACGTAGGTGACATCGTAGCCACGGTGGCGCAGCCAGCGGGTGACCACGTCGAACGCCACCATCACCCGCGCATGACCGATATGGCAGAAGTCGTAGACCGTCATCCCGCAGACGTACATGCGCACCTTGTTGCCTTCCAGGGGGCGGAACGGCTCCTTGGCCTTGCTCAGGGTGTTGTAGATCGCCAGCGTCATCATTGACCCCAGGAGTCACGCAGCGTGACGGTGCGATTGAACACGGGAGCGCCGGGCTTGCTGTCCTTCATGTCGGCACAGAAATACCCTTCGCGCTCGAACTGGAAGCGCTCTTCAGGAGCCGCATTGGCCAGCGACGGCTCGGCGCGGCACCCCTTGAGCACGACGAGCGACTCGGGATTGATATTGTCCAGGAAGCTGCCGCCCTCCTCGTCCTTCTCCGGATTGGCGGAACGGAACAGACGATCGTACAGGCGCACCTCGCATTCGACGCTTTCGGCAGCTGGCACCCAGTGGATCACGCCTTTGACTTTTCGGCCCTCGGGATTCTTGCCCAAGGTGTTTTCGTCATACGAGCAGCGCAGCTCGACGATATTGCCCTGGTCATCCTTGATGGCCTCGTCCGCACGGATCACGTAGCTGCCGCGCAGGCGCACCTCCCCGCCGGGAACCAGCCGTTTGAAGCCCGCTGGCGGGACTTCCTCGAAGTCGCCCGCATCGATATAGATCTCGCGGCTGAACGGCAGCACCCGCACTCCCATGTCCTGCTTGGGATGGCGTGGCAGCTCGAGATTCTCGACCTGATCCTGCGGGTAGTTGGTGATGACCACCTTGAGCGGCTTGAGCACGCACATGGCACGCGCGGCGTTGGCGTCCAGGTCTTCGCGAATCGCGAACTCCAGCATGCCGATGTCGACAACACCGCCCGCGCGGTTCACGCCGATCATGTCGCAGAAGTTGCGGATCGAGGCTGGGGTATAGCCGCGGCGCCGGAAGCCGGAGAGCGTCGACATGCGCGGGTCGTCCCAACCACTCACATGCTTCTCATCGACCAGCTGCTTGAGCTTGCGCTTGCTGGTGATGGTGTAGTTCAGGTTGAGACGGGCGAACTCGTACTGGCGAGGCTGGGCCGGTACAGGCAGGTTGGCCAGAAACCACTCGTACAACGGACGATGGTCCTCGAATTCCAACGTGCAGATGGAATGCGTGATGCCCTCGATGGCATCCGACTGACCGTGAGTGAAGTCGTAGCTCGGATAGATGCACCACTTGTCGCCGGTCTGGTGATGGTGCGCATGGCGAATGCGGTAGAGGATCGGGTCGCGCAGGTTCATATTCGGCGACGCCATATCGATCTTCGCCCGCAGCGCACGGGCGCCATCCGGGAACTCGCCGGCCTTCATGCGGGCGAACAGGTCGAGATTCTCTTCCACCGAACGCTCGCGGAACGGGCTGTTCGTGCCCGGTTCGGTCAGGCTGCCGCGGTATTCTCGAGCCTGCTCGGGTGTCAGGTCGCAGACATACGCCTTGCCGGCCTTGATCAGATGTACGGCCCAGTCATGCAGCTGATCGAAGTAATCGGAGGCATAACGCTCTTCGCCAGCCCACTGGAAGCCAAGCCACTGTACGTCGCTCTTGATCGCGTCGATGTACTCCTGGTCCTCCTTGGCCGGGTTGGTGTCATCGAAACGCAGGTTGCACTCACCACCGAACTCCTTCGCCAGGCCAAAGTTCAGGCAAATCGACTTGGCGTGCCCGATGTGCAGATAACCGTTGGGCTCCGGGGGGAAACGGGTGATGATCTTGGCATGCTTGCCGGAGTCCAGGTCAGCCTGGACGATCGGACGGAGAAAGTTGCTAGCGGCGGGAGTCTCGGGCTTGCTCATGGTGTCCTTAACGATCAGCGAGTATGCGGCTTAGAGAGGTTTACAAAGTAGTGAGCGATGGCGAGGCAGGTTTCAACGCCGCATGCCGAGTGCAATAGTTTGCAAGTACCCTCTCAGGGTAGGCCGACCAATTCAAAGCGCCTATCATAGCGGACCCGTCAACCCCCTGACAGAGCAATGCGCTCAGGCGGCGCTACGATCAGCGACTGGCGGCACTCGGTACGACGACCCTTGCAGCGGCACGCCCGCACCAACGAAACGGAACCCCTCACGATGATCAAACTGCACACCAACTACGGCGTCATCACCGTCAATCTGTTCGAAGACAAGGCTCCGGAAACCACTGCCAACTTCAAGGAATACGTGAAGAGCGGCCACTACGACGGCACCATCTTCCACCGCGTGATCAGCAATTTCATGATCCAGGGTGGCGGTTTCGAGCCGGGCATGAAGCAGAAGGCTACCCGCGCGCCGATCAAGAACGAGGCCAACAACGGCCTGTCGAACAAAACCGGCACTCTGGCGATGGCGCGCACCATGGAGCCGCATTCGGCATCCGCGCAGTTCTTCATCAACGTGAAGGACAACGACTTCCTTGATCACAGCGCGCCAACCGTTCAGGGCTGGGGCTATGCCGTGTTCGGCGAGGTGACCGAAGGCATGGATGTGGTCGAGAAGATCAAAGCTGTGGCAACCACCATGAAGTCCGGCCATCAGGACGTCCCGGTGGAGGACGTGGTGATCGAGAAGGCCGAGATCGTCGAGTAATCGCGAGTGATCCTGCTGATCTCAGATCTGCATCTGGAAGAGGAACGCCCGGATATCACCCGGGCGTTCCTGCATTTTCTCGCGACGCGCGCTACCCAGGCTGAAGCCCTGTACATTCTCGGTGACTTCTTCGAGGTCTGGATTGGCGACGACGCCATGACACCGTTCCAGGAGTCGATTGCCGGCGCCCTGCGTGCGCTGAGCGAGCGCGGCATCAGAATCTATCTGATGCACGGCAACCGCGACTTCATGCTCGGCCAGACCTTCTGCCACAAGGCCGGCTGCAAGCTGCTGGCTGATCCGAGCGTGGTCCAGCTCTGCGGCGAGCCGGTACTGCTGATGCACGGCGACAGCCTGTGCACCCGTGATGAGGGCTACATGCGGCTACGCCGGTTGCTGCGCAACCCCCTCAGCCTGTTCGTTCTGCGCAACCTCCCACTCGCCACTCGCCGGAAACTGGCCCGTAAGCTACGCAACGAAAGCCGTACCCAGACGCGCATGAAAGCCAGCGACATCATCGACGTCACCCCGGAGCTGATACCCGGCGTGCTGGCCGAGCATCGCGTACGCACGCTGATCCACGGCCATACCCATCGACCGGCGACACATGACCTCGAGGTAGATGGCCAACCCGCCAAGCGGATCGTGCTGGGCGACTGGGATCGACAGGGGTGGGCATTGCAGGTGGATGAAAACGGCTACCACCAGGCGCCATTCGCCCTGAGCTAGGCTGCCGCCGGCACGCCGCTGTGAAACCGGAACTCGCTGTCCGGGCTTTCGATCAGTTCCCTTTCCCGCTCGCGCACCCGAACGATGGTGGCGTCCACATCGGCGGCGTCGCCATACAGATAAGCCAGCCTGAGGTAATCCTGGAAGTGCCGCGCTTCCGACTTGAGCAGCCCGTGATAGAACTTGCCCAGCTCCTCGTCCAAGTGCGGCACGAGCATGGCGAAGCGCTCACAGGAGCGCGCCTCGATAAAGGCGCCGATCACCAGCGTGTCGGTTAACCGATAGGGTTCGTGGTTGCGCACGAGCTCGCGCAACCCTGCGGCATAGCGAGACGAGCCAACATTGCGCAACTCGATCTCGCGGCGACGGATGATCGCCAGCACCTGCTCGAAATGACGCAGCTCCTCCCGCGCCAGACGCGACATCTTGTTCTGCAGGTCGGGTTTGTCGACATAGCGGAACATCAATTGGAACGCCGACCCCGCCGCCTTTTTCTCGCAGTTGCCGTGGTCGATCAGCATCACGTCCTGGTTCTGCAAGGCAGCGTCCACCCAGGCAGCGGGAGTGGCGCAGGCGAGGAAGTCGTTCAGATCAGGCAGCATGTCGAACCTTGCATATTCAGGAACAAAATAGTGTTTCGCCGCGTGGTACCGCGCCGCAACGGGCGGGCATTATACGAATGCCGCGCGGGGCAGCCAGTCTTCCTTGATATGCATCACAACTGGCGTCGCAGGCTTGTCTATAGTTGACCAACCCGCATCAGGAAATGGAGCCGATCATGCAAGCCATTCGCTGCATCCTCGTGGTAATTGATCCGAACCAGCCACAAGAGCTGGCCTTGAAACGAGCACGCCTGATCTCGACCGTCAGCCAGTCGCGTCTGCACCTGTTGGCCTGTGATGCCAAGCACGATCACAGCGGGCATCTAGCGAATCTGCGTGCGCAGCTGGAAAGCGAGGGGCATCAGGTCACCACACAACAGGCATGGCACGAAAGTCTGCACCAGACCATCATCGCTGCCCAGCAGGCCGAGGGCTGTGGTCTGGTCGTCAAGCAACACGTGCCGGACAACCCGCTCAAGCGCGCCCTGCTTACGCCGGAAGACTGGAAGCTGCTGCGCTATTGCCCCTGCCCGGTGCTGATGGTGAAAACCGACAACCCATGGACCGGTGGCAACATCCTCGCTGCGGTGGATGTGGGCAATGCCGATCTCGAGCACCGTACGCTCCACGCCACCATCGTCAACCACGGCTACGAGATCGCCAACCTGGCTGACGGCAAGCTGCATGTGATCAGCGCGCACCCTTCCGCCATGCTGTCCGCGGCCGACCCGGCGTTCCAGTTGAAAGAAACCATCGAGGCGCGTTATCGCGAGGCCTGCAAGCGCTTCCAGGAGGAGTTCGATATTCCGGACGCACAGCTGCACGTCGAGGAGGGTCCGGCCGATGCGCTGATCCCCAGGGTCTGTCATCAGCTCAAGGCCGTCGTCACGGTCATCGGCACAGTGGCACGCACGGGCTTCTCCGGCGCGCTGATGGGCAATACCGCCGAAGTGGTGCTCGATACGCTGGAAAGCGACGTGCTGGTACTCAAGCCGGACGACGTCATCGACCACCTCGAAGATCTGGTCCGCCATTGAGACCGTAGAAACGAAAGCCCTGCAGCGGGCTTTCGTTCTCAGATGCGCAGATCCATGCCTTCACGCAGGAAGCGCGGCGCGATGTAACGCTCGTAGTGGGCTTCGGACAGCAGAAAGAATTCCCGGTCGACCGCGTCGCGCAGCTCCGGTAGCGGCCACTCGCGAAATTCCGGAAGCAGGACGACGCCATAGGCCTCGAGCTGCTGAATGACCCGAGCGCCGCGAGCTATCAATTGATATGCCCAGCAATAGGGCGATTGCTCCGGGACGAAACGGATCTGTCGGGCCTCCAACTGCTGGCGAAGCAACTGCGGGTCGAACACCTCGAGTTTGGCCGCCATGACCTGAGCCAATAGGGTTTCCAGCCGCCGCCATACCGCACGCTTTTCCATATCGTCATAGGCGTTCCAGTTCACCACCTCGTGGTGAAAGCGCTTGCAGCCGCGGCATACGACGTCACCGTAGACAGTCGAGCAGAGACCTATGCATGGGGTTTTGATGCGCTGGCTGGACATGGCAGAACAGGTTTGATGGCCGGCCGCGCATCTTAGACTTTTGTCCAACCGGGGTCACCCGGCTTTGCATGCGGATCGGCCGAATCCCTCCGCGAGCCCTGTGATTGGCGGCCCCGAGCTTGTCCGGAGAAGCGCGCCAGACACGACTCGCACCCCAGCGGCCAGCCGCGCTCGACTTAACTTCGTGAGCCATTTCCGCTAGACTCAGCCCGCCGTTTTTGGCGCCATAGTCCGCACGAAGCTGTTTTCAAAGCGTCACGAGCACAGTTTGACCCGGCAACGTGCCGGATGCGCAGAGCTGCCTGTTCCCTGCTCATCCGGCCTCGTCCGCCAGCGTAAAACTTTGAAAACAGCTTCCGGATGCGCGTCCCGAAACACCCAAGGGACCAATGATGAGGGTAAAAACTGTGCTTGAAGCCTATCGCAAACACGTAGAAGAGCGTGCCGCCCAGGGCGTTGTGCCCCAGCCGCTGAACGCCGAACAGACCGCCGGCCTGATCGAACTGCTGAAGAACCCGCCAGCGGGCGAAGAAGCATTCCTCGTTGACCTGATCACCAACCGCGTCCCCGCGGGCGTCGACGAGGCTGCCTACGTCAAGGCCGGCTTCCTGTCCGCCCTGGCCAAGGGCGAAACCTCCTCTCCGCTGCTGAGCAAGCAGCGTGCCGTCGAACTGCTGGGCACCATGCAGGGCGGCTACAACATCGCCACCCTGGTCGAGCTGCTGGACAGCGCGGAACTGGGCGCAGTCGCCGCCGAGCAACTGAAGCACACCCTGCTGATGTTCGACGCCTTCCATGACGTCGCCGAGAAGGCCAAGGCCGGCAACCAGCACGCCAAGGCCGTCATGCAGTCCTGGGCCGAAGGCGAGTGGTTCACCAACCGCCCGGCGGTTGCCGAAAAGATCACCCTGTCCGTCTTCAAGGTCACTGGCGAAACCAACACCGACGACCTGTCGCCGGCTCCGGATGCCTGGTCGCGCCCGGATATCCCGCTGCACGCTCTGGCCATGCTGAAAATGGCTCGCGACGGCATCAACCCGGACGTACCCGGTTCCGTCGGTCCGATCAAGCAGATGGAAGAGCTGAAAGCCAAAGGCTTCCCGGTTGCCTATGTCGGTGACGTGGTCGGTACCGGTTCTTCGCGCAAGTCCGCCACCAACTCGGTGCTGTGGTTCTTCGGCGACGACATCCCCTTCGTTCCGAACAAGCGCGCTGGCGGCTTCTGCTTCGGCACCAAGATCGCCCCGATCTTCTACAACACCATGGAAGACGCCGGCGCCCTGCCGATCGAGTTCGACTGCAGCAACCTGGCCATGGGCGACGTGATCGACGTCTATCCCTACGCTGGCAAGGTCTGCAAGCACGGTACCGAAGAAGTCATCACCACCTTCGAGCTGAAGACCGAAGTCCTGCTGGACGAAGTCCGTGCCGGCGGCCGCATTCCGCTGATCATTGGCCGCGGCCTCACCGAGAAGGCGCGTGCCGAGCTGGGCCTGGCGCCGTCCACCCTGTTCAAGAAGCCGGAAGCTCCGGCGGACAGCGGCAAAGGCTTCACCCTGGCACAGAAGATGGTCGGTCGCGCCTGCGGTCTGCCGGAAGGCCAGGGCGTGCGCCCGGGCACCTACTGCGAGCCGAAGATGACTACCGTGGGCTCCCAGGACACCACTGGCCCGATGACCCGCGACGAGCTGAAGGACCTGGCTTGCCTGGGCTTCTCCGCTGACCTGGTCATGCAGTCGTTCTGCCACACCGCGGCCTATCCGAAGCCGATCGACGTCAACACCCACCACACCCTGCCGGACTTCATCATGACCCGCGGCGGTGTGTCCCTGCGTCCAGGCGACGGCATCATCCACAGCTGGCTGAACCGCATGCTGCTGCCGGACACCGTCGGCACTGGCGGCGACTCGCACACCCGCTTCCCGATCGGTATCTCCTTCCCGGCGGGTTCTGGCCTAGTCGCCTTCGCCGCCGCCACTGGCGTCATGCCGCTGGACATGCCGGAGTCGGTACTGGTGCGCTTCAAGGGTCAGATGCAGCCTGGCATCACCCTGCGCGACCTGGTTCATGCGATTCCCTACTACGCCATTCAGCAAGGCCTGCTGACCGTCGAGAAGAAAGGCAAGAAGAACATCTTCTCCGGCCGCATCCTCGAGATCGAAGGTCTGAACCAGCTGACCGTCGAGCAGGCGTTCGAGCTGTCCGACGCCTCCGCCGAGCGTTCGGCTGCCGGTTGCACCATCAAGCTGCCGGAAGAGTCGATCGCCGAGTACCTGAAGTCGAACATCACCATGCTGCGCTGGATGATCAGCGAAGGCTACGGCGATGCCCGCACTCTGGAGCGTCGCGCTCGCGCGATGGAAGCCTGGCTGGCCAACCCGCAGCTGCTGGAAGCCGACAAGGACGCCGAATACGCGGCCGTGATCGAGATCGACCTGTCCGAAGTGAAAGAGCCCGTGCTTTGCGCACCGAACGACCCGGACGATGCCCGCCTGCTGTCCACCGTTGCCGGCGAGAAGATCGACGAAGTCTTCATCGGTTCCTGCATGACCAACATCGGTCACTTCCGCGCTGCCGGTAAGCTACTGGACAAGGTCAAGGGCGGCATCCCGACCCGTCTGTGGCTGGCTCCGCCGACCAAGATGGACGCTCACCAGCTGACCGAGGAAGGCTACTACGGCATCTACGGCAAGGCCGGTGCGCGCATGGAAATGCCGGGCTGCTCGCTGTGCATGGGTAACCAGGCGCGCGTACAGACCGGTTCGACCGTGGTCTCCACTTCGACCCGTAACTTCCCGAACCGTCTGGGCGACGCAACCAACGTCTACCTGGCATCGGCCGAGCTGGCTGCAGTCGCATCCATCATCGGCAAGCTGCCGACTGTCGCAGAGTACATGGAATACGCGAAGAACATCGACAGCATGGCTGCCGACATCTATCGCTACCTGTCCTTCGACCAGATCGCCGAGTTCCGTGACGCTGCGGAAAAGGCCAAGATCAAGGTCGTCGAAGTCTGATGACTGCGTAAGGCAATAAAAAACCCCGCTCCGGCGGGGTTTTTTATGCCCAGTGATTTCTTCGGAATCCGATTGACGCTGATCCGGGCGCAGTCGTGTGCGCCGCCTAACCCACCGGGGAATCACCAGCGCACCGCTGTGGCGGAAGCCCCGGCAACGTTTGCTGCAGGCAAAGAAAAGCCCGGTCTATGCCGGGCTTTTCGAGCTTGAAGGCCTCAGTTCAGCATTACTGAACCTGAGCTTCTACCTCGGCCTCTACACGACGGTTGATCTGACGACCTTCCTCGGTGGAGTTGTCAGCGACCGGGCGGGACTCGCCGTAGCCAACGGAGTTCACACGATTACCCTGAACACCGTACTCGTTGACCAGCACGTTGCGCACAGCTTCGGCGCGACGCTCGGACAGACGCTGGTTGTATTGGTCGGTACCAACGGAGTCGGTGTGACCTTCAACCACGGTGGTGGTCTGCGGGTACTGCTGCATGAAGTCAGCGAGGTTCTTGATGTCGCTGTAGCTTTCTTCGCGGACGCGCGACTTGTCGAAATCGAACTTGACGTCCAGTTCGACACGCACGACTTCCGGAGCCGGTTCCGGCTCGGTGTCGACGATCGGAGCCGGAGCCGGTTCCGGAGTCGGCTCAACGGCTGCGACCTGACGGGCGCCGCCACCGAAGTTCAGGCCGACACCAACGCCAGCCATCCACTCGGCTTCGTCGGCATCGATGTTGTACATGCCGTCAACGCTCGCCTTGGCGAAGAAGTTCTCGGTGAAGTAGTACTTCACGCCAGTACCCACGTTGGCGAAGGTGCTGCGGTCACGACCACCACGATCGGCTTGGCCGATGCTCTGGTGCGCAACGCCAGCGGAAACGTACGGACGCAGACCAACACCCGGAGCACCGAAGTGGTACGCGGCGTCAAGGGAAGTCAGGCTGCCCTTGATGTTCTTGTGGCTGCCATCGGCGCCAACCGGATCCTTGGAGGTCAGGTCGTGATACTCGCCATAGGAAAGACCCAGCGAAACATCGTCGGTAAGGAAGTAGCTGACGCCAGCACCGTAGAGCTCGCCGTCACGCTGTACGTCACGCGAGCTATCGGTGAAGTAGTGCTTGCCGAACGCTTCCACCTCTACGGCACCCTGTCCTTGGGCCAGCGCGCTAAGAGAAGTGGCGGCAACCATCGAACCGATAACGACGCCTAAGGTGTTTTTAAGTTTCATCCGTAAATCCCCATCTGGTGGTTAGAATCAGAACAATCTAAGGAAACCGGCTGTCTGTATGCCCAAGCTGTTCGCAAGGTATAAGACAAGTTTCCGGGATTAAGTTTCAGCGGTGTCCGAAAATTTTTCTCGCAGCTTGTCGAGCGCGCGCTTGTATCGCATCTTCGTCGCGCTTAAACCCATGTGCATGATATCGGCAATTTCCTGGAACTCGAGTTCAGCAACAAAACGCAACACCAATATCTCGCGATCGATTGGATTCACATGTACGAGCCATCGGTCGAGACCGGCCTTCTCTTCGATCTTTGGCGCCTTTTCGTCTGAGGCTTCCTCGAGCGGATCCAGGCTCAGCGCATCGAGCAGGCGTCGCTTGCGGCGCTCTTTGCGATATTGGGTGATGCACTCATTATAAGTGATGCTATATAGCCAGGTCTTGAACTTGGACTTACCTTCAAAGTTCTTCAGGCCATATAGAACCTTGAGCATTACTTCCTGACAGACATCGTCGGCGTCTCGCTCGTTTCCCAAATAGCGGGCACATACATTGAACAGCGTGCGCTGATATCGGCGCATGAGTTCTTCATAGGCCCGCGTAATATGAAACAGCTCGACATGCGCATGCTGCACCAGCTCTTCATCGGTGAGCTGGCGAGGGTCGTAGCGCGATATGGACGATGGGGTTTTAGTCAAGACGCTTCGAGCCGGCAATCAAAGTCACGGCCGCCATTCATGGAAACCGGAAAAAAGGCGACGTACTTTACCAGAATCGGATGGCTAGCGGCTGCCGACGCGCTGCTCGAGCAGCACTTTGTTGGCAACCGAAGCCAGCTCGCCGTCATCGGTCAGCAGCAATGTCTTGACCGTCCCGATCTCCTCGATCTGCCCTTCGATGTCTGCCAGGCGCACACGCTGGCCCACTTCGTACAGCTCGCGAACATATATACCTGCCAGGATCTGGCCGACCAGTTCGCGGCTACCGAGACCGAACGCCAGCGCCACCGCAAGGCCAAAGGTGATCAGCACGATGGCGATGACGTAGTTCAGCAGTTCGGTCTTGACCTCCAGCTGACCAATAGCCACCGAGATGCTGATGATGATCACCAGACCCTGTGCAATCCGGGCCAGGCCGTTGGCGTAGTCCAGCCCCACGCTTTCCGCAGCGCCGCGAACGAGACCACTGAGCACCTGTGCGAGCAGCACGCCAGCCAGCAGAATCAACGCCGCACCGAATACTTTCGGCACGTAGAGCGCAAGCATGTCCAGGGTCGCCGATACCCGCTCCAGTCCGAGCGATTCCGCAGCCGAAACCAAGAAAATCAGGAGGACGAACCAGTACACCACCTTGCCGATCAAGGCCGATACCGGAATGCGTATGCCCGCCCGTCCCAGCAACTTGGTGAGGCCGGTTCCGGCCATCAGGCGATCCAGCCCCAATTTGGCGAGAACCTTGGAAAGCAGCGTGTCCAGGAGCTTGGCCACCACGAAACCGAGCAGCACCACGACCAGTGCGCCGAAAAGGCGGGGAATGAAGGCCGCGACAGATGCCCAGAGCGAACTCATCGCCGCCAGCAGACTTTGGGTCCAGGGATCGAATTCCATGATCAATCAGCCTTATCGAACGAACGGTGGGAGGTGCCTCGACGAGAGACGGGAGCGAGATGACCTTTGCCGCTGTTGGCGGCCATCATCAGTGCTTGCAGCCAGTGGCCGATCAGCGCGAACAGATCGCCAGCCCCTACCTGACGGTTGGCCGTTTTCAGAACGCGCCCCAGACAAGCATCGTCGTCATGGACGGACGGCTTGTTGAGCAGGTCGCGCAGGGATTCTTCGAAGGGATCGCGCATGCAAACCTCGCAAAAGTATGTCGCCTAGACGGCCTACGACCGGGTGGGAGTCACATTCATAGCCAACGCAAACGGCGAAGCATCCACCACTGCAGCAAGGCGATACTGCCGATCAGTACGCAGGCTACGGCGAACCCGTACGGGAAGTCGGCACCTGGGATACCCCCGACGTTGATTCCGAGCAACCCGGTGAGAAAGCTGAGCGGCAGAAAAAAGCCCGTAATGATAGCAAGCAGATACATGGTCCGGTTCATCCGCTCGCTCAGCCTGCGGTGTTCAGACTCCAGCACGAGATTGATCCGCTCCCGGACCATTTCGAGCTCTTCGAGGTAACGGGTCAGGCGGTTGCTGAGCTCGTTCCAATACTCGGTATCGTCATCGACGAACCAGCTCAGTCCGTTGCGCGTCAGCTGCCCGTAGAGCTCCCGCTGGGGCAGCAGGAACCGGCGCAGGCCAGCCGCCTGCCGACGCAAGGAGAGCATCGAATCGTGCTCGGGGGTGTAGCGCTCGTTCGCCTCAAGCGCTTCTTCTTCCTTATCGATCCGCTCGGAAAGCTGCATGACGAGGTCATCGACGCGGTCGGTCATCGCCTCGGCGAGATAGATCAGCAGCTCAGACGCGGTCTTCGGCCCTCTTCCCTCCGACAGCAGCTGTATGACCACTTCCGTAGATCGCAATGGCCGCAGCCGAAGGGAAATGACGCGTTGCCGATCGGCGAACACCCGCACGGACACCATGTCTTCCGGTTCCGCATCGGGGTTCAGATTGACGCCGCGCAGGAAAAGCAGCAGCTCCTCCTGAGGCAAGGCCAGCATGCGGGGCCGCGTGTTCTCTTCCAGCAGCACATCGCAGGCAAACGCACTGAGTCCGCTCTGCCTGCGCAACCATTGCTGCGCCTGGGGTTGGCTGCGATCCCAGTGCAACCAGAGGCTTTCATGCGCCTGCAGTTGCAAGGTCGGCAGGGCCTGATAGCCGATCTGTCGGGCACCGCCGCTGCCATCCAGAACAAACGCGTGGATCAGACCGTTTTGCTCGCTATGAGATTCCCGCATCGATGTACCGTCGTCACTCATGAAAAGCCCGGCGAAGCCGGGCTCGGAACAGATGACGGGCATGCCCGCCAGTGCAGCGGATTACTGGGGCATCGACAGCGGCTCTGGCGACACAATGATGCCGTTGTTATCGGCATACACGTACTCGCCCGGACGGAACGTCACGCCGCAAAAGGTCACCGGGACGTTGAGATCGCCAATTCCACGCTTGTCGGTCTTCATCGGGTGGCTGGCCAGGGCCTGTACGCCCAGCTCGGTCTGAGCGAGCACGTCGACGTCACGTACGCAGCCGTAAATGATCAGACCTTCCCAACCGTTGCGTGCCGCTTTCTCGGCAAGCATGTCGCCCAGCAGCGCACGGCGCAGCGAGCCACCACCGTCGACGACCATCACCTTGCCGGTACCATCGACGTCAACCTGGTCCTTGACCAGCGAGTTGTCCTCGAAGCACTTGATGGTCACGATCTCCCCGCCGAAGGAATCGCGACCGCCGAAATTGCTGAACAGCGGTTCGACGACCTGCACCAGGTCAGGATAGGCGTCGCACAGATCAGGCGTGACGTATTGCATGGAAAGCTCCTTCTGCTAGGAATAACGACCTTAGAACCATCTGGCGCGACATATTAGCCGCAAGCGGCCAATGGCGGAACGGACAGGGATTTTCGGCGCAAATGAAAACGGGGCTGACGCCCCGTTTTCGATCTACCGCAACGGTCAGATCTGGCGATCAGCCAGGAAGAACCAGGTGTCCAGCACGGAATCCGGGTTCAGCGACACGCTCTCGATGCCCTGCTCCATCAGCCACTTGGCCAGATCCGGATGATCCGACGGGCCCTGACCGCAGATACCGATGTACTTGCCAGCCTTGTTGCACGCCTGGATGGCATTGGCGAGCAGCTTCTTCACCGCCGGATTACGCTCGTCGAACAGGTGGGCAATGATGCCGGAGTCGCGATCCAGGCCCAGAGTCAGCTGAGTCATGTCGTTGGAACCGATGGAGAAACCATCGAAGAACTCGAGGAACTCGTCAGCCAGCAGAGCGTTGGACGGCAGCTCGCACATCATGATGACCCGCAGGCCATTCTCGCCACGCTTGAGCCCGTACTTCGCCAGCAGATCGACAACCTGGGATGCTTCGCCCAGTGTGCGCACGAACGGCACCATCAGCTCGACGTTGGTCAGCCCCATGACGTCGCGGACCTTCTTCATCGCGCGGCATTCAAGCTCGAAGCAGTCGCGGAACGAGTCGCTGATATAGCGCGAGGCTCCGCGGAAGCCCAGCATCGGGTTCTCTTCTTCCGGCTCGTACAGCTTGCCGCCGATCAGGTTGGCGTACTCGTTGGACTTGAAGTCCGACAGGCGCACGATGACCTTCTTGGGCCAGAACGCCGCTGCCAGGGTGCTGACGCCCTCGACCAGTTTCTCGACATAGAAGTTGACCGGGTCGTCGTAACCAGCGATGCGCTTCTCGACGCTGCTCTTCACGTCGGCCGGCAGGCCTTCGAAATTCAGCAGCGCCTTGGGGTGCACGCCGATCATGCGGTTGATGATGAACTCGAGGCGGGCCAGGCCGACGCCTTCGTTCGGCAGGTGGGCGAAGTCGAAGGCGCGATCCGGGTTGCCGACGTTCATCATGATCTTGAACGGCAGCTCCGGCATGGCGTCGATGGAGTTCTGGCGAATGTCGAAGCCCAGTTCGCCATCGAAGATCAGGCCGGTATCGCCTTCCGCACAGGAGACAGTAACGCGCTGGCCATCCTTGAGGACTTCGGTGGCATTGCCGCAGCCAACTACTGCCGGAATACCCAGCTCACGGGCGATGATCGCTGCGTGACAGGTACGCCCGCCGCGGTTGGTGACGATGGCGCTGGCGCGCTTCATCACCGGTTCCCAATCCGGATCGGTCATGTCGGAGACCAGCACGTCGCCCGGCTGGACCTTGTCCATCTCGCTCACGTCGTGGATGACCTTGACCGGGCCTGCGCCGATGCGCTGGCCGATGGCACGACCCTCGACCAGTACGGTGCCCTTCTCCTTCAGCAGGTAACGCTCCATCACGTTGGCGCTGCTGCGGCTCTTCACGGTTTCCGGACGGGCCTGGACGATGTACAGCTTGCCGTCGTCACCGTCCTTGGCCCATTCGATGTCCATCGGGCGGCCGTAGTGCTTCTCGATGATCATCGCCTGCTTGGCGAGGTTGGTGACCTCTTCATCGGTCAGGCAGAAGCGCGCACGGTCGGCCGCATCGACGTCGACAGTCTTGACCGACTTGCCGGCCTTGGCTTCGTCGCCATAGACCATTTTGATCGCCTTGCTGCCCAGGTTGCGGCGCAGGATAGCCGGGCGACCGGCTTCCAGAGTCTGCTTGTGAACGTAGAACTCGTCCGGGTTGACCGCGCCCTGCACGACGGTTTCGCCAAGGCCGTAGGCGCCGGTGATGAAGACCACATCACGGAAGCCCGATTCGGTGTCGAGGGTGAACATCACACCAGCGGTGCCGGTTTCCGAGCGGACCATGCGCTGTACACCGGCAGACAGGGCGACCAGCTTGTGGTCGAAGCCCTGGTGCACGCGGTAGGCGATGGCACGGTCGTTGAACAGGGAAGCGAACACTTCCTTGGCCGCGCGGATCACGTTGTCCACGCCTCGGATGTTGAGGAACGTTTCCTGCTGGCCGGCGAAGGACGCATCCGGCAGGTCTTCGGCGGTGGCCGAGGAGCGGACCGCGACGGCCATGTTGTCGTTGCCGCCGGACATTTCGGCGAAGGCCTTGCGAATGTCGGCATCGAGCTGCGGCGGGAACTCGGCGTCCATGACCCACTGGCGGATCTGCGCGCCGGCCTTGGCCAGGGCGTTGACGTCATCCACATCGAGGGCATCGAGCAGAGCGTGGATCTGATCGTTCAGACCGCTGAGTTCGAGGAAGTCGCGATAGGCCTGAGCCGTCGTGGCGAAACCGCCCGGTACGGAAACGCCGGCACCGGCGAGGTTGCTGATCATCTCGCCCAGGGAGGCGTTCTTGCCCCCTACACGCTCAACGTCATGATTGCCGAGCTTATCGAGGGAAACTACGTACTCTACCAAGGTGATCTCTCCACATTAGTGTTGGAAACTCAACCGGAGCCGGGCCGCACGACTGTGGCCCGACCCTGCAAAATAAGTAACAATGCCCGCCAACCGGGCTCGGCGAAGGGCCTACTATAGCTGGGAACCGTTCTCGACTTAAGGCCCAAGGCACATGAAACGAACTGCTTTCTTCATTTCGGACGGCACAGGCATCACCGCGGAAACCCTGGGCCAGAGTCTTCTGGCACAGTTCGAGAACATCACTTTCACGAAACTGACGCGCCCGTACATCGACACCGCGGAAAAAGCGCGGGCCATGGTACAGCAAATCAATAATGCCGCGGAAAAGGACGGTGGCCGGCCGATCATCTTCGACACGCTGGTTAACCAGGAAATCCGTGACATTCTGGCCGAATCCAATGGCTTCATGATCGATATCTTCTCTTCGTTCCTTGCTCCGCTGGAACATGAGCTGATGTCACGTTCCTCCTATTCCGTGGGCAAATCCCACTCGATCAGCCACAACACCAACTACATGGAGCGTATCGAGGCAGTCAATTTCGCCCTCGACAACGACGATGGTGCGCGCACCCGCTACTACGACAAGGCGGACCTGATCCTGGTTGGCGTTTCCCGCTGCGGCAAGACGCCAACCTGCCTGTACATGGCGATGCAGTACGGCATCCGCGCCGCCAACTACCCGCTCACCGAGGACGACATGGAGCGCCTGCAGCTGCCCAGTGCCCTCAAGGAGTACAAGGACAAGCTGTTCGGTCTCACCATCGACCCGGACCGCCTGGCTGCCATCCGCAACGAACGCAAGCCCAACAGCCGCTACGCCAGTTTCGCCCAATGCGAATTCGAAGTGCGCGAAGTGGAAAACCTGTTCCGCCGCGAGAACATCAACTTCATCAACTCCACGCATTTTTCGGTCGAGGAAATCTCGGCCAAGATCCTGGTGGAGAAAGGCGTCGAGCGTCGACTCAAATAACCGCCGCTTCGCTAGACAACAAAAAGTCCGCTTGGTGCGGACTTTTTGCGTTCAAGGCGCAAGAAAAATCTGCGCAGGACCCACTCGACCTGGTCGTGTACCAGCCTTAGAAGGAATCACCGGGGACCCGCACCCAGCCTTCCATCAGCACCCGCGCGCTGCGGCTCATGATGGCTTTGGTCACGGTCCACTGGCCGTCTATCTGCTTCGCCTCGGCACCGACGCGCAACGTGCCGGACGGATGCCCGAAGCGCACGGCCTGACGCTCACCACCACCCGCGGCGAGATTGACCAGCGTACCGGGCACCGCCGCCGCCGTGCCGATGGCCACCGCACAGGTACCCATCATGGCGTGGTGCAGCTTGCCCATGGACAGTGCGCGGACGAGCAGATCGACCTCGCCCGCCTCGATGTTCTTGCCGGACGACGCACGATAGCTTTTAGGCCGGGAAACGAACGCAACCTTCGGCGTGTGCTGGCGGGTCAACGCCTCCTCCGCGGTCTTGATCAAGCCCATCCGCAGCGCACCGGCCACACGAATCGACTCCAGACGAGCCAGCGCCTCCGGATTGCCGTTGATGTCCTCACGCAACTCCGTGCCCTGATAGCCGATGTCCTCGGCATTGACAAATACTGTCGGGATGCCCGCACTGATCATGGTTGCCTTGAGCGTGCCGATACCGGGCACCTCCAGGTCGTCGACCAGGTTGCCGGTAGGAAACATCGAGCCGCCCTCCTCGCCATCATCGGACGGATCGAGGAATTCCAGTACGATTTCCGCAGCCGGAAAGGTCACACCGTCCAGCTCGAAGTCGCCGGTTTCCTGTACCTGCCCGTTGGCTACCGGCACATGGGCGATGATGGTTTTGCCGATGTTGGCCTGCCAGATCCGCACTACGCAGGTGCCGTTGTCCGGGATACGCGAGGCGTCCACCAGCCCTGCGTGCAGCGCGAAGGCACCGGCGCCGGTAGAGAGGTTGCCGCAGTTACCGCTCCAGTCGACGAAGGGCTTGTCGATCGACACCTGGCCATAGAGGTACTCGACGTCGTGATCGGGGCGACTGCTCTTCGACAGAATGACGCATTTGCTGGTGCTCGATGTGGCGCCGCCCATGCCATCGATGTGCGCCGAGTACGGGTCAGGGCTGCCGATCACGCGCATGAACAGCTTGTCGCGCGCAGCACCCGGCACCTGGCAGCTCTGCGGGAGATCCTGCAGACGGAAGAACACGCCCTTGCTGGTGCCGCCACGCATGTAGGTGGCAGGAATCCTGATCTGGGGAAAATGAGCCATGGGAATCTGGTCCTCATGAAGCTGCGCCACCGGACGGTCGCGCAGGAATGAAATGTCGCCGCTGCGCACACGCTCTGCGAACGAACCACAGAGCATGTGCGGAACTGGCGTGCCTCAGGCCTGGCCGAGGAAATCCTTGGCGAAGCGCTGCAGTACGCCACCGGCCTGGTAGACGCTGACCTCGGCCGCGGTGTCGAGGCGGCACGTGACCGGCACGCGGGTCTCTTCC
Organism: Stutzerimonas sp. LR2; assembly: GCF_055755175.1. Taxonomy (NCBI): domain Bacteria; kingdom Pseudomonadati; phylum Pseudomonadota; class Gammaproteobacteria; order Pseudomonadales; family Pseudomonadaceae; genus Stutzerimonas; species Stutzerimonas sp. LR2. The sequence goes on from NZ_JBVTRR010000004.1 coordinate 345,092, forward strand.
CCATTCTTGCGATGCACGACCAAGGTCAGATCGCAACGCGGCGACAGTTCGCCTTCGATGTCGTAGGTTTCGGTGCCGTCAAGGCCGAGGGTCAGGCGGGTGGTGCCCGGCTTGAACTCGACCGGCAGCACGCCCATACCCACCAGGTTGGTACGGTGGATGCGCTCGAAGCCTTCGGCGACGATCACTTCCACGCCGGCCAGACGCACGCCCTTGGCCGCCCAGTCACGCGAGCTGCCCTGGCCATAGTCGGCACCGGCGACGATGATCAGGTTCTGCTTGCGATTCATGTAGGTTTCGATGGCTTCCCACATGCGCATGACCTGGCCTTCCGGCTCGACACGGGCCAGCGAGCCCTTCTGCACCTTGCCATCGACCACGGCCATTTCGTTGACCAGCTGCGGGTTGGCGAAGGTGGCGCGCTGTGCGGTCAAGTGATCGCCGCGATGGGTTGCGTAGGAATTGAAGTCCTCCTCCGGCAGGCCCATTTTGGCCAGGTACTCGCCCGCCGCCGAATCCGGCAGGATGGCATTGGATGGCGACAGGTGATCGGTGGTGATGTTGTCCGGCAGGATCGCCAGCGGTCGCATGCCCTTGAGGGTACGCTCGCCAGCCAGCGCGCCTTCCCAGTACGGCGGCCGGCGAATGTAGGTAGACATCGGGCGCCAGTCGTACAACGGACTCTTTGCCTCCTCGATGCTGCCCAGGTCGAACATCGGGATGTAGACCTGCTTGAACTGCTCCGGCTTGACCGAGGCGGCGACGATGGCGTCGATCTCCTCGTCGGATGGCCAGAGGTCCTTCAGAGTGACCGGATGGCCGTTCTTGTCGGTGCCCAGCACGTCCTGTTCGATGTCGAAGCGCACGGTGCCGGCGATGGCGTAGGCCACCACCAACGGCGGCGAGGCCAGGAAGGCCTGCTTGGCGTACGGGTGGATGCGTCCGTCAAAGTTGCGGTTGCCGGACAGCACTGCCGTGGCATACAGGTCACGGTCGATGATTTCCTGCTGGATCTTCGGGTCCAGCGCACCGGACATGCCGTTACAGGTCGTGCACGCATAGGCGACGATGCCGAAGCCAAGCTTCTCCAGTTCCGGCAGCAGGCCCGCCTCTTCCAGGTACAGCTTGGCCACCTTCGAGCCCGGCGCAAACGACGTCTTCACCCAGGGCTTGCGTACCAGCCCCAGTTCGTTGGCCTTTTTGGCCAGCAGGCCCGCCGCGACCACGTTGCGCGGGTTGGAGGTATTGGTGCAGCTGGTGATGGCGGCGATGATCACCGCGCCATCCGGCAACAGGCCTTCGGCCTCCTCGGCACGTGCGGCGGCCAGCTTGGCCTCGTCGGCGATGCCACGCTCGTGCAGTGCCGACGTCGGCAGACGCTTGTGCGGGTTGCTCGGGCCGGCCATGTTGCGCACCACGCTGGACAGGTCGAATTCGAGCACGCGCTCGTACTCGGCGCCTTCCAGAGCTGTCGCCCACAGGCCGGTTTCCTTGGCGTACTGCTCGACCAGGGCAACCTGCTCCGGTTCGCGGCCGGTCAGTTTGAGGTACTCGATGGTCTGCTGGTCGATGTAGAACATCGCGGCGGTGGCGCCGTACTCCGGGCACATGTTGGAAATGGTGGCGCGGTCACCGATGGACAGACTGTCGGCGCCCTCGCCGAAGAACTCCACCCAGGCTCCGACGACACGTTCCTTGCGCAGGAACTCGGTCAGCGCGAGAACGATATCGGTGGCGGTGATGCCTGGCTGACGCTTGCCGGTGAGCTTGACCCCGACGATGTCGGGCAGGCGCATCATCGAAGGCAGGCCGAGCATCACGGTCTCTGCCTCCAGGCCGCCGACGCCGATGGCGATGACGCCCAGTGCATCGACGTGCGGCGTGTGTGAATCGGTGCCCACGCAGGTGTCCGGGAAGGCTACGCCGCCGCGGGCCTGGATCACCGGGGACATCTTCTCCAGGTTGATCTGGTGCATGATGCCGTTGCCGGCGGGGATCACGTCGACGTTTTTGAACGCCGTCTTGGTCCACTCGATGAAGTGGAAACGATCCTCGTTGCGGCGCTCCTCGACGGCACGGTTCTTCTCGAAGGCGTCCGGATCGAAGCCGGCGTACTCGACGGCCAGCGAATGGTCGACGATCAGTTGGGTCGGCACCACCGGGTTGACCTTGGCCGGGTCGCCGCCCTGCTCCGCGATCGCGTCACGCAGGCCGGCGAGATCGACCAGCGCGGTCTGGCCGAGGATGTCATGGCAGACCACGCGCGCCGGATACCAGGGAAAGTCCAGATCGCGCTTGCGCTCAATGATCTGCTTGAGCGAATCGGTCAGCGCTGCCGGTTCGCAGCGGCGCACCAGCTGCTCGGCCAGCACGCGGGAGGTATAGGGCAGCTTGTCATAGGCGCCCGGCTGAATGGCTTCAATCGCCTCGCGGGTGTCGAAGTAGTCAAGCCCGGTGCCTGGCAGCGGTTTGCGGTGTTCTGTATTCATGCCGGAAGAACTCAATCCAGTAATGTTCCGAGGGGCAAGGCCTGGAGGAACCCGCACGGCGGGCTCCCCATCCCGATCAGCGCTGGGCGATCGGTACTACCTTGCGCTGTTCCGGACCGATGTACTCGGCACTCGGCCGAATGATCCGGTTGTTGCTGCGTTGTTCGAACACATGGGACGCCCAGCCGGTAACGCGCGAGCAGACGAAGATCGGCGTGAACAGCTTGGTGGGAATGCCCATGAAGTGATAAGCGGAGGCATGGTAGAAGTCGGCGTTGGGGAAGAGCTTCTTCTGCTCCCACATGGTTTCGTCGACGGCCACCGAGACCGGGTAGAGCACGGTATCGCCCACTTCGTCAGCGAGCTTCTTGGCCCAGACCTTGATTACCTCGTTGCGCGGGTCGGAGACGCTGTAGATCGCGTGGCCGAAGCCCATGATCTTGTCCTTGCGTTCGAGCATGCCGAGGATCGCTTCGCGGGCTTCTTCCGGGCTCTTCCACTGCTCGATCATGTCCATCGCCGCTTCGTTGGCGCCGCCATGCAGCGGGCCGCGCAGCGAACCGATGGCACCGGTCACGCAGGAATACAGGTCGGACAGCGTCGAAGCGCAGACACGGGCGGTGAAGGTCGAGGCGTTGAACTCGTGCTCGGCGTAGAGGATCAGCGAGACGTTCATCACCTTGACGTGCAGGTCGCTCGGCTTCTTGCCGTGCAGCAGCGCGAGGAAATGACCACCCAGGGTGTCTTCGTCGCTGGTGCAGTCGATGCGCACACCGTCATGGGTGAAGCGGTACCAGTAACACATGATGGCCGGGAAGGCCGCCATCAGGCGCTCGGCCACGTCGCGCTGCTGATCGAAGCTGAGTTCGGGCTCAAGGGTGCCGAGCACCGACGAACCGGTGCGCATCACATCCATCGGATGCGCGCTGGCCGGGATGCGCTCGAGCACTTCCTTCAGCGGCTGCGGCAGGTCGCGCATGGTCTTCAGGCGCTTTTTGTAGTCGGCCAGTTGCGCAGTGGTGGGCAGCTCGCCGTAGAACAGCAGATAGGCCACTTCTTCGAAGTCGCACTCAGCCGCCAGGTCGCGTACGTCATAGCCACGGTAGGTCAGACCGGCGCCGGTCTTGCCGACGGTGCACAGGGCGGTCTGCCCGGCGATCTGTCCGCGCAGCCCCGCACCGCTCAATACTTTTGCTTCAGCCATTGCTATCTCCTTCTTGGATTTGTTCTGGATACTGCAAATCACGTTGAAAAATGGATCGCAAAGGTCCCCGCTGGCAAATCCCGGCGGGACCTGCTCGTCAGCTCTTCTTCTGGGCGAACAGCGCGTCGAGATGCTGCTCGAACGCGTGGTAGTTGATGCGATCGTAGAGCTCCATGCGGGTCTGCATGGTGTCGATCACATTCTTCTGGGTGCCATCACGGCGCAGCGCGGTGTAGACATTCTCGGCCGCCTTGTTCATGGCGCGGAACGCCGACAGCGGATAGAGCACCAGGGAAACGTCGACGCTGGCCAGCTCCTCGGTGGTGTACAGCGGCGTGGCGCCGAACTCGGTGATGTTGGCCAGGATCGGTGCCTTCACGCGGTCGGCGAAGGTCTTGTACATGGCCAGCTCGGTGATCGCCTCTGGGAAGATCATGTCAGCACCGGCCTCGATGCAGGCTGCAGCACGATCCAGCGCGGAGTTCAGTCCTTCCACCGCCAGCGCATCGGTACGCGCCATGATCACGAAGCTGTCGTCAGTGCGCGCGTCGACCGCCGCCTTGATGCGATCGACCATTTCCTGCTGGGAAACGATTTCCTTGTTTGGACGATGGCCGCAACGCTTGGCGCCGACCTGGTCCTCGATGTGGATCGCGGCAGCGCCGAACTTGATCATCGACTTCACGGTGCGGGCCACGTTGAACGCCGAGGAGCCGAAGCCGGTGTCGACATCCACCAGCAGCGGCAGGTCGCAGACGTCGGTGATGCGACGGACGTCGGTCAGCACATCGTCGAGCCCGGTGATTCCCAGGTCAGGCAGACCCAGCGAGCCCGCGGCGACGCCACCGCCGGACAGGTAGATCGCCTTGAAGCCGGCGCGCTTGGCCAGCAGCGCATGATTGGCGTTGATCGCACCGACCACCTGCAGGGGATGTTCGCTGGCGACCGCGTCGCGAAAACGCTGACCGGGAGTTGGGAGTGTCATGCCTCACCTCTTGGTTGTGGTGTTTGCTCAAGAGCACCTTTGAAATGGCGCTCGACATTGCGCTTGGAAGCGGCGATATGGCGGCGCATCAGCAGCTCCGCCAGTTCGCCATCGCGCTCGGCGATGGCGTCCAGGATTCGGTGGTGTTCGGCGAAGGCCTGATGCGGCCGATTCGGCGTGGTGGAGAACTGGATGCGGTACATGCGCACCAGCTGGTAGAGCTCGTCGCACAGCAGCTTGGCCAGCGTGCGGTTGCCGCTGCCCTGGATGATCCGGTAGTGGAAGTCGAAGTCGCCTTCCTGCTGGTAGTAACCGACGCCAGCCTGAAACGCCTCATCGCGTTCGTGAGTGCTGAGCACCCGACGCAGCTCATCGATCTCCGCCTCGCTCATGCGTACGGCGGCCAGACGACAGGCCATGCCTTCCAGGGACTCACGAATTTCGTAGAGTTCGATCAGCTCGGCATGGCTCAGCGAAACCACGCGCGCGCCCACATGGGGAACGCGGACAAGCAGTTTCTGGCCCTCCAGCCGGTGGATAGCCTCGCGCAGCGGCCCGCGGCTGATGCCGTAGGTACGCGCCAGTTCGGGCTCGGAAATCTTGCTGCCCGGCGCAATTTCACCCTTGACGATCGCAGCCTGGATCAGGCGGAACACGTTCTCGGCAAGCGTGCCGCTATCAAGCTGCTGTACTGAAGGGGGTAGCTCAACGGTATCCAGCATGATTGTCGACAATCCGAAAGACAGTACGGCGAAATTACGCCTGCACGACCTAACCGTCAACTGACACAGACCGCCGATTGTCGACACCTTTACTAAAGTCGTACGTTCGGCATGGTCTGTATCAAGGGGTGTCAAAGCGCTGGTGGCCGTTGTAGCGCCAAGAAATCAGCATGCTAGAATGCCAGCCTTTCGCGTCCAGGCCGCTCGCCGGACCTTTCGGCGCAGGCCAGCCGGCCATTCTTCCCTTCCCTTAGATTTCAGGTTCCATGAGAGTTAAAGCCCACCTTCTGCTGCTCTGCGTACTGATCCTGCCCGCCATCGGCGTGGCTGCCGAAAAGGCGATCTACGGTCTGAACGAACACGTCGGCATTCCCGACTTCAATCTGGAAGTGGAAGCGAAACTCGACACCGGCGCGCAGACGGCATCGCTCAGCGCGCGCGACATCACTCGCTTCAAGCGCAAGGGCGAATCCTGGGTGCGCTTCTACCTGGCCGTCGACAGCGCCCATGCGCACCCCATCGAACGCCCCCTGGCGCGGATCAGCAAGATCAAACGTCGCGCCGGCGACTTCGATCCGGAAGAGGAAAAGACCTATACCGCACGACCGGTCATCGAGCTCGATCTGTGCATGGGCAAGGTCAAACGCACCATCGAAGTGAACCTCACCGACCGTACGGCTTTCCAATACCCACTTTTGATCGGTTCCGATGCGCTCACCCGCTTCGGTGCCCTGGTGGACCCAAGTCGCACCTTTATTGCCGGCAAGCCCGGTTGCCTCAACGAATCTGACGCTGACGAGTAATACCCATGCGCGCTCTCACTCTGCATCTGAAAGTCCTGATCTTCCTGCTCGTCGCACTGGGAATTTCGATTACTGCCTACCAGATCTTCATCCTCGGCATTCCGGTTACCGAAGACGAAACCGATGACCTGTGGAATATCGACGCCAAGGTCGAGTTCCAGGCCAATCCGCGCGAGCCAGTGAAGCTGCAGATGTACGTGCCGCCGCTGAATCAGGAGTTCGTCAGCCTCAACGAGAGCTTCATCTCCAACAACTACGGTGTCAGCGTCAACCGCGTCGACGGCAACCGCCGCGTCACCTGGTCCGCGCGTCGCGCCAGCGGCAACCAGACGCTCTATTACCGCCTGGTGCTGACCAAGCGCTACAGCGGCGAGCAGAGCAAGCCCACCGGCCCGATCTTCCGCGACAGCATCCCGGTCGAAGGCCCGGAGAAGATTGCCGCCGAGGCCCTGCTCTCTCCCATTCGCCAGCATTCGGCCGACGTCGAGACCTTCATCAGCGAAGCGATCAAGCGCGTCAACAATCCCAACGATGACAACGTCAAGTTGCTGCTCGGGGGCGATACCTCGATCCCGAACAAGGCACGTGTCATCGAGCTGCTGCTGTCCATCGCCCACGTGCCGATGGAGCGTGTGCATACCATCCGCCTGAATGCCGATCAGCCGCAAACGCCCGAACTCTGGCTGCGCAGCTTCAATGGCGACAAGTGGCTGTTCTTCAACCCCGGCACTGGCGAACAGGGCCTGCCGGGTGACCGTCTGGTCTGGTGGACCGGTGACGAGCCGCTGATCAACCTGGAAGGTGGCCGCAACCCGCAGGTGACCTTTACCCTGAACAACAGCGAGATGAACGCCATCCGCCTCGCCAAGCTGACAGACGAAAACACCGAGGCCGGATTCCTGGAGTATTCGCTGTACGGCCTGCCCCTGCAGACTCAGCAGACCTACCAGATCATGATCATGATCCCGATCGGCGTGCTGGTGATCCTGATCCTGCGTAACCTCGGCGGCCTGCAGACCCTCGGCACCTTCACCCCGGTGCTGATCGCCCTGGCATTCCGCGAAACCCAGATCGGTTTCGGCATCATCCTGTTCACCCTGATTACCGCGCTCGGCCTGTCGCTGCGCTCGTACCTGGAACATCTGAAACTGCAGATGCTGCCGCGCCTGTCGGTCGTGCTGACCTTCGTTGTGGTGCTGATTGCAGTGATCAGCCTGCTCAGCCACAAGCTCGGCCTCGAGCGCGGGTTGTCGGTATCGCTGTTCCCGATGGTGATCCTGACCATGACCATCGAACGCCTGTCCATCACCTGGGAAGAGCGTGGCGGCGGCCATGCCTTCAAGGTCGCGGTCGGCACGCTGATCGCCGCAAGCCTGGCCTTCATGCTGATGAACATCCGGGAGCTGACCTACTTCATCTTCACCTTCCCGGCCGTGCTGCTGATCATGGTGGGCTTCATGCTGGCGATGGGTCGCTACCGCGGCTACCGCCTGACCGAGCTGTTCCGCTTCAAAGCCTTTCTGAAGGATTGAGCCATGTTCGGTCTGATCAAGACGTGGAAGGCCCTGGAAGCCAAGGGCATCATGGGCATCAACCGCCGCAACGCGGACTACGTGCTCAAGTACAACAAGCGCAGCCTGTACCCGATCGTCGATGACAAGATCATCACCAAGCAGCGCGCGATCGAGGCCGGCATTCACGTGCCGGAGATGTACGGGATCATCGAGACCGAGAAGGACATCGACAAGCTCAAGGACATCGTCAAGGATCACACCGACTTCGTCGTCAAGCCGGCCCAGGGTGCTGGCGGCGACGGCATTCTGGTGATCGCGGATCGTTTCGAGGGCCGCTACAAGACCGTGTCCGGAAAGATCATGACCCATGAGGAGATCGAGCATCAGATCTCCAACATCCTCACTGGTCTGTATTCTCTCGGCGGTCACCGCGACCGTGCGCTGATCGAGTACCGCGTCACGCCTGATCCGATCTTCAAGAGCATCAGTTACGAAGGCGTGCCGGACATCCGCATCATCGTGCTGATGGGTTATCCGATCATGGCCATGCTGCGCCTGCCCACCCGCCAGTCCGGCGGCAAGGCCAACCTGCACCAGGGTGCCATCGGCGTCGGCGTGGACCTGGCGACCGGTATCACCCTGCGCGGCACCTGGCTGAACAACAAGATCACCAAGCACCCCGACACCACCAATGCTGTGGACGGCGTACAGCTGCCGAACTGGGACGGCTTCATGAAGCTGGCCGCCGGCTGTTACGAGCTCTGCGGGCTCGGCTATATCGGTGTCGACATGGTGCTCGATCAGGACAAGGGACCGCTGATCCTGGAGTTGAATGCACGCCCGGGCCTGAACATCCAGATCGCCAACGACTGCGGGCTGACCCACCGCGCCCATGCCGTGGAGAACCGTCTGGAAGAGCTCAAGGCAAAGGGTATCCAGGAAACCGTCGAGGAACGCGTGAAGTTCTCCCAGGAGCTCTTCGGCCACGTTCCGCCGCACGACTGACCCATTGGCAGGCCCGTGCATCTCGCGGGCCGGCCCTTATCGATCCGATCATGCCCCTCTGCACGCTGCACCCCCTGCCCTATAAGGCCGATCCTGCTCACTGGTTCGAACGCATTCGTCATGCGCCCGGCGCCGTTCTGCTGGATTCCGGCCGGCCGGTAGCCGAGCGCGGCCGCTTCGACATCCTCAGCGCCTGGCCATCGGCGATCTTCGAGCCTGCCCAGAGAGAATCAGGGCGTGATTTTTTCCAGCGTTTGCGCCAGGCATTGCGCGACCTGGGGCCGGCCACGCTGCCCGACGGTTGCGACCTGCCCTTCGCGGGCGGCCTGATCGGCCTGCTGAATTATGACTTCGGCACGCGGCTGGAACGACTTCCACAGCGCGCACGCGATGACAGTGGTTTACCGCTGGCGCGCCTGGGGCTGTATGGCTGGGCGTTGATCACGGATCACCAGCGTCAGACCAGCCAGCTGCTGTTTCATCCGGCCACCGCCCGGCCCGAACTTGAACGCCTGGTCCGTCTGTTCGAAACGGCCTCCCCTGCCGCAGCCGAGCCATTCAGGCTGCGTGGGCGGTTCACTCCGGATATCTCGCGGGATGATTATCGCCGCGGCATCGAGCGCATCCAGACCTATATCCAGGCGGGCGACTGCTACCAGGTGAACTTCACCCAGCGTTTTCGCGCCGCCTGCTCGGGTGATGCATGGAGTGCCTATAGTGCCCTGCGCAAGGCTTGCCCGACACCATTCGCCGGGTTCGTCGGGCTTGGCGATGGCGCCATCGTCAGCCTTTCGCCGGAACGCTTCCTGCGGCTGCAGGGCGGCCGGGTGGAGACGCGGCCGATCAAGGGTACGCGGCCCCGCGGGCATGACGAGCAGAGCGATGCCGCACAGGCGCAGGCACTACTGGCCAGCGAGAAGGATCGTGCCGAGAACCTGATGATTGTCGATTTGCTGCGCAACGATCTCGGCCGCAGCTGTCGCATCGGCAGCGTGCGCGTCCCGCAGCTGTTCGCGCTGGAAAGCTACCCCAATGTCCATCACCTGGTGAGCTGTGTCACCGGCGAGCTCGCCGACCGGCTGGACGCATTCGATCTGCTGGCCGGCAGCTTTCCTGGCGGGTCCATTACCGGAGCGCCGAAGATCCGCGCCATGCAGATCATCGACGAGCTGGAACCTACCCGCCGCTCGATTTACTGCGGGTCGCTGCTGTATGTCGATGTCAGGGGGGAAATGGACAGCTCCATCGCCATCCGTACCCTGCTCGTCCGTGGCGGACAAGCCAGCTGCTGGGGCGGTGGCGGCATCGTCGCCGACTCGGACTGGCAGGCGGAATACCAGGAGTCGATCGACAAGGTGAAGGTGCTGCTGGAAACGCTGGAGCAGCTACCAGGCTGAGGCGACCGGCCAACGGAACGGCCGCCTCGATCCGGACAGATCAGAGCGTCAGCTTGCGGTTCGACGCCTTGAGGAACTCCTGCTTGAGCGCATCGAAGGTATGCACTGCCGGGAATTGCGGGAACTCGGCGATGACATTGTCCGGCGCATGGAACAGGATGCCGGCATGGGCTTCGCTGAGCATGGTGGTGTCGTTGTAAGAGTCACCCGCAGCGATGACACGGTAGTACAGGCTCTTCAGCGCGATGACCGACTGGCGCTTGGGGTCCTTCTGGCGCAGCTGATAGTCCACCACGCGGTCGGTCTCGTCGGTGATCAGGCGATGGCAGAGCAGCGTCGGGAAGCCCAACTGGCGCATCAGCGGCTGGGAGAACTCGTAGAAGGTGTCGGACAGGATCACCACCTGGAAACGCTCACGCAGCCAGTCGATGAACTCCGGCGCGCCTTCCAGCGGCTTCAGCGTTGCGATGACCTTCTGGATATCGGCGAGCTTCAGGCCGTGCTCGTCGAGGATGCGCAGGCGCTGCTTCATCAGCACGTCATAGTCGGGAATGTCCCGTGTGGTCGCCCGGAGCGATTCGATTCCGGTGGCCTCGGCAAAGGCGATCCAGATTTCCGGAACCAGCACACCTTCCAGGTCGAGACAGGCTATTTCCACGGGCCACTCCTCAATGCAGAAAATTGAAGGCGGCACTCTAACGGCAGCTCGCAGCCGAAGCAACGCAGCGCTTATACCCGAAAAGGCTGATACGCGTATCTAAACGTTATTTAGCGGCATAAACCCCTTTTGCTACCATCCGCCGCCTCAGAGCGCCGAAGCGCCGTGGACATTTATAAGGAAGCCGCCTGATGAGCACCTCCATCGACGTCGCCGCGTTGGCTACAGCCTACGCCGAGAAATCGCCGCAAGACGTTCTTAAGCTCGCCTTCGATCTGTTCGGCGATGACCTGTGGATCTCCTTCAGTGGCGCCGAAGACGTGGTACTGCTGGATATGGCCTGGAAGCTGAACAAGAGCGTCAAGGTGTTCACCCTCGATACCGGGCGCCTGCACAGCGAGACCTATCGTTTCATCGAGCAGGTCCGTGATCACTACGGCATCGCCATCGAGATCATGACCCCGGACCCAGCGTTGCTGCAGCCGCTGGTCAACGAAAAGGGCCTGTTCAGTTTCTACCGCGACGGTCATGGCGAATGCTGCGGTATCCGCAAGATCGAGCCGCTGCGCCGCAAACTGTCGACAGTGCGCGCCTGGGCCACCGGCCAGCGGCGTGACCAAAGCCCTGGCACCCGTAGCCAGGTTGCAGTACTGGAACTGGATACCGCGTTCTCGACACCGGACCACCCGCTGTACAAGTTCAACCCGCTGGCACAGATGACCAGCGAGGAAGTCTGGGGCTACATCCGCATGCTGGAAATTCCCTACAACAGCCTGCACGAGCGCGGGTTCATCAGTATCGGCTGTGAGCCCTGCACTCGGCCGGTGCTACCGAACCAGCACGAGCGTGAAGGTCGCTGGTGGTGGGAGGAAGCCACCCACAAGGAATGCGGGCTGCACGCCGGCAATCTGATCGCCAAGAGCTGACCGCACACTCATGCGGTAGACAGGTTGGCGCCAGCGCCGAACCGGTGTCTCGAATGATCAGTAGGTCGGCAGCTGCATGCCGTCGAACAGCTCATCCAGTTCCGCCTTGTTGCGGCACTGGATGGCCTTTTCCAGCATGTCCCGGTTCAGATGCGGGGCGAACTGCTGGATGAAGTCGCACATGAAGCCGCGCAGGAAAGTGCCGCGGCGGAAGCCGATCTTGGTCACGCTGGACTCGAACAGCTCACTGGCATCCAGCACCACCAGATCCGAATCCAGGTTCGGGTCCACCGCCATGCGCGCCACGATACCAACGCCCAACCCGAGCCGGACATAGGTCTTGATCACGTCAGCGTCGGCTGCGGTGAAAACCACCTTCGGCGAAAGCCCACGATGGCCGAAGGCTTCGTCGAGCTTGGAGCGCCCGGTGAAACCGAACACGTAGGTCACGATCGGGTGCTCGGCCAGCGCCTCGAGGGTGAGCTTGTCCAGTTTCGCCAGCGGATGGCCGCGAGGCACGATCACGCAGCGGTTCCACCGATAGCAAGGCATCATTACCAGGTCGCCGAACAGTTCCAGCCCCTCGGTTGCGATGGCGAAATCGACCGTCCCGTCGGCGGCCATTTCGGCGATCTGCATCGGCGTACCCTGGTGCATGTGCAGCGACACGTCCGGGTACTGCTTGATGAAGCTGCTGATCACCTGAGGCAACGCATAACGTGCCTGGGTGTGAGTGGTCGCGATGCTCAGGGTGCCCTTCTTTTCGTTGGAGAACTCCTGGGCGATCTGCTTGATGCTCTCGCACTTGCGCAGAATCTCGCCAGCCGTGGTGATGATGCGCTCTCCAGCCGGTGTCACCCGCGTCAGATGCTTGCCACTGCGGGCGAACACCTCGACGCCGAGCTCATCCTCCAACAGGCGAATCTGCTTGCTGATGCCGGGTTGCGAGGTGAACAGACTCTGGGCAGTTGCCGAAACGTTGAGGTCATGGTGCGCCACTTCCCAGATGTAACGCAGTTGTTGAAGCTTCATAGAAATCCCTCAAGGCAAAGGCACCACTGCGCCTGCCGCAACACTTATAACCTTATGAACGGTGCGCCAACGGATGATAGATGTTCCGCCTGGCTTTTGCTGTGCGACCTTTGGTCTGACTCGCCGCGACTGCCGTTGAGCTTAGCAGTGCGGCGAAAACCGGGCCGGCGTTTGTGTCAGGCGCCGTTACGCTGCTCCAGGAAGCGCAACAGGCGATAGATCATTTCGGTACGGGGCATCGATACGCCCTGCTGCGCAGCTGCGGCAAGCGGTGCGGCATAGATCGCCTCCAGCTCCATCGGCCGGTTGTGATACCTGTCGTGATACATGCTGGGCAGGTAGTCGGGCATGCGTGCCGTTCCCATCAGCAACTTCTTCGGGAAATCCTCTGGCAGCGCACAACCCAGCGCCTGCGCCGCGGCGCAGACCTCCTGCATGATGGCCTTGATCTGCGCCCGCGTGTCGTCGCTGGCGAGCAGCGACTCGGTACCAGCGTCGAGCAGAGCCGAGAGGCCGTTGAACGGCACGTTCCACACCAGCTTCATCCAGCGCGCCTGTGCCAGGCTGGGCATCGGTGAAGAATCCACCCCGGCCCGACGGAACATCTCGACCATCTCGCCCAGTAATACCTGTTGTGCCTGCGGGTCATGCCCGGCGGGCCCGGAATGGTAGCCAAGGTTGACCCCGCCAAGGGCCTGATGCTCGACCACGCCGGGCGCGGAACGATGTGCACAGATCGCACACAGGCCGCCCAGCAGGTGCACGCTGGCCGGCAGAAATGGCCTGAGCACATCCTCCACACCCAGCCCGTTCTGCAGTACCACCACCTTGCAATCGGGTGCTGCGACCTGAGCGATGAGCGGCGCCAGCTCCCGGTTGCTGGTGCTTTTAGCCCCCACCAGTAGCCAGTCGCAGGGAGGCATCTGGGCGGCAGCGCGGTAAATCTGCGGCTGCTCCAGCAGTAATGGCCCATGCACCGCGCTATTGACCTGCAGGCCACGGGCGAGGACGGCATCGTATTCGCTGCGCAACAGGAAATGCACATCGAAGCCGGCGCGCGCCAGCATCAAGCCATAGAAGCCTCCGATGGCACCCGTGCCGATGATGCCTATACGTGGATTGGCTGCAGACATAAGCGCTCCAGGTCATGTGGCCGGCGGGATACCCGCGCCAACCGATTGAAAAAGCAGAACGATAGCAGCCCGACGATGCGCATCACAGCGTCCCGCTTGGCGTTGCGAAGATCGACAGGCGGATCGACTCAATACGCCATCAATCTCGTTGTCGATTAAGCCCTTTAGCGCTAAGGTTCCGTTTCCCCGCTGCGCCCTCAAGTCCAGTTCCGCCGCACCGGGATCGCTGGCGGACGGCTCCCGTGATTCCTGACGAGTGACAAATGGCTGATTTACCAATCGACGACCTCAACGTTGCGTCCAACGTGACCCTGATCACGCCGGAGCAACTGAAGCGTGAAATCCCGCTGACCGCCTCGGCATTGCAGACCGTCTCCCATGGTCGTCAGGTCGTACGCGACATTCTCGACGGCAAGGATCACCGCCTGTTCCTGGTGATCGGCCCCTGCTCCATCCATGACCTGAAAGCCGCCCACGAGTACGCCGAGCGCCTCAAGGTCCTGGCGGAAAAGGTGTCCGACAGCCTGTTCCTCGTCATGCGCGTGTATTTCGAGAAGCCCCGTACCACTGTCGGCTGGAAAGGCCTGATCAACGATCCCTACATGGACGACTCGTTCAAGATCCAGGACGGTCTGCACATCGGCCGCAAGCTGCTGCTCGATCTGGCGGAGATGGGCCTGCCCACCGCCACCGAGGCACTCGACCCCATCTCTCCGCAGTATCTGCAGGATCTGATCAGCTGGTCGGCGATCGGCGCGCGCACCACCGAATCGCAGACGCACCGCGAGATGGCGTCCGGGCTGTCCTCGGCTGTCGGCTTCAAGAACGGCACCGACGGCAGCCTGACCGTGGCCATCAACGCGCTGCAGTCGGTTTCCAGCCCGCACCGTTTCCTTGGCATCAACCAGTCTGGCGGCGTGTCCATCGTCACCACCAAGGGCAACAACTACGGCCATGTGGTGCTGCGCGGTGGTAACGGCAAGCCCAACTACGACTCGGTCAGCGTCGCGCTCTGCGAGCAGGAGCTGCACAAGGCGGGCATTCGCCCGAACATCATGATCGACTGCAGCCATGCAAACTCCAACAAGGACCCTGCCCTGCAGCCGCTGGTGATGGACAATGTCGCCAACCAGATCCTCGAAGGCAACAATTCCATTGTCGGCCTCATGGTCGAAAGCCACCTTGGCTGGGGCAATCAGGCCATTCCGAAGAACCTGTGCGATCTCAAGTACGGAGTGTCCATTACCGACGCCTGTATCGACTGGGACACCACCGAGAAAGCCGTGCTGAGCATGCATGACAAGCTCAAGGACGTGCTGCCCAAACGACAGCGCGGCTAGGAAGAAAAAACGCCGGTCTCCCGGCGTTTTTTTATGGCTCTGGCGTGGCCTGGCCAGAGCCCGTTCGATTGCGTTCGATGTAGCGTTCCACATATGAGCATGAAGGGATGACCTGATAGCCCTCGCGCTCGGCGTAATCGAGCGCATGCTGCGCCAGAGCCGCTGCGATGCCTCGCCCACGCAATGCGTCCGGAACGAAGGTGCGATACATATCCAGTGTCTGCTTGCCAAGATCCATGTAGGCAAGGTAGGCGCAGTGACCTTCGATCATCGCCTCGAAGCGATGGCCAGCCTGGTCGTGATGGACGCGCACCGTGTCGCTCATCGTGACTCCTTCAGCAGGATTGTCCTGTCTTCTTGTTTTCGGGTGGCTGCACCAGGGACGTGTCGTCGGCAGCCGCATACATTCACAGACGTCTTTTCTACCTCTTTCGAAGTCGTTCGACCAGCCTTGCGTTGATCATTATTTGCACGCCCTGCACCGGAACTTTCGATGCGTGATGCAATCAGGCAACTATGATGGGTCTTTGGGGAACCAGCGCTGGATGTTTTTTATCCAACTTGCCGGAATGAGAGACAAAGCAAAGGCAGTTTGAAAAAAAACCTGTAGCGCCTGCGCCCACTCAGTTTACTTAAGCTAAGTTATAGGTAGTATGTGCGCGCAAACTTTCCATAACGGAAGTTGCTTTATGGATTTCCACCTTAAGGGGAACAAGATGAACAACGTTCTGAAATTCTCTGCTCTGGCTCTGGCCGCAGTTCTGGCTACCGGTTGCAGCAACAGCATGACCAAAGAAAGCGAAGCTCGCCTGACCGCGACCGAAGACGCCGCTGCTCGCGCCCAGGCTCGCGCTGACGAAGCGTACAGCAAGGCCGACGAAGCTCTGGCCGCCGCTCAGAAGGCTCAGCAGACTGCTGACGAAGCCAACGAGCGTGCTCTGCGTATGCTGGAACGCGCCAGCCGCAAGTAAGCTTGTAAAAGCAAAAAAGCCGACCTTCAAGGTCGGCTTTTTTATGCCCGCGGAAAAGCAGTCAGAACAACTGCTCTTCATGGACGGCGACTTCGGTCCGCTGCTCGGCGATCTGGATCGGCAAGCCGTCTTCGCCAGCAATGATCTCGCGCACCATTTCCCAGTCCAGGTGCAACTTGCCCGCGGCCTCGTCACGCTTGAGCAGGGTATTGATGACGACGGCGTGCTTGTCCATCAGTGTCAGCGTCTTTTGATCACCGTCTTCCAGCGGCGCATGGGCTTCTAGATAGACCTTGCCCTCGCTGACGCCGAACTTGTAGGGCTCGTCGACGATACGCACCGGCGTTCCGACTTTCACCATCTTCGCCAGTTCGAGCACGTTGTGGTTGAGCATACGGAAGCAACCGTGGCTCACCCGCATGCCTATACCGAACTTCTTGTTCGAGCCATGAATCAGGTAGCCCGGAAGCGAAAGGCTCATCTTGTATGGGCCGAGAGGATTGTCCGGGCCTGGCGGAACCACCGTCGGCAACGGATCGCCATCGGCGGCGTGCTCTTCGCGAATCGACTTCGGCGGATACCAGGCCGGGTTGCTGGTCATGGCCGTGATCCGGGCTGTTCCAACCGGAGAACCCCAGCCCTCTCGGCCGATACCCAGCGGGAAGGTATGCACCACGTTCTTGCCTTCCGGGTAGTAGTACATCCGGTACTCGGCAATGTTGATCACGATGCCCTCGCGCGGGCCCGGCGGGAGGATGAAACGGGTCGGCAGAATGATGTCGGTGCCCTCGCCCGGCAGCCACGGGTCGACACCCGGGTTGGCCGCGACCAACTCCAGATAGCCAAGATCGTGGGCTTCACCGATGGCAGCGAAGGTATCTTCGTACTTCGCCTTGATGACCTGAATCTGGCCGACGATGTCTTCGCCTTCCGGCGGCAGCGGCAGTTCGAGCGCCGCGCTGGGGCCCGCCGAAAGCAAAGCAGCGAATGACAAACAGGAGGCGACCGCAAACGCGCGCGAGACCATTGAAGAGTCCTTGAGAATCCAGAGTAGAAGGATAGATGCGATTGTACTTGAACCGACCGAAACGTGAGCTACCAGGCCGCAGTGGCAGACGGAAGGCCCTTGCGGCGCGCCTCGAGCAGCTGACGGCAGCTGGGACACAACTGACGGTCCTTCAGCGTGGCCCGCTCGAGTTCCCGCCAACGGGGCTGAGCCGGCAGCAAGCCGCCGCACAACGTGCGGTCGGCATTTCCGCTCAGTTCCAGTTGCCGCAGCGCCAGGTGCAGTCGATTCTCGCGGCAGGCGAACATGTCGTACTGTTCGTCCGGCACGATGAGTCGATAAGCGTAAAGGGTCCTGGCTGAGCGCGACATCTGAGGCTCCAATCGAGGGCGCGACAGTAGCTGCGGCCACGCCTCAAAGCAAGGGCTCGAGTGCCGGCCAGACCGTCTCGAGCAACTGGCTCTGCGCCTCGGCCGTCGGATGGATGCCGTCGGCCTGCATCATCCCGGCAACGCCCCCTACACCCTCCAGCAGGAACGGCACGTAGGCGACGCTCTTTTCCTGCGCAAGCGAGTCGAACGCATCGGCGAATGCACGGGTATAGCGCTGCCCCAGATTCGGCGGCATCCGCATGCCCAGCAGCAACACTTCAGCACCGGCTTCGCGGCTGCGATCGATCATGTCGGCAAGATTCTGTTTCAATTGCACAGGTGATTGCCCACGCAATCCGTCATTGCCGCCCAGCTCCAGAATGACCACTTCAGGGGTATGTTCCTCAAGCAGCGGATCGAGCCTGGCAAGCCCGCCAGCCGTGGTATCGCCACTGATGGAGGCGTTCACCACACGCCAGGATTCATCGCCCTCGACGAGGCGTTCCTGCAGCAGATGCACCCAGCCCTGGCTGGTTTCCAGCCCGAAAGCGGCGCTGATACTATCGCCGACCACCAGTACGGTTCCGGCCAGGGCTCCCTGAGTCCAGCACAGCAGCGCCAGGGCCCCGCATTTCAGCCACCTTCGCATCGGATTCCCTCATGAGCGGCAATATTCTCGACGCCCGGAACCTTAACAAAGTGGTACCCAGCGCGGAAGGCGAGCTGAGCATCCTGGCCGACCTTTCATTGCAGCTGGCTAAGGGCGACAGCCTGGCCATCGTCGGCACCTCAGGGTCGGGCAAGTCGACACTGCTCGGCCTGCTGGCCGGGCTCGATCTACCGAGTTCGGGCGAAGTTCATCTGGCCGGCCATGCGCTGGCGGCGCTCGACGAAGACCAGCGGGCGCGGGTGCGTGCCGAACACGTCGGTTTCGTCTTTCAATCGTTCCAGCTGCTCGACAGCCTCAACGCCCTGGAGAATGTCATGCTGCCGCTGGAACTGGACGGGCGCCGCGACGCTCGCGAGCGCGCCACCGAGCTGCTCTCTCGCGTCGGCCTGGGCGAGCGCCTGCAGCATTATCCCCGCCAGCTATCCGGTGGCGAGCAGCAACGCGTCGCACTGGCCCGCGCCTTCGCCGCCGAGCCCGAGGTGCTGTTTGCCGACGAACCCACCGGCAACCTCGACACTCATACTGGCGCGCATATCACCGAACTGTTGTTCGAGCTTAACCGCGAGCGCGGCACGACCTTGGTGCTGGTCACCCACGACGAGCGCCTGGCCAGGCGCTGCCATCGCGTGCTTCGCCTCGAGGGCGGGCGCCAGATCGCCAGCGAGACGAGCGAATGATGGGCCTACCCAAGGCGCGCCTGTTCGCTCTGGCTTGCCGGCAGTTGCTGCGCGACGCTCGCGCCGGCGAGTTGCGCGTGCTGTTTTTCGCCCTATTGATCGCCGTCGCCGCCAGTACCGCCATCGGCTATTTCGGTGCACGCCTGAACGACGCCATGCTGCTGCGGGCCAGCGAGTTCCTTGGCGCCGACCTTGTGCTGGGCGGCAGCGCACCCGCCTCGGCGCAACAGATCGACGCCGGCAAGGCACAGGGCCTGGAACACGCCCAGGTGGTCGAATTTTCCAGCGTCATCGCCACCGACCAGGACTTGCAGCTCGCCAGTGTCAAAGCGGCCAGCAGCAGCTATCCCCTGCGCGGCGCCTTGCGCAGTGCTGCGCAACCCTACGGCGCCGAAGAAGCCGGCACCGGTCCGGCCCCGGGTGAAGCCTGGGCCGAGGCCAGACTGTTCGCCGCCCTGGACCTGGCAATCGGTGACGACATCGAAGTCGGCAACAAGCTGCTGCGCCTGACCCGCGTGTTGACCTACGAGCCCGATCGGGTCGGTGATTTCTACAGCCTGACGCCACGCGTGCTGATGCACCTGGACGATCTTGGCGCGACCGGTGTCGTCCAGCCTGGCAGCCGAGTGCGCTACCGGGAGCTCTGGCGCGGCGAAAGCGCCGCACTGGCGGCTTACCAGCAGGCACTGCAGCCCGGTCTGCAAGCCCATCAACGCATCGAAACCGCCGGCGACAGCAACCGGCAGATAGGGGGCGCACTGGGTCGTGCGGAACGCTATCTGAACCTTGCGAGCCTGGCTGCGATTCTGTTGGCGGGCGTTGCCGTCGCGCTGTCGGCTGCCCGCTTCGCCACACGCCGCTTCGATGCCAGTGCGCTGCTCCGCTGTCTGGGCCTTTCCCGCCATGACGCGCTGCTGCTCTATACCTTGCAACTGGGCATGCTTGGCCTGCTGGCCAGCCTTGTCGGCGCCCTGCTCGGCTGGACCGCACAGCACGGGCTGTTCTACCTCCTGCGCGATCTGCTGGCGCAGGAGATTCCCCCCGGAGGGGTCTGGCCCGCCGCAGCCGGTGTGGCCACGGGTCTGGTGGCACTGGCGGGCTTTGCCCTTCCGCCATTGGCTGGACTGGGTCGCGTACCACCATTGCGGGTACTGCGCCGCGACCTGCTGCCGGTGCCACCCAGCGCCTGGCTGGTGTACGGCACGGCGATCCTGGCCCTCGGCCTGATCATGTGGCGGCTGAGCCTGGACCTGAAGATCACCCTGGCTCTGCTGGGCGGCGGCCTGCTTGCCACGCTGGTGCTGGGAGGCCTGTTGCTGCTCGGCCTGAAGGGTATGCGTCGCCTGCTTGCCGGCGCTTCGCTGAGCTGGCGGCTGGGGCTGGGTCAGCTGCTGCGGCATCCGCTTGCAGCGGCGGGACAGGCGCTTGCCTTCGGCCTGATCCTGTTGGCCATGGCACTGATCGCCCTGTTGCGCGGCGAGCTGCTCGACACCTGGCAGGACCAGTTGCCGGACGACGCACCCAACCATTTCGTACTCAACGTCTTGCCTGCAGAAAAGGATGCCTTCGCCGAGCGAATCGACGCACTCTCCAGCCATGCCGCGCCACTGTATCCGGTGGTGCCGGGCCGACTCGTGGCGATCAATGGCGAGCCGGTCCGCCAGCTGGTCAGCAAGGAGTCCCAGGGCGAACGCGCGATTCGTCGCGATCTCAGCCTGACCTGGTCGGCCGACCTGCCCAAGGACAATCATCTGGTGGCTGGCCAGTGGTGGCATGAGCGGGCCGAGGCGGAGCTGCCAGGCGTGTCCGTCGAGGCCGAACTGGCCGAAAGCCTGCAGCTGAAGCTGGGCGACCAGCTGAGTTTCACCATAGGCGGGCTGACGCGTGAGGCTCGCGTCACCAGCCTGCGCGAGGTCAACTGGGACAGCTTCCAGCCCAACTTCTACATGATCTTCGAGCCCGACACCCTGCAGGGCATGCCGGCCACCTACATGACCAGCTTTCACCTGCCACCAGGCAACGAGCGCGAACTGGTGGAGCTGGCGCGGGCGTTCCCGTCGGTGACCCTGCTCCAGGTGGAGGCGCTGCTGGCCCAGCTGCGCAGCATCCTCGCGCAGGTCTCGCTGGCGGTGGAGTACGTACTGCTGTTCGTGCTGGCGGCGGGGCTGGCCGTGCTCTTCGCCGGTCTGCAAGCGACACTGGACGAACGCATCCGCCAGGGTGCGCTACTGCGCGCGCTAGGGGCCGAACGGCGTCTGCTGCTGAGGGCGCGCCGGGCCGAGTTCGGATTGCTCGGCGCTGCCAGCGGCCTGCTCGCCGCGCTTGGCTGCGAACTGGTGAGCGCCTTGCTCTATCACTATGCGTTCGACCTGCGCTGGCAGCCGCATCCCTGGCTGTTGTTAATGCCGCTGATCGGCGCGCTGCTGGTCGGCAGCGCCGGGCTGATCGGCACGCGTCGCGCCCTCAACGCGAGCCCGCTGAGCGTACTGCGCGAGAACTGAAGCGCTACAATCGGCGCTTTTGCAGCGAGGTCGGAATTCAATGAGCCGTTATCGCCCACCCCGCCCGGCCGGCACGCCGCTGATCACACCAGAAGGCGAGGCCCGGCTGCGCGCCGAATTGCACGAACTGTGGCATGTCAGGCGACCACAGGTTACCCAGTCGGTCAGCGAAGCCGCCGCCCAGGGCGACCGTTCGGAAAACGCCGAGTACACCTACGGCAAGAAGATGCTGCGCGAGATCGACAGCCGTGTCCGCTTTCTAACCAAGCGTCTGGAGAAGCTGAAAGTCGTCAGCGAACGACCCAGCGACCCCAACAAGGTGTACTTCGGTGCCTGGGTGACGCTCGAGGATGAAGACGGTGAGCAGGCGCGCTACCGCATCGTCGGTCCCGATGAGCTGGACCTGCGCCAGGGCATGATCAGCATCGATTCACCCCTCGCCCGCGCACTGGTTGGCAAGGCGCTGGACGCCGAGGTGCAGGTGCAGACGCCGACCGGAACAAAGCTCTGGTACGTCGTCGCCATCGATTATCCATGACCAGGCAGTCAGATACAGAACATTTAGTCACGATAATCGTCGATCATGCAGGCTTTAAACGCTCATGTTCTGCGAAAAAGCCAGATCATCACCTAATCACCCACTCCGGCGTTTCGCTTCGTAACAGGCACGCCCAACCCGCCTGGTAGCGCAACGCTAGCCGCATCGCTGCGATCCGCCAGTTAGAGCGGACGCTGCCGAGTGGGTCGGCTCTGGCACGAATGCTGCGCTGGCAAGGGCGCAGTACGCGCCATGCGCGGTGAACGGCAAGGGACTGCCCCATAGCCCGATTCACATTCGAAGAGTGCGTCCATGAACAAGAACAAAACCTTGCTCGCCCTCTGTCTCGGAAGCGCCCTGGCGCTTTCCGGTCAGGCATTCGCTGCCACCGGCAGCGGCTACACCGCCACGAAGTACCCGATCGTGCTCGCCCACGGCATGCTGGGTTTCGACAGTCTGCTGGGCATCGACTATTGGTATGGCATCCCCAGTGCGCTGCGCCGAGACGGCGCGCAGGTCTACGTCACCGAAGTCAGCCAGCTCAACACATCGGAACTGCGTGGCGAGGAACTGCTGGCCCAGGTCGAGGAAATCGTTGCTATCAGCGGCAAGCCGAAGGTCAACCTGATCGGCCACAGCCACGGCGGACCGACCATCCGGTACGTGGCAGGCGTACGGCCGGACCTGATCGCCTCGGTCACCAGTGTCGGCGCGCCCCACAAGGGCTCGGACGTGGCGGATCTGATCCGCAAGGTTCCAGAGGGTTCATCCGGTGAGGCCATAATCGCCGGCTTGGTGAACGCCATGGGCGCGTTCATCAACTTCGTCTCCGGCAGTTCCAGCACCGCTCCGCAGAACTCCCTGGGTTCGCTGGAATCGCTCAACAGCGAGGGCGCGGCCCGCTTCAATGCCAAGTTCCCCCAGGGCATACCCACCACCGCATGCGGCGAAGGCGCTTACAAGGTCAATGGCGTGCACTACTACTCCTGGAGCGGCACCAGTCCGCTGACCAATCCGCTGGACGTGAGCGACGCCATGATGGGCGCAGGCTCGCTGGCCTTCAGCGGACCCAATGACGGGCTGGTCGGACGCTGCAGCTCGCACCTGGGGATGGTGATCCGCGACAACTACCGCATGAACCATCTGGACGAGGTCAACCAGTTCATGGGGCTGACCAGCCTGTTCGAGACCGATCCGGTCAGCGTCTACCGCCAGCACGCGAACCGATTGAAGAACGCAGGGCTCTGACGCAGCCGTTTCCTTGAACCAGGCCGGGATCATCGATCCCGGCCGCTACCGAAAGGCGAGTCCATGAGCAGATCCATCCTTCTGTTGCCGCTGGCCATCGCGCTGGGCCTGGGCTTCTTTATCGCCCGGCCCGAATCCACCGTGACGCCGGTGGCAGAAGCACCCGCATCGTCTCCCGCCGCCAACCTCACTGCCGCTCGTCCTGCCCAGCGCACAGCGACCGGCGCGGCACCGCAGGTCATGGCGAAGCTGCCCGCCTCCTTCAAGGGCACCGAGGTCGACGGCCAGTTCCAGCTGGACGCCGCCGGCAACCTGATCATCGGTCCAGAGCTGCGTCAGCTGTTCGACTACTTCCTCAGCGCCATTGGCGAGGAGCCGCTCAAACAGAGCATCGAGCGCCTGCGGCGCCATATCGCTGCGCAATTGCCGGAGCCTGCCCAGGCGCAGGCACTTGCCGTGCTCAACCAATATCTCAACTACAAGCGACAACTCGTTGATTTCGAAGCGCAATATCCTCGGGTTTCGGACTTCGCCTCGATGCGGGACCGATTGAGCGCCGTACGAGCGCTGCGCGCGCACGCGTTCGATCCGGCGATTCACCAGGCGTTTTTCGGCCTGGAAGAAGCCTATGACCATTTCAGCCTGGAGCGGTTGGCCATCCGCTTCGATCCCGCGCTGGAAAGCGATGCCAAGGGTCGCGCCATCGACCAGCTGCGAGCCGGGCTGCCCGCTGAACTGCAGGACCTGCTGATACCCCAGCTGCAGACCGAACTGCGTGAGCAGACCACCGCCCTGCTGGCGAACGGAGCGGGTCCACAGCAGCTGCGGCAGCTGCGCCAACAGCTGGTCGGCAGCGAGGCAGCGGATCGGTTGGAGGCACTGGATCTGCAACGGCGGCAGTGGCAGCAGCGCGTCGCCAGCTACCAGCAGGAGCGTACCCGTATCGAAACCGCCCGCGGGCTGGATGAGGTCGAACGCCGTGCCGCCGTCGAACGGCTTGAAGCACAGCGCTTCAGCGACAGTGAGCGCCTGCGTCTGCTCGCCGTTGTACAGGAGGATCGGACTCGCTGAGCGGGTCAGTTGGCGGCGGTCTTGCGGTCCGCCTCCAGCAGATAGCGTTCGCGCTGGTAGGCCAGGTAGTACTTGTTGACGCTGTTGACGTAGGCCACGACTCCCATGCCGACCGTTTCCATGGCGATGCGCTCGACCTGGAAGAACCACTGGTCCGGGTTGAGGCCGCGCCGCCTGGCTTCGGCGCGCATGCTCTGCACGCGCTGCGGCCCTAGGTTGTAGGCAGCGAGGATGAACGCCATGCGCTCGCGCTCGTTCAACCGCGGGCTGGCGAAATGATTGCGACGGATATTGGCCAGGTACCTGGCGCTGGCCTGCACATTGTTGTCCAGCTGCTGGACGTTGCTCACGCCCATTGCGCGCGCGGTCGCCGGCGTCACCTGCATCAGGCCGGTGGCACCGCCTGCGCCTCGTGCGGCGGGGTTGAGCGTCGACTCCTTGAACGCCAGCGCGGCCAGATTCAGCCAGTCCAGCTCGATCTGCTCGGCGTAGCGCTGGAGGGTCGGGCGGACCTTTTCCAGGCGCTGGCGGCCAACCCGATCCAGCGGATACTGCACCTTGTACAGTCGCCGGTAGACCCGTTCGAAGGCTGCATCCTGATTGTCGGGAAGGTCATAGTCCTTCAGAAACCGATCGGCACTGGCCCGGAGCATGCTGGCCTCCTTGCGCACGAACCAGTGCATGCTGGTCTTCTCGCCAAGACTCAGGTGCTGCTCGATGCGCAGCTTCGGCATGACCTTGGCCCAGCGCTGGGCGATGGTCTGCTCGACGACTGTCGCCGGGTAGACCCCGGCCTGCACCATCTCCAGCACATCCTCCACCGCCAGCGTCGGGTCGACCCACTCGGCGACAATGGGGGCCAGCTTGCGCTCCATCAGCTGCTTGTTCAGCTGCGCCAGTGCAGGCCCGGCCGCGCTGCCCGGCGGCAGCGCCAGGCTGCGCCCGGAGAGCTGTTCGAGGCGCTGGTAGCGCGGCCCACCCTGGCGGCTGACCAGCACCAGGGCAACGTCGCTGACCACCGGTCGGCTGCGGCTGATGCCCTTCATGCCGGTCAGTGGAAGCAGCTCCCCGGGTGCAACCAGATCCCCTTCGCCGCGCTGCAGCGCTCCGAGCAACTGATCCTTAGCCTTGGGAACGATCTTGAGGGTGATGGCCTTTCCGGATGCGGCGTTGCGGTTCAGGTACTGTTCGAAGGCGCGCAAGCGGGCGTACTCCACGCCGATCGCCTCGCCCTTGATCTCACCGGAGCTGTTGCGGCTCTGGTTGACCAGCACCCGCAACACGCCGCTGCGGCGGATTTCGGCGAGATCACGTACCTTGTCGCTCGATTGCCAGGCCTCCGGTCCGGCCATGCGGGCGCTTGCCGTGAGCGGCAGCGAACCCAGCAACAGACAGAGCAGAAGTGGCAGCAATCGTGACATCGAAGATGTACCGGTTTGGGACACGAAGAACGCTGATGCGGTGCTCCCTGCCCGCAAAAGGTGGCAAAGATTCGCACAGCTCGAACGAATGCGCCAGTTTCGCCTGAAAAACTGGTTTAGCTATATTTCCTATCTATTTGATTTAAATAACATTTACTTTTTAGAGGTTCTCATGCAACTCGTGGATATCGGGGTCAACCTGACTCACCGCTCGTTCGCCTCCGCCCCCTCCGCGGTGGTGGAGCGCGCCAGAGCCGCCGGTGTGACGCAGATGGTGCTGACTGGCACCAGCCTCGCGGAAAGCGAAGCCGCCCTGACCTTGTGCCGTGAACTCGACGAATCCCGCCAGCACCTGTTCAGCACCGCCGGCGTGCACCCGCATGACGCCAGCCAGTGGACCGGAGACAGCGCCAGCCAGCTGCGCGCCCTGCTGGCCGAGCCCGAGGTGCGTGCCGTCGGTGAGTGCGGGCTGGACTTCAACCGCGACTTCTCGCCCCGACCGCAACAGGAACGCGCCCTGGAAGAGCAGCTGCAACTCGCAGTGGAAAGCGCAATGCCGGTGTTCCTCCACGAACGGGACGCCAGCGAACGACTGGTGGCGATCCTGAAACCATTCCGTGATCGGCTCAGTGCAGCGGTCGTGCATTGCTTCACCGGCGACAAGCGGGCGCTGTATGCCTATCTCGACCTCGATCTGCACATCGGTATCACCGGCTGGATCTGCGATGAGCGGCGAGGCACCCATCTGCATCCTCTGGTGCGGGACATCCGTGCGGACCGGCTGATGCTGGAAAGCGACGCCCCCTACCTGCTGCCTCGCAGCCTGCGACCAAAGCCGAAAAGCGGACATAACGAACCGGCGTACCTGCCGGAAGTGCTGCGTGAGGTGGCCCGCCATCGTGGCGAAAGCGAAGCTCAGCTGGCCGCGCATACAACCCTGACGGCGCGCCAGTTCTTCGGCCTGCCGGACATCGATTGATTCACAGATTGCACTCAAGCTCCGCGCCCGGCTGCCGTTAATTATCCCGTCGTGCCGAAAGCGCCAAGCCGCGCTCCGGGAACCCTCAAATAGAAGAAGAGCAGCCATGGCCGTTTGGATTCGCGATCTGTCGCTCAAGTACAAGTTCTGGGCGCTCAACATGGTGAGCTTCGTCATCGCCCTGTTGCTGGTGCTTTACGCCGTGCAGTTGGAGCAGAGCGCACGCAGTGCCGATGCCCGCAGTGCAGCCCAGGCGCGCGCAAGCGTGCTGGCAGCCTGGCCGAATGACGCGGCATTGCCGCAGGCCGCTGATCTGACCCTCTATCCCGCGGGGCAGCGCGCCGTGATCGGACGTCAGTCACTGGCCGACTCCGGCTGGACAGCACTGGACCACGACCGCCTGTTTTCCACCCATCCGCTGATCGGTGTGGAAATGCTGTCCCGGCCCGACGGTCAGAGGCTCGCGGTTATGGCTCGCGCGCCCAGCGTGATCCAGGTACTGGGGCAACATTTCTTCAGCTATGCCGCCGCCGTCGCCGTGCTGATGCTCGGTCTGCTCGCCGCCTCGCAGCTGCTGATCCGTTTCCTGCTCAGCCACCTGAACACGCTCAAGGACGTCATGCTGCACGTCGAGCGCAGCGGCGACCTGCAGGCCCGCGTGCCGCTGGACAGCCGCGACGAAGTCGGCCAGATGGCCGGCGCATTCAATGCGATGCAGGGCGGCTATCAGCGCGTCGTCAGCACCGTCGCCCAGGCCGCCGCGCGCCTGGATCAGGGCGCCAGCCGGCTGGCCTCGAGCATGAACGATGTGCATAGCGGCATGCGCGGCCAGCAAGGCGAAACCGACCAGGCAGCCACGGCGATCAACGAGATGAGCGCGACGGTGCATCAGATTGCCGAACATGCCCGCGAAACCCGCGACCTGTCGCAGAATGCCGATCGCCTCGCAGGCGATGGCCATCGGGTGGTCGGGCGGGTGGAGAAGTCCATTTCCAGCCTGTCCCAGGGTGTGCAGCAGACCGGCGAGATGATCGAGCAGCTCGCTGCCGACAGCCAGAAGATCAACGGTGTGGTCAGCGTAATTCACAGCATCGCCGAGCAGACCAACCTGCTGGCGCTCAACGCTGCGATCGAAGCCGCCCGCGCCGGTGAGCAGGGTCGCGGTTTCGCGGTGGTGGCCGACGAGGTACGCAACCTGGCCAAACGCGTTCAGGACTCCACCGACGAGATCACCCAGATGATCACCGGACTGCAATCGATGACCCGCGACGCCGTGGAGTTCATGCAGGAGAGCTCGCTCAAGGCCGACGATTGCGTGCGTGAGGCACACGAGGCCGCCCAAGCCCTGGAAGCCATTGCCGAAGCCGTGGCGCAGATGCGCGAAAGCAACACGCAGATCGCCGTGGCTGCCGAGCAGCAGAGCCAGGTCGCCGAGGAGCTCAACCGCTCGGTTACCGGCATTCGCGACGTCACCGAGCGCACCGTGGAGCAAACCGTCAGCTCCGCCAGCACCAGCGCCGAACTCGCCGCCCTCTCCACCGACCTCAGTCGCGCCATCGGCCAGCTCAGGCTCTGAGGTACGCCCCGCGCCGCGTGCACCACAACGCGGCGCGGCCTGCCCGAAAAACAGGCAGCACCCCATCTCATGCCCCATGAAGGGGCGCCTCGCCAGCCTTGGTTCAGCGCAAAAGCCGCTGACACCTGTCCATCGCGCCTTGGCACCGCTCTTGCTTTGTCGATCCTGCAGGCGAAGCTGCTGCGACAATTCGAAATAGCCGACTAGGGTTCCGACTCGCTCGCGAGTGGCTGGTCCGAGAGTTGGCGACCTCCAGTGAGGTTACACGGCGGGATAAAAGCCCGGGAGAACAGCGTGATCCGCACGCAGCTCCTGCGCCATCCCCAAACACTGGAGGGTTTGCCATGTGCCCGCTCGTATCGGCTCTGCCACTCGCCGCTCTACCCGCCCCCGCGGCTGCCTCGCAGTGGGGCACCTGCCCATGCGCCTGATCAATCGAACGCCGAGCCGCAGCGGCTGGCTTGCTCTGGCCATACTGCCCTTCGCCCTGTTGCTGGCGCTGTACTTGACCAGCTCTACCCAGCGCCTGGAAATCAATCCCAACGACAAGCTCCTGCCCAGCTTCGGCCAGATGAGCGCGGCTGTCGAACGCCTCGCCTTCACCCCGGACAAGCGCTCGGGCGACTACCTGTTCTGGCAGGACACCGCCTCGAGTCTCAAGCGCCTCGGTAGCGGACTGGCCATCGCCGCCGTGGCCGGCCTCTGCCTGGGCGTCGCCGCCGGCACCCTGCCGCTGTTCGGTGCGCCGCTGTCGCCCCTGCTTACCGTGCTGTCGATGGTGCCACCGCTGGCGATCCTGCCGATCCTGTTCATCGTGTTCGGGCTGGGCGAGCTGTCCAAGGTGATGCTGATCGTCATCGGTATCACCCCGATCCTCGCCCGCGACCTCGAGCAGCGTGCTCGCGAGATACCCCGCGAACTGCTGATCAAGGCGCAGACCCTCGGCGCCAACACCTGGACGCTGATCCTGCGCCTGGTGTTGCCGCAGCTACTGCCACGCCTGCTCATCAGCCTGCGCCTGGTGCTCGGCTCGGCCTGGCTGTTCCTCATCGCCGCCGAAGCCATCGCCTCCACGGATGGGCTCGGCTACCGCATCTTCCTCGTACGCCGCTACATGGCCATGGACGTGATCCTGCCCTACGTCGCCTGGATCACCCTGCTGGCGTGGGCCATGGATTTCTCGCTGCGGCGCCTGACCCAGCTGCTGTTCCCCTGGTATGAAGGAGCCAAGGCATGAGCGACAGAAAGAGCGCAGCCGTTGCGGGCGGATCCGTCGCCCACCTGGAGCACGACGCACCTATAAGCCGCAGCGCAGGCGATGCCAGACCGTTCATCCAGGTCAGGAATGTCTGGCAGCAGTATGGCGACCAGGTGGTGCTGGAGCGCCTGAACCTGAAGATTGCCGAAGGTGAGTTCTGCACCCTGGTCGGTGCCTCCGGTTGCGGCAAGTCGACCTTCCTGCGGCTGCTGCTCGGCCAGGAAGCGCCCAGCCGTGGCGAGATCCTGCTGGATGGCCAGCCATTGGCAGACGAACCGGACGCCAGTCGCGGCGTGGTTTTTCAGCGCTACTCGGTATTTCCGCACCTGACGGTGCTGGACAACGTCGCCCTCGGCCTGGAACTGCCGCGCGCCCCACTGCTGGGTCGTCTGCTCGGACGCCGCAAGCGCGATGCCCGTGAGCAGGCCGCGCAGATGCTGCACAAGGTCGGCCTCGGCCATGCGCTGGACAAGTACCCGGCACAGCTCTCCGGCGGCATGCAGCAGCGCCTTGCCATCGCTCAGGCACTGGTGATGAAGCCCCGCGTACTGTTGCTGGACGAGCCCTTCGGCGCCCTCGACCCCGGCATTCGCAAGGACATGCATGAGCTGCTGCTGGAGCTGTGGCGGGAAACCCGGCTGACGGTGTTCATGGTCACCCATGACCTCTCGGAAGGCTTCACCCTCGGCAGCCGCATCCTGGTCTTCGACAAACCGCGCATCGATCCCCACGCCCCGGGTGCCTATGGCGCACGGGTGACCTACGACATTCCGCTGCACGAGGGCCGCCATGCTCCCGGCGCGTCCGCAGGCCTGCCGACCGCCCTCGCCGACTCTTTTCGCACTGCCTATCAAGGAGCCTGACATGAGTGCTTCACTCGCGATCCGCCCCACGCTGTACGAGGAAACCGTTCCTGGCGGCGGCCACACCTCCTTCGTCCTCAAGCGGGGCCAACTGCTGCGTCTGACCGATCTCGAAGGCGGCGCCAACGTCAGCCTGATGCTGCTCAACGCCCAGGAAAAGAGCGAGCGGCTGAACCTGCCGGATACCCTCAAAGGCCAGCACACCGCCAAGCTCACCGCCGGGCACTGCCTGTACTCGGACATGGGGCGCGTACTCGCCGCCATCACGGCCGACACCTGCGGCTGGCACGACAGCTTCGGCGGCGTGCTGAACGCCGATGAAGTCATGGAGAAGTACGGCCAGGGCCGCTATCAGAAGCTGCGCAATGGCTTCTTCCGCAATGGCACCGACAACCTGCTGGTGGAAATGGGCAAGTGGAACCTGAACCTGCAGGACCTGCTCATGGTGCTCAATCTGTTCACTCGGGTGGACGTCACCGCCGACGGTGCCTTCGCCTTCCATAGCGGCAACTCCCAGGCCGGCGACTACCTGGAACTGTACGCACCGATGGACACCCTGGTGATCCTCACCGCCCTGCAGCATCCGCTGGACCCCAATCCGCTGTACGCACCCAAACCGGTGCAGCTGAGCTGGCACAAGGTCGAGAGCGATGGCATCAGCGTGCTCTGCCGCACCTCGCGCCCGGAAAACGGCCGTGCCTTTCACAACACCGAACGTCTGTACATCTGAGGAGGTGGCCGCGATGAGCCTTACCGAAAGCAGCCTGCACCCCGAAACCGCCGCGTTCCGCCATGTGATCCCGGCCGGCGAACCGTACCTGTTCGAAGTCAAGGCCGGACAGACCCTGCGCCTGCTCGATCTCGAAGGCAACCAGGCGGTGGACACGCTGTTCTTCAGCGCGAAAAACCCGCGCGAGCGCTACGATCCACAGCGCACCCTGCGCCGGCAGAACCGCGTCTACCTCACCACCGGCACGGTGCTCTATTCGAACCTCGGCAATCCGCTTCTGACCATCACCGCCGACACCTGCGGCCGCCATGACACCCTCGGCGGGGCCTGCGCCCAGGAGAGCAACGTGGTGCGCTACGCGCTGGACAAGCGTTACATGCACAGCTGCCGCGACAACTTCCTGCGCGCGAGCCTCAACGACGGTCGCCTGAGCAAGCGCGACATTGGCGCCAACATCAACTTCTTCATGAACGTGCCGGTGACCCCCGAAGGCGGCCTGACCTTCGCCGACGGCATCTCCGCGCCAGGCAAGTATGTGGAGCTGAAGGCCGAGCAGGACGTGATCGTGCTGATCTCCAATTGCCCGCAGCTGAACAACCCGTGCAACGGCTGGAACCCGACGCCCGCCGAGGTGCTGGTGTGGAACTGATGCCGCTCTTGCGTCGCTACCTGCTGCCGCTGCTGCAGGCGCGCGCCGGGCAGCGACCCGAGCGACCGGCAACGAAGAAACCCTCCCCAACCACGGACGGCCGTGGCACTGATGAATAAAGGCGGGACGGCCCGCCAGCCCTTCGAGGGTTACTGACCATGTTCGACAAACTGCTGATCGCCAACCGCGGCGCCATTGCCTGCCGCATCCTACGTACGCTGCGCAACCTGAATGTGAACGGCGTGGCCGTCTACTCCGAGGCCGACGCCGCCAGCCTGCATCTGCAGCAGGCCGACGAGGCCCACAGCCTGGGCGAAGGCCCGGCCACACAGACCTATCTGGACGTGGAGAAGATTCTCCGCATCGCCCGTGAAACCGGCGCGAAAGCCATCCACCCCGGCTACGGGTTTCTTTCCGAGAACGCGGCGTTTGCCGAAGCCTGCGAGGCCGCCGGGATCGCCTTCGTCGGCCCGACGCCGGAACAGCTGCGGGTGTTTGGCCTCAAGCACACCGCCCGCGCCTTGGCCAAACAACGCGGCGTACCGATGCTGGAGGGCACCGAGCTGCTCGACAGCCTCGCCGATGCCCTCGGCGCAGCCGAGCAGGTCGGCTACCCGGTGATGCTGAAAAGCACCGCCGGTGGTGGTGGTATCGGCATGCGCGTGTGCCGCTCGGCGGCGGAGCTCACTGATGCCTTCGACGCGGTCAAGCGTCTGGGGCAGAACAACTTCAGCGATTCGGGCGTGTTCATCGAGAAATACATCGAGCGCGCCCGCCACCTGGAGGTGCAGGTGTTCGGTGACGGCGCCGGCGAAGTCATCGCCCTCGGCGTGCGCGACTGCTCGGTGCAGCGGCGCAACCAGAAGGTGCTGGAGGAAACCCCGGCGCCGAACCTGCCGGCCGGCATGGCCGAGGCGCTGTGCCAGGCGGCGATCACCCTGGCCAAGGCGGTCAGCTATCGCAGCGCCGGCACCGTCGAGTTCGTCTACGACGCCGAAGCCCAGCGTTTCTACTTCCTCGAGGTGAACACCCGCCTGCAGGTCGAGCACGGCGTCACCGAGCAGGTCTGGGGCGTGGATCTGGTGCGCTGGATGATCGAGCTGGCCGCCGGCGACCTGCCGCCGTTGGCCGAGCTGGTGAAGGATCTCAAGCCGAGCGGCCACGCGATCCAGGCGCGCGTCTACGCCGAGGACCCGGGCCGCGACTTCCAGCCAAGCCCGGGCCTGTTGACCGCCGTGGCCTTCCCGGCCGCCGACGGCAAGAGCCTGCGCATCGACACCTGGGTCGAAGCCGGCTGCGAGATCCCGCCGTACTTCGACCCGATGATCGCCAAGGTCATCAGCTGGGCGCCGAGCCGCGAAGCGGCCCGCGTCGCGCTGGACGCCGCCCTCGGCGACACCCTGCTCTACGGCGTGGAGACCAACCGCGAGTACCTGCGCCAGATCCTCGGCTTTGCCCCCTTCGCCCTCGGCACGCCCTGGACCCGCTGTCTGGAAGGTCTGCGCTATTCGGCCAACACCTTCGAGGTGATCAGCGCCGGCACCCAGACCACCGTGCAGGACTTCCCCGGTCGCCTCGGCTACTGGGCGGTGGGTGTGCCGCCGTCCGGCCCGATGGACAGCCGCGCGCTGCGCCTGGGCAACGCCCTGCTCGGCAACCCCGAGGACGCTGCCGGGCTGGAAATCACCATGAGCGGACCGATCCTGCGCTTCAACACCGACGCGGTGGTGGCGGTGACCGGCGCCGCGATCCCCGTGAAGCTCGATGACGTCACGCAGCCGATGTGCACCGCCATTTTCGTCCCGGCCGGCAGCACCCTGGCCATCGGCACCATCGCCGGCGCCGGTGCCCGCTCCTACCTGGCCGTGCGCGGCGGGGTGCAGGTGCCGGAGTATCTGGGCAGCAAGAGCACCTTCACCCTCGGCCAGTTCGGCGGCCACGGTGGCCGCGCCCTGCGCGCCGGCGACGTGCTGCACCTGGCGCCGCTGAGCGACTCGTCAGCCGGCGCCAGGCTCGCCGCCGAGCTGTGCCGCGCCCTGCCGGCGGTGCGCGAGCTGCGGGTGATCTACGGCCCGCACGGCGCGCCGGAATACTTCACTGAGGGCTATATCGAGAAGTTCTTCGCCACCGATTGGGAAGTGCACTTCAACTCCAGCCGCACCGGGGTGCGCCTGATCGGCCCAAAACCCGAGTGGGTGCGCGACAGCGGCGGCGAGGCCGGCCTGCATCCGTCGAACATCCACGACAACCCCTACGCCATCGGCGCCGTGGACTTCACCGGCGACATGCCGGTAATCCTCGGCCCGGACGGCCCGAGCCTGGGCGGCTTCGTCTGCCCGGTGACCATCATCGAGGCCGATCTGTGGCAGCTCGGCCAGCTCAAGGCCGGCGACAAGGTACGCTTCGTGCCGGTGGATGTACTGACCGCACGCCAGCTGGCCCAGGCCGCCAATGCCGAGTGCGCCAGCCTCGCGCCGGCGGCAGTGGTCGCCACGCCGGTGGCGCTGCAGTCGCCCATCGTGCTGGATATCGGTGAAGCGGACAGCCGCCTGGTCGCCCGCCTCTCCGGCGACACCCACCTGTTGCTGGAAATCGGCGCGCCGGAGCTGGACCTGGTGCTGCGCTTCCGTGGCCATGCGCTGATGCAGGCCCTCGAAGCCAAGCAGCTCGACGGGGTGATCGACCTGACGCCCGGCATCCGTTCGCTGCAGGTGCACTATCAGCCCGAGACCCTGGCGCTGGAGGATCTGTTGGAGATCGTCGCCGGCCTGTGGGATGCCGTGTGCGCCGCGCAGGACCTGAAGGTGCCCTCGCGCATCGTCCACCTGCCGCTGTCCTGGGACGACCCGGCCTGCCAGTTGGCCATCGAGAAGTACATGACCACGGTGCGCAAGGACGCGCCCTGGTGCCCGAGCAACCTGGAGTTCATCCGCCGCATCAACGACCTGCCGAATCTGCAGGCGGTGTTTCAGACCGTGTTCGACGCCAGCTACCTGGTGATGGGCCTGGGCGACGTCTACCTCGGTGCGCCGGTGGCCACCCCGCTGGACCCGCGCCACCGCCTGGTCACCACCAAGTACAACCCGGCGCGCACCTGGACCGCGGAGAACTCGGTGGGCATCGGCGGCGCCTACATGTGCATCTACGGCATGGAAGGCCCGGGCGGCTACCAGTTCGTCGGCCGCACCCTGCAGATGTGGAACCGCTACCGCGCGGTCGAGGCGTTCGGCGGCCAGCCGTGGCTGTTGCGCTTCTTCGACCAGATCCGCTTCTACCCGGTCTCGGCCGAGGAGCTGGTGAGGATCCGCCGCGATTTCCCGCTCGGCCGCTACCCGCTGAAGATCGAGCACACCGAGCTGCGCCTGTCCGACTACCAGGACTTTCTTGCCGCCGAGGCCGATAGCATCGACGTCTTCCGTCGCCAGCAGCGCGGCGCCTTCGACGCCGAGCGCCAGCGCTGGATCGAATCGGGCCAGGCGCACTTCGAGAGCGAGGAAGTCGCCGCCGACCTCGGCGAGGACACCCCGCTCGGCGCCGGCCAGCACGGCATCGAGAGCCACATCGCCGGCAACCTCTGGCAGGTGTCGGTGGCCGAGGGCGCGCGGGTCGAGGCCGGCGACGTGCTGGTGATCCTCGAGAGCATGAAGATGGAGATCCCGCTCACCGCGCCGGTCGCCGGCGTGGTCAAGGAAGTCCGCGCCCAGCCCGGCTCGCCGGTGCGCGCCGGCCAGCGGGTGGTGGTGATCGAGGAGGCGTGAGCCGCCACAACGAACGCCACGGTGGGAAAGGCTTCGCCGTTTCCCACCCTACGCCAACCGGTACCCCCGGGGGCCGAAGCAACCGTAGGGTGGACAGCGCTTCACCTGTCCACCGACCGGCCCACCGGGCCGGCAACGAACATCGCGGTGGGAAAGGCTTCGCCGTTTCCCACTCTACGCCAACCGGCACCCCCGGGGGCCGAAGCGACCGTAGGGTGGACAGCGCTTCACCTGTCCACCCACCGGCCCACCGGGCCGGCAACAAAGATCACGGTGGGAAAGGCTGCGCCGTTTCCCACCCTACGCCAACCGGCACCCCGAGGGCCGAAGCGACCGTAGGGTGGACAACGCTTCACCTGTCCACCGACCGGCCCCCGGGCCGCCATGAATATCGCGGTGGGAAAGGCTACGCCGCTTCCCACCCTACGCCGGATGCCAACGCGCCCCGGCCCATGACGAGGGATACGAGATGACCATGACGTTCGACCTGCGCCTGGCCACGCTGCGCGCCGCCTATGCGGCGGGGGAAACCACCCCGCGCCAGCTGATCTTCGGCCTGCGTGACAAGGCCGCCGCGCTCAACGGCGAGTTCAACGCCTTCATCCACCTGCTGAGCGCCGCCGAGCTCGAGCCGTACCTGGCCGCGCTCGACGGCAAGACGCCGAAGGACCTGCCGCTCTACGGCGTGCCCTTCGCCATCAAGGACAACATCGATCTCGCAGGCGTGCCCACCACCGCCGCCTGCCCGGCGTTCGCCTACACGCCCGAAACCAGCGCGACGATCGTCGAGCAGCTGCTCGCCCTCGGCGCGGTGCCGCTGGGCAAGACCAACCTCGACCAGTTCGCCACCGGCCTCAATGGCACCCGCTCGCCCTATGGCGAATGCCGCAACTCGGTGCACCCGGACTACCCCTCCGGCGGCTCCAGCGCTGGCTCCTCGCTGGCCGTGGCGCTGGGGCTGGCAAGCTTCGCGCTGGGCACCGATACCGCCGGTTCCGGCCGCGTGCCGGCGGCACTGAACAACCTGGTGGGTCTGAAGGCCAGCAAAGGGCTGATCTCCACCGCCGGCGTTGTCCCGGCCTGCCGTACGCTGGACTGCGTGACCTTCTTCACCGCGACGGCGGCCGAAGCCAGTCAGCTGCTGGCGCTCACCGCCAGGCTCGATCCGCGCGACGAGTACAGCCGCAGCAACCCGCTGTGGAATGACGGCTCGGCCTTCGGCCAGATCAAGACCTTCCGCTTCGGCATACCCCAGCAGCTGGAATTTCTCGGCTGCGCCGAAAGCCCGGCGTTGTTCGCCGCCACAATCGAGCATCTGAAAGCCCTCGGCGGCGAGCCGGTGGAGATTGACTTCGAGCCCTTTCTGGAAGCTGCACGCCTGCTCTACGAAGGCCCCTGGGTCGCCGAACGCTACAGCGTGGCGGGCGCGCTGATCGAGCAGCAACCCGACGCCGTGCTGCCGGTAATAAAGGCCGTTCTGGAGAAAGCCCCCGGTACAACCGCCGTGCAGCTGTTCCAGGCGCAATACCGCCTGCAGCAACTCAAGGCCGTCTGCGACCGCACCATGGCCGAGGTCGATTGTGTGCTGACGCCCGCCTACCCGCGCCCAGTGACGCTCGCCGAACTTCACGCCGAGCCGGTCAAGCGCAATTCGGACCTGGGCTACTACACCAACTTCATGAACATGCTCGACTACGCCGCCGTCGCGGTGCCGGCCGGCGTCATGGCTAACGGCCTGCCCTGGGGCGTGACACTGTTCGGCCGGGTGTTCACCGACCAGTACCTGCTGAGCCTGGCCGATGCGCTGCAGCATCAGACAGGGCTGAAGTTGATCGGCGGCAACGCGCTCATTACCCCGCCGCCCCGGAATCCGGCCCGCAACGACCGCGCCCGCCTGGTGGTCTGCGGAGCGCACCTGGACGGCCTGCCGCTGAACTGGCAACTCAGGCAGCGTGGCGGACGGCTGCTGGAAACCACCCGCAGCTCGCCGGACTACAAGCTCTACGCGCTGGCCGGCGGGCCACCGCTGCGCCCGGGCATGGTTCGCGTCGCCGAAGGCGGAGCGGCCGTCGAGGTTGAAGTCTGGGAGCTGCCGAGCCAGGAGCTCGGCTCCTTTCTCACCGGCATTCCGGCACCGCTCGGCCTGGGCAAGGTGCAGCTCGCGGACGGCCGCTGGGAAACAGGCTTCATCTGCGAGCCCTACGGCCTGGACGGCGCCAAGGACATCACCGAACTTGGCGGCTGGCGCACCTATCTGAAGCGTCGCAGCTGAGGCAGACGAGGAGCGACGGGGTTGCACTGCGGCCATCCCGTCGCATTGTCGGAACATCCAGCGCCGGACCGACCTCCGATGCAGAGCCACGCCGACTCCGGTCGGCACCATCTGCATCCGAAGGAGGACTCCATGCGTATCACCCTGCCACGCATCGGTCTCGGCGGCGCACCGCTGGGCAACATGTTCCATCCGCTCAGCGAAGAAACCGCCGACGCCACCCTCAATGCCGCCTGGGACGCCGGCTTTCGCTATTACGACGTGTCGCCGCACTACGGCGCGGGCCTGGCCGAGCAGCGCTTCGGGCGCATGCTGAGTGGCAAGCCGCGTGACGAGTACGTCCTGAGCACCAAGGTCGGGCGCCTGCTGCAGCCGGCAGGCCAGCCGGAAAACGCCAAGCCTTTCGTCGACGAGCTGCCCAACAAGCGTGTGCCGGATTATTCGGCCGACGGCGCACGCCGCTCCATCGAGGACAGCCTGGAGCGCATGGGCGTCGATCGCCTCGATGTGGTGTTCATCCACGACGTTTCCGAAGACCAATGGGGCCCGCAATGGCGCGAGTACTTCCAGCAGGCCATGAACGGCGCGGCGAAGGCGCTGACCCAGCTGCGCGATGAAGGCGTGATTCGCGGCTGGGGCCTGGGGGTCAACCTGGTCGAGCCATGCCGCCTGGCTCTGGAGCAGAGCGACCCGAACGTGTTCCTGCTGGCCGGCCGCTACTCGCTGCTGGAGCACGACGAGGCGCTGGACACCCTGTTCCCGACCTGCCAGGCACGCGACGTTGGCGTCGTCGTTGGAGGGCCGTTCAACTCCGGCGTCCTGGCCGGTGGCGATCACTATGAGTATGACCAGATCCCACCACAGGTCGCCCAGCGCAGGGAGC
Source organism: Stutzerimonas sp. LR2 (assembly GCF_055755175.1). Classification (NCBI taxonomy): domain Bacteria; kingdom Pseudomonadati; phylum Pseudomonadota; class Gammaproteobacteria; order Pseudomonadales; family Pseudomonadaceae; genus Stutzerimonas; species Stutzerimonas sp. LR2. The sequence goes on from NZ_JBVTRR010000004.1 coordinate 383,742, forward strand.
AGCTCAAGGCCGCTGCCGAGCGCTGCGGCGTCGATCTGCGGGCCGCCGCCCTGCACTTCTGCCTGGCCAACCCGGTGGTCGCCTCGGTCATCCCGGGCACGGCCAATCCCGAGCGTCCCCGGCAGTACATGGAATACTTCAACACCCAGGTGCCCCGCGAGTTCTGGCAGACCCTCAAGCGCGACGGCCTGCTGCGCGAGGATGCGCCGGTGCCAATCTGACCTCTGCCAAGCCGTAACGGGCTGACCGCCCCATGCGCTGCCTGGCCCGTGGCGGCGGTCGGGCCGTAACGGTGTCATCAGCTGCGCCATCCGCACTATCGCGGAGCAAGCCTCCCCATTAATGAGCAGCGCCGTGCCGGGCGCGCCACCCGTGTTGGCTCCGGCGCTGGCTGCAACTCATTGAAACTCCACGAGTTCGCTGCCAGCCACCGCATCTGGCACGCAACCTGCTCTATCACCCTTGCACGGGATGAGTCGCCTCCGGCACTCATGACGCTTGGCACAATCAGGAGCAACTTCAAGGAGAACTAGGGTTCCGGCTCACAGGGAGTGGGCGCTGGTCCGAGAGTTCTCCGGTCCCAGGGACGGGACTACACGGAGGGATAAAAGCCCGGGAGACGCGATGTCATCCCGTGCCTGTCATTCCAATGTGTAGGGAAATCACGCCATGTCCACACTGCGCTCGCTGAACAAGACCCTCCTCGCCGCCGGCCTGGCCGTCGCGACGTTGTTTTCACCGCTGGCCAGCCAGGCCGCCGAGAAGCTGAAGATCGGCACCGTGGTCTGGGCCGGCTATGGCCCCTTCTATGTCGCCGACAAGCTCGACCTGTTCAAGCCCCACGGCCTGGACGTGGACCTGCAGTTCTTCAACGACCCGGCGCTGATTCCCACCGCCATGGTGAGCCGCGCGCTGGACGGTGGCATGCTCACCTACGACCAGGTAGTGGCCTCGGTCGCCAAGGGCTTGAGGCACCGGGTGGTGATGCCCATCGACTTCTCCAACGGCGGTGACGCCATCGTCGCCGACGCGTCGATCCAGTCCATCGCCGACTTCAAGGGCAAGAAGGTCGGCTTCAACCCGCTGTCGCCCTCCGACTTCTTGCTGGCCTACGCGCTGCAGCAGAACGGCATGAGCGACAAGGACATCGACGCCGTCAACATGACTCCGGAAGGCATCCCCGGCGCCATGGCCTCGGGCAACCTGCCGGTCGGCGTGACCTACGAGCCCAACGTCTCGCAGATCCTCTCCATGGGCGGCGGCGACAAATTCAAGGTGGTCTATTCGTCCAAGGACGCACCGGGGCTGATCACCGATGTGCTGGTCTTCGACGAGGCGGTGATCGCCAAGAAGCCTGCCGCCATCAAGGCGATGATCCAGGGCTATCTCGACGGCCTGGCCTACATGCAGGCGCACCCCGAGGAGTCGGCGAAGATCATCGGCGACGTGCTCGGCGTCAGCGCCGAGGAAGCCGTCGAGCAGATGGCCGGCGCCTACAACATCCCCCTTGCGGAGATGGGCAAGAGCTTCACCCCAGGCGACGACACCCATTCCTTCCATGGCAGCGGCGCGATCATCGCCAAGCTGCTCAAGGACAACGGGCAGATCCCGACCATCCCGGATTTCAGCCAGACCTACGACGCCCAGTTCACCGAAGCGCTCGCCCAGTAAGCCGACGCCGGGCGGGCCGCGGCCCGCCTGTGCTGGAGAAAAACCATGACTGCCAAACCTCTGTACCGTTACGCCGATGGCCGCCTGCCCAACACGCTGGCGATCCTCTATACCGCGCTCGCCTACGGCGGCGGCCTGGCTCTGCTGTTCGCCGGTAACGGCTGGCTGAACGCGCTGGGCACGCTGCTGCTGGCCCACGGCATGATCATCGCCGCCTACCTGATCCACGAATTCGCCCACGGCGCCATCTTCAGCGTGCCCAAGCACAACGAATGGGCCGGCAATGTCTGCAGCTGGCTGTGCGGCAGCTGCTACGCCGAGTTCCAGGACCTGCGCAAGAAGCACATGCGCCACCACGTCGACCGCGCCGACGTGATCACCTTCGACAGCAAGGCCTTCCTCAAGGCACGCCCGCTGTGGTTCCAGAAGCTGGTGCTGGCGCTGGAATGGGCCTATGTGCCGGCGGTGGAGCTGATCATGCATTTCTATGTGATCGCCCTTCCCTTCATCACCGACAACGACAAGCACCGCGCCCGGCGCGGCAAGGTCGCCGCGGTGCTGGCCATTCGCACACTGCTCTTTGCCGGGCTCGCGGTGCTCTCGCTGAAGGCCGTGCTGCTCTACGCCGTGGCCTGGATGATCATGCTCAGCGTGCTGCGTTTCGCCGATGCCTATCAGCACACCTACGAGGCCTTCGCCGTGCTGGAGGACGGTGGCAAGCTGCCGGAGGACAAGCGCCGCGACCGCAGCTACGAGCAGCAGAACACCTACAGCAACGTGGTTTCCGAGCGCTGGCCGGCGCTGAACCTGCTGCTGCTCAACTTTTCCTTCCACAACGCCCACCACGAGAAGCCGGTGGCGCCCTGGTATCGCCTGCCCAAGCTGCACGCCGAGCTGTACGGCAGCACCTACAACCAGGTCATCCCGATGCGCAAGCTGCTCGGCAGCTTCCACCGCTACCGCGTACGCCGCGTGCTGGACGATGACTACGGGGTGGTCAGCGAAGGGCCGAACAAGGCCGACAACTTCTACGGCGCCGTGGGCGTCTCGTTCCTGACGGCGGTGTGACATGCACAAGGCACTGGATTACCGAGGCCGTTGCGTGGTCATCACTGGCGCCGCCGGGGGCATCGGCCGGGGCCTGGCGCAGAGTTTCGCCGCTGCCGGCGCCACCCTGGAGCTGCTGGACCGTGACGCCGACGCCCTGGCCCGGCTCGCCGACGAACTCGCTGGCGAGACGCCGCTGCACTGCACCGCACTGGACCTGAGTGATCGGCAGGCGGTGCAGCAGTACGCCGATGACCTCGCCTGCCGCGGCCTCAACGCCGATGTGCTGATCAACAACGCCGGTGTCGAGTACGCCACGCCGCTGGGCGAGTGCAGCTTCGAGGCCGATCAGCGCTGGTCGGCCCTGCTGGAGAACAACGTCGGTTCCATGCAGCGCCTGACCCGCGCATTGCTGCCACGCCTGCGCGCTGGCGCCAGCGTGATCAACCAGGCCTCCATCTGGGGTCTGAAAGGCGTGCCGGGCTTTTCCGCCTATGTCGCCAGCAAGCACGCGGTGGTCGGCCTGACCCGTTCGCTGGCCTGGGAGCTGGGCCCGCGGCGCATCCGGGTGAACGCGGTGTGCCCCGGCTGGATCGGCACCGATGCGGCCATGCGCTCGCTGCAGGTGATGGCGGACGCCAACGGCCGCAGCGACAGCGCCGAGCTCGCGGCGATACTCGCCAACCAGGCCATTCCGGAGCTGCTGACACCGGCCGATCTGGGCGGCACCTTCCTGTTCCTCGGCTCACCGCTGGCCGCCGCCCTGACCGGGCAGGCGCTGTCGGTCAGCCACGGCGAGGTGATGCACTGATGGCTGCCATCCTTACCGGGCAGACCGCTCTGGTCACCGGCGCAGCGACCGGCATCGGCCGCGCCACCGCACTCGCGCTGGCCGCCGAAGGCGCGCGGGTCTGGATCAACCATCGCAATCAACACGACCTGGCGGAACGAGCGGTCGAGCAGATCATCGCCAGCGGCGGCCGCGCCTGGGCCATCGAGTCCGATGTCAGCGATCCGGCCGCGGTCGCGGCAATGTTCGAGACCATCGAGGCGCAGGGACCGCTGGATCTGCTGGTCAACAACGCCGGGGTGATCCTGGAAAAGCCCTTTCTCGAAACCAGCGAGGCGGACTGGGCAAGGGTGCTGGGCGTCGACCTCGCCGGCGTCTACCGCTGCTGCCGCCATGCACTGGCACAGATGCAGCCGCGGCGCAGCGGCGCCATCGTCAATGTCGCTTCGGACCTCGGGTTTCTCGGTCGCGAACAGTACGTCGCCTACTGCACGGCCAAGGCCGGGGTGATCGGCCTGACCCGCTCACTGGCCCGCGAGTTCGCTGTAGACGGCATCCGCATCAATGGCGTCGCACCCGGCCCCATCGCCACGGCGATGGTCAGCCCGGAGCACATGAGCGACGAGTGGATGGCCAAGGAGCTGGCGATCCCCATGGCGCGCCTGGGCACGCCGGAGGAAGTCGCGGCGGCCATCGTCTTCCTGCTTTCGCCGCAGGCGAGCTATTTCACCGGACAGCTGCTCGGGCCCAACGGCGGCTCCTGGATGGGCGCATGAACAGCCTGATGCCACAGGGCATGCTGATCGGCGGCGCCATCATGTGGGGGCTGGGCTGGCTGCCGCTGCAGTTCTTCGCAGCCCGCGGCCTGGCCGGCATGCCGCTGGTGCTGCTGACCTATTCGCTGCTCAGCCTGTTGGCGTTGCCGGTGCTCTGGCAGCAGCGCCGCCAGTGGGCGAGCCAGTATCGCCAGGTGCTCACCATGGGCCTGTGCGGTGGCTGGGCCACCGCCGCCCTGGTTACCGCCCTGGCCGAGGGCAACGTGGTGCGGGTGATGCTGCTGTTCTACCTGGCGCCAGTGTGGGCGATGGTCGGCGGCTGGCTGCTGCTGGACGAACGCCTCAACGGCACGCGGCTGTTCGCCCTCGGGCTGGCGATGCTCGGCATCGGCCTGACCCTCGGCGTCACGAGCGAAGCGCTGCACGCGCCCGGCGCGAACGACTGGCTGGCGCTTTCCGCCGGCCTCGCCTTCAGCCTCAACAACCTCGCCACTCGCGCCGCCGACCGGGTGCCACTGGCGAGCAAGGCGCTGGTCAGTTTCGTCGGCAGCGCGCTGCTCGGTGGGCTGTTCTGCCTGCTGCTGCGCCAGCCACTTCCGCCCCTGGATCTGACCCTGAGCTGGCAGATCGCCCTGCTCGCCCTCGGCTGGCTGGTCAGCATGGCCGCCGTGCAGTACGGCCTGACTCATCTGGAAGCCGGCCGCGCCGCGGTGCTGGTGGTGTTCGAGTTGATCGCCGCGGTGCTGTCGTCCGCCTGGTTCGGCAGCCACGCCATCGGCCCGAACGAATGGCTCGGCGCCGCCCTGATCACCACCGCCGCGCTGATCGCCGGCTGGCCGGAACGTCCCCTTTCAATCGCGACAAGGAGCACCTGCGCATGATCGTGCACATGGATCAACTGAGCTGGGTCGATTACGAACGCCGCGTGCGCGAAGGCGCCGTGGTCTTTCTGCCCTGCGGCGCCACCGAGCAACATGGCCCGCACCTGCCGCTGGGCACCGACGCGCTACTGGCCAGTGCCATCAGCGCCGACGTGGCGGCACGAGTCGGCGGGCTGGTAGCACCGGCGCTGTCATACGGCTACAAGTCGCAACCGAAATGCGGCGGCGGCCAGCACTTCTGCGGTACCACCAGCCTGGATGGCACGACCTTGAGCGCCCTGGTGCGCGACGCCGTGCGTGAGTTCCATCGCCACGGTGTGCGCCGCCTGGTGCTGGTGCTCGGCCATTACGAGAACCAGTGGTTCGTCGCCGAGGGCATCCAGCTGGCGCTGCGCGATCTAGGGCCGGACGCCGGGCTGGAGGTGATGCGCCTGGAGCACTGGGATTTCTGCCACGAGCAGACCCTGACCGACATCTTCCCGGAAGGCTTTCCCGGTTTCGCGCTGGAGCATGCCGCGGTGATCGAGACCTCGCTGATGCTGCATTTCCATCCGCAACTGGTCGCGCTGGAGAAGATTCCCGACGACGCCCCGGCCGACTTTCCGCCCTACGACATGTACCCCACCCGTACCGAATGGGTGCCGCCCTCCGGGGTGCTGTCCTCGGCCAGAGGCTCCAGCGCGGCGAAAGGCCAGCGGCTGGCCCACGACATCGTCGAAGGCATCGCCGCCGCGGTGTGCAAGGAGTTTGCCCTGTGAGCCTGACGACGAACCCGCTGTTCCTCGAGCATACGGCGCTGCTGGTGATCGACATGCAGCGCGACTTCTGCGCGCTGGGCGGATACGCCGACCAGGCCGGCATGGACGTCAGCCGCCTGCGCGCGCCGATCCCGGCAATCCAGGCGCTGCTGCATCGCGCGCGCGGCGTGGGCATGCTGGTGGTGCACACCCGTGAAGGCCATCGACCGGATCTTTCCGACCTGCCCGAGCCCAAGCGCCGCCGCGCCCAGGCCACTGGCGCTGCCATCGGCAGCCCCGGCCCCCTCGGCCGCCTGCTGGTGCGCGGCGAATTCGGTCATGACCTGATCGACGAGCTGCAACCGCGCGCCGGCGAGCCGGTGATCGACAAGCCGGGCTACAGCGCCTTCGCCCATACCGATCTCGAACTGATCCTGCGCCGTCGCGGTATCGAGCGGCTGATCCTGACCGGCGTGACCACCGAGGTCTGCGTGGCCTCGACGCTGCGCCAGGCCATCGACCTTGGCTTCGACTGCCTGACCGTCCGCGACGCCTGCGCCTCGGCCGACCCGCAACTGCATGCGGCTGCGCTGGCGATGATCGGGGTGGAAGGCGGCCTGTTCGGCAGCGTGATCGACAGCCATCGGCTGCTGAGCCAGCTGGAGGGATCGCCATGACCCCCCAGCCTGATCGCGCCCGAAGCACGTCATTTGCGGAGCATTACCCATGAAAACCGTTCCCGATGCCTATCTCGGCGTCTGGCGCCGCCGCCTGCTGACCACCACGGCCGGCCTGCGCGACGAAACCAGCGAAGTCTACTGGCTGCAGACCGCCAGCCTGCACGCCGACCTGCGTCTGCCGGGGGGTCAACCCGTGGCACCGGCAGCTTCGCTTGAAACCTGCAGCCATGCCCAGCAGTTGGCGCTGAGTGAACAGGCCGGCTTTGCCGGCATCACCGAGGTCAACGGCGATATCTGCCAGTGGCATCGCCTGATCGACTTCCAGCCGCCGGGCGGGCCTGCGGATATCGGCCTGATGCGCTTCGAGACCTCGGGACGGCTGCTGGAAGACGGGTTGGACGGCAGCTATCACGAAATCTGGCAGCGCCTGCCTGAATCGCAGGGGCGAAACTGGGGGATCTGGCTGCGCGCGGCGGAGCAGCCAGCCCGCCAGGCCTGCCTGCTGGTAGCGGGCGACTACTTCCTGTTCGCCGCCGAGCGGCCAATTCTGCTGCCGGCCAGCTCGGGGCATCTGCGTGACCAGCTGGCCGCCGTCGGCCCCGCGTTGCGGCCGCAGCTGCTGGCCTGCGAGCTGTCCTTCGGCCGCCACCGCAACGGCGCCACACCCTGGCAGATCACCCATTCGACGCTGCCCGGCCGCGTCGGCGACGCTCTGCTGTCGAGCTATTGGAACTTCGCCGACCCCGCGAGTCTGCCCGCCGCGGACCTCGCCGCGCTCGGCCGTTATCCGGCGGCCGGCGGCTGGCAACGCGTCGAACTGGATGTGCCTACCGCTACAGAGGAGGTTCCCGCATGACCGCACAGATCAGCATCCCCTCCGCTGCCCCCGCTGCTCAACAACGACACACCACAGCACCCGTCGCGCGGGCCGAACCGGTGGTCCGCAGAGGCAGTTTCTGGCGCATTCGCGGCGAACTCTCGCGGCGCAGCGCCTGGCTGCTCACCGGCGCCGGGCTGAGCCTGCCCTTCGTCGTCTGGTGGCTGTGGACCGCCCTTGGTCTGGCCGACCCGATGTTCATGCCCAGCCCCGGCGCAGTGCTCGAGCGCATCGGCCGCTGGTGGACCAGCGAGGGGCTGCTGGGAGACATCGGCATCAGCGTCTGGCGGGTCATGGCCGGCTTCGGCGCCTCGGCACTGATCGCCCTGCCGCTGGGGCTGTACATCGGCACGTACCGGCCGGTGCAGGCCTTTCTCGAACCGCTCACCGACTTCATCCGCTATATGCCGGCCGTGGCCTTCATTCCGCTGGTGATGCTCTGGGTCGGCATCGACGAAGGCTCCAAGGTGCTGATCATCTTCATCGGCACCTTTTTCCAGATGGTACTGATGGTCGCAGAAGACGTGCGCCGCGTACCCATGGCGCAGATCGAGGCGGCGCAGACCATGGGCGCCAACCGCAGCGAGATCGTCAAGCTGGTGATCCTGCCGTCGGCCAAGCCGGCGCTGCTCGACACCCTGCGCATCACCTGTGGCTGGGCCTGGACCTACCTGGTGGTGGCCGAACTGGTCGCGGCCAACTCCGGCCTCGGCTACGCCATCCTCAAGGCGCAGCGCTACATGCACACCGACAAGATCTTCGCCGGCATCCTGCTGATCGGTCTCATCGGCCTGATCACCGATCAGGCCTTCCGCTGGTTGCACCGCCGCGCCTTTCCCTGGATGAGGAGATGACCATGTCCGATGCCAAGATTCGTGTACGCCAGGTCGGCAAGACCTTCGTCAGCGAGCGCCGTGAGGTGCAGGCGCTGCAGTCGATCGACCTGGACATCCAGCCCAACGAGTTCGTCACCTTCGTCGGCGCCTCGGGCTGCGGCAAGTCCACCCTGCTGCGCATCATCGCCGGCCTGGAGACGCTGAGTCGCGGCGAGATCCTGCTCGACGGCAGGCCCATCGACGGCCCCGGCGTCGACCGCGCCATGGTCTTCCAGCACTACAGCCTCTACCCCTGGCTGACGGTGATGCAGAACATCAAGTTCTGCCGCCAGCTCAAGGTGATCGGCGATACCGTGCGCCACGATGGAGACGTGGAGTCCGCCGCCGGCCGCGCCGATGCCCTGCTCAACCTGATGGGTCTGACGCGCTTCGCCGATGCCTACCCCAGCCAGCTCTCCGGCGGCATGCAGCAACGCGTTGCCATTGCCCGCGCCCTGCTGCCCAAACCCGCGACACTGCTGATGGACGAGCCGTTCGGCGCGCTGGATGCGCAAACCCGCGAAGTCATGCACGACCTGATCCGTCACGTGCACCGGCTGGAGAAGAGCACCATCCTGTTCGTCACCCACGATGTCGAAGAAGCCATCTATCTGGGCAGCCGCATCGTGCTGATGGCGCCACGCCCCGGGCGCATCGATTCCATCTACGAGGCGCCGCTGCCGGCCCAGCGCCACCAGGACATGAAGCTCGCGCCGGAATTCACCGAGCTCAAGCGCGAGATCCTCGCCCGGATCCGCGAAACCTCCGGCATGCAGACCGACCTCGAGCAACTGGCCAAACTCAGCGCCGTGGCCGGCTGAAGGCTAGCGGCCAAGCAGTTCGGCCATTGCCGCGAACACCTGGCGCATGGCCGCCGCGCTGCGGCCCGGCCCACCGGCACAATGGCCCCAGTCCGATTCGAGCACCCGTAGCTCGGCACCCGGAATCAGCGCGGCCTCGTGGCGGGCATCCTCGACGGTGAAATACAGATCGCTGCTGCCGGGCATCAGGATGGACCGCGCACGGATGCGACCCAGCGCTTCGGCCAGCGAGCCCGCAGCGAAACTGCGGGCCGGGTCGGCCGATTGCCAAGTATGCAGCACGCAGAGCAGGTCGTTGGCGTCCTGCTCCAGATGATCCTGTTCCCAGTAGTCGAGCAGCGCCTCAAGGCTCTCGAAACCCAGCTCGCGCCACAGCTCATGACGATAGAACGCCTGCGAATAGGCCCAGCCGGCATAGGCACGGCCGAAAGCCCGCAAAGCACGTTCCGGCGGCACGCTGTAGCGCCCTCCCAGCCAGGCGGCGTCGGCGCACAGCGCCGCCTTCACCCCTTCGAGAAACACCCGATTGTGCGGCCAACAGCGTGCCGTACAGCAGAACGGCAGGATGGCACGCATCCGTTCCGGATAGGCCATTGCCCAGAACAGCGTCTGCATGCCGCCCATGGACCAGCCGCTGACCAGGGCGAGCTGCCAGTCGTCGCCATACAACCGATCGAGCAACGCCTTCTGCGCCCTCACGTTGTCCAGCAGGCCGACCCGCGGGAAGTCCGCTGCGCCCTGACCGGGCGCAGCGTTGCTCGGCGAAGTCGACCAGCCTGCGCCGAACAGGTTGGTCAGCACCACGCAGTAATCGCCACCTGCCAGCGGGCCATCCGCACCAAGCAGGGGCAGGCTGCCCCAATGTGTGCCGCCGTAGTAGCTCGGAATCAGCACCAGGTTGTCCCGGGCGCGGTTCGGCGTGCCCACTACCTGATAGCAGAGCCGCGCATTGCGCAGGCGTTCGCCGTTTTCGAGGCGCATTTCGCCCAGCGCGAAAAATTTCTTTTCCCTTTTTATTTCAATCATCTGCGTGACTCCTGCAGTGGCGCATAGGGCGCCAGGCGGCACCAGCGTCGGCCCGTTTCTATACACGCTGGCATGTATATTGGATGAAGGAATCGTGCCAGCGGCCCGGCCGCCATTCATGACTCCAAGGAGCGCAAGCCGATGACCAGCTTTCCCCTCTCCTCCGTCGAGGAGTTGAAACAGCAGTTGCAGGACAAGGGTGTGAAGTACGCGATGGCCAGCTACGTCGACATCCACGGCGTGATCAAGGGCAAGTTCGTCCCCATCGCCCATCTCGGCCAGATGCTCCGCGGCTCCGAGCTCTACACCGGTGCGGCGCTGGACGGCGTCCCGCAGGAGATCAGCGACAACGAGGTGGCCGCGATGCCAGACCCGGCGACCGCCACCCAGTGCAGCTGGAACCGCGATCTTGCCTGGTTCGCCAGTGACCTCTACCTGGACGGCAAGCCCTTCGACGCCTGCTCGCGCGGCATTCTCAAGCGCCAGACCGAAGCCGCTGCGGCGATGGGCTACACCTTCAACCTCGGCATCGAGACCGAGTTCTTCCTGTTCAAGGACACCCCGGATGGCGGCTTCGCGCCCATTTCCGAGCGCGACGACATGGCCAAGCCCTGCTACGACCCGCGCCTGCTGATGGACAACCTGCCCATCGTCGACGAACTGGTGCAGGCGATGAACGAGATGGGCTGGGGCGTCTACTCCTTCGACCACGAGGACGCCAACGGCCAGTTCGAAACCGATTTCAAGTACGCCGACGCCCTCGGCATGGCCGACCGCTTCGTGTTCTTCCGCATGATGGCCAACGAGATCGCCCGCAAGCACGGCGCCTTCGCCACCTTCATGCCCAAGCCCTCGGCCAACCGCACCGGCAGCGGCGCGCACTACAACATGTCGCTAGCCGACATCGAGACCGGCAAGAATCTGTTCGAAGTCGATGGCGAAGACCCCTACGGCTGCGGCGTGACCCCGCTGGCCTATCACTTCATCGCTGGGGTACTGAAACATGCCAAGGCCATCTGCGCGGTCATCGCGCCTACGGTCAACAGCTACAAGCGGCTGATCCGCAAGGGCGCCATGTCCGGCTCGACCTGGGCGCCGGTGTTCTGCTGCTACGGCAACAACAACCGCACCAACATGCTGCGCATTCCATCCCAGGGCGCGCGGGTCGAATGCCGCGCCGCCGACATCGGCTGCAACCCCTACCTCGGTGCCGCGATGATCCTCGCCGCCGGCCTGGAGGGCATCCGCGACAAGCTCGATCCCGGCCAGCCGCACCGCGAGAACATGTATCACTACAGCGAACGGGAGGTCGCGCAGATGGGTATCGAGACCCTGCCGCGCACCCTCAGCGAAGCCATCGACGCCTTCGAGGCCGACCCGCTGTCGCGCCAGGTGTTCGGCGATGCCATGTACCAGGCCTTTGTCGAGTTCAAGCGCGACGAATGGAATGCCTACCACACCCATGTTTCCGACTGGGAAATCCAGCGCTATCTGAAGTTCTTCTGAACCGGGAGTACCGCCATGCACGGCACCATGATGAAAAAGCTGCTTTGCGCCGGGGCCATTGCCCTCGCCGCCCTCGCCCCGCTGGCCCAGGCGGAGGAGAAAAAGACCTTCAACCTGGCCTGGACCATTTACGTCGGCTGGATGCCCTGGAAGTACGCCGACGAGTCGGGAATCATGAAGAAGTGGGCCGACAAGTACGGGATCGAGGTGAACATCAGCCAGATCAACGACTACGTCGAGTCCATCAACCAGTACAGCGCCGGCCAGTTCGACGGCGTGGTCGCCACCAGCATGGATGCGCTGTCGATTCCGGCGGCCGGTGGCGTCGACACCACCGCGCTGATCGTCGGCAGCTACTCCAACGGCAACGACGGCCTGGTGATGAAGGGCACCAGCGATCTCAAACAAATCAAGGGCCAGCAGGTGCACCTGGTGGAACTGTCGGTGTCGCATTACATCCTGGCCAAGGCGCTGGACAGCGTAGGCCTGTCGGAGAAGGACGTGCAGGTGGTCAATACCTCGGACGCCGACATCGTCGCTGCCTTCAGCACGGCCGATGTACGCAACGTGGCGACCTGGAGTCCGCTGCTGCAGGAAGTCGCCGCCACACCGGATGCACATCAGGTCTTCGACTCGGCCAGCGTGCCGGGCCATGTCAAGGACCTGCTGATCGTCAACAGCGAGACGCTGGCCGACAACCCCGCGTTCGGCAAGGCGGTCACCGGCGCCTGGTACGAGGTGATGGCAATCATGGCCAGCGACACGCCACAAGGCGCCGAGCTACGCGCCCAGCTGGGCGCAGCTTCCGGTACCGACCAGGCCGGCTACGAGGCGCAACTCAAGGGCACCCACATGTTCTATCAGCCAGCCGAAGCGGTCGCCTTCATCTCCGGCGAACCGGCCCACGAAGCGATGGACAGCGTGCGCAAGTTCTCCTTCGACCACGGCCTGCTGGGCGACGGTGCCGATTCGGCGGACTTCGTCGGTATCGCCATGCCGGCCGGCGCGCTCGGTGATCAGGGCAATCTCAAGCTGCGCTTCGACACCACCTACATGCAGATGGCCGCCGACGGCGCCCTGTGAGGGCTTGCCACGCAGCGGGCCTTGCCGGCACGCTGCGTGGCCGCCGCGCATTTCGAGGAGCCTCATGCGCCGTACCAAAGAAGACGCCGAACAGACCCGCCTCAAGATCATCGCCGCGGCGCTCGAGCTGTTCAGCCGCAACGGCTATTCGAACACCACCCTGGCGATGATCGCCGAGGCCGCCGGCTTCAGCCGTGGCCCGATCTACTGGCACTTCAAGAGCAAGGACGAGCTGTACGAAGCGGTGCTGGCCTACTCCCAGGAGCCGCTGGAGCAGCTGATCGAGCAGAGTCGCCAGCTGGCCGGTAGCCCGCAGGCTGCGCTGGAGCACTTCGTCGGCGAATGGTTTCGCCTGCTGCTGGACGAGCGCTGGTATCGGCAGTCCTTCGAGATCCTGCTGAACAAGACCGAACTCACCGCGCAGATGGCGAGCACCCTGAAACGCGAACGCAAGCTCACCCGTGCCATGGTGCAGTTGCTGGAAGAGCTGATTGCCAAGGCGCACGCGGATGAAGGATCGGCGCGATCACTGGCCTTGCTGCTCTATTCGAGCCTGATGGGCATCACCCATACCTGGCTGCTGTCGCCCAAGCTCTTTTCGCTGAGGGAACAGGCACCGTTTCTCACCAGACGTCTGTTGAGCTCGCTGGCGCCGGGCTTGGAGATGGCAGGCGGGACAAGCGGAACGGGTCGATCAGCCGAGTAGCCGCGGACGCTTGAGCTTGTTCAGCAGAGCGGGCCGAAGCGCGGCGGCATCGGCATCGATGGAGGCGATCAAGCCAGCGATTTCAGCGCGCGACAGCGAGATGCGGCACGGCAGGCCGGTCAGCAGCAGGGATTCGCCAGTGGCCTCATCGAGCAACATCACGCGCACCGTGGTTGGCGAGTCCATCCGTGCGTTGAACACCAGCGGTTCGTAGTGTTGCTGGACCAGAGCGAAGGCCTCCGGCTGTCTGAATCGTTTCATGGCGACAACTCCTTTTGTCGGGGCGCGGATTCTAGCAGCAGCGGCCGCCTCGCAGGCGGCCCGATTGCCAACAGCGCCACAAGCCGGATGGAGATATCACGGGTACGCGGTGGGACAGGCACCAAACGGAACGCCAGGCCTGACCCAGGGGGCCAGCAAAAGTCAGGTGCTGAAAGGCTAGAGGATGGGAACAACATGGGAACGCCGACTGCCGGAATGCGCATCCCAGAAACGCTGAAGGCCCCGGAGTACGGGGCCTTCAGAATTGCAGATGGCGGAAGCGCAGAGATTCGAACTCTGGGAAGGGTCTCCCCTTCGGCGGTTTTCAAGACCGCTGCCTTCAACCACTCGGCCACACTTCCGGATAAAGCGGGCGCAATAGTACCGGATAGAAATACACTGTCAAACACTGATGCTAGGCAGCTGGACTGCCTCTGTTATGATCCGGGACAAATCGTCCCAGGCTTGATTTCATCCAAGGAGTGTCGCCATGCACGAACACGAATACGCGCTTAGCCACACGCAGGTCGAACAGCGTGAGGTCAGCAAGGTCCTGCGCAACACCTACGGGCTGCTGGCCATGACGCTCGCGTTCAGCGGCCTGGTGGCATACCTGTCCATGCAGGCTAACGCCGCCTACCCGAATATCTTCGTGGTGCTGATCGGCTTCTACGGCCTGTTCTTCCTTACCGCCAAACTGCGCAACTCGGTATGGGGCCTGGTGTCCACCTTCGCCCTGACCGGCTTCATGGGCTATACGCTCGGCCCGATCCTCAACATGTACCTGGGGTTGGCCAACGGTGGTGAGCTGATCAGCTCGGCGCTGTCGATGACCGCACTGGTGTTCTTCGGGCTGTCGGCCTACGTGCTGATCACCCGCAAGGACATGAGCTTTCTCAGCGGCTTCATCACTGCCGGTTTCTTCGTGCTGATCGGTGCGATGCTGGCGGGCTTCTTCTTCCAGATCACCGGGCTGCAGCTGGCGATCAGCGCAGGTTTCGTGCTGTTCTCCTCGGCCTGCATCCTGTTCCAGACCAGCGCGATCATCCATGGTGGCGAGCGCAACTACATCATGGCCACCATCGGCCTGTTCGTTTCGCTGTACAACCTGTTCATCAGCCTCCTGCAGCTGCTGGGCATCTTCGGCGGCGACGACTGATTCAGCGCTGAACCTGCCCGCCTCGGCGAGCAATCCGACACCCTGCGAAGGCAACGCTTTCGCAGGGTGTTTTCGTTTGGGCGGTCAATCCGTCGCGTTTCAGCCGGCGCGCGAGGCCTGAGCCTCGGGCGAGGCATCCTCGAAGCGGTCTACCTGTCGCAGGCTTCTGAAGCCGAGCATCCAGCCGCCGGTCACCGCCAGCGTGCAGAAGCTGCCCAGCAGTGCCGCCGGTACCGCACCGAGCCAGGCGGCACTGGTGCCGGCGCGGAACTCACCGAGCTCGTTGGACGAACCGATGAACAGCATGTTCACGGCATTGACGCGTCCACGCATGGCGTCAGGCGTGGAGAACTGGATCAGCGACGAGCGGATGTACATGCTCACCATGTCCGCACCTCCGGCGACGAACAACGCGGCGAACGACAGCCAGAACAGGCTGGACAGCGCGAAGACCATGTTGGCGAGACCGAACACCGCCACGGCAATGAACATGGTCATGCCGACATGGCGGTTGAACGGCCGCGTGCTCAGGTAGAAGCCCACCATCACCTCGCCCAACGCCATGGCGCTGCGCAGTGCACCAAGGCCGGTCGGGCCGACTTCCAGCACCTCCTGGGCGTAGATCGGCAACAGCGCGACCACGCCGCCGAGCAGCACGGCAAACAGGTCCAGCGAGATGGTGCCGAGGATGATCGGCCGCGAGCGAATGAAGCGGATGCCTGCGGTGAAGCGCTGCCATGCGGTAGCCTCCAGCGCCCGCATGGCCTCGCCGTAGCGCACCGGTACCCGTTGCAACAGCACGATTGCCGCGAGGAAGAACAGCAGGCAAGCCGCATAGGTCAGCCCACCGCCACCCATTGCGTACAGGCCTCCGCCGAACACCGGGCCGGCGATAGTGGAGCCGCGGACGATCATGCTGTTGGCGGCGATGGCTGCAGCCAGGCGCTCGCGCGGCACGATCTGCGGCAACAGGCTGGACAACGCCGGTCCGGTGAAAGCACGGGCGCAGCCGTAGAACACCAACACGATATAGAAGCTGAGCACCGCCCCGCCGCTCAGCGAGAGCCACAGCAGAGCCGCCGCGCAGATTGCCTCGAGCGCCCAGCTCAGGGCGAGGATGCGCTTGCGATCGTAGCGATCGATCAGGTCGCCGGCAGGCATCAGCAGCAGGAACATCGGGACGAACTGCGCCAGGCCGACATAGGCCAGCGACAGCGGATCGCGAGTCATGTCGTACACCTGCCAGGCCACCACGACGGCGAGGATCTGCACGGCGAACATGGCCAGCACGCGACTGATCAGAAATGGCACAAAGCCAGGCTGACGGTAGACGGAATCAGGCAAAGCGGAAGCGTCGGCAACAGACATGGGATATCCAGACAGCCAGGCCCGGTACCGGGCAGAAAGCCGGCCAATCTACCGGAGGGGCGAAGACCCGAGCAATGCTGGCCCGCCCGACCGCCCCTCCCCGCCCGCTCGCAGACTCGGGCATTCTCGCGGCACCGTCGCCGACGGACGAGCACCGGAATGGCCGACGACGGATTCTTCATACGCCCGGCTGGCGTATCATGTCGGCTGTTTCGCAATGGTGCCCCGATGAAATTCGTAATCGCCCTGTTCGCCCCGCCCCACTCACCGGCCGCGCGTCGCGCGCTGCGCTTCGCCGAAGCCACGCTGGCTGGCGGCCATGAGATCAGTCGCCTGTTCCTCTACCAGGACGGCGTACACAGCGCCTCGGCGAACATCGTCGCGGCCCAGGACGAACTGGATGTCGCGGCGCAATGGAGCCGCTTCGTCACCGCCAACCAACTGGATGGCGTGGTCTGCATCGCGGCCGGCTTGCGTCGCGGTGTGCTGGATGCCGGCGAGGCGCAGCGCTATCGGCGACCCGCGGCAAACCTCGCCGCCGGCTGGGAGCTGTCCGGGCTGGGCCAACTGCACGAGGCGGCACAGCAAGCCGATCGCCTCGTCTGCTTCGGAGGTCACTGATGGCGCGCTCCCTGCTCATCATCAGCCGCCAGGCGCCCTGGTCCGGCCCATCCGCCCGCGAAGCGCTGGACATCGTGCTGGCTGGCGGCGCCTTCGAGCTGCCGCTGGGGCTGCTGTTCCTCGACGACGGCGTATTCCAGCTCGCCCCCGCGCAGCTGGCGGCATCCGTCGAACAGAAGGATCTGACCGCGAATCTGCAGGCACTGCCGCTGTTCGGTATCGATGCCCTGTTCGCTGCGCGACGCAGCCTCAGCGAGCGCCAGCTCGCCGAATCGACGCTGGCGCTGCCGGTCGAGGTCCTCGACGAAGCTGGCCTGCGCGCCCTGATCAACCGCTACGACCACGTGATCACCCTCTGATGGCTACTCTGCACCTGCTTTCTCATTCGCCGTTCAGCGACAGCCGCTTCGCCAGTTGCCTGCCGCTGCTGGGCGACACCGACGCCCTGCTGTTGACCGGTGACGCCACCTACGCGTTACAGCCCGGCAGCCAACCGTGCCTGGCGCTGCACCAGCTTCCCGAGCAGGTCGCGCTGTTCGCCCTGGAAGAGGACGTTCAGGCACGCTCGATCACCGTCCTGCCGCCGCGCGTCCAGCTGCTGGACTATCCCGGCTTCGTCGAGCTGACCTGTCGCTATCCGCGGGTCAACAGCTGGTTATGAGCCTGATCGTCGAAGGGCGCGAGATCGCGCTGGACCAGGACGGTTTTCTCGTCGATCTAGCGGACTGGAGCGAAGCCGTGGCCGAGGCCCTGGCGGCGCGGGAGGAACTGGCCCTCGAAGCCGAGCACTGGGAGATCATTCATCTGCTGCGCGCCTTCTATGCCGAGTTCCAGCTCTCCCCGGCCACGCGACCGCTGATCAAGTACGCTGCGCTCAAACTCGGCGCGGAAAAAGGCAACAGCCTGCACCTCAACCGTCTGTTCAAGGGCACCCCAGCCAAACTGGCCGCCAAGCTGGCGGGGCTGCCAAAACCGAGCAATTGCCTATGATCCTCGAGACTCCTGCCGAACACCCCTTCGCCGTGTATGTGCGCATCCTCGGCAAGGGCAAACGTGGCGCCCGCGACCTGACGCGTGAAGAAGCCCGCGAAGCCATGGGCATGCTGCTCGACGGCAAGGTCGAGGAGGCCCAGCTCGGCGCCTTCCTCATGCTGTTGCGGCACAAGGAAGAAAGCGCCGCAGAGCTGGCCGGATTCACCGAAGCGGTACGCGAGCGGGTGCAAGCGCCGAAGACGGCTGTCGACCTGGACTGGCCAAGCTACGCAGGCAAGAAACGCCACCTGCCCTGGTACCTGCTCGCAGCCAAGTGCCTGGCAGCCAACGGCGTGCGCATCGTCATGCACGGCGGCGGCGCCCACACCGCCGGGCGCATCTATACCGAACAGCAGCTGCAATTGCTCGGTATCCGCCGCTGCGACGACTGGGCCGAGGTCGGTGCTGCGCTGGATGAGAACCGCCTTGCCTTCATTCCACTGGGTGCCTGGATGCCGGTGCTGCAACGCATGATCGACATGCGCAACCTGCTCGGCCTGCGCTCGCCAATCCACTCGCTGGCGCGCCTGCTCAACCCGCTGGGTGCGCGTTGCGGGCTGCAGAGCATCTTCCATCCCGGCTATCAGGACACCCATCGCCAGGCCAGCACCCTGCTCGGCGACCACGCCATCGTCATCAAGGGCGAAGGCGGCGAGGTCGAGATGAATCCGGACAATATTTCCCACCTCTACGGCACCACTGGCGGGCTGCCCTGGGATGAAGAATGGCCGGCATTGTCCGAGCGCCGCCATGTGAAACCGGCCCAGCTAGACCCTCGGCATCTGCTGGCGGTCTGGGAAGGTCAGGAAGAAGATGCCTATGGCGAACTCGCCGTGATCGCCACCATGGCCCTGGCCCTGCGCGGCCTTGGCGCCCCGCGGGACGCGGCTTTCGAGCAGGCGCATGACTACTGGCAGAGCCGGCACTCATCGATTTAAGCGATAGGATTAAGCGGCCGTTCGGTCACATCGATCGAACGATGCTTCCTAGACTGCCCTCCTATTCCGTAACAGGAGGGCATCATGGGATTACTGATCGATGGCCAGTGGCATGACCGCTGGTATGCAAACCGCGACGGAAGATTCGAGCGCGAACAATCCAAGCGCCATGACTGGATCACGCCGGACGGTTCACCGGGCCCCAAGGGCAAGACCGGCTATCCGGCCGAAGCCGGTCGTTATCACCTATACGTGTCACTTGCCTGCCCCTGGGCTCACCGCACGCTGATCTACCGCAAGCTCAAGGAGCTGGAATCGCTCATCGACGTTTCGGTGGTCAGCTGGCTGATGGCCGAGAACGGCTGGACCTTCGACAAGGCCACCGGCTCCAGCGGCGACGCGCTGGACGATCTTGAATTTCTGCACCAGCGCTACACCCGCGACGACTCGGACTATTCCGGCCGCGTCACAGTGCCGGTGCTGTGGGACCGCGAGCGCCAGTGCATCGTCAACAACGAGTCCGCCGAGATCATCCGCATCCTCAATACCGCCTTCGATGGCATCACCGGCTCGCGGCTGGATTTCTATCCGGAGCCGCTACGCGGCGAGATCGATGCGCTCAACGCACGGATCTATCCGGCGATCAACAACGGGGTCTACCGCGCCGGGTTCGCCACCACCCAGGACGCCTACGAGGAAGCCTTCGACGAGCTGTTTCGCGAACTCGACTGGGTGGAGCGGCGACTGGGCAAGCAGCGCTACCTGACCGGCGAGTACCTGACCGAGGCCGATTGGCGCCTGTTCACCACTGCCATTCGCTTCGATGCGGTATATCACGGGCATTTCAAGTGTAACCTGCGCCGCATCGAGGACTATCCGAACCTCTCGAACTGGCTGCGCGAGCTGTACCAGTGGCCGGGAATCGCCGAGACCGTGGACTTCACCCACATCAAGCACCACTACTACGCCAGCCATCGGCAGATCAACGGCACTGGAATCGTCCCCAAGGGCCCCGCGCTGGGCCTGGAGCGCACGCATGACCGCGAGCGGCTGCCGGGGCGTGGAATCTGGACACGGCCGCAACGCTGACCACTCCAGCGGCGAATGCAGCGCAGGCCTCTAGCCCGCGCTGCCGTGCTCGAGCATATGGCACATGGCAGTCTTCAGTTTCATCGGCCGCACCGGCTTGTGCATCAGCATATGGCCAAGCTCGCGGACCTGCTGCTTAAGCTCGTTGCTGTAGTTGGCGGTGATCATCAGGGCCGGGAGCGGGCTGGCGCGCCGCGCATTGACGGTGGCCACCACATCAATGCCGGTGTGGCCGTTGTCCAGGTGGTAGTCGGCGATCATCAGATCGGCCTCGGCGTGGAAGTTGTCCACCTGCCGCGCCAGGTCTTCTTCGGACAGTGCCGTGATCACCTTGCAGCCCCAGCCTTCGAGCAACGTACGCATGCCGGCGCAGATCGCCGTGTCGTTGTCCAGCACCCACACCCGAGCGCCCTGTAGTCGCTGCAGCACCAGTTCGGTGGTGCTCGGCTCCGGCCGCGCCTTGGGCGCGCGTTTGGCCAGCGGCACGTCGATGGCGAAGCAGGAACCGCGGCCCGGATGCGAGCTGACCCGGATGCGATGGCCGAGCATGCGGGCGATCTTGTCGACGATGGCCAGACCCAGACCGAGGCCGCGATCCTGATTCGGTCGCACGCCCTCGCCGCGCTTGAACTCCTGAAAGATTTCCTCAAGCTTGTCCGCGGGGATGCCCACGCCGGTATCCCAGACCTCGATGGACAGGCTCTGCCGACGCCGGCGGCAGCCTAGAAGCACGCGTCCCTTGGGCGTGTAGCGAATGGCGTTGGTCAGCAGGTTGCGCAGGATGCGCGCCAGCAGCTGGATATCGCTGCGCACGAGCGCCGAGCAAGGAATGAAGTCCAGCTGCAACTGTTCGGCACCGGCAATCTGGCGAAACTCCATGGCGAGATTTTCAAGCAGCTCGCTGACGGCGAACGGCGCAATATCCGGTTTGATCACGCCGGCATCCAGCTTGGAAATATCGACCAGTGTGCCGAGCAGGTTCTCCACGTCCTCCAGTGAATTGCTGATATTGCGGATCAGCCCGCCGCTGGACGCGCCGGGCTGCTCCAGCAGAGCGCTGGTGAACAGCCGCGCGGCATTGAGCGGCTGCAGCAGGTCGTGGCTGACCGCCGCGAGGAACTTGGTCTTCGACAGGTTGGCCAATTCAGCTTCGCGCTTGGCTTCGCGCAGCCGCGCCTCGGCATGGCTGCGTTCGTCGATCTCGCGCAATAGCTGGTCGTTGAGGCTGGTGAGTTCGGCGGTGCGCTCGCGAACCCGCTGTTCGAGGTTCTGGTAGGCCTGATGCAGCGCCTCGGCGGTGCGCCGGCGGTCGGTGATGTCCTGGATCAGCACGAAGATACCGGCCACTTCGCCGTTGGCCTGCCGGTTCGGCACATAGGATCGCAGCATGTAGCGCTGCTGGCCGGCATGGTTGCGCTCGGCCATCTCGAAGCTGACGCTCTCGCCGGACAGCGCGCGATCGATGTAGGGCTCCAGTTGCCGCCAGTGCTCGCCGCTGTGCACCTCGCGCAGGGACTGGCCGAGCATGCCGTCGCTGGGCCAGCGGTACCACTCCTCGTAGACCTTGTTGGTGAACTCGTAGGTGAGATCGGCCGACACGTAGGCGATCAGCGCCGGCACATGGTCGGTGATCAGGCGGATCCAGCGCTCGCTCTCGCGCAGCGCCTCGGCATGACGGTAGCGCTCGGTGATATCGGTAAAGGTATTGACGAAACCGCCGGTGGGCAGTGGGTGCGTACGAATCTCCAGCACCCGACCGTCGAACAGACGCTGTTCCAGTTCGCGAATCGGCCGGCCGCGGGCGTCACGGCTGTTGGGCGTGAGCAGGGTCAGCTCGCTGTCGGCCATGACTTCCTCGAACGGTCGATGCGCCTCGATAGGCGCCAGCCCGCAGAGCTCGAGGAAGCGTCGGTTCCACAGCTCCAGCGCGCCTTCGGCGCTGACCATCGCCACGCCCTGGGACAGGTTGTCCACCGCCCGCTGCAGCAGCCGCGACTTCTGCGCCAGCGCTTGCTCGCGGCGCATGGTCTCGCTGACCTTCACCTCGGTGATGTCGGTGTAGAGAATCACCAGCCCGCCTTCGCGGGTTGGCCGCTCGCTGACCTGCACCCAGCGACCGTTGTTCAGCCGGTACACCGTGGGTTCGTCGCCCTTGCCACGGTGCTCCTCCACGATGAGGCCGGTGCTTTCGGCCATGCGCCGCACCTCGGCCAGGCGCGTGCCGGCGTTGATGCGCGCGCGGGTGCGTGTCCAAAGCGATTTGAAGCGGCGGTTGAACAGCACGATGCGCTGATCGCGGTCGAACAGCACGAAGGCGTCGGAGATGCTCTCGATGGCGTCCACCAGATGCTGGTGAGCGGTTTCCGCGCGCAAGCGGGCATCGCTGAGCAGCTGGTTGCTGCCCTTGAGTTCAGCCATCGCCTGATTCAGGGCATCGGTGCGCTCGCGCACCTGCTCGGCCAGTTCCACCGAGTGCTGGAAGGCCGCGTAGGAGGCATCGCGGCCGGCACCGCTGGATTCCACACGCTCGATCAGTGCCGCATTGATGCGCTTGAGCTTGTGGTTCTCCCGTTCGAGTTCGGCCTGCCGCGCCAGCAGCTCAGCGACTCGCCCGTCCTCCCGGTCGGCCAATGGCGACACCGGTGAAGGTCTGGTTGATGTGCATGCCATTGAACTGCTCTCCGTAGGTGTTGAAGCCGATCACCTGCTGGCGTCGGAGAAAGGCCGATGTCTGCTCGCTGCTGCCATCGGCCTCGATTTCCAGCCGGCGCAGGAAGCAGTCGCAGCCGATGGTCAGCAGCGGCGGGCCGAGGCGCTGCTCCAGTCGCTGGAACAGCGCCTCCAGGTTGGGCATCAAGGGACCGGGCTGCATGGCGGTGAGGACGATGCCGTTCTCCACCGCGCAATAGAAGGTCAGGCTCAGGTCGTCGTTGACCTTCTGGATCGAGCGCACGTAGTAGTGTTCGTTGATACGCACCGCCAGCGGGTGGGCGGCGAACAGTCGATGGTCGAGGTCACTGACAGGCACACCGATCAGCCGCGCATACTCCTCGGCGGCCGGCTCGGCGTTCAGTTCGTAGACCCGGCGGCTGGTGCTGTCGGCGCGGGTTACCACCAGCTTCTCCTCGCGCGGCAGGATGTGATGAGTGGTGAACACCTCGAAATCCAGCCAGGTGTTGATCAGCACCACGATTGCCGCGCCGCTGTAGAAGCGGCCGTCGTAATAGACGTAGGTGTCGCTCAGATGATTGTCGTCACCGGCCGACCCGCCGAAGTGCGGGATGCTGCCGAAGGCGGCGCTGAGGGCCGACAGCACCAGTTCCTCGCGGCTGGATAAGCCGTCGAGCAGCGTCAGCGCGAAGCTGTGATCCTTGATCGGCGCCAGCGAGTTGCTGCGACAGTCGCTGCCCAGGCGCTCGACCAGCTGCTGCGCTTCGATCAGGCTGAAGCGGTCCATCTCGTCGATCAGCTCGCAGGCGATGGAAAAACTGCGGTGGTCGAAGCCGACCGCCGTCACGCAGCTGCGCCCGTAACCCTGGGACGTGATCTCGCCAGCCGAGGTGCAGCCCACCAGACGCACGCCGCCGAAGTACTGGCGCAGCGCATCACCCAGCGCGGGCAGATCGTATTCGGCCGAGCAGAAGAACAGCACGAAGCCCAGATGCGGATGCATCAGCTGTCGGGCCAGATCCTGGGCCACCGTTTCGGCTAGCCGTGCATCGGACATCGCCGTGCGGATCACTTCGCCTTGATGTTCGGTCACGCACGCACCCCGCACAGCCTGAATCGGATGACCCCATTCTTGGGCAGGGCATATGGCACGAAAATGCTACTTGAGTACCGGAAAAGGCCTGCCTAGGTAGCATCGCGACGAAACAACGCAGGCGGTGTCTAGCGTGCGG
The DNA here is from genome assembly GCF_055755175.1 of Stutzerimonas sp. LR2. Taxonomy (NCBI): domain Bacteria; kingdom Pseudomonadati; phylum Pseudomonadota; class Gammaproteobacteria; order Pseudomonadales; family Pseudomonadaceae; genus Stutzerimonas; species Stutzerimonas sp. LR2. Next base: position 407,588 of record NZ_JBVTRR010000004.1, read on the forward strand.
AACCGACGCCGCCAGCGCTGATGGCGAAAAGGCCGGCCCCTTGAGGGAGCCGGCCTTTGCGGTACAGCGCTGAGCACTGTGTTCAGGGCGTGGGGACGATCGACGTACGCACCACTGCATCGCAACGGATGGCGCGACCTACGGTTCGGCTGCCATCCGCGCCCTGTATTCGGCTTAGAAGCTGAGTGCCGCACCCACTGCGAAGGTACGGGTTTCTTCATCCAGCGCTGCAGTGTCGCGCCCTTCGATCTCGAACTGGTTCAGCTCGGCGACCAGGGTCAGGTTGTCGTTGATGCTGTGGAACAGCGCGATGCCGCGGGTTTCGTAGTCGGCTGCACTGCCCAGACCGTTGCCGTCGTCCTTGGTCTTGCCGTAGGACAGCGCCACGCGGTTCTTGCCGAAACGATAGGAGCCCTGCAGCAGGTAGCCGTCGCTGTCCACTTCACGCAGCAGCGCCTCGCCGGCATTGTTGGTGAAGAATGGGTTAATGCCTTCGGCCTGGAAGCCCGAAGCGGTCAGCGACAGGTTGCCCATCTTGGCCTGCACACCGTAACCCAGGCCCTTGGAGTCAACCTTGTCGATGCTGCTGTCGGTATTGTCCGAGCTCTGCTGCATGCCGTTGATCCAGGTGTAGAACTGGGTACCGCCCAGTTCGAACTCGTAGGTCACCTCGGCTTCGAAACGTGGCGCTTCCTGGTAGGCCTTGTCCAGATCGGAATCGGTGTCCTCGGTGGTGTCCACCGGGTCCATGATGCCCGCGGCGATACGCAGACCATTCATCTTCGGCGAGCGATAGGTGATCTGCGAAGTCGGGAACGGGTACGGGTAACCGGTACCGATGTTGCCGAAGGAGACGCCGCCGCCATCGACCAGCCCCAGGGTGTCGCTGACCTGGCCGTAGCCGCTGAGCATCTCGTCGAGCAGGATGTTGGAACGACCGAACAGACCGAAGTCCTTACCGAACAGCACTTCACCCCATTGCTCGTTGGCCGCGGTGGCGTAGAACTGACGTACGTCGATGCCGGTTTCGGTACCGTTGGTATCGCTATCGTTGATGGTGACCCAGAACGAGGAGCGGCCGCCCAGCTTGAGGTCGCCAACCTGCTTGCCGAAGTTGAAGCCGATCCAGTTGGGCAGGAAGCCCATCTTCACCCGGGACTGCTTGCGATCGAACTGCTCGCCGTCCCGCTCCACGTCGCTGTGAACGTAGAAGGTGTTGAAATAACCATCGGTGGAGAAAGTGGTGTCGTTCTCATCATAGAGCACGATCTCAGCCATGGCCGACTGGCTCACGGTCATGGCAACAGCACTGGCCAGGGCCAGTGGCAGCAGGGTTGATACGGCTTTCTTGTTGTTGTGCATGGCGCTCTCCGCTGTATTGACGACTCGCAGTCGTGTCGGGAGCGATTATCGAAAGGCCCTCCTGGCTCACATACGCTGCGATAGCGGCGAAACGCTACTACTTTCGGCACGCAGACCGTCTTGCCCGCAAAGCATCTCCTCCCTGCGGCTGATCGACCAGGCTTAGGTCGTACACCCAAAGCAGCGCACGGCCCAGCCGTCGCGCCTGCGATGACTGGGGTGGATGCAGCGGAAAGGAGTGGGCGACGGTTACGAGGTCAGCGACTGTGCCAGCGCGTATCCGCAGCGTCGGCATTGGAGACCACGATCCAGCCGCCATCGGCCGCCCTTAGGGCCCGCAGTTGCAGGCGCAGCGCCTCGGAGTCGAGTTGCGCCATCGCCGCGGCGACCGCCACCGGATGGCCGGCATCGCAGCCTGCCAGTAGCGCCTGCCAGTTGGCCTCGGCATGACGGCGTATATCGCTGCCACCCGGCGGCGCACCGCTGGCTTGGGAACCGCGGGTGGGCTGGTCGTCCAGCTGACCGGCAAAGGATTCGAGGAAGGCTTCGATATGGCGGAGGAGCTCGCCGGCCGTCGCGCTGGGTGATTGCACCGCAAAGACCAGCCCGCCCTGCCCGCCGAACTGGCGGAAGCCGCAGAACACCGCATAACCGAGCTGCAATTCGCTGCGCAGGCGGCGGAAGAACGCGCCCTCCATAAGCCGCGCCAGCTGGCGCCAGGCGGCTTCGACCGCAGGGGTGCGAGCCGGCAGCGGGCAGAACAGCACCAGTGCAGTCTCCGTTCCGGGGTCGCCGAAGCGGCACCAGCGATAGGGAGCGGGATTGGCGTCATCTCGCTGCACGAGCGGCGTGGCAACGCCGGGCAGTTCATCCAGCACATCATGCAGCGGGCCGCTCAGGTGCATCGGCAACCCGACTGCCAGTGCGTCCCACTGTGACAGAAGCCATGCCTGCGCGAGGGCCGACTGATCCAGCTCCCCGCCCCCATCGGCCACCGGTGGCTCGAGCAGAACGGGCAAGCGACGTAGCAGCTGGCGAATGAGGATTTCGTCCGCACCGGGCCGCACGGCGTCGGCCAGCAAACGGCGGCCCTGGTCGAACACGGCTGCCGGCGGCTGTTTCAGAATCCCCTTCAGGTCGCGCAGGATCACGGGAAGCGCTTCGGCATAACCGAACAGCGCGAGGCACCAGCTGCGTCCGTAGTTCTCGAAGCGCAGCTCGACGCCGGCCTGCTCGGCCGCCAGGGTATAAGGCTGCAGGGCAGCCTGGAGCACGTACCAGAGTCCCGGTACCGGCTGCTGCGCAGCGAAACGCCAGCGCAGGTAGAGCGCGCCCAGCCCTCCGGAGGCCTCGCCGTCGCCATGTGCAAGCCAGCGCAGCCCGGCTTTCTCCGTAGTCACCCGGCGAGGCGACAGCCGTTCGCTCAACCAGCGATTATGTGAAGGCAGGCGCCACTGCCAATCCGGTGCTGCATGCGCCACCAGGCGTTCCATGGACAGCCGCAAAGCGAAACCCTGCGGCGACGGATCGATAGGCTCAGACAGGTCTCCACCCTCGTCATCGACAGTTAGGATCAGCGGCTGATTGCGGTGCAGCTGCTCGCCCAGCGCCTCGAGCCCTTGACGCACGCGTTGCGCATCGAGGGTCGGCGTCCAGGCCGCCGGGTCCACCCAGTAGCGCAGCAGGGAAAGCGGCTCGCGGCCCAACAGCCCGCGCTGGCGGATCTGCACGTATTCGTCCCAGACAGCCGCCCACGCAGCCTCGGATGTCATGAAGCGCAGCCACTGCTGCATGGCGGCGACGACCTGGGTACGCGCGGCGATGCCCTGGTCGGTCAGCTGCAGCTCGACGACCGCCACACCCTGTCCGCGATGCCAGTACGGCACGCGCAATGTGACCCGATCGCACCAGTCCGGCTCGCGCAGCCGCGCCAGCAGACTGTCCGGCGCCTGGGAAGCCAGCCATGCCCCGAGCAGATCGAGCGCCACTGCGGCTTCGCCCGGCAGACCATCCAGGGCAAATGCCAAATTCAGACAGGGCCGCGCGCCGGCGACCTGCAGGCGCAACGCGGGACCTTCGGCCATTCGCAGCGGTGGGATCGAACGGGTGACGGGCTCACCGCCCGGCAACTGACATTCCGGGCAATCGAGCGTCTGCAGAACCTGCTGAAGGGCAAAGGGCGCCGCGATCAGCAGTTCGAGTTGGCCCGTCTGGTAGAAGCGCCGGTGATAGCCGTGCAGCGCCCGCTGAAATGCCTCGTCTTCCACCGGCAGCGTCTCGCGGTTGCCGGCGTGAAACGCCGCGAACGGATGCACTTCGCCAAGCGCTGTGCCGATGGCGGCATCGCAGAGGGTTTCGCGGTCGCGGCCGCGCGCCAGGAATTCTGCCTGCAGCACTTCCCGCTCGCGCAATTGCGCCGCTGGGTCGAGCAGTGGTCGGGCCAGCATGTCGAGCAGACGCTTGAGCGCATCGTCGAACGCGTCGCTCGGTACCTGGAAGAAAAAATCAGTGTGGCGTTCGCGGGTCGACGCGTTGAGCTGACCGCCACAGCCCTGCACGAAGGGCATCAGCGACTGCGCCTGGGGATAGGCGTGACTGCCAAGAAACAGTAGGTGTTCGAGAAAGTGCGCCAGGCCGGGATAATCGAGCGGAGCATCGTGCGCACCGGCATGCACACGCACCAGCGCCGCGGCCTGGCTGCCAGGCGGCAACGCGATGAAGCCCAGCCGCATGCCGCCGGGCAATCGATGGCGCGATGGCGGCACGGCAGATGGAACGCTGGGTTTCATGGCTGGCACTCCTTTACGCCGCGCAGCGATTCGCTCAGGTGTCCAGCTGGCCGGCGAGAAACTGCCGCAGGCGGCGTTGCATCAGCTTGCCGGAACTGCCGAGGCAGGCGATCGGCGAACCCGCAAGGGCCTCGCGCCCGAGCTCGGCGGCCTCGCCGGCCAGCGCCAATGGGCAATCCAGGCTCAGCGACAGCTTGTTCAACTGGCGCAGCTGAACCTCGTTCGGCGGTACGTTGGAGAACATCACCAGCCCCTGAGAACGCATCTTGTCGCACACCAGCGCCAGCTCCTCGAGTGGCTGACCGAGCGGCAATACCGTGACGGCCAGGCTGTCACCACTGAGCAAGAGGCCGGCCACCAGCAATTCCAGTTCACGGCACTGCCCCGGCAGCGCGCTCAGCAGGACACGCTCGGCGCCCGGCACACGGGCCAGTTGCAAGCGCTGCAGCGCCCGCGCGCGCAGGAAAGCGTCGAGGAACAACCACTCGCTGCTTCCACCGAATTCGTCCTGGCGCAGCAACAACGCCTGCCAGACCGGTAGCAGCACGTCCTGGAACACCACGGCCAGCGGATAAGTGGAAAACACCTGCCCGTAGAGCTGCTCCAGGCGCACCTCGTCGAAGCTGCGCACCGCTTCGCGAAGCTGCGCCTGCCATTCGCTCCATTCGCCGGTAGCGGTGACCGTCGGCTCCTCCGCCTCGCGGGTAGCCGCGCTGCGGGCCAGAATGCTGCCGACCTTGCTGACCGCGACGCCACGTTCAGTCCAGGCGAGGATGCTGCGAACAGCCTCAACGTCGGCCATGGAGTACAGGCGGTGCCCGCTGTCCGTGCGCGTCGGCCGGATCAGGCCGTAACGGCGCTCCCACGCACGCAGGGTGACCGGGTTGACACCGGTCAGGCGGGAAACTTCGCGGATGGGAAACAGCTCCTGCTGCTCGAAGGCATTCGAGGCGAGGGTCGAAGCGCCGGAAGGCTCGGTCATGGGGCGGCTCGCTGATGGAAATGCCGAGATTGTAACCCAGCGTTTCGCCGCATACCCTCTACAAACGTTGTACAAATGCGAGATGCGATGAAATGACGCCGGACCTGCCGCTGACGCTCTATGTGGACCGCTCCTGCCCGCTCTGCGCGCGCGAGGTGCGCTGGCTGGAACGGCAAGCCGATCCGACGCGGCTGCGGCTGGTCGACATCAGCGCGGCGGGCTTCGACCCCGCCGGCCTGGGCGTCGATCTGCCGCAGCTGCGCCGCCGTCTGCATGCTCGCAGTGCCAGCGGCATCTGGCTGACCGGGGTCGACGCCACCTACTGGAGTTGGCGCCTGGCCGGCCATGGCCGCTGGGCAGCACCGCTGGGCTGGCGGCCGCTGCGCCCAGTGCTGCGGCTCGCCTACCACGCCTTCAGCCTGCTGCGCCCGCATTTGAACTGGCTGCCTCACCCAGACGGCGCACAGCGTTGTGCGGAAAGATGTGCTGCTCCGTCGTCCAAGCCCAGAGCGAGGGCCAGGGACGAGCGCTGAGCGGCAATCGCTATCCGAAGCATCAGGTCTCGTCCCTAACGACTATCCCGCAGTGGCGTTCGCGGACCAGACCGCTCCCACTGGTACCTCCCCCGGCCTGCCGCCAACGCAACGAGCCCGCCAACCGTAGCGCTGGCGAGTGATTGCCGTTTTTCGCTCGAAGCAGCGTGATGACGAATCATTGCAGTTGCAGCGGGCAAAAACCTGTACATATACTTGTACATAAAATGTACATCGTATAGTTTTTTTTGCTGCGGGACTGGGGCACAGGACCGCTCACTTCCTTCATGAAAGGGACTCCACCATGAACGATCTGCCCGGTCACTATCGCGACATACTCACCGGCCTCGGCGAAGACCCCGAGCGCGAGGGGCTGCGGGATACGCCAACGCGCGCCGCCAAGGCCATGCAGTACCTGTGCGGCGGTTACCAGCGCAGCCTGGAGGAAATCGTCAACGGCGCCCTGTTCGCCTCCGACAACGATGAGATGGTGATCGTCAAGGACATCGAGCTGTACTCGCTGTGCGAACACCACCTGCTGCCCTTCATCGGCAAGGCGCATGTCGCCTACATCCCCACCGGGCGTGTGCTGGGTCTGTCCAAGGTGGCGCGCATCGTCGACATGTATGCGCGGCGCCTGCAGATCCAGGAAAACCTCACCCGTCAGATCGCCGAAGCGATCCAGGAAGTGACCGGCGCCGCCGGAGTCGCGGTGGTCATCGAGGCCAAGCACATGTGCATGATGATGCGCGGCGTGGAGAAGCAGAACTCGGTGATGAACACGTCGGTGATGCTCGGCGCCTTCCGCAACTCCTGCAACACGCGCATGGAGTTTCTCCAGCTGATCGGCAGGGGCCAGTGATGCCGCGCCTGGAACCTGGGATGGCGCGCATTCGCGTGAAGGACCTGCGCCTGCGCACCTACATCGGCATCAATGAGGACGAAATTCTCAACCGCCAGGATGTGCTGATCAATCTGCTCATCCTCTACCCGGCGCTCGACGCGGTTCGCGACAACGACATCGAGCAGGCCCTCAACTACCGCACCATCACCAAGGCGATCATCCGCCACGTCGAGCAGAATCGCTTCGCCCTGCTCGAGCGCCTGACCCAGGAACTGCTCGATCTGGTCATGGCCCATCCGGCGGTGCGCTACGCCGAAGTGGAGGTCGACAAGCCTCACGCATTGCGCTTCGCCGACTCGGTGTCCATCACGCTCGCGGGCCAGCGTTGAGGCGACTCCATGAACGCTCGGGGTGTCGTCGCGCTGGTCAGCCTGCTTTGCCTGCTGCCGGGCCTCGCCAACGGCAGCTGGCGCGAGGCCATGCCGGACGCGCGCCTGGTTGGCGAGGGCACGCTGCGGATATTCGGCTTTCGCATCTATGACGCCCGATTGTGGAGCCCGACGACGCCGCTGCAGGCCCGGACGCCCTTCGCGCTGGAGCTGACCTATCACCGCTCCATCAGTCGCGACGACTTCGTGCGCACCAGCCTCGGCGAGATGAAGCGACTCTCCGGTCCGGACCTCGATGCATCTGTGCCGGCACGCTGGCGTGAGCACATGCAGCAGGCCTTCGTCGATGTTCGCCCCGGCGAGCGCATCACCGGCGTGTACCTGCCTGAACGCGGCTGCCGCTTCTATGTCAACGAGCGGCTGCACTACGAGGTGACCGACCCGCAGTTTGCCGAGGCCTTCTTCGCCATCTGGTTCGACCCGCGCAGCCGCGACCCAGGCTTGCGACGCAGTCTGCTGGGTGAGCGATGAAGCAATCCGCCCTTGCCGCCTACGGCGCGCTCGGCCTGCCGCTGGCGATGGCCATGCTGCCGATCTATGTGCTGGTGCCGAACTTCTATGCTGCCGACCTCGGCCTCGGTCTGGCCCTGACCGGCAGCGTGCTGTTCCTGGCGCGCCTGCTGGACACCGTGCAGGACCCCTGGCTCGGCCGGCTGATAGACCGTCGCTCGCCGCGCGGCTGGACGCGTCTGCTGGCGAGCTCCGCCCTCCTTCTGAGCCTGGCGATGGCGGCGCTGCTGGTGCCCCCTGCCCTCGACAGCCTCGCCCTCGCAGTCTGGCTGGGGGCATCGCTGGCCCTCGCCTACACCCTGCACAGCCTGCTCAACATCACCTACCTGGCCTGGGGCGCGCGGCTCTCCGATCAGCTTGATGTACGCACCCGGGTGGCGGCTTGGCGCGAAGGTGCCGGTTTGTTCGGCGTTGTTCTCGCCAGCGTCCTGCCCAGCGCGCTGGCGACACGGTACGGCATGGCTGCAGCGCTGAGTGTCTTTGCCGCCGCCTTCGCCGTGCTGCTCTGCGCCGCGATGGTCATCCTGTTGTGCGCTGCGCCGCAGCCGCGGCGCAGCGCACAACGCGTGCCCGCCAGCTGGCGCCAGCCGCTGCGCAATGGCGCATTCCGCCGGCTGGCGGGAATCTTCTTCATCAACGCCGTGGCTGTGGCGATCCCAGCCACACTGGCGCTGTTCTTCATCGCCGATCGCCTGCAGCTGGCGCAGCTGACCGGCTTGTTTCTGGCGCTCTACTTCCTGAGCGGGGCGGCCGGCCTGCCGCTCTGGACACGGCTGGCGGACCGGCTCGGCAAGCGCCGCAGCTGGCGGATCGGCATGCTCAGTGCTTGTGCCGCCTTTGTCTGGGCCCTGCTGCTGGACCCCGGTTCGGCGTGGGCCTATGCCGCGGTATGCGTGCTTTCGGGGCTTGCACTGGGTGCCGACCTCGCACTGCCGCCGGCGCTGCTGGCGGACGTCATCCCGGCTGCCGAACGCGACGCCACCGCCGGCTACTTCGGCCTGTGGAGCCTGCTTGCCAAGCTGGCCCTGGCCATCGCCGGCCTGGCCTTGCCGCTGCTGGCGCTCACGGGCTACCAGCCCGGCACTCCCGCCGGCTGGAACCTCGCGCTGATCTATGCCGGCCTGCCCTGCCTGCTGAAACTGCTGGCGGCGCGGCTGCTCACATCCATGCCAAGCGGAGAACCCACCCTGTGAAGAAAATGATGACCCTGGCGCTATGCCTGCTGCTGATGAGCTGCACTGCAGTCGATGTCGAGCATTACCGCAATGAGGAACCCCGTCTGGACCTGCGGGACTATTTCGTTGGCAAGGTCGACGCCTGGGGCATGTTTCAGAAGCGCTCCGGCGAAGAGGTGAAGCGCTTTCGAGTGGAAATCGACGGCAGCCTCGATGGCGACAAGCTGATCCTGGACGAGCACTTCCGCTACAGCGACGGGACCACCCAGCGACGGGTCTGGACACTGACCGAAGACACACCGGGTCGCTGGCGCGGTACTGCCGCCGATGTGATCGGCGAGGCGCGCGGCGAAGTGTCCGGCAATGCGCTGCGCTGGCGCTATGTGCTCAGCCTGCCGGTGGATGACGAGGTCTACCGTGTCGACTTCGACGACTGGATGTACCTCATCGACGAGCAGACCCTGGCGAACCGCTCTTTCATGAGCAAGTTCGGCATCGAACTGGGACAGGTCACCCTCTTCTTCCGCAAACGAGCCGATTGAGCTGTGCAAGGACCATCATGGCCAGGCACCGATCGGGGCAAGTTGTTCTAGAATGCGCCGCATGCCCTTTCAGGATGTCGTGACATGATCAATGCCAAGCTGTTGCAACTGGTTATCGAAGCCTCCAACGACGGAATCGTGGTCGCCGAGCAGGAAGGCGACGACAACATTCTGATCTACGCCAACCCGGCATTCGAGCGGCTGACCGGTTACGCGGTTGACGACATCCTCTATCGCGACTGCCGTTTCCTGCAGGGGGAGGACCGCGACCAGCCAGGTCTACAGGCCATCCGCGATGCGGTGAAGAACAACAAGCCCTGCCGGCAGATCATCCGCAACTATCGCAAGGACGGCACGCCGTTCTGGAACGAACTGTCCATCACCCCGGTATTCAACGAAGCGGACCAGCTGACCTACTTCATCGGTATCCAGAAGAACGTCACCGCCGAGGTCGACGCCTTGCAGCGAGTCGAAGCGCTGGAAGCGGAAATCCGCGAACTCAAGGCGAAGCTCGCCGAGCGCTGAAAGCCCAGTCACGCTGCCAGACGGCGGGCCGGACGAGGTCCGCCTGCCAGCCATGCACTTCCTCCCGCGAACCCCTACCTAAGTTTCGTTCCGCCGAGCGCATTCGACGTGGAATAATGGCGATTTGCTATTTTCCACAATCCTGCAGTGGGCATTCTTGCCCTAGGATGCTGTCTTGACCCTCGATGCCGTCGTAGAAAACGCGGTCATGCTGCTCGCGTTGTGCTGGCTGCTGGCCTTTACCACCCGCAGCTGGAACCGCAGCGGACAACGCTCCGCGAAACTGCTCGCCGGCCTCTGGTTCGGCAGCGCCTGCATTTTCGGCATGCTCAACACCAGCATCGGCCAGACCGGCATCATCCTCGATGCACGTACCGCGGTACTGAGCATGGCCGGGCTGTTCGGCGGACCACTGGTGGCGGGCATAGCGGGCGTGCTGGCGGGTGGGTTTCGCCTGTGGATGGGCGGGCCCGGCGTGGTGCCGGGGCTGGCCAATGTACTGCTGCCCATCGCGCTCGGCCTGGCCTACCGCTGCGCTTCGCGCAGGCGGCTGATCGGCATCGCCTTCTGGCAGCTGCTCGGGTTCGGCGTGCTTCTGCACCTGGGTGTGCTCGGCTTGATCGCCCTGTTGTTGCCAAGCCCGCTGGGCGCGGAGGCGGTGCGGGAAATCGCCTTGCCGACGCTGCTGATCCTTCCTCTGGCCACCGCCACCCTCGGCGTGTTGCTCAACGATCTGCTGGAGCGGGATCGGATCGAACAGGCGCTGCGCTTCAGCGAGGCACGGTTGCGCGCCATCACCCAGGCCATTCCCGACCTGCTCTTGGTGCTCGACGAGGACGGCCGCTACCTGGACATCCTCTGCGCCGAGCGCAGCCTGCTGTACGACGAGCCGTCCAAGCTGCTCGGCCGCCGCCTGCATGACGTCATGCCCGAGGCCGAGGAGCGGCGATTTCTCGGTTTCATCCAGCAGACCCTCAACAGCGACTCACCGCAGCTGATCGAATATAGCCTGCCGACCCTCGGCGGCCCGAAGGTCTTCGAAGGCCGTGCGTTGCCTCTGGAACAACCTCCGGGGCAAAAGCGCGCCGTGGTCTGGCTGAGCCGCGACATCACCGATCGCGTCAATACCGAACTGGAGCGCCGCATCGCGGCCATCGCCTTCGAATCCCAGCAAGGCATGCTGATCACCGACGCGCAGAACCGCATCCTGCGCGTCAACGGCGCCTTCAGCCGCATCAGTGGGTACAGTGCCGCCGAAGCCATCGGCCAGACCACCGCGCTGCTCGCGTCGGGGAGACACGGGCCGGACTTCTACCGTTCCATGTGGTCGAGCGTCGAAGCCACCGGCGTGTGGGAAGGCGAGATCTGGAACCGGCGCAAGAGCGGCGAGATATTTCCCGAGTGGCTGACCATCAGTGCCGTACGCAACGTCCACGGCGAGGTCACCCATTATGTCGCCGCCTTTACCGACATCACCGATCGCAAGGCGGCCGAGGAGCGGATCCACAACCTGGCCTTCTACGATCCTCTGACCGGTCTGCCCAATCGCCGGCTGCTGCTCGATCGCCTGCACCAGGCCATGGCCGCCAGCCGGCGCAGCAACCAGTTGGGCGCGCTGATGTTCATCGATCTGGACAACTTCAAGAACATCAACGATCTGCATGGCCACCAAACCGGCGACCAGGTCCTGCGCGTCGCCGCCGAGCGACTGCATGCCGAGGTGCGCGCCAGCGACACGGTCGCGCGCCTCGGCGGTGACGAATTCGTGGTGATGCTGGAGAACCTCGGCGACGACCCACTACGCGCCGCGGCCCAGGCCGAACACATCGGCATGAAGCTGCTGAACTCGCTGGATCGTTCGTACCGCCTCAACGAACTCGGCCTGTACAGCAGCGCCAGCATCGGCGTGGTGCTGTTCGGCGGCGAGGCCTGCAGCAGCGACGAGCTGATGAAGCGCGCCGACATGTCGATGTACGAGGCCAAGATTTCCGGCAAGAACGCCCTGCGCTTCTTCGACCCGCGCATGCAACTGGCGGTACAGGAACGTCTGCGCCTGGAAGCGGAGATTCGCCAAGGCCTGAAGAATGGCGAGTTCGTGCTCAGCTTCCAGCCGCAGCTGGAACAGAACGCAGGGGTCATCGGGGCCGAAGCCCTGGTGCGCTGGCAGCATCCGCAACGCGGGCTGCTGAGCCCGGCCGCCTTCATCGCCCAGGCGGAACACGCCGGATTGATCCATGCCCTCGACCTGCAGGTGCTGCAGCAGGCCTGCGGCCAGCTGGCGCGCTGGGCGGCGACACCGGCATTCGCCGACCTGACGCTCTCGGTCAACCTCAGCGCTCATCTGTTGTATCAGGATCATTTCGTCGAGAAACTGCTCGACCTGCTGGAGCGCAGCGGCGCCAATCCGGCCAGGCTCAAGCTGGAGCTGACCGAAACCCTGCTGCTGGACAACATGCCCGAAGCCATCGCCCGCATGACGCGCCTGAAGCAGCACGGTATCCGTTTCTCCATCGATGACTTCGGTACCGGCTATTCGTCCATGAGCTACCTGCAGCAGCTGCCGCTGGATGAGCTGAAGATCGACCAGACCTTCATCCGCCGTCTGCCGGACGACGCCAGCAGCCTGACCATCGTGCGGGCCATCTGTGCGCTGGCCAGTGGACTCGGGCTGGAGGTGATTGCAGAAGGCGTCGAGAGCGAAGCCCAACGAAGCGTGCTGCTCGGCAATGGCTGCCATCGGTTCCAGGGCTATCTGTTCGGCAAGCCGATGCCGGCGATGGAGCTGGAGGAGATGGTTTCAGCCACAGCGCACGGCGTCGCCCACGGCCGCCCATGACGGTCGGGGCGTCGCCCGTGGCGACGTCACCGCAGGCGAGGCTTACAGCGCCTGCGGCGCTCGGCTGCAGAGCTGGACCAGCGCCTGGACCCAATCCTCGTGGGTATTCAGGCACGGCACCAACACCAGCTCCTGGCCACCCGCCTCGATGAACTGCTCGCGTCCGCGATCACCGATCTCCTCCAGCGTCTCGATACAGTCGGAGACGAACGCCGGGCACATCACCAGCAGCTTCTTCACGCCCTGCTCGGCCAGCTCGTCCAGGCGCGTCTCGGTGTAGGGTTCTATCCACTTGGCACGCCCCAGTCGCGACTGGAACGACACCGACCACTGATCCCTGCGCAGCCCGGCACGCGCAGCGAAGCCCTCGGCAGTGCGGATGCACTGGGCGCGGTAGCAAGTGGCGAGCACGGCACCTTCGGCACGCTGGCAGCAGTCGTCACCCTTCAGGCAATGCGCACCGGTAGGATCGGACTTGTGCAGGTGCCGCTCCGGCAGCCCATGGAAGCTCAGCAGCAGATGATCGAAGCCCTGCTGCAGGTGCGGCATGGCGCTGGCCACCAGCGCGTCGAGGTATTCCGGCTGATCGTAGAAGGGCTGCAGGATCGACAGCTTGAGATCCAGCCCGTGCTCGCGGATGACCCGGCGCGCTTCCTGGATGACGGTCGTCGTGGTGCTGTCGGCAAACTGCGGATAGAGCGGTGCGAGGGCCACCTGGGTGATGCCCTGTCCGGCCAGGCGCTTCAGCGCTCCTTCGATCGACGGCTCGCCATAGCGCATCGCCAGTTCCACCGGGCCCTTTGTCCAATGCGGTTTCACCGCCTCCTGGAGTCGGCGGCTTAGGACCACCAGCGGCGACCCTTCCGGCCACCAGATCGAGGCATAGGCATGTGCGGACTGCTCGGGCCGCTTGATCAGGATCATCGAGACCAGCAGGCGGCGCAGCGGCCACGGCAGATCGACCACGTACGGGTCCATCAGGAACTGGTTGAGGTAGCGGCGCACATCGGCGACTTCCGTGGAGGCTGGCGAACCCAGATTGACCAACAACAACGCCTGCTCTGTCATGCAAACTTCCTGACTACGTTAAAGGATGGCGCCTCGCTCCAGGCAGGCGCGCTATTTTCACACAGGGTGCACCGCTCAGGGGTGCGTCAATAAGTCGGCCAGCGCCGAGTCCAGATCGGTGAAGCGAAAGCTGTAGCCCTCCTCCTGCAGCCGCTGCGGCTGGGCGTGCTGGCCACCGAGCAGCAACCCGGCAAGTTCGCCGAGCAAAGGCTTGAGCAGCGCTGCCGGAACCGGCAGCAAAGCCGGTCGATGCAGGCAGCGGGAAAGGCTGCGAGTGAACTCCAGGTTGCGTACCGGCGTCGGTGCGCAGGCATTGTACGGGCCGCTGGCCGCCGGCTGCCGCAGAAGAAAATCAATCAGACCGATTTGGTCTTCGATATGAATCCAGGGCATCCACTGCCGGCCATTGCCCAGCCGGCCACCCAGCCCCAGGCGAAACGCTGGCAGCAAGCGCTGCAGGAAGCCGCCATCACGCGCCAGCACCAGCCCGGTGCGTATCAGCACCACGCGAATACCCAACACCGCGGCCTCGCTGGCGCGCTCTTCCCAGGCGTTGCACAGCTGGCTGGCGAAGTCGGCGGTGACCGGCTGATCAGCTTCGGTCAGGCGGTGCTCGCCGCCGTCGCCGTACCAGCCGACTGCCGAGCCAGAGATCAGCAGCGCCGGCTTCTGCTCGCGCCGGCCCAACCACTCCACCAGCTCCTCGGTCAGCCTCACTCGGCTATCCCAGAGCAGGCTCTTGCGTGCCTTGGTCCAAGGTCGGTCGGCTATGGGCGCACCGGCCAGGTTCACCACGGCATCCAGCGCTACCGCATCGAGCAGCTGCAGGCTGCCGACGCCCTTTACCTCGGCGCCGCACAGCTGCGCCACACGCTGCGGTGAGCGGCTCCAGACCCAGAGTCGATGCCCGTCGGCCAGCCAGCGGCGACACAGCGCCCGCCCGATCAACCCGGTACCGCCGGTGAGCAAGATGTTCATGGTGAGCTCCTGTTGCGCTGCGCGCTGTGCTGGTCGACCCGCCTCAACTACAGCATACACCTATACATGGTTATTCGAATGTACAGCTGATGGCGCCCCGTTCGGTGCAGAAAGAGCCGCCACCATCGGTAACGCTGCGAGCCTGAGGCGCGTATTGACGGTCCGCCAAGGATGCGACACCGCGTTGCTGAGCGCCATTCTGCCGGCAGTCGCCTTTTTGTACAAGAAAAGCCGGGCTATCTTGTACATCGCATATTGACTTGTACAAGACGAAGAATAAGATGGCATCAAGTTGTACAGAAATTCATCTTGTACAAGAGGTTGTCATCATGCACACCACGCTCCCCACCCCCCGAATCGGAATCAGCGCCTGCCTGCTCGGCAACCCGGTGCGGTTCAATGGCGGCCACAAGGAATCGCGCCTGTGCAGCGAGACACTGGCACAGCATTTCGAATTCGTGCAGGTCTGCCCGGAAGTGGCCATCGGCCTCGGCACGCCGCGTGAACCGATCCGCCTGGTGGGCGATGCCGATGCGCCGCGTGCGGTCGGTACGGTGCGCCCGGAGCTGGACGTGACTGACGCGCTGTCCGCCTACGGTCGGCAGATCGCCGAGCAGCTGCACGACATCAGCGGCTACATCCTGATGCAGAAGTCGCCGTCCTGCGGCATGGAGCGGGTCAAGGTCTATGCCGCCAACGGCCACACCCTGCCCGGCGGTGGCACCGGCGTGTTCGCCCAGGCCTTGATGCAGGCACGCCCCGATCTGCCGATCGAGGAGGATGGACGACTGAACGATGCCGTGCTGCGCGAGAACTTCCTCACCCGCGTCTACGCCTATGCCGACTGGCAGCGCCTGCTGCAGACCGGTCTGAGCCGTCGCGCCATCGTCGATTTCCACTCGCGCTACAAGTACCAGCTCATGGCCAGCAATCCGCTGGAATACAAGGCGCTCGGCCGACGGGTCGCGGCCCTGGCCGAGCACGCGCTGGAAGATTTCGCCCCAGGCTACTTCAGCCAGCTGATGCGGGCGCTGAAGAAGCCCGCCACTCGCGGCACGCATTGCAACGTGCTGCTGCACCTGAGCGGCTACCTGAAGGATGCCCTCGGATCGGACGACCGCCGTGAACTGCGCCGGCTGATCGACCAGTACCGCGACGGCGTGATTCCGCTGGTAGTGCCGCTGACCTTGCTCAAGCACCACTTCCGCCGCCACCCGGACCACTACATCGCGCGCCAGGCCTACCTGCAGCCGCACCCCGAAACACTCAGTCTGCGTAACGGAATCTGACCATGATCGAACCAACGGACCTGGCGCAGCTGACCGCCGACGGCCTGCTGCCCATCCGCGAAGTGGCCCGCATCACCGGCGTAAACGCCGTGACCCTGCGCGCCTGGGAGCGCCGCTACGGGCTTATCGTGCCGCTGCGCACGGCCAAGGGGCACCGCCTGTACGACGACACCCACATCGAGCGCATCCGTGACATCGTCACCTGGCTCAATCGCGGCGTGGCGGTCAGCCAGATCAGGACACTGCTCGGCACCAGCACGCCGCCGGAGCTGCCGCAGCAGAATCAGTGGTCTGCACTGCTCGACGAGCTCTTGCAGGCGATCGATCGCTTCAGCGAACGGCAGCTGGATGACGCCTTCAACCGCGCGGTCGCCCTTTACCCGCCGCGCACGCTTTTCCAGCACCTGCTGCAGCCGCTGCTCGAAGCCCTGGAGCGACGCTGGCAGGGCCAGTACGGCGCATCGCTGGAGCGCGTGCTGTTCCACTCCTGGCTGCGCAGCAAGCTGGGCAGCCGCATCTATTTCAACAATCGCCAGCAGGCAGGCCGCCCGTTGCTGCTGGTCAATCTCGACCAGGACAGCTTCACGCCCGGCCTCTGGCTGAGCGCCTGGCTGGTCTCCAGCACCGACTGCCCGGTGGAAGTCATCGAATGGCCGGTACCGCTCAACGAGCTGAGTCTGGCCGGCGAACGCATTCGGCCGCGCGCCGTCCTGCTGTATGCCAGCAACAGCCTGCCGGGCCTTTGCCTGCAGCGAGACTTGCCGCGCCTGCTCGAACAGAGCGCCGCACCGCTGTTCATGACCGGCCCGGCCGTGCACATCCACGCGCCGGTGCTGCAGGGCCAGCGTGGCCTGACACTGGCCCACGATCCGCTGAGCGCCCTGCAGTGCCTGCAGCACGCCGGCCTGTTGCCCGGCAGCGAGGGAGGTGCCGCATGACGCAGCTGATCTGGCTGCGCAGCGATCTGCGCACGAGCGACAACACCGCCCTGGCGTCTGCCATGGCCGCCGGCCCCACCGTCGCGGTCTACCTGATCACCCCCGGCCAGTGGCTCGCCCATGACGATGCCGCCTGCAAGGTGGACTTCTGGCTACGCAACCTCGTCGAGCTGGCGGGCCGGCTGCAGGCGCTCAATGTGCCGCTGCTGATTCGCGACGTAGAGGAATGGCAAGTCGCACCCGACGCTTTGCTCAAGCTCTGCCAGGAGCTGGCCGTGCAGCGCCTGCACTACAACGACGAATACGGCGTCAACGAGCAGCGCCGTGACCATGCCGTTGCCGCCCGGCTGCGGGCCGCCGGAATCGACGTGCGCGGCTATCTCGACCAGCTGCTGTTCGCGCCGGGTAGCGTGCTCACCCAGTCGGGTGGCTACTTCAAGGTGTTCGGCCAGTTCCGCCGCGCCTGCCTTGCACGCCTGGCGATGTCGCTGCCGGCATGCGTCGCGCCACCGGCCCCGCAGCAACCCATGACCGTCACCAGCGACGTGCCACCGGACGAGGTGCGCGGCTTCGATCGGCCGAGCGACTACCTGCGCACGCTGTGGCCCGCCGGCGAAACCTTCGCCCAGCACCGCCTGGCGGCGTTTATCGAAGACGATCTGCACCAGTACCACCAACGCCGCGACCTGCCGGCCGAACCCGGCACCAGCCAGCTGTCGGCTTATCTCGCGGCTGGTGTCATCTCCATCCGCCAGTGTCTGCACGCGGCCGTGGCAAGCAACCGCGGCGAGCTGGACAGCGGGAGCGCCGGCGCCACCACCTGGATCAACGAGTTGCTCTGGCGTGAGTTCTACAAGCACATCTTGGTCGGCTACCCGCGGGTCTCGATGCACCGCGCCTTCCGCGCCGAGACCGAAGCGCTGCCGTGGCGCCGCTCGACCGACGAGCTGCGGGCCTGGCAAGAGGGCCGCACCGGTTTTCCGATCATCGATGCGGCGATGCGGCAGCTGCGGGAAACCGGCTGGATGCACAACCGCCTGCGCATGGTCACGGCCATGTTCCTCAGCAAGAACCTGCTGATCGACTGGCGCGAGGGCGAGCGCTGGTTCATGCGCCACCTGATCGACGGCGATCTGGCCGCCAACAACGGCGGCTGGCAGTGGAGCGCGTCCACCGGAACCGACTCGGTGCCCTACTTCCGCCTGTTCAACCCCATCAGCCAGTCACAGCGCTTCGACCCGGACGGCCAGTTCCTGCGCCGCTGGCTGCCGGAACTGCAGGGACTGGGCAAGCGCGAGATACACAACCCATCCACGCAGCGCAGCCTGTTCGGCAAGGCCGACTACCCGGCACCAATCATCGACCTCGGGGAAAGCCGCGCGCGAGCCCTAGACGCCTTCCGCAACCTGCCGGACGTCCGGCCATGAGCAGCTTCCTGCATCGCTTCGCGGCCGAGTTCGCCAGTCTGGATGCCGACAAGCTGGAGCGCCTGGGCGAGCTCTACAGCGATGACGTGCATTTCACCGACCCGCTGCACGAGGTGGTCGGCCTGATTGAACTGCAGCGTTATTTCGCCGAACTGTACGCCAACGTCGAGCAGCTGCATTTCGAGTTCATCAGCCACGACCAGGTGTGCGAGGGACAGGGCTACCTGCGCTGGCTGATGAGCTTTCGCCACCCGCGCCTCAATCGCGGCCAGCTGATCAGCCTGGAAGGGTGCTCGCTGTTGCGCTGGAACGCCGACGGCAAGGTGGAGCGACATCGCGACTATTTCGATGCCGGCGCGCTGCTCTACCAGCACGTGCCGCTGCTCGGCTCGGCGATCCGCTGGCTGCAGCGGAGACTGGCATGAATCTCTCGCGACGGATCTGGCTGACCGGTGCCAGCAGCGGCATCGGCCTCGAACTGACACGTCTGCTGCTGGCCGAGGGGCATTGTCTGGCGCTATCGGCACGTCGCGCCGAGCCGCTGCTGGCGTTTGCCCGACGCTATCCGGGGCGGGTACTGGCACTGCCTGGTGACCTCACCGACAGCGAACAGGTACGTGCCATCGGCGCGGCGATCGAGTCGCACTGGGGCGCGCTGGACAGCGTGATCCTCAATGCCGGCAGCTGCGAGTACATCGACGCCCGGCATTTCGAGGCGGCCCTGCTGCAGCGGGTCGTGCAGACCAACCTGTTGTCCGCCGGCCATTGCATCGAGGCTGCACTGCCCCTGCTGCGGCAGGGGGTGCGACCGCATCTGGTCGGCATCGGCAGCTCGGTGACCTGGCTGCCGCTGCCGCGCGCCGGAGCCTACGGCGCCTCGAAGGCCGCGCTGCGCTACCTGCTCGAATCGCTGCGTCTGGACCTGGCTGGCGAAGGCATCGACGTCACGCTGGTCAGCCCAGGGTTCGTAGATACACCGCTGACCCGTCGCAACGACTTTCCCATGCCCATGCGCTGGCCGGTGGACAAGGCTGCACGACAGATCGCCCGGCGCCTGGAACGCCGCCCGCTGCACATCGCCTTTCCCGCACCGTTCATCGCCATGCTGCGCCTGTTCTCGCACCTGCCCGCGCGCCTGCAGTTCGCCCTCGGTCGGCGACTGGCGCGCACGCCTCTCAAGGAAGGATAACCATGAAGATCGCCATCATCGGCAGCGGTATTGCCGGTCTCACCTGTGCGCATCTGCTGGCCCGCCAGCACGCCGTTACCGTGTTCGAGTCGGCCAGCTGGATCGGCGGCCACACTCATACGGTGGACGTGCGCCTGCACGGACGCGACTACGCGGTGGACACCGGCTTCATCGTCTTCAACGACTGGACCTACCCCAACTTCATCAAGCTGCTGGGCCAGCTCGGAGTCCGCTACAAGCCCACCGAGATGAGCTTCTCGGTCTGCGACCCCCAGCGGGACCTGGAATACAACGGGCACAGCCTCAACACCCTGTTCGCTCAGCGCAGCAACCTGCTCTCGCCCCCCTTCTGGGGCATGCTGCGCGACATCCTGCGCTTCAATCGCGAGGCGCTGGACGACTACCACAACGGTCGCATCACCCCTCAGGTCACCCTTGGCAGCTACCTCCGACTGGGTCGCTACAACCAGCGCTTCATCGATCACTACATCGTGCCCATGGGTGCGGCGATCTGGTCGATGTCGCCGGCCGACATGCTGGAGTTTCCGCTGGAGTTCTTCATCCGCTTCTGCAAGAACCACGGGCTGCTGTCGGTGAACGACCGCCCGCAGTGGTACGTGGTCGAGGGCGGATCGAGCGCATACGTGTCACCGCTGACCAAGGGCTTCAGCCAGCATATCCGCCTCAACTGTCCGGTGTTCGAGGTGCTGCGCGACGAGCATGGCGTGACGATCCAGAGCCCGGCCGGTGCCGAGCGTTTCGACAAGGTGATCTTCGCCTGCCACAGCGACCAGGCGCTGCGCCTGCTGGCACGGCCGAGCCAGGCGGAACGCGACATCCTCGGCGCCATCGGCTACGCCGGTAACGACGTGGTGCTGCACACCGATATCCGCCTGCTGCCCAGGCGCCCGCGTGCCTGGGCCAGCTGGAACTACCGTCTCGGCGGACCGAGCCAGCAGCCGGCAGCCGTCACCTACAACATGAACATCCTGCAGGGTATCGAGGCGCCACAGACCTTCTGCGTCAGCCTCAATCAGACCGACGCCATCGATCCGGAGCAGATTCTCGCGCGCTTCACGTACGCCCATCCGCAGTACAGCCTTGCCGGCATCGCCGCCCAGGCCCGCGCCGAGGAGCTGCAGGGTGCCAACCACAGCTACTTCTGCGGCGCCTACTGGGGCAACGGCTTCCATGAGGACGGCGTGGTCAGTGCCCTGCGCGTCGCCGCAGCCTTCGGAGCCGCGCTGTGAACGGCGCCATCGTACACAGCGCGCTGTACCGCGGCTGGGTGCAGCACCGGCGTTTCGCGCCGCGCGCCCATGCGTTCAGCTACCGCATGGGGCTGCTCTACCTGGACCTGGCCGAGCAGGATGCGGTGCTCGGCCTTTCACCGCTGAGTGGCCGCGGGCGCTTCGCCCCCTTCTCCTTCCGCGAGCGCGACTACCTGCCGGAGTACACCGGACAGGGCATCGCACTGGCCGATGCCGTGCGCCAACGCGTGAGCGAAGCGCTGGGTCGACCGGTCACCGGCGCGGTGCGCCTGCTGACCCAGCCGCGCAGCTGGGGCCTGTGCTTCAACCCGGTCAGTTTCTTCTATTGCTTCGATGAACAGGAGCAACTTGCCGCGGTGCTCTGCGAGGTGAGCAACACGCCCTGGCGCGAGCGTTATCACTACGTACTGCCGGCCAACGGCAACCGCAATCTGCGCTGCAGCGTAGCCAAGACCTTCCACGTCTCGCCGTTCCTGCCGGAGGCCCTGGAGTACCGCATGCGCTTCAACCCGCCGGGCCGGCGCATCGGCGTGCACATGGAGGATTGGCAGGGCGAACAGAAGCTGTTCGACGCCACCCTCGGCCTGGAACGCCAGCCGCTTGGCCGCGGCGCCGTGCATCGCTATCTGTTCGGTTACCCCTGGATGACCGCCAAGACCCTGCTCGCCATCTATTGGCAGGCGCTGCGCCTGCTGCTCAAGCGCACGCCGATCTTCAACCATCGGCCCCCGACGAAGCCGTTCGGGTTGGCCGTTACCCACTCCACAGGAGGCCGCCATGAAGAGCCCTAGCCTGACCGTCAAAGCCCACCCGCTGGCCGGGATGGGACTGGCCGCCGGCCTGCTGCGCCGCACCGTGCTGCATCAGCTGTACAAGCTGCGTCACGGTCAGCTGACGCTGCACCACGGGGATCAGCAGCAGCTGTTCGGTGACCTGGCAAGCCCGCTGAAGGCCGAGATCCATGTACTCGATGCCGGTCTCTGGGGATTGGTGGCCGCACGCGGCTCCATCGGCGCGGGCGAGGCGTACATCCATGGTTACTGGACCAGCCCTGACCTGACCGCCGTGATCCGCCTGTTCGTTGCCAACCTGGATGTGCTGGACAGCATCGAGCGCGGCGCGCTGGCGCTGTTCGGCCAGCCGGTGATCAAGGCGCTGCACTGGCTCAACCGCAACACCCGCGCCGGTTCGCAGCGCAATATCTCCGCGCATTACGACCTGGGCAACGAGCTGTTCGAGCGCTTCCTCGATCCGACCATGATGTACTCGGCGGCCATGTTCGCCACGCCCGAGCAGAGCCTGGAGCAGGCCCAGCTGCACAAGCTGGAGCGCATCTGCGCGAAGCTCGATCTGCAAGCCGACGATCATTTGCTGGAGATCGGTACCGGCTGGGGCAGCATGGCGCTGTATGCCGCGATCCACCATGGCTGCCGGGTGACCACCACGACGCTGTCGCACGAGCAGTTCGCCTATACCCAAAGGCGCATCGAGGAAGAGGGTCTGCAGGACCGCATCACGCTGCTGCTCAAGGACTACCGCGATCTCGAAGGACGATTCGACAAGCTGGTTTCCATCGAGATGGTCGAGGCCGTGGGGCATGACTTTCTGCCAGGCTACTTCCGCCAGTGCGCGCGGCTGCTCAAGGACGACGGCCTGATGCTGCTGCAGGCGATCACCATCCGCGACCAGCGTTACGAGCAGGCGCGGCGCAATGTCGATTTTATCCAGCGCTACATCTTTCCCGGCGGCGCCCTGCCCTCGCTGCAGCGCATGCTCGATGTCGCCACGCAGCACACCGATCTGAACCTGCTGCACATGGAGGACTTCGGCGAGCACTACGCGCGCACCCTGCGCCTGTGGCACGAGAACTTCCGCCAGGCGCGCGGCGAGCTGGAGCGCCACGGTTACGACGAGCAGTTCTACCGCCTGTGGGAGTTCTACCTGTGCTACTGCGAAGGCGGCTTTCTCGAGCGCGCCATCGGCACCGCACAGCTGCTGCTGGGTAAACCGGGCACCCGTCGGAAACCCCTCTATGTCGGGTAATTCGGCGCCTCGGCTGCCGATAACCAGACTGCACATCATCCGGAGTCACCCATGAGCACCGATAGCGTCACGCTGCAAGCGCACTACCTCAAGGCCGACCGCATCATGCTCGGCGTGATCTGGTTTCTGCTGGCCTATTCCTGCGGGATCGCGGCGTTCTATGGCAACTGGGCACAGGCGCTGGTCATCGGCGGGCTGACCGCCATCTCGATGACCGCGCTGTACCTGCTGATTCCTGGCCAGCGTCTGTTGCGCTGCCTGATCGGTGCCGCGTTCATGGTGCTGGCCGCACTGCAGATCAACCAGGCCCATGGTCTGCTGGAAATGCATTTCGGCATCTTCGCCCTGCTGGCATTCCTGGTGTACTACCGCGACTGGCTACCGATCGTCGTCGCGGCCGCCACCATCGCGGTGCATCACCTGAGCTTCTTCGCCCTGCAGCAACAGGGCGCGGGCGTCTATCTGGTGCCGGAAGGAACCTGGGGCGTGGTGTTCCTGCATGCCTTCTACGTGGTACTGGAAAGCGCCATCCTCATCTACCTGGCGATCCGCGCCAATGCCGAAGCCCGCGAAGGCGAAGCCCTGCTCGGCGCCGCTGCCGCCATCACCGCGCATCCCGAGCGCATCGACCTGAGCTGCCGCAGCCGCGCCAGTGGCCCGGTCACCCAGCGCTTCAATCATATGCTGGACCAGCTCGGCGAACTGGTCGGCGCGGTGGTGCGCGACACCGCCGGGCTGGACGGCACCGCGGCCAACCTGAGCACGGCGACACGCCAGCTACGCGAGGGCGCCAGCCGCCAACTGGACGAAACCGCCTATATGGTCGAGGCGATGCAACAGATGACGGTGGCCATCGACGACGTCGCCGGCCATGCCGATCGCGCCGCCCAGGCCGCACAGGGTGCGAGTCGCAAGGCCGGTGACGGTCGCCTGGCGGTCAGCGGCGTGCGCAACGAGATCGGCACCCTGGCCGAACATATCGAGGGTACCGACCGCGTGGTGCAGGACCTGGCGGCACAAGCGGAGCAGATCGATCGCGTGCTGGAAGTGATCCGCAACATCGCCGAACAGACCAACCTGCTGGCCCTCAACGCTGCCATCGAGGCGGCGCGCGCCGGCGAACAGGGGCGCGGGTTCGCCGTGGTGGCCGACGAGGTGCGCAGCCTCGCGCGCAAGACTGCCGCCTCCACCAGCGAAATCCAGGGCATCATCAGCCGACTGCAGCAGGGCAGTCGCCAGGCCACCGAAGCGATGCACGACAGCCGCGCCAGCGTTGCCCGTTGCGTCAGCAGCAGCCAGGACACCACCGCCCTGCTCGACGCCATCGCCTACGAGATCGAAGCCATCAGCCAGATGAACGAGATGATCGCCGCGGCCACCCACGAGCAGACTGCCGTTTCGGCGGACATGGGCCGTCACCTGCAGAGCGTGCAGCAGGTGGCCGAGCGCAACGCCGGGGATGCCAGCGCGCTGGACAGCGGCGGTCGCCAGCTGCACGAGCTGGCCGGCCGCCTCGGCAGCCTGGGTGGTCGCTTCGCCCTGTAACGGCCCTCAGCGCCGCGCGGTGTTCCCGGCCGAGTGGCCGATGGTCACCGCGCCAGGCTTCTCGAAGGCCGCGCAGACTGCCGCGACCAGCAACCGCGCCTGCGCGGGAACCCGCAGCCCGCTGTCGTCCAGCACGATCACACCATCGGCGTGCAGCTGGCGCAGCGCCGGCCAGTGCTGCGCATAGCGCTGACGCACATCGACGCCGCTTTGCAGGCTCAGGGCATCGAAATCCAGCGCGAAGGTGCAGAGCAGGCGCTCGAGCAGCAGGCGGTGCAACGGATCGATGTGATTGGCATGCAGGCCGCGAACGCAGGGCAGCTGGCCCTGATCGAGCGCCCGCTGGTAGGCCGGCACGCGATCGGCGTTCTGGCAGAACAGGCCGCCCACCCGGCTGACGGCGCCGACGCCGAAGCCCAGGTGGTCGCAGTCGCCATGCAGGCTGTAGCCGCAGAGGTCATGGTGCAGCGCGCCGATCTCTTGGGCCATGGCCAGGTCGTCATGCGGCAGCACGAACTTGCCCAGGCCGATGTAGCGGTAGCCCGCCGCGCTCAACTGCTCCACCCCGTGCCGGTACATCGCCAGGGTGTCGGCCGGCGACGCGAGGCCGAGGCGGCCGACAGCGGCCGGCACGGCGTCACGGTAATCGAACATGGTGACCTGATCGGGCGCGAGCTCGATGATCGAAGCCAGCTTCCGGGCGAAGCTCGACGGGGTCTGCCAGGAGCGACCGTAGCCGAGGTCCAGGTTCACCGAGCGATAGTGCAGCGCATGTGCCGCCTCGATCACCGCACGGATGCGGGCCGAGCTGCGGAAGTACTCCACCGTGCCGCCATCGTCGGCGCGCAGGTCCGGTACCGCGACGCTGAGCTGGTTGAAGCCCAGCTCGTGCAGCGCACCGATCAGCGGCCAGTCGACATGGGCCAGCTCCACCTCGGCCAGGAAACTGCCGGCATGGGGTTCGACGAAGGCGAAGCGGCGCTTGAGTTGGCTGAGCAGGCGGCGCAGCGCCTCGATACCGAGGGTGCCGACGCTCAGGCGCAGCTGTTCGACCGCCTGCAGTGGCCCGGCGTGACAGCCTAGCTGCTCGATCTCGCGTTCGAGCCGCTGCAGGTAAGCCGCCGCGGCGTCGGGCTGCAGGCCGGCGCCGTCCGGTTGATGAATGGAGAGGGAGAGCGGCCGTCCGCCGCGGCGACTTTCGCGCAGGGCGCGCAACAGGTCCAGCGGTGCGACACGGTCGCTGAAATCGACCGCAGCCGGATAGCTGCAGTGCAGCTGCCCGAACTGTCCGTAACGTTGTACCAAGGCCTCGTCCCAGGTCACTGAGCCAAGCATAAGCGCCTCCCACCCTCGAATCTCGCGTACTCGGCATCATCCGGGAGCGGAGCCAGGCGGCTTTGACGCCCGTCAAGTAGGTGACAGATGGGCCCAGCGAGCAGCCGGACGGTAGCCACCCGCCCCGCAATCGGTGCAGCGCAATCTTTGGCAAGCCCGTCACACGGTGCTATTGATGTCCGACCAGCCAGCCACCGGAGCCGCCCGTGATCCCCTCTTCCCTGCTCAGCGCCCTGCATTCGGCGCGCCATGTCGTGGTGTTCACCGGTGCCGGCGTCTCCGCCGAGAGCGGCATCCCGACCTTTCGCGATGCGCTCACCGGCTTGTGGGAGCGTTTCGATCCGGGCGAACTGGCCACTGCCGACGCCTTTCGTCGCGACCCTGCGCTGGTCTGGGGCTGGTACGAGTGGCGCCGGATGAAGGTTCTCCAGGCCCGGCCGAACCCCGCGCACATGGCCATCGCCGAGCTCGCCGGCCATGTGCCGCAGCTGACGCTGATCACGCAGAACGTCGACGACCTGCACGAACGCGCCGGCAGCCGCGAGGTGATCCATCTGCACGGCAGCCTGCACCGGCCACGCTGCTTCGCCTGCGCCCGTGAGCCGGCCGAGCCGCTGCCCGCACCGGACGAACCCGAAGCCGGACGTCGTCTCGAACCGCCGCGCTGCCACCACTGCGGCGGACGCCTGCGGCCCGGCGTGGTCTGGTTCGGCGAGAGCCTGCCGGGCGATGCGTTGCGCACCGCCTTCGCCGCGGCACAGGCGTGCGACCTGCTGCTGTCGGTCGGTACCTCAGGGGTGGTCTATCCCGCCGCTGAAGTGCCGCATCTGGCGCGGGCCGCTGGCGCCACGCTGGTGCATGTCAACCCACAGGGCGAGGCGCCGCAAAGTGCACAGGAACACCTGCTCGCGCAGCCCGCCGGCCAGGCCTTGCCGCAGCTGGTTCGCGAGGCTTTCGGCGGCTGACCGCCGCGCGCAAATCGCCCCAAAGCAGTGAGCGCACAGCCCTTTTCGCACCGAAGTGGTTCAACCGCATCGCGCGGCCGGCGGCGATTCGCCCCCCCCGGACAAGCCCGCACGGGCCCGCCGGCCGGGGGTTGCAGCGGTGCCCCGGCACAGCTGGCACGCAACCTGCTAAATCCCTTGCAACAGCTGCCAGCACGGCAGCACGTCCCAGGCGGTCAGCGACGACCGCCCGCCAGCAGGCACGGGACCGGGTGAACCAGGCAACGACGCCAGGCCAATCACCCCCACGACATTTTTGAAACCAGGCAAAGGCGCCTGGAGCTGACCCCAGCTCCAGGCGCCTTTTTGCGTTTTGCCGGCCGCGTGCCGCAGCCGCTCGAGAGGAAAGGCTATGAGTTCAACCGTCACCCCGCTCAAGCACGAGACATTGGTCATCGTCGGCAACGGCATGGTCGGGCATCACTGCATCGAACAGCTGATCGAACAGGACGCCCTCGCCCGCTACGACGTGCACGTGTTCGGCGAGGAGCGCCAGCGCGCCTACGATCGCGTACACCTGTCCGAGTACTTCGGCGGCCGCGATGCCGAGTCGTTGGCAATGTGCGAAGCCGACTACTACAGCCGGCACGGCGTACAGGCCCACCTGGGCGAGCAGGTGCTGGAGATCGACCGCGAGCGCAAGGAAGTGGTCACCGGCAACGGCCGCCAGCCCTACGACAAGCTGATCCTGGCCACCGGCTCCTACCCCTTCGTGCCGCCGATTCCCGGTGCCGAAGGCAACTCGCGGCTGGTCTACCGCACCCTCGAGGATCTCGACGGCATTCGCGCGGCCGCAACCGGCGCACGCCGCGGTGTGGTGGTCGGCGGAGGCCTGCTCGGCCTGGAAGCGGCCAATGCGCTGAAGTCGCTGGGCCTGGAAGCCCACGTGGTCGAGTTCGCCCCGCGGCTGATGCCGGTGCAGCTGGACGATGCCGGCGGCGCGGCGCTGAGGGCGCGCATCGAGGCGCTGGGTGTCGGCGTGCACCTGTCGCGTGCCACCCAGGAGATCATCGTCGGCGAGCAATACGCCTACCGCATGGTCTTCCAGGACGGCGAATTTCTTGAAACCGACCTGATCGTGTTCTCCGCCGGCATTCGCCCGCAGGACGCCCTGGCCCGTGACTGCGGCCTGGAACTGGCGGCACGCGGCGGCGTCGTGGTCGACAGTGATTGCCGTACCTCGGACCCGGCGATCTTCGCCATCGGCGAATGCGCCAGCTGGAACGGCAGCGTGTTCGGCCTGGTCGCCCCGGGCTACAGCATGGCCCGCTGCGTTGCCGCGCAGCTGGCCGACGCAGCGTACACGCCGTTCCTCGGTGCCGACATGTCGACCAAGCTCAAGCTGCTCGGCGTGGATGTCGGCTCCATCGGTGACGCCCATGGCGCGACCCCGGGCAGCCGGAGCTACCGTTTCATCGACGAGGCCAGCGCCAGCTACCGCCGCCTGGTCGTCTCCGCCGATGGCAAGCGCGTGCTGGGCGCGGTGCTGGTAGGCGACAACAGCTACTACGACACCCTGCTGCAGTACGCGCAGAACGGCATCAAGCTGCCGGCCGATCCGTCCGGCCTGATCCTGCCGCAGACCGAGGGCGCGCCGACGCTTGGTCCGGACGCCCTGCCGGCCAGCGCGACCATCTGTTCCTGCCACAACGTCAGCAAGGGCGCGGTGTGCTGCCAGGTCGATGCCGGCGTCACCGATCTCGGCGAACTCAAGGCCGCGACCAAGGCGGCCACCGGCTGCGGCGGTTGCAATGCCCTGCTCAAGCTGGTGTTCGACGCAGAACTGGCGGCGCGCGGCGTGGCGGTGGACAAGAGCCTCTGCGAACACTTCGCCTACACCCGCCAGGAGCTCTACGGCATCGTCCGCGTCGAGGGCATCCAGAGCTTCGCCGAACTGCTGGCCAAGCACGGCCGCGGCCATGTCGGTTGCGACATCTGCAAGCCGACGGTGGGTTCGATCCTGGCCTCGTGCTGGAACCAGCCGATCACCGATCCGGCGCTGATTCCGCTGCAGGACACCAACGACACCTTCATGGCCAACATGCAGAAGAACGGCACCTACTCGGTGGTGCCGCGCATCCCGGGTGGTGAGATCACCCCCGAGGGGCTGATCGCCATCGGCCAGGTGGCGAAGAAATACGACCTCTACACCAAGATCACTGGCGGCCAGCGCATCGACCTGTTCGGCGCTCAGCTGCACGAACTGCCGGACATCTGGGGCGAGCTGATCGCCGCCGGCTTCGAGACCGGCCACGCCTACGGCAAGAGCCTGCGCACGGTGAAGTCCTGCGTCGGCAGCACCTGGTGCCGCTACGGCGTGCAGGACAGCGTCGGCATGGCGCTGCGCCTGGAGGACCGCTACAAGGGCCTGCGTGCACCGCACAAGATCAAGTTCGCCGTATCGGGCTGTACCCGCGAATGCGCCGAGGCGCAGAGCAAGGACATCGGCGTGATCGCCACCGACAAGGGCTGGAACCTCTACATCTGCGGCAACGGCGGCATGCGCCCGCGGCATGCCGAACTGTTCGCCACCGACCTCGACGACGAAACGCTGATCCGCATCATCGACCGCGTGCTGATGTTCTACGTGCGCACCGCCGACAAGCTGCAGCGTACCTCGGTCTGGCGCGAAAGCCTGGAAGGCGGCCTGGACTACCTGAAGGACGTCATCCTCGACGACAGCCTGAACCTCGC
Source organism: Stutzerimonas sp. LR2 (assembly GCF_055755175.1). Taxonomy (NCBI): domain Bacteria; kingdom Pseudomonadati; phylum Pseudomonadota; class Gammaproteobacteria; order Pseudomonadales; family Pseudomonadaceae; genus Stutzerimonas; species Stutzerimonas sp. LR2. The sequence continues at coordinate 436,916 of NZ_JBVTRR010000004.1, forward strand.
CGCCGAGCTGGAGAGCCAGATGCAGCACGTGGTCGACAGCTACCAGTGCGAATGGGCCAACGCCATCTCCGATCCGGAGAAGCTCAAGCGCTTCCGCACCTTCGTCAACGACGGGCGCGCCGACCCGGACATCCACTTCGTCAAGGAGCGTGGCCAGCGTCGGCCGGTGCGCGCCAGCGAACTTCACCTGATCCCACTTACCCAGGAGGTGCTCTGATGAGCCAGTCCAACGTCGTTCGTCTCGACTCCCGTTCCAACGCGCCGGCGGCCTGGCAGACGCTGTGCAGCCGTGCCGATCTGGTCGCCAATTCCGGTGTGGTGGCCTGGCACGATGGCGCCCAGGTGGCGCTGTTCCACCTGCCTGACAACGCCGACGGCGAGCAGCTGTTCGCCATCGAGAACCGCGACCCCAAGTCGGGCGCCAACGTCATCGGCCGCGGCATCGTCGGCAGTCTCAAGGGCGAACTGGTGATCGCCTCGCCGCTGTACAAGCAGCACTTCCGCCTGGCCGATGGCAGCTGCCTGGAGTACCCGGAACAGCGCCTGCAGGTATGGCCGGTGCGCCTGGTCGGCGACGAGGTACAGATCGCCGCGGGCTGATCGCCGCCCGCTGCCCGGGCAACATCCCTTGCACACCGCAGCGATCCTGCGGGAGCGGCCTTGGCCGCGAACCTGACCCCAACTCGCCAGCCACCCACATCGCTCAGCCAGCGCCCCGCGGCCGCCGTCGCGGGCCTGGCCCCTTACTGCCATTCAGAGAGACCGACATGTCCTACATCATTCCCTCCGAGTTCGTCACCAAGATGGTGGACGCCGGCGAATCGAAGATCTTCATGTCCACCCGCGACACCCTGATCCGCGGCTTCATGGCCGGCGCGATCCTGGCTCTTGCCGCGGTGTTCGCGGTCGCGGTAACCGTGCAGACCGGCTCGCCGCTGGTGGGTGCCATGCTGTTTCCGGTGGGCTTCGTGATGCTCTACCTGATGGGTTTCGACCTGCTCACCGGGGTCTTCATGCTGACGCCGCTGGCGCTGCTGGACCGCCGCCCGGGCGTGACCGTGGGCGGCATCCTGCGCAACTGGGGCTGGGTTTTTCTCGGCAATTTCGGCGGCGCGCTGGTGGTGGCCTTCATGATGGCCTTCGTCTTCACCATGGGCTTTTCCACCGAACCGGGACCGATCGGCGAGAAGATCTCGCACATCGGCGAGGACCGCACCCTGGGCTACGCCGAGTTCGGCGCAGCGGGCTGGGCGACCATCTTCCTGCGCGGCATGCTGTGCAACTGGATGGTCTCGATGGGCGTGGTCGGCGCGATGATCTCCACCTCGGTCAGCGGCAAGGTCATCGCCATGTGGATGCCGATCATGCTGTTCTTCTTCATGGGCTTCGAGCATTCGGTGGTGAACATGTTTCTGTTCCCCTCGGCGATGATCATGGGCGGCGACTTCTCGGTCATGGACTACATGGTCTGGAACGAGATCCCCACCGCGCTGGGTAACCTGGTGGGCGGCCTGGCCTTCACCGGCCTCACGCTCTACACCACCCACGTACGCACCGCGCCCAAGCGCAGCGTCTACTGATCGGGAGTGCGGCCGAGAGCCCCGGTTGCGCATTCGCGTCCGGGGCTTTCGTGCAGATCGAAGATGCCCAGCCAACTCGTTATCTCCCTCGGCCAGCATTCGGACGCCGGGCGCAAGCCGCTCAATCAGGACTTTCACGGCGCCTGCATTCCCACCGACGCGCAGCTCGCCAGCAAGGGCATCGCCATCGCGCTGGCCGACGGCATCAGCAGCAGCGAGGTCAGCCACATCGCCAGCGAAACCGCAGTGGCGAGCTTTCTCTCGGACTACTTCTGCACCTCCGATGCCTGGTCGGTGAAACAGTCGGCGCAGCGCGTGCTGGTGGCAGTCAACTCCTGGCTGCATGCGCAGACCCGCCAAGGCCCTTATCGCTATGACCGCGACCGCGGCTATGTCTGCACCTTCAGTGCGCTGGTGCTCAAGGGCGGCAGCGCGCACCTGTTCCACATCGGCGATGCGCGCATCCATCGCTTGCGTGAAGGCGCCCTCGAACAGCTGAGCGAGGATCACCGCGTGCGTGTCAGCGCCGAAACCAGCTATCTCGGCCGCGCCCTGGGCATCAACCCGCATCTGGAAATCGACTACCGCAACCTCCCGCTGGCACTGGGCGACCTGTTCCTGCTCGCCACCGACGGCGTGTACGAGCACCTCGATCCGCGCGCGATGGCCGATATCATCGCGACCCATGCCGACGACCTGGACGCTGCAGCGCGACAGCTGGTCGAGCAGGCGCTGGTCAACGGCAGCGATGACAACCTCACCGTGCAGCTGGTGCGCATCGACAGCCTGCCCGAGCAAGCGGCCGACGACGTGCAGCGCCAGCTCGGCGAACTGGCCCTGCCGCCGCTGCTGGAGCCGCGCATGCAGTTCGACGGCTACCGCATCGTTCGTCAGCTGCATGCCAGCAGCCGCAGCCACGTGCATCTGGCTGTCGACGAAAAGAGCGGCGCGCAGGTGGTGCTGAAGACGCCGTCGCTCGATCTGCGTGGCGACCCGGCCTATCTCGAGCGCTTCCTTCTCGAGGAATGGATCGCCCGGCGCATCGACAACCCTCACGTGGTCAAGGCCTGCCCGCCGCCACGCCGGCGGCACTACCTGTACACGGTCAGCGAATTCATCGAAGGGCAGACGCTCGCGCAGTGGATGCTCGACCACCCGACGCCGGACCTGACCACCGTACGCGGCTTCGTCGAACAGATCGCCCGCGGCCTGCGCGCCTTTCACCGCCTGGAAATGCTGCATCAGGACCTGCGCCCGCAGAACCTGCTGATCGACGCCACCGGCACGCTGAAAATCATCGACTTCGGCTCGACACGGGTTGCCGGGCTCGCCGACCGACAGGCCCCGGGCCCGCAGGAAGCGCTGCTCGGCACCGCCGCCTACACCGCGCCGGAGTATTTCCTTGGGGAGGCGGGCTCGCCGCGTTCGGATCAGTTCTCCCTCGCGGTGATCGCCTACCAGCTGCTCAGCGGTCGCCTGCCCTATGGCACCGATGTCTGCAAGGCACGCACCCTGGCCGCGCAGAAGCGCCTGCACTACCGCTCGGTACGCGACGCCCAGCGCGAGATCCCGGCCTGGGTCGACGAGGTGCTGGCCAAGGCGCTGCATCCCGATCCGCGGCGGCGCTATGCCGATCTGTCCGAGTTCGTCTTCGAGTTGCGCCAGCCCAACCCGGCGCTGCTCAACCGCACTCGCCCACCCTTGCTGGAACGCAACCCGCTGCTGTTCTGGAAGGGCCTGTCGCTGCTGCTGGGGCTGGCGGTCGTTGCACTGCTGCTGCGCTAGCCGCGCGGGCGCAACAGTGCCGTCGCGCCCTGCGCCTTGCGCGTGTACCAGAGCACCCGGCTGACGCCGCGGGTGATGGCCACATAGGCCAGGCGCAGACTCTCGTCGGCCATCGCCTGGTCATAGCTGTTGCGAAAGAACCCGCAGTACGCATACAGCGCATTGCGCAACGGGTGCGGCTGCGGTGGCAGGCAGTCGTCGACGACGATGGCGACCTCCGCCTGCAGGCCCTTGGCGCGATGGATGGTATAGGCCTTGACCGGCAGCGTGCGATCCAGCTCGGCCTGGATGGCCCGCAGCGTGTCGTTGCGTCGGCCGAGCAGCAACACCGCGGTGCGCTCGCGGCTGCCACGCTCGACGACGTGGGCGCATTGCGCCTTTATCTCGGCGACCAGTTGTGCCAGCCCGCCGTTCAGCTCGAAACCGGTGACCAGCCGGACGCCGTGGTCACCCGGTTGCATGGGCCGGTTCGGCCGACTGGTCTTGGCCTGTTTGAAGCGCACACCAGCCAGCACCGCCTCGCCATCGCGAATCACCGGTTCGATGGAACGGTAGTTGGTTTCCAGCAGCAGCGTTTCGCTGCCCTCGGCGCCACGCCGCGGGAAGTGCCGGTCGAACTCCATGAACAGCTCCGGCGAACTGCCGCGCCAGCCGTAGATCGACTGCCAGTCGTCACCGATGGCCATCAGGCTCGGGCTCGAACCCTGGCGGGCCAGCTGCCGATGCAGCGCCTGCAACCACTGGACGATCTGCGGTGAGATGTCCTGAAACTCGTCGATCAGCAGGTGCTGGAACGGTGCGAGGCTCGCCGGCGGTACGCTATCAGCGGCGTTCAGGCGCTCGCCGAGCTGCTGGAACGCGGCGTTGAAGGTCTGCAGACCTTGCTCGCGCAGCACCGCCTGGAAACAGCCGTGGAACGTGATCAGTGCCTCGATGAACTGGCGCTCGCGGGATGTGCATTCGAGTCCGGACGGCTGCAGGCGATCGATGCGCAGGCCGATGCTCTCGATAAATCCGGCCTGGACGTGAAACGCCTCGTACAACGGCAATGCCGCGAACTCGCCGGCCAGGCTGAAGGGCTTCTCCGGCGCCTTTGGCGCGGCACGCCTGCCCTTGGCAGGCTCGACCGCCGGCCCGGGCAGATCGAGCAGCCGGTGCACCTGCTCGCGAAAATCCGGCTGCTCGGCATAGCAACGCTGGTAGGCCTGCTTGAGCAGCCGCTGTTGTGCCGGACGCAAGCGTGCATTCGCCAGCGGGTTGTCCGGCTCGTCGCCCGCGGCAGCCTTGTCGTCCAGCTGCTCGAACCACTGCGCCGTGCCGAGCACTTCGCGCGCCAGCTGTGCCATGGCCGAGTGGAAAGTGCGCACGCACTGGCGCGCCTGGCGCTCGTCGAACGGGAACTGCCAGAACGCCAGGACCCGCAGCAGCTGCTCGCGCAGCTGCCCACAGGAGGCATTGGTGAAGGAGATCACCGTCAGCCGTCCCGGCTCGATGCCCAGGTGGCAGAGCATGAATACCACGCGCAGCAGCAAGGTGGTCGACTTGCCTGAACCGGCGCCGGCAAAGATGCGCGTCAGCGGGCTGCGCCCCAGGATCATCGCCCACTGTTCCTCCGACGGCGCGCTGACGATACCGGCTGCCACCGCCTGCTCGACACGCTCGCGCATGGCACGAACCTGGCCCTCGTCCACCTTCAGCGCGGCCGCCGGGTAGATGCCCTGCGCAGCCGCTCGCCGGGGTTTGGCAGGGCCGCCTTCCTTGGCGTCCGCCTTGGCTGCCGCCTTCGGCTTGGCCTTGCCCTTGGCGCCCCTGGCCTTGCCCTGGGCCTTGCCACTGCGCTTGTCCGTGGACTGCGGTTGCGCCTTGTCCGGCCCATGCCCCCAGCGACGGAACAGCAGCTCGTCCTCGTCGCGCAGATGGGCCGAGGTGCGTGGAAAGCAGCGCTTCAGCACCCCGGCGACCAGGGACCTGTAGCGCTTGACGGCAGAAAGCATCGGAAATTCACCGTGACCATTCACATATCATTGATATGGTAAGGGTTTTTCCCTGTACTCTGGCTGCCGCGGGAACGAACGGCAGGCAAACTCGCTGAGATGAGGCGCCGGGCAGCTTCGCCTGCAGGATTTCGCGCGCAAATGGCTGTCCGAGCTGAACAGCCTATCTTTCGGCCGAGCCGAATGCCCCTCTACCGGATGACGGAACGCTTCTGATGGAACCAGCAGCCAACCCCACGCCTGATGATGCGAGCCACAGCTTCCTCCCGGACGGTGGCGAGCTGGGCACGTTGATCCGACGCTTCGATTGGTCCAGCACTCCACTGGGGCCATTGCGGGATTGGCCGCAGAGCCTGAAAACCGTCACGGCGATGCTGCTGCTCTCGCCAACACCCATCGTCCTGCTCTGGGGCGAGCGCGGCATCATGATCTACAACGACGCCTATTCCGGGTTCGCCGGCAGCCGTCATCCGCAGCTGCTGGGCTCGGAAGTGCGCCTGGGCTGGCCGGAAGTGGCCGACTTCAACGACCACGTGATGAAGGTCGGCCTGGCCGGCGGCACGCTCTCCTACAAGGATCAGGAGCTGGCGTTATACCGCAACGGCCGCCCGGCCCGCGCCTGGATGAACCTGGACTATTCGCCGGTGTTCGACGAGCAGGCGCAGCCGGCCGGCGTGATTGCGATGGTCGTGGAAACCACCGAACGCGTGCTGGCCGAGCGTGAACTGCAGGGCCAGCAGGCCCGACTGCAGCAGATGTTCGAGCAGGCGCCGGGAATGATGGCGATGCTGCGCGGCCCCGAGCACGTATTCGAAATGGTCAACCCGGCCTACTGCCGGCTCGTCGGCGAGCGCGAGATCATCGGCAAGCCGGTGCGCGATGCGTTGCCGGAAGTGGAGCGCCAGGGCTTCATCGAAATCCTCGACCGGGTCTACCGCAGCGGCGAGGCCTTCGTCGGTTCCGGCATTCACATCGGTCTGCAGCGCACCCGCGGCGCCGCGGAAGAAGACCGCGTGCTGGATTTCGTCTTCCAGCCGGTCACCGATATCGATGGCAACGTCGGCGGCATCTTCGTCGAGGGCCACGATGTCACCGAGCGTGCCCGGGCCGACCTGGCGCTGCGTGAAAACGAGCAGCGCCTGCGCTTCCTCGATGCGTTGTCCAAGGAGACGGCGCGCAGTGTCGATGCCGATGCCATCCTGGCCACCACCACGCGCATGCTCGGCGAACACCTGGGACTGTCCAGTTGCGCCTACGCCGACATGGAGCCCGACCAGGACAGCTTCACCATCCGTGGCGATTGGTCGGCGCCGGGCTGCATGAGCATCGTCGGCCACTACCGCCTCGCCGCGTTCGGCAGTTTGGCGGTCCAGAAGCTGCGCGCCGGCGAACCCTTCATCGTCGACGATCACCTCGCCCGCCTGCCCGCCGCCGACGCGGCGACCTTCCAGCAACTCGACATCGCCGCCACCATCTGCATGCCGCTGGTCAAGGAAGGCCGGCTGACCGCACTGATGGCCATTCACAGCCGCGTACCGCGGGCCTGGAGCGCCTGCGAGCTGGCCCTGCTCACCGAGGTCACCGACCGTTCGTGGGCCCATATCGAACGGGTGCGTTCCGCCGCCGCGGTGCGCCAGCGCGAGCAGAGCTTCCTCGAACAGCTGGAAGCCAAGGTGCTCGAGCGCACCGCGGCGCTGGCCCGCAGCGAGGCCAACATCCGCGCGGTGCTGGAGACCTCGCACCTGTACATGGCGATGCTCGCGCCGGATGGCGCGATTCTCTACGTGAACGCCACGGCCCTGGCCGGCATCGGCGCCCGCTTCAACGAACTGGCCTATATGCCGTTCTGGGAATCGCCCTGGTTCGCCGCGACACCGGGTATGCCCGAGGTGATGCGAGAGATGACACGGCGGGTAGCGGCCGGCGCCACCGAGCACGTGACCATGACCCTGAACATGCCCCAGGGCGTGCGCGTCTTCGATTTCTCCATGCGCCCGGTACCGGGCGAGGACGGCAGCATCGTGGCCCTGGTACCCGAGGCGCTGGACATCAGCGAACGGGTGAACGCCGAACAGGCGCTGCAGCAGCTGCACAAGATGGAGGCGCTGGGCAACCTCACCGGCGGTATCGCCCACGACTTCAACAACCTGCTGATGGCCGTGCTCGGCAGCCTCGACCTGTTGCGTCGGCGCATGCCCGCCGACCCCGCGCTGCTGCGCCTGGTGGACAATGCCAGAGCCGGTGCCGAACGCGGCGCTTCGCTCACCGCGCGCATGCTCACCTTCGCCCGCAAGCAGGAACTGCACAAGAAACCGATCGACCTGCCGCAGCTGATCGCGGGCATGAAGGAGCTGCTGCTCAGCTCGCTTGGCCCGACCATCCAGCTGCAGGTCGAGCTGCCGGCCCGGCTGGCGCAGGTGAAGACCGATCCCAACCAGCTGGAAACCGCCCTGCTCAACCTCGCCGCCAATGCGCGTGACGCCATGTCCGGCGTCGGCCGTATCCGCATCGCCGCCGAAGAGCTGACGCTACCCGAGGAGCAGAACGGCCTGCCCGCCGGCCGCTATGTGCGCCTGGATCTCAGCGACAACGGCAGCGGCATGGATGAAGCGACCCTCAAGCGCGCGGCCGAGCCCTTCTTCACCACCAAGGGGGTCGGCAAGGGCACCGGGCTCGGGCTGTCCATGGTCCATGGGCTGGCCGAACAATCCGGCGGTCGGCTGGTGCTGCGCAGCTCGCCCGGTGCGGGCACCACCGCCGAGATCTGGCTACCGGCCCTGGCGGCGGAAAACGCGCCTGCATCGGCGCCTGTCTCCACGCCGGCACCCGATGAAAGCCCCCGGCGCACGACGAAGCCGCTGACCCTGCTGGCGGTGGACGACGACGAGCTGGTGCTGTTCAGCACCGCCGGCATCTTGGAAGCGGCCGGACATCGAGTGCTCACCGCGCGGTCGGCCGGGGAAGCGCTGGATCTGCTGCAGGTCAACCAGGTCGACATCCTGATCACCGACCACGCCATGCCGCTGATGAGCGGTGCGCAGCTGGCAGCCGTGGTGCGGGAGACCCGCCCGCAGTTGCCGATCCTGCTGGTCTCCGGTTACGCCGAACTGCCCTCCACCGCGCCGGCGCTTCCGCTGCACCGGTTGGCCAAGCCGTTCAGTCAGGACGAGCTGCTCGATGCCATCGAGCAGCTGTGCTGACGAGCGCCTCAGCTGCCGATCACGCCGCCATCGTCCTTGGTGATCAGCACGGTGGACGAGCGCGGGCGTGATTGGCCGTCGCTGGCCGGAAAGCTCAGCCCCGGGTGCTGCACGTTCACCCACATGGCGCGGTAGTCCGGGCTCCAGGTGATGCCGGTGATCTCGCAACCACGCGGACCCACCAGAAAACGCCGAACCTCCCGGGTGACCGGGTCGGCACAGAGCAGCTGGTTGGTGCCCATGGCCTGCATGGCTGGCTGGTCGTCGTCGAAATCGGTCTCGATCCACAGCCGGCCAGCAGCATCGAATGCCAGACCATCCGGCGAAGAGAAGCAGTCGCCGTCGATGGTACCGACCAGATTGGCCGCCACCGGGTTGCCCTGGGCGTCCCGCGCCCCGCTGCGCTCGCCGGCGAGCAGAAAGACCTCCCACTCAAAGCGCGTGGCGGTCGGATCACCGCCCTCTTCCTGCCAGCGCAGGATTTGCCCGTGCAGGTTGTTGGGGCGCGGGTTGGCCCGGTCCAGCGGTTGTTTCGCACCGCGGCCGTCGTTGTTGGTTAGGGTCACGTAGACCTCACGACTGTGCGGCTGCACCGCCACCCATTCGGGTCGGTCCATCGGCGTCGCCCCGGCGCGGTCAGCGGCAGCGCGGGCATTGAGCAGCACCTCGGCCTGGCCGGGAAAGCCGTTCTCTGCGGTCAGCCCGTGCTCGCCATGCACCAGCGCCAGCCACTCACCGCCGCCGTCGGCGTCGAAGCGGGCAACGTACAGCGTGCCCTCATCCAGCAGGCGGCGGTTGTCGGCGTCCGCCCCGGCCACGAAGCGACCGCTGGGGACGAACTTGTAGACATACTCGCCCTTGGTGTCGTCGCCCGAGTAGAAGGCCATGCGGCCATCCTCGCCCAGCGACAGCACCGAGCATTCGCGGCAATAACGGCCGAACGCGGTGCGCTTGACCGGTACGCTGTCAGGGGCGAACGGATCGACTTCCACCACCCAGCCGAAGCGGTGCGGCTCGTTGACGTAGCCACCGTGGGGCTGGTCGGCCTGCGGCGTGGCATCGAAGCGCGGATCGGCGGTTTCCCAGCCGTAGAGCTTGCTCAAGCCGCTGCCGGCGATGCCGTAACGCTGGTGCGAGACCCGCGCCGCCAGGTCCTGCGGATCGTGGTTGACGAAGTAGTTGTGCCAGTTCTCCTCGCAGATCAGATAGGTGCCCCAGGGGGTGAAGCCGCTGGAGCAATTGTTCAGCGTGCCCAGAACGGTCCTGCCATCCGGGTCGGCGACGGTCTTCATGCTCAGATGGCCGGCCAGCGGCCCGGAAATGGCCATCTCCGTCAACGCGCTGAGGCGCCGGTTGTAGCGCGACGGCAACACCCGCTGCCACTGGCCACGGGCATCCTTGCGCACTTCGATGACGCTCAGACCGTGGGCCGCCTGCTCCTTGCGCACCTGTTCCAGCGGGCGCCGGCCTTCCTCCAGACGCATGCCTTCGGTGTGCAGCGTCGGGTTGACGTATTCGTGATTGATCACCAGCAGGCCGTGGCTGTCCGGCGCATCGGGGAACGGGAAAAAATGCATGCCGTCGTGGTTGTCGCCGGCCTGCTTGAGCTGCGCCTGCCAGTCGTCGCTGGCATCGGCCTGCCACTGAGGCGCATCGGCCAGTACTGGGTCGCCCCAGGAAAAGAACACCCGCGCGCTATACCCTGGCGCCACCTCGACCCGGTCGAACTGCGGGTCGAGCTGCGCCGGAATGCCCTGGAAACCGATCAGTCGCGCAGGTCCGGCAGCAACCCGGGCGCCGGCCATTGCGCCGCCGAGAAAGGCGATGCCGGCCAGGCCCAGGCCGCCCTTGAGCAGGCCGCGGCGGCGCCGATCGATGACATCCTGCAGCGGCGCGTTGCGGCTGGGGTTGATCGCCTGGTCATCATGGGCGGCGATGCTGGCGTGAAAATCGCTGAAATCCTGTTTCATCAAAACGAATCCTGAATGGCTGAACCGCATCACTCGATGCGGTAATGAAAGGTGTTCTGCACGTTGGGCACCTCCACCGCCCGCCCATCGACGATGCGCGGCTGGTAGCGGAAGCTCTGGGCCGCGATCAGCGATGGACGGATGAACAGCGGATGGCAGTCACCAACCACCTTGGGCGAGCGCACCCGTCCCTGGACGTCCACCGTGTAGCTCACCGTGCAGGCGCCCTGCAGCCCGGCGTCCAGCGCCCGCTGCGGATAGACCGGCGGCTTCTTGGCGATCGGCAGGTACTGGCGGCTGGCTGCCTCCGCGGCAGCCGCCTGCCGGGCACGCTCGGCCGCTTCGGCACGGGCCGTTGCCTCGGCCTGGCGGCGCTGCGCGTCCAGCCGTGCCTGCTCGGCCAGACGCTCCTGCTCCCGACGCTGCTGTTCGTCACGGCGACGTTGCTCCTCGCGGCGACGTTCCAGCTGCTGCTTGCGCTGCTGCTCGGCTTCGCGCTCCCGTTCGGCGCGCTTGAAGGCCAGGTCGGCCTGCTCCACCTGTGGTGGCGCTTCGACCTGAACGGGGGGCGGCGGCGCTTCGACCGGTTTCGCAACCGGCGGTTCGGGCAGTACTGGCACCGGCGGCGGCAGGCTGATCAGCTGGGTCTGCATCACCTGGGTGGCAACCGGTGCGTCCATCGTCGGCGTCCAGCTGGTCAGCAGCAGGGCGAACAGCCCGGCATGCAAGCCCAGCGTGGTTAGCGCCGCGCCAGCGGCACCGGTCCATCGCCGCTGTGTGAGCACGGCCGCGGGCGGCGCCGACAAGCCGAGCGCCATCATTGCTCCTGCTCCGCAGCGGCCGGCGCCTCGGTGATCAGACCCAGGTTGACCACCCCGCCGCGCTGCAGCTCGGCGATACCGGCGACCACACGACCGTAGTCCGCCGCCTCGTCGGCACGGATATAGACCTGGGTGTCGCCCCGCGCGGCAATGACCGCGCCGACCTTGGCCTGCAGCTCGGCCAGGTCGACGGCGCTGTCGGTCTGGTTCTCGACGTCCAGTTCGCTGCCGAGGTTCCAGTAGAAGCCGCCGTCGGCCTTCACCGAAAGCGTCAGGATCTGCCGCTCGTTCTCCACCGGCAGCGCCTCGGCCGCCACCTTCGGCAGCTCGATCTTGACGCCCTGCACCAGCATCGGCGCGGTGACCATGAAGATCACCAGCAGCACCAGCATCACGTCGATATAGGGCACCACATTCATTTCCGCCTTGGGCCCGTGTTTGCGCTGTGGCCTGACTAGCATTGCTGACCTCCTCAAGCGGCTGCGGCGACGCTGGGCGAAGCAGCGTGCAGGCGCCGATGCAGGCGCGCCTGCAGCTCGTTGCCGAAGGCGTAGTAACGGCCGACCAGCGTCTGCCCGTGGGCGGCGAAGCGGTTGTAGGCCATCACCGCGGGAATCGCCGCGAACAGGCCGATGGCCGTGGCGATCAGCGCCTCGGCGATACCCGGGGCGACGGTGGAAAGCGTGGCCTGCTGTACCTGCGAAAGGCCGAGGAAGGAGTTCATGATCCCCCACACGGTGCCGAACAGGCCGATGTAGGGGCTCACCGAACCCACCGTGGCGAGGAACTGCAGGCCCTTCTCCAGGCGTTCCTCCTGCTCGGCAATGGCGACGTACAGGCTGCGCTCCACGCCCTCGGCGACCGCATCCGGGGCGATGCCCCCTTCACGCTGGAGTTGGGCGAACTCGCCGTAACCGGCGAGGAAGATGCGCTGCAACGCGGCCTCCTCCGGCAGCGGCTGCTGCTGCCCTTCGCGGTAGAGCTGGGCGAGATCGCCGCCCTGGCGAAAGCGCTGCTGGAAGCTGCGCAGCAGGCGTTCGCTGCGGTGCAGCGCGGCGCTGCGACGGATGATCAGGTACCAGCTGGAGACCGAAGCCAGCACCAGGATCACCATCACCGCCTGCACCACCAGGCTGGCCTCGCTGATCAGGCCCCAGACGGACATGTGCTCGAGAGTCGTTTGCATGAATCTTTCCTCCTGCCCGCATGGGCAGCTGCTATTGGATGGCGGGTCGGTTACCGGGCGATGACATCAATCCAGACCCAGCGCATCGGCGATGGCTGACCAGGGCAGGTATTTGTAGTTCTGCGTGCCTTCGGGCATGCGCTTGCGGCCGTCCTGCACCACCAGCATGCCGCGGCTCCAGAGGCCGCCGAGATTCGCCGAGGTGACCTCCAGCCCGTCGGTTTCCGAAGCGCCGTCGATACCGCGCTCGGCATTCAGGCCGATGCGGAACGCGCCGCGCACGGCATACGGCGCCTGGGCATCGAGCACCACGTAGCTGTCGTTGCCCTGGCTGGAGATCACCAGGTAATCGCCACCCTCGCCTTGGTAGAGCGCCAGGCCTTCGATGTCGTCGTACACCGGCCCGCCAACGCCGATCACCTTCTGGGGCGCTGCCGGCACTTCGGCACGGGCATCGACCACCCAGACCGCAACGTCCTCTTCACCGACAAACAGCCGCTCGCCACGGTCATCGGCGACGCAGCCCTCGGGCTGGCTGTCCAGCTTGAAGCGCCGCACCAGTTCACCCTGCGGCTGGCCGGACTGGCCATCGAGGCGGTACTGGACGAAGGTGCCGTCCTTGTCGTTAGCGATCGCGTAGGTGACACCTTGGCGGTTCTGGAACATGCACAGGCCGTAGATATCGCTCAGCGGCGTGGCGATCTGGCCGATATCGCGGAGCACCCCGCTTGCGCGGTCGATGGCGAACAGGTGCAGGCTGTTGTGGTCTCGGTTGCTCGCCACGGCCAGGTCCACGCGCTTGCTACCGAGGCGGAAGCCGCTGCGCACATCGACGTTGTTCAGCCGGCCGACGGTCAGGCTTTGCAGCTGGCGGCCTTCCAGGTCGTACACCACCAGCCCGCCCTTCTTGTCGGTGCCGAGCACGCGACTCTGAGCAGGATCGCGCGGATTGACCCAGATCGCCGGGTCATCGGCGGCGTCCCCCAGACTGGGCACCGGGCCGGTCTCCACCGCTGCCGCCAGACTGACGATGGGTTCGGGATGCGGCAGTGCCTGTGGCTGCCACGCCAGCTGGGCGCGATGCAGGCCCTGCTCGTCCGCCAGCAGCAGTTCGACTCCTTCGGAGGTGCGACGCGCGCTGATGCGTTCCGGCTCATCGAGGCCGTCCAGCGGCAGCACGCCGTCCGCCTGCCAACCCGATTCGCTCTGACGATAGAGGTGCAGCGCCGGCGCCTCGGCATCCAGGGCCAACAGACCACCCGGCACCAACGCCATGCCAGCCGCCACCTTTGTCAGCGCGCCGAACGGCTTGACCAGATCGACCGGCTCACGCTGCAGCGGCGCCTCGGCATCCGCCGGGTAGCGCCAGAAGCCGACGTTCTCCTCGTTGACGTAGAGCTGCCCGGCCATGTCATCGGTCTGGCAGAAGGTGCTCTGCGGCGGCAGGCTGAGCCCCCGCACGCGCCGTGCTTCACCGAGCAGGCGGCCCTGGCTGCCCACCAGCCATTGCTCGCCGACACCTTCCTCGCCGAGCAGAAACACGAAGTCGTTGCGCGCGCTGTCGCGGTACAGGCACAGCCCCTCGATGGCGAATGAGGTGCGCGGCAGATACAGCGGCTGGCTCCAGGTCCGGTTGTCATCCAGGCCGATCAGCATCGCCTGCTGGCGCTTGCGCTCCACGGTGGCCAGCAGCAGGCCCCTACGCTCGAGGCGATGGTCGAGGCCCTCGAAACGCCCGCTGTGCTGGGCCAGTGTGTTGCCGGCCTTGTCCAGCAGGCGCAGGCCCTGCTTGTCCAGCTGGACGCGCTCGGCATCCGCCCAGGGGCCATTGCCGGCAAGCAGCTGCGCGTATTCGAGGCCCGTCTGCGCCGGCGTGGTGATGCTCAGCTGCGTACTCTGTGGCACCTCGTCCTGACCGGCGGACTGGCAGGCGGCCAGGGTGATGCACAGGCCGAGCAGCAGGGTTTTGGGTAATGCGTTCATGCGATATCCATTCAGGTGCCGCAGGCCGGTGCCCGGCCGTAAAGGGGAACGGCGGGCACCGGAGCGGCAAGGGGTCAGAAGTGAGTCAGGGTCAGGCCGAGCTTGTAGGTCGGGCCGTACTCTTCGTACTGGGCGTTGTAGGAACGGCGGCCGGTGTAGACGTAATAGGACTCGTCCGTCAGGTTCAGCGCCTCGAAGGTCAGCTGCAGGCTCGGCGTGATGAAGTAGCCGGCCTTGAAGTCGACGAACAGCTGGTCATCGACGTACAGGTCGTGGGCCTTGTCGTCGATGCCGGCCACCTCGTATAGGTAGTCGGACTTGTAGTTGGCGGCCAGGCGCAGGTTGAGCCGGTCGTTTTCCCAGCCGACCATCAGGTTGCCGACCGTATCGGAATGGTTCGGCAGGTCGATGCTGCGGCGCATGCCCTGACCCTCGATGTCCGCGTCGGACTTGCTGAAGGTGGCATTGGCGCCCAGCAACAAACCGTTCCACGGCGCCGGCAGCCAGTCGAGCTTCTGCGAGTAGGCCAGCTCCAGCCCGTAGAGCTTGGCGCTGCTGCCGTTCTGGAAGCTGAGCGCTTCGTCGAACGCCGCCCACTGGCCGGTGCCGGCCAGGTCGGTGTTGTAGATGAAGTTGTCGATGTCCTTGTAGAACAGGTAGGCGGACACCACGCCGGCGCGGCCCATGTAGTGCTCGATGCCGAGGTCGTAGTTGACGGACTCCAGCGGCTTGAGATCGGGGTTACCGAACTCGGCGTCGTCGCCATCGATGACGAAACCGGGTGCCAGCTGGCCGAAGGTCGGGCGTACCACGCTGTTGGTCCATGCGGCGCGGATCAGCGTGTCATCGGTCAGCTGGTAGCGCACGTGCAGGCCGGGCAGCCAGTGGTGGTAGTCGTTGCTGCTGGAAATGGACTCGAACTGGTCGTCGCGCATGCCGGTGCCCTTGGCGCGAAAGCGCGTGCCCTCGTAGCGCAGGCCGGCGATGACACGCCAGCGGTCAACGTCCACCGTGTTCATCAGGTACGCGGCATTGATGTCCTCGTGCATGTCGAAGTCATTGATGCGCGACTCCTCCTCGTCGTAGAACTCGCTGGCGTCCAGCCCGGCGATAGCGCCCTTGATCGCCGAGGCGCTGATGCCGCGGCCGAAGCGGCCGAGCGCGTAGTCGACGTTGCCACCCTGGAAATCGGCCAGGGTCAGGTCGTCGAAGTCGTCATAGACCCAGACCTCGCTGTCGTTGTCCTTGTGCCGGCGGCTGAGCTTGCCGCCGAACTTGGCCTGCGCCGCGTAGCCCTGGATGTCGTAGTCGCGGGCCAGGTCCAGGCGGATATTCTTCTCCCGGTCGCGGGTATCGCTCTTCTCCCATTCCACTTCATCCAGTTCGAAGGAAGCCGGATCGTAGAAGGCCGAATCCACTGTCAGGCGCGGCTTGCGGCTGCTGGAGAAACCCGCGTCGGCGAAGTCGCCTTCGAAGGTCGCGCCGGAGATGCCACCCGGATTGCGCTCGCGGGACTGGCTGTAGCCGACCTGTCCGCTCAGGGTCCAGAGGCCCATCATGCGTTCGCCGCCGAACACGTAGGACTGGATGGTCTGGGTTTCCTCGCGCGATTTCAGCTCGCGCCAGCCTTCAGCATCGCCAGTTTCGCCGGGCAACTGGGCGTCCTCGAACTCCACGCCGGCGGCGTTGCGCGTTTCGGTGTCCTTGAAGCGGCTGTACAGCGTACGCAGGTAATAGCTGCTGACGTCATCCGGCTTGTAGTCGAAGTTCAGCCCGAAACCGGTGCGCTCGCGGGTGATCTCGTAGTCGCGCTGCTCGAACTCCTCCAGGCGTGCGCCGTCGTCGGCAAAGTCCCACTTGCCGCCGGTTTCGACGTTGTCCGAACCGAACTTGCGCTCCTGCCAGCTGAGGGCTGCGGCCACACCGAAGTTGTCGACGCCATCGCCAAGGCTGAAGCGGTTGCTGATCGCACCGGAGAACTTCGGGCTGGTCTTCTCGACATTCTCGTCGTAGCTGCCCTCGCCGCTGATGCTGTAGAACAGGCCGTCATGATCGAACGCCGAGAGGCTTTCCACCTCGATGGTGCCCCCCAGGGAGTTGGCGTCCATGTCCGGGGTGAGCGTCTTGACCACCGACAGCGACTGCACCAGCTCGGACGGCAGCACATCCAGCGCCACCGCGCGGCGCTTGCTTTCCGGTGAAGGCACCAGTGTGCCGTTGATGGTGACGCTGTTCAGGTCCGGTGCGATGCCACGCACGCTGACGAAGCGCCCTTCACCCTGGTCGCGCTCCACCGAGATTCCCGGAATGCGTTGCAGCGCTTCGGCGGCGTTGTCATCCGGCAGCTGGCCGATGCCGTCGGCGTGGACCACGCTCTTGACGCTGTCGGAACTGCGCTGGTCCTTCAGTGCCTCGTCGATGCTGACGGCCTGGCCGATGACCTCGACGTGCTCCATGACCAGCGGCTCCTCGGCCCAGGCCGAACCGGCGCTGACAGCCAGAGCCAGCAGGCTGATGCGGAATCCTGCATGGCGGATGCCGCTGCGGTATGTGTTCATGAACGATTCCCCCGAATGGTGTTTGCCGGGTCCATCCCGGAACTGCAGCGGACGGTAGGTGGGGGATATGGCGGTTCTGTGACAGGAAATTTGGCGAGAGCTTGGAAGAGTGGGTTTTGCGGGATTTTGGGGGTGGGGTTGAGCTGATATGACCTGTTTTTAGCGGTATGGATATGGAAATGCCTATCGCAGACACGCTGGGATCAGGTTGGGGGAGCAACCCATTTTCCGGGTGTTCCGGTACTTCTGTTTCGCGCTGCTGCGCGAGTTCCTTTTGGCAGTCGCCCGGATGGCCGGCCCCGCCAAAAGGAACCAAAAAGTCTTGCCCCTACATCCGGGTCTCGCTACGCGAGACTTCCCTCATTCCATCGCTTCTCCGAGGGTCACTGTGCAAGGGCCATCCATGGCCCTTTACGGGGGGACGCCTAGTTCTCTCGCGGCATCCATGCCGCTCGCCCCTCTACGTAGCGATTACATTCGGCCTCCTGAAAGGGGCGATCGATGTCGCCTGCAAGTCCGTGATTGCTAGGATCCAATATGAGGGAAAACCGTAAAGGACGTTTCCAACGAACGACACGGGTCGGCTGATCGTCATCATCCGTTTGTTGAAAATCGTCGCAGGCCCCACCCTCGCCCCTTCAGTAGGGAGAGCGGAATCGTTGCGTAAGGGGGTGAGCCGCATGGATGCGGCGAAAGGCTTAAAGGGCCATGGAAGGCCCTTGTAAGCCGACCCCTGAAGCGGCGATGGAGCGAACGAACCCCGCGCGGAGCGCGGGGCCGGATGCAGGGGCAAAGCGTTTTTGGTTACTTTTTCCGCGTCTGGAAAAAGTGACTCGCCCAGCAGGGCGAAACCTGAATCGCCAGGCAACTCGGCAATCGACATCGACTCGATGAAGCAAGCCCCTCGTCCAGAACTGATCCAAATCCATCAGGGCAAACCACATCCCCAATCCCATCCAGCAAATCAACCAAACCAAAAAAACCCTGAGCCAATTCAACCCCCACCCCGTTCATCCAACCGTCACATCCATCTGTTTCCGTGCCCTCACGCACTGGCGCGAACCCGCCACGGAGACCTCATGAAATCCCTCCTCAAACTCCACACCCTCACCCTCCTCGGCCTCGCCCTGGCCGCCAACGTCGGCTTGCAGCTGCTGCTCGCAGTCGGCACGGTCAAATCCTGGGGCGAGATCGACTGGATGGACGTCGTCGGCGAAGGCGGTTGCGCCGCCCTCGCCCTCGCCTGGCTGGTCATGCTGCTGCACAGCCGCCCGGCCGGCCGGGTGACGCGGTTGCTCGCACTGGGCCTGGCCTGCATCTGCTTTTCCTGGTGGATGGACCTGCTCGACGAATTCATCCAGATCCCCGCCAGCATCGCCTGGGACAACTGGCTGGAAACCGCGCCCATGCCGGTGGGTTTGTTGCTGCTGACCTTCGGCATCTACCACCTGAACCAGGAACAACGCGCCATCAACGCGCAGATGCACAAGCGCGAGCGGCTGTTTCGCGAACATCGGCTGTTCGACAACCTCACCCCGCTGAGCACCGCCGAATACCTGCGGCGGCAGCTCGATCAGACCCTGCGCCAGGCCGACGAGGAGCAGCGCCCGCTGTCTCTGCTGGCGATCGACCTGGACGACTTCAGCCGGGTCAATCAGCGCTACGGCCAGGCCGAGGGCGATCTGGTGCTGCAGGCCGTGGCGCAGCTGCTGGTGCTCAACCTTCGTCATCAGGACCTGCTCTGCCGCCTGGCCGGCGATCGCTTCGTCGTGCTCCTGCCGGATACTGCCGAACAGCAGGCGCGGCAGCTTGCCGAGGAGTTGCAGACCGCCGTGGCCAGCCTCGCCCACAAGACGCGCCAGCATGGCGAACGCCTGCATCTGAGCGCCAGTACCGCGGTGGTGATGGCCTTCGACGACGATGCCGAGCAGCTGCTCCAGCGCCTCAACCTCGCGCTGGCCAAGGCCAAGCAGTCACTGCCGCGCTGCGCCTGAGACGACCATGAGCAGCCCCTTACGCTGGTACGAGTGGGACAGCCGCTTCATCGCCGCGCATCACCAGCCGGCGGTCCTGCTGGACCTGGCGTTGTCGCGCGGCATCGACAGCCACGCGCTGCTGCGCGGCAGCGGGCTGTTCTACGAAGACATCGCCAGTGGCCGGGCGCGGGTCAGCCCGGCGCAGTTGCTGACCCTGATCGGCAACGCGGAACGCCTGCTCGGCGCAGCGGACAGCAGTTTCCTCTTCGGCCAGCGCCTGCTGCCCGGCCATTACGGCGAAGTCAGCCTGGCGCTGGCCAATGCCGGCAATCTCGAGCAGGCGCTGGAGCGCCTATGTCAGTTCCGCGCCCTGCTCTGCCCGTTGCTGGCTCCGAGGCTGCTGCTGGATGAACGCCATATTCACCTGTACTGGCTGGATGGCGGCGCCAGTGGGCGGCACCAGCGGTTTCTCGTGGAGGCGCACCTGACCGCCATCGTCGCGCTGTGCAAACGCGGCTCCGGTCTGCGGTTGCCCTGGCGCTTCCAGTTCGCCTATGCGCAGCCGCGGCACGTCGAGCAGTACTGGGTGCATCTGGGCGATGCGCTGCAGTTCGACCGCCAGCTGACCCTGCTCAGCCTGCCGCGCGAATACCTGCATCAGCCCTGGCCGGAGGCGTCGACCACCGTGGGCCAGGTCGCGGTGCAGGCCAGCCAGCAACAGATCGATGCGCTGGACGGGCCGTGCGCGTTTCTCGATGCGTTCTACCAGTACCTGGAGGCGCACATCCGCGAGCCGCTGAATCTCGAGCGCGTCGCCGTCGCGTTCGCCATGAGCCCGGCGACGCTAAAGCGCAAGCTGGCCAAGCACGGTACGCATTTCCAGGAACAACTGGACCTGGTTCGCAAGCACGTCGCGCTCTACCTCTACCAGGCCTGTGGCTTGGGTAACGAGGCTGTTGCGCGGCACCTGGGCTTCAACGACACCACCAATTTCCGCCGCGCTTTCAAGCGCTGGACAGGCGTGGTGCCCAGCGGGCTGCAGCCATTGTTCGACGCACCCTGAGGAAATGCTAAGGTTCGGCCCGCACTACCTTCGATGCAAACGGACCGGGCATGGACATCAAGCAGCTGAAGTTTCTCGTGGCGCTCGACGAAACGCGGCATTTCAGCCAGGCGGCGGCGCGCTGCCACGTCACCCAGCCGACGCTGTCGATGCGCCTGCGCACGCTGGAAGACGAGCTCGGTCTGCAGCTGGTGATTCGTGGTCAGCGCTTCGAAGGCTTCACGCCCGAAGGTGAGCGCATCCTGGCCTGGGCGCGTAGCCTGCTGGCCGCTCAGGACGGACTGCTGGCCGAGGCCGCCTCCTGCCGCGGCCAGCTGGTCGGCACGCTGCGCCTGGGCGTAGTACCGCTGGCCGGGTTCGACCCGATGCAGCTGGTACGGGCGTTCGGCGAACGCCATCCGAGCCTGCGTTTCGAGCTGTTCGCACTCAGCAGCGAGCAGATTCTCGAGCGACTCAGCCGTAATCTGCTGGATCTCGGCCTGTCCTATCTGGAGCGCCTCGACGACGCGCACTTCGCCAGCCTGCCCCTCGGCGAAACGCGCATGGGCCTGCTGCATGACGAGCGCCATTTCCGCTTCGATGCCCCTTCTCTGAGCTGGGAGGCCCTGGCTGGCCTGCCCCTGGGCCTGCTGACCGGCGGCATGCACTTTCGCCAGTCCATCGACCACGCGCTGCGCAGCCGTGGCCTGAGCCTTGCGCCGCGGCTGCAGACCGATGCCGTACATCACCTGCTGCAGGCCGTAGGCGCCGGACTGTGTTGCGCCATCATGCCGCTCGATAGCGGACTCGAGGCCCTGGACAGCCGGCTGACGCTGACGCCTATCGACAATGCCAGCACTCTGGCGCCGCTGGGGCTGATCCTGCGGCGCGACTCGCCGCGATCCGCACTGGGGGAGGCCTGTTTCAACGAGGCCAGCGAACTGCTGCAACAGCGATGAAAGGGGCTTGTGATCGACGCCATCGATCACACCATCGGACATAGCGATTGGACGGCCGGCACCGGCGCTCCTAGGCTGCCTGCGTCGACCTGTCGCAGGCAGCCGCCATGCTCTACGCCACTCTGAACTCCGCCGAACCGCACGATGCACGCGCTGCGCTGTTGGCCGAGGAATGCGCGCTGGCCATCAGCTACAACGGTCTGAACCACGCCGTGATGATGGTGACGCCGCAGGATCTGGAAGAGTTCGTCGTCGGCTTCAGCCTCGCTGGCGGGCTGATCGAGCGACTCGATGACCTGCGTGACCTGCGCCTGCTCGGCGACGGCAGCGCTCGCCGCGCGGACGTACAGGTCAGCCCGCGGGCGTTCTGGACACTCAAGCAGCAGCGTCGCCAGCTCGCCGGCACCAGCGGCTGCGGACTCTGCGGGGTGGATGCGCTGGATCAGGCACTGCCGCGGCTGGTGCCGCTGCAGCCGACAGCACTGCCGCCCGAAGGGCATTTCCATGAGCTGCGCCAGCGCATTGCGAGCGCCCAGCTGATGGCGCGCGACAGCGGTGCGCTGCACGCGGCGCTGTATGTCGACGGCAACGGAAAGATCGCCCTCTGCCGTGAGGACATCGGCCGGCATAACGCGCTGGACAAGCTGATCGGCGCGCTGACGCTGCAACGCCGCAAGCCGAGCGAAGGCTTCGTCGTGATCACCAGCCGCTGCAGCCTGGAATTGATCCACAAGGCCGTGCGCGCCGGCATCGGCACGCTGGTCAGCCTCTCGGCACCGACTCAGCTCACCGTGCAGTGGGCGCGTCAGCACCACCTCAACCTCATTCATCTGCCCCACCACAGCGCTCCGCGGGTCTACAGCCCTGCGCCTGCGCTGCCCGACCAGAACGGATGTCACCCATGAGCCGCATGTCCCGCTTCCATCCCGCCACCCGCTTCCAGCCCTACGCCGGCCCGGCTGGCGGCTGGGGCGCCCTGCGCAGCGTGGCCAGCGCCTGGCTCGGCAGCGGCAATGCGCTGAAGAACATCCGCGCCATGCTCAAGACCAACCAGAACGGCGGCTTCGACTGCCCCGGTTGCGCCTGGGGCGATTCGCCGGAGGCCGGTGCGGTGAAGTTCTGCGAGAACGGCGCCAAGGCGGTGAACTGGGAAGCCACGCGCCGCCGCGTGGATGCCGCCTTCTTCGCCCGCCACAGCGTCAGCCAGCTGCGTGAGCAGAGCGATTACTGGCTCGAATACCAGGGACGCCTCACCGAACCGGTGCGTTATGACGCGGCCAGCGACCGCTATCAGCCGATCACCTGGGATGATGCGTTCGCGCTGATCGCGCGACACCTGAACGGCCTGGCCAGCCCGCACCAGGCAGCCTTCTACACATCCGGTCGGGCCAGCAACGAAGCGGCCTATCTCTACCAGCTGTTCGGCCGCAGCTTCGGCACCAACAATTTTCCCGACTGCTCGAACATGTGCCACGAGGCCAGCGGCGTCGCCCTCATCGAATCCATCGGTGTCGGCAAGGGCACGGTGACGCTGGAAGATTTCGACCACGCCGATGCGATCTTCGTACTTGGCCAGAACCCCGGCACCAACCACCCGCGCATGCTCGAACCGCTGCGCCAGGCGCTGGAGCGCGGTGCCCAGGTGGTCTGTTTCAATCCACTGCGCGAACGCGGCCTGGAACGATTCCAGCATCCGCAGAAGCCCATCGAGATGCTCGCCAACCAGGACGCGCCAACCCACAGCCTCTACCTGCGCCCCAACCTTGGCGGCGATCTGGCCGTACTGCGCGGCATCGCCAAGTACCTGCTGCAATGGGAACGCGAAGCGCTGGGGAGCGGCGGACCGGCGGTGTTCGATCGCGACTTCATCGCCGAGCACACCCATGCCGTCGATGCCTATCTGGAGGCGATCGATGCCACGCCGTGGGCGCAGATCGAGCAGCAGTCCGGGCTCGAACGCGACGCGATCGGCCAGGCCGCCGCAATCTACCGCGACGCCGGGCGGACCATCGTCTGCTGGGCCATGGGCATCACCCAGCACCATCATTCGGTGGCGACCATCCAGGAGATCGCCAACCTTCTGATGCTGCGCGGCAACCTCGGCAAGCCTGGGGCCGGTGCCTGCCCGGTGCGCGGCCACAGCAACGTGCAGGGTGATCGCACCATGGGCATCAACGAACGCCCGCCGGCCGCGCTACTGGATGCGCTGGAGCACCATTTCGCCCTGCCGATGCCCCGCCAGCCCGGGCACAACACCGTGGAATGCATCCAGGCCATGCTGGCCGGCGAGGTGCAGGTATTCATCGGCCTGGGCGGCAACTTCGCCCAGGCCACGCCGGACAGCCCGCGCACCCGCCAGGCGTTGCGCAACTGCGCGCTGACCGTGCAGATCAGCACCAAGCTCAACCGCAGCCACCTGACCATGGGTCGCGATGCGCTGATCCTGCCCTGCCTCGGCCGCACCGACATCGACCGCCAGGCCTGCGGCCCGCAGGCGGTGACCGTGGAAGATTCGTTCAGCATGATCCACGCCTCCCGGGGCCAGCTGGAGCCACTGTCGACGCAGATGCGTTCGGAACCCGCCATCGTCGCCGGTATCGCCGCCGCCACGCTGGGCAAGCGCCCGGTGGACTGGCTATGGCTGGTGGAGGACTACGCACGAATCCGCGAGCTGATCGCGGCGACCATCCCGGGTTTCGCAGGCTTCGACCACCGCCTGCATCGCCCTGGCGGTTTCTACCTGGGCAACGCGGCCGCGCGTCGGGAATGGAGCACCGCCAGCGGCCGCGCCGAGTTCAAGGCGCATGCGCTGCCGGCCGACCTGTTGCCAGAGCAGGCGCGCCAGGCGGGCATCTGTGCCGATCTGATCCTGCAGACGCTGCGCTCCCACGACCAGTACAACACCACGCTGTACGGCCTGGACGACCGCTACCGCGGCGTCAGGGGGATGCGCGAGGTGGTGTTCGTCAACCCCGCCGACATCCAGCGCCTGGGCCTTGAAGCCGGCCAGCAGGTCGATCTGGTTTCGCTATGGGACGACGGTATCGAACGGCGCGTTAGCGGCTTCACCCTGCTCGCCTACGACACCCCGCAGGGTCAGGCTGCCGCCTACTACCCGGAAACCAACCCGCTGGTGCCCTTGGAAAGCTTCGGTGCGCGCAGCCATACGCCCACCTCCAAGTTCATCGCGATCCGCGTGCTGCCGAACACGCGGACGACCGAGCAGCAGCTGATCGCCAGCGGGCAATGACGCTCATTCGAAGCGACTGGAATCGTCACGGTCGTGGGGGTAGCGCCGGCTGAGCGGAAACGCTGGCAGCCAGGCTTCGCGG
Organism: Stutzerimonas sp. LR2; assembly: GCF_055755175.1. Taxonomy (NCBI): domain Bacteria; kingdom Pseudomonadati; phylum Pseudomonadota; class Gammaproteobacteria; order Pseudomonadales; family Pseudomonadaceae; genus Stutzerimonas; species Stutzerimonas sp. LR2. Next base: position 461,302 of record NZ_JBVTRR010000004.1, read on the forward strand.
CGCACGGTCCAGCATTCGTAGGTCGGCGTCAGCTGGTCGGGCGCATCCAGTGCGCCAAGGTGTACCTCGATCTCATCGGCGAAGCGGGAAAAAACCGATGAGCCACAGCGGGGGCAGAAATACCGTCCGGCGTATTCGGCCGTCTCGCCCTCAACGGTCACCGCATCCTGCGGGAACACCGCAGCGGCGTAGAACAGCGCGCCGTGATGCTTACGGCAGTCCAGGCAATGACAGATGCCGACTCGATAGGGCTGCCCCGCCGTCACGATGCGCACGTCGCCGCACAGGCAGCCACCGCTTAATGAATTCACCTTGTGTCTCCTCCGTCAGTGCCGAGAGCGCCGCGCCAGGGGTCGCGGGCGCACGGTCGTGGCTCGGCCGCCCGAGAAGCGTAGTCGCCTCCGGACCACCGCACTAACGAAGACCAGCTTCAGCTTCCCTTGCGCCCCTGGCCAGCGAAACGCTGGATGTCATGGGTCGGCCCCGAGACGATCAGCAGATCGCCCGGCAGCACCTGAGTGCTGGGCGTCGCGTGCTGGAAATCCTGGTTGGCCCGCTTGAGGCCGACGACGGTCACGCCGAATTTCTCGCGCACCGCCGCTGCGGCCAGGGTGCTGTTGTGGATGCGCTCGGGCGCATGGATCTTGGCAATGGCGAAGCCGTCGTCGAACTCGATGAAGTCCATCATCCGTCCGGAGATCAGATGGGCAACCCGCTCGCCCATGTCCGCCTCGGGGTAGACCACATGATGCGCGCCGATCCGCGTTGCGATCTGCCCATGCTCGGTGGTCAGCGCCTTGACCCAGATGTCTTTGATGCCCAGTTCGGTCAGCGCCATGATGGTCATCAGGCTCGCCGCCAGGTCACTGCCGATGCCGACAATGGCGTGGGGGAAATCGGCAACGCCAAGCTGACGCAAGGCCATGACATTGGTGGAGTCAGCCTGTACCGCATGGGTCAGCAGATCGGCCCATGCATGAACGGGCTCGGCGGCCTGATCGATACCCATCACGTCATGGCCAAGGCGTGTCAGCGAGCGCGCCACCGAGCTGCCAAAGCGCCCAAGCCCGATGACCACCACACTGTCGCCTTTGGAGAACGAAAATTGCTCTGAAAACAACAATTTAGCCAACAATTGGGTGTTCCTCCGGATAGCGGTAAGGCATGCGGTGCTCGCCCAGCGCGAGCGAGGCGGCCAGGGTGATGGTGCCGACCCGGCCGACGTACATGAGCAGCGTCAGCATCAGCTGGCTGGTCTCCGGCAGATCGGCGGTGATACCGGTGGACAGGCCGACGGTGCCGAATGCGGAAATGACTTCGAAGATCACCTGATCGGTGGGAATGTCGGTGTCACGCAGGATGACCAGCGTACCGAGCACGACCATGGCGCTCCCCAGCACCAGCACGGTGATCGCCTGGCGCTGGGCCGAACTGCCGACCCGGCGGCCGAACGCTTCGGTGTCGGCCCTGCCGCGGATCTCGGCGATCACCAGCAGCGCCAGGATGGCCACGGTTCCGACCTTCACCCCACCGGCAGTACCGGCACTGCCGCCACCGATGAACATCAGGAAATAGTGCAGCGCCCAGCTCTCATGGGTCAGCGCGCCGATATCGAGCGCATTGAAACCGGCCGTACGCGCCGAGACCGAAACGAAGGCTGCCGAAAGAAGCTTGTCGGCCCAGGCCATTGGACCGAGCGTACCCGGATTGGACCACTCGAACAGCAGCACTGCCATGAAGCCGCCCACCAGCAGCACTGCCGTCCCCGACAGCGTCAGCTTGGTGTGCAACGACCAGTGCCGCGGGTCCGACCACCTGCGGCGCAGGTCGTTGAGAACGGGGAAGCCGATACCGCCGATGATGATCGCGCTCATCACCGGCAGCAGGATGAATCCATCGGTGGCGTAGCGCACAAGGCCATCGACGTGGATGGAAAAGCCGGCATTGTTGAACGCCGATACGGCATGGAACAGACCGCTCCAGGCGGCCTCGCCCCAGCCAAGCCCGTACGACAGATGCAGGCGCAGGGTCAGCAGCAGCATGACCGCCAGCTCCATCACCAGCGTCACGACCAGCACCAGTTTCGCCACGCTGCTGATGTCGCCCAGCCCCAGTACATGGGACTCGGCCTGCGCGATCAGCTTGGCGCGCAAGCGGAACGAACGGTTGACCAGCAAGCCCAGCAGGGTCGCCAGGGTCATCATGCCGAAGCCACCGAGCTGGAACAGCGCCATGATCACGACCTGGCCGAAGGTCGACCAGTAGGTGCCCGTATCGACCACCACCAGACCGGTGACGCAGACCGCCGAGACAGCGGTGAAGAAGGCCGTGAGCAACGGGCCGGTCTCGCCGCTGGCATGGGCTATGGGTAACGAGAGCAGCGCTGTGCCGCAGAGGATGGCGAACAGAAAAACGAGAGCAACGGTCCTGCCTGGGTGCAGCAATGATTTCATTCGACCCGCGCCAACAGATCCGGGAAAGGAGAACGGGCCGTCCGACCGGCGGCCCGTGAGCAGAGCGAGAGGCTATGCCCATTGATCCGTTTGTTCAACTGGCAGTGGCAAGGCGGCAAGCGCCTAGCCGCGTAAAAGCTCGAGCACCCGGGTGGCGAGGATGTCGATGGAGAACGGCTTGGTCAGCACCTGCATTCCGGCACCGAGAGAGCTGTTGCCCAGCGCCGCGCTTTCCGCATAGCCGGTGATGAACAGGGTCTTCAGGCCGGGGCGCACCTCCCGCCCGGCATCGGCCATCTGCCGCCCGTTCATGCCCCCTGGCAGGCCGACATCGGTGATCAGCAGGTCGATACCGACATCCGACTGCAGCAGCTTCAACCCGGTGAGGCTGTCAGCCGCCTCGATCAGGGTGTAGCCCAGATCACCCAGCACGTCGGTCAGCAGCAGGCGTACCGTCGGCTCATCATCGACGATGAGGATCGTCCCGCAGGAGCCGGTGAGCGCTGCGGCCGACTGCGCCGGGGCCGCAGTGCTGGCACCCGCCTCGCCGTGATAGCGCGGTAGATGAATACACATCGACGTGCCTTTGCCCAGTTCCGAACTGATACGCACCTGCCCGCCGGACTGCTTGGCGAACCCGTAGATCATCGAAAGGCCGAGGCCGGTGCCCTCGCCGATCGGCTTGGTGGTGAAGAAGGGATCGAACGCCTTGGCGATCACGCCAGGCGCCATCCCGGTACCGGTGTCGGTCACCGTCAACGACAGGTATTCACCGGCCGGCAGGTCGTTGGCCAGCGCCGCCTCCGCGTCCAGCCACTGGTTTGCCGTCTCGATGATGATACGACCGCCGTCCGGCATGGCATCGCGCGAATTGATGCACAGATTGAGGATGGCGTTCTCCAGCTGGCTGGCATCCACCGATGCCGACCAGAGGTCGGGAGCGCTGACGGTCTCGACCAGAATGCTCGGCCCGACCGTGCGCTGGATCAGCTCGGTCATGCCTTCGACCAGCAGGTTCACGTCCAACGGCCGCGGATCGAGTGTCTGCCGGCGTGAGAACGCCAGCAGCCGATGGGTCAGCGCCGCGGCGCGCTTGGCCGCGCTCTGTGCGGCCAGCATGTACTTGTCGATATCGTTGAGCCGCCCCTGGGCGATCCGCATGCCCATCAGATCCAGCGCACCGCTGATGCCGGCCAGCAGGTTGTTGAAGTCATGTGCCAGCCCACCGGTGAGCTGACCGACCGCCTCCATTTTCTGCGACTGACGCAGTTTTTCCTCGGCATGGATCAGCTCGGCCGTGCGCTCGGCGACGCGCAGCTCCAGGGTATCGTTCAGAGCGCGCAGCGCCGCGGTGGCACGGTCGCGTTCGGCCTCGATGGAGCGTCGGTCTTCCACATCGATCAGCACGCCCGGAAAGCTCAGCGCGATGCCTTCCGGCGAGTGGTCGACGCGGCCGTTGGCTTCGATCCAGTAGTAACGACCGTCGGCACGGCGGACCCGATACTGATGGGCGTAGGCTCCGCCACGGGCAATGACTTCGTCGATGGCAGCGATCAGTCCGGGGCGATCCTCCGGGTGCACGCTAGTGATGATCTGCTCCAGGCTCAGCCTCTCGCGCCCCAGCGCCGGGTCCAGGCCGAACCCACGGGCGAAACCCTCGTCGACGGTGAACCGGTCGGTCCGCAGATCCCAGTTCCAGGTGCCGATGATGGCCCCGGCCGCCAGCGCCAGCTGGACGCGCTGGACGTTCTCGCGCGCCAGGGACTCGCTGACGCGCAGGCGATCCTCGGCATCGTGCCGCTGGGTGACGTCGTTGAAGAGAATGGCGATGCGGCGGTCTGCCGGCGCACCTACCCGGACCGCCCGCACATCGAACCAGCGACCGAACGCTTGCGCGTAACTTTCGAAGCTGGCCGGCTCGCCGGTCTTGGCGACGTGGCCATAGGCATCGAACCAGAACCGTTCCAGCTCCGGCGCGAATTCGGTCACCCATTTGCCGTGCAGGTCGACGCCGGTCTGCCGCTCGAACGCCGGATTGACCTCGACGAACTGGTAGTCCACCGGCCGATCATCGGCGTCGAACTTGACCTGGACGATGGCGAAGGCGGCTTCGATGGTCTGCAGGATAGCGCTGAAGCGCTCCTCGCTCTGGCGCAATGCCGCTTCGGCGGCGCGAACGCGGGTCAGGTCGAGCATCGCACCGATCATACGTACGGCGCGCCCGTGCTCGTCACGGATCACATGGCCTCGATCGAGAATCTCCGCATAGGAGCCATCCACACGGCGGAAGCGATATTCGTCGTTCCAGGCAGTCTGGCCGCCATCGAGTACGGCATGAATCGAAGCGTCGATGCGGCCGCGGTCGTCCGGGTGGATGTGCGCCAGCCACCAGTCGCCGGTGCACTCGATGCTGGCCAGCGGATGGCCGTAGGCCTGCTCCAGCGCGTCGTTCCAGAGCACATGATCGCTGTCCAGGTCCCAATCCCAGACGGCATCGTTGGTTGCCTTGGCCGCCAGGCGATAGCGCACCTCGGTGTCGCCGATGGCGCGCTCCTCCAGCGCTGCGCGCAAGCGCACCACCTCGGCCACGAGCTCCTCGCGGGTAAGATTTTCCAGAGCTGCTCCCCCTCTTCCATAGCCTTGACCAGGGGCGGACCACTACCCGTCATTTAATGCCGGCAATCAGACCAGAAACGACCGGGTTTTGCACACCGGCAGTCGCCACCATGAGGCATGACGTCGAGTCGGCCAGTGCGCCTGTTGCCTCGCCTGCCCTCCATGTCCTGCCGCCTATCGGCTGCGCTGGCATGCCTGAACTTTCCCCGCGGTGGGCTGTCATTCAGCTGATGCACCATACGGAGCGGCAGCTGCGCGCTCCGTTGCGGGGCGCGCTGTGCTTCGCGCGCCCGGCTGCGGTCAACCGACCCGCCCGGCTGCTTCCGATGTGCCTGTCGTCCGGTATTCGACAGCGCCCCATCGGGGCCAGGTGCAGCCAACCCCACTGCCCCGCCCCGGGGACTTTATTCTTCTTCCAATATCGCGAATCTTTCATGTCCATATCTCTTCATCTTTCTGCCTTGCTTTCCCGCTTCACTTCGCGCCATTTCATCGGCGCCGGCCTGTTTGGCGCGCTGCTGGCCACAACGCCGATCCATGCCCAGGAAAACAATGACAGCAACGCTCGCTGGGTCAGTGACAGTCTGAATACTTTCGTTCGCAGTGGTCCCACCGATGGCTATCGCATCGTCGGCACCCTGACCTCTGGCCAGAAGGTCGAGTTGATCAGCACCCAGGGTGACTACAGCCAGGTACGCTCCGAATCGGGCAGCACCGTGTGGATTCCCAGCAGGGAGCTGCAGGAAGTGCCCGGCCAGGCCGAGCGTCTGCCGCAACTTGAGCAGCAGGTCGCCGAACTCAGCGAGCAGCTCAAGACCATCGACGACAGCTGGAAGGTCCGCGTGCAGGGCATGCAGGAAACCCTGGATTCGCGCAAGGCGCTGATCGACGAGCTCGAAGCCCGGCGCATGACCCTCGAGACGGCACTGACCGAAGCACAGTCGGAACTGCGCGCCACCCAGGCCCGCCTCGGTGACGAGAACAAGCAGGTCCTCATGCAGTACATGGTCTACGGCGGCAGCATTGCCGGTGCCGGGTTGCTGGTGGGCCTGATCCTGCCGTCGTTGACCCGTGGCCGCAAACGCAACGATCGCTGGTTCTGAGCCGCTCAGGCCAGGTGGCTGGCCAGCAGATAGTAGATGGCAGCCGCCAGCAGCGTGCTGCCCATCAACCCGATGCGCCCCTGCACGGCCAGCACCGCGACAGCCATCAGCGCCAACCCGCCGGCCACGGGTGAGCTGCCGATTTCGCTGTAGACGACATACACGGCGAGATTGACGAACACGGCCATCGGCATCACCTGTCCGACCAGGTGCAGCCCCCGTTCGCCCAGCGAGAGGCGAACGAATGCGGGCACTATGCGCACCAGCACGCTGGTGGTCGAAAGGGCAGCCATGGCGACCAGCGCTGCATCGTTCATGACCGACGCCTGCCCAGCAGCCAGGTCGCCAGCAGCACGCCGGGGACCCAGAAATACACCGGCCCGAGCAGCAGGATCAGCCCGCTCGCCCCTGCGACAACGACCGCGATCCGCATCAACGCCATCTGCCGATCGTGCTGCAACGAACCGATCCGGCTCCTGAGCTGCGACACGGCCAGATACAGCAACACTGCACTCGCCGGGAAGGCGAGATTCAGATCGTCGCCGAGCCAGGCTGTAGGCAGTGCGCGGCTCAGCAACGCACCCAGCACGCCGGTCAGCACCCAGGCGAGGAAAATCATCAGGCGAAGGCGCAGCACCACGCCGGGCCCATCGTCGTCACGCTCGCTGGCGTAAGCCTCGTCGCCGAGCATGTGCGCGCAGCAGGCGCGATCCAGCGCTCGTTCCGGCAGGCGGTCTACCGTGGTGAGCGCCATGGGCACGTAGCGGCTGTTGATCGAGGCCGTGACCAGCAGCAGGGTAAGAAAGCCTGCGCCGCCCTCGCTGAGCGGCAAAGCGGCAAACTGACCGCTGCCGGTAAAGCCGAGCAAACCGACCAGCAGCACCTCCCACCACGACCAATCGGAACGCGCCGCCAATATGCCGAACAGCATGCCCACCGGCATGACCGAAAGCGCGGCCGGCAAAGCACGTCGATAGCCAGCCAGGCTCGCCGCACGGCGCCCCTGCGGTCGAGCGAAATCCTCCGTTGCCTCTGTCACCTGACACCCCGCTGCACGAACCTGTCACGGCCAGTCTCGGTCGTGCCGCGCGGAAGCGTCTTGCACGATCGTGCAGACGAGGTGGTTCAGGATTGGCGGATCAGCCGCAGCCAATGCCCGGGCGAAAGCCCGTAGGCCTGTTTGAACTGGCGGCTCATGTGACTCTGATCGGAGAAACCGGCGATCAGCGCGGCCTCGCTGGGCGAGATTGCTCCGAGCAGCAGGCGGCGAACCTGGTCGAGCCGCCGCAGTGTCAGATAACGATAAGGGCTGGTGCCGAACAGCGCGCGGAAATCCCGCGACAGGCTCCAGCGATCACGGCCTGACACCTGCTCCAGCTCATCGAGGCTGACGGGCTGAGTCAGAAATTCGTGGATGTAATCCCGGGCCCGCTCGGCCGCGCGGAAATCGACGCTGCGCCGCCGCCCCTTTGTCCCGGCGATCGAGGCCATCACCTGAGCGAGGTCGTATAGCGCATCCTCTTCCTCCAACCCCTCGAGTGGCCGGTCCAGACACTGCAACAGGCTGCCAATGGCTCGCTGCAGGCGCGGGTCGCGGGATACGCCTTCGTCGATGAAGGGCAGCGGCTGGCCGCCCAGCGGGCCCTGCAACAAGGCGGGCTCGATGTAGACGATGCGGTAGCGGAACCCCGCTTCATTACCGGCCTCGCCATCGTGCAGCTCGTCCGGATGCAGCACGAAGCTGTCGCCCGGCAGGCTGTGGCGCGCGCACTTGCGGTAGTTGAAACGATGCAGGCCCGCCAGCGTACAGCCGATGGCATAGGTGTCGTGCCGGTGAGGAGCGAATCCGTAACCGGCGAAGTAGGCCTCCAGTCGCTCGAGCCGCCCCGGTTCGTGCGGGCGCCTGACCCAATCCTTGTCGTTCATGTGCGTCGCGTCATCGTCCGGCGGCCATCGTTTCGTTGCTGACCCGCGCTACGGTAGCGAGCGATGGCGATGACAGGCAACCACAGCCCGCGCAAGGGCATTCTTGAGCCGTTCCGTTCGTCAAACGGACATCGCTTAAGCCCCGCGCGCCGACTATGCTTGGCGTAGAGAACTGCTAGGAAGCCAGGCACACATGGGCGCAGTATGGCGATCCGACAAGACACCCCAGGATGGGCGTAACACGCGCGCCCCCTCCCCTGCATCATCCCGTACATCCGGCAAGGGCCGTCGCAAGACGGCGCGGCGCCTGGCGCTGCTCGTGGGCGTTTCATTGCTGGCCGGTGGCGGCTATCTCGGCTGGCAGGAGCTGGAGAGTTCACGCTGGCAGTCGCAGTGGCTGAGCCGCTATGCCGCCGACCTGGATTACACCGTCAAGCCCGGTCCGAGTCCGCGCATCCAGTTTCCCGAGGATGGCCCCTTCGATCGCCGACTGGGTTACGTCGATCTACCTAATTTCATCGAACGGCTGGTGCAGCGCAATTTCCGCATCGAGGAACAGGCGCGCTTCTCGCGCGCGCTGCTGGATTACACCAGCCGCGGCTTCTTCCCACCCTACCCGGAAGAGTCCCAGGCCGGGCTGACGATCAACGACTGCCGTGGGCTGCCGCTCTATACCAACAGCTATCCACGCCAGTATTACGAACGTTTCGAGGACATCCCCCCGCTCGTGGTGATGAGCCTGCTGTTCATCGAGGATCGTGGCCTGCTCGACGCCAGCCGGCCGAACGCCAACCCGGCGGTGGACTGGCCACGGTTCACCAAGGCAGCCATCAGCCAGTTGGAAAAGCGCCTGGGCCTCGGCGGCCAGGCCGCTGGCGGCAGCACCCTGGCCACTCAGGTGGAGAAGTATCGTCACTCCCCCGAGGGGCGCACCGGTGATCCGCAGGAAAAGATCCGGCAGATGGTCTCCGCCAGCGTACGGACCTACCGCGAAGGCCCGCAGACGCTCGCCACCCGCCAGCGCATCGTGCGTGACTACCTCAACAGCGTGCCGCTTTCCGCCGCACCGGGTCACGGCGAAGTGCACGGTATCGCCGACGGCCTGCGGCTCTGGTTCGGTGCCGACTTCCGCGAGGTCAACCGCCTGCTCGATCCGCGCAGCCCGGAAGCGGTCGACCAGCAGGCCCGTGGCCTGGCGCTGCGTCAGGTACTGTCGCTGCTGATCGCTCAGCGCCGGCCCTCCTATTACCTGGGCGCGGGCCGCGAGGAAATGGCGGCCCTGACCGACAGCCATATTCGCCTGCTGGCCAACGGCGGCATCATCGACACGGCCCTGCGCGATGCCGCGCTGAGCCAGCGCGTCGTGGCGCAGAACCCCAATCGCGACGCGGCGATCCAGCCCGTGGAAGCCACCAAGGGCATCACCGTGGCGCGCATGCGCCTGGCCGGTCTGCTCGGCCTGCCGCTGTATGACCTGGACCGGCTGGACCTCACCGCCAGTACGTCGTTGCAGGGTGATCTGCAGAGCCAGATCAGCGAATACCTGGTGCGCCTGGCCGATCCGGCCTTCGCCGAGTCGGTCGGTCTGTTCGGCGACCGCATGCTCTCGCCGGAGAAGACCGGCGACGTGCGCTACAGCTTCACGTTGTTCGAGCGCGGCGAAGAAGGCTTCCGTGTGCGGGTGCAGACCGACAACACCAACCAGCCGTTCGACATCAACGAAGGCAGCAAGCTGGAACTGGGCTCGACGGCCAAGCTGCGGGTGCTGACTACCTACCTGGAAGTCATCGCCGAGCTGCACCAGCGCTATTCCGAACTCAGCGCGAGCGAACTGCGCAAGATCGACGCGCGAGCCAACCTCAGCCGCTGGGCCATCGACTATCTGGCAACCAATAGCGATCGCAGCCTGGAGCGCATGCTCGATGCCGCATTGGAGCGCCGCTACTCGGCGAGCCCGGCCGAGCGCTTCTTCACCGGAGCCGGCATGCACCGCTTCGGCAACTTCCGCCGCGAAGACGACGGGCGCATTCCCACGGTGCGCGAGTCGCTGCGCGAGTCGATCAACCTCCCCTTCGTGCGCCTGATGCGCGACCTGGTCAGCTACAGCACCTACGAAACCATCAACAGCGCCGAGCTGCTGAGAGACGACAAGGACCCGCGCCGGCAGGAATACCTGACCCGCTTCGCCGACCGCGAGGGCTCGGTGTTTCTGCAGCGGTTCTGGAAGAAATACCGCAACAAGAGCGCCGACGAGCGTATCGAGACCTTCCTTCAGGGCATGCGCCCGACGCCCGTACGCCTGGCTGCCGTGCATCGCTACCTGATGCCGGATGCCGAACGCGCAGTGTTCGACCGCTTCCTCAAGCAGCACCTGCCGGATGCGGCGCTAAGCGAGAAGGAACTCGATTCGCTATACACCCGTTACGGTCCGGGCGCCTACAGCCTGCCCGATCAGGCCTATATCGCCCGCACCCATCCGCTGGACCTGTGGCTGCTCGGCTATCTGATCGCCAACCCGCAGGCAACGCTCTCCGAAGTGGTCGCCGACAGCCGCGCCGAGCGTCAGGAAGTCTATGGCTGGCTTTTCCGCAGCCGCCACAAGAGCGCGCGCGACAGTCGCATCCGCATCATGCTGGAGGTGGAAGCCTTCACCGATATCCATCGGCGCTGGCAGCGCCTCGGCTATCCGTTCGACAACCTTGTGCCGTCGCTGGCTACCGCGCTTGGCAGTTCCGGAGACCGGCCGGCCGCGCTGGCCGAGCTGATGGGCATCATCCTCAACGACGGTGTCCGCCTGCCCAGCGTGCGTATCGACAACCTGCACTTCGCCGAGGGCACGCCATACGAGACGCGCTTGGGCTTCGTGGCCGGGTCCGGCAAGCGCGTGATGCCGGTGGAAGTCGCACGGGCGCTGCAGGATGCGCTGGCCAACGTGGTCGAAGGCGGCACGGCGCGACGTCTGCAAGGTGCCTTCAAGCAGGAGGATGGCAGCGCGCTGCGCATCGGTGGCAAGACCGGGACCGGCGACAACCGCATCCAGAGCGTCGGCGCCGGCGGCCGGCTGATCAGTTCGCTGGCGCTGAACCGCACCGCCACCTTCGTCTTCTATCTGGGGCCGAATCACTTCGGCACGCTGACGGCCTATGTGCCGGGCCGGGCCGCCGACAGCTTCCGCTTCACCTCGGCGCTGCCGGTACAGACCCTCAAGGGCATGGCGCCGATCCTGCAGCCGTACCTGCAAGGCGCGAACAGCCTGTGCCAGCGCGAGCACCTGCCGGCACTGACCAGCGGCATGCTGTCAGCGGAGAACTGACCGCCCAGACAGGCCCCGTCCACTCGGGGCCTGTTTTTTTCTTGCGACGCTTCGCCTGTTTGCCTGTCGAATGCCTCGGCCCTTGCCCGTCGATGTGCAAGGCCGCCGCCGTAACGATCGGCCGACAATGGGAAACGTCATGCTCGAAGGGATATTGCTGGCCAGCACAGGCCTTTTCGCATTCGTCACACTGCTGCCTCTCTGGCGGCATCGCGCCTGGTGGGTGCGCGTATGGGAATTTCCACGCCTGCAGCTCGCCACACTGCTGGCGGTACTGCTGGTCGCGCAGGCGCCGCTGCTGGACTATGGCCAGCCCTGGCACCTGCTCGCCTCGCTGACCAGCGCTGCCTGCCTGATCTATCAGCTCTGGTGGATCGCGCCCTACACCCGCCTGTGGCGCAACGAGGTGTTACGTGCCGAGCCAGACGCCCCGGGGCTACGCATCCGCGTGATGGCCACCAACGTGCTGGGGCCGAATCGCCAGGCCGAGCGCCTGCTGGCGCTGGTGCACGAGTACCGACCCGACGTGTTGGTGACGCTGGAAACCGACTCTTGGTGGGAAGCACACCTGGACCAGCTGAGCGACGACTATCCCCACAGTATTCGCTGCCCGCAGGACAACCTCTACGGCATGCACGTGTATTCGCGCCTGCCGCTGGAGGAGCCGGAACTCAAGTTCCTGGTGGAAGACGACGTGCCCTCCATGCATGCCCGGGTGCGTGTCGATGACAGCCTTTCGGTGCGCATGCATTTCCTGCATCCGGCACCGCCCAGCCCCACGGAGAACGACGAGTCCACCGAGCGCGACGTGGAACTGCTGGTGGTGGCCAGAAGCATCCAGCACAGCGATGACCCGATCATCGTGACCGGCGATCTCAACGATGTGGCCTGGTCGCCGACCACCCGGCTGTTCCGCAAGATCAGCGGGCTGCTGGACCCACGCGTGGGCCGCGGCATGTACAACACCTTCCATGCCCATCACTGGTTCCTGCGCTGGCCGCTGGACCACTTCTTTCACAGTGCGCACTTCCGTTTCGTCCGCCTGCTGCGCCTGCCGGACATCGGCTCCGATCATTTCCCGGTGTTCATCGAGCTGCAGTACGACCCGAAGCACACTGAAGAGCAGCAAGGGCTCGAGGCTGATCGTGATGACCAGCGGCAGGCCGCCGAGACCATAGCCGAAGAACCGGCAACGTCGCAGGATGTGCCACAACCCGAGGCCGGGCCGCGCCGCTGAGGGTTATCCCCGCTACGCGCAAGGCCTATGCTGGACGAGACAGCGCTCACCGGTTCAGAAGAGAGGTTCCTTTGGCACCTGCATCCGATCGCCCCGCCCTCACGCCCGACACCCTGCGCGAACTGGCTTTCGACCAGTCGATTCGCTGGACCAGCCAGAACGATGACCTCTGGCAGCTGATCGACAACGACCTCTGGGCGCTGACCCGCAATCCCAGCCTGATCCTCAGTACCGTGCCGGAGCAGAAGCTGGAGGCGCTGCTGCGCCGCGTCGACTGCCACCGCCTGGTGGACGGCATCGTCAAGGCGCGCCAGGCGCGTCTGGAGCAGCCGACCTGGTTCGCCTGCCAGCAGTACGGCGAACGCCTCGCGCGAGTCGCCTACTTTTCCATGGAATACATGCTCAGCGAAGCCTTGCCTATCTATTCCGGCGGCCTCGGCAACGTCGCCGGGGACCAGCTCAAGGCCGCCAGCGACCTCGGCGTGCCGGTCACCGCGGTGGGCATGCTCTGGCAGCACGGCTACTTCCGCCAGAGCATCGGCCCGGACGGCCGACAGCAGGCGCTGTATCCGGTCAACGACACCCGGCAGATGCCCATCGAGCCGCTGCATGACGCCAGCGGCGCGCCTCTGAGGCTGGCCATACAGCTGCCGGGGTTGCAGATCTGGCTGCGCGGCTGGCAGGCCCGGGTCGGCCTCAATCGCCTGCTGCTGCTCGATACCAATGACCCCGCCAATCCACCCATCGCGCGGCTGATCGCCAGCGAACTCTATGGCGGCGACAACGAGATGCGCCTGCGCCAGGAACTGGTGCTGGGCATCGGCGGCTGGCGCTTGCTGGAAGCCGCCGGCCTGCAGCCCGATGTGCTCCACCTGAACGATGGCCATGCCGCATTCGCCGTGCTGGAGCGGGCGCGCAGCCATATGGCCCGGGAGCGGGTCTCCTTCGCCGTGGCCCTCAATGCGACGCGCGCCGGCAATCTGTTCACCACCCATACACCGGTCGAAGCCGGGTTCGATCGCTTTCCGCCCGAGCTGGTGAGCCAGTATCTGGAGCGCTATGCCGAATACGAGCTGGGCATTTCCATGCAGACGCTGCTGGCCATGGGGCGCAAGCAGCCGCAGGACTCCCACGAGCCGTTCAACATGGCCTACCTGGCCACCCGCGGGGCGGGCGCAGTCAATGCAGTCAGCCAGCTGCACGGGCACACCAGCCGCTACATCTTCCGCGAACTGTATCCGCGCTGGCCGCTGGCGGCGGTACCGGTCGGGCATGTCACCAACGGCATCCACCTGCCGACCTGGGTGTCGCCGAATGCCGAAGCCCACTGGTACGAGCTGCACGGCGACGAGATTCCCTGGCGCGGCATAGACCACGCTTCGGTGGACGAACTGCTGGCCCAGGTCGACGACCGCTGGCTGTGGCAGATCCGCCAGCATGCGCGCAACGAACTGCTCGGCTTCGTGCGCAGCCATCTGGCCCGCAGCCTGGCCGTGCATGGCGCCTCGCCAGCGGACATCGAAGTGGCCGGTTCACGCCTGCATCCGGAACGGCTGACGCTTGGCTTCGCCCGTCGCTTCGCCAGTTACAAGCGCCCCAACCTGCTGCTGCAGGACCCCGAACGGCTGGCGCGCATCCTCAACCACCGCAGCTGCCCGGTGCAGTTGCTGGTGGCTGGCAAGGCGCATCCGGCCGACCGCGCCGGGCAGGCGTTGCTGACCGAGTGGCAACGTTTCGCCGCCAGGCCCGACATCGCCGGCCGCGTGGTCTTTCTCGAGGACTACGACATGCGCATCGCCAGACACCTGGTGCAAGGCGTGGACGTCTGGCTGAACACGCCGAGGCGGCCCTGGGAGGCCAGCGGCACCAGCGGCATGAAGGTGCTGGCCAATGGCGGCCTGAACCTGTCGCAACTCGACGGCTGGTGGGCCGAAGCCTACGCCACCGACCTCGGCTGGGCCGTTGGCGACGGCCTGGAATACGGCCCGGAGCACGATGAAGTGGATGCCGAGCAGCTCTATCAGCTGCTGGAAACCCAGGTAGTCCCCACCTTCTACGCCCGTGACGATGAAGGGGTGCCCACCGCCTGGGTGCAACGCATGCGGCGCAGCATGAGCGCGCTGGTCGAGCGCTTTTCCGCCGATCGAACCGTGCGCGAATACACCGAACAGTATTACCTGCCCATGGCGACGGCCTACCGCCGGCGCTGCGCCGATGGTTCGGCGATGGCCAGCACACTGTCGCACCAGCTCAGCCGTCTGCGCAGCTACTGGCATGAACTGGCCTTCACCGGTGTGCAATGGGCCCGCGAGAACGGCCGGTATCAGGTCGAAGCACGTTTGAACCTGGGCCACGTCGATCCGCAGCATATCGCCGTGCAACTCTTCGCGGAGGGTCGGAACGCGATGCCCGCCGAGATCCATTCGCTCAACCTTGCGCGGCATGAGGGTACGTTCGCCACCTTCCGCGGCCACTTCTCCGCCGACCGTCCGGAGACGGACTACACCGCGCGGATCATCCCCGGCTGCACGCTGGGCCTGACCGTACCGCTGGAGCTTGGGCTGATTCACTGGCAGCGATGACTGCCTGTGGTTCAGGCATCGCTGATCAGCCGGTAGCCGACCCCGGCCTCGGTGACGATGAAACGCGGTGCGGCGGGATCATCGCCGAGCTTCTGGCGCAGGTGGCCGATCACGACGCGCAGATAGTGACTGTCTCCAGCATGGCTGGGGCCCCAGACGAGCTTCAGCAGATGCTGCTGGGTGACTACCCGCCCGGCGTGGCGGGCGAGTTCGGCGAGCACGGCGTACTCCTTCCTCGTCAAGCTCACTATTCGCTCGCCCAGGCTGACCCGCCTGAATGCCAAGTCGATGCACAGTGCCCCGCAGAGCACCTGACCGGGGCTGTTCGTGGTCGACTGGGGCAGGCGCAACAGCGCGCGTACCCGCGCAAGAAATTCCTGAATACCGAACGGTTTGGTGACGTAATCATTGGCGCCGGCATCGAGCGCCCTGACCTTTTCCGCCTCGCTGGAACGAACCGAAAGCACGATCACCGGCACCCGCGTCCAGCTGCGCAGCTCGCCGAGTACGTCCTGGCCGTCCATATCCGGCAAGCCGAGGTCCAGTACCACCAGGTCGGGCTGCTCCAATGCGGCGCGCGCCAGTCCACCGCGCCCGTCCGTGCTTTCCAGCACCCGATAGCCCTGGGAAGCGAGGCTAATGCGCAGGAATTTCCGAATCTGCGGCTCATCGTCGATGATCAGTACGGATGCCGAATCGCCACTCACGTCAGGTCGCTCTCCATGTCCATTGCCGGCTGAGGCTGCAATGGTAGCTCCAGCGTCACGCTGGCACCTCGCCCGTCGAGCCCTTCGCCCACGGCCACGCGCCCCCCATGGGCACCGATCATTCCCTGGCAGATGGCGAGCCCCAGTCCAGTCCCGGGTCCGCCACGATCGCCACGCGCCGCTGTATAGAACATGTCGAAGATCTTCTCCCGCTCCGCCTCGGGGATACCGGGCCCTTCATCGCTGACGACGAAGCGCAGGGCGTTCGACCCGGCGTCTACAGCCACCTGCAGCCGGCCACCTGGGGGCGAGAACCGCGCGGCATTTTCCAGCACATTGACCAGCGCCTGTTCGATCAGTGCCGGATGCACATACAGCAACGGCAGCGGATCGGGCAGCAGGACCTCGACTCGAAGCTCGGCCAGCACGCGCTGCAGGCGTTGCAACGCGCTGGCGACGATATCGCCTGGTGCGACCCAGTCGCGAATGAGCTTCAGACCACCATGCCCCAGACGGGTCATGTCCAGCAGATTCTGGATGTAGCGATCCAGGCGTTCAGCCTCGTCACGCGTGGTCTCCAGCAGCTCCCGCCGGTCGTCCTCGCTCATGCTGTGTCCCAGGCTCGCCAGGCAGTCGATGGAGCCGCGCATGGCCGTCAGCGGCGTGCGCAGGTCATGCGAGACAGAGGCCAGCAATGCGCTGCGCAGCTCTTCGGTCTGCCCATGCAGACGAGCCGCTTCGAGTTCATCGGCAAGCATCGCGCGCCCCAATGCCTGGGCCAGCGGCTGGGCCAGGGCGCAAACGAGACGGCGTCTGTCCGGCGGCAACCGTCCCTGGGCGAACGTTCGAATACCCAGCAGGCCGAGAGGCTGTCCGTCACCGCTCAAGGGCAGCCACCACCAGTGCCCCTCCGGCAGGGTATCCGTGCCCTGCCCTGCCTGCTGACCATGCTTCCAGGCCCACTGCGCAGCAGCCTGCTCCTGCTCGGTGAGTGACGGCAAAAGGTCTCCCTTGAATATCCACGCGGCCTGTTTGTCACGCATGGCCACCAGTGCCTCGATGTCAGCCAGCAGTTGCAACTGGTGGACCGCGACGCTGCAGACCGCCTGCACATCGGTGGCAGCACCCAACCGGCGCGAGAGCTCGAGCAAGGCCGTGGTTTGCGCCTGGGTCTGACGCAACGCTTCCAGCTGCCGCTTCTGGCGACTGGCAAGGTTGCCGGCCAGGATTGCCATCAACAGGAAGAACAGCAATGTCAGGACGTCTTCCTGACGAGCCACGATAAAAGTGAACGTGGGCGGGATGAACATGAAGTCGTAGAACAGGAACGACAGCCCCGCACACGCCAACGCCGGCCCGAGGCTGCTGCGGACCGCAACCACCAGCACGGCCGCGAGGAATACCAGGGATATGTTCGGCAGTGCCAGGTAGCGCGCCAGCACCAGCGCGATCGCCGTGGCACTGAGGGTGGCGAGCCCGGCGAGCAAGTAGTTGCGCCAGTCCCATCGTCCAGTTCGCTGGCGCGCCGCTTTGCGCTGCGTGGGTTTCGTCTGATCGAGCACGCTGACCTCGAGCCCATCGCCCGCCGCGATCAGCTGCTCGGCGATGGACTGCCCGAACCGCCCGGGCCAGCGTCGCCGTGGTCGTTTGCTCCGGCCGACCAGCAACAGCGAGGCGCGGCGCTCATGGGCATGGTCGATCAGTGTCCGGGACACCCGCGCCCCACTCAGCTCCACTACCTCTCCGCCCAAGCGTTCAGCCAGTTGCTGGGCCGCCTGCAGATAACCCAGCTCGGTTTCCTCGCGCGCCGCACCAAGGGTCACGTGGACTACCGACCAAGGCAGGTGGCGGCGCTCGGCCACCCGAGCGGCATGGCGCACCAGCCCCTCGGCTGACTCGTCAGCATCGATGCCGACCAAAAGGCGGCCACGTACCGCCGGCGCACGCTGCCCCTGTAACCGGTAGCGGCGATGCAGATCGGCGTCGACTCGTGCGGCGGCGGTTTGCATCGCCAGTTCACGCAGGGCCGTGAGGTTGGTCTGGGTGAAAAAGGCGTCGATGGCCGCCCGCGCCTGTTCGGGCACATACACCTTGCCCTCACGCAGGCGCTCGAGCAGCTCGCGGGGCGGCAGGTCCACCAGCAGGATGTCGTCGGCCTCATGCAGGATCCAGTCCGGCACCGTCTCCCGGACCTGGACGCCGGTGATCGCGCGAACCTGGTCATTGAGGCTCTCGAGATGCTGGACGTTCACCGTCGTGTAGACATCGATCCCGGCTTCGAGCAGCTCCAGGACGTCCTGCCAACGCTTGCTATGTCGGCTGCCGGGGGCGTTGCTATGCGCCAGCTCATCGACCAGTGCGATGTCGGGACGCACCGCGAGCAGGCCGTCCAGGTCCAGTTCGAACAGGGTTATGCCACGGTACTCGCTGCGGCACAGCGGCTGGTCGGCAAGCCCGACCAGCATGGCTGCGGTTTCCGCCCGACCATGAGTCTCCACCACCCCCACGCGTACGTCGCGGCCAAGACGGCGCTGGCGTTGCGCGGCCTGGAGCATGGCGTATGTCTTGCCTACGCCAGGCGCCGCACCGAGAAATACCTTGAGTTGCCCGCGTCCCTCCCTGGGAGCTTCGTCGAGCAGCGCATCCGCGCGCATGGCATCGCTCATTCACATCACTCGCTGGAATCAGGCGAGCGATTGTCAGCCAATGCAAGGTTCAGGGCCAGTACGTTCACCACGGCGGGGCCCACCATCGGCGAGCTCAGGTGTGCCTGTAGCAGACGCTCCAGCGACTCGGCCGGCATGCCTCGCGCCTGGGCGACGCGGGCTATCTGGTAGCGCGCCGCGGCCAGCGTCAGGTGGGGGTCCAGTCCACTGGCAGAGGTCGTCACCAGCTCCATGGGCACCGGCCGTCCGGTGCGCTCATTCCAGGCCTGTACCCGCTGGCGAACCTGCTCCAGCAACTCGGGATTGCTTGGTGCCAGGTTGCTGGCACCACTGGCGACGGTGGCGTAGTCCGCAGCCGAAGGGCGCGGCAGAAACCACTCGGCGCCCTGGAACGGCTGAGCCAGCAAGGCGCTGCCGCGAACCTGGCCACTGCCATCGCGCAGCAGGCTGCCGTTAGCCGCCTCGGCCATGGCCAGCTGCGCAACGGCCGTGACGGTCAGCGGATAGGCTGCCCCCGTGACCAGTGTCATCAGGGCCAGTGAGGCAATGGCGGGGCGAATGTGTTCGAACATGCTTGTCATCTCCCTAACAGCGCCACGATGGCGCGACAGTTCTCAAACCAGGCCGATCGCCGTGAGTAACAGGTCGATCAGTTTGATGCCGACGAAGGGCGCGATCAGACCGCCCAGCCCGTAGATCAGCAGGTTGCGCCGCAGCAGGCCGGCCGCATCGACCGCCTTTATCTGCACGCCTCGCAACGCCAGGGGGATCAACCCGACGATGATCAGCGCGTTGAAGACAATGGCCGACAGAATGGCGCTCTGCGGGCTGTGCAACTGCATCAGGTTCAACGCGGCCAGCTGCGGATAGATGCCGATGAACAAGGCCGGAAGGATGGCGAAATACTTCGCCACATCATTGGCCACCGAGAAGGTCGTCAGCGCGCCTCGCGTGACCAGCAACTGCTTGCCCACCTGCACCACGTCGAGCAGCTTGGTCGGGTCAGAATCCAGGTCCACCAGATTCGCCGCCTCGCGGGCCGCCTGCGTGCCGTCGTTCATCGCCATGCCGACATCGGCCTGTGCCAGCGCGGGTGCGTCGTTGGCGCCATCACCGCACATCGCGACCATCTTTCCCTCAGCCTGCTCCTGGCGTATGCGCTGCAGCTTCTTCTGCGGCGTCGCCTCGGCGATCACGTCGTCGACGCCGGCTTCCGCTGCAATCGCGGCGGCGGTCAACGGGTTGTCGCCGGTAACCATCACCGTGCGGATGCCCAGTTGGCGTAGTTCGGCGAAACGCTCACGTATGCCGGGCTTGACCACGTCCTTCAGGTGAATGGCGCCCAGCAGACGATCATCGACGCACACCAGCAGCGGCGTGCCGCCGCTCTGAGCGATCTTCTCGACTTCACGCGCCAGCACTGGCGGCACCTGCTCGGGCGTCATGGCCAGATGTCCGAGCACGGCGTCTACGGCACCCTTGCGATACCGCCGCCCCTGATAGTCGGCGCCGGACAGGCGAGTTTCCGCACTGAACGGGATCGGCAGAATGCCCTGCGCGGATGGCTCGGCCATCGGGGCAAGGGCGCGCAGGTACTCGACGATGGACTTGCCCTCGGCCGTATCGTCGGCCAGCGATGCCAGCAGCGCAGCATGCGACAGCTCGGTCGCCGAAACGCCGGGCGCCTTCACCATCGCGCTGCAGCGTCGATTGCCGAAGGTGATGGTGCCGGTCTTGTCCAGCAGCAGCACCTGCACATCCCCTGCCGCTTCGACCGCACGGCCGGACTTGGCGATGACGTTGAGTCGCACCAGACGATCCATGCCGGCAATTCCGATGGCGGACAGCAAGCCGCCGATCGTCGTGGGGATCAGTGTCACCAGCAACGCGACCAGGTACACCAACGGCAGATCGCCGCCGGCGAAGCGCGCCAATGGCTGCAGCGTGGCGACCACCACCAGAAAGATCAGTGTCAGCCCTATCAACAGGACATCCAGGGCGATCTCGTTGGGCGTTTTCTGCCGTCTGGCGCCCTCGACCAGGGCGATCATCCGGTCCAGTGTCGACTCCCCCGGGTCGCTGCCGATACGCACCAGCAACCAGTCAGACACCACGCGCGTATTGCCGGTGACCGCCGAACGGTCCCCACCCGACTCGCGGATGACCGGAGCCGACTCGCCGGTGATGGCTGCTTCATTGACCGCCGCGATTCCTTCGATGACTTCACCGTCACCCGGTATGAGCTCGCCGGCCTCCACCTTCACCACATCACCGCGGCGCAAGCTGCTTGCCGGTACGAGCCGATAACCGTCGCCGGACCGCAGGCGGGCTTCCAGCCCCTGTGCGCCCGCCTTGAGGCTGTCCGCCCTCGCCTTGCCGCGTCCTTCGGCCAGCGCTTCGGCAAAGTTGGCGAACAGCACGGTGAACCACAGCCAGATGGCAATCTGCGCCGCCACCGAGCGGCTCACCGCAGCATCCGGCGCAAAGCACAGCAGCGTGGTGAAGATGGCGGCTATCTCCACCACCAGCATGACCGGCGAACGAACCAGCTGCCGCGGATCGAGTTTGAGCAAAGCCTGCCGCATGGCGGGCTTGCAGAGCGTAGCGAACGAGCTGGAGGCGGATTGAGGCTCGGCACCGCCAAATGCCGTTTGACGAACGTTCATCGAAACCTTCCTCAGTAGCCCTGCAGTTGGGCGAAGTGTTCGGCGATAGGGCCGAGGGCAAGAGCCGGCAGGAACGTCAGCCCGCCGACCATCAGGATCACCAGGGTCAACAGCGTCACGAACAGAGGGCCGTGGGTGGGAAAGCTGTTGAGGTCTGTCACCGCACGATTCTTGGCCGCGAGGCTGCCGGCGATGGCCAGCACGGGCAGGATGAAACCGAAGCGGCCCAGCAGCATGGCGAACGCGATCATCAGGTTGTGGTAGAGGGTGCCGCCCCCGAAGCCCGCGAATGCCGAACCGTTGTTGCCAGTGCCGGACGTATACGCATAGAGGATCTGGCTCAGACCGTGCGGTCCGGGGTTGCTGATCGACGCGGCGGGACCTGGCAGGCTCACGCCCAGCGCCGCCAGCACGAGCACGCCAACCGGCATCACCAGCAGCGTCGCGACCAGCAGACGGACCTCCCGCGCGTCGAGCTTCTTGCCCAGGTATTCAGGCGTTCGGCCGATCATCAGCCCGGCCAGAAAGACCGTGACCAGCACGAACAACAACATTCCATACAAGCCCGCACCGACACCGCCAAAGACGATTTCGCCAAGCATCATGTTGAACATCGCCACCATGCCGCCAAGCGGGCTGAAGCTGTCGTGCATCGCGTTGACCGAGCCGTTCGATGCCGCCGTCGTGGTCACCGCCCATAGCGCAGAGGCAGCGATGCCAAGACGACTTTCCTTGCCCTCGAGCGAGCCTTGCTGTTCCACCGCCAGGCCCGCAAACGCAGGATTGGGCTGATGCTCGGCCACGAGAACGGTCCCCAGCCCGAGCACGAACAGCAGCAGCATGCAGGCCAGGATCGCCCGGCTCTGACGCAGGTCCCGCACGTAGTGACCGAACATGAACACCAACGCAGCCGGGATCAGCAGGATCGCAGCAACTTCCAGCAGATTGCTCCAGGCCGTCGGGTTCTCGAAGGGGTGAGCCGAATTGACGCCGAAGAAGCCGCCGCCGTTGGTCCCCAGCTGCTTGATTGCAATCTGGCTGGCCGCCGGCCCGAGCGGGATCGTCTGTTCGGCGCCCTGTAGCGTCGATGCCTGAACATAGTCGGTCAGGCTCTGCGGAACGCCCTGCCACACCAGCAACAATGCCAGTACCAGGCTGAGCGGCAGCAAACAGTAGAGGACGGCACGGGTCATATCGACCCAGAAATTGCCGATGCCGCTGGCACAGCGACGCGCCAAAGCACGGCAGAAAACCACCAGCACCGCCAGGCCGACGGCGGGGCTGACGAAATTCTGCACGCCTAGCCCGAGCATCTGGCTGAAGTAGCTGAGCTGGGCCTCACCGCTGTAGGCCTGCCAGTTGGTGTTGGTGACGAAACTGACCGCGGTGTTGAGCGCCAGATGCCACTCGAGACCCGGCAGCTGCTGCGGATTCAATGGCAACTGGCCCTGCAGCACGAGGATCGCGAACAGCGCCGCCAGGCTGATCGCAGTCAGGCTGAGCAGCGCCAGGCTGTAGCCCTTCCACGTCTGCTCGCCTTCCGGATCGACACCGGCCGCGCGATAGCACAATCGTTCCAGCGGCCCAAGCAGTGGAGTCAGCCAGGTACGCTCGCCTTCCATGGCTCGGTACAGATAGCGGCCGAGCCATGGGGCAGGAACCAGTACGAGTACGAAAAAGGCCGCGATCAGCCAGTAGTCATGGGTCTGCATGTGACCTCCTAACCGCGATCGGCGCGCATCAGCGCGACCAACAGGTAGAAGAACAGAACGATGGCCAGGCCCAGCGCGAGCCCGTCGAGAATGGTCATGAATGGTGTACTCCCTGTAACGCGTCGATGCGTGTACCGGAAGTGTCCGGGCTGGCGGCGTAAAGATTCGATTGCAGCGAGGCGCGGGCCGCGTAAAGAAACCGTATTTTTTGAACGCTCCGCTTGTCCGCGGCTGTTGGAACGCCAGCGCAGCGGCGCAGTCCTCTATTAACCACTTGCCTTTTGAGGAAGACGCAGATGATGAAGCAACTGTTCGACAAATCCGCCCCGCAGAACGTCCACGGCTGGGAACGCGCCGCCTCGCTGGCGGGTGGGCTGGTGATGATGGGCAAGGGGCTGCGTCGGGGCGGGCTGATCGGGCTGGCGGAGCTCGCCATGGGCGGTATGGCACTGGCGCGAGGCATCAGCGGGCGCTGCGAAGCCAAGCGCATGTTGACTGAAATGGAGAGCAAGCCAGCCCTGCCGAGCCAGCGCTACAGTCATATGCCGCTGGATTCGGAAGTCCACAGCCCGGACTTCAAGGGTGACAACGTGACATTGCCCGACAGCACACCAATGGGTCACGAGACGCGCGGCACGCCGCAGGTCTGAACCTCTGCAAGGTGGGCTGAAGCCCACCCTTTGCGCGCCGGGAGTCGGCGCCTGCCTCGCCGTACCGACGCCCGATCAAGCCTGCCCCAGCAACCGCCCCTGATTCTGCTGTGCCATCTCCTTGAGGTAGTCCCAGGTGGTGCGCATGCGCGCCAGGTCCTTGAACTCGATGGGCATCAGCATCCAGAAGGTGCGGGTAAAGCTGACCTCCTCTGGCAGCAGCAGTCGCAACCGTGGATCGGCATCGGCGGAAAACGCCGGCAGGATCGCGATCCCCGCCCCCATCGCCACAGCTTCCTGCTGCGCCAGCAGGCTGGTGCTGCGCAGCCCGACCGAGCGGGGATCGGCGATCCCATCGAGAAACAGCAGCTCCTTGCTGAACAGCAGGTCATCCACGTAGCTGACGAAGCGGTGCTCTGCCAGATCCTCGCGGCTGCGGATCGGCGGGTGTTCGTCGAGATACGCCGGCGACGCATACAGCCGCAGCACGTAGTCGGTCAGCCGGGTGATGATGAACGGTCCGCGCTCCGGGCGTTCCAGGGTGATGACGATGTCCGCCTCGTGACGCGACAGGCGCACCGCGCGCGGCAGCGCCAGCAGGTCGATGTTCAGGTGCGGATAGCGCCGGCTGAGCCCGGTGAGCTGGCCGGCGAGCATCACCGTGCCGTAACCCTCGGTGGCGCCGATGCGCACTTGCCCGGAAAGGCCATCGCCCATGCTGGGCAGTGAATGTTCGATGGCCACGCTGGCACTTTCCATGGCCTCGACCCGCGGCAACAGGTTGCGCCCGGCTTCGGTGAGCTTGTAGCCACCCGGCTCGCGCAGGAATAGCTGCAGGCCGATGCTTTTTTCCAGCGCCTGCAGCCGGCGCGAGACCGTGGTGTGGTCGACCGCGAGCCGACGCGCCGCAGTGGTCAGCCGCCCCGCTCGGGCGACTTCGAGGAAATAGCGCAGATTGTCCCAGTCCATGGTTGCCGCCTCCAGCAGGTTCCTGTGCATTTATGCAGAGCGACTCTGCAGTCGATCGCATTGTAATGTGATTTTTTGCATTGCTACATTCAATGCAGCCCTCGCAGCCGTCCGCGAGCCAATAACAACAACAGTGCCTTTTCAGGCGGAGAGCCATATGACAACGTCCAACGCCATTCCTACCGTCAAACTGCTGATCGACGGTGAATTTATCGATTCGACCACCCAGGACTGGCGCGACGTCGTCAACCCGGCGACCCAGGAAGTCCTGGCGCGCGTGCCGTTTGCGACCGCCGAGGAAATCGACCGCGCCGTCGCCAGCGCCCAGCAGGCCTTCAAGACCTGGCGCAAGACGCCGATCGGTGCGCGTGCGCGCATCTTCCTCAAGTACCAGCAGCTGATCCGCGAGAATATGAAGGAGCTGGCGGCGATCCTCACTGCCGAACAGGGCAAGACCCTGGCCGATGCCGAGGGCGACGTGTTCCGCGGCCTGGAAGTGGTCGAGCACGCCGCCGGTATTGGCAACCTGCAGCTCGGCGAGCTGGCGAACAACGTCGCCGCCGGCGTCGATACCTATACCCTGCTGCAGCCGCTGGGCGTCTGCGCTGGTATTACCCCGTTCAACTTCCCGGCGATGATCCCGCTATGGATGTTCCCGATGGCCATCGCCACCGGCAATACCTTCGTCCTCAAACCGTCCGAACAGGACCCGATGGTCACCATGCGCCTGTGCGAACTGGCGTTGGAAGCCGGCGTGCCGCCGGGCGTGCTCAACGTGGTGCATGGCGGCGCCGATGCGGTGAATGCGATCTGCGACCACCCGGATATCAAGGCGGTGTCCTTCGTAGGTTCGACCAAGGTCGGCACCCACGTCTACAACCGTGCCAGCCAGGCCGGCAAGCGCGTGCAGTGCATGATGGGCGCGAAGAACCACGCCATCGTGCTGCCCGATGCGCACAAGGAGCAGACCCTCAACGCCATCGCCGGTGCCGCCTTCGGCGCGGCCGGCCAGCGCTGCATGGCGCTGTCGGTGGTGGTGCTGGTGGGTGAGGCGCAGGCCTGGATTCCCGATCTGGTAGCCAAGGCGCAGACCCTCAAGGTCAACGCCGGTGTCGAGGCTGGCACCGATGTCGGCCCGCTGGTTTCCTGCGCGGCGCTGGATCGCGTCAGCGGGCTGATCGAACGTGGTGTGCAGGAAGGAGCCAGGCTCGAACTGGATGGCCGTAACCCGAGCGTCAGCGGTTACGAGAACGGCAACTTCGTCGGCCCGACCCTGTTTTCCGGCGTCACCCCCTCGATGAGCATCTACCGCGAAGAAATCTTCGGCCCGGTCCTGTGCGTCATGGCGGCGGCGACCATGGACGAAGCCATCGAGCTGATCAACGCCAACCCGAATGGCAACGGCACCGCCATCTTTACCCGCTCCGGCGCGGCGGCGCGGCACTTCCAGGAAGAGATCGACGTGGGCCAGGTGGGCATCAACGTACCGATCCCGGTGCCGGTGCCGATGTTCTCCTTCACTGGCTCCCGCGCTTCCAAGCTCGGCGACCTCGGCCCCTACGGCAAGCAGGTGGTGCAGTTCTACACCCAGACCAAGACCATAACCGAGCGCTGGTTCGACGAAAACGAGGTCGGCGGCCCGGTCAACACCACCATCAACCTGAAGTGACATCACCCACCGGGCCGGCGGACGCGCCGGCCCTCAAGGACGCTGAAATGACATTCGAAACCCTGCTCGTCGACATCCAGGAGCGCGTCGCGCTGATCACCCTCAACCGGCCGCAGGCGCTCAATGCGCTGAATGCGCAGCTGATCAGCGAGCTGAACCAGGCCCTGGGCCAGCTCGAGGCCGATCCGCGGATCGGCTGCATCGTGCTCACCGGCTCGGCCAAGGCGTTCGCCGCCGGCGCCGACATCAAGGAAATGGCCGAGCTGTCCTACCCGCAGGTCTATCTCGATGACCTCTTTGCCGAAGCCGACCGCATCGCCACGCGCCGCAAGCCGCTGATTGCCGCCGTCGCCGGTTACGCGCTGGGTGGTGGCTGCGAACTCGCCTTGCTCTGCGACATGATCTTCGCCGCCGACAATGCGCGCTTCGGCCAGCCGGAAGTCAACCTAGGCGTGCTGCCGGGCATTGGCGGCACCCAGCGCCTGACCCGCGCAGTGGGCAAGGCCAAGGCGATGGACATGTGCCTGACCGGTCGCCAGATGGACGCCGCCGAAGCCGAGCGCGCCGGCCTCGTCGCGCGCGTATTCCCGGCCGAAAGCCTGCTGGAGGAAACCCTCAAGGCCGCCCGGGTGATCGCCGAGAAATCCCTGCCGGCCACCATGATGATCAAGGAAAGCGTCAACCGCGCCTTCGAGACCACGCTGGCCGAAGGCATCCGCTTCGAGCGTCGCGTGTTCCATGCGGTGTTCGCGACCGCGGATCAGAAGGAAGGCATGGCCGCGTTCAGCGAGAAGCGCAAGCCTGAGTTCACCAATCGCTAAGCCGCATCTGGCCATAACAACAAGAGGAAACACGCCATGCATATCGGATTCATCGGCCTGGGCAACATGGGCGCACCCATGGCCCACAACCTGCTCAAGGCAGGCCACCAGCTCAGCGTATTCGACCTCAACGCCGCGGCCGTTGAAAACCTGGTCGGCGCCGGCGCGCTGCCGGTCGACTCCCCGACCGCCATCGCCCAGGGCAATGCCGAGCTGATCATCACCATGCTGCCAGCGGCGCCTCACGTGAAGAGCGTGTACCTGGGCGAGAACGGTCTGATCGCCAGTAGCCGTGCCGGTGTGATGCTGATCGATTGTTCGACCATCGATCCGCACAGTGCCCGCGAAGTGGCCATGGCTGCCGCCGAGCATGGCAACCCGATGCTCGACGCACCGGTTTCCGGCGGCACCGGCGGTGCAGCAGCCGGAACCCTGACTTTCATGGTGGGTGGCAGCGATGCGGACTTCGATCGTGCACAACCGATTCTCGCGGCCATGGGCAAGAACATCGTGCACTGCGGTGCAGCCGGCAACGGCCAGGTGGCCAAGGTCGCCAACAACATGCTGCTGGGCATCTCCATGATCGGCGTCGCCGAGGCGATGGCGCTGGGCGTCGCGCTGGGTATGGATGCCAAGACCCTGGCCGGCGTGATCAACACCTCCAGCGGCCGCTGCTGGAGCTCGGATACCTACAACCCCTTCCCTGGCGTGCTGGACAACGTACCGGCCTCCCGCGGCTACAGCGGCGGCTTCGGCAGCGACCTGATGCTCAAGGATCTGGGCCTGGCCACCGAGGCCGCCAAGCAGGTGCGTCAGCCGGTGATCCTCGGCGCCCTCGCCCAGCAGCTCTACCAGAGCTTCAGCGCCCTGGGTCATGGCGGCCTGGATTTCTCGGCGATCATCAATCAGTACCGCAAGGACACCTGACCATGAGTGCAACCGAACGCCCCGTGCTGGCCGCCGTACGCAACCACGTCGGCCACCTCACCCTCAACCGCCCGGCCGGGCTGAATGCGGTGACCCTGGAAATGGTCCGCCTGCTGCACCAGCAGCTCAGCGCCTGGGCTGCCGATCCGCAGATTCATGCCGTAGTACTGCGTGCCAATGGCGAAAAAGCCTTCTGCGCCGGCGGTGACATCCGTTCGCTGTACGACAGCTTCCAGCGCGGCGACACCGAGCACGAAACCTTCTTCGAGGAGGAATACGCCCTCGACCAGTACATCCATGCCTACCCGAAACCACTGCTGGCGCTGATGGACGGTTTCGTCCTCGGCGGCGGCATGGGCCTGGTCCAGGGCGCGTCGCTGCGAGTGGTCACCGAGCGCGTGCGCATGGGCATGCCGGAAGTTGGCATCGGCTATTTCCCGGATGTCGGCGGCAGCTATTTCCTCTCGCGCCTGCCGGGTGAGCTTGGCACCTACATGGGCGTCACCGGCCTGCAGATCCGCGCCGCCGATGCGCTGCACGTGGGCCTGGCGGACTGGTGCGTCAGCCACGACCAGATTGCCGAGCTGGATCGCTGCCTGGACCGCATGAGCTGGTCGGTCCATCCCCAGGAGGCGCTGCGCACCCTGGTGGCCACACTAGGCACCAACAGGCTGCCCGGTTCCGAACTCAAAGCGCTGCACCAGGCCATCGACGAGCATTTCGCCAAGCAGGACGTGGCATCGGTTCGTGCCTCGCTGGCAGCCGAGAACCGTCCCGAATTCAGCGACTGGGCCGCCGAGACCCTCAAGGTGCTCGACAGCCGCTCACCCCTGGCGATGTGCGTCACCCTGGAGATGCTGCGGCGCGGCCGCAATCTGCCGCTGGCCGACTGCTTCGCCCTGGAGCTGCATCTGGACCGTCAATGGTTCGCCAAGGGCGACATCATGGAAGGCGTGCGCGCGCTGATCATCGACAAGGACAAGTCACCGCGCTGGAGTCCGCCGACGCTGGCAGAGGTCACGCCGGAGCGCGTCCAGGCTTTCTTCGACGGCTTCAAGGCCACCACCGGCAAGACACGCCGCAGCGCCACGGCCTGAACCTCTTTTGCAGCACAACAACAAGAAGAGACCGCGCAATGCATGACCTCGAACTCAGCGAAGACCAACGCATGATCCGCGACATGGCGCGCGACTTCGCCCGCCGCGAGATCGCCCCCCATGCACAGGCCTGGGAAAAAGCCGGCTGGATCGACGACGCCCTGGTCGCCCAGATGGGCGAGCTTGGCCTGCTCGGCATGGTCGTCCCGGAAGAATGGGACGGCAGCTATATCGACTACGTCGCCTACGCCCTGGCCGTGGAGGAAATCTCCGCCGGCGACGGCGCCACCGGCGCGCTGATGAGCATCCACAATTCGGTGGGCTGCGGCCCGGTGCTGAATTACGGCTCGCAGGCGCAGAAGGACGAGTGGCTGGCTAAACTGGCCAGCGGTCGCGCCATCGGCTGCTTTGCCCTCACCGAACCGCAAGCAGGCTCCGAGGCGCACAACCTGCGCACCCGCGCTGAACTGGTGGACGGCCAGTGGGTGCTCAACGGCAGCAAACAGTTCTGCAGCAATGCCAAGCGGGCGAAGTTGGCCATCGTCTTCGCGGTGACCGATCCGGACCTCGGCAAGAAGGGTCTTTCCGCGTTTCTGGTGCCCACCGACACGCCCGGCTTCGCGGTGGAACGCAGCGAACACAAGATGGGCATCCGCGCCTCGGACACCTGCGCGGTCTCGCTCAGCGACTGCCGAATCCCGCAGGCGAACCTGCTTGGCGAGCGCGGCAAGGGTCTGGCCATCGCATTGTCGAATCTCGAAGGAGGCCGTATCGGCATCGGCGCGCAAGCCCTGGGCATCGCCCGTGCGGCCTTCGAGGCCGCCCTGCTCTACGCCCGCGAGCGCGTGCAGTTCGGCAAACCGATTGCCGAGCACCAGAGCATCGCCAACATGCTTGCCGACATGCAGACCCAACTGAATGCGGCGCGTCTGCTGATTCTGCATGCCGCGCGGCTGAAGAGCGCCGGCCTGCCGTGCCTGTCCGAAGCCTCCCAGGCCAAATTGTTCGCCTCGGAAATGGCGGAGAAGGTCTGTTCGCAGGCAGTGCAGATCCACGGTGGCTACGGCTATCTCGAGGACTACCCGGTGGAGCGCTACTACCGCGATGCGCGTATCACGCAGATCTACGAGGGTTCCAGCGAAATCCAGCGCCTGCTGATCGCGCGGGAGCTGGCGAACTATCCGCTTTAGTGATGAATCCTTGCAAAAGGCGGCGCCGATGCCGTTGTGCTGCCTGATGGAAAATCTGGGCAGCCTGGGGTGAATTTTCAGCTTTCATTGGCGGGCCAACGCCCACCCTAGGGTAAATACCTCACGGGAGGTGACGTCCCCGGTCCACCTGCCGCCTGATGGTTTTGCAGGCTGGGCTTCACCCACCACTCGCATAACCACAGCCAAATAAAAAGGGGAGCCGCTAGGCTCCCCTTCAGGGCGTGTTGCTTTGTTCTTCTTCTGCTGACGGGCTTGTTGTTTTTGTTCGCAGCCCGATCGGACCATCGTCCGCATAGCAGTCCCATTCGGGACATAAAGAACAAACGGATTATTTTGGTCGCTGATGTTGCCACTGCCCTCGCGGGCTCAACCGGTTCTGGAGCTGCCTCAAGGCAGTTTTATTGTTCTCGGTCCGGTCGACAGGAAACCTGTCGGGCAATTCCTCTCCAAAAGAATCAGTTTGCTACGTCTCCCACCTGCTTGTTTTTATTGTGTCGGAGTCGCTACGTGTTGTTCTTGTTATTGGGTGTGCTTTCTTGTTCTTGTTGTGGCCATTAGAAAGCATTCGCCGTGCCAGCTTTTGAGACTCCTTTATTTTCAATGAGTTAGCCTTCTTCACCTGTCACGGGAGACTGCTGCGCCAGCCCTTTCGTTACCGCCCACCCCAGGAGACCGTTACGCCGTTCGAAAGGAGTAACACCTTCGGACAGGTTTCCAGTAACAGCAGCTCCGCGTCGGGCGCTCAACGCAGAACACCCCGACAGTGGTCACCGTCAGGGTGTCGATCGCTCGATGGGCATAGGTAGGTTCTTCGGCTGGTTAGCGCCTGGGCGTATCAGGCGTCCGCTGTTTGCACAGCAGTTTCCTTGCGTCTTGCCATGTAATCGCAGGCCAGAATGGCCAGCAGTGGAACGACGCCAACACTGAGGGCAGCGTGCCAGGATCCGATCAGACCCACGAAAAGCATCCCCACGACAACGATCGCAGCGACGCAATGGGCCAGGAAACGACACAGTTCAAGTGCAACTACTTGTTGTTCGGCATTGTTATTCATGACGTTTGACTCCCCGTTTTTCTTGTAATAAGCAGCCTCCGTTTTCATATTAGTCCGCCGTTAAAAGCCTGCAACCAAAACCGACGTGCGGCACGTCTAGGGCGGGCTTTACAGGGATTACCCCATACTTTCGTCGATACCCTTCAATAACTTTGGCGGCTGTTCGAACATAAGTCGCAGATATTCTGGAATCCATTTCCTGACTGTTTGTCCAATAAAGGCCATGCTGATAAGCAGGGCGCCCGGGCAGCACCATGAACGGCCCCAGCGACGCTTTTATTGAAAAAAGCCCACAGGCTTCTTCGCCATTTCACCCCGCCGCGTGCTCAGTCCCACCCTTCGTTCGTACTGCACCGCAGCGTTCGCCGCGCCTTGCCCGGTGTGCGCGAAAACCGCGGCGCCGGCGCCGCCTGCATCATCCCGTCGAGCTCCTGGTAGACCCCGCGCTGGCGCAGATGGGGATGCTGCGGCGCATCGGCCAGTTCCAGCACGGGCGCGAAACAGGCGTCGCTGCCCTCCAGCAAGGCACACCACTCGGCTTGGGTGCGGGTCGCGAACAGCCGCTCCAGCAACTCGCCCTGCGCAGGCCACTCGGCCGGATCGGCGCAGCCCGCCCACAGCGCTTCCGGTGCGTCGATGCGCTCCAGCAGCTCGCGCCAGAACTGCGGTTCCAGCGGGCCGATGGCGATCTCGCGACCATCGGCACAGCGATAGCACCGGTAGTTCGGCGCCGCTCCACCCAGCGGATTGCGCTCACGCTGCAGGTCGATCCGCCCACTCGGCAGCAAGCCGGCGAAGAACGTCATCAGCGAGGACACCCCGTCGACGATGGCCGCATCGATCACCTGCCCCTGCCCTGAGCGCTCGCGCTCCCACAAGGCAGCGAGAATGCCGACGGCGAGGTAGAGCGAACCACCACCGAAATCACCGACCAGATTCAGCGGAGGGATGGCCGGCCCGCTGTCGCCACGGATCGCCGCCAGCGCGCCGGTCAGCGCGATGTAGTTGATATCGTGCCCGGCGGCCTTCGCCAGCGGGCCGCTCTGCCCCCAGCCGGTCATGCGCCCGTAGATCAGCCGCGGATTGCGCGCCATCAGTTCATCCGGCCCCAATCCCAGCCGTTCCATCACCCCGGGGCGGAAGCCTTCGATCAGCACGTCGGCGTCCGCGGTCAGCGCCAGGCAGCGCTCTCGCCCAGCCACACTGCGGATGTCGAGGGTCAGCGTCTTGCGTCCACGATCGACCACCGGGTTCGGCCAGCCATTGCCACCTTCGCGCTCGATACGCAGCACCTCGGCACCCATGTCGGCCAGCAGCATGGCGCAATGCGGACCGGGGCCGATACCGGCGAACTCCAGCACGCGCAGCCCGCACAGCGGTCCGCTACGGGTATCGTCATGTTCGTTCATGATCTATCTCCTCGATTCACACGCGCGCGGACGCGCCCCGCGCCGAAGCACGGAGCGCGTCGGGGGTAACAGGCGTTACTGGTTGACGACGCTGGGCTGGTTTTCCACCAGATGATTGCGATAACGCTCGCGCAGGACCTTCTTGTCGATCTTGCCGGTGGCGGTGAGCGGCACCGCGTCGAAGATCACCGCGTCAGGCATCCACCACTTGACGATGTTCGGCTCCAGGTGGGCGAGGATCTGCTCCACCGTGATCTCGGCATCGCTGTGCGGCTCGACCACCAATAGCGGCCGCTCCTCCCATTTCGGGTGGAACACCCCTACCACTGCCGCCACCTTCACGCCCGGGCAGGCCGCGGCCACGTTCTCGATATCGATGGAGCTGACCCACTCGCCACCGGACTTGATCACATCCTTGCTGCGATCGGTGATGCGCATGAAGCCATCGGCATCCAGCGTGGCGATATCCCCGGTGTCGAACCATCCTTCGGCATCCAGCGCGCTTTTCTCGCTGCGGTAGTAACGTTCTACCGTCCATGGGCCACGCACCTTGAGGCTGCCGGAGCTGACGCCGTCGCACGGCAGCTCACGTCCTTCCTCGTCGACGATCTTGAGTTCGATACCGAATTGCAGGCGCCCCTGGCGCGTCCAGATGGTGTCGTTGGTGGCCTGCTGGCCACGTTCGGCCAGCTTGGGCGTCGGCGTCGCCACCACGCCCAGAGGACTGGTTTCGGTCATGCCCCACAGCTGGCAGACCGCCACGCCGTATTTGGTCTGGAAGGTCTCGGCCATGGCCCGCGGCACCGCGGACCCGCCGATCACCAAACGCGCCAGGCTGCCGGAGTCCTCACCGCTGCGCTCAAGATGGGCGAGGTACATGGTCCAGATGGTCGGCACGCCGCCGGACAGGGTGACGCCCTCGCTCTTGATCAGCTCCTGCAGGCTGGCGCCGTCCATCTTGTCGCACGGCAGGACGAACTTGCAGCCATTGATCGCCGCGGCAAACGGGATGCCCCAGGCAGTGCCGTGATAGAGCGATGAGCACGGCATGATGCAATCGAAGGCGGACAGTCCGAACGCGCCGGAAAGCCCCGCCGCCATGGCGTGCAGCACTACCGAGCGGTGGCTGTAGAGCACGCCCTTGGGGTCGCCGGTGGTGCCAGAGGTGTAACACAGCACCGCACCGGCGTTCTCGTCGAACTGCGGCCAGGCGAGCGGCTGTTCGACGGCGATCAGCTGCTCGTAGCCCATCACCCCTTCGAGACCGGACGAAGGTTGCGCGGCCAGTTCGATGAAATGCCGGATATTGCCCAACCGCGGCCGCAGACGGGCGACGCAGGCGGCGAAGCTGCTGTCGAACAACAGCACCTGGCTGCCGGCATGGTTGATGGTGTACACGATCTGCTCATCCGACAGCCGCGGATTGGCGGTGTGCAACACCGCGCCGATGCCGGGTACGGCGAAGAACAGTTCGTAATGACGATGGGTGTTCCAGGCCAGCGACGACACGCAGTCGCCGGGGCCGATGCCCAGCGCACGCAGCATACTGGCAGCCTGCGCGGCGCGGTTCGCAAGGCCGGCGTAGTCGTAGCGCCAGAGGGGTTCATCGACCAGCCGCGAGACGATTTCGCGGTCGCCATGGGCACGGGCGGCGTGGGTGAGGATGCCGCTGATCAGCAGGGGGGCGTTCTGCATCAAACCTGGTTGCATGTTTCCTACCTCTATCTTGTTTTTATTGTCGACGTGCCGGTCGAGGAAACGGCGTTCTACCGGCATGGTTCTTCGTTTGGCCGCCTCAGGCACGCGGGCGGCGCAGCGGTGCTCAGTCAGATCCTCCGAGGTTGCGGGAGATGACCAGGCGCTGGATGTCGCTGGTGCCTTCGTAGATCTGGCAGACCCGTACGTCGCGGTAGATGCGCTCCACCGGGAAGTCGGACAGGTAGCCGTAGCCACCCAGGGTCTGGATCGCTGCCGAGCAAACCTTTTCTGCCATCTCCGAGGCGAACAGCTTGGCCATCGAGGCCTCCACCAATGCCGGCCGACCGGCCTCGCGTAACGCCGCAGCGTGATGGACCATCTGCCGCGCCACGGCGATCTGCGTCGCCATGTCGGCCAGGCGGAAGGCCACCGCCTGGTGCTCGATGATCGGCTTGCCGAAGGTTTCGCGCTCCCTGGCGTAGTCGCGCGCCGCTTCGAAGGCGGCGCGGGCCATGCCCACCGCCTGGGCGGCGATGCCGATGCGGCCGCCCTCCAGGTTGGCCAGGGCGATGCGGTAGCCCTCGCCCTCCTCGCCCAGCCGGTTGGCCACCGGCACGCGCAGATCCTCGAAGGCAATCTGGCAGGTGTCCGAGGCATGCTGGCCGAGCTTGTCCTCGACCCGCACCACCTGATAACCCGGGCTGTCGGTCGGCACAATAAAGGCACTGATACCGCGCTTGCCGGCGTCCGGATCGGTGACGGCGAAAACGATCACCGTGCCGGCATGCTTGCCCGACGTGATGAACTGCTTGGCACCATTGAGCACGTAGTGATCGCCGTCGCGCCGGGCGCGGGTGCGCAGGCTGCTGGCATCGGAGCCGGCCTGAGGTTCGGTGAGGGCGAAGGCGCCGATCTGCTCGCCGCGTGCCAGCGGGCCAAGGAAATCGCGCTTCTGCTGATCGTTGCCGAAACGCAGGATGGGCACGCAACCCACCGAGTTGTGCACGCTCATGATGGTCGAGCAGGCGCCGTCACCGGCGGCGAACTCCTCCAGCGCCATGGCATAGGCCAGGTAGCCCGTGTCGCTGCCGCCCCACTGCTCCGGCACCAGCATGCCGAAGAAACCGAGCGCAGCCATCTCGCCGATCGCCTCGGCCGGGTAACGGTGCTCGCGGCTCCACTGTTCGGCGAAGGGCTTCAAGCGCTCCCGGGCGAACTGCCGGGCCATCTCGGCGATCGCGCATTGATCCTCATTGGGCAACATGGGCGCCTCCTCAGACCAGTTCGACGGCCATGGCGGTGGCTTCGCCGCCGCCGATGCAGATCGCCGCCACGCCGCGGCGCAGGCCACGGGCGCGCAAAGCCGAAAGCAGCGTCACCAGGATTCGCGCACCCGAAGCACCGATGGGATGCCCGAGCGCACAGGCGCCACCGTTGACGTTGACCTTGGCGGGGTCCAGGGCCAGCTCGCGCATGGCGGCCATGGCAACCACGGCGAAGGCCTCGTTGATCTCGAACAGATCGACCTCCTCGACGGCCCAACCGGTGCGCTCCATCAGCTTGCGGATCGCCCCGATTGGCGCCGTGGTGAACAGGTTCGGTGCATCGGCATAGGCCGCATGGCCATGGATCACCGCCTGCGGCTGCAGACCCCAGCGCTCGGCTTCGGAGCGACGCATCAGCAGCAGCGCGGCGGCGCCGTCGGAAATCGAACTGGAATTGGCCGCTGTCACCGTGCCGCCCTCGCGGAAGGCCGGTTTGAGGCTGGGAATCTTCTCCGGCATCGCCTTGGGCGGCTGCTCGTCGTCACGAATCTGCCGCTGCTGTTTACCCTGGGTGACCTCCAGCGTGACGATCTCCTCGGCGAAACGCCCCTCGGCTATGGCCGACTGGGCGCGGCGCAGCGATTCCAGCGCGTAGCCGTCCTGCTGCTCGCGGCTGAAGCCGAAGGTGTCGGCGCATTCCTCGGCGAAAGTGCCCATCAGCCGGCCTTTGTCGAACGAATCTTCCAGGCCATCGAGGAACATGTGGTCGAGCACCCGGCCGTGGCCCATGCGGTAGCCGCCGCGGGCGCGGTCGAGCAGGTACGGTGCGTTGCTCATGCTTTCCATGCCGCCAGCGACAACGATATCGGCGCTGCCGGCGAGCAGCTGATCATGGGCCATGATCACCGTCTGCATGCCCGAGCCGCACATCTTGTTCACGGTGGTGCAGGTAGTGGCGCGGGTCAGTCCGGCGCTCAATGCCGCCTGCCGTGCCGGTGCCTGCCCCTGGCCGGCAGGTAGCACACAGCCCATCAGCACGTCCTGCACGTTCTCGGCCGGCAGCCCGCTGCGTTCCACCGTGGCGCGGATGGCGGCAGCGCCGAGTTGCCAGGCGGTCATGCCCTGCAGGTCGCCCTGAAAGCCGCCCATGGGCGTGCGTGCGCTGCTGACGATTACGATCGGATCATCTTTCATCTCTGCTTCCTTCATTTGGCGGCCATGCGCAAGGCACCGTCGAGGCGGATCACCTCGCCGTTGAGCATGCTGTTCTCGAAGATGTGCCGCACCAGCGCGGCGTATTCGGCCGGATACCCCAGACGTGGCGGGAATGGCACGCCGGCAGCCAGCGAGTCGCGGATTTCCTGGGTCATGCCGGCCATCATCGGCGTCTCGAATACGCCGGGGGCGATGGTCATTACCCGGATGCCGAAGCGCGCCAGCTCGCGGGCGGCCGGCAATGTCAGGCTGACCACACCGCCCTTGGACGCGGCATAGGCGGTCTGGCCGATCTGCCCGTCGAAGGCGGCGATCGAGGCCGTATTGATGATCGCGCCGCGCTCGCCGCCTTCGTCCGGAGCGTTCTCGGCCATGGCCTCGGCGACCAGGCGCAGCATGTTGAAGCTGCCGATCAGGTTGATGCCGACGATGCGGCTGAAGCTGTCCAGACTGTGCGGCCCGTTGCGGCCGAGGACCTTTTCGCCGCCGGCGACGCCGGCGCAGTTGACCAATCCGTGCAGCGCACCGAAGCGTTCGCGAGCAGCGCTGACGGCATGGCGGGCGGCCGTCTCGTCGCGGATGTCGGCGACCACACTGAACGCGTTCGCGCCCAGTGCGTGGGCAGTGGCCTGTGCGGCCGTTTCGTCGAGGTCGACCAGAACCACCTTGCCGCCCGCCTCGACCAGCGCCTGCGCCGCTGCGGCGCCGAGGCCGGACGCGCCGCCGGTGATAAGGAATACGTTGTCCTGAATCCGCATGGCGTTCTCCCGTGCTTGTTGTTATGGGGTTCAAAGCCGGGATCATCTTTGGACAGCGACGGGCGGGCGGCAATGGTCGATCTATTCAACCTGCCTGACCGTTTTGGCCAATGGCAAAAAGCGATTACGGGTCTGCCCATAGAGCGAGGGCAAAACTGCTGGGGATGGAGCCCAGCAGCACCGCGCTCAGCCTCGAGCCGGCGCGAGAATGAGGTTGCGGTAGTGGCCCGGATTGATACCCGTCCACTTGCGAAAGGCCTTGTAGAACGAGCTGACATCGGCAAACCCCAGTCGCTCGGCAATCTCGCCATAGCTGACGCTGGCGTCGGCCAGCCACTCGGTGGCCATTTCCTGACGCAGGCCGTCCTTGATGGCCTGGTAAGGCTGCCCCGCTTCAGCCAGACGGCGACGCAGCGTCGAGGCCGACATGCACAGTGCCTGCGCCAGTGTCTCGCTGTCCGGCCAGCGCTCGGCGGGGAGGCTTCGCAGGTGCTGCTTGATGCGACTGGCCAGGCTGGAATGGTCCCGGTAGCGCACCAGAATGTTGGCCGGCGCCTCGGCAAGGAAACTGCGCAGTTCCGCCTCGCTGCGACGGATCGGCAGATCGAGCACCTCGGCAGCGAAGATGATGCGCGTCGAAGGACGCGCGAAGCGCAGGTTGTCGGAGAACATGACCCGGTAGTCGTCGGTGTACTCCGGCTCGGCGCAGCGCAACTCCACCGCCAGCAAGGGAATGCGCCGCCCCACGAGCCAACAGGCCAGCCCGTGCAGCAGCATCCAGTAGGTGAAGTAGCAGAACGCCCGGGCCGGCTCGGCGTTGCGCTCGCGCAACACCACTTCGGCAAGACTCTGGCTACGGATCAGCTTGCCGCGCAGGTTTTCCAGACCCAGGCCGAGAAATTCCAGCGCATGCACCAGAGCCTTCTCCAGCGTCGGCTGCTGCATGCAACTGCGGCTGAGGAAGACGAAGCTGCCCGAGCGCAGGCGTCGCGGGTCCATGCCGAAAAATTCGTCGTCGAAGCGCCGCGCCAGGCGCAGCCAGAGTTGCGAGTAGTCGCGCACGTCCATGCGCCCATCGGGGTTTCGCAGGCAGCCGGGTTCGAGACCGATCTGTTCCAGCAGCTGCTCGGCGGTCAGCCCCGGTTGCAGGAAGCCGCACAGCGCCTCGACCACCAGCCGCACGCTGATACTGTCGCGGCTAGCGGTGACCGCCTTGTCAGCCTTCAATTGCGCCTCGGTGATCATGCGGCTCGGGTTCCTCCATCGATGCCCGCCATGATCGGCCAGGCCGCCGCGTCTGTCAGCCCTCGCCTCACATCCAGCCGAGCGTGAGCGCCATTACCATCAGATAACGACCGGTCTTGGCCAGGCTGACGATCAGCAGGAAGCTCCACAGCGGCTCGCGCATCACCCCGGCCACCAGGGTCAGCGGATCGCCGATGATCGGCACCCAACTGAGCAGCAGGGTCCAGCGGCCGTAGCGGTGATAGCTGGCTTGCGCCCTCGCCAGCTGACGCTCGTTGACCGGGAACCAGCGCTTGTGACGAAAGTGCTCGACATAACGGCCCAGCAGCCAGTTCACCAGCGAGCCCAGCACGTTTCCCAGACTCGCCAGCGCCACCAGCTCCCATGCTGCATAGCGTTCGGTCAGCAGCAGCCCGGCCAGCACGGCTTCGGACTGCATGGGCAGCAGGGTCGCAGCGCCGAAGGCTGCCAGGAACAGGCCGAGATAGCCGGAAAGCTCGAACATCCACCGTCCCGTGAGGCAGTCTCTGAGTGGTGCGGCAGTATGCTCGAAACGCGTCTGCGCTTACATCTCGTGAATGCGGCTGACCTGGCGCGCCAGGCGCATCGTCTCGTGCTCCTCGAGATGCAGCAGGTCTTCGGCCAGGTTGCGCGCACCGTCGATCTCGGCCCGACGCGCCAGGGAACGGTAGAGGTCGATGACCTGATTGTGGATGGTGAAGATATCCAGCGATATCTCCTCCACGCTCATGGTGTCGTAGGCCTTGCAGGCCTGGTTGCGCAGTACAGGATTGCGCGTCAGGTAATCGTAGATCCAGGTGTGCAGTGCTTTCGGATCGGCGTGCTTCTCGATCTTGTCGACCGTTTCGGCCAGCGCTCGCTCGTGATCGGCGATGTAGACCAGCAGCCACTTGGCGCGGGTCTCGTCGTGCTTGTCGGAACAACGTGCCATGCAGCGGGCCAGCATGGCATGGGTGTCGCGTGTCCAGTCGATCAGGTCTTCGAATCGCTCGATCTTCATCGCCAAATCTCCCCTGTGTGGCGGCAAACAGCACGGCGCCGATCCGCCTGCTGTCGCTCGAGTCTGTCCACGGCTCAGGCTCTTTGCCATGACCCTGGTTAAGAGACTAGCTCAGCCTGCCTGCGCGCGACCCGCCATGGCGCGCAACCTTGCTACAGATCATTGCTGAGCGGGTCGGCACGAGCGAGGCAGTGTGCCGAGCGCTCAGACCATCCAGAGGACTACGTCAGGTCGGCGCGACGTCCGGCCTCAGCCGAACACCGTCACGGTCTGCCTGCTCAGCGCGATCAGCTCGCCAGATGGCGACCACAGTGCCGCAGCGCAATGTCCGTAGCCGTCGCGGGCATGCTCAATCTCGGCGCGGTACATGCACCATTCATGGCTGTCGAGCACGGGCATCGGCTGGATGAACTCGATGGTCCAGGTCAGCGAACTGCCCGGCGCGAAGCTCTTGAGATGCGGCAGCACAGCGGGCGGCCAGGCGTCCACCAGCGCCAGCAGGTGCGCCTCGGTCATCGGTTCGCGCGGAACGTCGCCACGCTGACGAACCCAGCCGCCCATCTGGCGGGAGCTGTTGCCGCTGAACGGCAGGCCACCGACACCCCAGCGCATCGCCAGGTAGCGGGTGAACTCCGGCGTCACGCCCGGTACGTAGGGCAGCTCCTGGCAGGCTTCCACTGGCGGCATGGACGGACCGGGCTCGGCCGGCACATCGATCACCGAACTGCGCGGCGCGCCAAAACTGCCCTGAACGATGGTGACCACCTGGCCATCCTGCACCACCCGGCCCAGCATCTGGCTCACCGCCTTGCCTTCGCGCAGCACTTCGGCCTCGTACCTGGCTGGCTTGTCCACCGCCAGCGGACCAACGAAGGTGATCGCCAGCGAGCGCAGCGGGCGTCCTTCAGGCACCTTGGCGCGCATGTTCTCGAATACCAGCGCTGCGACCAGGCCGCCGAAACCCGCACGCCCCTGCCCCCAGCTGGCCGGCACGACCACGCTTTCGGGATTGTCACGCACCGCTTGCAGCAGCTCGCAAAGCTCCATATGCACCTCGTTATCGTTCGTTATGCCGGCGATGTTAAAGGCGCATGGGAGGCGGCGCGACCCTGTCTGGCAGAAGCGGCCGGATGAAATGCCGAATCATCCATGTTGGCAATGAATGTCAGGAATGCCGCCGCGGGGCAGCGATCCGCCAGGGCATGGCGCGTCGAACGTTGGTCAGGGCGCGCGACAGCTCCTCTCCCGGCCCGGGCAGCTGCGCGTAACGCTGCGCCTCGTACAGCCGGACGAATGCGCGGATTGCTGGCGCCTGATCGGGCATTTCGGTAGCGGCCCGTTCGGCGAAGCTGCGTGCCCCCTCGCCTTTGTGGCGGCGGATACCCTGGCGTGCCAGCAGGCGCTCGAAGCGAT
The DNA here is from genome assembly GCF_055755175.1 of Stutzerimonas sp. LR2. Taxonomy (NCBI): domain Bacteria; kingdom Pseudomonadati; phylum Pseudomonadota; class Gammaproteobacteria; order Pseudomonadales; family Pseudomonadaceae; genus Stutzerimonas; species Stutzerimonas sp. LR2. The sequence goes on from NZ_JBVTRR010000004.1 coordinate 502,705, forward strand.
CGAACTGGCGCTGCTGAACATCTTTTTCCCGCCGCCAGGGTTTGAACAGCACGAGCGCCAGTATTCCGGTCAGCAGCCCGAGCACGGCGACCAGGCCCAGACCGAGCGCCTGGCCGTCGAGCTTGCCAAACCAGCGCTGCAGCATCTGCGACTGCTGCTCATCCTGATAATTGAGGACCCAGCGCTGCCAGCCATAGTTGAGGCTGTCCCAGCGCAGCCGCAACGTGTTCATCCAGCCGACGTCGCGGAACCGCAGCAGCGACAGCGGCTCGTCGGCGAGAAAGCTCCGCTCCCGCGCCAAGGCTTGTTCCAGCCCCTGCTCGACGCGCTCGGGCGCGACCTGGAAAGTCGGGTCGACACTGACCCAGCCGCGCTCGGCGACCCAGTATTCGACCCAGGCATGGGCATCGAACTGATGCACCGAAAGGTAGTTGCCCGCAGGATTGACCTCGCCGCCCTGGTAGCCGGCCACAACGCGCGCCGGAATGCCCGCCGCGCGCAGCACGAAGGTCATGGCGCCGGCGTAGTGGGCACAGAAGCCGCTGCGGGTCTGGAACAGGAAGTCGTCGACGATATCGCTACCCACCGGCGGTGGTTCCAACGTGTAGTGATACGGCTCGCGGTTGAAATGCCGCAGCAGTGCATCCACCACTGCCTGTGGCTCCTGTGCGCTGCGCCGCAGCTCGGCAGCCCAGGTGCGGCTGCGCGGGTTGCCCTGCTCCGGCAACTGCAGCGCCCGGGCAAGGCTTTCCGGCGCACCGATGGCTTCGCGTCGGGCGTCCAGCCAGGATGTCACCCGGTACATCAGCGGCTTGGTCACCGGCTGGCGGCGCTGCAGATGGAAATCGGTCATCAGTTGAGCCCCGCCCGACGCAACCTGAGCAACGTCCAGGGCGAACAGCCAGGGCTGGCCGCTGGGCTGCATGACCACGCTATAGCTGAGCGGCTCGCCCAGCGCCTGCCACTCCGGTGCCTGGGGCACGTTGGATGCGTAAGACTGCGACCAGCGCCGGCCATCGAAACGCTCGAAGGTCACCGCGCGCCAGTAGAGCTGGTCGCGAGGGGGAATCTCGCCGTCGAAGCTGACACGAAACGCCAGCTCCGCCGAGCGCCCCAGCCGCGCGATATCGCCAGGCGCCATGTGGTCAGCCAGACCGGTCGTACCCCTGTCGCCGGCCTGCGGCAGCGACCACAGCGGTGGCAGGCGGGGAAAGAACAGGAACAGCACCAGCATCAGTGGTACCGCCTGCAACAGCAGCGCGCCGGCCAGCCGCACGGTCGGCCACGGCCGCGTCACCAGGCTGCTCTGCTGCAGGCCGATCATCGCGGCGAGCAATGCAGTGACCGGAAGGAGGCTGTAGAGCCCGGCGAGCAGGCTGTCCTCGAACAGGTAGCTGGTCACCACCGCGAAGAAGCCGAGAAAGATCAGCACCAGCGCATCGCGGCGGGTACTCATCTCCACCAGCTTGAGGATGAATGCGGCAATCAGCAGCACCACACCGGCCTCGAGCCCGACCAGGCTGCCGCGGGAAAAGTACACCCCGAATCCCGCCCCGATCATCAGCAGCGCCTTGGTCCAGCTGCGCGGGTAACGAGCGCGCATGCGGAAGATCTGGATTCGCCAGCCCGCGCAGCCCAGCCACAGGCCGATGATCCACAGCGGCAGATGGGTGAGATGCGGCAGGATCACCAGCACCTGCGCCACCAGCAGCCAGATCAGGCTGTTGCGCGGAATACCCGGCTTCGCACTCATGCATCGCCCCCATCGGCCAGGCCGTGCAGCGCCAGCGCACGCAGGCAGGCATCTCGATGCGCCTGGCCGCTGTCCGGGCCGAACAAGCCGGCCGGCAGCCGCAGCGCGAACGGCTGCTGCTTTTCGCTGAGGTCGATGACCCAGTGGCAGAGCACCGACAGTCGTTGCTCGGTATCGCCGGTAAGCGCGTCGAAATCCAGCAGCGGATCGTTACCGAGCAGGCTGGCGAAATCCTTGACCAACAGGCCCTGGCCGCGCGAATAGGCCTTCCAGTGCAGGCGTCGACGCGGATCGCCCGGCTGCCAGGCCCGCAAGCCCTGATAGTCGTCGACGCCCGAGCCGCGGGTCAGCACGCCTTCATCCTCGGTCTCCGGCGCGCTGCCGCCCTGGGGACGCTCGGCTGCCGACGGCTGCGGATAGACCAGTGCGGCCAGCTCCAGGTCGATCCAGCTCCAGGCCACCAGCAGCCCCAGCGGGAAACGGCTCTCCACCCGCACCCGGCCCGGTCGCAACCAACCGCGGCGGCGGGTCGGCAGGCTCAGCTCGACTTCCACGGTGCCTCCGGCCGGAACGTCGACCAGGCGCAGCCCGCTCGCCGGCCAGCCCAGCGCAACGGCTTGATAGGCGCGTCCCTGGCTCTCCAGGCGGACGCGCAGCAAGGCCTGCTCACCGACGAACGCCGCGGTGGTGCCGCCGGCCTGCAGCACCAGCCCGGCCAGGTTGCGCCAGGTGTGCAGGATGGTGACCAGATAGAGGGAGCCAAGCAGGAAGGTCAGCCCATAGGCCAGGCTGTTCTGGTAGTTGATCGCGGTAAGCAGCATAAGCAGCAGCGCCACCATGAACATCAGCCCCACCGCCGTCGGCATGATGAAGATTCGCCGCTGGTTCAGCCGCACGCTGGAAGCCGGCGGAATGCGCCGCAGCAACCAGCGGTCGCGAAAGCGCGGCAGCAACCTCACGCCGGACGCCGGCAGTAGGGGGCGGACAGCTGCCTCACAGCGCCGGCACCTCGCGCAGCAGCCATTGCACCAGCGCACCGCCCCCGTGACCGGTGGCATCCGCGCGCTCGCGCAGACGGTGGCCGACCACGGTGGGCAACACGGCCTGCACATCCTCCGGAATCACGTAGTCGCGTCCGTCGAGGAATGCCCAGGCGCGGGCAGCCGCCAGCAACGCCAGGCTGCCGCGCGGCGACAGCCCCCAGGCGAACTGCGGCTGAGTGCGCGTGGCCTCCACCAGACGCAGCACGTAATCGACAAGGGCATCGCTGACCCGCACATGGCCGACTGCATCCTGGATTGCCCGCAGTTCGTCGTGCTGCAGCAACGGTTCGAGTCGGGTCAGCAGATCGCGCCGGGACTCACCCAGCAGCAGCGATTTTTCCGCCGCCTTGGCGGGGTAGCCCAGGGAGACGCGCATAAGAAAGCGGTCCAGTTGCGACTCCGGCAAGGCGAAGGTGCCGCCAGAGCTCACCGGGTTCTGCGTGGCAATGACGAAGAACGGCTCGGGCAAGGGGCGTGTCGCCCCTTCGATGGTGACCTGCCCCTCCTCCATGGCTTCAAGCAGCGCGCTCTGGCTTTTCGGCGTGGCGCGGTTGATCTCGTCGGCGAGCACCAGCTCGGCGAAGATCGGCCCGGGGTGGAAGACGAACTGCCCGCTGTCCTTGTCGAATACCGAGGTGCCGAGAATGTCGCCAGGCAGCAGGTCGGACGTGAACTGGATGCGCTGGAAGTCCAGGCCCAGCACTTTGGCCAGGGCATGACTCAGGGTGGTCTTGCCCATCCCGGGCATGTCCTCCACCAGCAGGTGACCGCGGGCCAGCAGGCAGGCCATGGCCAACCGGACCTGCGCCTCCTTGCCGAGCAATACTTCATTGACTGCTCGCAGGCAGGCGTCCAATCGGGTGCGCATCGAAATCTCCTTCGTTCGTCGTCCCGATGCTACTGGTCGGCCGCGACCAGGCAAAGCAATGGAAACGCCCGGTGACGACTTTGTGATTTGCGCCCGCTCTGGCAGCCGGCCGCTTGACCGCGCGCCAGGCGAGCGTGCGCGCTAAAGACGTTGGGGATGCTGGCGCGAAGCGCAGTGCTCACGCCCGATGACAGGAAGCTGACCGAACCAGCCAAACCGCTCGCCAACGGCTGCCCAGGCCGCACTCAATGCACGGCCGAGCAGCGGTGATAGCCGGTTTAACGTCCGGCGCGGGATTCACGGAGGTAGAAACGCGCCTTCTGTGCCTTCTGCGTGCAACCGCGGAAGGCTTCGAACTGCTGCTGGGTCTTGGCGCCGGTCAGCAACGCCATGGCCTTGGAATAGCTCACGGTACCGGCAAAGCCCTCGGCTTCCGCCAGGCTCTGCTCCTTCCATGCCGCGTCCAACTCCGCGGCACAGCTGTCACGGTACGCGGTCTTGCCGGCACAGCCGGCCAGCAGCACAACCAGCAAAGGCAAAGTCAGCCAGGTTTTCATCGCATCATCCCTCATGTGCCATTCAGGGTTACGGCGCGCTGCGCGCCTTACGGTTACGCAAATACTCGACGACAGACGGCTGGTCGCCGGCGAACTCGATCCGCTCGGCCTTGCTCTCGCGTTGGTAGGCGTACATCGGGTCGTAATATTCGCCCAACAACGCTTCGATCCAGGCGCGATGCAGATCGACCGCACCGCTGCGCGCCTGCTCCGCCAGGGCCTGATCCATCAGCAGGGCCAGGCGCTGGTAACGCTCGCCGCCGAGCCGCTTGTTGATATTGACCAGACTTTGCTGAAGACGCTCAGCGAATGCAGCGAAACCGTTCTCACCCTGTTCGCTGATGAACTCGGCGCACAGGTCGATCACATAGTCCTTGAGGATGCGCTCGACCCGGCCTTGCAGACTGTCCTCCAGCCAGATCAACGGAAACTGCTGCATGCCCTGGAACAGCGGCAGCGGGATGGAGCAGCGCCCGACCAGGCGCGCCTCGTCCTCGATCACGAAGCTTTCGATCCCTGCCGCGCGCATCTTCAGCAGGCGGATCGCCAGCGCGTTCTCGAAATCGATCTGTGAGGGCTGCGGCGTGGCGCGCTTGCCGAAGCTGGAGCCGCGGTGGTTGGCCAGCCCTTCGAGATCCAGGCTGTTGCCCAGCTGGGCCAGCACCTCGGTCTTGCCGGTCCCGGTCATGCCGCCCACCAGTACGAACTCGCACTGCTCCACCGCCTGCTCGATGGTGTCGAGCAGAAAGTGACGCATCGCCTTGTAACCGCCGACCACGCGCGGGTAGTCGATGCCCATCTCGTCCTTCAACCATTGCTGGACGATCTTCGAACGCAAACCACCGCGGAAGCAGTACAGGTAACCGTCCGGGTGGGCGCGGGCGAAATCGGCCCAGGCCTGCAGCCGCTCGGCCTTGGTCTTGCCGGAGACCAGCTGATGGCCCATCTCGATGGCGGCTTTCTGGCCGTGCTGCTTGTAGCAGGTGCCGACCTTCTGCCGCTCCACATCATTCATCAGCGGCAGATTGACCACGCCGGGAAAGGCCCCCTTGCCGAACTCCACCGGCGCACGGGCATCCATCATGGGAACGTCGTTGAGGAACAGCTCGCGATAATTCTCCGTGTCGCCGCGCATTAACGTACCTCGACCGCATGGCTACGCGCGGCGACCAGCTGGCCGATCGGCTCCAGCGCAAGGCCGAGCTCGGCACAGGCCGCGAGGAACTCCGCCTCGCCCTCCGGCGCCACGGCGACCAACAGCCCGCCACTGGTCTGCGGATCGCAAAGCAGAGGTTTGTGACGCTCGTCGAGTGTGGCGATGCGCTCCCCATAGCTGTCGAAATTGCGCTGGGTGCCACCCGGTACGCAGCCCTGCTCCAGGTAGTATTCAATGCCAGGCAGGCGCGGTACGCGGGCGTATTCGATCTCCGCGGTCAGGCCGCTGCCATCGGCCATCTCCACCAGATGGCCGAGCAGGCCGAAACCGGTCACGTCAGTCATGGCACGAACGCCTTCAAGCTTGCCGAAGCGGCTGCCGGCGGTGTTCAGCGTGCACATCCAGTCGCGGGCCAAGCCGACGTCCTCGACGCGCAGCTTGGCCTTCTTCTCGGCGGTGGTGAGGATACCGATGCCCAGCGGCTTGGTCAGGTACAGCTTGCAGCCGGCGGTAGCGGTGTCGTTACGCTTCATCTGGCGCTTGTTCACCAGGCCGGTGACGGCCAGCCCGAAGATCGGCTCGGGCGCATCGATCGAGTGCCCGCCGGCCAGCGGAATGCCGGCGGCATCGCAGACGGCACGGCCCCCGGCGATCACTTCGCGGGCGACTTCCGGCGGCAGCACGTTGACCGGCCAACCGAGGATCGCGATGGCCATCAGCGGGTCGCCGCCCATGGCATAGATGTCGCTGATGGCGTTGGTCGCGGCGATGCGGCCGAAGTCGAAGGGATCATCGACGATGGGCATGAAGAAGTCGGTGGTCGATACCACACCGCGCTCCTCGTCGATGCCATAGACCGCCGCATCATCGCGCGAGGCGTTGCCGACCCACAGACGCGGATCGAGATTCTGCGCACCGCTGCCGGCAAGAATCACGTCCAGCACCTTGGGCGATATCTTGCAGCCGCAGCCGGCGCCATGACTGTACTGGGTGAGGCGGATCGGTTCGCTCATCGGACTCTCTCGTGACACGTGCACAAACGGGCGGCGATTGTAGCAAAGGCGGCCACGCATTCGCCCTTGCAGGCTCGCCGGCCAGGCATGAAGCTATCGCCAATGCCACAGGGAGAACCGCATGAGCAAGAGAGTTGCACTGGTATTGGGATCCGGCGGTGCGCGGGGCTATGCGCACATCGGCGTGATCGAGGAGCTGGAAGCGCGTGGCTACGAGATCGCCTGCATCGCCGGCTGCTCCATGGGCGCCGTGGTTGGCGGCATCTACGCGGCGGGCAAGCTCGACGAATATCGCGCCTGGATCGAGAGCCTGGACTACCTGGATCTGCTGCGCCTGGTCGATCCCAGCTTCAGCCTGGGGGCGATCCGCGGCGAAAAGGTGTTCGGTCGGATCCGCGACATGGTCGGCAAGATCTGCATCGAGGACCTGCCGATCCCCTTCACCGCCGTTGCCACCGACCTCACCAACCAGCAGGAAATCTGGTTCCAGGAAGGCAGCCTGGAGCTGGCGATGCGCGCCTCCGCCGCCATTCCCAGCCTGTTCACCCCGGTGATGCAGGGTAACCGCATGCTGGTCGACGGCGGCCTGCTCAATCCTCTGCCCATCGTCCCGGTGGTGTCGGCGCACTGCGACATGATCATCGCGGTCAACCTCAACGCCAACAACCACAAGCAGTACCCGCTGCCGGAGATCGAGCGCCCCGGACGCTTCGACACGATCATGAGTTCGATCAGTTCGCACCTGCCCTTTTGGCGCAAGGAGGAGACCGCCCTGGCCGAACTCGACGACATCCGCGCCGGCGAGTTGCTGCGCGGCGACCAGCCACCGGCGGCGCCAACCAGCCGCAGCGCACCGAAATCCGCTGAAGGTGCAACAGTGGTCGACGTGACCGGGCCGGCCTCGCTGCTGGAGCTGATCAACCAGAGTTTCGACGTCATGCAGTCATCGCTGGCGCAGTACAAGATCGCCGGCTACCCGCCGAACGTGCTGGTCAACATCCCCAAGCGCGCCTGTCGCTTCTACGAGTTCTACAAGGCGCCCGAGCTGATCGCCCTCGGGCGCATCGTCGCCCATGACGCGCTGGTGCGTTACGAAGAGGAGCAGTGAGCGCAGCCTGACGCTACGGGCCGACCGACTCGCGCGACTCGCCTGGAAGCTGTGTCGACTCATGGGCCGGCATCTGCGGCACCTCCTTGATCAGCCAGTCGCCGAGCAGACTGTAGGCGACCGCGAGTAGCGTCGGACCGAGGAACAGTCCCATGAAGCCGAAGGCGAGGATGCCGCCGAATACCCCGAGCAGCACCACCACCAGCGGCAGGTTGCCGCCCCGGCTGATGAGATAGGGCTTGAGCACGTTGTCCACGCCGCTGATGACGAACATGCCCCAGATGCCGAGGAACACCGCCATGCCGTAGTCGCCCTGCCAGGCCAGCCAGGCGACTGCCGGCCCCCAGATCAGCGGGGGTACCATGATGAAACTGCAGGCGAAGGTCAGTAGACCCAGCACCAGCGCGCCCGGAATGCCGGCGATGAGGAAACCGATGTAGGCCAGAATCGCCTGCGCCGCGGCCGTCCCGATCACCCCGTTGACCACTCGCTGCACGGTTCCGGCCACGAGTTCGAGGTAATGGTCGGCTCGATCACCGATCAGCCGGTGCAGCAGACTGTGCACGAAGGCCGACAGCCGTGGCCCGTCACGATAGAAGAAGAACACCAGCACCAGGCTCAGTGCCAATTCGAGCATGCCGCCGCCGATCCGCGCACTGCGCACCAGCAGCCAGTTGGCGACCTGGCCGATATAAGGCCTGATGCTGGCGATCAGAGCAGTGCCCTGCTCGTCCACCGTATTCCAGAAGTTCACCAGCGAATCACCGATCAACGGCAGCTCACCGAGCCATTCAGGCGCAGGCGGCAACCCTTCGACCTGCAGATCGTGCAGCAGCGCGTTGGCGTCGCGAATCTGATCGGCGATGTTGAACCCCAGCCATACCAGTGGCACGGCCACCAGCACCATCCAGCTGAAGGTGAGCAGCCCCGCCGCGAGCGTGGCGTTGCCGTTCAGCCAGCGGGTCAGCAGGCGCATCACCGGCCAGCTGGCGAATGCCAGCACGGCGGCCCAGAACAAGGCCGACGCAAAAGGCGCCAACACCCAGAGACAGGCTGCCAGCAAGCCGAGCAGCAGGATCTGCGCAAGCAGGCGATCATTGTTGAGCATGGGAAATTACTCTACGCAAAGATACCGACGCACCCTATGCATTGGGTGCGTCGACAGAGTCGGCTATTGCAGCCGCAATGCCGTGTCAGCGCAATAGGCGGATCAGCAGTCCCGACTCCTGCGACTCGTCGACTTCCAGTCGCCCGCCGCGGATGCGCTCGGCGATCAGCGCCTCTCGCCACGCTGCGGCGCCCTGCCCCGCGAGACTGATGCGCGTTGTGCTGTCCAGCCGAAGGACATTGGCCAGCAGCTCGCCCCACTCGGCAGTCGGCTGATCAGCCAGGCGTGGCAGGCGCAGCTCGCCGGTGCTGCGCAGCTGACGCAGCAGGGTCGCCGCGGTGGGCAGCACCTGGGCCAGCGGCTCGTCGGGTTGCAGCTGCTCGACATGCAGGTAGGGCCGACCATTGCCGCGGGTCACGCCGTATAGCGCGATCAGGTCGTCCTGCCCCTCGGTTTCCCCTTCTGGCAGGCGAGCCAGTAGATAGGCCTGCTGCGCTTCCGGCCCGTAGAGCATGGATTTGCCGAAGATGGCGTTGGCCCACAGGCTGCTGGAGCCGCATTCGCGCCCTTCGCACCAGAACAACAGTTCGGCACCCTGCTCCAGCAGGTCGCCGCGGGCCTGGGTGAAGGCCTCGATGCCAGTGTGCGAAGCCGGCAGCTGGTAAGTCACGGCGGTCAGTCGGCCAGAGGCGACCACCTGAGCGGCCATGCGCAGGTTGCCGCTGATGCGACGTATGGAGTCCTGCGGGTAGATGCGTTCCTGAACGGTGGACTGCCGGTAGTCGATGATCTGCGCTTGGGCGAAGCGCGGCACACGCTCGAGATCAGCACTGCCGGCCACATCGGCCGCGATTGCAGCAGCGGACAGAAACAAAGCCGGTGCGGCCATCCATGCACGTCGCATAAAACTCCTCAACGGATCACCTTCGACTGTTCGCCTGAACTCGGCGGCTGCGGCAAGCCCAGGTCAAGCGCAGGGGCTTGGCCAGCGAGCGTTGCGACGGTGGAGCATTCGATCATTGCGCTGACTCGGCTGGGAACGTTGCCGTCCAGCCTCGCCAGTTGGCAAAAGCAAGTCAAGCAAGGCTTTGCGAGAGAGTATTGCAAACGCTTGACTGCTCTCAGCCGTGGAAGAAGGCGTTGAACACTGCAGCAACCGCTTCGGCGCCCGGCTCGTCATCCAGATGCAGATGATGGCCACCGGGCAGGCGCTGCACCGCGAAGGGCAGCCCGTCGACCAGTTCTCGCAGCTCCGGTTGGATCATCAGCCCCTGCTCGGCCAGCACCAGACTGCTGGGGCAGGTGACCTGCCGGACGAATGCCTGCGCGTGGGCACGGGTCAGCCGCATGGCTGAAGGCAGCATCAGACGCGCGTCGGTTCGCCAGGTGTAACCGCCGGGCACCGGCATCAGTCCGCGCTGCGCCAAACGCTCGGCCGCCTCGCGACTGACCGCGCCGACGCCTTTCATGCGCGCCTGCACGGCTTTGTCGAACGTGGAATAGACGGGCTTGCGCTTGTCGTCCACGGCCAGCAATGCCTCGAGCGCGGCACCGAGTTTCTGCGGCGCGCCGTCCGCCTCGCCGGTATAGGGGATGGCGCCGTCGATCAATGCCAGGCGCTCGATGCGCGCTGGCAAGGCACCGGCGAGCAGCACCGAGACGATCGCGCCCATGGAGTGCCCGAGCAGGGAAAAGCGCTGCCAGCCGAACTGCTCGGCGACCTGCAGCACATCGTGGGCATAGTCCCAGATGTTGTACCCCGCGCCGGCCGGGCGGTGGTCCGAATGGCCATGCCCCGGCAGGTCGAGCGCGACGATGCGAAGCCCTTGCAGGCGCGGGGCCAGCCGACTGAAGGTGGCGGCGTTGTCCAGCCAGCCGTGCAACGCGATGACCGGCTTGCCGTCTTCAGGTCCGTACAGGTGCGCCGCCACCTCCAGATGAGGCAGGCTCAGCCGGACCTCTTCGAACAACATACTCATGCCGCCCCCCGGGACAACGCGCGACCTGCATCCCAGCGCCCCAGCAGCTCGCGCAGCTTCTCGGCCGTCTGCTGAGGTCGCTCGAACGGAAACATATGGCCACCGGACAGCGTATGCGCTTCGCCACGGGCCATCAGCCGCAGCAGGTAGGCATGGTGCGGGAGTACCACACGGCTCTCGCGGCCGCGCACCATGGCCAACGGAATCTTCAGCGCGGGCGGCCAGCCGGGCGTGAGGTGCGGCACGCTGCGGTAGATGCTGATTTCGGTCTGCGGATCGAAGCGCAGGCGCAGCCCCTGCCCCGCCGGCTCCAGCCCGTGTTCGATGTAGGCCTCCAGGCATTCGGGATCGAAGCTGCTGAACAGCGCCTTGCCGGCGAAATAGGCGCGCGCTTCCTCGGCACTGGAGAACTGTTCGCGGCGTCCGAGCGTGCGGCCGGCCGGGGTCAGCCGGTCGATGAAGCCCAGCCGCTTGGCAGCCCAGATGACGGTCTGGTCGAACCAGGTCGGCAACGGTGAATCGAGCATGACCACGCCGTGGTAAAGCTCGGGCCGCAGCAGCGCGGCGCGGTAGTGCAGCATGCCGCCGAACGAGTGCCCGACCCCCCACACCGGTTCGCGCAGGCCTTCGAGCTGCTCGAACAGCTCGTCGAGCAGGTTGTTCCAGTTATCGTCCACCGGGAAACGCGGATCATGTCCGTGCCGATCCATGTGCGCGACCCGGTATTCCGGCGCAAGGGCCTCGAACAGCTTGCGATAGGTCGCCGAGGGGAAGCCGTTGGCATGAGCGAAAAAGATAGGTTGCGACATGAACTGAAGGTGCCGGACAGACTGAGCCCTCATTGTCTGGCAGCCCTCGGCAGGCGGCAATCGCCATAGCCCTGCCGAATGAAGGGCATTCAGGCCAATCAGCAGGCCGCATTGTCCGGCCCGCCGGCGATCAGCTCGGTAAGCCGCCCTTGTCCAGCGGCACGATAGCAACGGTCAGCCGGGAAATGCAGCTCGGCTTGCCGTCCTCGCCGCTCAGGCGAATGTCCCATACATGGGTCGAACGCCCCAGATGCACCGGCCGGCATACCCCGGTCACCCGTCCACTGCGCAGGCCACGCAGGTGATTGGCATTGACCTCGAGCCCCACGCAATAGAACTTGCTGGTGTCGATGCAGTGATAGCTGGCCATGGAACCCAGGGTCTCGGCCAGCACCACGGAGGCGCCGCCATGCAGCAGGCCATACGGCTGATGGGTGCGAGCATCGACCGGCATGCTTGCGGTGATGGACGAGTCATCGAAGGACTCGAAGCGGATATCCAGCAGGTCGGTGATGGTGTTCTTGCGAGTGCTGTGAAGCTCTTCCAGGTCGGGCTGACGGTGCCAGATGCTCAAGGCGCATACTCCTGAGGGCTATTGTTGTTCTGGGATGCCGCTGTGACCACGCATGACCAAGCGGACCCGACCAACCCTAACCAACATGGTGCAAGGACGCCAGCTGCATCAGCCCGCCCGCGATGGCTTCCCCTTCGAGTTCGGCGAGCGACGCCGTCGCCATCGGCAGCGGCTCGGAATGACTGCCGTTGACCAGCCAACCGGCCAGGTTGCCGACGAAGGGCTGGTGCGTGACCAGGAGCAGATCGCTCTCGCCGCGCATATCGAGCGCTCGCAGGGCCTCTTCGAGATCCGACTCGGGCGTGGCCCAGTCCACGGTTTCCCGCCGGCCGCTGAAACCCAGTGCCTTGCAGACCTCATCGGCGGTCTGCTGTGCACGCTGGTAGGGGCTGACCAGCACTACCTGCAGCGGCTTGCCGCGCAGAAAAGTGGCACTGCGGCGCACGTCACGCCGGCCTCCCTCGGTCAGGTTGCGCTCGGCATCCGTACGTGCGCGTGGTTCGGCCTCGCCATGACGCAGCAACCAGAGCCTCATGCCGTAGGGCCTTGTTGAGAGTCATTCGATTCACTGGACGCAGCCGGCGGCACCGGCGTGACCAGTTCCACATCCGCTGGGCGTGGTGTGGGCCAATCCGACAACGGCCAGGGCTTGCGCTCGGTATTGAAGGTGGCGAAACGACCGATCTGCGCAATGTACTGGCTCAGGCTGTCGCCGAAGCCCTGCAGGCTGGAGTCGGCGTTCCCCTTGACCAGGCGCATCACCAGCTGCAGCACCACGACCACCAGCAGCGCCAACTCGGCCAGTTGCCAGACGAAGAAGAAGATCAGCATCCAGACGGCCCGCAGAATCAGCGATTCGCGCTCCGTAGCCTGATTCGATTGGTTCATGGACATAGCCTCGGCTCAGAATCCGTCGGTTGAAATGAAATCCACATCGGTCTTGGGTTCGCCACGCATCAGCACGCCAATGATCTGATCGAGCGTACGCCCCTCGAACAGGATGGCATGCAGGCCGGCGACCAGTGGCATATAGACCTGCAGTTCCTCGGCCTTGCACTTGAGCACCTTGATGGTGTTCACGCCTTCGGCAACCTCGCCCAGCCGTGAAACCGCCTCGTCGAGACTGAGTCCCTCGCCAAGCGCATAGCCGACCTGGAAGTTGCGACTCTTCGACGAGGTGCAGGTGACGATCAGATCGCCGACCCCGGCGAGGCCGAGAAAGGTCATGGGGTTGGCGCCGAGCTTTACGGCGAATCGCGTCATCTCCGCAAGCGCCCGGGTGATCAGCATGCTGCGCGTGTTCTCGCCCATGCCCAGCGCCGCCGCCATGCCCGCCATGATCGCGTAGACATTCTTCAGCGCCCCGCCCAGCTCGACACCGAAACGGTCGGAGCTGGCATATACACGAAAGGTCCGCCCATGCAGCACCTTCTGCACATGGCGGCACAAGGCCTCGTCCTGGCTGGCAACCACCGTCGCGGTCAGCGCGTGCTCGGCGACTTCGCGCGCCAGGTTCGGCCCGGAGAGCACACCGATGCGCGCCTGAGGCGCGATCTGCTCGAGGATCTGACTCATCAGCATGAAACTCTCGGCCTCGATGCCCTTGGTGGTGCTGACCAGCATCTTGCCCCCCAACTGCGTCGCGAACGGCTGCAGCGCCTGGCGCAACGCGCTGGACGGCAGGGCGACGAAGACCAGCTCGCACGCATCGAGAGTGGAAGACAGATCGGTGGTCGGCTCCACCAGCGGAAGGATCTCGACACCTTTGAGATAGCGCGGGTTCTGCCTCAGGGTACGGATGCTTTCGGCCTGTTCGGCATCGCGCATCCAGAGCAGGACGTGGTGACCGTTTTCGGCCAGCAGATTGGCAATCGCGGTACCGAAACTGCCGCCGCCGAGTACCGCAATGGGTTGCTGTCGTGTCATGAGGGTTCCGTCGTGGGCCATCCGAAATGGCAGTGCGAGGCATTATACGTTTCGCGTCCGCAGCGAACAGCGCAACAGCAAGCCCCTGTGAAATCATCCGGTTACAGTTGCATCCGGCGTCAGCGGACACGCCTGGAAAACGATTCACCCGGGCCATGCAACCGTCACTGCAACGATTGTCTATAGAGGACAAGCTGTCGCAAGGTCCTCGTTAGCCTTTCAGGAGTGTTAAAGTAGCCGCCCGATTCTGTCTTTGCGTCCTTCAGCCGCAGGTACGGGTGAATGGCGTCGCTGTTGTCAGGCTGTGACTTTAGCCACAACGCGACAGTCTATGACTAGTCTTGATGATCAGGCCTCGAACTCGGGCCCGGTATGTAAGCAGCAAAGCCCTTCGCGGGGCCCATTGAGGAATACGCATGACCAAACAACACGCCTTTACTCGGGAAGACCTGCTTCGTTGCAGCCGCGGCGAACTCTTCGGTCCCGGTAATGCGCAACTGCCCGCGCCGAACATGCTGATGGTCGATCGTATCGTTCACATCAGTGAAGTGGGCGGCAAGTATGGCAAGGGCGAGCTGGTCGCCGAGCTGGATATCAACCCTGATCTCTGGTTCTTCGCTTGCCACTTCGAAGGCGATCCGGTCATGCCCGGCTGCCTGGGTCTCGATGCCATGTGGCAGCTGGTCGGCTTCTACCTCGGCTGGCAGGGCAACCCTGGCCGCGGGCGTGCACTGGGTTCTGGCGAAGTCAAGTTCTTCGGCCAGGTGCTGCCGACCGCCAAGAAGGTCACCTACAACATCCATATCAAGCGCACCATCAACCGCTCGCTGATCCTCGGCATCGCCGATGGCACCGTCAGCGTTGATGGCCGCGAGATCTACAGTGCCGAAGGCTTGCGCGTCGGCCTGTTCACCTCTACCGACAGCTTTTGAAGGACATCCGCATGCGTCGCGTCGTGATCACTGGCCTGGGTATCGTTTCCTGCCTGGGCAATGACAAAGAGACCGTCTCCGGCAACCTGCGCGCCGGTCGCCCCGGCATTCGCTTCAACCAGTCCTATGCGGACATGGGGCTGCGCAGCCAGGTCTCGGGCTCCGTCAACCTGAACCTCGAAGAGCTGATCGACCGCAAGGTCCTGCGCTTCATGGGTGACGCCGCCGCCTACGCCTACCTGGCGATGGAGCAGGCCGTGAAGGACGCCGGTTTCAGTCTGGATGACATTTCCAACCCGCGTATCGGCCTGGTGGCCGGCTCGGGTGGTGCATCGACCATCAATCAGATGGAAGCCATCGATATCCTGCGCGACAAGGGCGTCAAGCGCATCGGCCCATACCGCGTTCCGCGCACCATGAGCAGCACCGTCTCGGCCTGTCTCGCGACCCCGTTCCGCATCAAGGGCATCAACTACTCCATCGCCTCGGCTTGCGCCACCAGCGCGCATTGCATCGGCCATGCGATGGAGCAGATCCAGATGGGCAAGCAGGACGTCGTCTTCGCCGGTGGCGGTGAAGAGGAACACTGGAGCCAGAGCTGCCTGTTCGACGCCATGGGCGCCCTGTCCAGCCAGTACAACGAAACTCCGGAAAAGGCCTCCCGCGCCTACGATGCCAAGCGTGACGGTTTCGTCATCGCCGGCGGTGGCGGCATGGTCGTGGTCGAAGAGCTGGAGCACGCCCTCAAGCGCGGCGCCAAGATCTACGCGGAAATCGTCGGTTATGGCGCTACATCCGATGGCTACGACATGGTCGCCCCGAGCGGCGAAGGCGCCCTGCGCTGCATGCAGCAGGCGATGTCCACCGTCGAAGGCTCGATCGACTACCTGAACACCCATGGCACGTCCACCCCGGTGGGCGACGTGGCCGAGATCAAGGCCGTGCGCAACATGTTCGGCGACAAGATCCCGACCATCAGCTCGACCAAGAGCCTGTCCGGCCATTCGCTGGGCGCTGCCGGTGTCCACGAGGCGATCTACTCGATGCTGATGATGGAAGGCAACTTCATCGCAGCCTCGGCCAACATCGACGAGCTGGACCCGGAAGTCGCGGACATGCCGATCCTGCGGGAAACCCGCGAGAACGCTCAGATCGACACGATCATGAGCAACAGCTTCGGCTTCGGCGGCACCAACGCCACGCTGGTACTGCGCCGCTACAAGGCCTGATCCAGCAAGTGACACACGAAAACGGCGCCCTAGGGCGCCGTTCTTGTTTCCGTTATCGGTTGATTCAAACGCGCCGCTCGGCACCCTCGTCGATATCGCCATGGGCAATACAGGACGCTGCGGTGAAGAGCACGTCAGTCGAGGAATTCAGCGCCGTCTCGGCCGAGTCCTGCACCACGCCGATGATGAAGCCGACCGCCACCACCTGCATCGCCAGGTCGTTGGAGATGCCAAACAGACTGCAAGCCAGCGGAATCAGCAGTAACGAGCCACCGGCCACACCCGAGGCACCGCAAGCGCAGACCGCCGCCAGCAGGCTCAGCAACACCGCAGTGGCCACATCCACCTGGATGCCAAGCGTATTGACCGCAGCCAGGGTCAGCACCGTGATGGTGATCGCCGCACCGCCCATGTTGATGGTCGCGCCCAGCGGGATGGAAACCGAGTAGGTGTCCTTGTGCAGCCCGAGACGCTGACACAGCTGCATGTTCACCGGGATGTTGGCGGCCGAACTGCGGGTGAAGAAGGCCGTTATGCCGCTCTCGCGCAAGCAGGTGAACACCAGCGGATAGGGATTGCGGCGAATCTGCCAGAACACGATCAGCGGGTTCATCACCAGCGCCATGAACAGCATGGCGCCCACTAGTACCAGCAGCAGCCGCGCATAGCCGAGCAGTACATCGAAACCGGAATCGGCCAGGGTGCCAGCCACCAGACCGAACACGCCGAGCGGCGCGAAGCGGATCACCACCTTGACGATCAGCGTGACGCCATCGGACAGATCGCCGATCAGCCGCCGCGTGCTGTCCTGTGCATGGCGGAAAGCGAAGCCGAGACCGATTGCCCATGCCAGGATGCCGATGAAGTTGCCATTGAGCAGCGCACGCACCGGGTTGTCGGCGATGTTGAACAGCAGCGTCTGCAGTACCGCCCCGACACCGGACGGCGGCGTTACATCAGCCGCCCCGCTCACCAGCGTCAGCGATGTGGGGAACATGAAGCTCGCCAGCACAGCGACGGCCGCCGCGCTCAAGGTGCCCACCGCGTAAAGCAGAATGATCGGCCGAATATGCGTGGGTTGCCCGCGCTTGTGGTTGGCCAGCGATGACGTCACCAGCACGAACACCAGAACCGGCGCAACCGCCTTGAGGGCTTGCACGAACAGGTCCCCCAGCAGCGCCACCGACTTGGCAGCCCCAGGCAGGAACAGCGCCAGCAGCGCGCCGGCCAGCAGGCCAACCACGATCTGGGCGACCAGGCTGGTGCGATTGATGAAGCGGAAAATTCGAGGCAGATCGGACATGGGCACATCTCGCAGCTGGGAAGAACGGCCCCGACTCAGCCCGTTCCTGCTGTGGAAAAACGCGGGATAGTACGCCGCTCGCCCGCCCGTGCCCAGCGCTGTGCTGTCACGGGAGGGCGAAAAATGCCCATATGAGCTGTCATTGGGTGAGGCGTCTGACGAAGCCTCACCCATGGCTCAGACCTGGAAGCGCGCCACCAGGTTGTTCAGGTCGATCGCCAGGCGCGCCAGCTCCTGGCTGGCAGCGCTGGTCTGGTTGGCGCCCGCGGAAGACTGCAGCGACAGGTCACGAATGTTGACCAGATTTCGGTCGACCTCGCGCGCCACCTGGGCCTGTTCTTCCGAAGCACTGGCAATCACCAGGTTGCGCTCGCTGATCTGGCTGATCGCACTGGCGATGCCATCGAGCGCTTCCCCGGCGGCGCGCGCCAGATCCAGCGTGGTTCTGGCGCGCTCGTTGCTCAACTGCATGGCGTGCACCGCCTTGTCGGTTCCCTGGTGCACATCACCGATCATCTGTTCGATCTCCTGGGTCGACTGCTGGGTGCGATGGGCCAGTGCACGCACCTCGTCGGCCACTACGGCGAAACCACGGCCCGCATCCCCTGCCCGTGCCGCCTCGATGGCCGCGTTGAGCGCCAGCAGATTGGTCTGCTCGGCGATCGAGCGAATCACATCCAGCACCTTGCTGATGTCACGCACCTGACCCGCCAGACGCTCCACTTCGGTAGCCGTTTGCGTGACGTCGTTCGCCAGCAGGCCGATCGACTCCACCGTACGGATGACCTGCTGGCGGCCATGCTGTGCCGTCTCATCGGACTCGCGCGACGCTTCGGATGTCGCCACGGCGTTGCGCGCCACTTCGTCCACCGCAGTGGTCATCTCGTTGACCGCCGTTGCAGCCTGTTCGATCTCATGATTCTGCTGGTGGAGGCCGCGAGTGGAGTCTTCGGTGACGACATTGAGCTCCTCCGCCGCCGAAGCCAGCTGATTGGACGAATGCGAGATGCCCTGAATGGTGTCCCGCAGGCTGCGCTGCATGGCCTGGAGCGCAATCAGGAGGCGTGCCGGCTCGTCATTGCCGACAACTTTTATACTGCGGGTCAGATCACCGCCGGCAATCACCTCGGCGACACCTACGGCCTCAGCCAACGGCTGCACGATGCTGCGGGTCAGCAGCGTCGCCAGCGCGATCGTGGCGATAAACGCGACCACCATTGCAATCACGACACCCTCGAAGGCGTTGCTTGCCACCTCGAGGGCGTGGTCGCTGGCTGCATCGGCCGCCTTGCGATTGAGATCGATGAGATTGGCGATCGCCTGGGAGGTGCTGCGCGCGTGCTCGTTCAGCTCACCCCTGGTCAGCTCGATTGCCTCATCCACACGATCCTGCAGCGCGAGCTCGACGATCTTTCGCTGGAAGCTCTCATAACGGGTCAGCGCCTGGTCGAACGAGGCAAGCAGCGCCTTGCCCTCCGCGTCCTGGATCAGCCGATCCAGCTCCTGCCGCTCCTGCGCCAGGGTCTTGCGCAGACCATCGAGGGTATCCGCTCCGCGGCGCCGCTCGTCAAGCTGGCTGATCAGCAGGCGCAGGGTGGCGGCGCGGATCATCAGAAACTCCTGATTGACCTGACCGAGCAGCTGAATGGTAGGCAACAGCCGCTGGTCAACTTCCTCGGCCTCATCCTCCATGGCCGAGATGCGCGTCAACGCGAAAACGCCGAGCGCGAAGACCAGCAACGCCACAAAGCCGAAGCCCAATCCAGCCCTCAGGGCTATTTTCATTTGTCTGAACATAACGACGACCTCACGTGACTACGGGATATAACCGTATATCGGATAAGGTCTATCGTTACTTGACACCTGGCTTGAAAATATGTTTTCGGAACTGAGAATCTAACTCCTTTAGGTTCGCTTAAACCTGAAAACGCTGCACCACCTCATTTAGCCCAATCGCCAACCTCGCCAGTTCCTGACTCGCTGCGCTGGTCTGGTTGGCGCCCGCCGACGATTGCAGCGACAGGTCACGGATGTTGACCAGATTGCGATCCACCTCGCGGGCAACCTGAGCCTGCTCTTCCGAAGCACTGGCAATAACCAGGTTGCGCTCGCTGATCTGACTGATCGCGGCCGTGATACCGTCCAGCGCTTCACCTGCGGCGCGTGCCATTTCCAGCGTGGTACGGGCCCGCTCATTACTGACATGCATGGCACTTACCGCCTTGTCGGTACCCTGGTGCACGCTGCCGATCATCTGTTCGATTTCGGCTGTGGACTGCTGAGTGCGATGCGCCAGGGCGCGCACTTCGTCCGCGACCACCGCAAAACCACGCCCGGCGTCGCCGGCGCGCGCGGCCTCGATCGCCGCATTCAATGCCAGCAGATTGGTTTGTTCGGCAATGGAACGAATCACCTCCAGCACCTTGCTGATGTCGCGCACCTGTCCGGCGAGATGCTCCACTTCGCCAGCGGTGTTGGTCACGTCGCTGGCCAGCAGGTTGATCGATTCCACCGTCTGCAGAACCTGCTTGCGCCCGCGCTGCGCCGTGTCGTTCGACTCCTGCGAGGCTTCGGAGGTAGCCACCGCGTTACGCGCCACTTCATCCACTGCCGCGGTCATCTGATTGACAGCTGCTGCGGCCTGTTCGATTTCATGGTTCTGCTGATGCAGGCCACGCGTCGAATCTTCGGTAACGGCGTTGAGCTCCTCAGCCGCCGAAGCGAGCTGATTGGACGACTCGGCGATGCCCTGGATGGTGCCCCGCAGATTGTTTTGCATGGTCTTGAGCGATGCCAGCAAACGAGCTGGCTCATCGTTGCCATTCACCGCGAAATCGCCGGTCAGGTCGCCATTGGCAATACGCTCGGCAACCGAAACCGCTTGTCCCAGCGGGCCCACGACGCTACGGGTGAACATCCAGGCGAGCATGACCGTAACCACGGCGGCAAAGATCAGCGTGGCCACAACCCAACCGAAACCGGTGTCGTACTGAATGGACGCCCGCTCAGCTGCCTGCCCCGCCTCTTCATTGTTTATCCGCTGCAGCTCGTTCAACGCGGCCGTGACGTTATCGGCATGTTCATTGATCGCGCCGTTGATGATCGCGATAGCCTGATCATGTTCGCCCCGCTGTACTTGGTCGACGATGCGCTGCTGCAACGGCAGGTACTGGTCGAAGGCCTGCTTGAACCGCTGATACGCGGACTTTTCTTCCGCCGTCGTCAACAGCTTGACGTACTGTGCATCGCGCTCCGCTACCTCCCCGCGCAGCTGTGCCAAGCGTTGAGCAGTGCTCTGCACGACCTGCACGTCTTCGGCGACGGTCATGCGCAGGGTGAGCGCCCGAATACGCATCACCGTCATGTTGAGCTCGCTGATGGCCATGATGCTCGGCAGCCAGTTCTCGTCGACCTCCCTGCTTTCCTTGCGCATATTTGCCATCTGGTTCAACGCGAACAGGCCGAGGAACAGAACCAGTAATCCGATCAAACCGAAGCCGAGGGCGGAACGTTTGCCGATTGTGAGATTGCGGATGGACATGGGGCTACTTTCTCCATGAATTGAAACGACGTCACAAACCGTGACCTGCTTCATTTATCGGAGACAGAACCGCACTCTTGAATTTTTGACGTCAAATTAATGGTTAGGGCGACTGACGGTTTTGAAGGCCACTACGTCCAAGCGATATCGCCATCATCTCGAGCGGACTTGAAACGTCCGTTCGGCCAATTTCCGGTCACCCTGAAAGACCATCAGCCGCCACTCGCCCGGCACCACCTCGTGCACCTCGGTAAACTCGAAGGCCATCACGTCGGTTTCGGCATCGGGCACCAGGCTCTGCACCACCTCGAATTTGTCATGACGCTTGCCATCAGGCGTCACCACGCCCGGCGTCAGGTACAGCAGAGTCAGCGGTGTATCCCCCTCACGCTTGCCGGAGAGGCGATAGCGCAACCCGAACTTGCTGCCGAGCTTGGCTGGCACCTCAATGGTCTGACGAATCGGCTGGTCGCGGCGGCTCAGCACACGCTCGCCCGGCTGGAAGTCGTCCTTGGACGTTTCGAAGATGCCGTACTCCACCGGCCCCACCACTTCAACCTGCGCCTGCGCAGGAATACCTACCACCAACAACGTGGCAACCAACGACCAACGAGTGAACGACATGACCTGCTCCTTCCAATGTGAGGAGCCGGCAGGTTATGACGTCGCGATTACAGCCTCATGACGCTCAGCGCAGCTCGTCCTGGCGTTTTTGCGGCAACAACGCGAGGAAGTTGTCACGCGCCACACCCCGCGCCACCGCTTCGGGCAAGGCATCGAGAAAAGGGGCAAACGCATTCATGCCTGTGGCCAGATTCTCGAAATGGCCCACTACGTCGGAGCCGATCACGAAACGCGTCGGATGCCGCGTCACCAGCTCCACCCACTTCGGATCAGGTTTGTCCCCTTCGCCCAGCAGGTAAGGCTTGAGCATCGTCCAGGACAGATCAATGTACAGGTTGGGGTAGTCGTCCAGTAGCCGACTGACCGTTTCATGGAGAAATTCCAGCTTTTCCTGGTGCCGGTGCAGCTCCATGCTGGTGCCGGCATGTGCCCAGATGAACCGCGTGTGCGGATGGTTGCGCAGCGGTTCCTCCAGCTCGACCAGATACAGCGGATTGCGCTCGCGCTTGGAGGTGATGTTCGAGTGCAGCATCACCGGCAGGTCGAACTCGGCAGCCAGGTGGTAGACCCGGGCCAGCGCCTCGTTGTTGGCGCGCGGCGTGTCGCCTTCGGTCAGGGCCGTTACATCGTCATGGCGGGTGAAGATCTCCCCCAACCCCTGCCAGAGCCCGGGATGCAACTCGAGCATGCGACGGATATGGGCATCGGCGTTCTTGTCGTTGGGATTGAAGCCGGAGAGAAACGGATGAAACCGCTTGCGCTGCTCTTCGTCGAGTTCCTCCAGCGCCGCGGCCACCAGCACATCGGTGGCGCTGTACCAGTACACCGGCGCGTCATCGCCGGCGTAATAGCGTGGACGCTTGGGTTCGTTCTCGTGCCATTTCTTTGCGACCGGAATGCCGCTGATCATCACATGATCGATGCGTCCTGCATCCATTGCCTCGAGCAGCTTCTGCATGCCGTCGGTTTCCTGGAAGAAGTCCACATAGTGCAGGTGTGCATCGCTATACCGGTACTCCCGCTCCTCGGCCGCGGTGAATGGGGCCAACAGGCAGATGGAAAGCGCGCAAAAGATTCTCTGGATGTACAAAGCTCGGTCCTCCTGACAGCCAGCGAGTAGACCGCCGGCACGCATGAGCGTTCAGCTTGCGGGGCCACGAGCCCGCATCCCGCATACCCCCCACCGTATTTGACCAGAATCAACGTGGCCTCCCCGCTGCGCTCCTAATATCCGGTCAGATCGATGCCATTCGCCGCATCGCTGTTCGAATCAGCAAAGGAACTCAGCGCATGACCATGAAAACCATCAGTGCCCGTGGACAGATGAATGCCGGCATGGCGATCGAAGTCGAGTGCGGCAACCACCGCCTGATCATGGACCAGCCCAGAAACGCGGCCGGTCAGGATCTGGGCCCCACTCCGCTGGAAGCCATCCTGGCTGCGGTAGCAGGATGCTTCGGCACTATTGGCCGCTTTATCGCGCACCAGCAAAAAATCGAACTGCGTGGCATGCGCTTCGAGATCGAGGCCGACTACGATCCGTCGGGCCTGCTGGGGCGCGACCCGAGCATGCGCCCCGGTTTTCAGGAGTTGCGGGTGAAGGTGGAAATCGATGCTGATCTCGACCGCGCCGGCAAGCAGGCGTTACTGGAGTTGATCGAAAAACGCTGTCCGGTGGCCGACAACCTCACTCACGGCACTCGACTGGTCAGCATGTTGCTCTGAGAAGGGCTCGTAAACGCAAACGGCCCGTCAGTGACGGG
Source organism: Stutzerimonas sp. LR2 (assembly GCF_055755175.1). Lineage (NCBI taxonomy): Bacteria > Pseudomonadati > Pseudomonadota > Gammaproteobacteria > Pseudomonadales > Pseudomonadaceae > Stutzerimonas > Stutzerimonas sp. LR2. The sequence continues at coordinate 525,991 of NZ_JBVTRR010000004.1, forward strand.
CCGTTTTGTTTACTGCGTCTGCCGGTCAGGCCGAGAGCTCGACCAGCAGCTTGTTCAAGCGCTGCACGTAAGCCGCCGGGTCCTTGAGACTGTCACCGGCAGCCAGCGCGGCCTGGTCGAACAGGATGTGTGAAAGATCGGCAAAGCGATCCTCGTCCGGTTCGGCGTCAAGCTTCTCGATCAGCGGATGCTGCGGATTGATCTCGAAGATGGGCTTGGACTCCGGCACCTTCTGCCCGCTCGCCTCCAGAATCTGGCGCATCTGCAGCCCAAGATCCTGCTCGCCGATGGCAAGAATGGCCGGCGAGTCGGTGAGGCGGTGGGATACCCGCACCTCGGCCACCTCTTCGCCCAACGCCCCCTTCAGACGCTCGATCAGCCCTTCCTTGGCCTTGGCGATCTCTTCCTGGGCCTTCTTGTCCTCCTCCGAGTCCAGCTTGCCCAGATCCAGATCGCCGCGCGCCACGTCAACGAACTGCTTGCCATCGAACTCGGTGAGATAGCTCATCAGCCACTCATCGATGCGGTCGGTGAGCAGCAGCACTTCGATGCCCTTCTTGCGGAAGACCTCCAGGTGCGGGCTGTTCTTGACCTGTGCATAGCTCTCGCCGGTCAGGTAGTAGATCTTGTCCTGACCTTCCTTCATGCGGCCAAGGTAGTCGGCCAACGACACGGACTGCTCGCCCGATGTGTCGCTGGTAGAGGCGAAACGCAACAGACCGGCGATCTTCTCCTTGTTGGCGAAGTCTTCTGCCGGGCCTTCCTTGAGCACCTGGCCGAACTGCGACCAGAACTTCTTGTAGTCCTCCGGCTTGTCCTTCGCCAGCTTTTCCAGCATGTCCAGCACGCGCTTGGTCAGCGCCGACTTCATCGAGTCGATTACCGGATCCTTTTGCAGGATCTCGCGCGAAACGTTGAGCGACAGGTCATTGGAGTCCACCACACCCTTGATGAAACGCAGGTACAGCGGCAGGAACTCGTCGGCCTGATCCATGATGAACACGCGCTGAACGTAGAGCTTGAGGCCCTTGGGCGCTTCGCGATGGTACAGATCGAACGGCGCGCGACCCGGCACGTACAGCAGCGAGGTGTACTCCAGCTTGCCCTCGACCTTGTTGTGGCTCCAGGACAGCGGGTTGTCGAAGTCGTGAGCGACGTGCTTGTAGAACTCCTGATATTCCTCGTCCTTCACTTCGCTGCGCGGACGGGTCCAGAGGGCACTGGCACGGTTGACGGTCTCCCACTCGACCTCGGCAGGCTTGTCCTTCTCTTCACCGTAGTGCTCCTTCGGCAACTCGATGGGCAGGGCAATGTGGTCGGAGTACTTCTTGACGATATTGCGCAGACGCCAGCCATCGGCGAATTCTTCCTCGTCCTTCTTCAGATGCAGGACGATGCGGGTACCGCGCTCGGCCTTTTCGATGGTCGCGACTTCGAATTCGCCCTCGCCCTTCGACGACCAGTGCACGCCTTCGCTGGCCGGGGTACCGGCGCGGCGGCTGTAGACGTCGACCTTGTCGGCGACGATAAACGCCGAATAGAAGCCCACGCCGAACTGGCCGATCAGGTGCGAATCCTTTTTCTGGTCGCCTGAAAGGTTCTTCAGGAAATCCGCGGTGCCGGATTTAGCGATGGTGCCGAGGTGGGCGATCACGTCCTCGCGGCTCATGCCGATGCCGTTGTCTTCGAGGGTTACGGTCTTGGCGTCCTTGTCGAAGGACAGGCGAATCTTCAGATCGGCGCCACCTTCGAGCAGCTCCGGCTTGGCCAGCGCCTCGAAGCGCAGCTTGTCGGCAGCGTCGGAAGCGTTGGAAATCAGTTCGCGAAGGAAGATTTCCTTGTTCGAATACAGCGAATGGATCATCAGGTGAAGCAGCTGCTTCACTTCGGTCTGGAAGCCCAGGGTTTCTTTTTGAGTTTCCACACTCATCGTCTACGAACTCCACGTCATCTATAGGGCACGGACCGCGGCTGCGGCGATGTCTGGCAGATGGGGACGGGACGACGAATTTCAAGGGCGGCCGACGCGACATGGCGCCGGCCGACCCGCATCAGGGCTCGATCAGTTCCAGCAGGACGATCTCGCCGGGCGCCAGATTGTAGGTCGCCTCGCCAGGCCCGCGAATGATCCGTCGGATGACGAGATTGCCATCGCCGTCCAGCCCGGCGAAGCGCCCTTCGGCAATGCCGCCACGCTCGGTATGGGCACGCATCAGCCGGTGCTGGTAGCGCCCCGGATTGCGCAGCACCTGCTCCATGGAAAAGTACAGGCGCCCATCGACCTTGCGCGGTGCGGCGGGCACAGCGCCGACGGGTTCCACCGTCTTGCTTGCCGGCACGGAGGCTGCCTTCTCCACCGCCAGAGGCGGATAGTCATCCCCCTTCACATGCCAGCCCTGCTCGTTCTTGCCCAGACGCAGCGTAAACGCCTGCGGCTCCCCCTTCACCTGCGCCTGCGCCTCCAGCTGCAACTCATCGGCGGGCAATGTCAGCGAAGGCAAGGCCTGCAGCACGACATCGCGGCTTGCGTGGCGGCGCTGCAGATAGTCTTCGACGACGTAAGCGATGGTGTCACGCGAGTCGTGACGGCGATCGACCTGACCGTCGCGATAACGCAGGCGGTCTGTATACAGCTCGACAACGCCAGTGAGACTGGTGTCGTACTGCGGCGGCAAGACCAGATGGAAATCGCCTTTCAGCCGATTCGGCGCTACCGGCTGCAGGTCAAGATGCAGGGTGTAGCCGCGATCAAGACGTCGCGTCTCGGGCAACTCCTCATCCTGCCCCAACCAGGCGATCTCCACTTCCGGCAGGTCGCCGCTGTCATCCGGCAGGACATCTACACGCACCGCCCCGTCTACGGGCTGGTGCAGACGGATGGTGACTTCCTGGCGAGCAAAAAATCCTTGCCCTGCGCGCAAGCTCAGCACGCCATTGATCAGCTCCCCTTGCTGCGGCACGAACCGGCGGCCGTTCAACTGCCCCCGCATGCCCATCTCCAGCTCGGGCTGCGACTGGGCGGGCAGCCAGCCCAGGCTGAATATGGCAGTCAGCCGCTCGGAATCGCGGCTGGCCAGCAAAGACAGCCCGACCACGAGGGGAATGATTCCGAGACAGGAAAGCACCACGGCCTTGCGTGCCACACGCCAATGGCTGAACGCGAAAGCCAGCGTCATCGGCGGCAGCAAGCTGCCCAGCCCCCACAGCAGGCTGGTCGTGAATGCCTGGCTGATCAGCCAGACGAAACCGGCGAGCATCAGTAACAGGCCGCCGAGTATCAACAGTGCTTCCATTCGAGTTCCTTCACGCAATCGCAGGGGTAACAGCGCACACCGCAGCGCCGCTAGCCGTCGATGCGTCAGGGCTCGTCGATCTTGAAGTGGCAGCGGGCGGTGGCGATGGGTTCGGCCTGATGGGTCTGCCAGGCGGTGATCGCGACATTGGCGACCCTGCGGCCCTGGCGCCAGACCTGGCAGGCAGCGAAGGTGTCACGATAGTGACCGGCACGCAGATAATCTATCGAGAAGTCGATGATTTTGGGCAAATGTGGCGCGCCCATGAACATCAGCAGATGCAGCATTGCCGCATGCTCCATAAAGCCCGCGATGACGCCGCCATGGATGGCCGGCAGCGGGTTGCCGATGTTGTCTTCGTTCTGCGGCAGACGGAACACCATCTCGTCGCCAAGCCGCAGGCATTCGATCCCGATCAGCCGGGCATAGGGAACCAGCTTGATCAGCGAATCGTAATCGTTGTTGGCATGAGCGCTCTGCACCAGCGCGTTGAGATTGAGCTCGCTCATGCTGCACCGCCTTTGCCGAACGGGCCCTGAGCCGCCTTGCCCATGCGCATGAAGGTGCCCACGGCATGTGCGATCGGCTCGTTGATATCTCGCTGATAGGCCACGCCTCGGGTGAAGATCACCGTTGGTGTGACACGGTAGCACTCGGCAAAGCCGAAGATGTCGTGACCGGGCTCGGCGGGATGCATGTAGTCGATGCGCAGATCGAGCGTCGGACACACCTCCAGCTCTGGCAATGCACAGGCCGTGGAGATTCCGCACGTGGTGTCCATCAGCGTGGTGATGGCGCCGCCGTGGACGCCGCCGGTCTCGGGGTTGCCGACTATCTTTTCGCTGTACGGCAGGCGCAAGGTCAGCCCCCGGCGATCGGCATGCTCAACGCTCAGCCCGAGCACCTGACAGTGCCGCAGAAAAGACAGAAAGCGCTGCGTGCGCTCGAGTATCTGGCTATCGCTCATTCGAACTCTCGGATGTGGGTCGGGCCGCGCATGATACCGTCTCGCCAGCAGCGCGCCCTATTCCTTGGGCGATTCGGTCGGCGAAGTTGGCGTGAATACCATCACCTCGAGCACGTCGGAATGGAACTCCCGGCGATAGAGGATGAGCACCACGCCAGCGGTAACAAGCATGAAGAACCACGGATGGATAAACCAGGCCAGCGTCGCCATGCCGAAATAGTAGGCGCGCAAGCCGAAGTTGAACTGGTTGGCCGCCATGGAGATGACCCGTGCAGCCCGATCGGCGAAAGCTCTGCGCTCCTGATCGCTGACGTTACGCTCCCCCACCATCGGAGCGGAGGCCACCAGCACGGCGGCGAAGTTGTACTGGCGCATGCACCAGCTGAAGGTGAAGAACGCATAGACGAAAACCACCGCGAGGCACAGCAGCTTGATCTCCGAAAGCCCGCGGCTGACAGGTTGCGCGAACGGCAGATCGGCCAGCAGCGAAACCGCGCGGTCGGACGCGCCCAGCGCAGTCAGGATGCCCGCGAGGATGATCAGCGTGCTGGAGGCGAAAAACGAGGCGTTGCGTTCCAGGTTACCAATGACATTGGCATCGGCGATGCGGTTCTCCCGCAACAGCAGGCGCTGCATCCAGTCTTGCCGATAAAGATGCATGACACTCGCCAGGCAGGCGGTATCGCGCCCCCGCCAATCCGCATAGCGTGTATAGCCGACCCAGCAGAGGATGAACCACAGGACGGCGATCAGATGCGGCACGTGTGTATCGGATAACGTCATGGCGGGTCCTCGGAAAGGTCGTCAGATTATAGCCAGCCGCTTCCGAGGTCAGCGCCGCATCGTCGAGCGATGCGGCGCCTTGCTTGAGCTTACGCGCGGTGCTGCACCCGCTCGGCACGGCCGAGCAGACGATCGGTGACGACCGCCAGTACCAACATCACCAGTACCGGAACCAACCAGCCCATGCTCTGATCCGCCAGCGGCAGCTGCGTGAACAGCGCCGGCACCCAGCTGCCGAGACCGGCTGCGGCAAGGCCATCGACAACGCCGAAAACCAGCGTCACCGCCATCACAGGCACGAAGACACGCGACGACGACAGCCAGAAGCGATCCAGCAGGCTCAGCGCTACCAGCACGATGGCCAGCGGGTACAGACCGACCAGCACCGGCACCGACACGCTGATCAGTTGCGTCAGCCCCTGGTTCGCCACCAGCAGGCTGAACAGCGCGAACACGATCACCACACTGCGATAGGAGACCGGCAGCAGCGCGCTGAAGAACTCGCCACAGGCGGTGGTCAGCCCCACCGCCGTGGTCAGGCACGCAAGGGTGATGACCACAGCCAGCAGCAGGCTGCCCGGCGTCCCGAAGGTGTGCTGCACATAGGTGGTCAGGATCTGGACGCCGTTCTCCGCTCCGCCGGCGATACCCTGACTGGTGGCGCCGAGATAGAACAGGGCCAGGTAGACCAGCGACAGGCCGATGGCGGCGATCACGCCGGCAATCATCGAGTAACGGGTCACCAGCGCCGGCTCGGTTACACCGCGATCACGAATGGCCGTGGCGATCACGATACCGAACACCAGAGCACCCAGCGTATCCATGGTCAGGTATCCCTCGAGGAAGCCCTTGATCAACGGCGCGCCACGATAGCTTTCGTTGACCGCTCCCACCTCGCCCGCCGGAGCGAAGATCGCAGCGCCACCGAGCACCAGCAAGGCCGCCAACAGCACCGGCGTGATGAACTTGCCGATGCGGTTGACCAATTGCCCCGGATTCAGCACCAGAAACAGCATGGCCGCGAAGAACACCAGCGTGTAGATGAACAGCGGCATGCCCGAGTTGCCACTGAACGGCGCGATACCCATCTCGAACGAAACGACTGCGGTGCGCGGTGTGGCGAACAGCGGACCGATCGCCAGGTACACCGCGACAGCCAGCACCGTACCGGCGAATTTGCCCAGAGGAGCGGTGAGTCGATCCATCCCGCCGCCAACGCGCGCCAGCGCAACCACGGTCAGCAGCGGTAACCCGACGCCCGTGAGGAGGAAGCCCAGCGCCGCGCGCCAGATGAACTCGCCCGCCGCCATGCCGGCGCTGGGCGGGAAGATGATATTGCCCGCACCGAGAAACAGCGCAAACGTCATGAAGCCGAGGGCAAGCAGGTCAAAACCTTTCAAACGATTCATGCAGGGAAAACTACCAGAGAGATAACGGCACAAATGACGCGACGCCCGCGCAGCCAAAGCGGCGGTTCAGCGATCACACAGGCCTGATGATGGGATACGGGTTTCCTTCAGGGATAAGGGGAAACGTCACTCAGCCGGTTGGGCCGAACCTTCGATGCACGCCATCGCTCTTGTGGAGCGAAACACGTATGAATGAGTGGCAATGATGCCACGATGCAGCGCGAATGCCGATCAGAACGTCGGTATTCGCTGCGGAAGCTGGCGGCCAGAAGGTCGCAGCCGCCCCATGAGAGCGCCCAAGGTGCGCCGCGCAAGCGGCCTGGGTAAGCCCAACGAAAAAGGCCCGGCTTTCGCCGGGCCTTTTTTCATCAGGCCTTCATTTGCCAGCCTGTGACTTCCGCCAGCGCCTTGCCGATATCGGCAAGCGAGCGCACGGTCTTCACGCCTGCGTCCTGCAGCGCGGCGAACTTCTCCTCCGCCGTGCCCTTGCCGCCGGAGATGATCGCACCGGCATGGCCCATACGCTTGCCGGCCGGAGCCGTAACGCCCGCGATATAGGAAACTACCGGCTTGGTCACGTTGGCCTTGATGAAGGCCGCCGCTTCTTCCTCGGCCGAACCGCCGATCTCGCCGATCATCACGATAGCCTCGGTCTGCGGATCGTCCTGGAACAGCTTGAGGATATCGATGAAGGTCGAGCCCGGAATCGGATCGCCACCAATGCCGACGCAGGTCGACTGGCCGAAACCGGCGTCGGTGGTCTGCTTCACGGCTTCGTAGGTCAGCGTGCCGGAGCGCGAGACAATACCGACCTTGCCGGGCATATGGATGTGCCCCGGCTGGATGCCGATCTTGCACTCACCGGGCGTGATCACGCCGGGGCAGTTCGGCCCGATCAGGCGCACACCGAGCTCGTCGCACTTGATCTTCACTTCCAGCATGTCCAGCGTCGGAATGCCCTCGGTGATGCAGACGATCAGCTTGATGCCACCAAAGGCCGCTTCGAGGATGGAGTCCTTGCAGAACGGTGCCGGTACGTAGATGACCGATGCATCGGCGCCCGTCGCCTCGACCGCTTCGCGCACGGTGTTGAATACCGGCAGCCCGAGATGCATCGTGCCGCCCTTGCCGGGCGTGACACCACCGACCATCTTGGTACCGTAGGCAATCGCCTGCTCGGAATGGAAGGTGCCCTGCGAGCCAGTGAAGCCCTGACAGATGACCTTGGTGTCCTTGTTGATCAGTACGCTCATTACTTGCCCTCCGCGGCTTTGACAACCTGAATGGCCGCATCGGTCAGGCTGTTCGCACCGATGATGTTCAGACCGCTCTCACTCAGCATCTTGGCGCCCAGGTCGGCGTTGTTGCCTTCCAGCCGCACCACCACCGGCACCTTGACCCCCACTTCACGTACGGCACCGATGATGCCCTCGGCGATCATGTCGCAACGCACGATGCCACCGAAGATGTTCACCAGAACCGCAGCGACATTGCTGTCGGAGAGAATGATCTTGAACGCTTCGGTCACGCGCTCCTCGGTGGCGCCACCGCCCACGTCGAGGAAGTTCGCCGGCGCGCCGCCGTGCAGGTTGACGATGTCCATGGTGCCCATGGCCAGACCGGCACCGTTGACCATGCAACCGATGTTGCCGTCGAGCGCCACGTAATTGAGCTCCCACTTGGCAGCATGCGCCTCGCGCGGATCGTCCTGTGACGGGTCGGCCATGTCGCGCAGCTTCGGCTGGCGATAGATGGCGTTGCTATCGATGTTGATCTTGGCGTCCAGGCAGTGCAGATTGCCGTCGGTCTTGATCACCAGCGGGTTCACTTCCAGCAGGGCCAAATCATAGTCCTGGAACAGCTGGGCGAGGCCGACGAAGATGTGTACGAACTGCTTGACCTGGTCACCCTTGAGGCCCAACTGGAACGCCAGTTCGCGCGCCTGGAAGGGCTGCGCGCCTACCAGCGGATCGATGGTGGCCTTGAGGATTTTCTCGGGCGTGTCGTGAGCGACTTTTTCGATGTCCACGCCACCTTCGGTCGACGCCATGAAGACGATCCGGCGACTGGCGCGATCGACCACGGCGCCCAGGTAGAGCTCCTTGTCGATATCGGTGCACGCCTCGACCAGAATCTTGCTGACCGGCTGACCATTGGCATCGGTCTGGTAGGTCACCAGACGCTTGTCGAGCCACTGCTGGGCGAACGCCCGGGCCTCATCCTTGCTGCGAACCAGCTTTACGCCACCCGCCTTGCCACGTCCACCGGCATGCACCTGGGCCTTGACCACCCATTGTGTGCCGCCGATCTTGTCGCAGGCTTCCGCTGCTTCCTTCGGGCTATCTACCGCATAGCCTTTGGACACGGGCAGACCGTATTCAGCGAACAGTTGTTTACCTTGGTACTCGTGAAGATTCATGCTTTCTACCGTCTGTTTTGGTATTGGCGCATTTACGGCACGACGAACCGTCGTGCCTCCCTCACAAGTCGCTGAAAACTATCTGCGAATTCACGATACCTCTCAGCGACCTGCAATCCTTTCGAACCTGCAGTTTGCAAAAGGCCCGGCGTATCGCTGGATACGTCGGGCCCCGGGTACAGCACTAAACCGATTAGCGCTTCTTGCGATTGGCGATGTGGATGGCGTGGCCATTCACTGCCAGGGCCGCTTCATGCAGCGCTTCGGACATGGTCGGATGCGAGAACACCATCATGCCCAGGTCTTCGGCACTGGTGCCGAACTCCATGCCGATGGCGCCCTGCTGAACCAGCTCGGCGGCGCTTGGGCCCATTACATGCACGCCCAACACGCGGTCGGTCTTGGCATCGGCGATGACCTTGACCAGGCCGGCGGTGTCGTTGGCAGCCATGGCACGACCACTGGCCGCGAACGGGAAGGTGCCGACGTTGACTTCAACGCCTTCGGCCTTGAGCGCCTGCTCGGACTTGCCGACCCATGCGATTTCCGGGTGAGTGTAGATGACCGACGGAATCAGGTCATAGTTCATCTGGGTCTTGTGGCCAGCGATGCGCTCGGCAACCATCACGCCCTCTTCCGACGCTTTGTGCGCCAGCATGGCGCCGCGAACCACGTCACCGATGGCGTATACGCCCGGAACGCTGGTGGCGCAATAATCGTCGACGAAGATGAAACCACGCTCGTCCATATCGACGCCGGCATCGGCCGCCAGAAGATCGGTGGTGACCGGACGACGGCCGACCGCAACGATCAGCTTGTCGAAGGTCATCTGCTGCTCGCCTTCAGCACTGGTGAAGTTGACAGTCACCTGATCGCCCTTCACTTCCGAGCCAGTCAGGCGCGCGCCCAGCAGAATCTTCAGACCCTGCTTGGACAGGACCTTGAAAGCTTCCTTGGAGATCTGCTCGTCAGCGGCCGGCAGGAACTTGTCCATGGCCTCGATGACGGTGACCTCAGCGCCCAGACGGGCCCAGACCGAACCCAGCTCCAGACCGATCACACCGGCGCCGATGACGCCCAGCTTGCCCGGCACGCTCTGGAAGTCCAGCGCGCCGGTGGAGTCGACGATGACCTTCTGATCAACCGGTGCCGGCGGGATGTTCACCGGGGTAGACCCCGAAGCCAGGATGACGTTCTCGGCAGCGAGAGTCTGTACGTTGCCGTCCAGGCCGGTAACTTCGACCTGCTTGCCGGCCAGCAGCTTGCCGTGGCCTTCGAAGACGGTCACGCCGTTGGCTTTCAGCAGGGCCGATACACCACCGGTGAGGTTCTTAACGATCTGGTCCTTGCGCGCGACCATGGTCGGAACGTCCATGGCCACTTCGCCAGTGCTGATGCCGTGCACCTTGAAGCTCTCGTGGGCTTCATGGAACTTGTAGGAGCTGTCCAGCAGAGCCTTGGAAGGAATGCAGCCTACGTTCAGGCAGGTACCGCCCAGAGCGGTCTTGCCGTCCTTGCCCTGGTACTTTTCGATACACGCGGTCTTCAGACCCAGCTGGGCTGCGCGAATAGCGGCAACATAGCCGCCGGGGCCGGCACCGATGACGACGACGTCGAATTTCTGGCTCATTACGAATCCTCTTCAAAAGCAGCTAAAAGCCAAAGGCTGCAGGCAGCAAGACCGGCTTTCACCTGACCTGCCAACTGCAGCCCGGGGCGTTTCTATCAGATATCCAGCAGCAGACGGGCCGGGTCTTCCAGCAGGTCCTTCATGGTAACCAGGAAGGTCACAGCTTCCTTGCCGTCGATCAAGCGATGGTCATAGGACAGCGCCAGGTACATCATCGGCAGGATGACCACCTGACCGTTGACGGCCATCGGACGTTCCTGAATCTTGTGCATGCCGAGGATGGCAGTCTGCGGCGGGTTGACGATCGGGGTCGACAGCAGGGAACCGAACACACCACCGTTGGAGATGGTGAAGGTACCGCCAGTCATTTCCTCGATGGTCAGCTTGCCGGCCTTGGCCTTCTTGCCGAACTCGTTGATGCCGCCTTCGATCTCCGCCAGGCTCATGTGCTCGGCGTTACGCAGGACCGGCACCACCAGACCGCGGTCGCTGGAAACGGCGACGCCGATGTCCTGATAACCGTGGTAGACGATGTCGTTGCCGTCGATGGAGGCATTGACGCCCGGCTGGCGCTTGAGCGCTTCCACCGCAGCCTTGACGAAGAAGGACATGAAGCCCAGGCGCACGCCGTTATGGGTCTTCTCGAAGAGGTCCTTGTACTTGGCGCGCAGTTCCATGATCGGCTTCATGTTGACTTCGTTGAACGTAGTCAGCATAGCCATGGAGGACTGGGCTTCGACCAGACGCTCGGCGACCTTGGCACGCAGGCGGGTCATCGGCACGCGCTTCTCGACGCGATCACCCTCGGCGAAGATCGGAGCCGCAGCGGCAGGAGCGGCCGGCTTGGCGGCAGCGGCAGCCGGAGCGGACTTCTTGGCTTCGACGGCGGCGACGACGTCTTCCTTGGTCACGCGACCGTCCTTGCCGGTACCGCGGATGCTGTTCGGATCAATACCGTTCTCTTCGGCCAGCTTGCGGGCCGCCGGGGCCAGGATCGGCTCTTCGCTACCCGCGCTGGCAGCGGCTGCCGGAGCAGCAGCGGCCGGGGCCGGGGCCGGGGCGGCAGCTTGAGCGGGTGCAGCGGCGGCAGCAGCGCCTGCTTCCAGCTTGCCGAGCAGCTCGCCGCTCAGCACGGTGTCGCCTTCGTTCTTGACGATCTCGGTCAGCACGCCGTCAGCTTCGGCCAGTACTTCCATGACTACCTTGTCGGTTTCGATGTCGACGATCAGTTCATCACGCTTAACCGCGTCGCCCGGCTGCTTGTGCCAGGTGGCAACGGTGCCGTCGGCGACCGATTCCGGGAATGTAGGGGCTTTGATCTCGATAGCCATTATTCAGGGGTCCTATTGATTCGGTTTCTACATCGAGGCCGCGAACGTTCGCGGCCTCTCGCACGAATGGATTAAACGGTGAACGCGTCCTGCAGCAGTTTTTCCTGCTGCTCGGCATGCATCGAGGCGTAACCGACCGCCGGTGCCGCCGATGCATCACGACCCGCATACTGAAGGAACAGTTCCTTCTTGTGTGCGGTCGCAACACGGCGCATGTGGTGCTGGCTGCAGTACCAGGCGCCCTGGTTCATCGGCTCTTCCTGACACCAGATGATGTGCTTGACGTTCTGATACGGCGCGAGCGCCTCGGCGAGGTCTTCCTCAGGGAACGGATAAAGCTGCTCGATACGGACGATGGCGATATCGTCACGGCCTTCGGCACGACGCTTGTCCAGCAGGTCATAGTAGACCTTGCCGCTGCACATGATGACGCGCTCGACCTTGGCCGGATCGATCGGATCGATCTCCGGAATCACCGTCTGGAAGGAGCCCTGAGTCAGCTCTTCCAGGGTCGAGGTGGCCAGCTTGTGGCGCAACAGCGACTTGGGCGTCAGTGCTACCAGCGGCTTGCGCAGCGGGCGAATCGCCTGACGACGCAGCATGTGGTAGACCTGCGCCGGCGTGGTCGGTACGCAGACCTGGATGTTGTGCTCGGCGCACAGCTGCAGGTAACGCTCCAGACGCGCGGACGAGTGCTCAGGCCCCTGCCCTTCATAGCCATGCGGCAGCAGCATGGTCAGACCGCACAGACGGCCCCACTTGTGCTCACCGCTGGTGATGAACTGGTCGATGACCACCTGGGCGCCGTTGGCGAAGTCGCCGAACTGCGCTTCCCACACCACCAGCGCGTTCGGCGTGGTAGTGGCGTAACCGTATTCGAACGCAAGAACCGCTTCCTCGGAGAGGAAGGAGTCGTACAGATCGAAACGCGGCTGGCCTTCGTACAGGTGCTGCAGCGGGATGTAGGTGCTGCCATCCTTCTGGTTGTGCAGCGCTGCGTGGCGATGCGAGAAGGTACCGCGACCCACGTCCTGGCCCGAAATACGCACCGGGTGGCCTTCGAACAGCAGCGTTGCGTAGGCCATGGTCTCGGCATAGCCCCAGTTGATGGCAAGCGCACCTGCGCCCATCTTCTGGCGGTCCTCGAGGATCTTCGAAACCTGGCGCTGCACCACGAAGCCTTCCGGCGTCTGCAGCAGCTTATTGGACAGGTCCTGCAGAGTCTTCAGATCGAAGCTGGTGTCGTGACGCGCGGTCCAGGCATGACCCAGATAGGGGCGCCAGTCGACGAACAATTCCTTGTTCGGCTCCTTGACCAGGCTCTTGACCACGTGCAGACCGTTGTCCAGCGCAGTCCGATACTCGTCGATCTTCGCCTGAACACGCTCGTCGTCCAGTACCTTGGACTGAATCAGCGAGTCGGCGTACAGCTCACGAGTGGTGCGCTGCTTGGCGATCTTCTGATACATCAGCGGTTGGGTACCGCTTGGCTCGTCGGCTTCGTTGTGGCCGCGACGGCGGTAGCAGATCAGGTCGATGACGATGTCGCGCTTGAACTGCATCCGATAGTCGACGGCAAGCTGGGTGACGAACAGCACCGCCTCGGGATCGTCAGCGTTCACATGGAAGATCGGCGCCTGGATCATCTTCGCCACGTCGGTCGCATACTCGGTGGAGCGAGCATCTTCCTGCTTGTTGGTGGTGAAGCCGACCTGGTTGTTGACCACGATGCGGATGGTGCCGCCAGTGCGGTAGGCACGGGTCTGCGACATCTGGAAGGTTTCCATCACGACACCCTGACCGGCGACGGCTGCGTCACCGTGGATGGTGACCGGCAGGACCTTGTCGCCAACCGGGTCGTTGCGACGATCCTGGCGGGCGCGTACGGAACCCTCGACCACCGGAGAAACGATCTCCAGGTGCGACGGGTTGAACGCCATGGCCAAGTGGATCTCGCCGCCCGGGGTCATCACGTTGGAAGAGAAACCCTGGTGATACTTGACGTCACCGGAGCTCAGGCCTTCGACCTTCTTGCCTTCGAACTCGTCGAACAGGTCGCGCGGGTTCTTGCCGAAGGTGTTGACCAGCACGTTCAGACGGCCGCGGTGGGCCATGCCGATGACGATTTCCTTGGTGCCGTAGGAGCCGGAGCGCTGGATGATCTCGTCGAGCAGCGGAATCAGGCTCTCGCCACCTTCCAGGCCGAAACGCTTGGTACCCGGATACTTGGTACCCAGGTACTTCTCCAGACCTTCGGCAGCGGTAAGACGCTCGAGCAGATGGCTCTTGATCTCCGGCGAGAACTCCGGACGGCCACGCACGCTTTCCAAGCGCTGGACGAACCAGCTGCGCTGCTCGGAATCAACGATGTGCATGTATTCCGCGCCGATGGTGCGGCAATAGGTTTCTTGCAGAGCGTTGACGATTTCGCGCAGAGTGGCCTGGCCGTTGACCATGGCCAGGTCACCGGTGCGGAACACGGTGTCAAGATCAGCGTCGGTCAGACCGTAATTGTTGATCGCCAGATCGGCGGGTGCGGTGCGCTGCTGCAGGCCAAGCGGATCGAGCTGTGCTGCCTGATGGCCGCGCACTCGGTAGGCCTGGATCAGGCGCAGGACTTCAATCTGCTTCTTCTCATGCTCGCTGCTGACAGCGCCTGCGGATACAGGCTGAGCACGGCGCTGGTTCTTGGCCAGCAGGACGAAGTGGTCGCGGATCGTCGAATGCGATACATCGGCTGAAGCGCTGCCACCGGAGGGCAACTTCTGGAAGTAAGTGCGCCACTCTTCGGGCACAGCGTTGGGATCGTGCAGGTAGAGCTCATAAAGCTCTTCCACATAGGCAGCGTTACCACCGGATAGGTGGGCACTGTCCCACATGCGCTGCATTACGCTTTCTTGCATGTCTGGTCACCTTCGATAAGGAGACACCACCAGCGTGGAAACCGCAGCATGACTTCCCAAGTTCTGAAGCAGCGACTCAGGTAAAGCCACTACGGACCGCGCAGATAGTTCCCGGGCACAACCCGGATGCTCCTGCTGGTCATCAAATTTTCAGAGTGAAATCCCGGCTTTGTGAGCTGGGATTCCTACTAAAACTACGGCGCCGAGCTTCGACTTCGGCGCCGCAGGTGTTACGGGTAAAGCAATCCGGCCATTCCAGGCTAGCGCATAACCTTTCGCGACCGGGGTGTCATCAGGTACCGCTCTGCAGCAGCATGTTGCGTATGTGACCGATTGCCTTGGTAGGGTTCAATCCCTTCGGACAAACGTCGACGCAGTTCATGATACCGCGGCAGCGGAACACGCTGAACGGATCGTCCAGACCGGCCAGACGGTTCTCGGTTTCGGTGTCGCGACTGTCGGCCAGGAAACGATAGGCCTGCAGCGACGCAGCGGGACCGAGGAACTTGTCAGGGTTCCACCAGAACGACGGGCAGCTGGTCGAGCAGCAAGCGCACAGGATGCACTCGTACAGACCGTCCAGCTTCTCGCGATCCTCCGGACTTTGCAGCCGTTCGATAGCCGGCGGCGGCGTTTCGTTCATCAGATACGGACGCACTTTCTCGTACTGCTTGTAGAAGATGCTCATATCGACGACCAAGTCACGAATGACCGGCAGACCAGGCAGCGGACGAATGACCAGCTTGTTGCCCTTGACCACGGAGGACAGCGGGGTGATGCAAGCCAGGCCGTTCTTGCCATTGATATTCATCCCGTCGGAACCGCACACGCCTTCACGGCAGGAGCGACGATAGGAGAAACCCTGGTCCTGTTCCTTGATCAGAGCCAAGACGTCCAGAACCATCAGGTCTTTACCATCGGTATTGACCTGGAAATCCTGCATGAACGGCTTTTCGTCCTGATCGGGGTTGTAGCGATAAACACTCACTTGCAACATATCGGCGACCTCAATAAGTCCGAACCTTGGGCTCGAATGCCGGAACGGTCTTCGGAGCGAAGTTCACGGCACGCTTGGCAACGCGCTTGTCACCCGGGAAGTAAAGGGTGTGGCACAGCCAGTTCTCGTCATCACGCTCTTCGAAATCTTCGCGAGCGTGAGCACCGCGGGACTCCTTGCGGGTCTCGGCGGCGATTGCAGTGGCCTCGGCGACCTCCAGCAGGTTCTGCAGCTCGAGCGCTTCGATGCGCGCGGTGTTGAACGCCTGGCTCTTGTCCGAGATCTTGACGTTGGCGATACGCTGACGCAGATCCACCAGCTGAGCGATGCCCTTCTGCATGTATTCGCCGGTGCGGAACACGCCGAAGTAGTTCTGCATGCAGTTCTGCAGTTCCTTGCGCAGCGGAGCGACGTCTTCGCCGGTCGTACGTTCGTTGAGACCGGCAAGGCGAGCCAGAGCAACGTCCAGGTCGGTTTCGCTGGCACCGCGGTGCTCGATACCTTCCTTCAACGCCTTTTCCAGGTGCAGGCCGGCAGCGCGGCCGAACACCACCAGGTCCAGCAGCGAGTTACCGCCCAGACGGTTGGCGCCATGTACGGATACGCAGGCCACTTCGCCCACAGCGAACAGACCGTCGATGATCTTGTCGTTGCCGTTGGCATCCTGAGTGATGGCCTGACCATGAATATTGGTGGCGATACCACCCATCATGTAATGGCAGGTCGGTACAACCGGCACCGGCGCGACGACCGGATCGACGTGAGCGAAGGTCTTCGACAGCTCACAGATGCCAGGCAGGCGGCTGTGCAGCACTTCTTCACCCAGGTGATCCAGCTTCAGCATCACGTGGTCGCCATCCGGACCGCAGCCATTGCCCGCCAGGATTTCCTTGACCATCGAACGTGCAACGACGTCGCGACCGGCCAGGTCCTTCGCGTTCGGCGCATAACGCTCCATGAAGCGCTCGCCATGCTTGTTGATCAGGTAGCCACCTTCACCGCGGCAACCCTCGGTCACCAGCACGCCGGCACCGGCGATACCGGTCGGGTGGAACTGCCACATCTCGATATCCTGAACCGGGACACCGGCACGCAGAGCCATACCTACACCGTCACCGGTATTGATCAGGGCGTTGGTGGTCGATGCGTAGATGCGACCAGCGCCACCAGTGGCAAGCACGGTAGCCTTGGAACGGATGTAGACGGTTTCGCCGGTTTCGATGCAGATGGCGATGACACCCACGACTGCGCCGTCCTGGTTCTTCACCAGATCGACCGCGTACCACTCGTTGAGGAAAACGGTGTCGTTCTTCAGGTTGCCCTGATAAAGCGTGTGCAGCAGCGCATGACCGGTACGGTCGGCAGCGGCACAGGTACGAGCGGCCTGACCGCCCTTACCGAAGTCCTTCGACTGACCGCCGAACGGACGCTGATAGATGCGGCCCTGCTCGGTACGGGAGAACGGCAGGCCCATGTGCTCGAGCTCGAACACAGCCTCAGGACCGACGGAACACATGTACTCGATCGCATCCTGGTCACCGATGTAGTCGGAGCCCTTAACGGTATCGTACATGTGCCAGCGCCAGTCATCGTTCGGGTCGGCCGAAGCAATGGCGCAGGTGATGCCGCCCTGAGCGGAAACGGTGTGCGAACGAGTCGGGAAAACCTTGGTGACCACAGCGGTCTTGTGACCGGACTGGGACAGCTGCAGCGCCGCGCGCATACCGGCGCCACCGCCACCGACGATGATGGCGTCAAAAGAAAGCGTACGAATGTTAGCCATGAATCAGATACCCCAAAGAATCTGCACGCCCCAGACGAAGAAGGTGAACATGGCAATGCCACACACCGCCTGGAACAGGAAACGAACGCCGGTAGCCCACTTACCGATCGCCATATTGGTCAGGTAGTCGGTGGAGATCGTCCACATGCCTACCCACGCGTGCACACTCAGGGCGACCAGAGCCAGCAGACTGAAGATGCGCATCCAGTTGGCCGAGAACAGCGCGTGCCACTGGGTGTACTCCAGTCCTGGGTTCACAATCAGGTACCCAAGCAGGAACAGAAAATAAGCCGCAAGAACCACTGCAGAAACGCGCTGCGCCATCCAGTCGTACAGACCCGAGCGCGAAAAGTTGGTGACATTGGTTACCATATCCACACTCCCGCCAGAACGATCAGCACCGCCGATACGGCGATTACGATTTTCGAGCCCAGCTTGCCGCCTTCCAGCGTCTCACCATGGCCAGAATCCATGATCAGGTGACGAACACCCGCCACAAGGTGGTACAGCAGTGCGGACAGCAACGCCCAGCTCACCAGCTTTGCCAGAGGGCTACCCAGGTACGCACGGACCTCCTCGAAGCCTTCCGGAGAAGACAGCGAGGTATCGAGCGCGAGCAGCAGCAAGGCGATACCGACGAACAGGATGACACCGGATACACGGTGGAGAATCGACGTGTAAGCAGTGATGGGGAGTTTTATTGTCCTAAGATCTAGGTTTACAGGTCGTTGGCTTTTCACGGCTTTTTTTCACACTTGAGAGCCCCAGAGCGCAGGGCAAAGTTGTTGGGAAGAGTACGCAGCAGTACCCGCTACCCACGAGTGACAACCTACAGAATACTGCCTGTAAGGCCCCTGCCGGTCGGTTTCCGAGTATAAACAGTTAGGTCACTAATGACAATGTGGTGAAGTGCCACTAAAGGCTGATAGCGACCTCTATATAAATGCCGTAAACAGTGCACCCAAGCTGTACGCATCCCCCTGCAGAGCCCTCTACGGCATGGGTTCGCGCAAATTGACTTTGCGGTTTATCACACTATAGTGATGCGGGCCCTGCGTGGGGGGCCATGATGATTCCAAGCACAAAACAGGAGGCCATACATGGCTGACAAGAAAGCGCAGTTGATCATCGAGGGCGCTGCCCCCGTCGAACTGCCCGTTTTAACCGGTACCGTAGGGCCTGATGTAATTGACGTACGAAGCCTGACCTCCACGGGTCACTTCACCTTCGATCCCGGCTTCATGTCGACCGCCTCTTGCGAGTCCAAGATCACCTACATAGATGGCGACAAGGGCATCCTGCTGCATCGCGGCTATCCGATCGAGCAGCTGGCAGAGAAATCCGACTATCTGGAAACCTGCTATCTCCTGCTGAACGGGGAACTGCCGACCGCCGAACAGAAGGCACAGTTCGTCAGCACCGTGAAGAACCACACCATGGTTCACGAGCAGCTGAAGTCCTTCCTCAATGGTTTCCGTCGTGACGCCCACCCCATGGCTATCATGTGTGGCGTTGTCGGCGCGCTTTCGGCCTTCTACCACGATTCGCTGGACATCAACGACCCGCACCACCGCGAGATTTCCGCGGTGCGCCTGGTCGCCAAGATGCCAACCATCGCCGCAATGGTTTACAAGTACTCGATCGGTCAGCCGCTGATGTACCCGCGCAACGACCTGAGCTACTCGGAAAACTTCCTGCACATGATGTTCAACACCCCGTGCGAGATCAAACCGATCAGCCCGGTGTTGGCCAAGGCAATGGATCGCATCTTCATCCTGCACGCCGACCATGAGCAGAACGCCTCCACCTCCACCGTGCGTCTGGCAGGCTCCACCGGCGCCAACCCGTTTGCCTGCATCGCGGCCGGTATCGCCGCCCTGTGGGGACCGGCTCACGGCGGTGCGAACGAAGCCGTACTGACCATGCTGGACGAGATTGGTGACGTATCGAACGTCGAGAAGTTCCTGGCCAAGGCCAAGGACAAGAACGATCCGTTCAAGCTGATGGGCTTCGGACATCGCGTCTACAAGAACTTCGACCCGCGCGCCAAGGTCATGAAGCAGACCTGCGACGAGGTTCTGGGCGAGCTGGGCATCAATGACCCGCAATTGGATCTGGCCATGAAGCTGGAAGAGATTGCCCTCAACGATCCTTACTTCGCTGAGCGCAACCTGTACCCGAACGTGGACTTCTACTCGGGCATCATCCTCAAGGCCATCGGCATTCCGACCAGCATGTTCACCGTCATCTTCGCCCTGGCGCGTACTGTCGGCTGGATCTCTCACTGGAAAGAAATGATCGCATCCGGCCAGAAGATTGGTCGTCCGCGTCAGCTGTACACCGGCCACGCCAAGCGCGATCTGCCGCGTTAAGCGACAAGCTCGCGCAAAAAAGGCTGCCCTTGGGCAGCCTTTTTTGTTTATCACCCCCACCAGACGTGTAGGCGCGAGCGAGAGCCGTTACAAGCAACGAGAGCCGTAACTGCCATACCGCTACGCTGTTGCCTGCTCAAGCCAGCCCAACAGACGAACCGCCTCCTCCCTGTCATTGCCGCAGCAGACAGGATCGGCCGCGAAGGCAGAACAGACAACTGGCCGCCGCGGGTCTCCAAACAGCGAACAAAGAAAATCAGCGGTCAACTGCACGCACCGCTCCCCCGCACGCTTACCGTACGGCATGCCGGGTATAGGAGAACTGATGGAAGGTGCTATGCAGCAGGCACCACAACCGGGGCGACAATCCATAAAACCGCCACTCAGTGAAAAAAACGCGCGCGATGATAATCCGACAGAAGCGTGCGCACCAGATGGCCATTGCACGCGGCACCGCCTGGAAATACGCTAGCGCGTCAATATTTCGAGCCCCACCCCATCATGCCTATTTGGTTGCAAACCGCCGCCCTGCTCTGCTGCTCCAATCTGTTCATGACCTTCGCCTGGTATGGCCACCTGAAGAGCCTGAACGGCAAGCCCTGGCTCGTTGCCGCCCTGATCAGCTGGGGCATCGCCTTCTTCGAGTACATGCTGATGGTGCCGGCAAACCGCATCGGCTATACGGAACTCTCAGTTGGACAGCTGAAGATCATGCAGGAAGTGATCACCCTCATGGTGTTCGTTCCCTTCAGCGTGCTGTACATGCAGCAGCCCTTGAAGCTCGATTATCTATGGGCAGGATTGTGCCTGGTCGGCGCCGTCTACTTCATCTTTCGTAGCTAGCACTGCCAGGTGACGCCAACCCTGACGCTTGGGCATACTGGCGCCCCTCTTTCCAACCCGCAAAGGAAACCAAATGTTCAAGGTCAACGAATACTTCGACGGCACCGTCAAATCCATCGCGTTCGAAATGACGGAAGGCCCGGCCACCATCGGTGTGATGGCCCCGGGCGAATATGAGTTCGGCACTGCGCAACTGGAAGTTATGCACGTAGTAGCAGGCAGCCTGGACGTGAAACTGCCGGGTGCCGGTGCCTGGGAAACCTTCGCAAGCGGCAGCCAGTTCACCGTGCCGGCGAACAGCAAGTTTCAGCTAAGGGTCAAGGTGGATACGGCTTATCTTTGCGAGTATCGCTGAGCAAAGATCGCGGACGCAGGTGGAAAGCATCACCGCTCTCCACCACATCCTATACCGAGAAGGCAGATCAACCGAACGTTTTGTAAGCCCTATCAACCTGTTTTGACTGATTGAGGCGGACCAGCTCACTGGCGACACGCTCACGCTCCGCGCGTGCAGCCTGCTGCAACTCGGCATACAAAGTGGACAGGACACCCACATGCTCACGCAGGCTTGAATCATCCCAACGCTCAAGGGCCACGATCTCTGCAACCAGCGCACGGCACTGAGGATCGAGGGCGCTTACGGCCGGCCAATCCTGACGAGAAAGCGCATCACGCAAGCTGGCCTGAAGCGACTCAAGTGATTCGATAAGCAATTTCATAATGGTTCCGACATTTAACCCAGTAGCTGAACCTCAGGCCGGGTCTTAGCCGTACTGGGCGATTCCATCCCAGCCAATTTTGACCTCTTGCAGCAAGCCCGCCACCTCTGCAAGCGCATCGGCGTCGTTGTTGCGATTAGCGTCGGTGAGGCGCCTGATCATGTACTCATAGAGCCGATCCAGGTTAGCTGAAAGCTCGCCACCAACCTCATGATCAAGGGCTTCGCGCAGACCACCGATGATCGCAATGCTTTTACCGATCAGCTCACCCTTCTCGGCAATCCGACCGAACTCAATCGCACCCTTGGCCTGATAGATGCGGTCCAAGCCGCCCTGCATCAGCATTTGGATCAAGCGATGCGGGCTCGCCTCGGTGACCTGAGCCTGCACTCCAACCCGCTGATACTGTTTCATGGCCAACATAGCGTTCATTGGGAACTCCAAAGCGTGTTCAACGATACTGAAACAGATATCGGCAAAGCGCTTCGCACCTTTAGCCAAAACGAGCAGAAGGTTGGGTTTCCGGACAACTAGCCCTGCTGGTAGCGAACGATTCACTTCTTCTGAGTAACGAAGCCCGGCATGCTGTCGAACAGCTGCGTCAGGCTGTCACTGGTTTTCATCAGCTGTGAAACCAAGCTATCCATCGCGTTGTACTGCTTGTATAGCCGGTCCTCCAGTGCCTTCATCCGAGTGGTGAGATCGACTTTCTGCTTATCAACCTTCTCGATGGTTTTTTGCAACGCATCGGTTCGAGAAGCGAGAATGCCACCACCGTCGGTATAAGGTTTCAAGCGATCCCCGAGCCGACCTGCCAAGCCGGTGTCGCCCGTAAAATAGGCAGCAACTCCTTCGAAATCCTCACTGATCGCTTTTTTGACCTTGTCGCTATTCATCTCCAACGTGCCGTCTTTCTTGGTCGTGATGCCCATATCCGCAAGCGCGCGAACAGTGCCCAGCCCCTGAGGGGAAACCAGTTCGGAGCGGATGGAATTGACCAGAGCACGAACTGAGGCATCGCCAACCAGAGCGCCCGTAACCGGGGCAGAGCTATCGTTGACAGTGGTAACTTTGGTTTCGGTATTGATGAAGCCCATCAGGGCGTTATAGGCGTCAACGAAGTTCTTGACGTTAGTCTCTACTCCAGCCTCATCTTTGGTGACCAGCAGATCGCTGGAGCCCGTGCCCTTGAGTTCGAAGCTGAGCCCCCCAACCACATCGCTGATGCTATTGCTGTCACGGGTAACTGCCAACCCATCGATAGTCAGCTTCGCACTTTGCGCGATGGCCAGTGTCTGAGCGCCCTTCGCGTACGCAGCCATTGCGTCAGAGAAGGCAGTTTCGGGATCTTCGGCGCTGGCAAAGTCTCCCAAGGTAGGCTGGGTCGCTGGACCGTTGTAAGCCAGTTCATTCAACGAAACGCGGCCCGCTTCAACGCCAGTTTCGTCCACGGTCACAGTGATATCGTTACCGTCACCAGCCTTGCTGCTGCTGAGTACCAAGCGCGCGCCCTTATCGTCAGTAACGATGGTTGCACTTAGTCCCTGGTTCTTACCTGCCTCATTGACCGCGTCGCGAATGCCCGCCAGGGAGTTATTCGACGCATTCACAGCAATATTCAATGGCGCTCCATCACCAACTTTGATGGTTACGGAGCCTGTATTAAGTTTGGCGTCACTAGCCATGGCGGACAATGCAACCTTGCTGCCGCTGGCCAGCTGCTGGACATTGACTTTGTAGCTACCTGCCTGAGCACTCTGGCTGGCGCTAACAGTCAACACCTTGGTATCGGAGGAATTGGCGGCTCGCGCGAGGAAGGATGAAGGGCTGTTCAGCGCACTTAACGCCGTTTGGAATTTACTGATAGCGCTTTTCAGCTGCCCCAGCGACGTCAACTGCGTAGTGGTCTTGGATTCGAGCTTCTTAAGCTGGCCGGCCTTGGGTGCCTGCTCAGCAGAAACTATTGCCTCGACCATGCCCTTGATGTCCATCCCGGAACCGATACCGGTGATTCCAGCCATACCTCACCCCGTCAACTAAATGGCAAATGCAGCGTGTTTCAACTCTTTGCCTATGCACAATCAATAAGCGTGCCGTTTCAAGCTTCAGCTTTGAACAGCAAGCTGCGCATGTCATCGAGTCGCTCGGACAAACGCAACAACTCTTCAGATGGAATCTGGCGAACCAGCTTTCCGGAGTCGCCATCGATGACTTTGACGACGACCTGACCGGTGGAGTCGTCCACGCTGAAGTCGAGGTTACGCTGAATGTCTTGTACAAATGACTTGAAAGCTTCCGCAGCGGAGCGCGCCTCTACAATAGAGGTAGGCGCCAGTTCGGCTGATGCTGTACCGATAGCCGTCGGGCCGGACAGGCTTTGCAGACCAGTGCCGATTTGAGTATCACGCTTCGCCATATTGATAGGCGTAGCGGGAGCAGCTGAATTAATAGTTTCCATTGCTCGTTACCTCGCAACGCAAAAAGGAGGAAGGGGCTTTCCCCTTCCTCCATACATCAACCGATGCTCTAACTTACTGGAGCAGCGAGAGGACCGATTGCGGCAACTGCTTTGCCTGAGCCAAGATCGCAGTGCCAGCCTGTTGCAGCACTTGGTTCTTGGACAGGTTGGCTGTTTCTGCAGCGTAATCGGTGTCCATGATACGGCTGCGTGCTGCCGCGGCATTTTCCGAGATGTTCTGCAGGTTGTTGATGGTGTTATCGAAACGGTTCTGCACCGCACCGAGGTCAGCTCGCTGGGAGTCGATACCCGCCAGAGCGTTGTCAATCACCGCCAGTGCACGCTGCGCACCATCTGCCGTGGAGATGTCAACCTTCGCAACCGAGCTTTTTTCAGCGTTAGCAGCACCGAACAACTCGGCGGCAACGGCCGTGGAGGCTGCTGGCGTTGCCACGGAGAACGATGTGGGTGAGTTTAGCTGGATGTACCCAACAATGGTCTCGTTGGCTGTGCCAACAGCTGCAGCAGTTGCGTACTCGCCTTTGGCGTCCTGTACCGATGCGGTCATGGTCACGTCGCCCGTGATCGTGCCAAACGAGACGTTCTCACCAGTGCTGGATTCGACTGTTAGAACTCCATCTTTATCCAGATTTGCCTTCAGGCCTAGCTTGGCGGAGTTGGAGTTAATCTGCTCAGCGAGATCGGTATTTGATGTCACGCCGACAAAATCGACGGTCTTGGCGTCAGCACCGCTACCGACAGTCATAGTGAAGTTGGCGGTATCACCTGCTGCCGGCTGAGTGACCTCCACTTTGAACACAGTTCGCGCAGTAGCAGTCAGACCCGAGATAGCACCATCAAATTTGGCTGCCAAGCTTTTAGCACTGTCGCCAGCCGCGACGGCGATGGTTTTGGTTTGGCCATTACCCACAACGGTCAAATCGCCAGCAGTGAACGCAGCAGCTGGATCCGCAACAACACTACCGCTAACAGTCGGGGTGCCTGCTGCACTATCACTGCCAACCTGGTAGGAGCCGATGTCACTGGCCGAGGCGCTCTTGACGGTAACGTCGATGGTTTCGTAGGCGTTCGAGCCCACTTGGAAGCTTGAGGTACCGAAAGAGCCGTCCATCAACTTGCGGCCACCGAAAGTGGTGGTTTCGGCGATGCGGGTCAGTTCGTTCTGCAGTGCAGACACTTCCTTTTGCAGCGCCGAACGGTCAGCGTCGCTGTTCGAGCCGTTGGCGGACTGGATGGACAGGTCACGCATACGCTGCAGGATGTTGGTGGACTGCTGAAGTGCGCCTTCGGCGGTCTGGGCGAGGGAGATACCGTCGTTAGCGTTACGCACAGCAACGTTCAGGCCGCTGATCTGGTTGCTCAGGCGGTTGGAGATCTGCAGACCGGCAGCATCATCCTTCGCGCTGTTGATGCGGCTACCAGTAGACAGGCGCTGCATGGAGGTATTCAGCGCGTTGGACGTATTGTTGATGTTGCGCTGGGTGTTCAGCGACGGAATGTTGGTATTGACGGTAAGAGCCATGGTGTTTGCCTCCAAGGGCGCTAGTTACTTTGGTTGCCTGAGCTTGCGACTCCGGGCCGGCTTGTGCCCAGGCACCCATTGAGTTCGCATTCGATTAGCTTATCGGCGCCGTTTGGGTTGGCTTTAGGGCAGATTCGAACTTTTTCATGAGCCCGGTACCGCTCCAACGCTACGCCAGCGCATCCATACTGCGGACTTGCTTGACCAGCTTTTCGGGCGCAGGGGGGAAAACTTTAGGGGGGATGGCTGAAGCTGGTTCCCAAGGTGGTGACGAAGGAAGATCGCTGTGTGCTGTTGGACTTTGGAAAAGCGCTTCTGCGGCCAGGGCCGCTCCCACGGGGTTTGGTGAAAGAATCGGGAGCGGGATTGACGGAGAGGCTCGCAGGGGTGAACCGTTGCTGATGCGCTATGTGTTTACCGAACCAAGCTGAGCGAGGCGCTTGAGGAATTGCGCTTCATCGAGCACCGCCACGCCGAGTTCGTTGGCTTTGGTGAGCTTCGAGCCCGCGCCTGGGCCCGCTACTACGCAGTTGGTTTTGGCGGACACCGACCCTGCGACCTTTGCCCCCAGCGCCTCCAGCCGCGTCTTGCCCTCATCACGGCTCATGGTTTCCAGCGTGCCGGTCAGCACCCACGTCTGGCCGGCCAGCGGCAGGCCTTCGGCGGCTTTCCGCTCGCTTTCCCAGTGCATGCCGAACTCCCGCAGCTGGGCTTCGATCAAACGGGCGCGCTCGGCGTTCTCGGGTTTGTCGAAGTAGTCGCGCAGGGAACGTGCGGCCTTTTCGGTGAGGCGCTCTACCTGACGTAGGTCGAGCCAGTCGGCGGCGATGATTGCCCCGAGCGAGCCGAAACGCTCTGCCAGGCGCTGGGCACCGGTGCGGGCGATATGAGGAATGTTGAGCCGGTCGAGCAGATCGGGCAGTGTCGCGCAGGCTGCGAATTCCGGATGCACGTCGCCCTCCTCCTGCGGCTCGACGCCACGCTCACGCAGCAGCGCGATAACCGTGCGATTGTGTTCGTCCTCGAAGAAGCTGTGGATTTCGTGGGCAACTTCCAGCCCCACGTCGGGCAGGTAGACGAGCACGTCCGGCAGTGCCCGGCCGATTCGGTCCAGGGAACCCAGTGCACGTGCCAGCAATTTGGCGGTTTCCTCACCGACGTCTGGGATGCCAAGCGCATAAACGAACCGCGCGAGACTCGGCTTGCGACTGGCATCGATGGCGTGGAGCAGGTTACGCGTGGATACCTCGGCGAAACCCTCAAGCTCAATGATCTGCTCGTGGGTAAGGCAGTAGAGATCCGCCGGAGAACGGACCAGCCCCTTGTCGACCAACTGCTCGACGATCTTGTCGCCCAGCCCATCGATATCCATGGCGCGGCGCGAAACGAAATGAATGATCGCCTGCTTCAGCTGCGCCTGACAGGCCAGGCGCCCCACACAGCGGTAGATCGAGCCCTCGCTGACCGATTCACGCCCCTTGCTGCGCTTGATCAGTTGGGTGCGCTCCACGGCAGAACCGCACACCGGGCATTGCTCTGGCACATGCACAGCGCGGGCATCGGTGGGGCGACGCTCGGCGATCACGCCGAGGATTTGCGGAATGACGTCACCGGCGCGGCGCACGATTACCGTATCGCCGATCATCACGCCCAGACGTGCAACTTCGTCCATGTTGTGCAGGGTTGCGTTGGACACCGTGACGCCTGCAACCTGCACGGGCTTGAGCCGGGCGACCGGGGTGATGGCGCCAGTACGGCCAACCTGGAACTCCACGTCGAGCAGCTCGGTGATCTCTTCCCGCGCGGGAAACTTGTGGGCGATGGCCCAGCGCGGTTCGCGTGCACGGAAGCCCAGTTCGCGCTGCTGCTCGACGGCATTGACCTTGAACACCACGCCGTCGATTTCGTAAGGCAGCGCGTCGCGCTTTGCACCGATGGCGTCGTAATAGGCGCGGCATTCGGCAACGCCCTTGGCCAGCTTCAGTTCGCGACTGATGGGCAGACCCCAGCCTTTCAGCGCTTCGAGAATTCCGATGTGCGTATTCGGCAGCTCACCATCACTGCGTCCAACACCGTAAGCGCACAGTTCCAGCGGCCGGCTGGCCGTGATCTTCGAATCCAGCTGGCGCAGGCTGCCGGCTGCGGCATTACGGGGATTGGCGAAGGGTTTACCGCCGCTTTCCAGCTGTCGCGCATTGAGCGCTTCGAAGCCGGCCTTGGGCATGTAGATTTCGCCGCGCACCTCGAGCACCGCCGGCCAGCCGCTGCCATGCAGCTTGAGTGGGATGTTGCGAACGGTGCGCACATTGGCGCTGATATCCTCGCCAGTGCTGCCATCGCCGCGGGTAGCACCGCGCACCAGATGGCCGTTCTCGTAGAGCAGACTGACCGCCAGACCGTCGAGCTTGGGTTCGCAGCTGTATTCGACAGCAGCGCCATCTCCGAACAGGTCGCCTGCTGGCAGATCCAGGCCTTCGCGCACGCGGCGGTCGAAATCGAGCAGGTCCTGCTCCTCGAAGGCATTACCCAGGCTCAGCATAGGCACTTCATGGCGTACCTGACCGAACGCCGCCAGCGCCGCACCGCCGACCCGCTGAGTTGGTGACTCGGGTGTCACCAGCTCCGGGTGCTCCGCCTCGAGCGCCTTGAGTTCATTGAACAGGCGGTCGTACTCCGCATCGGGAACGCTGGGTTCGTCGAGCACGTAGTAGCGGTAGTTGTGGGCGTCGATTTCGCTGCGTAGTTCGGCAATACGCTCGGCGGCGGTTTGGGCAGAAGGCATAGGACGAAGCCGTGACTGGGGCTGTGCTGATTCAGACCGCATCAGCACGCCTTGGTTGATAGGAAAGGCGTCGGATTCTAGCCGAACGCGAAGGCGACGGCAGGTCGGCGGGTATCGGCTGCATCAGAGCAGCGCTGCGGGAAGGCGGTCTTTGACCTGAATGATCGGAGTTCTGGACGCCTACCAATCGCTGAACTCCAGCCTACAGCGCTCTGCAGAGCGCGGAAAAAGGGAGCCACAAAACGCAAAACCGGGCACAAGGCCCGGTTCGGTAGAGTATCAGCGCTGCTTGATGGTCATCTGTCGGCGTTCGAATTCTACGATGCGCTGACGGTAATGCTCGATGGTCTGGGCGGTCAGCACGCTGCGCTGGTCGTCCTTCAGTTCGCCATTAAGCTCCTGGGAGAGCTTGCGCGCGGCAGCGACCATGACATCAAAGGCCTGCTTCGGATGGCGCGGGCCGGGCAGACCGAGGAAGAAGCTCACGGCCGGGGTGGTGAAGTGATCGATGTCGTCCAGGTCGAAGGTGCCGGGCTTGACCGCATTGGCCATGGAGAACAGCACCTCGCCGTTGCCGGCCATGCTTTCATGGCGGTGGAAGATATCCATCTCGCCGAATCGCAAACCGCTTTCCAGAATGTTCTGCAGCAGAGCCGGGCCGCGGAAGCCGTGCGGGTCGCGGGAAATGACGTTGATGACCAGCACCTCTTCCACCGGCGCCTGCTCCTTCTGCGGCCGCTCCTGCACATCGTCATCGTCTCCGACCACGGGGTCGAGCAACGTCGGGACCGGCTCTTCGGTGCTGAGCTGCAGATCGCCCTGGTAGGGCTCGTCCTGGCGGCGCTTTTTGCTGGATTCGCGCGCAGTTACCGGTGGGAGATCATTCTCGGACAGCGAGGGCTCATGCTCACGATTCACGACACGCGCCGGCCCGAGCAGCTCGGGGGAGTCGTCGACGTCGGGCAGGTTGGAAAGACTGCGGTCCAGCTTGAACTTGAGCTTGCCCTTGCCACCACGCATGCGACGCCAGCCGTCGAACAGAATGCCGGCAATGACAATGATGCCGATGACGATCAGCCACTCGCGCAGACCGATATCCATTAATGCTTTAACCTCTGAATTCGATGATAAAGACGCAACAAGCCGGAACTGCTTTTAGCGCATCGTAAAAATTGTGCTCTAAGCTAGCACGACGAACGGTAGATTTGCACCGTGCGGTAGTTCTCTTTTTGTGCCCTTCCTTGTATCAAAAACGCTCAAACAAGCGGCTTAATCCTAGGTTTCGGCAAGCGCAACGGCCTGCTCGACGTCCACCGCCACCAGCCGCGAGCAGCCTGGCTCATGCATGGTCACACCCATCAGTTGATCAGCCATTTCCATGGCGATCTTGTTATGGGTGATATAGATGAACTGAACTTTCTCCGACATCTCCTTAACCAACCGCGCATAGCGACCGACGTTGGCGTCATCCAATGGCGCATCAACTTCGTCGAGCATGCAGAACGGCGCCGGATTGAGCTGGAAGATCGCAAATACCAGCGCCAGCGCAGTCAGTGCTTTCTCGCCGCCGGACAGTAGATGGATGGTGCTGTTCTTCTTTCCGGGCGGGCGCGCCATGATGGCCACCCCGGTATCGAGTAAATCTTCCCCGGTAAGTTCCAGATAAGCGTTACCGCCGCCGAAGACTTTCGGAAAGAGCGCCTGCAAACCGCTGTTGATCTGGTCGAAGGTTTCCTTGAAGCGGTTGCGCGTTTCCCGGTCGATCTTGCGGATGACGTTTTCCAGTGTGTCCAGCGCCTCGACCAGATCATCGTTCTGTGCGTCGAGATAGCGCTTGCGTTCCGACTGCTGCTGATACTCGTCGATCGCCGCCAGGTTGATCGGCCCCAGACGCTGAATGCGCTGGCTCAGCCGCTCCAGCTCCGCTTCCCAGCTCGGCTCGCTCGCATCGGCAGGGAGTGTGCCGAGCACGCCGTGCAGGTCGTAGCCGTCCTCCTGCAGCTGGTCCTGCAACGCCTTGCGCCGGACGCTCAGCCCTTGCCAATCCAGCCGTTGCTGCTCCAGCTGCCCACGCAGGAGCTGTGCCTGCTGCTCGGCCTGCGTGCGCCGTTTCTCGGCATCACGCAACTCGCGGTCGGCGTCTTCCAGGGCCAGTCGCGCGTGCTTGAGCTCGTCCTCGACGCCCATGCGGCGCTCCAGCAGCTCTTCGAGCTTCATCCGCAGTTCTTCCAGCGGCGCCTCGCCCTCCTCCAGGTTCAGCGTCAGCTGCTCGCGGCGCTCGACGGCGCGCTCGAACTGCTGCTCCAGCCGCTCCAGGGCTTGACGCGTCGACTCGTGCTGCGCCCTGAGCGACCCGACCCGCAGTGCCAGCTGATGGGCATGATCCTTGTGCTGCCGGGCGTCCTGGCGGATACGATCGAGGCGCTCGCGGATGCCATCGCGGCTGGCCAGCAGGGTTTCGCGCTGCTCGGTGTCTTGCGCCATTGTCTCCAGCGCTTCCTGCAACTGCAGGCGCGCTTCACCCAGCTGTTCGGTCTCGATCTCGCGCTGTTCCTGCTGCTCGGCAAGCTCCTCGTCCAGCCGACGACGACGCAGTGCTAGCTGTTCCAGCCGCGCCTGACCGGCCGACAGCCTGGCCTTGAGGTCACTGTGCTTGCGTGCTTCTTCCTGTTGCTGACGACGTTGCAGCTCGCGCTCACCTTCGAGTCGGGACTGTTCGCCGCTCAACGCGGCGATGCGATCCTCCATCGCCGCCAGGCTCGCTTCGCGTTCATCACGCTCGGCCAGCAGACGCTGCAGTTCCTGCCCACGCGCCAACACGCCGGATTCCGCCTCGCTGGCGCGACGCACCCGCAGAAAATGCCGGCCGACCCAATAGCCATCCCGGCTGACCAGACTCTCGCCCTCCGCCAGCGACGGGCGCTCGGCCAATGCGCGTTCCAGCGACTCGACCGGTCGCACGTGGCCCAGCCATGGCGAAAGATCAAGCGCCGACTCGACCCGCTCCAGCAGGCTGCCCGGGCGGCGGTCACCGCCGCGCGGCGCGCTGACCAGATTCAATGCGCCCTGTTGGAAGCCTGCAAGCTCGACCTCGGCGAAATCGTCCAGCAGCACCGCTTGTAGATCTGCGCCCAGCACGGTTTCCACCGCCAGCTCCCAGCCCGGCTCGACCCGTAGCCCATCTGCCAGGCGTGGGCGCTGTTCCAACCCCTCTTCGCGCAACCACTCGGCGACCCCCTTGCCCGGCTCCATCGCCGCCTGCTGCAAGGCTTCGAGGGACGCGATCCGACCATTGAGTCGCTGCAGCTCGCCTTGCGCCTGCTGCTGAGCCCGAGTCGCCTGCTGCAGCTCATCGCGCAGCTGCTCCAGGCGCTCGTTGAGCTCCTCGGCCACCGCGGCGAGCGCCTCGAGATCCAGCTCGCTGGCCGCCAGTTGCTCGTCGAGCTCGAGCATCGCCCTGTCCTCGGGGTCGGCCGCCAGCAGCGCGCGCTCGTCATCCAGCCGGCGTTGACGCTCGGCCAGGCGTTCCAGGCTCTGCTCCAGCTGCTGGATGCGCGATTGCTGCACTTCCGCGGCGCGACGCGGCTCGGCGCTGTGCTGGTTGAAGCGCTCCCATTGTTCCTGCCAGCCCTGCATGGCGGCTTCGGCTTCTTCCAGCTGGGCGGCGGACTCTTCGGCAGCGGCGCCGGACAGCTCCTGTTCCGGCTCGAGCATCGCCAGCTCCTCGCCGAGCGTGGCCAGCAGCGTGCGGTCGTGGCCCAGGTGCGACTCGGTCTCAAGGCGCGCCTGTTCTGCCTCACGCAGATCGTCCTGCAACTGTCGCAGGCGCTGCTGCCCATGCTGGATGCTCTGCTCGACGCGCGCGATGTCGCCGCCGACCGAATAGAAGCGACCCTGCACCTGATTGAACCGTTCGGACAGCTCATGGTGTCCGTCCCGCAGGCGCTCGATGCTCGCATCGGCGCTGCGCTGTTCGGCCACCAGCGCTTCGAAGGCGACCTCCTGATCACCGATGACCTGCTCGCGCTGGCCCACCTGCTCGTTCAAGGCCTGCCAACGAAGTGCCGACAGCTGCGCCTTGAGCTGCCGCTCCTCGGCCTTGTACTCCTGATACTTCTCCGCCGACTGCGCCTGACGATGCAGGCGTTCGAGCTGACGCTCCAGCTCTTCGCGCAAGTCGGTCAGGCGCGCCAGGTTCTCGTGGGTGCGACGGATACGATTCTCGGTTTCGCGCCGGCGCTCCTTGTACTTGGAGATGCCGGCCGCCTCCTCGATGAAGTTGCGCAGATCCTCGGGCTTGGCCTCGATCAGCTTGGAGATCATGCCCTGCTCGATGATCGAATAGCTGCGTGGTCCGAGGCCGGTGCCGAGGAAGATATCGGTGATGTCGCGGCGCCGACATTTCACCCCGTTGAGAAAGTAGGTGTTCTGCGAGTCACGGGTGACGCGACGGCGGATGGAGATTTCGGCGAAGGCGGCGTACTCGCCGGTAAGCGTACCGTCGGAGTTGTCGAAGATCAGCTCGATGCTCGCCTGGGTTACCGGCTTGCGGGTATTGGAGCCATTGAAAATGACATCGGTCATCGACTCGCCGCGCAGGTTCTTCGCCGAGCTTTCGCCCATGACCCAGCGCACGGCGTCGATGATGTTGGATTTTCCGCAACCGTTCGGGCCGACCACCGCCGCCATGTTGCTGGGGAAGCTGACCGTAGTGGGATCGACGAAGGATTTGAAACCGGCGAGTTTGATGCTTTTCAGTCGCATGCGGCCTATCCGTGGCGGTCGACGGGGGAACGAACAAGCGGAGTCGCCATGAGCATCGGGATTCCTGGCATCGATTGGGCTGCTGGCAAGAAGCCGCGAAGTTTATCACGGCACCCCGGTTGACTCGCAGCGCGTCGGTGCACAGAAACGCAGCTGCGGGCCACGCCATGCTCTAAGGCGACAGGATGATCACGGAAATGAAGCGCCATTCAGAGAATGGAAGACGAAACAGTCTCAGCCGCCGGTCATGCTCATGAAACGCACCACCTGAACCTGCTGGTCGGTGCGGAAGTGATGCTTTTCCGGCTTGAGCTGCAACGCATCCACCAGGGCGTTGCGCAGGCGCTCGCTGTCGCCCGGATAGCGCCGCATCAGGCTTTTCAGATCCAGCGCGCCCTCATGGCCAAGGCACAGCACGAGCTTGCCCTCGGCTGTCACGCGCACGCGGTTGCAGCTGCCGCAGAAGTTGTTGCTGTGCGGCGAGATGAAGCCGACCTGCGTCTCGCTGCCGGCCACCTGCCAGTAGCGCGAAGGACCACCTGTGGCATGGCTGCTGCGCACCAGCGTATGGCGTGCCTCGATGCGCTCACGTACCTCGTCGCTGGAGCAGAAGGTTATCTGGCGCTGATGGCTGGACACGCTGCCCAGCGGCATCTCTTCGATGAAACTGATATCCAGCCCACGCTCGATGGCGAACTCCACCAGGTCGAGAATCTCGTCGTCGTTGCGACCCTTCTGCACTACGCTGTTGAGCTTGATGCGTTTGAAGCCGGCGCTACGCGCAGCCTCGATGCCTTCGAGCACCTGGTCGAGCCGATCACGGCGGGTCAGCTCGGCGAAACGCTCGCGTTTGAGCGAGTCGAGGCTGATATTAAGCCGTCTCACGCCGGCTTCACGCAGCGATGCAGCCAGGCTCGGCAACTGCGAGCCGTTGGTGGTGATGGCCAGATCTTCCAGTTCGTTGCGCGCACCGAGCCGCGCCAACAAGCCGGTCAGCCCCTTGCGCACCAGCGGTTCGCCACCCGTCACGCGGATGCGTTTGACGCCCAGGCTGATGAAGGCATCGGCCACCGCATAGAGCTCTTCGAGCGTGAGGATCTGCGCACGGGGCGCGAAGACCATGTCCTCGCTCATGCAATAGGTGCAGCGAAAATCGCAGCGGTCGGTTACCGACAACCTCAGGTAGGTGATGCGCCGGCCGAATGGGTCGACCAACTGGGAATCGGGCATGGAACTCTCCAACTGCGGGATGCGCCTGTGTTCAGACTATGCGCTAAGTACGATTCAGGCAAAGCGACGTTACCAATGGCGTACCGCCAACGCCACCGAGTGGCATGCAGCCGGCCCGGGGCAATGCTTTAATGGGCCGCTTTGGCAGGCGACCGCGAAATCTGCCACCCATGCGAGAGACCACGGCCAATGGACAACGACTCCCTGAAAGCGATGAGCTGGCGTGAGCGCCTTTACACCATCATCTTTTTCACCAACACCCCGGCCGGCAAGCGCTTCGACACCTGGCTGCTGGTGATCATCTTCGCCAGCCTGGTGGTGGTGATGCTCGACAGCATCGCCTCGTTCAACGAGCGGCACGGCCAGCTGCTGACCAATCTGGAATGGGGCTTCACGGCGATCTTCGCCGTCGAGTACGTGCTGCGCATCTACACTCACCCCGAACCCCGCAAGTACATCCTCAGCTTCTACGGCATGGTGGACCTGTTCTCGGTGCTGCCGGCCTTCATCGCCCTGCTGTTCCCGGATGCGCAGTACCTGCTGGTGGTGCGCGTCATCCGGATGCTGCGGATATTCCGCGTCCTCAAGCTCGCGCCCTATCTCAGCCAGGCCAACTTCCTGCTGGTGGCGCTGCAGGGCAGTCGGCAGAAGATTATTGTCTTCCTGCTCAGCGTGACCACCCTGATCATCGTCTACGGCACGTTGATGTACGTCATCGAGGGCCCGAGCAACGGCTTCACCAGCATTCCGATGAGCATCTACTGGGCGGTAGTCACCCTGACCACCGTCGGATTCGGCGACATCGTCCCGCTGACACCGCTGGGCAAGGCGCTGGCCACCGTGGTGATGATCACTGGTTACTCGATCATCGCCGTGCCGACCGGCATCTTCACCGCCGAGCTGGCCAATGCGATGCGCCAGGACAGCCTGCGCCACAACTGCCCCACCTGCGACAAGCTCACCCACGAACCCAACGCAGCATTCTGCAGCCGCTGCGGCAGCCAGCTGTTCGAGCCGCGAGAGCAGCAGACACAAAGCTGACGCCCGCGAACGACCGGGAAGGCAGTTCGCCGGCAAAAGCGACGAACTGCCCTGAAGCGCCACTGTCACATCCTCAGATTCGCGTCAGGCAGGATGGAGACCGGCATGCCCTTGCTCAAACTGCTGCATTTCGCCGCCCTGCTCTGCTGGTGCGGCTCGCTGCTCTATCTTCCGGCGATGATCGCCGCTGGCACCAAGCGCAGCGAGCAGCTGTTCTACCGCGACCATGCCCACCTCACCCGCATGGTCTTCACCCTCATCAGCACACCGGCCGCGCTACTGGCCATTGGGTCCGGCACGGCATTGTTCCTGCGTGACGGCACCCTCGCCGGCTGGCTGATCATGAAACTCACGGTGGTCACCGCCATGGCGCTCTGTCATGCGCTGTGTGGCGTTCTGGTCCTGCGTATCGAACGTGAGCCGGAGCGCGGCGTCACATACCAGTGCATGGCACTGGGTGTACTGGTGCCGGTTCTGATTGCCCTGACCCTGTGGCTGGTACTGGCCAAACCCTTCTGACTCAAGGAATGACCGCCCCGCATGACCGATCGCCCGGCCCGCCTCGACCATTCCCATCCCGCCTGCCCGAGCTGGCCGTCTCCGGCACGTCGTTGCGACGGCTCAGGGCGCCTGCTCGCCATCCAGATCCACACCGACCGCGTGCTCGTAGACCAGCCGCCCGCCAAGGAAAGCGGCCAGGGAGATCAGCACGGCCGTGAGCAGCGAGAGATACAGCCCCCACATCGCGTCGCCGTCGCCGCGGTCCATGCCCTGGTAGCGCAGCAGCCAGTTCAGCGAGGCCAACGACAGCATCATCACCGCCAGGATCGCATGGCACCAGGCGGTGACCTTGCGGCGGATCTGCTGAACCGATACCAGGTCGATGACACCCGCGATGCTGGCGATCCAGCCGCCGATCGCGCCGACGCCGGACAGCCAGAGCGCAGCACGCCACCAGAACTCGTCGAGAGTCCAGAGGTAGGCCAGGTCCGCCGGCACCAGACCGATCAGAGCAGCGACCGGGAAATGGATCATCATCGGGTGCAGCGGATGGCCCGCAATGGCGGCGTTACTGTTGATGGACTCGCGTTCTGTGGCCATCCGGCCCTCCCAGGCTCCAAACTGAAACAGGCCGCCCGCTCAGCGAGACGAGGCGGCAACCCTTTCAAATGGACCACGCTGGCGCTGGCAGTTCCTTCGCTGCTCGGCTGCGAGGGGCCGCAATCGGCGCTGTCGCCGGCCGGCCCCATGGCGCGCGATGTGGCCAATGTCTGGTGGGCGATGTTCGGCTTCTCCGTGGTGGTGCTGGTGGTGGTCAGCGCGCTGTGGATCTACGCCATGCTGCGTCAGCCGCGCACCCACAGCGCCGAAGAGGCCAAGCGCATCAACCGGCGCTGGATCATCGGTGGCGGCCTCGTCCTGCCCACGGTCAGCATCGTCGCGCTGCTGGCCTTCGGCATCCCTACCGGACGCAGCATGCTGCCGCTGCCGGTGGAAGGCGAACAGCCGCTGCGTGTCCAGGTGATCGGACATCAATGGTGGTGGGAGGTGCGTTACCCGGAAAGCGGCGTGGTGACCGCCAATCAGTTCATCCTGCCGATAGATCGCCCGGTCGACGTCGAGGTTACCAGTGCCGACGTCATCCATTCGTTCTGGGTACCGCGACTGGGCGGCAAACTGGACATGGTGCCCGGGCGGACCAACACCTTGCGTCTGCAGGCCTCCCAGACTGGCGTCTTCCGCGGGCAGTGTTCGGAATTCTGCGGCAGCCAGCACGCGCACATGATCCTGCATGTCGAAGCTCTCGAAGCCGATGCGTTTGCTACCTGGATCGAGGCCCGCACCGGGCGTGAGCACCAGCCGCCGGGCGGCGCCGCCGGCCAGGTGTTCGACGAGCGCTGCGGGCAGTGCCACCGCGTCGCCGGTGTCAGTGACGGCAATCGCGCCCCGGATCTGAGCGACCTGGCGACCCGCCCGACGCTGGGTGCCGGAGTGATTGCCAACGACGCCGAAGGCCTGCGCCGCTGGCTCAGCGATCATCAGAGCATCAAGCACGGTATTGCCATGCCCCGCCACGACGACATTCCCGAAGAAACCCTCGGCGAGCTTGCCGACTGGCTGGAGACGCTCGCTCCATGACCCCGACCCGTAACACTGGCGCCCCCGCCACCGACCCTGACCAGCTGCACGACCAGTTCAACGAGGTGTGGGGCAACCCGCGCGGCTGGCGCGCGCTGACCATCGTCAACCACACCAGCATCGGCCTTCGCTTCCTGGTGACCGGCGCCTTCTTCTTCCTCGTCGGCGGCCTGCTGGCGATGCTGATCCGCACGCAGCTCGCCCTGCCCGGCTACGAGCTGATGGAGCCGGACGTCTACAACCAGGTCTTCACCATGCATGGCACGGTGATGATGTTCCTCTTCGCCGTGCCGATGATGGAAGGGCTGGCGGTCTACCTGATCCCGAAGATGATCGGCGCCCGCGACCTGGTATTCCCGCGACTGTCCGCGCTGGGCTATTACTGCTACCTGTTCGGCGGGCTGATCCTGCTGTCGAGCATCTTCCTCGACATCGCGCCGAAGGCCGGCTGGTTCATGTACACGCCGCTGTCCAGTTCAGCGCATACGCCGGGGGTGAACTCGGATTTCTGGCTGCTCGGCATCACCTTCGTGGAGATTTCCGCGGTGTCGGCGGGGGTCGAGCTGGTGGTGTCGATCCTGCGCACCCGTACCAACGGCATGGCGCTGCACAAGATGCCGCTGTACGCCTGGTACATCCTGGTGATGGCCATGATGATCGTGGTCGGCTTCCCGCCATTGATCCTCGGCTCCATTCTGCTGGAGCTGGAGCGCGCGGCCGGCATGCCATTCTTCGATGTCGCCCGGGGCGGCGACCCGGTGCTCTGGCAGCACCTGTTCTGGCTGTTCGGCCACCCCGAGGTGTACATCATCTTCCTGCCGGGCGCGGGAATCGTCTCGACGCTAATCCCGGTGTTCTGCCAGCGTCCGCTGGTGGGCTACCGCTGGGTGGTGCTGGGCGTGCTGACCACCGGCTTCATCAGTTTCGGGCTGTGGGTGCACCACATGTTCACGGTCGGCATTCCGCAGCTGGCCACAGCGTTCTTCTCGGCGGCGAGCATGCTGGTGGCGATCCCCACGGGTGTGCAAATCTTTGCCTGGCTGGCGACGCTCTGGCTCGGCAAGCCGGTATACAAGGTGCCAATGCTCTGGCTGGTGGGCTTTCTCATCGTCTTCGTCGCTGGCGGGCTGACCGGCGTGATGCTGGCACTGGTGCCGTTCGACTGGCAGGTGCACGACACCCACTTCGTGGTTGCTCACATGCACTACGTGCTGGTGGGCGGCATGGTTTTCCCGCTGATGGCCGGGCTATATTACTGGCTGCCACACTTCTCTGGCCGCATGCCCTCGGCCAAGCTCGGCCGTTGGGGCTTCTGGCTGTTCTTCATCGGCTTCAACGTGACCTTCCTGATCATGCACTGGACAGGGCTGATCGGTATGCCGCGGCGGGTCTACACCTATGACACGGGACTGGGCTGGGACATGCCCAACCTGGTGTCCTCCATCGGCAGCTTCATCATGGCGGTGGGCGTCGCGACCATCCTGCTGGACATCGTGCTGCACTTCCGTTTCGGCAAGCCGGCGCCGAAGAACCCCTGGCAGGCCGATACGCTGGAGTGGGCCACCTGCCTGCCACCGAGCGCCTACAACTTCGTCAGCCTGCCAGACGTAACCGATCGCCACCCGCTATGGAAGGACCCGGACCTGCCAGACAGCGTAGCCCGAGGCGAGCACGCGCTGACGGTCATCGATCATGGCCGCCGGGAGACCTGGGGCAGCGACCCGCTGACCGGCAAGGTGCGCGAGATCATTCACCTACCGGGCAACAGCTGGCTGCCGTTCATTGCGTCCGTGTTCCTCGCCGTGCTCTGCCTCAGCCTGCTGAACAAGTTCTACTGGGTCGCCCTCGGCGCGACCGTGGCGACAGTGGTAGTACTGCTGCGCTGGTCGTGGGAGAACGGTGCCCACCCCGCCGCCGCGCCGGATGCCCATACCCAGCCCGGTGAGCCGCCGCTGC
This sequence comes from Stutzerimonas sp. LR2, assembly GCF_055755175.1. Classification (NCBI taxonomy): domain Bacteria; kingdom Pseudomonadati; phylum Pseudomonadota; class Gammaproteobacteria; order Pseudomonadales; family Pseudomonadaceae; genus Stutzerimonas; species Stutzerimonas sp. LR2. The sequence continues at coordinate 565,353 of NZ_JBVTRR010000004.1, forward strand.
ATTCACGCACCTTCGACGGGCCGGGCCTGTGGGGCATGGGCGTAACGCTGTTGGCCAACGGCGCGCTGTATCTGTCGCTGCTGTTCGGCTGGTTCTACCTCTGGACCGTTTCGCCGCAATGGCGGGTGCCGGAGAGCCAGCTCAACGGCTGGCTGATGTTCGCCAGCGCCGTGCTGCTGAGTGCGGGCACGCTCTGGCTGCACCGTCTGATCAAGCGCCTGCGGGCCGGCACGCACCACGGGCTGATGGCGCAGCTGGCGTGGCTGGGGCTGCTGGCACTGGCGCAGTCGGTGATGCTGCTGTGGCTGATGCTGAGCGCGGGGCTGGCACCTACCGAAACCGCACATGATGCCGTGGTGTTCGTGATGCTCGCGTACAGCCTGATCCATTGCACACTGGCAGCGGTGCTCACCGGTCTGCAGGCGTGGCGCGTAGCCCTCGGTTACGTGGGCGACAAGGCGCCATACGAGCCCGTCGTGGTCGAGCAGCTCTGGTACTACAACCTGGGTGTGCTCTGGGTCAGCTATGCGGCCATCGTGCTGTTTCCGGCCACCTGGGGAGGTGCGTGATGAGGTATGCGCGGACGTCGCCCTACCATCCGATCCAGATTCCGATCGGCCTGATCATCTGGAGCCTGTGGTTCGTCGCCATGTATGGCGGCCAGGCGGTGATCTGCAAGCTCAGCCCGCCCGACCCGGCCCAGGGCGTATGGAACTGGCTGAACGGCAGCCTGGGTGCCCTGACCCTGCTGACCCTTGCGTTGCTGCTGTGGATGGCGCGCTATTTCTGGCGTCTGTCGCGGGCACCGGAGGAACAGAACGAACGGCAGCAGTTCGTCACCAAGATCGCTGCGGGGATTCACTTCATCGCGGCCCTGGCCACGCTGTTCGTCGGCATTCCGCTGTTGCAGATACCGCCATGCCTGTGATCTCCCGAGCCAAACGGCGGATACCACCGGGACTGCTGGCGCTGCCGGCAGCCCTGAGTGTATCGACGCCTGCTTTCGCCCACGGCCTGTTCGACGCCCATGTGCTCGACCGCGCGCCGCTGCTGCTGACCGCTTTGCTGGTGGCAGCGGCCTGGCTGCTGTACCTGCTCGGTGGTCGCAAGGTAGCGCCGCGGCGCCGTGAAGCCCTCTGCTTTCACGCGGCAATGCTGCTGGTGGTGTTCTCGGTGTTCGGCCCCATCGACGACTGGGCGGAAACCAGCACAGCCTGGCACATGACTCAACACATGCTGTTCATCATCGTGATCGCCCCGCTGTGGGCGCTGGCGCGACCGCTGCCGCAATGGCGCGGGGTCACCGGCCGCCTCGCCCAGCCGCTATGGACCGGCATCCTGCGTGCCGGGCGCTACCCCACGCTGCTGGCGCTGCTGCATGGCGCGGTGATCTGGATCTGGCACACACCGAAGCTCTATGTGCTGGCGCTGGACAACCTCTGGTGGCATGCCTTCGAGCATGCATGCTTCCTGTTCACCGGCTGGCTGTTCTGGTGGTCGGTGCTGCGCGCGAACCCGAAGCAGGTTCCACAGGCACTGATGGCGGTGCTGCTGACGCTGATGCACACCGGTCTGCTGGGCGCCCTGCTCACCTTCGGTAGCGTGTCGTTCTACGGTGAAGGCCGCTCAGTGGAAGATCAGCAGCTGGCCGGGCTGATCATGTGGGTGCCGGGGGGGCTGATCTACCTGATCGGCGGCGGCTGGATCGCCTGGCGCTGGCTGACCCGCATGTGGCGGCGGCAGAATACGCGAGCCGCCGCGCCCGATCTCTGACACGCAACGGCGCCGAGCGTCGGCCCTGCGGGAAGGCGCGGTCAGTCGAGTTTCTTGCGAATCCAGTACAGATAGGTACCGGCCTCGGCCTGCTGTTCGACCAGATCATGGCCGAGGAACACGCAGAACTTGGGAATGTCGCGTTGGGTCGAGGGATCGGTAGCGATGACCTTGAGCATGGCCCCGCCAGCCAGGTCGCGCACCTTGTTGTGCAGCATCATCACCGGCTCGGGACAGTTCAGGCCGGTGGCGTCGAGAACGGCGTCGACAGTCATTTCAGCTGATTGGCTCATCAGGGGGCTCCGGAAAACAGGCGTGCATTGTGGCGCAAGCGGGAGAACAGGTCATCCGCTGCCGATCAACGATCAGAGGCGGCGCAGGTGACAGGTCACCTCTTCCCGGTCGTGATACAGCTGCTTGCAGCCAATACTGGCCTTGACGCCACGTTCGGCCAGCCCGTCGGCAATACGTTCGAGCAGGCGCTTGACCTCGGCGTAGCGCTGCTTCATCGGCAACTTGAGGTTCACCACCGCCTCGCGGCACAGGCCCTCGCCGATCCAGGTTTCCAGCAGCGCAGCATTGCGCGCCGGCTTCTCGACGATGTCGCAGACCATCCAGTCCACCGGCCTTTTCGGGCGGAAGGTAAAGCCGTCGGCGCGAAAATGTTCCACCAGCCCGGAATCCATCAGGTCGGCGTTCATCGGCCCGTTGTCCACCGCGCTGACCTTGATATGCCGGTTGACCAGCTGCCAGGTCCAGCCGCCCGGCGCCGCGCCGAGATCGACGCCGGTCATGCCCGCCGCCAGCCGCGTATCCCACTGCTCACGCGGGATGAAATGGTGCCAGGCCTCCTCCAGCTTGAGCGTCGAGCGGCTGGGTGCCTGGCGCGGAAACTTCAGGCGCGGGATGCCCATCGGCCACAGCGCGCTGTTGTTCGCCTCGGCGATGCCGACGAATACTTCGCGACCGCTCTTGAACGTGAGCAGAAGGCGCGGCCCCTTGCCCTGCTCGTCGAGGCGCCCGGCCTTGACCAGTGCCTTGCGCAGCGGCGCCTCGAACTTGCGGCAGAAGTTGGAAAGCTCCTTGCCATCGTTGGTATCCAGCACCTCCAGCCACAGGCTGCCGCACACCGGGTAGTCCGCCAGGTGCGCCAGCAACACGCTGATGCGATCGGTTTCCGGAAGCTGCAGGTAGTCGCCACGTGCCCATTGCCGCGGAAAAATCAGATCGGCGAAGCGCAGCCGGCGCATCAGCCTTTCGGCGCCGCCGGGCTCGCTGCAGATGAACTCGGCACAGGCGCTGTCAGGCCGCGCCTTGGCATAGCCGGCGACTTCGAGGATGGCGGCGTGCTCACTGATTTCGGCACAGACCTCGCCTTCGAACCCGGGGCGGCAATGCAGCAACAATGTATTCATGTTCGGCTCCTGTGAGCGGTCGGGTCTGCGCCAAAGCCGCGCATCATAGCCGACCGCGGGAACCCTCGCCCGCATCGCCCGGTCCAGTGCAGTAGCGAAACACCTGCCCAAGGGCTAGTTTCAAAGCTCGTTCATCAGCCAGCCCTCACCGTGTGGGCACAAGGAGATGAGGAATGCCTTCCCTGGATAGCCTGAAATGTCGCCGCAGCCTCGAGGTTGCCGGCAAGACCTACCACTACTACAGCCTTCCCGACGCAGCCGCCCAGCTGGGCGACATCAGCCGACTGCCCACCTCCCTCAAGGTGCTGCTGGAGAACCTGCTGCGCTGGGAAGACGACGTGACCGTACGCAGTGACGATCTCAGATCGCTGGTGAGCTGGCTGCAAACCCGCAGCTCGGACCAGGAAATCCAGTACCGCCCCGCCCGGGTGCTGATGCAGGACTTCACCGGCGTCCCGGCAGTAGTCGACCTCGCGGCCATGCGCGATGCCGTGGCCAGGGCCGGCGGTGATCCGCAGAAGATCAACCCGCTGTCGCCGGTGGACCTGGTGATCGACCACTCGGTGATGGTCGACCGCTTCGGCAGCGACCAGGCTTTCGAGCAGAACGTCGAGATCGAGATGCAGCGCAACGGCGAACGCTACGAGTTCCTGCGCTGGGGCCAGCAGGCCTTCGACAACTTCAGCGTGGTGCCGCCGGGTACCGGCATCTGCCACCAGGTCAACCTGGAATACCTCGGCCAGGTTGTCTGGACCCGCGAAGAGAACGGCGAAACCGTCGCCTACCCGGACACCCTGGTCGGCACCGATTCGCACACCACCATGATCAATGGCCTCGGCGTGCTCGGCTGGGGTGTCGGCGGCATCGAGGCCGAAGCGGCGATGCTCGGCCAACCGGTGTCGATGCTGATTCCTGAGGTGATCGGTTTCCGCCTCAGCGGCAAGCTCAACGAGGGCGTCACCGCCACCGACCTGGTGCTGACCGTGACGCAGATGCTGCGCAAGCACGGCGTGGTCGGCAAATTCGTCGAGTTCTACGGCCCGGGGCTGGATCACCTGCCGCTGGCCGACCGTGCCACCATCGGCAACATGGCGCCCGAGTACGGCGCTACTTGCGGCTTCTTCCCGGTCGACCAGATCACCATCGACTACCTGCGCCTGACCGGCCGCAACGAGGAGCGCATTGCCCTGGTCGAGGCCTACAGCAAGGCTCAGGGCATGTGGCGTGACAGCGATTCGCCGGACCCGGTGTTCACCGCTACCCTGGAGCTGGACCTGGCCCAGGTGCAGCCGTCCGTCGCCGGGCCCAAGCGCCCGCAGGACCGGGTCACGCTCGGCGATATCGGCGCCAACTTCGACCTGCTACTGGAAACCGGCGGACGCAAGCAGCAGGCCGACACCTCGGTGGAGGTCAAGGGCGAGAACTTCCACCTCAAGCACGGCGCGGTGGTCATCGCGGCAATCACCTCCTGCACCAATACCTCGAACCCCAATGTACTGATGGCCGCCGGCCTGGTCGCCAAGAAGGCGGTTGAGCGCGGGCTCAAGCGTCAGCCCTGGGTCAAGTCCTCACTGGCGCCGGGCTCCAAGGTGGTCACCGACTACCTCGAGCGGGCCGGGCTGACGCGCTATCTGGACCAGCTCGGCTTCAACCTGGTGGGCTATGGCTGCACCACCTGTATCGGCAACTCCGGACCGTTGCCGGATGCCATCGGCCAGGCGATTACCGACAACGACCTGATCGTATCGTCGGTGCTGTCCGGCAACCGCAACTTCGAGGGCCGCGTGCACCCGCTGGTCAAGGCCAACTGGCTGGCCTCGCCACCGCTGGTGGTCGCCTTCGCCCTGGCCGGCACCACGCGCATCAACATGGATCGCGAGCCACTGGGCTACGACGACCAGAATCAGCCGGTGTACCTGAAGGATATCTGGCCGAGCAGCGCCGAAATCGCCGAAGCCGTGGCGCGTATCGACGGCGAGATGTTCCGCAGCCGCTATGCCGACGTATTCAGCGGTGACGAGCACTGGCAGAAGATTCCGGTCAGCGCCGGCGACACTTATCAGTGGAATGCCAGCTCCAGCTACGTGCAGAACCCGCCCTACTTCGAAGATATCGGCCAGCCACCAGCGCCGCCGGCGGACGTCGAGAATGCCCGGGTTCTGGCGGTGTTCGGCGACTCCATCACCACCGACCACATCTCGCCCGCCGGCAACATCAAGGCGAGCTCGCCGGCCGGCCTGTACCTGCAGTCGCTGGGGGTGGCGCCGGAAGACTTCAACTCCTACGGCTCGCGCCGCGGCAACCACGAAGTGATGATGCGCGGCACCTTCGCCAACATCCGCATCAAGAACGAGATGCTCGGCGGCGAGGAAGGCGGCAACACGCTCTACCAGCCGAGTGGTGAAAAGCTGTCGATCTACGACGCCGCCATGCGCTATCAGGCCGAAGACGTGCCGCTGGTGGTGATTGCCGGCAAGGAGTATGGCACCGGCTCCAGCCGTGACTGGGCCGCCAAGGGCACCAACCTGCTGGGCGTGAAGGCGGTCATCGCCGAAAGCTTCGAGCGCATCCACCGGTCCAACCTCATCGGCATGGGCGTGCTGGCGCTGCAGTTCGTCGGCGAGCAGACGCGTCAGTCGCTGAGTCTGAACGGCACGGAGAAGTTGTCGATCCGAGGGCTCGGCGCGGACATCAGGCCACGCCAGCTGCTCACCGTCGACGTGGAACGGCAGGACGGCTCGCGCGATTCGTTCCAAGTGCTGAGCCGCATCGACACGCTGAATGAGGTCCAGTACTTCAAGGCCGGCGGCATCCTGCACTACGTATTGCGCCAGCTGATCGGGAGCTGATCAGGCAGAAAAAACGCCGGTGCGAATCCGTTCGCACCGGCGTTTCGCCGTCCACTGGCGTCTAATCTCCAGCCGCCTGAACATCCATGCACGCTGTCCGGTCCCTGACTTCGCCACCGCCCCGCCGACCGGAACGTCCGGACACGCATTAACCCTCTCGCAAAAAGATTGCAGAACCATTAAGCCGAATCTGCCGTCAGTCGCCTTTCGACCAAAGTTGATCCTCGAATCAGCTTTGCCGTCTCAAGAACGCCATGCCATGGCCGACCCATAGGTCAGCCCGGACCCAGAAGAACATCAAAGGTCAGGCGCGCTCCTCCGAACATTCAATGCCAGGCGTGAAAAGTCGATGCGTAACAACCAGCCCGTATCCCAGCGTGAATATGCCTTCCCCGACCAGCAGCGCCTCATCTCGACCACCGACCTGAAAGGGCAGATCACCTACTGCAACGACATCTTCGCCGAAGTCAGTGGCTTCGCTCGCGACGAGCTGATCCGCGCGCCGCACAACCTGGTGCGCCATCCGGACGTGCCTCCCGCGGTGTTCGAGCATATGTGGACAACGCTCAAGCAAGGCAAGCCGTGGATGGGCGTGGTCAAGAATCGTCGCAAGAACGGTGACCATTATTGGGTCAATGCCTACGTCACGCCGATTCTCGATCAGCAGCGGCAGGTCACCGGGTACGAATCGGTGCGGACCAAGCCGACGCGCGAGCAGATCCAGCGCGCCGAAGCACTCTACGCACGACTGAATGCGGGCAAGAGCGGCGTACCGCGCAGCGACGTCTGGCTACCCGTACTGATGAAGTGGCTGCCGTTCATTCTGGTGGGCCAGATCGGCTTTCTGCTCGGTGCATTCTTCGACCATGCCGTGGGCTTCATGGCTGCGGCCCTGCTGTCGATTCCGCTCGGCCTTGCCGGCCTGCACTGGCAGCAGCGTGGCCTGCGCCGGCTGATGCAGCTGGCGCAGCAGAGCACCAGTGATCCGCTGATCGCGCGCATGTACACCGATAGCCGCGGCGTCGAAGCGCAGCTGGAAATGGCCATGCTCAGCCAGCAGGCCCACCTGAAGACCTGCCTCACACGCCTGCAGGACACCGCCGTGCAGCTGCAGGGTCAGGCCAAGGAGGCCGACACGCTGGCTCAGAACTGTGCCAACGGCCTGGTGCAGCAGCATCAGGAAACCGAGCAGGTGGCCACGGCCATCAACGAGATGGCCGCAACCACGCAGGAGGTGGCCAGCAACGTTGCGTTGGCAGCCGACGCCACCCGCGAAGCCAGCCGCCTCACCGTCCACGGCCGGGAAGTCACCGCCGAGACGCGCAAGGCCATCCAGCAACTCTCCGACTCGGTGGCCAAGACCGGCGAAGCGGTCAATCAGTTGGCCAGCGACAGCGAGGCGATCGGTAGCGTGGTCGACGTGATCAAGAGCATCGCCGATCAGACCAACCTGCTGGCACTCAACGCCGCCATCGAGGCGGCGCGCGCCGGCGAGAGCGGCCGCGGCTTCGCCGTGGTTGCCGACGAGGTACGCCAGCTGGCCCAGCGTACCGGGGCGGCCACCGGCGAGATCCACCAGCTCATCGAAAAGCTGCAGCAGCAGGCACGCCACGCCGTGCAGACCACCGAGGCCGGTCGGGTCCATGCCAGCCGCGGCGTCGAGCAGGTGCTCCAGGCCGACCAGGCGCTGACGGGCATCAACGAGGCCATGGGCAATATCATCGACATGACCACGCAGATCGCCTCGGCCACCGAAGAGCAGAGCGCCGTCGCCGACGAGATCAGCCACAACGTCAGCACCATCGCCCGCCTCGCCGACCAGACCGCCGGCGACGCCCGTAGCTCGGCGCTGCTCAGCGAGGATCTCGCGGCAACGGCGCAGGGGCAGTACGCGCTGGTCGAACGCTTCAACCGCTGAGCGTAGTGCAGCGAGCGTCACAAGGTGCTCGCTGCCACTTCTCAGGGGCTTGAAGCCCGCCCAGAAACGCGGCGATGACGTCCGCCGCTTCGTCCAGATGCTGCTCGTGGGTCAGCCCCGAGCGCTTCAGCGGCTTCAGATCATGGTCCGCCGCAGCGAGCCAATGCAGGGCGATCGCAGGCGACAACGGGTATTGCGCCACCCGCTCGCGATCACCGAGTGCATCGCGCTCGCCCTGCACGATCAACGTCGGGGTCCTCAGCCCTTGCAAATGGGCCACTCGAGGCTTGTCCGGCTTCCCCGCGGGATGGAACGGATAGCCCAGGCACACCAGTGCCTCGGCCTCCAGCTCATCGGCTAACAGGCTCGCCATTCTCCCGCCCATGGACTTGCCGCCGATGGCCAGCGGTCCTGTGGCCTGCTGTCGCACCAGCGCATGGACTTCCCGCCATTGTGCGAGCAACTGAGCCTGCGGACTGGGCGGGCGTCTGCCCATTCCCTGGCGTCGCGCCGCCATGTAGGCGAACTCGAAGCGGCACACCGCAACCCCGCGCGCGGCAAGGCGCACAGCCATTTGCTCCATGAACGGACTGTCCATCGGCGCACCGGCGCCGTGGGCCAGAATCAGGCTGGCCGACGCCGCGCCCCGAGGATGGTTCCAGCCGACGAGATGCCCTTTGTCACATTGTGTGTATTGACCCGCGTCAATACCGGCAGATTGCCCTTTCCCCATTCTTGCCCCGCTTTCTATTAGAAAGAAAAAACTGCTCATTACCCGTGGATGGAAGCCCATACATGAACACAGCAACCAGTACCGCCTACAGTTACAAGGTGGTCCGCCAATTCGCCATCATGACGGTGGTGTGGGGAATCGTCGGGATGGGGCTCGGCGTTTTCATCGCAGCACAATTGGCCTGGCCATTTCTGAACTTCGACCTCCCGTGGACCAGTTTCGGTCGTCTTCGCCCATTGCACACCAACGCGGTGATCTTCGCCTTCGGCGGCTGTGCTCTGTTCGCAACTTCCTACTACTCGGTTCAGCGCACCTGCCAAACCACCCTGTTCGCGCCTAAGCTGGCCGCGTTCACCTTCTGGGGCTGGCAGCTGGTCATCCTGCTCGCCGCGATCTCCCTGCCGCTGGGCTTCACCAGCTCCAAGGAATACGCGGAACTGGAGTGGCCGATCGACATCCTGATCACCATCGTCTGGGTGGCCTATGCGATCGTCTTCTTCGGCACGCTGGCGACGCGCAAGGTAAAGCATATCTATGTCGGTAACTGGTTCTTCGGTGCCTTCATCCTGACCGTGGCGATCCTGCACATCGTCAACAACCTGGAAATTCCGGTCACCGCGATGAAGTCGTACTCGCTGTACTCCGGCGCCACCGACGCGATGGTGCAGTGGTGGTACGGCCACAACGCCGTGGGCTTCTTCCTCACCGCCGGCTTCCTCGGGATCATGTACTACTTCGTGCCGAAGCAGGCCGAGCGTCCGGTGTACTCCTATCGCCTGTCGATCGTTCACTTCTGGGCACTGATCACCGTCTACATCTGGGCCGGCCCGCACCACCTGCACTACACCGCCCTGCCGGACTGGGCGCAGAGCCTGGGCATGGTGATGTCGCTGATCCTGCTCGCACCGAGCTGGGGTGGCATGATCAACGGCATGATGACCCTGTCGGGCGCCTGGCACAAACTGCGTAGCGACCCGATCCTGCGCTTCCTGGTGGTCTCGCTGGCGTTCTACGGCATGTCCACTTTCGAAGGCCCGATGATGGCGATCAAGACCGTCAATGCCCTGTCCCACTACACCGACTGGACCATCGGCCACGTACACGCCGGCGCCCTCGGCTGGGTTGCCATGGTGTCCATCGGCGCGCTGTACCACCTGATCCCGAAAGTGTTCGGTCGCGAGCAGATGCACAGCATCGGCCTGATCAACACCCACTTCTGGCTGGCCACCATCGGCACCGTGCTCTACATCGCCTCGATGTGGGTCAACGGTATCGCTCAGGGCCTGATGTGGCGTGCGATCAACGACGACGGCACCCTGACCTACTCCTTCGTCGAAGCGCTGGAAGCCAGCCACCCCGGTTTCGTGGTGCGGATGATCGGTGGTGCGATCTTCTTCGCCGGCATGCTGGTGATGGCCTACAACACTTGGCGCACCGTTCAGGCGGCCAAGCCGGCCGAGTATGACGCCGCCGCGCAGATCGCTTGAGGAGCCGACGTAAATGAAATCGCATGAAAAACTCGAGAAGAACGTTGGTCTGCTGACCCTGTTCATGATCCTGGCGGTGAGCATCGGCGGTCTGACCCAGATCGTCCCGCTGTTCTTCCAGGACGCCGTCAACGAGCCGGTCGAGGGCATGAAGCCCTACACCGCGCTGCAACTCGAAGGCCGTGACCTGTACATCCGCGAAGGCTGCGTGGGCTGCCACTCGCAGATGGTGCGCCCGTTCCGCGCCGAAACCGAGCGCTACGGCCACTACTCCGTCGCCGGCGAAAGCGTCTACGACCATCCGTTCCTGTGGGGCTCCAAGCGTACCGGTCCGGACCTGGCCCGTGTCGGCGGCCGCTACTCCGATGACTGGCACCGTGCGCACCTGTACAACCCGCGCAACGTCGTGCCCGAGTCGAAGATGCCGTCCTACCCGTGGCTGGTCGAGAAGACCCTCGATGGCAAGGACACCGCCAAGAAGATGTCGGCGCTGCGCACCCTCGGCGTGCCCTACACCGACGAAGACATCGCCGGCGCCCGTGACTCCGTCAAGGGCAAGACCGAAATGGACGCGATGGTGGCCTACCTGCAGGTACTCGGCACGGCTCTGACCAACAAGCGGTAAAACGGCTCTCCATCTAAGAAAGGTGCGCCGCCGAGGGCGGCCATCAGGGACTTCAATCGCGGACAGCTAGAGTTGCTCGGGCTGTCCAGGAGTAGAACATGAGCAATTTCTGGAGTGGATACATCGCCCTGCTGACGCTGGGCAGCATCGTCGCTCTGTTCTGGCTGATCTTCGCCACCCGCAAGGGCGAGCCAGCCGGCACCACGGACAAGACGATGGGACATTCTTTCGATGGCATCGAGGAATACGACAACCCGCTGCCGCGCTGGTGGTTCTTGCTGTTCATCGGCACGCTGGTGTTCGGCATTCTCTACCTGGTGCTCTATCCGGGCCTGGGCAACTGGAAAGGCGTCCTGCCGGGTTACGAAGGTGGTTGGACGCAGGAGAAGCAGTGGGAGCGTGAGGTTTCGCAAGCCGACGAGAAGTACGGCCCGATCTTCGCCAAGTACGCTGCCATGTCGGTGGAACAGGTGGCACAGGACCCGCAGGCTGTGAAAATGGGCGCCCGCCTGTTCGCCAACTACTGCGCCATCTGCCATGGCTCCGACGCCAAGGGCTCCCTGGGCTTCCCAAACCTGGCCGACCAGCACTGGCGCTGGGGCGGTGATGCGACCTCGATCAAGACCAGCATTCTGAACGGCCGTATCGCTGCCATGCCGGCCTGGGGCCAGGCCATCGGCGAAGAAGGCGTGAAGAACGTCGCCGCCTTCGTGCGCAACGAACTCGCCGGTCTGCCGCTGCCGGAAGGCACCGATGCCGATCTGGGCAAAGGCAAGGAGGTCTATTCGCAGACCTGCGCCGTCTGCCACGGCCAGGGTGGCGAAGGCATGGCCGCGCTGGGCGCGCCGAACCTGCAGCATGCCTCCGGCTGGATCTACGGTTCGAGCCTGGGCCAACTGCAGCAGACCATCCGTCACGGCCGCAACGGCCAGATGCCGGCTCAGCAGCAGTACCTGGGCAACGACAAGGTGCACCTGCTCGCTGCCTACGTTTACAGCTTGTCGAAAAACCCGGAACAAGTCGCCAAGCAGTGAGTCGTAAAAGGGCGGTACACTCGTACCGCCCTTCCCGCCTTGTTCCAAGGCAACTTCCACGGCGCTGCGACTATCTGTCGCATCCTCAGCCGACCGAAGACCTTCCCCCTCCGCAGCTGCACTTTTAAGCTTTGCTTCCGATTCGCCGCCCCGCCTAGAACCATAAGGCGAACTCGATAAATCCCGCGCACCGGCCTGGTGCGAATCGTCCCTGCACAGCACACGGAAGACGCTTTAAATCAGGGTTTCGGCCAGCAAAGAGAGCCCGGGCGTCGTTTGCATTGCCCCCCTGCTTTCTCCATACTTGCCGCCGTTTTTGCCTTCGAAAATGCCATTAGCGTGGAAGCCTTGCATGAGCACAGCAATAAGTGAGACTGCTTATAACTATAAGGTGGTTCGCCAATTCGCCATCATGACGGTGGTGTGGGGAATCATTGGGATGGGCCTGGGTGTTTTCATCGCCGCGCAGCTGGTGTGGCCCTCGCTCAATTTTGACCTGCCGTGGACGAGCTTCGGTCGTCTGCGTCCCTTGCACACCAACGCGGTGATCTTCGCCTTCGGTGGTTGCGCACTGTTCGCCACGTCCTACTACGTGGTTCAGCGCACCTGCCAGACGCGGCTGTTCTCCGATGGTCTCGCTGCCTTCACCTTCTGGGGTTGGCAAGCCGTGATCGTGCTGGCGGTCATCACGCTGCCGCAAGGCTTCACCAGCTCCAAGGAATACGCGGAACTGGAATGGCCGATCGACATCCTGATCACCTTGGTATGGGTGTCGTACATTGCCGTGTTCTTCGGCACCATCATGAAGCGCAAGGCCAAGCACATCTATGTGGGTAACTGGTTCTTCGGTGCCTTCATCCTGGTGACGGCGATGCTGCACATCGTCAACAACCTGGAAATCCCGGTGAGCTGGTTCAAGTCCTACTCGATCTATTCGGGCGCGACCGATGCGATGGTGCAGTGGTGGTACGGCCACAACGCCGTGGGCTTCTTCCTGACCACCGGCTTCCTGGGCATGATGTACTACTTCGTGCCGAAGCAAGCCGAGCGTCCGGTGTATTCCTATCGCCTGTCGATCGTCCACTTCTGGGCGCTGATCACCCTTTATATCTGGGCCGGCCCGCACCACCTGCACTACACCGCCCTGCCGGACTGGGCGCAGAGCCTGGGCATGGTGATGTCGATCATCCTGCTGGCACCGAGCTGGGGTGGCATGATCAACGGCATGATGACCCTCTCCGGCGCCTGGCATAAGCTGCGCACCGATCCGATCCTGCGCTTCCTGGTGGTTTCGCTGGCGTTCTACGGCATGTCGACCTTCGAAGGTCCGATGATGGCCATCAAGACCGTCAACGCCCTGTCCCACTACACCGACTGGACCATCGGCCACGTACACGCTGGCGCCCTCGGCTGGGTAGCGATGATCACCATCGGTTCGATGTACCACCTGATCCCGAAAGTGTTCGGTCGCGAGCAGATGCACAGCATCGGCCTGATCAATGCGCACTTCTGGCTGGCCACCATCGGCACCGTGCTCTACATCGCCTCGATGTGGGTCAACGGCATCACCCAGGGCCTGATGTGGCGCGCAATCAACGAAGACGGCACCCTGACCTACTCCTTCGTCGAAGCGCTGGAAGCCAGCCACCCGGGCTTCATCGTCCGTGCGCTCGGCGGCGCCTTCTTCCTCGCCGGCATGCTGCTGATGGCCTACAACACCTGGCGCACCGTGCGTGTCGCCAAAGCAGCCCAGTACGACGCTGCCGCGCAGATCGCTTGAGGAAACGGATAGATGAAGAACCACGAAATACTTGAAAAGAACATCGGTCTGCTGACCCTGTTCATGATCCTGGCGGTGAGCATCGGTGGTCTGACCCAGATCGTCCCGCTGTTCTTCCAGGACGCCGTCAACGAGCCGGTCGAGGGCATGAAGCCGTACACCGCGCTGCAACTGGAAGGCCGTGACCTGTACATCCGCGAAGGTTGCGTGGGCTGCCACTCGCAGATGGTGCGCCCGTTCCGCGCCGAAACCGAGCGCTACGGCCACTACTCCGTCGCCGGCGAAAGCGTCTACGACCATCCGTTCCTGTGGGGCTCCAAGCGTACCGGTCCGGACCTGGCCCGTGTCGGCGGCCGCTACTCCGATGACTGGCACCGTGCGCACCTGTACAACCCGCGCAACGTCGTGCCCGAGTCGAAGATGCCGTCCTACCCGTGGCTGGTCGAGAAGACCCTCGATGGCAAGGACACCGCCAAGAAGATGTCGGCGCTGCGCACCCTCGGCGTGCCCTACACCGACGAAGACATCGCCGGCGCCCGGGATGCCGTTCGTGGCAAGACCGAGATGGACGCCATGGTGGCCTATCTGCAAGTACTCGGCACCGCACTCACCAACAAACGGTAACGCATGATGGAAATCGGGACTCTTCGTGGCCTGGGCACAATTCTGGTATTCGTCGCCTTTATTGGCGTGGTGCTCTGGGCCTACAGCAGCAAACGCAAGCAAAGCTTCGACGAAGCCGCCAATCTGCCCTTCGCGGACGACGAGACCGACGCCAAGAAGCGTGATGAAGAAGCTTCCAGGAGTAAGAAATAAATGACCTCGTTTTGGAGTTGGTACGTCACCCTGCTGAGCCTCGGCACCATTGCCGCGCTGGTCTGGCTGCTACTGGCAACTCGCAAGGGCCAACGCCCTGACAGCACCGAAGAAACCGTTGGCCACTCCTATGACGGCATCGAGGAGTACGACAACCCGCTGCCGCGCTGGTGGTTCATGCTGTTCGTCGGCACCGTGGTGTTCGCACTCGGCTACCTGGCGCTCTACCCCGGCCTGGGCAACTGGAAAGGCCTGCTGCCGGGCTATGAGGACGGCTGGACTCAGGTCAAGGAATGGCAGCGCGAGATGGACAAGGCCGACGAGCAGTACGGCCCGCTGTACGCCAAATACGCCGCCATGCCGGTAGAGGAAGTGGCCAAGGACCCGCAGGCGCTGAAGATGGGTGGCCGTCTGTTCGCCTCCAACTGCTCCGTCTGCCACGGCTCCGACGCCAAGGGCGCCTATGGCTTCCCCAACCTGACCGACGATGATTGGCTGTGGGGCGGCGAGCCCGAGACGATCAAGACCACCATCCTGCATGGCCGTCAGGCTGCAATGCCGGCGTGGAAGGACGTGATCGGCGAAGAAGGCATTCGCAACGTGGCTGGCTACGTTCGCAGCCTGTCCGGCCGTGATACCCCAGAGGGTATCAGCGTCGACATTGAGCAGGGTCAAAAAATCTTCGCGGCCAACTGTGTAGTCTGCCATGGACCGGAAGCCAAGGGCGTTACAGCCATGGGCGCGCCGAACCTGACCGACAACGTCTGGCTGTATGGTTCGAGCTTCGCTCAGATCCAACAGACCCTGCGCTACGGTCGCAATGGCCGCATGCCTGCCCAGGAAGCGATCCTTGGCCATGACAAGGTTCACCTGCTGGCAGCCTACGTCTACAGCCTGTCGCAGCAACCGGAGCAGTGATCGACCGGGGTCGGGAGTGACGACCTGTCACACCCGACCTCAACGCTCCGGGCGTACCATTCGCAGCTGGACAGAAAAATGATCCCGGTTGGCACGTATCGGCCGGGACACCCACCTTCCGCCGTGGTACGCACTCGATGACTGAGCAGATCCCCGTTCGTGATGTAACCCCTCCGTCCAAGGCAGGAGCGTCCGCTGACCTCTATGCCGCGCGTGAAAAAATCTACACCCGAGCCTTCTCCGGCCTGTTTCGCAATATCCGCCGCGTCGGCGGAGCGGTTCTCTTCATCCTTTATTTCGGCACCGCATGGATCAACTGGAACGGCCGACAGGCTGTCTGGTGGGATCTTCCGGAGCGCAAATTCCATGTCTTCGGGGCTACCTTCTGGCCTCAGGACTTCATGCTGTTGTCGTGGCTGCTGATCATCTGCGCCTTCGGCCTGTTCTTCATCACTGTGTTCGCCGGCCGCGTATGGTGCGGCTACACCTGCCCACAAAGCGTGTTCACCTGGGTTTTCATGTGGGCCGAAAAGGTCACCGAGGGTGATCGCAACCAGCGCATGAAGCTGGACAAGGCTCCCATGAGCGGCGGCAAATTCATCCGCAAGCTGGGCAAGCACAGCATCTGGCTGTTCGTCTCCTTCGCGACGGGGGTCACCTTTGTCGGGTACTTCACCCCCATCCGCGAACTGGTACCTGACCTACTCACCTTGCAGGTTGGCGGCTGGGCCTTGTTCTGGGTGGCTTTCTTCACGCTCGCCACCTACGGCAACGCCGGCTATCTGCGCGAGCAGGTCTGCATCTACATGTGCCCGTATGCACGCTTCCAGAGCGTGATGTTCGACAAGGACACGCTGATCGTTTCCTACGATCCGCGCCGCGGCGAGAAGCGTGGCCCGCGCAAGAAGGACGCCGATTACAAGGCCATGGGCCTGGGTGATTGCATCGACTGCACCATGTGCGTGCAGGTCTGCCCGACCGGTATCGACATCCGCGACGGTCTGCAGATCGAATGTATCGGCTGCGCGGCCTGTATCGATGCGTGCGACGCGATCATGGACAAGATGAACTACCCACGCGGGCTGATCAGCTACACCACCGAACACAACCTGTCCGGCCAGAAGACCCATCTGCTGCGTCCGCGGCTGATCGGTTACGCGGTCGCGCTGCTGGCGATGATGGGGCTGTTCACCTATGCCGTGTATGATCGCCCGCTGGTCAAGCTGGACGTGCTCAAGGATCGCGTGCTCTATCGCGAGAACGAGCAAGGCAATATCGAGAACGTGTACACCCTCAAGGTCATGAACAAGGCTCAGCGCGAGCAGACCTTCGTGATCGAGGCCTCGGGTCTCGACGGCCTGGTCTATGAGGGCCGCAGCGAGATACGGGCCGAAGCGGGTGAGCTGGTGACCGTGCCGGTGGAACTGTCCATCGCACCGGAGAAGCTGCCCTCGAGCACCAATGAGATCGTCTTCCATGTCCGTTCGGTAGACGACGAATCGATCAATGACGATGCCGACAGCCGTTTCATCGGCCCAAGCATCCGCTAGAAAGGTAATGCATGCGCTCCGATAACGAACAAACACGTTGGTACACCCAGTTCTGGGCCTGGTTTGTCATCGCGATTCTGCTGAGTTCGGTTGTGTTGGGGGTGTCGTTGCTGACGATTGCCATCCGCAACGCCGATACGCTGGTGGCGGACAACTACTACGATGCCGGCAAAGGAATCAACCAGTCCCTCGAGCGCGAAAAGCTGGCGGAGCGTCTGGAGATGCAGGCCCGTATCGTCCTCAATGACGAGCGCGGTCTGGCCGAGGTGCAGCTGAGCGGTGCGAGCCGGCCTCAGCAACTGGTGCTGAATCTGCTCTCCCCGACCCAGCCGGAGCGTGACCGCCGCGTGGTCCTGCAACCGCAGGGCGATGGCATCTATCAGGGACAGATGCAGGAGTCGATCACCGGCCGACGCTTCATCGAGCTCCTCGGCCGAGAAGGCGACCAGGACTGGCGCCTGTATGGTGAAAAGACGGTTGAAACCGGCCGCGCGCTCGAACTGAAGCCTTGAGCTGCTGATGGCAAAGCCCCTCCCCTGCTACCACTGCGGGCTGCCGGTTCCTCCCGGCAGCCCCTTTCAGGCCCGCGTGCTGGGTGAGACGCGGGCCTTGTGTTGCCCGGGCTGTCAGGCGGTGGCCGAAGCCATCGTCAAGGGCGGCCTGGAAAGCTACTACCTGCACCGCAGCGACACGGCGATCAATCCCCAGGCGCTCCCACAGGAGCTCAGCGAGGAAATGGCGTTGTACGACCGCAAGGACGTACAGCAACCTTTCGTTCAGCACCAGGGCGAGCTGGCAAGCACGTCCCTGATGATCGAAGGCATCAGCTGCGCGGCCTGCGGCTGGCTGATCGAACGCCATCTGCGCAACCTGAAGGGCGTGGCCGAGGCCAACCTCAACCTGTCCAATCATCGCCTGAACGTGCGCTGGAGCGATGCGCAGTTACCGCTCAGCGAGCTGTTGGGCGAACTGCGCCGCATCGGCTACGCGGCCCACCCGTATCAGGCCGACCAGGCGGCCGAACGCCTGGCGAGCGAGAACCGGCGCTCGTTGCGCCAACTGGGTGTCACCGGCCTGCTCTGGATGCAGGTCATGATGGCAACCATGGCGACCTGGCCGGAGTTCAACCTGGACCTGTCGGAGAGCTTCTTCGTCACCCTCCGCTGGACCGCGCTGCTGCTGACCACGCCCATCGTCTTCTACTGCTGTACCGATTTCTTCAAGGGTGCGTTACGGGATCTGCGTACCCGCCACCTGACCATGGACGTGTCGGTATCGCTGGCCATCGGCGGCGCCTATGTCGCCGGCATATGGTCGACCATCACCGGCCAGGGCGAGCTTTATTTCGATGCGGTGGGCATGTTCGCCCTCTTTCTGCTGGCCGGGCGATACCTGGAGCGCAGGGCACGCGAGCGCACAGCGGCCGCCACCGCGCAACTGGTCAACCTGCTGCCGGCCTCCTGCCTGAAGCTGGATGCCGACGGTCACAGTCACCGCATCCTGCTCAGCGAACTGCAGCTCGGCGACCAGGTGCTGGTGCAGCCCGGTGGATTGATCCCGGCTGACGGCGTGATTCTCAGCGGGCAATCCAGCGTCGACGAGTCGGTTCTAACGGGGGAATACCTGCCTCTTCCACGCGGTGCCGGCGATTCGGTTACCGCCGGCACCCTCAATGTCGAAGGCCCGCTGACCGTGGAGGTCCAGGCACTGGGCGACGACACCCGGCTGTCCGCCATTGTCCGCCTGCTGGAACGCGCCCAGGGCGACAAACCCAAGCTCGCCGAACTGGCTGACCGCGTCGCCCAATGGTTTCTGCTGGTGGTGCTGGTGGTGGCCAGCATCGTCGGCTTGGTCTGGTGGCAGATCGACCCGCAACGCGCCTTCTGGATCGTCCTCGCGCTGCTGGTCGCGACCTGCCCCTGCGCCCTTTCGCTGGCGACCCCCACTGCGCTGACGGCGGCCACCGGCACCCTGCATAAGCTCGGCCTGCTGTTGACCCGCGGACATGTCCTGGAAGGCCTCAACCAGATCGACACCGTTGTTTTCGACAAGACCGGAACCCTCACCGAAGGGCGCCTCACGCTCAGCGCCGTGCACCCGCTCGGTGAGCTCGATGCCGATAGCTGTCTCGCGCTGGCCGCGGCGCTGGAGAACCGCTCCGAGCATCCGATCGCCCGCGCCTTCGGCCGCGCGCCGCTGGCTGCCGAATCCGTCGAGACGGTACCAGGCCTCGGCCTGCAGGGCAGCGTTCAAGGCCGCAACCTGCGCATCGGCCAGCCGGGCTTCGTGGCCGAAGGTTTCGCCGGTTCCGCGCCGGCCATTCCTGGCGAACACGGCCAGTGGCTTCTGTTGGGCGACGAGCAAGGCCCGCTGGCCTGGCTGGTACTCGACGACCGGCTACGCGACGACGCCCCGGCTCTGCTGGAAGCCTGCCGCCGACGCGGCTGGCGGACACTGCTGCTTTCCGGAGACAGCTCGCCGATGGTGGCGCAGATCGCCAGCGACCTGGGCATTGACCAGGCCGAAGGAGGCATGACTCCGGCGGCGAAGCTCGCCAGGCTGCAGGCATTGCAGGCCGAAGGGCATCGCGTGCTGATGCTCGGCGATGGCGTCAACGATGTCCCGGTGCTGGCCGCGGCCGACATCAGCGTCGCCATGGGCTCGGCAACGGATCTGGCGAAGACAAGCGCCGACGCCGTGTTGCTGTCCAATCGTCTCGGCAGTCTCGCGCAGGCCTTCGATATCGCCCGGCGCAGCCGACGCATCATCATCGAAAACCTTGCGTGGGCAAGTCTGTACAATGGCCTGATTCTGCCGTTCGCCGCAGTGGGCTGGGTCACTCCTCTATGGGCGGCGCTCGGGATGTCGATCAGCTCGCTGCTGGTGGTACTCAACGCCCTGCGGCTCACGCGCCAGCCGGATCCAGCGGGCCGCGGCTGATCCGCAAGCGGACCGCCCCACCGGCGCCGATGCGCAAGGCGACACGCCATTAATCGCAGCCGAAACCCTGATTTCGGCCTCTGGAGGTCCTGATGGCCGCTCTGTATATCCTGATCCCTGTTGCCGTGGTCCTGGTGGCCGTTGCGATCTGGGTGTTCTTCTGGGCAGTGGACAGCGGTCAGTTCGACGACCTAGACGGGCCGGCGCACAGCATTCTCTTCGATGACGAAGAGCCTCAGCGTCCCGCGGACGCACAGGATGATGCCAAACAGCAGCCGGAGCAGCGCAAAGGTGACTGAACTGGCTCCGCTTCTGCTTTCCGCCTGGGTCCTAGGCCTGCTGGGCGGCGGACATTGCCTGGGGATGTGCGGCGGGCTGATGGGCGCGCTGACCATGGCCATTCCGCCGGAACAGCGCGCAAAGCGCCTGCGCCTGCTGCTCGCTTACAACCTGGGGCGGGTGGCCAGCTATGCCGTTGCCGGCTTTCTGATCGGTCTGGCAGGCTGGGCGATTGCGAATAGCCCGGCGGCGACGGCACTGCGTGTCGTTGCCGCGTTGCTGTTGATCAGCATGGGGCTTTATCTCGCTGGCTGGTGGAGCGGCCTGACCCGCGTGGAAGCGCTAGGGCGTGGTCTCTGGCGCCAGATCCAGCCCGTCGCCAGCCGGCTGATGCCGGTAACCAGCCTGCCCCGCGCGCTCGTTCTCGGGGCACTCTGGGGCTGGCTGCCATGTGGTCTGGTGTACAGTACCCTGCTCTGGTCGGCCAGCCAGGGCGATGCGTGGGACAGTGCTCTGCTGATGCTGGCCTTCGGCATCGGCACATGGCCGGTTCTGCTTGCCACGGGCCTGGCCGCCGAGCGCCTGACGGGACTGCTGCGCAAACGCGGCGTACGCATCGCCGGTGGCCTGATGGTGATCCTGTTCGGCCTGTGGACCCTGCCGGGTCCTCATCAGCAATGGCTCATGGGGCACGGCAATGCAGCAGTCCACGGCGAGCATTCGCACTAGTCTGGGCGCGGAACTCAGGGCTCCTTCGGTAGCTGACGCTTGTGTGCGGTCTTGTCATAGGTATCGACGATGATCTGGGCGGCCTCGTCCGGTACCGGCTTGCCCTGCAGGAAGTCGTCGATGTTGCGGTAGCTGACGCCGTGCGCCGCCTCATCGGGCTTGCCCGGTGACAGCTCTTCGAGGTCAGCGGTCGGCACCTTGTGCACCAGTTGCTCCGGCGCTCCCAGCGCGGCGGCGATCTGCCGAACCTGATCCTTGACCAGACCGGCCAGCGGCGTCAGGTCGCACGCACCGTCACCGAACTTGGTGAAGAAACCCATCACCGCCTCCGCCGCATGGTCCGTTCCGATCACCAGCCCCTGACGGGCATTGGCGATGGTGTATTGAGCAACCATGCGCATCCGCGCCTTGGTGTTACCCAGCACGAAATCACGCTGTTCAGGGCTCAGCGGCTCGAGTGCTTCGGTAGCGGCCGCCAGACCGAGTACCGCGGTGCCGATGTTCACCGTGTGGCATTCATCGGGCTTGATGGTATCCACCGCCAGCTGAGCTTCATGCTCGTCATGCTGGACCTGATACGGCAGGCGCACGGCGATGAAACGGTAGTGGTCTCCCTCGCCAGCGGCGCGCATCCCCTCGACGGCCCGCTGCGCCAAGAGGCCAGCAGTCGTCGAGTCGACTCCGCCGCTGATACCCAGCACCAGTGTCTTCATGCCGGACTCGCGCAGGCAGGACTGGATGAAGCGTATCCGACGTTCGATTTCCGTCTGTACGGACTCCGGCCCGGTGAAAGGTGCGCAGACATGGAGCGCGGCTGCGATTTCCTGCTGACGACTGTGCATGAAACTCTCCTCTAGCGACATTTAGGATCTACTGGTTCGAAACGGAGGAAGGTGACCATCTGACCACGAATCACGGCGATCCTTCCGCATGTCGGGAGCGATCTGACCCAACGCACTAGGGTCTGATCAACTTTGATACAGGTCAAGTCCGTCGCGAGGTCCTGCACCTAGAATCCAGCGACCGCCGTCATGACCGGGAACGCCACATGCTCGACTCCATTCGCTGGGATTCCGACCTGATCCGTCGTTACGATCAGGCCGGCCCGCGCTACACGTCGTACCCGACCGCGGCCCAGTTCAATGACAAGATCGGTTCGTTCGATCTACTCCACGCCCTGCGCAGCAGCCGCCAGGCGTCCCGCCCGTTGTCTCTGTACGTCCATCTGCCCTTCTGCGCCAACGTCTGCTACTACTGCGGCTGCAACAAGATCATCACCAAGGACCGCGGCCGGGCGCAGCCTTATCTGGAGCGCCTGGAAAAGGAAATCGACCTGATCTCCTGCCACCTGGGCAAGGACCAGCTGGTCGAGCAACTGCACTTCGGTGGCGGCACACCGACCTTCCTAAGCCATGACGAGCTGCGCCGCCTGATGAAACATCTGCGCCAGCATTTCAATCTGCAGGACGACGACCATGGAGACTTCAGTATCGAGGTCGACCCAAGGGAAGCGGACTGGCCGACCATCGGCCTGTTGCGCGAGCTTGGTTTCAATCGCATCAGCATCGGCGTGCAGGATCTCGACCCGGATGTTCAGCGCGCCATCAATCGCATGCAGACACTGGAGCAGACCCGCACCATCATCGAAGCGGCACGTACACTGCAGTATCGCTCGCTGAACATCGACCTGATCTACGGTCTGCCGCTGCAGACCCCGGCACGCTTCGCCAAGACGGTTGAGGCCATTATCGATCTGCAACCCGATCGCTTGTCACTGTTCAACTACGCTCACCTGCCCGAGCGGTTCGCACCGCAGCGACGGATCAACGCCAGTGATCTGCCGGCGCCTGCAGAGAAACTGGCAATGCTGGAGCAGAGCATCCACCTGCTCACCGATGCCGGTTATCGATATATCGGCATGGATCACTTCGCGCTACCCGACGACGAACTGGCCATGGCTCAGGAAGACGGCAGCCTGCAACGCAATTTTCAGGGTTACACGACCCACGGCCACTGCGATCTGGTCGGCCTGGGCATGTCGGCCATCAGTCAGATCGGCGACCTGTACTGCCAGAACCACAGCGACATCGCGGAGTACCAGCATCAGCTGGACCGGGGTCAGCTCGCCACCGCCAGGGGGCTGCGCTGCAATCAGGACGATCTGATCCGCCGCGATGTCATCCAGGCGCTCATCTGTGATTTCGAGCTCAGCTTCGCCCGAATCGAACACGATCATGCCATCGAATTCCGCCATTACTTCGCCGAGCCCTGGCCGATGCTGGAACAGATGGCCGCAGACGGACTGATCGAGATCAGCGAGAGCCATCTTATCGTTCAGCCGGCCGGACGCCTGCTGGTGCGTTCGATCTGCATGCTCTTCGATCACTACCTGCCCGAACACGGCAACCAAGGCTTCTCGCGCGTCATCTAGCGGCTCAGACCATCGTCCAATCTTCCGACCTGCGACCCTTGCGCCAATTGGCCATAGCGTTCGTACTGAGTTAACCTTGCGCGCTATAAACCGGTTTCCAGGAAGCCCTCTATGTCCGAATCGATCAAGGTCCGTGCGCAGCGGCAAGCTCATTGCAAGGATTGCAGCCTTTCCGGGCTCTGCCTGCCCCTGTCGTTGAACATGCAGGACATGGACGCGCTGGACGATATCGTCAAGCGCGGCCGCCCGCTGAAGAAAGGCGAGACACTGTTCCGCCAGGGCGATACCTTCAGTTCGGTCTTCGCCGTGCGTTCCGGTGCGCTTCGAACATTCAGCGTGACCGATGGCGGTGAAGAACAGATCACCGGCTTCCACCTGCCCAGCGAGCTGGTTGGCCTTTCCGGCATGGACACCGAAAGCTACCCAGTCACGGCCCAGGCACTGGAAACCACATCGGTCTGCGAAATCCCCTTCGAGCGTCTCGACGAGCTGAGCGTGCTGCTGCCGCAACTGCGCCGCCAACTGATGCGCATCATGAGCCGCGAAATCCGCGACGATCAGCAAATGATGCTGTTGCTGTCCAAGAAGACTGCCGACGAGCGCATCGCCACCTTCCTGATCAACCTGTCGGCTCGTTTCAGCGCACGGGGCTTTTCCGCCAATCAGTTCCGCCTGCCCATGTCGCGCAACGAGATCGGCAACTACCTAGGGCTGGCAGTCGAGACCGTATCCCGCGTGTTTACCCGCTTCCAGCAGAACGGTCTGCTCGAAGCCGAGGGCAAGGAAGTGCGCATCCTGGATTCCATCGGACTGTGCGCCCTCGCCGGCGGCGCCATGGACGTCTGAGTCACCGAGTTTGGAGCAGTAGCCCGATGATCTTCGACGAATTCAGCATCAAGACCTTGATCCGCCCGGTTCCGGACTTTCCGCGGCCCGGCGTGATATTTCGCGATATCACGCCATTGTTCCAGTCGCCAAAGGCGCTGCGCATGGTGGCCGACAGCTTTATCCAGCGTTACGTGGAAGCGGATTTCACCCATATCGGGGCGCTCGACGCCCGCGGCTTTCTGGTCGGCTCGATCCTCGCGTACGAGCTGAACAAGCCGCTGGTGCTGTTCCGCAAGCAGGGCAAATTGCCCGCCGACGTGCTTTCGCAGGCCTATTGCACCGAGTATGGCGAAGCGCACCTGGAAATTCATGCCGACAGCCTGTGTGAAGGCGACTCGGTACTGCTGTTTGATGACCTGATCGCCACCGGTGGCACCCTCCTCGCCGCAGCCCAACTGGTACGACGCATGCGCGCCAGCATCCATGAAGCTGCCGCGATCATCGACCTGCCCGAACTCGGCGGGTCGCAGAAACTGCAGGACATCGGCATCCCAACCTTCACGCTGACCGCCTTCGAGCTGAGCGACCGCTGACCAACCCATCGCCGATTGCTCGATCTGGAGGAGACGCCGTGCCAACGAGACTCTGGCGCTGCCTGCTGATTCTTGTGCTGGCCTGGACCACACCCGCATTGGCGCTGGATCGCAACGTCCTGCTGGATCAGGCCAATATCCTCCTGTTGCCCCGTGAGCGCGCGATACCGCCTCTGGAACTGGTCGACCAGGATGGCCAGTGGTTCGACACGCGATCGTTACAGGGACGCTGGCATATTCTGTTCTTCGGCTTCACCGCCTGCCCGGATATCTGCCCGACCACGCTGAGCGACATGCGCCGGCTGTTCAGCCAGCTCCCGAAGGAAACCCGCGACCAGCTGCAGCTGGTATTGATCACTGCCGATCCTGCGCGTGACACACCTCAGCAGCTGAAGACGTACCTGGACTACTACCGCGGCGGGTTCAACGGCCTCACCGGCGATATGGAGCAGCTGCAGCGGCTGTCCAAGGCACTGGGCCTGCCATTCGTTCCAGTAAGCGAGACGCAGGGGGACTACAGCGTCAGCCATAGCGGCAATCTGGCCCTGGTGGGCCCCGACGGCACGCTGCGCGGGCACATCCGTGCCCCGCTCCAACTCGCGGGGTTGCGGCGGATGTTGCCGCAGATCGTTGATACAGAACGCTGACGAGCCCTTCGCACTCGCGCAGCTCGAAAGCAATCAAGCAGTCAGTGGCAATCCAGGGTGTCGGCCAACACATAGGCCTGAAAGGCGACTTCGTCGATCCACTGCTGCGTCAGCTTTGCCAGGCGCCCGTCCACACTCCATTGCGCGACGAGTGCGTCGATTTCCTGCTGTAACCGCGCCTGATCCGCGGTCAGGCGAAGCTGCCGCTCGGCATCCGCCAGCGGCGGCAGCAGGCGCTTGTAGCGGCGCCACTCCGGCAACGTAGCCAGTTCGGTCAGCAAGGCTTCATCCTCGACAACGGCCTGGCACTCGCCCAGCTTGAGACCGATAAGCGCATGCGCCGAGCTGGGATACTCTCGCGGCGATGCCCCAAAACGCTCGCGCAGCACTGGCGCATAGGGGCTTGCAGTACTGACGCAGACGGATTGGTCGCGAAGTTCCGCCCAGGCGGCGGGCCCTGCGTCGGTGGGGACAAGAGCCGCGGGGACAGCGCGATAGTAAGTGGTCACGCCACGTTGCTGGCTGGCCTCCACGCGCACGCCGACCTGCCCGTCCGACACCCCGAACCGCACCGGGCGCCCGAGTTCGACGCCAAGCTGCTCGGCCAGCGCCGCCTCGAAACTTTCGGTCTCGCTGCTCGACAGCACGCGATGCTCGGGCAACTCCATCCGCAGCGACTCGGCCAGCCCCACTGCGGGCGTGAACAAGGCGAGCCAGAGAACGATGTGCGAAAAGACAGGCACTGGCCGAACCTCAGACGTACTGATAGCGCAGCATCCGCTGCTTGAACTTCTCCAGCACCACCTGATCGATCAGGGTGGCAAGAATGGCGATCACCAGAATGTTCATCATGACTCCCACCATATCGGCGATCTCCCCGGAGTAAGCCAGCGAGCGCCCCAGCCCCTGGCCGAAGCCGATCAGCATCTCGGCAGAGATCAGTGCACGCCAGGCGTTGCCGAAGGCCAGCTGGGCGCCGGTGATCAGCTCGGGCATCACCGCCGGCAGATAGACACGCCGTAGCAGCTGCCAACGCGAAGCGCCCATCACCCGTGCGGCAGAGACATGTACCGGCTGCACACTCTCGGTGGCGTTCATCACCGAAAGCGCCATCGGGAAGAACGCTGCCAGCGCCACCACGACGATGATCGGCAGATTGCCGAACCCCATCACGATCAGGAACAGCGGCACCCAGGCAATCGACGGAATCGACTGCAGGATGACGATGGCCGAGCGCAGGATCTCGCGGAAGAAGAACAACACGCCGCCGACAAGGCCGAAACCGATGCCGAACAGCAAGGCGAAGCCGTAGCCACTGCCCAGGCGGCTCATGCTGCCATACAGGCCATCGCGGAACTCGGGTTGCTGGATGGTGGTGATCAGGCGCTCGACCACGGTCGGGATACCCGGCATGAGGAACGCCGGCAGACTCCAGGCCGCCGCCTGCCAGATCAGCAGAATAAACAGGATGGCCAGAACGACGGCCAGGTATTTCTTCGGGCCGGTTAGACGACGAGCCTGACTCATGGGTGCGCTACCTCCGTCTTGATACCCAGCAGGCTGAGAATCTCCTTACGCTCGGCAGCAAACGCCGACAGGTCGTGGCTTTTCTCGCAATGGGTGAAGTTGAAGGTCTTGAGCACTCGAGTCGGCCGTGGGCTGAACACCAGTACGTGATCGGCGAGATAGAGCGCCTCGTCCACATCATGGGTGACCAGCAGCACGGTCGGCTGATGCTCCTCGATCAGCTCGCGCAGCACGTCCTGCAGTGCCATGCGGGTCAGAGCATCGAGGGCGCCGAACGGTTCATCCAGCAGCAGCACCTCGGGTTTGGCGATGAAGGCGCGGGCCAGGGCGGTGCGCTGGCGCATACCGCCGGAAACCTGGTGGGGATAGTAATGCTCGAAGCCATTTAGCCCGACACGCTCGAGCCAGACACGCGCCTGCTCGAAGGCCTCGCTCTTGGCGACGCCTTGCAGCTCGAGCGCCATGGCGACATTGCCTTGCAGGCTCAGCCAGGGGTACAGCGCATGCTCCTGGAACACCAAGGTACGTCGCGGGCTCGGCTCGGTGATCGGCTTGCCATCGGCAAGCACGCGGCCAGCGCTGGGCTTCTCCAGCCCCGCCACCAGGTGCAACAAGGTCGACTTGCCGCAGCCCGAGGGCCCGACCAGGGCGACCAGCTCGCCCTGGGCGAACTCGCCGCTGAACCCCTTGATGACTTCGAGCTGCCCGAAGCGCTTGTCTACATCTTCAAACCTGAGCTGCATAAAAATCCGCAAATCCAGAAACGAAACGGCCCGGCGATGCGGGCAAAATGAATGGCCCGACTCAGGGTCGGGCCTTTGTGTTGCCGAAAGGCACAGCGCCGATCAGAGTTCCCGTGCTTCCTGCCAGCTCAGATCGAGAATGGCTCGGGTATCGAACGGCTTGCCATCGCGAGTCTTCAGCGAGCCCTGCTCCTGCAGAATGTCGGCAAGCTCCTGAATACGGGCCAGATCGTCGTCGCCAAGCTTGGCACTGAAGGTCTGGGTGCCAATGGCTTCCTCGATGACCACCTCGCGAGCCAGTTCGCCGCGCTTGAGGGTTTTCAAGGTTGGCTCGGCGATGAAGTAGCCGGCGATCAGCTTCGCCGCTTCGGCCGGCTGCTTGTCCAGCAGTTCGATGGCATCGCGCTGAGCATCCAGGGATTTCCAGACGGCATCCTTGCGCTTGGCCAGGGTGTCGCCGGAGGTGATCACCACCATGCACGGGAACGGCCACACTTCGCCGATCTCATAGACCTGGCGAACCGGCGCCACCAGCTGTGCGATGCGGTCGTAGGGCTCGAACAGGAAGGCGGCATCCACTCGCCCGGATACCAGCGACTGCACCGCAACTGCCGGGCTGACGCCCATGATGTTGACATCGCTCGGCTTGAGGCCGGCATTCTTCAAGGTCACGCCACGCAGCACCGCATCGGCGGTGCTGCCTTCGCGCTGCGAAGCCAGTGTGCGGTCCTTGAGGCCTGCCACGTCCTGGATGTCGGTATCTTCACGCACCAGGATCGAGTGATAACCTTGCTGCGCACCACCCACCACCTTCAGATCGGCCCCCTTGGACGCCCAGGCCACCGCATTGGTAAAGCCCAGCACACCGGTATCCAGCTGACCGCCGACGATGGCCTTGATCAGATCGGTGCCCGAGCTGAACTCGATCAGTTCGACGTCCAGGCCGTGCTTCTTATACAGCCCTGCCTCGTGGGCGACCATGGCCTGGGCATCATCCATCACCCGGATGTAACCTACCTTGAACTTTTCCTGCGCCTGCGCGAACGCACTCAGGAGCACAAGAGCAGGAACCAGCCAGAGCTTCGCTTTCATTTCGACCTCGATTCGGATAGCCAGCGCATATAACCAAAACAAAGCAGTATATTCGCTTTGGTTATCTAACGTTTATGGCTTAGAACTTTACCCGAACTATCTGCAGAACGGCACTAGCAAGTAGCAATAAGCTAAAGGCGTCGAGTTATAGGCTGATCGGCTTGCGCCCTGCGAGGGCGTGAGCCAGTGTGCCGCCATCGACCAGGTCCAGCTCGCCGCCCAGTGGAACACCATGGGCAATTCGGCTGATGGTCAGGCCTTTGGGAATGAGCATCTGTGCGATGTAGTGCGCGGTGGCTTCCCCTTCGACAGTGGGGTTTGTTGCCAGGATGACTTCGCTGAATGCGCCACCCGCCACCCGCCCCAGCAGCTCCGGAATGCCGATGGCCTCTGGCCCCAGGCCATCGAGCGGAGACAGATGCCCCTTGAGCACGAAGTAACGCCCACGAAAGCCGGTCTGCTCGACCGCAAACACGTCGACCGGGCTCTGCACCACGCATAGCAGGGAATCATCGCGCCGCGGATCAGCGCACTGCGGGCAGAGTTCGTCTTCGGTCAGCGTACGGCACTGCCTGCAGTAACCGACACCTTCCATCGCCCGGGTCAACGCCTGCGCCAGGCGCAGACCACCGCTGCGGTCACGCTCGAGCAGCTGAAGCGCCATGCGTTGCGCGGTCTTCTGTCCTACGCCAGGAAGAATGCGCAGGGCATCGATGAGTTGCCGAATCAGCGGGCTGAAGCTCATGTACGTCTCGAAATGGAATCACTGAAAAAACCGGCCGCCCCACAGCGAGGGGGCGGCCCGGCTGGAACTGCGCGATGGATCAGAACGGCATCTTGAAGCCCGGCGGGAGCTGCATGCCTGCGGTCATGCCGGCCATCTTCTCCTGGCTGTTCTGCTCGATCTTGCGTACCGCATCGTTGACGGCCGCAGCGATCAGGTCTTCGAGGATTTCCTTGTCTTCCTGCATCAAGCTGTCATCGAGGCTGACGCGCTTGACGTCATGACGGCCGTTCATTACCACGCTGACCAGGCCGGCACCGGATTGGCCAGTGACTTCGGCGTTCGCCAGCTCTTCCTGCATCTTCTGCATCTTTTCCTGCATCTGCTGCGCCTGCTTCATCAGGCCGGCCATGCCACCTTTCATCATGGGTATCACCTCAATTCGATCAGGGTTCTGAGTGTTCTACGGGTTCGATGGTGCCTTCGCGGATCACCGCGGCGAACTGCTGCATCAACTGCTGGACCAGCGGGTCCGCATGAATCGATTGTTCAGCGGCGCGCTGTCGCTCGGCGCGACGACGCTGCGCGGCCTGCGCCGGCGTTTCCTGCTCGGGCTTCTGCAGCACGATATCGAGCTGCAACGTACGCCCGTGGTACTGATTCAACGCATCGTTCAACCGGCGCTGCTGCGTCGGGTTGAACAGGGCACTCTGGGCCGGGTCGAGATGCATCAGCCAGCGATCGCCTTCCACCGAAATCAACGTGCAGTTGGCCGCGATGCTGCCGGTCAGGCCGGACAGACCGAGCTTGAGATAGAGCTCCAGCCATTCGGCAGCCAGCCCGGTGGCAGGCTCAACTGCCGGCAGCGGTTCGACCTCCTGCTGGTCCGTCTCGTCCTGCTGCAGCTCCTCGAAGTAAGCCTCGGCCTGATTTTCGACCTCGAAATAGTCTTCGTCGGTCAGCGGCGGCTCGTCATCGTCAGGCTCTTCGACCTGAACCACGGCAGCCACATGGTCGGGTGGCCCGTCCAGTGCCGGCTCGGGCAGTATTGCATTGGCCTCGACGGCAACCGGCGGGACCTCGGGCGGTTCGTTCCAGGGTACATCGATCACCGGCACGGCCTGCTCTTGCGCAGGCGTTGCCGGCGACGGCGCCACGGCAGGCAGTTCGGGGGCCACTGTGGCCGCCGACTCAGCCGGACTGGCTATCACCACCGGAGCCGCTGGCGGCGCCACAGCGGCGGCAGGACCAACCGGAGCGGGGGCTGAAACAGGCGACACGCCGGGGGCAGCGGTATCGGCCACCGCTGCAGGCTTGGAATCAGCTGTGGCCGGACTGATTCCCAAATTCTTTAGCGATGTTCGTGGCGCGTCACCCGTATCCGCTGGGCGGAACGCCAACATACGCAGCAGAACCATTTCGAAGCCACTGCGCGGATCGGGTGCCAATGGCAGATCGCGTCGCCCGATCAGGCCCATCTGATAATAGAACTGCACGTCTTCGGCTGGCAGCGCCTGCGCCAGCGCCAGCACCCGATCGCGATCGCCCTGGCCATTGTCCACCGCTTCCGGTAGCGCCTGGGCGATGGCGACGCGATGCAACACATTGAGCATTTCCGCGAGTACGCCGGCCCAATCCGGCCCCTGCTCAGCGAGATGACGAACGGCTTCGAGCAGTGCCCGGGCATCGCCCTCGAGCAGCGCCTGCAGTACGCCATAGACCTGACCGTGATCGAGCGTGCCGAGCATCGCCCGCACATCGGCGGCCAGCACCTTGCCCTCACCGAAGGCGATCGCCTGGTCGGTCAGGCTCATGGCATCGCGCATCGAACCGTCCGCGGCGCGACCGAGCAGCCACAGCGCATCTTCCTCGAAAGGAACGTTCTCGACGCCAAGCACATGGGTCAGGTGCTCAACGACTCGCTCCGGCGGCATGTTTTTCAGCGAGAACTGCAGGCAGCGCGACAGGATGGTCACTGGCAACTTCTGCGGATCGGTGGTCGCGAGCAGGAACTTGACGTGGGGCGGCGGCTCTTCGAGGGTCTTGAGCAGCGCGTTGAAAGAGTGCGACGAGAGCATGTGTACTTCGTCGATCAGGTAGACCTTGTAGCGTCCACGACTCGGCGCGTACTGCACGTTGTCCAGCAGTTCGCGCGTGTCCTCGACCTTGGTGCGGCTTGCAGCGTCCACCTCGATCAGGTCGACGAAGCGCCCCTCATCGATCTCCCGGCAGACCGAACACTGCCCGCAGGGTGTGGAACTGACGCCCGTCTCGCAGTTCAGGCACTTGGCGATGATCCGCGCGATCGTCGTCTTGCCGACGCCGCGGGTACCGGTGAACAGATAGGCATGGTGCAGGCGCTGATTGTCCAGCGCGTTGATCAGGGCCTTGAGCACATGCGTCTGGCCGACCATTTCGCGGAACGAGCGCGGACGCCATTTACGTGCAAGAACCTGATAACTCATAACACCATCGCGGGGAACTAGGCAGAGGACGGGTAATGCTAGCGGAGCAGGATGGAAATTGCATCCGAGCTGAGTCCGATCCGAGGCTAGCGCAGCAAGCGGGCCCCGAGCGCGCTCACCACCGCCGTCAACGCCGGATTGTCCCCCTCTATCCTTACGGCGAGACCGTCGATCTCACGTCGCGCCGGGTAGGCCTTGCGCAGCAGATCGAAGGCAGCCCGGCGCTGCGCATCGTCGCCCTGGAGACTGCGGCGGAAGTCCGCGTCGTCGCGACGCGGGTCGTAGACCGCCCTGCACAGCGTTGCCAGCATCTCGGCCGGCTCTGCCGATGCGGCGAAGGTGAGCCCGGCAAGCGCAGGGCCGGGCATCAGCTGCGCCAGCTCGACGGCCGGCTCAAGGCCGCGAGCGGCGCAGTAGGCCGCATGGATCTGCGCCGTGCCACGCAATTTGCCGTCCAGGCTGTAGCCGGCGATGTGTGGCGTGGCGATGCGACACAGATCAGCCAGTTCGACGTCCACCTGTGGCTCGCCTTCCCAGACATCCAGCACCGCCTCGAGATCCGGACGCTGCAGCAGCAGATCGCGCAACGCCGCGTTATCCACCACCGCTCCTCTGCTGGCGTTGATCAGCCAGGCACCCGGTCGCAGCCCGTTCAGGCGCTGACGGTCGAACAGATGGAAGGTCGGGCAGTCGCCGCTCATGCTTAACGGGGTGTGCAGACTAATGACATCGCACTCGGCAATCACTTCATCCAGCGTCACGAAACCGCCTGCCTCGCGAGTCTGGCGCGGCGGGTCGCAAACGCGCACATCCCAGCCGAGGCCTCGCAGCACTTCGACCAGGCGCCCGCCTACCTCGCCGGCACCCACCACGCCGAAGCGGCGTCGCGCCAGGGCTTCGCCCCTGACTTCGGCTAAGGCCAACAGGCAACCCAATACGTAATCGACCACCCCCCGCGCGTTGCAGCCAGGCGCGCTGGCCCAATCGATGCCGGACTGTTCGAAATAGTCGAGGTCCAGATGGTCGGTGCCGATGGTGCAGGTGCCGACGAAGCGCACCGCGGTGCCTTGCAGCAATTCGCGATCGACCCGCGTCACCGAGCGCACGAGCAGCACATCCACGCCCTCCAGCGCCGCCCGATTGATGCGACGCCCGGGCATGCGACGGATCTCGCCGAGACCGGCAAAGAACTCATCGACCAGCGGGATGTTTTCGTCGGCAAGGATGTGCATGGTGTGGCTCCGATTGGGGGAAGCACATTCTAGACGGGCCGCCGACGCTTTGCCGCCTTCCTGCGTGCAGCGACCCGGCGTAGACTAGCGCGTTTCTTGTATACAACTGGAACGCCTCGCAATGCCCACTGAGCTTCGACTCAGACGGGTCCGCCTTGAACTGCGCACCCTCTTCGCCCTCGCCCTGCCCATGATGATCGCTCAGCTGGCCAGCACTGCCATGGGCTTTGTCGATACCGTGATGGCCGGCCGCGTCAGTCCGCACGACCTGGCTGCCGTCGCGCTGGGCAACTCGATCTGGGTGCCGGTCTATCTGCTGGTCAGCGGCATCACCCTGGCCACCACACCCAACGTCGCCCAGCGCTTCGGCGCCGGGCACCACGCTGAAATCGGCCCGCTGGTGCGCCAGGCCCTGTGGATGGGCGTTGGCATCGGCATCGGCAGTGCACTGCTAATGTGGAACGCGAAGCCGGTGCTGCATCTGATGAAGGTCGAACCCGCCCTGATCGATCCAACCATGGCATACCTGCGCGCCGTCGCCTGCGGCTTCCCGGCCATGGCGCTGTATCAGGTACTGCGTTGCTTCAGCGACGGGTTGGGTCACCCACGGCCGAGCATGGTCATCGGCATTCTCGGCCTGCTGCTGAACATCCCGCTGAACTACGTGTTCATCTACGGCAAGCTCGGTATGCCGGCGCTGGGTGGAGTGGGTTGCGGCGTATCCACGGCACTGGTGATGCTGTTCATGCTGACGTCCATGGCCATCTGGGTGAAGCGTGCGCCGGCCTATCAGGCAAGCCAGCTGTTCTCCCGCTTCGAGGGCCCGCGCTGGCCGATGCTTCGTCGCCTGCTGTCGGTCGGCGTGCCCATCGGCATCGCCGTGTTCGCCGAAGCGAGCATTTTCTCCGTGATCGCGCTGCTGATCGGTGCGCTCGGTGCGACGGTGGTGGCCGGGCATCAGATCGCCCTGAACTTCACCTCGCTGATCTTCATGATCCCGCTGTCGCTGGGGATGGCCGTGACCGTGCGCATCGGTCAGGAGCTGGGCCGCAGCGCACCGCGCGATGCCCGTTTCGTAGCCGGCGTCGGGATCGCCGCAGCGCTGGTCTATGCCTGTTTCTCGGCGAGCGTCATGCTGCTGTTCAGCGAGCAGATCGCACGGATCTATACGCCTGATCCAGCGGTGATCGCGGTCGCCGCCAGCCTGTTCTTCTATGCCGCGCTGTTCCAGTTCTCGGACGTGGTTCAGGTCACCGCGGCGGGCGCGCTGCGCGGTTATCAGGACACCCGCATGACCATGGTCTACACGCTGTTCGCCTACTGGGGCATCGGATTGCCGGTGGGTTACCTGCTGGGGCTGACCGATAAGCTTGGCCCGGCGAGCGGGCCGAGCGGCCTGTGGCAGGGCCTGATCGCTGGTCTCAGCTGCGCGGCGCTGCTGCTGAGCGTGCGGCTGGCACGTAGTGCGCGCCGGGAAATCCGCCGCCATGCCGCATTGCGCAGAAGCGCGGCCTGAGCCAACCCGCTCAGAGGCTGCGTTCTATGCGTCCATCGGACCGAGCCAGATAGCCGGTGCCGCACTCCCACAGCAGCGCCGCGCGATCATCGCTGCCGAGCGCATCGAGCCCGCCCCGCAGCGCATAGGCAGTGAAACCGAGCTGGGTCAGCAGGAAGACCGCACTCGCGCTGCGCTTGCCACTTTCGCAATAGCACAGGTAGGTGCGGCGGGGATTCAGCAGTCGCGTTTTCAGCCGCAGCAGGTGCAGCGGCATGTGCAGCGCCTGCATGGCATGGCCGCGCTCGTAGTCATCGGCGAGCCGAACGTCCAGCCACTGAGCGCCGCAGCCGAGCAGATCGGCCACTTCGTCCAGATCGACCTCGCTCACCACCGGCGCCTTGAGCAATTCGAAAAAGTCGGCCCGGCCCAGGCGCAGCACGCTGCCGTCCTCGATCATTGCCACGCTGGCGTTGCGCGGACGATCTTCCAGCAGCGCTTCCTCGCCGAAACAGGCGCCGGTTTCGAGCTCCGCCAAGAGCTGTTCGCCACTGCCCTCGGCCTTGAGCACCTGCGCCCGACCACTCTTGAGGAAATAGCAGCAGTCCCCCGCCTCGCCTTCACGCAATAGCGTCTGCCCGGCCGGTGCCTCGACCGACACGAGCCGGTGCAGCATGCTGCGTATGTTCTGCGGAGGAACCTGGGCGAACAGGGGATTTTCGAGCAGACGTTCCAGCCACTCCGTTTCTTCGCCGTCCATGGTCAGCTGCAGCAGCACATCCTGCAGCGCTTGGCGCCAGGAAAGCAGGCGATCGAGTTCCACGGCATCCACGCTCAGCAGATGGCAATCCTCCAGTGCCCGCACCTCCCGCGTCCGTTCTGACAGCAGGCTATGCAGCGCCGCCGGAGTCCCCGCCGCGAGCAGCCCCTGTTGCCCCTCGACATCGCTGACGAGCAGCTTCCCGGCCATCAGGTAGTAGCGTGTCGTCGCGTGCCGTTCGTCCAGCTCAAGCACCTCGCCTGCGGTGAGCACAAGCGGCACGGTGCGCGCACGCAGCTCCCAGAGCTGACGTGGCGACAGCGCGTTCAACGGGATCAGATCACGCAGCTGATCAGGGTGCAGCGGTTTGTTCATCCTAGAAAATCCAACCTCTAGCCATGGATCAGCTTGTGCAGCTGACTCTCAGCAGCACGGCGCCCCTGCAATCCACCGGTGTGGACGAAAAGCACGCGTGTGCCGGCGGCAACATAACCGCGCTCGACATAAAGGCGCAATGCCATCATGGTCTTTGCGGTATAGATCGGATCAAGCGGCACCCCGCCGTCACGCTCGGCCGTGTACATGAAATTCGCCAGCTCCTTGTCGAACCGGGCGAAACCGCCGCGGCTGGCATCCAGCAGCTCGTAGCCCTCATTGGCAACGCCCGCCTGCGCGAGCAGCGCCGCCACATTGTCATCGACAGCATGCGATGGCGGGCCGGCCAGCGCGCCGATTACCGGATGCCGCCCGGCCTCGCCGATGACCAGTCCGGCCAGGGTCGTTCCGGTTCCGGCGGCAAGCCAGACAGCGTCGTAATCGTCCCAACCGACCGCAGCCAGTGCCGATGGCAGCCTTGGCACGAGTTCGGCGCAACCCAGGGCGCCAGGCAGCCCGCCTCCGCCCTCGGGAATGCAGTAGTAACCGCGATGGCGTTGCTGCCATGGCTGCCAGAAGCCGGGCAGGTTGCGTGCCCGGAAGCCACCGTAGCCCAGCCAGTGGATCTGCATGCCCCAGGCTTGCAGATCGGCCACCGTCGGCGTGTCCTGCTCGTGTCCACGCAGCAGACCGACCGTCGCGAAACCGAAACGGTGACCGGCCGCGGCCAGAGCGTGCAGATGGTTGGAATGCGGACCACCAAGGCTGATGAGCCCCGGCGCGCCGGCACGGCGGGCTGCGTCCAGATGGTTAACGAGCTTGAACCACTTGTTTCCGGACAGCTCCGGGTCCGCCAGGTCGAGCCGCAACACCACCACGTCGACAGCGGCCTGCTGCAACCAGTCCAGATGCAGACGTTGCAGAATCAGCGAGGCATCGGAGGCGACGCAAAGTTCGGAAATCAACAAACGGCTCAGCTACCGGTACGCTGCCGGTCTTCCTTACGATGCCGGGCACAGCAGTTGGATTCGCCGATCACGAAACGACTCGGTGCATCGACCTTGTCCAGCGGCATGGCGCAACGCTCGCCACTGGCCAAAGTCGCGATACAGGCGGGTTTCTGGTAGTGCTCGAGCCATTGCCGGTACTGTTCCTCGGAGACGAAGCACTTGGCAGCGGCATAAGCGAGGGGGTTGGCTCGGTAGCGAGCAAGGTCCTGCAGCGCGATGGTCAGATGTCCGGCGCCCGGATGGTAGGCCATGAACACCACGCCCTGGCGCGACAGGTCCTCCAGCACCCGGTCACCGCTCTGCCGCAGCGTCTCGCATTCGTTCTTCAGCCGCTGGATCTCATCTTCCTGCTGCGCGTCCAGCTCATTGCGATAGGCCAGTTCGACGTCGCGGATCGCCACCTGCTCCTTGTACTCGGCCACTGCTGCGGCGATGCGCGCCTGGGCCTCATGCTCGAACTGCTCTCGCGCCGCGCCGATCTCGACACGACCGCTGACTTCCAGCGTGCGCAACTGCTTGCTCATCTCCTCGCGGGCTTTCTGGAAGCTTTCCGCCTGCGCAGTCATCTGCGCATGCAGGCTGGCATTGAGTTCGGTCTGTTGCTGCAGCTGCTGCTGCAGCGAGCGGATCTCGTCCTGCAGAAGCTTGCGTTCCTTGTCCGCCGCCGCAGCGCTCTTGAGCGCGTCCTCTTCCCGCAAACGTTCGAGATTGGCGATGCGCTGACGCTGCTGCTTGATGAGCAACGCGGCTTTCTGGCGCTGCTCCCGCTCGTGACTTTCGGATCGCTGGGCAGTGGCCTCCTTGCCAGCCTCGGCCGCGTACCAGGCGTCTTCGGCCACCATCTGCAGGCGTTCGGCAGGCACGACAGGCGCGCCCTCGTCCTCCACCAGCAGGCCGAGCTGGTTGCGCTTGATGGTGTCGCGCAGCAGTGCCAGATCGTTGCGCTCGGCGCTGACCTTGGGATCCCACATATGCATCTGGTGCCAGGAGACGGGGCACTGGCTGCGGCAGGCCAGGCGAATGGGGCCGGCGCCCATGTCCGGCCCGCGGCCGGTGCGCTCGGCCAGCTGGCGCAGCGGAATGTTCCAGCCGTCATCGGCGGAACCATCTTCATTGAAGTCGAGGCAGAAAAAGACGGCGGCACGCACCTGCAGCCGCGGGTTGATCATCACGTAGACGGCATGCATCTGGCGGTCAGCGAACTCGGGCAACGCAACCACCCCGTCCAGCACCGCTTCGAACTCCGGATACAGCATTTCCTTGCAGATGGTGCCTTCGTTGTAGAACAGCACGGCCTCGACCATCTGCGGTTTGTTCTGCATGCTCGACTTCCCTTATCGCCCGTCACCGCGAGCCCGAATACTGAAACGCTTATCCACGATCGCGTCTCTTTGGGGCTCGAGTTTAGGGGAATTGATCAAGCGTGCAATGTGACTCGGTTGGCAGCGAGCCCGCGCATCGCGCGACCCGCCAGAGCCGTCCGGCGGATTTGCGATGAGCTTAGCTAATTCAGCTACCGCCATAGGCGGCGAGGCGACGCTTCATCTCGTCGCCAAGCGCCTGCAAGCCGCTCATGGGGCGAACCATCACCTCGAATTCGATGATCCGGCCCGTTTCGTCGAAACGGATCAGATCGATGCCCTTCAGTTCGCGATCACCCACCCTGGCACTGAACTCGAGCACGACATCGCGGCCTTCGGCGCTGGCCAGCTCGCGGTGATAGCGGAAGCCTTCGAACACCTGCAGCACGGTATTGAGGATCAGGTTGACCGCAGGCGCTCCTTCATAAGGCTTGTGAGCCATCGGCGAGCGGAACACCGCCAGGGGGTGCAGCAGTTCCGGCAAGCCGCTCAGATCGCGCTGGGCGATCATCGCGTGCCAGGCCTGCAGGCATTCGGCGGCTTGCGGCTGCAGCATTGTATTGATGTCCATACGCGTGCTCCGTGGGTTAAGCCTGAATGGAATCAGAGCGCCGCGGCCAGACGGCAGCCCTGATTGATGGCTCGCTTGGCATCGAGTTCGGCCGCCACATCAGCGCCGCCGATCAGGTGGACCCGGGCGCCCGCAGCCTCCAGCGTCTGCTGAAGCTCACGCAGTGGCTCCTGGCCGGCGCAGAGAATGACCGTATCCACCGGCAGCACCTGCGGCTCGCCCTCGCCGACACGGATATGCAGCCCGGCGTCGTCGATCTGCAGATACTCGACCGAATTGAGCATCTGGACGTGCTTGTTCTTCAGTCCCGTGCGATGAATCCAGCCGGTGGTCTTGCCCAGCCCGTTGCCGACCTTGGATTTCTTGCGCTGCAGCAGATAGACCTGGCGCTTGGGTGCATGCGGCGCCGGTTGGATGCCAGCGATGCCGCCGCGCACGGAAAGGCCGAGATCGATGCCCCACTCCTTCCAGAACGCCTCGCGGTCCAGGCTGGTGGATTGTCCATCGTGGGTGATGTACTCCGACACGTCGAAGCCGATGCCACCGGCACCGATCACCGCCACGCGCTGGCCGACCGGCTTGCGTTCGAGAATCGCGTCTAGATAGCCGATCACCTTCGGATGGTCGATTCCGGGAATCTCCGGGGTGCGCGGCACGATGCCCGTGGCCAGGATGATCTCGTCGAAACCGCCCGCCAGCAGCGCCTCTGCCGTGGCGCGGGTATTCAGGCGCACCTCGACCCCGGTTTCCTCCAGCCGATTCTGGAAATAGCGCAGGGTCTCGTAAAACTCTTCCTTGCCTGGCACGCGCTTGGCGACATTGAACTGCCCACCGATTTCGCTTGCAGCGTCGAACAGCGTCACCTGATGCCCCCGCTCCGCTGCGACGGTCGCTGCGGCGAGGCCCGCCGGACCGGCGCCGACCACCGCGATCTTCTTCACCGCGGTGGTGGGAATGTAGTTGAGCTCTGTTTCATAGCAGGCACGGGGGTTGACCAGGCAGGTGGTCAGCTTGCCGCTGAAGGTATGGTCCAGGCAGGCCTGGTTGCAGCCGATGCAGGTATTGATCCGCTCGCTGTGCCCAGCGGCCGCCTTGTTGACGAACTCCGGATCGGCGAGGAACGGACGTGCCATGGACACCATGTCGGCATCACCCTCCGCCAGCACCTGTTCGGCCACTTCCGGCGTGTTGATGCGGTTGGTGGTGATCAGCGGAACGTTCACCTCGCCGC
This sequence comes from Stutzerimonas sp. LR2, assembly GCF_055755175.1. NCBI lineage: Bacteria > Pseudomonadati > Pseudomonadota > Gammaproteobacteria > Pseudomonadales > Pseudomonadaceae > Stutzerimonas > Stutzerimonas sp. LR2. The sequence continues at coordinate 605,284 of NZ_JBVTRR010000004.1, forward strand.
GCAGCTTGGCGGTGACCTTGGTGAACGCCGCGCGCGGCACCTTGGTGGCGATGGTCGGAATCCGCGCCTCGTGCCAGCCGATGCCGGTGTTGATCAGCGTGGCGCCGGCCTGCTCGATGGCCTTTGCCAGCTGCACCACCTCTTCCCAGATGCTGCCGCCCTCGATCAGGTCGAGCATGGACAGGCGATAGATGATGATGAAGTTCGGGCCGACCGCCTCACGCACCCGGCGCACGATCTCCACCGGCAGACGCATGCGGTTCTCGTAGCTGCCGCCCCAGCGGTCGGTACGGTGGTTGGTGTGAGCGACCAGGAACTGGTTGATGAAGTAGCCTTCCGAACCCATGATCTCTACGCCGTCGTAGCCGGCGCGCTGGGCCAGGGTCGCGCAGTTGACGAAATCGCGAATCTGCTTCTCGATGCCCTCTTCGTCCAGCTCCCGCGGGGTGAACGGGTTGATCGGCGCCTGGATCGCACTGGGTGCGACCAGCTGCGGGCTGTAGGCATAGCGACCGGCGTGCAGAATCTGCATGCAGATCTTGCCGCCGGCCTCGTGCACGGCCTGGGTGACGATCTTGTGCTCTTCGGCCTCTTCCGGCGTTGACAGCTTGGCGGCACCGGCGCGCACCGAGCCTTCCTCATTGGGCCCGACGCCACCGGTGACGATAAGGCCGACGCCACCGCGGGCGCGCTCGGCGAAGAACGCCGCCATCCGCTCGAAGCCGTTGGGCATCTCCTCCAGACCGGTGTGCATGGAGCCCATCAGGGTGCGGTTGCGCAGCGTGGTGAAGCCCAGATCGAGCGGAGCCAGCAGATGCGGGAAGGCGGTCATCGGTGTGTCCTCATCATTGTCGGTGCCGAGCCTCTTGGGGCTGCGGTCGGATATGCAGCGACGATAAACAGCCCAAACCTCACGCTCAATGATCATAAATGACAACTTTCTGATCATTCAGCGCAAAACGCTTGGCAAGCCACGCCGCATTACCTAGTCTGACGGCGTTCATCACGGCCTTCTTTTCATGCGCACCTATCTGAATCTCGCACTGCTGGCGGTCCTGGCCGGCGTCTCGCTCGCGGTCTATTTCGACTGGACCCACGACCGCCGCAGCGGGCCGCTGCTATCCGACCTACGCACATTGACCATCGAAAGCCGCGGTCAGGCCGGCGGCGCGGGCAATCTGCTGGGCATCGAAACCCGACTGCAACCGGCCGACTACCAGAGCCGCGAGCGGCTGCAGCTGAAGTTCCGTACCTACCTGCAACAGGCGGCGGATGAAGGACTGCTCAGCGAGCGCACCGTCGTGGTCTTGCCCGAGCATGTCGGCACCGGCCTCTTCGCCCTGGGCGAGAAGCCGGAAGTCCAGCAGGCGCGAACGCTGCGCGACGCCATGCAGTGGATGGCGTTGAGCAACCCCGGGCGGTATCTGCGCGTCCTGACCGGCAACCAGGGCGACGACCGCCGCACCGGTGCCGTGCTGCGCCTCAAAGCGCGGCAGATGGCCGAAGAGTACCAGGCGATTTTCGGCGGCCTCGCCAAGGAGTTCGGCGTCACCCTGGTAGCGGGCTCGATCGTGCTGCCCGAGCCCTATCTGGAAAACGACAGGCTCAAGATCGGCGACGGACCGCTGCGCCAGATCAGCCTGACCTTCGACGGCCGCGGCAAGCCGCTCGGTGCTTTGCAGTACAAGCACGCCTTGAGCCGGTACGAGCGACGCTACAGCGTCGCCCCGATCCCCGAACCGCACCGACTGATCGAAACGCCCGCAGGTTCGCTGGCGGTGCTGCTAGGTTGCGATGCCTACCTGCAGCGACCGCCAGCGGAGGCGAGACTGCTGGCGGTACCGGGCGCCCTGGCGGACCCACAATCTGCCTGCGGCAGCGCACCCGACAACCGGCTCGCCGAACCCTCAGCCATGTCCGTGCATACCCTGGCCGTCCCCTGGAACCTGCTCGGCTCCCCACGCCGCCCGGCCCCACCGGGACATGGCATTCCGGTACAGATCAAGAACCACTGGCTTGGAAGCGCGCCATGAATGCGCAACGGGTGCGGCTGGGCGATCTTTCGGTCGGCTTCCTGCACAGTCTGGGTGAGGCGCTGCAGCTGTATGGGCAGGATCCGCAACCGCTGCTGCAGGCCTATGGGCTGGATGCAGAGCGCCTCGCCGAGCCTCATGCACGGCTGTCCATCCCGCGCTATATGCGGCTCGGCCATGCGGCGATTCAGCTGGCCGGCGATCCCGCGCTGGGCCTGGAGATGGGACGTCTGCGCAAGCCGAGCCACCTCGGGCTCGCCGGACTGACCGCCACCCAGGCGCCGACGGTGCGAGACGCGGCGCGGGCTCTGATCCGTTACGAACCCTTGTATGCCTCCAACTATCGCGGCAGCTCGAGCTTCCACGAAAACGCCGCCGGTGCCTGGCTGCGCTTCTATTCCATCAGCCCTTACAACGCCTACAACCGTTTCGTGGTCGACACCGTGCTCGCCAGCTGGATCGCCCAGCTGACACGCCTGTGCGGGCAGCCGCTGGTGCCCGCGGCAATCCATATCGAGTTCGAGGCACCGGAATATGCGGCGCGTTACGAAGCGCTGTTCGGTCGCCCGGTGGCCTTCGGCGCCGAAGCGAACCAGCTGCAGCTGGATCAGCGCGCGCTGGCCCTGCGCAATCCGGAGCACTGTCCCGGCACCTGGAGACATCTGGTCGAGCTGTGCGAAGGCGAGCTGGAGCGGCGTACCCGCACCCGCAGCCTGCGCGAACGCGTCACGCAGATGCTCGGACCCATGCTCAAGGGGCAGGAGCCAGACCTGCAGCAGATAGCCTCCCGCCTGCAGATGCCCGCCTGGACGTTGCGGCGCAAACTGGCCGAAGAAGGCAGCAGCTACCGCGCAATCATGAACGACACACGTCGCGATCTGGCGATGGCCTATATCCGCGATACCGAATCGGCCTTCGGCGAAATCGCCTGGCTGCTCGGCTTTTCCTCCGCGGAGGCGTTCCAGCGCGCCTTCAAGCGCTGGAGCGGTCAGACGCCGGGTGATTACCGGCGCGCGCAGCGGCGCGGCGTCTGACCAGTCGACCCTTCGGACTAGAGTTCGACGGCGTCCTCGGCACTGTCCGGATGATCATGCTCGGCGGCATGCCATTCCAATAGCTCATCCTGATAGTCGTCCATCGCGAATCTCCTCGCCTGCGGCTACATCGAACCAATGTTCATCGATCAGTTATCAAGTTTCATGCCGAGGAGCCTACAGCCCGATGGTGAACCTATCGTGACCGGAGAGCACGGGGCGACGCCAACGATCGACTGTCGCCGGCAGCTGGAGCAGGTGTGCAGCTAGGACGGCGAGGACAACCCCGCCGCGTTCATTGCCAGGCGCAGCAGCCAGGCCACGACGCCCAGCGCCAGCACGCTGCCGCTCCAGATCAGTACTAGCCAGCTCATGCGCTGCCAGAGTGGCTTCGGCTCGCCCTCGCCGGCGGGCTTTCGTTCATGCGGGGCCATCAGTGGTACCCATCCTCGGCACTGACCTTGCCGCGGAACACGTAATAGCTCCACGCCGTGTACATCAGGATCAGCGGCAGGATCAGCAGTGCCCCGACCAGCGTGAAGCCTTGGCTCTGCGGCGGTGCGGCCGCCTCCCAGATGGTCACCGATGGCGGGATGATGTTCGGCCAGAGGCTGATACCCAGCCCGCTATAGCCGAGGAAGATCAGCGCCAGGGTGAGCAGGAACGGCGTGTAGTTGGCGTACCGCTGGATCGAGCGCAGCAGGCCGAAGGCACATAGCAGAACCAGCACCGGGACCGGCATGAAGTACAGCAGGTTCGGCATGCTGAACCAGCGCTCGGCAATATCCGGGTGGGTCAGCGGCGTCCACAGGCTGACGATGCCGGTTACTGCCAACACCGCCCAGACCAGAGGAATGCCGATGTCGTGCATGCGCCGCTGCAGCTCGCCGGCGGTGCGCATCATCAACCAGGTGCACCCGAGCAGTGCATAGGCGACGATCAGCGCCAGCCCGCAGAACAGCGAGAACGGCGTCAGCCAGTCGAATGCGCCGCCGGCATAGGCGCGCCCCTCCACCGGCAGGCCGCTGATGAATGCGCCGAGCACCACGCCCTGGAAGAAGGTCGCCGCCAGCGAGCCGCCGATGAAGGCCTTGTCCCATATGTGCTGCCGCTGCTTGCTGGCCTTGAAGCGGAACTCGAATGCCACGCCGCGGAAGATCAGCCCCATCAGCATGAAGATGATCGGCAGGTAGAGCGCCGATAACACCACCGAATAGGCCAGCGGAAAGGCCGCGAACAGCCCTGCCCCGCCCAGCACCAGCCAGGTCTCGTTGCCGTCCCAGATCGGCGCCACGGTGTTCATCATGACGTCCCTATCGGAAGTGTCCTGCACGAACGGGAAGAGGATGCCGACGCCTAGATCGAAGCCGTCCATCACCACGTACATCATGATCCCGAAGATGATGATCACTGCCCAGATAAGTGAAAGATCGATACCCATGGCTCAGTTCCTCTCGCCCAGTTGATCGCCCTGTTCATGGTTGATCGCCTCGTCCGCGGCGGATATCGGACGCATCGGCGTGCGCGCCTCGCCCGGCCCGCCGGCACCTTTCTCGCGCCCTTCGCTGATCACCGGCCCTTTCTTCACCAGCCGCAGGACATACACCATGCCGATGCCGAAAACGGCGAAATAGACCACTACGAACATCGCCAGGGTGAGCCCCAGCTGCCCCGCGCCGTGATTCGAGACCGCGTCGGCGGTGCGCATCAGGCCGTAGATGACCCAGGGCTGACGTCCGATCTCGGTGGTGTACCAGCCGGCGAGAATGGCGATGATCCCGGACGGCCCCATCAGCAGCACCATGCGCAGAAACGCCCGGGAGCTGTACAGCCGATCGCCACGGCGCAGCAGCAGGCTCCAGATGCCGGTGATGATCATCAGCAGCCCGAGCGCGACCATGATGCGGAACGTCCAGAACACGATGGTCGAGTTCGGCCGGTCCTCGGGCGGAAAGTCCTTCAGCGCCGGGATCGGCTCGGTCAGGCTGTGATTGAGGATCAGGCTGGCGAGATAGGGAATCTCGATCTTGTAGCGGGTTTCCTCGGCCTCCATGTCCGGCCAGCCGAACAGCAGCAGCGGTGTCGGTCCGCCTTCGGAATTGTCCCAGTGCCCTTCCATCGCAGCGATCTTTGCCGGCTGGTATTCGAGGGTGTTCAGACCATGGAAATCACCGATCACCGCCTGTACCGGAGCGACCAGCAGCGCCATCCACATCGCCATCGAGAGCATCTTGCGGATCGCCGGGTTGTCCTTGCCGCGCAGCAGATGCCAGGCCGCCGAAGCGCCGACGAAGAACGCCGTGGCAAGGAACGCAGCCACCGACATGTGCGCCAGGCGATAGGGGAATGACGGGTTGAAGATGATCGCCAGCCAGTCCACCGGCACCACCACGCCATCGATGATCTCGTGGCCCTGCGGCGTGTGCATCCAGCTGTTGGAAGCGAGGATCCAGAAGGTGGAGATCAGCGTGCCCACGGCCACCATCACCGTGGAGAAGAAGTGCAGCTTGGGCCCGACGCGATTCCAGCCGAACAGCATCACGCCGAGAAAGCCGGCCTCGAGGAAAAAGGCCGTCAGCACCTCATAGGTCAGCAGCGGCCCGGTGACGCTACCGGCGAACTCCGAATAGGCGCTCCAGTTGGTGCCGAACTGGTAGGCCATGACGATGCCAGAGACCACGCCCATGCCGAAGTTCACCGCGAATATCTTCAGCCAGAAGTGGTAGAGGTCCCGGTAGACCTCCTGCTTCGTCTTCAGCCACAGCGCCTCGAGTACGGCGAGGTAGCTGGCCAGGCCGATGGTGATGGCCGGGAAGATGATGTGGAAGGTAATGGTGAACGCGAACTGCACACGTGCCAGCTCGAGTGCTTCCAGTCCGAACATTGGGCAACTCCTCGTCTGATGACCTCCCGCCTCGTCTGTGACGGCGAATACGGGGTCCAGCACAAGTGACAGCAGATCGCGCCAAGGGTGCAGCGCAACCGCCGCAGCAAGTCGTCGCAGCCTCTGGATCGGCGGTCCGCCCGATCGAACCTGAGCGGTCTATGCTGCAGCTAGCCGCATCCGACCAGGAGTTTCGCCGGTGCCCATCCGTTCGTTCATCCCGCCGTACATTCTCGACCGCATGATCGATCGCGGCTCGCCCTACTTGCGCAGCTGTGCTCGCGAAACGCTGGACCACGTGCAGAGCCTGCTGCCCAACCCGGGACCGCCCCGCCCCACGGCGATCGCCGAGCTCGGCGAGCTGCGCACGCCCGGTCATCCACAACGGCGCATCCACGATGCCGAGCAGCGCATGCAGCTGCCCGGCACGCTCCGTCGCCGCGAGGGTCAGAGCGCTTCAGGCGACCCCGCGGTGGACGAGGCCTACGATGCCCTGGGCGCGACCTACACCTTCTTCTGGCAGGTGTTCCAGCGCGACTCCATCGACGATCTGGGCATGCCGCTGATCGGCACCGTGCACTATGGCCAGGGTTATGAAAACGCCTTCTGGAACGGCGAGCAGATGGTGTTCGGCGATGGCGACGGTGAGCTCTTCCAACGCTTCACCCGCTCCCTCGACGTGGTCGCTCACGAGCTGGCCCACGGGCTGATCGAGAGCGAGGCCGCGCTGGTTTACTACAACCAGCCAGGGGCGCTGAACGAGTCGGTTTCCGACGTCTTCGGGGTGCTGACCAAGCAACATGCGCTTGGCCAGACTGCCGCCGAAGCCGACTGGCTGGTCGGTGCCGAACTCCTGACCGACAAGGTCCAGGGCGTGGCGCTGCGCTCCATGGCCAACCCCGGCACCGCCTACGACGACCCGCTGCTCGGCCGCGACCCGCAGCCGGCGCATATGCGCGATTTCATCGAAACCCGCGAAGACAACGGCGGCGTGCACCTCAATTCCGGCATCCCCAACCGCGCATTCCACCTCGCGGCCATGGCGTTGGGCGGGTACGCATGGGAACAGGCCGGGCGCGTCTGGTACGCCACTATCTGCGACCCGCAACTACCCAACGATGCCGATTTCGCGACGTTTGCAGGCGTCACGCTGCAACAGGCAACGCGCCTGTTCGGCCGCGGCTCCAGCGAAGCCGAAGCCGTGCAGCAGGCATGGCTGCAGGTCGGCGTTTCACCGCGCTGAGGAGGCAACATGAAGATGCCGGCCCTGGGCCCTGAAACATCCTTGCGGATCTCGCGCCAGGGCGGTCTCGTTGCCGCGCCGGCGCTCACCCGCCCCCGGCAGATCGAATTCGCCGACTGCGACCCGGCGCAGCGCCGTGGCCTCTGCTCGGTTGTGGAGCGCTGCCTGCCGGTCGCCAGCAAGGACGTCGGTCGTGGCGACCAGCGTTTCTTCAAGGTCGAACTGCACTATCGCCGCGAGGACAGCGATGCCGAGATGATCCTGCAGATCGCCGAGGAGCGCGCGCCACAGGAGTTGCTGCGGCTCTGGCAGGACGGCGCGATCCCCGATCCGCCAGGCTGAGCGAACGGCTAGAAGCGCAGCTCGTCCCCTGCAGCGAGCAGCGCGTCGATTCCCGTCGCCGGCAACGGCCGCGACAGCAGGTAACCCTGGAATTCGTCGCAGCCGTTGTGGCGCAGGAACTCGAATTGCGCGGCGTTCTCTACGCCTTCGGCAACCACGGTCTTGTGCAGGCTCTTGCCCAGCGAGATGGCGGCGCGGGCGATCATCGCCACCTCGTCCTCCTGCTCGAGACCGGTGACCAGCGAACGGTCGATCTTGATGATGTCCAGCGGGAACCGCCGCAGATAGCCGAGCGCCGAGTAACCGGTGCCGAAATCATCCATGGCCAGGCGAAAGCCGCGTGCCTTGAAGTCGGCAAGAATGGATACGGCGCGGCTGCCATCGCCGAGAAACACCGTTTCGGTGATCTCCAATTCGACGAGCAGCGGCGACAATCCCACCTCGTCGAGCACCGCCATGACCCGCTCGACCACATCGTCGCCGAGAAACAGCAGCGGTGAGAGGTTCACCGCCACCAGCAGCGGTACCTGGCGTCCCGCATTCCAGCGCCGGGCGTCGCTGAATGCGCGGCGCAGCACGGCCAGCGTCAGGGGCATGATCAGGCCGCTTTCCTCGGCCACCGGCACGAAGCGATCGGGGCCGATCACCCCGAGGTCGGCGTGTGTCCAGCGGGCCAGCGCCTCCAAGCCGACGATGCGCCGCTGGGCATCCACCTTCGGCTGGTAATGCACCGCGAACTCGTCGCGCTCCAGTGCGGTGCGCATCGCGGCCTCGAGATTCAGACGCTCATCGGCGATGCGGTTGAGGTCATGGGTGAAGAACTGGAAGTTGTTGCGTCCCCGTTTCTTCGCCGCGTACATGGCGATATCGGCATGCTTGAGCAGGGTTTGCGCATCCTCTCCGTCATCCGGGAACATCGCCACGCCGAGGCTGGCGCCAACCTGGAATTCGCGCCCGGCAAGGGTCACAGGGCGACGAATCTCGTTCAGCACGCGCTCGAGCAAGGAGATCACGGTACTGATGCGGTAATGGTCTCCTAGCACCAGCACGAACTCGTCGCCCCCCACCCGCGCCACGGTGTCGGAGCCGCGCAGGCTGCCGGCCAGGCGCGCCGCGATGCTCTTGAGCAGCTCGTCGCCAGCGACATGGCCGAGGCCGTCATTGATGAACTTGAAGTTGTCCAGGTCGATGAACACCAGCGTCAGGTAGTAGCCCAGGCGTGCCGCCCGCGCCAAGCCCTGCTCGATCCGGTCGTTGAGCAGTATGCGGTTGGGCAGACCGGTCAGCAGGTCGTGGTTGGCCTGCCGCTCCAACTGCTGCTGGTAATGCTTGCGCTCGGAGATGTCCTGCACCGTGCCCTCGTAGCAGATGAACTCGCCATTGGGGCCGCGCACCACGTGGGCATTCTCGGAAATCCAGATGCGCGTGCAATCGCGCCGGTAGACCTCTGACTCGAAGTTGAGCACCTCGCCATGCTGCTCCATCAGCTGGCAGAACGCCTCGCGCCGCCCCGGCTGGACGTACAGACGACGCTCGATGTCCGCCAGGCCGGCAACCAGTTCGGAGGCGCTGTCGTAGCCATAGATACGGGCCAGCGCGGGGTTGGCAGCCAGGTAGCGGCCATCGCGGGTCGACTGGAAGATCCCCTCCGAGGCGTTCTCGAAGATGCTGCGATAGCGCAGCTCCGCCTGCTCCAGTGCCTCGAGCACGGCGCGCTGGGCGGTGATGTCTTCGATGAAGCCTTCGACGACGATTTCGCCCTGCTCGTCCGGCACCGCGACGCCGCGCTCGATGACCCATTTGATGAAACCTGCCGCAGTGCGGATCCGGTAATGCACGGTGAAGCGGCCAAGGGCGGCGATGGCTCCATCGATGCTGCGGCGCACCCGCGCGCGATCATCCGGATGGGTGATCTGCTCCCACGATACCTCCGCGTCATCCACCAGGGCCGCGGCGCTGTAGCCGCACAACCCCAGCGAGCCCTGGCTGACGAAAATCATCGTCCACGACGCATCGTTACGGCAGCGATAGGCCATTCCTTCCAGGTTGTTGACCAGGGTATCGAGTACGCGAGAGCGGTCTAGGACCTCGCAGGTGAGCAGGCTGCTGCGGCGGTTGGCGGATTTATCGATCATCTTTTCGGGCTTGAGATGTTTCGCATGACCGTACGGTCGGCTGCGAAAAGGCAGAAAGCCAGCACCGAGCAAGAAACGCTCCAGCCTGTTTGCGTCAGGCTACCCGCCTGGGCAGGCTGCAAACACGTGCAGTACGCTCCAGAAAGGCGCAGCGATCGTCTCGACGCACCGAAATCAGGCACGAATGCCGAGTCGCAGCGCACCATCTACGCTTAACCGCGCCGGCATAGCGAATCCGGCGCGCCCACCAGCCAGCCGAGGTACCCATGGTCGATCGCAGCCAGTCCGAGAAACGAGCCATTTTCCGCGAGCTTCACCGTTCGGGCTGCTTCGTATTGCCCAACCCCTGGGATGTCGGTAGCGCAGCGGCTCTCGCCAGCCTCGGCTTCAGGGCCCTGGCCACCACCAGCTCAGGTTACGCCTGGTCCTGCGGGCATGCAGATGGACAGATGACGCGTGATGATGTCCTCGCCCACCTGCGCCTGATGGCTCGCTCTACAGAGCTGCCGATCAATGCCGACTTCGAGAGCGGCTACGCCGCCACGCCTGACGGCGTCGCCGAGAACGTGAGCATGGCAATCGAGACCGGCGTGGCGGGGATATCCATCGAGGATTCGACGGGCGATTCGCGCGCGCCCCTGCGCGAGATCGCCGAGGCAACGGAACGCATGCAGGCCGCGCGGCAAGCCATCGATGCGGCGGGCGGCGAAATCATCCTGACCGGACGCGCCGAGAACTTTTTCGTCGGCCGTCCCGATCTGGACGACACCATCCGGCGCCTGAAAGCCTACGCCGATGCTGGCGCCGACTGCCTCTATGCACCTGGGCTCAGGACGCGAGAGCAGATCAGTGCGGTGATCGCGGCGGTGGCGCCGAAGCCGGTCAACGTGCTGATCGGCTGGGACACCGATCTCACCGTGCAGGACCTCGCGGACCTCGGCGTCAGGCGCATCAGTGTCGGCGGTGCATTGGCCCGCACGGCGTGGGCAGGCTTCCTGCGCGCCGCTCGCTCCCTTGCCGAGCACGGCCGTTTCGATGGTTTCGCCGACGCGGCCTCTGGCGCAGAGCTCGACGGGATGTTCGATCGCCGAGACAGGCCATAACACGTGATTGCGCGTCAGCCGTTGCGGACCAGCGTAGCCTGAAGCACGAGCGCGATGGCGCCAGTGATCATGGCTGCGGCGGCGACGATCCATCCGGCGGCCCCCCATCCAAGGGCTGCCGTCATCCCTCCCACCAGCACCGGGCCTGAGAGCTGGCCAAGATTGCTTCCCTGCATGACGACACCGACCACGACAGGCACCAGGGTTGATTCCCGGGCCGCCAGCGGCGCCGATGCCAGCAACGTTGCCGGAATCAGGCCGCCAGCGGCCGAGAAAAGCAGGCACAGCAGGAAGGTCGTCTGTGGCTGGAACAGTCCGAGGAAGATTCCGAGCGCGGCTGCGCCCATGGTCGCGCTGGCAAAGAGGATCAGCGCACCGCGCCCGATCCCTCTCGCCAGCAGCCAGCCTGCGGCGAGGTTGCCGCTGATGTTGACCGCACTGGCCAAGGCGCTGAGCAAGCCGGCATCGCGGTACGTGACGTCCATGCGCTCCATCAGAAGCACCGGCAGAAAAGCGAACAGGGCGAAGAACATCAGGCTGTACAGCGCGAATGTGGACGCCAGCAGGACCGTGGCGCTGGACCATGCCCGCCGAACACCGTCGAACAGTCGCCCTGCCACGCGCTGCCTCGGATCCTCGGGGACGCAGTAGAAAACCGCCAGCGCAGCGATCAGCGCCAGAGCCGAACTGGACCACCACAGCCATTGCCAGGCCGAGAAAAACGGCCCGGCCGTCATGGCCAGGGCCATCCCGCATGGCATGAAGCAGCTCCAAAGCGCCAGCGCACGATCACGCGCTGCGCCGGTCGCGAGGCGCTCCAGTATCGCCGGCCCGGCGACGATCACCAGCAGAAACCCGAGCCCTTCCAACAGCCGGGAAACCAGCAGCGTACCGAATGAAGGCACCAGGGTGCCGGCGAAACCGGACAGCGCCATGATCGCGAGGCCAAGCAACAGCGCTGTGCGCCGTCCCATGACGGCAGCCAGCGCACCTGCCGGGGCACCGCCCAGCAAGCCCAGCACAGCGAAAACACTGGTCAGCCAGCCGGCCTGAGCGAGACTCAGCCCCATGTCCGTCTGCAGCATCGGGGTGGCGATGGCGGCCTTGCCCAGATGCAGTGCCGCGACGACGCCGCTGGCCAGCACCAACCAATTGGCAAGCGCCGATCGAGCGCCTCGTAGCGAGCGGCTCATCCGGCGATACCACCGCCAGCACCTGCGAGCGCGGCCGCCACACGTGCGACGTGGCGGCCCTGATAACGGGCGCCCTCCAGTTCGTTCTCGCTTGGCTGACGGTCGCCGCCGCTGCCGTCATCGGCAAGCGTGGAGGCACCGTAGGGCGATCCGCCAGTAACGGCGTCCATTCGTAACTGACCCTTGAAGCTGTAGGGCAACCCGACGATCACCATGCCCAGGTGCAGCAACACCGTATGGGTCGCCAGGATCGTGCTCTCCTGTCCCCCGTGCTGACTGCCGGTCGAGGTAAAAACGCTGCCAACCTTGCCCACCAGACGGTCGTCCGCCCACAGGCCGCCGCACTGGTCGAGGAAATTCTTCATCTGTGCAGCCATGTTGCCGAAGCGCGTTGGCGTGCCGATGACGATGGCGTCGTACTCGGGCAGCTCGGCAACGGAAGCGACATCCGCCGGCTGCAACGTCCGGTAGCCCGCCTTGCGTGCGACGTGCTCCGGAACGAGTTCCGGCACCCTTTTGACCTGTGCGAGCGCTCCTGCCTGACGAACCCCATCGGCCACGGCGTGGGCCAACGTCTCGATATGCCCATAAGAGGAGTAATACAGCACCAGTACCTTAGTCATCGCTCGAATCCTCGTTGTCATTGGACCGAGCCAACGATAAGCACTGGCGATGCTCTCCAAGAGTGATTAAATTTCGATCAACACGATCTACGGAGCAGATCATGCTCGATGCAATGACGCTGGATCAGATCCGGACGTTCGTCACGGTTGCCGACAGCGGCAGCTTTCGCTCCGGCGCGGCGCGGCTGTTGCGCGTGCAATCGGCGGTCAGCCATGCGATTGCAAATCTGGAGGCAGAGCTGGAACTGCAACTGTTCGATCGCAGTGGTTATCGGCCAGTACTGACGCCCGAAGGCGAGGCCCTGCTGGCGCATGCGCGCGACATCCTGCTGCGTGCCGATGCCATGCGGGCGCGCGCCCGTGCGCTGGGCGCCGGGGTGGAGCTGGAACTGGCTTTGGTAGTCGATACCCTGTTCCCGATCGAGTCGGTGGCGCGGGCGGTTGCCGCAGCGAGCGCCGAGTTTCCGTCGACCTGCTTTCGCATGGATGTGCAAGCGCTGGGAGGGCCGATCGCCGCGCTGGAGGACAGGCGCTGCGCGCTGGCGATAATCGTCGGTGAGGACTTCCGTAATCCTCGGCTGTCGCTGGAAGCCATCGGCTCGGTACAGCAGGTTGCGGTGGTGTGCGCTACACATCCCCTCGCTGCACGGGAAGAGCGCGAGCGGCTCGGAATCGCCGATCTCGCCAACCATCTGCAGATCGTTCTGACCGACCCTACCCCGCTCTCGGAGGGCCGCTCATTCGGCGTTCTGTCCCCCTTCACCTGCCGGGTCAACACTCAGGATGCCAAGCTGGCGCTGATACGCGAGGGCCTCGGCTGGGGGCGACTGCCGACATGGCAGGTGCAGAACGATCTGGATTCGGGCCGCCTGGTGCGCGTGCCCATTCCCGACCTCGGGCGCAACAGCGAGGTGCAGTCCGAAGCCTACCTGGCGCACCGCCTGGACGAGCCGCTGGGCCCTGTTGCCCAGGCATTCCGTCGCGCACTCCTCGAGCCGGTTCGCGGCTAGGTACCTCAGTGCAGTCGAACAGACAACAAGCTGAACCGAGACGCGCCAGGATGGTTGACCGTGCAAGCGGCCGCCGCTCATTGAAAAGCGCGCCGGGCTCACCCTTGCGCGCCATTTCAGTCAGAGACGCAGCGTTACACCCAGACGCAACTCGCGTCCTGGCTCGTAGCTGCCACGGACACCTTCATAGCCAGGGATGCTCTCGAAATCTTCGTTACTGGCGTGATCCAGATACTGTTTGTCGAACAGGTTCTTCAGCGTCATGTTCAGTACCAGGCGGTCATCGCCCAGCACGGACCATTGAGCGTAAAGGTCATGTACGCCGTAACCAGGCTTATCGAGCGTGCCGACTCCGGTGCGCAGCGAATTGACAGCCGTGACGAAACGCCCCTGCCAGCCGTAGCTCAATCGATCTGTCGCGCGGTAATCAGCGAAACCGATCCAGGTATCACCGAGCGTCGTACCCAATCCGTTGTGCTCGTACACATTGAGCTCGTTGCCGTCGAGCTCGACATCGTTGTGGTGATAGCTCAGCCCAACGCTGAGCTGTTGCCAATGGTAGGCGCTCTGCAACAGCACACCCTGACTTTTCAAAGTCCCGCCGTTGACATACAGATTCGGGCGCCCGCTCGGATCGTAGATGACGTCCCGAATGCGGGTGTCGTAAACCTTACCCGACAACTCCAGGCCGCCCTGACGATACTCGAACCCCACTTCATTGGTACGCGCCTTTTCGGCTTGCAGGTCCGCGTCGTTTCCAGCTGCATCGAGCTTGAATGCGTCACGCACCTGAACACCGCGTAGCGCTCGCGCATGGCTGGCTAGGAGCGCCAGTTCCGGAGTCAGGTTATAACGAAGGCTCGCATTGGGGCTGGCCCCGGAATCCGAAAACCTTTGACCGTCCCGGTCATCGAGGCGGTAACGATCGTAGCGTAGCCCCATGCCCAACAGCAGCTTCCGAGTCACCTGATAGCTGTCCTGCACATAGAATCCCAGAACGTCGCCATTCTCTTCATCCAGGTTGCGGTCGCCGTCCGGCCCGAGACGGGTCTGGTCGTCGCGATAGTCGATGCCATAGGTCAGCCGATGAGCACCCAGTTCGCTGGTGTTACGCACATCAAGGCCGGCGCTTCTCGTATCGCCGATATAGAGGCCATAGCGGCCGTCCTGCTGCAGCTCGGTGGAGGTGTGGTACGCCGTCACCCCGACATCGAGCAGATCGTTGTCCATCGGGTTCCAGCCGTAGTTCAAGGTCAGGGTTTCTCGCTCGGTCTCCAGGGGGTACAACGGATTGAAGCCACTTGGAATCCATTGCGGACGCTGGCTGCGTTCGCCCTCATCGGTTCGCCGCTCATACGCCACTCTCAGCGTCTGTTCATCGGTCAGCTGACCGACCACCTTGGCGAACCCCAGTTGTTGCCGAGCACCTGTACCGAGGACGCTCCGGCCATTGCCATCCTGGTAGTCGTTCTGGTCCTGGTACGTCACCACGGCCATGGCTGACCAGACATCATCGAGCCGTCCGTACAGGCTGTTGCTGCTCTTGAAGCCCTCGGCATTGCTGAAATAGCTGCCCTTGACCAGCGCCCCGACGCGCTCGCCGGCGCGCAGCAGATCGTCCGGGTCTTTGGTGACGAAACGAATCGCGCCTCCCAGCGCACCCGGCCCAGCCGTTGCGTCGCCGGTCCCCGGCTGGACCTCGGCACGCTTGAGAAGCTCCGGCTCGATACCGATACGGCCGGTATGGTGGAAGGTCTGGCCCGGCTGGTTGGCGCCATCGATCGTCACATTCAGAAGTGTGTCTTCAAGCCCGCGAAGATAGAGCTTTTGTGCCACACCGGCGCCGCCACCAACCGAAACCTCCGTGCTGGACTCGAATACATCCTGCAAGTCGGCTGCCTGATAATGCTGTAGCTGTTCGGCGTCGACGCTGTCTCCTTGCTCGTGGCGCGCCGTCACCTCGCTGCTGCTCAGCTCCAGCGGCTCCTTGGTCTGTGCCTGGCAGGTGATGGTGAATAACAGCGCGGAAAAGGACAGCGAACCGAGAAGTGATAGCCGGAAAGCACAGTGCTGCATGACGAACCCCTGATCATTAATACGAACGCTTCGTATTAATGATTGTGACCCCGTGCCCTATCGGCCACGTATCACTTTTACAACTGTTACGTTGCTGCGCCGCCCCGCGGCAACCATATGGTCATGCATAGGCCGCCGTCGACGTGGTTGCTCGCAGCCAGGCGCCCTCCGATTGCCCGAATCTGCCGCTGGGCCAAAGCCAAACCCAGGCCGAAGCCCGGACGGTCGCCGCTTACACGCTCGAACGGCTGAAAGATCCGTTCTAGCCACTGCGGCGGCACGCCCGGTCCCTGGTCGATGATCTCCAGTCGATACGCCTGGGGAGCGGCATGAAGGCAAACCCATACCGTCTTGCCCGGCGGCGTATGGTCGAGCGCATTACGGACGATATTCTCGACGGCTTGGCCGAGCGCGCGGTGGCAACTGCCCACCAGCTCCGCCTCGGCAGGCAGCTGGGTTTCAATCTGGCGATCCGGGTACTCGAAATGTGCATCGTCGAGAATGCTGTCGAGCAGATCCGTCAGATCCAGCGTCTCGGCACGCAGTGTCGGTCGCTCGGTCTCGAGCCAGCTCAATGTGAGGGCATCCTCGACCAGGCGGCGCATCGCCGAGCAATCCTGGCGAATACGACACAGCAAGGTGGATGCGTCGCCTCCCTGTTCAGCCAGGCTGACGGCCATCTCGATGCGAGCCAGCGGAGTACGAAGCTCATGGGACATTTCGGCCAAACGCCGCCGCTGGTCAATGATCAGGCCGCCAATGCGCTCGGCCATGGAATCGAAGGTTGACGCCACACCGGCGAGCTCGTCTCGTCTCGCCCCCAGCAATACCCCTGCCCGAGCCGAGTAATCGCCCTCGCTGAACTGCCGAGTTGCCTGCTCAAGCCGTCGTAGCGGCTGCATTAGATGGCGGTAGAGCAGCAGGCAGCCACAGACCAGAAGTACAAGCGGCAGTACCAGTTCGAGCAGCAAGCGAGCCGGATACCAGTAGTGCCCGGGACGCATGCGTTGTGGCAGCTGAATCAGAAAGCGAAGATGCCCGTCGCTGAAGGGCACATCCATGATCGGGTTGTCCTGGAAGTACAGATGAATCTTCCAGGACGGGTCGCGCCCCAGAGAGAACTCCCGTCTGAACCGCTCGGACAGCTCGCTGCCGGCAATCGCCGACAGCTGTGGGTCGACTATCGCCGCCCAGGTCTGCTCTCGCTCCTGAAGCTGCTGTAGCCAGCGCGCCAGCTCTTGCTCGTTGCCGGCCCTGTACAGCGCTTCAGCTTGTACGCCATACGCACGCAGAGTGCGTTGATGCTCGGCGTCGATGAAGCTCATCTGCTCCTGCGCCTGGCCGCTCAGGCGAGCGATGACCCAGAAAAGCGCCACGCTTCCAAGCGCTACGCCAAGGCAGAGTTTCCAGAACAGGCGACGGTTCATTGGAAGCTGTAACCGCGTCCGTGAATCGTCTGCAGACGGTCCGCGGCCAGCCCGGCCTCACTCAACCGACGCCGGATGCGGCTGATGTGCATGTCCAGGCTGCGGTCGTAGCCGCTATGCTCGCGCTCGAAAACGACGCGGTACAAGTAGGGCTTGGTCAGCACCTCGCCACGCTGCACGATCAGTTGCCACAGCAGCCGGAACTGCAAGGGGGTCAACGCAAGATCCTGCTCTGCAACGCGGGCACGCAGTGTTTGCCTGTCCAGCACCAGGGCGTCAACAGTTAACGAGGTCGGTTGAATCGCGCGGCTATCAGCGGTACGGGTGCGCCGCAATATGGCATCGATCCGCAGTTGCAGTTCCGTGAAGTTGAACGGCTTGGCGAGGTAGTCGTCGGCGCCATGGCGCAGGCCACGAATACGCTCTTCTTCGGCGCCGCACGCGGTCAGCATGATAACCGGCGTCTGTTGCTGCTCGCGCAGACGCCGTAGTACCGAAAAACCATTCACATCCGGCAGCATCACATCCAGCAGAATGAGATCAGGCGCCTTGGTGAGCGCCATTGCCAGACCACACTCTCCGAGCGGGCTCGAACGCACCCTGTATCCCTGCAACCGAAGCAGCTCGCCTAGCTGCGCGCCCAGCACCTGATCATCCTCGATGACCAGCACTTCAACGAGCGATGCTCCCATACCACTCCCTGTCACCTGAAACACCGGCAGCTAAAGATAATAATTCTCAAATAGCTTAAGGCAAGACGATCGCCCGAACCATAACAAACACAACGCCCCGTTGACCGACTTCAGGACTTTGAACAGTTCGGCTGCTCCTCCGGCGCCCGGCATCCCGCCCGGCACTCATCGAGCCAGTCCACGGCTAGGTAGTCAGCGCCACGTCGGGTTCAGCATTGAAAGCGGCACGCAACGCGTCTAGGAATCCCGGTGCCTCAGGGACGCTGACAGAACCGATGGCGGAGACCGCCACACCCGGCGTCCAGGAATTCATCACGGCGGCGCCCGCGAATTTATCCAAGCCGTCGAGAAAGACATCCTCATGCCGCTGCGCGATCCCAAGGCTGCCCAGCTGACGCTGCACGATACCCATCATCGTTCCCGCCAGAATCTGCGCACGCGGCCAGACAACGGAACGTCCGTCCCAGAAGGCGAGATTCCAGATAGTCGCCTCCCCCAGGCGACCATGCCGGTCGATGAAGGCCGCGTCGTCGAAGCCCTGCGCCACAGCTTTGCGCAGATAATGCGTTTTCGCGCCCTCACCCACATGTTTGATGGCTGGCAGGTGTCGCTCATGCTCGACGACGGCCAGTCGAAGGGGCCCTTCGGGACCATCCGATGGAGGACCAGTACGAACGAGCAGGCTCGGCTCGCCGCTACCGCTTGCAGCGGTGAATTCGCCCTCCGGTGAAAACGCCGTGACGGTGAGCGACTGATCCTGAGGGCCGAGCTCAATCGCCTGCCGGATGCTGCGCCGCACGGTTTCGTCCGATACTGCGCGATCAAAGAGTTGGATCGAAGCGTTTCGCAGGCGCGCCAAATGCAGATCGAGACCTTTGACTCGACGCCCCCGTACCTGCAAGGCCGTGAAGTGCGCGAAGCCGGCGAACGCGAGAGGCGTCAGGTCATCCGCCGTTGCGGCTACTTCGTTGAGCAATATCGGGTAGATTTGCGGGCGTGATCCCATGGGAAATGCTCCTCGTCTGTCGATTGGGAGCATCGAGTGTAAAATCTGACAGCACTGTTAGAGTCAAGCCCAGCAATGAAGATCGGTGAACTATCCAGGCGATGCGAAGTGAGCATCCGCATGCTGCGCTACTACGAAGGGGAAGGCCTCCTCAAGCCGCAACGCAGCCCAAGCGGCTTCAGGGAGTACGGGCCGCGTGAAGAGCAGACTGTCGAGCGGATCAAGCTGCTGGGCTCCGCAGGCATGACGCTCGCCACGATCAAACAGTTTCTGCCGTGCATCCGGGGCGAAGCTCATCTGCTGGAGCCGTGCGATGAGCTCCGCTCCACGCTGATCGAACAGATCGCCCTGGTCGACCAGAAAAGCGAAAAACTCATGCAGAGCCGCAAGGTGCTCGAGAGGTTTCTGCTGGAAATCCAGTGAGCCATCCCAACGGAGAGCGATTCGGCGAGGCATGTTGCCTTCCTCTTCGGTCAGCCGGGCTGCATCTCAACGAGATCAATCTTGCGATTCATGCATCTACCCCATCCTGTAGCCCGTCGATAACCGTATCGCTAGCGCCCGTCCCTACCCCACTGGAACGCAGATGGCGCAGCGCAACCGCTGAAACAACCGCCAGCGCGGCAACGCTCACAGCGCTGAACAAGGCTGCGCCTCGAACACCGCTCACGAATGCGGCTTGTGCATGAGCAACCTGCTCCGGCGACAACTGTGCGGCGACTGACGACGCGGCCCAGAGGCTGTCCGCCACTGCCTCGCGCGTGGCGGCGGTCAGCTCGCCGGAGAGCAAGGGCGTAATGGTTCGTTGATAGACCGCCCCGGCGATGCTGCCGAGCAACGCGATGCCGAACGATATCCCGAGGTCTTGCACCATCTCGGTCATGGCCGAGGCCGACCCGGCCTTCTCTGCAGGTGCTGCCCCAACCACCAGATCTGTGCCCAGCGCCGCGATGGTGCCGTTGCCCAGGTAGGCCAAGGCAAGCGAGGCGACAGCCATGAGCACGCCCGAAGTTGCATCCGTCACTTGGCTGAGCAGGAGATAACCCGCCGCCGACAATGCCAGTGCCCCCGCAACGACAAAGCCGGGACGGATCGCTCGGGCAACGAGCGGAGCACCAATACCACCGATGATCATCGCCAACGCGGCCAACCCCATCCACAGACCGGCATCCGAAGGTGAGTATCCAGCTACCAGTTGCAGGTACTGCGCGACGAGCAACATGGTGCCGCCAACCGCGACCAGAGCGAAAAGCAGCACGGCAAGCGCCACGGAGAAGGCGCGGTCGGAAAAAAGAGAGAGATCAAGCAATGGGTCGGTCAGACGGCGCTGACGCCTTACAAACAGCCAGGCAAACAGCACCCCGACGATCGTCGCCATAACGGCGCTGGACACCAGACCTTCCTTGGCCACCTGTTTGAGGCCATAAACGAATGGCAACGCCGCGGCCAGGGAAAGCAGGACGCTCAACAGATCCAGGCGTTCGGCCCTGGGCGATCGGTATTCTGGCAGGACGAACGGTCCCAGCAGCACCAGCAGAGCTACAACGGGTACCACCAGTAGAAACGCCGCACCCCACCAGAACCACTCGAGCATGAGGCCACCGACCACCGGTCCCAATGCGGAACCGACTCCCCACATCGTTGCCCAGATGCCGATGCCGAGCGCCCGTTGACGCGGATCGACGAACAGATTGCTGATCAGCGCGAGCGTCGAAGGCATCAGCGTTGCCCCTGCCACACCAAGGGCCGCCCGCGCCGCTATCAGCATGTTGGCACTGGTCGAAAAAGCGGCGACCACGGACGCCATGGCGAAGGCGACCGAACCTATCATCAACAGCTTGCGTCGCCCGATCCGATCGCCCAGCGTACCCATGGTGATCAAGAAGCCTGCGATAAAGAAACCGTATGCATCCATGATCCAGAGCGCTTGAGTGCTGGTCGGGCTGAGGTCGAGCGCCAGCGCCGGTAATGTCAGATGCAACAGCGTCAAGTCCAGACCCAGCATGACCGTGGGTAGCGATAGCAGTGCCAGCCCGGCCCAGGCACGCGGCCCAGCTCGCTTGTTACGCTCGGCTACGCAGGAAATGACGGGCACTCCAGACGACTTGGATTTCAATGAAAGGGTCATCGTGTCCTCACGCATGGTCGATTGCGGAGGCGTCATCATCGGGGCACCATTAACCTATTACAATTTTGCTAGTTATCCTATTGTCAGGACCAACAGCCATGGCTGACCGTAGCCTCAAGCGTACTCGCAAAGATCTTTCCGACTTCCTCCTGCACCATCGACGGAAGCTGACGCCAGCGGATGTCGGGCTGCCGTCCACCGAACGACGCCGTACTCCTGGCCTGCGGCGGGAGGAAGTGGCCGCGCTCGCCGGCGTCGGACTGTCCTGGTACACCTGGTTCGAACAGGGGCGCGATATTCATGTCTCGGAGAAATTCCTGCTGAACATCGCCTACGCGCTCAAGTTGGACGATGCCGAATGCAGCCATCTGTTCCTGCTCGCACATCGCCGCCCTCCATCGCCCGAGGCGCGGCAACCTACCTCGGTGTCGGCGGGAATCCAGCAGCTGCTCGACGAGTTGCCCAGACCCGCCTACGTTCAGAATCTGCGCTGGGATGCGATCGCGTGGAACACGGCGGCGGATGATCTGTTTCGCTTCAGTTCAAAGCTGCCAGAGGAGCGCAACGTGCTGGAACTCGTCTTTGCCGATTCCAGCATGCGTCGTCGGATGCCGGCCTGGGGTGACGACGCCGCTGGGCTCCTGGCTCAACTCAGGTATGACGTTGCCGTCGCCCCTGACGACCCGTTGATGCTAGACCTGATCGAGACGCTCCGATTGCTGTCCCCCGGCTTTCGACAGGAATGGGAAGCCCCCCACCGGGTCGTCGCGCAACGCGGCATCAGCCATCTTCTCGACTCGAGCGGCACGCTATATCGCTATCGTCACGAAACGCTCATCGTGGATGAGCATCGGCATCTTCGAATGGTGGTGTACTTCCAGACCTGAAGCGCCAGCTGCAACCGCTCGTCATCGGGCATGACGTCAGCTACGCAACGCAACGGTGCACCTACACCGATCCGATCACGACCGCACGAATGTCATCGGCCAGCTGCCTCACCCGCGCTTCGCTGGTGTCCCAGGAGCACATGAAGCGTGCGCCGCCGACGCCGATGAAGGTGTAGAACAGCCAGCCGCGGTGTTTCAGCGCTTCCAGCGCCGCTGGCGGAAGGCTGACGAAGACACCATTGGCCTGTACCGGAAACATCAGCTCAACCCCCGGCAATTCGCCTATGAGCTCGGCCAGCAGCCGAGCGCAGCGGTTGGCGTGGTCGGCGTACTTGAGCCAAGCCCCGTTTTCCAGCAGGCCAACCCACGGCGCAGAAAGGAATCGCATTTTGGAGGCGAGTTGGCCGGCCTGCTTGCAGCGGTACTCGAAATCGATGGCCAGATCCCGATTGAAGAACAGGATGGCCTCGCCCACCGCCATGCCGTTCTTGGTACCACCGAAACAGAGCACGTCGACCCCGGTTTTCCAGCTCAGCTCGGCAGGAGCAAGGCCGAGATGAGCGCAGGCATTGGCAAAGCGGGCACCATCCATGTGCAGATGCAGGCCAAGCTCCTTGCAGGTATCGCTGACCGCGCGCAATTCCTCGGGCTGGTACACGGTGCCGACTTCGGTGGCCTGGGTCAGGCTCACCACGCGCGGCTTGGGGTAGTGGATGTCCTTGCGCTTCAGGGCGATTTCACGAATGGCCGCGGGCGTCAGCTTGCCCTGCTCGGACCGGCCGAGCAGCAGCTTGGAGCCATTGGAGAAGAACTCGGGGGCGCCGCATTCGTCGGTCTCGACGTGGGCAATGTCGGCGCAGATCACGCTGTGGTAACTCTGGCAGAGCGACGACAGCGCCAGGGAATTCGCAGCCGTGCCATTGAAAGCGAAAAACACCTCGCAGTCGGTATCGAACAGCGCCCGAAAGTGATCGGCCGCGCGCGCTGTCCATTGATCGTCGCCGTACGCCCTGTCATGCCCCTGATTCGCTCTGGCCATGGCCTCCCAGGCTTCTGGGCATACGCCGGAATAGTTGTCGCTGGCAAATTGCTGATTGGCGGTGGTCATCGAATCCTCGTCGTGTGGCACTGCCGGACTGTTACTGGGCAGCACGTTAGTTTGTAGAGCCCAGCGCCTCCGAGCGCAAACGGGAATTGCCCACCGACCAGCTAGGCTGGCTCGCAGCCCTGGCTTCGCAGGTTAGTCATTCGACCTTCGGTCTGCCTGCCGTGTAGACCGAAGGCACACGCGACAAGGACGGCGCAGCGAATGGCTCAAGGATTCTTCAAGCATCCTGCAGAAGTTCGACGTCTGAAGTCATATCCGGCTCCGGAGGCTTGCACCGATTGTTATGATATAACATCATCAGCGCATTCCTTCTTGGAGACTCTGACATGAAACCAGGCATCCACCCCGACTATCGGCCTGTGCTGTTCCATGACACGGCAGCAGACGTTTATTTCCTGATCGGCTCGACGGCCGAGACAACGCGCACCCACCAGCACACCGACGGCAATACCTACCCGTACATCGCCCTCGATGTCTCGAGTGCTTCGCATCCCATCTACACAGGCAAGCAGCGCAAGACCACCACCGAAGGGCGCATTGCCGGCTTCAACAAGCGCTTCGCCGGTTTCGCCACGAAGAAATAAATCTCCCGTGTCACAGCGATCCGACCCGCTCTCTTGAGCGGACGGCACCGCTGTGCCCGTCCGCCCGATCCTTCAAGGAAGACGACCCGATGTCCCGCCGTAACCGCCTGAGCAATGCCTGCCACCGCGCTCGCCTGATCCCCGCCTTCGCCCTCTTTCCACTGTCGGCCTTCGCCGACCAGGCGCTGCATCTGGAACCAACCGTCGTGACCGCCACGTCGACCCTCCGGCAGCTTGGCGATGCGCCTGCCAGCGTGTCGGTGATCAGTCGGGAGGAGCTCGCACTGCGACCGGTTCAGGATCTCGAGGATGCGCTGCGCGGTACTGCCGGGCTGCAGTTCACCGGCGTTGGCATGACGCGCCGGGGCGTGAGCATCCGTGGAATGGGAAGCGAGCACACCCTGGTACTGATCGATGGACAGCGCATCGGCAACGCAGGCGGCGCCGTGGCGCACGCGGATTTCGATCTGGGCTGGGTGCCGGTCGAAGCCATCGAGCGCATCGAGGTCGTGCGCGGCCCGATGTCCTCGCTGTACGGCTCCGAAGCCCTCGGCGGCGTGGTAAACGTCATCACCCGCCGCAGCACTGAGGCCTGGCAGGGAGCGGCGCAGCTCAACGGCGGAGTGAGGGAAGATGGCCGAGGAGGTCAGACCCATCAGTTAGGTGTTTATACCGGCGGTCCGCTGGTGCCTGGCGTGATTGGCCTGTCGCTGACAGGAGAGACGCGGCGCCGTCAGGAAACACCCCTGCACCGGGATACGCGGCTGTCCGAGATCGAAGGTCGAGACGCCCAAAGCGCAAGCGCAACGCTCAGCTGGACACCGGACGCGGCGCAACGCATCGACCTAGGTTTTGCAAGCGGCGAGGAAGATCGTTGGCGCAATACCCGCAGTGCAGGCCGCGCACCGGTCGACTATGAATCCCGTGATCGCATCGAGCGCGAGCGGTTGTCGCTTGCGCACAGTGGAGAATGGGCCTGGGGCAAAAGCTCCGTGCGCGCCTATCGCAACTCACTGGAGCGCAACAATCGCTACACCAACGGGGTCATCCCAACTTCGCCGCGCCAGGAGCTCACCGACGACGTGATCGATGGCAGCGCGTCCCTCCAGGCCGACACCCACCTGTTCACCCTCGGCGGCGAATGGCGCAAGGAGCAGCTTGAGGACCGAGGTTTTGCCAGCGGTGATGCGCGGATCATTCATCGCGCCCTGTTCCTGCAGGACGAAATCGAGTTCGCCCCGTCCTGGTCGCTCGTCGTTGGAAATCGCTTCGATCGGCACGAGGAATACGGTTGGCACAACAGCCCGCGCGCCTACCTCGTGCATCACGTCAGCGATGCGCTGACGCTCAAGGGTGGCGGTGGGCGCGGCTTCAAGGCGCCGTCGCTCAAGCAGCTCTCCCCTGGCTACTCGGCCATTGGCGGCGGCGGGATGTTCACCATCTACGGCAACCCCGATCTGGAACCCGAGATCAACACCACCTACGAGCTCAGCGCGGACTACCAGGGCAGTGGCTGGACGCTCAATGGCGGCGTGTTCCAGAACAATGTTCGCGGGCTCATCCAGACCGTGTGCGTCGCCAGCTGCGGACTCCGCGGCCGTGAGGTCCGCAACTACGACAACGTCGACAAGGCGCGAATCCGCGGCCTGGAGTTTGGTGGCGGTCTGGATCTGCCGGCCGATCTCCGCTGGGAGCTGAACTACACCTACCTCGACGCCATCGATCGCAGCGTCGATCGCCGGCTGGGCGACCGTGCCCGTCACCTGGCCAACACCCGGCTGCAATGGACGCCCACCGCAGACTTCACCGGACAACTGCGCGGCGAGTATGTCGGCAGCCAACTGTCCTACTCCAGCAACACGGCCCATGCAGTTCCCGCCTACAGCCTCTGGCACCTGGAAATCAGCCAGCGCATCAGCGACACCCTGAGTATCCGTGGTGGGGTCGAGAACCTGACGGACAGAGATTTCAGCGACGCTGCGGACAACTACGCCTTTACCGAGCCCGGGCGGACCTATCACGTCGGTGTGAGCTTGAGCTTCTGAAATGCGCGGATTGATCCACATCGGGCTCACCATCCTGATGGCGGGCGCGAGCCTGCCTGCCTTCGCCCAGTTGCCGCGCGAGCCCCTCACTGTACGGGTCGTCGCGACCGACTTCGTATTGCAGGGCAAGATCGACAAGCTCAAGGAGCTGGCAGCGGATTCCCATGTCGTGCTGAGCCGTGCCGCCCTGAGCATGCCGGACTTGGAGGCCGATCCCCCCGACCTGCTCATCCTCGACACGCCTCGGCCAGCCGACCTTTCCGCGGTGCAGCGTGCCCTAGGCGAGACACCGTCCGACAGGCGCGCACCCTGGATTCGCGTAGGCGGTGGTCCGCCCGCGTTCGGCAACCTGCCCGAGCCGGTGGCCAGGCGGCTGATCGGCTATTACGCCAATGGCGGCCAGCAGAATCTCAGGCACCTCTTCGCTTATCTGCGCGCCTGGCATGACGGCAAGCCTACCGACTCGATCGCGCCTCCAACCGAGTTGGCCGAAACCGGCTACTACCACCCTGCAGCACCGAACCCCTTCGAGCGAGTGGAGGATTATCTGGCCTGGGGTGCCGACCGCTGGGCACCGAGCGCGCCGCGTGTGGCCTTCGCTATTCATCGCGGTGCGCTGGTCGACGACCAGCTCCGGCTGATCGACGCACTGGTTGCACGCAGCGAGGCACGTGGCCAGGCGCCCATGGCCTTCTGGATGGACGACAGAGACCCAGAGGCATTGACGAATGCACTGGGCCCCGCCCGCAGCGATGTGCTCGTCAACCTGCAGCACATGCAGAATGGGCCGGCACGGCAGGCGGAGTTTCTGGCGCTGGGCATCCCGGTGCTGACAGCCCTCACCTGGCGCGAAGGTGACCGAGCGCACTGGCGTGTCTCGGCCAGCGGGATCACGCCGAGGACCGCAGCGACCATGCTGACCGTCCCGGAAAGCTGGGGAATGACCGATCCGCTGGTAATCGCCGCCATCGAGAATGGCGAGCCTGCACCGCTTCCCGAGCAGCTAGACACCCTGCTAGACAAGGTCGATCGTCTGGCCCGACTGCGTCATCTTCCCGCTCCCGAAAAGCGTCTGGCGCTGATGTTCTGGAACCATCCCGATGGGGAAAAGAACGTTGCCGCCTCCAACCTCAATGTACCGCGCAGCCTCGCGAAGCTGACGTCTGCGCTGCGGGAAGCGGGTTATGCCGTGCCCGAACGCGGCGAGACCGAGCTGATCGAAACCGCACAACGCCTGCTGGGCGGCTACTACCGCCCGGAGACGCTCGATACTCTGCTCGCCGACAAGCTCGCCATCTCGCTGCCCTTGGACAACTACCTGGGCTGGCTCACGGAGCTGCCGGAGCCAAGCCGGCGACCCCTGGTCGAGCGCTGGGGTGATCCTGCCGCACACTGGGCGCTGCGGCAGATCGAAGGACAGCCCCACTTCGTCATACCCGCAATCCGTCTGGGCAGCGTATTGCTGCTGCCGCAACCGCCACGTGCGGGTCGTCCTGGCGAGGCATACCACGACAGCAAGGTGCCGCCCGATCACCTCTATCTCGCCGCCTACCAGGCGTTGAGAGAGGAGTTCGGAGCCGATGCGCTGATCCACTTCGGCACCCATGGGACTCAGGAATGGCTGCCAGGCAAGGATCGGGGGCTCGCCGTCGGCGACTACCCCTTCCTCGCACTCGGTGACCTGCCGGTGTTCTACCCCTATATCCAGGACAACATCGGCGAGGCCATCCAGGCACGCCGGCGGGGTCGTGCCGTGATCATCAGCCATCAGACGCCCCCATTTGCGCCCGCCGGGCTCTACGACGAGCTGCGCGATCTCCACTCGCTGATCCACGAATACCAGCAGCTCGATAAGGGCGCGGTGCAACAAGCGACTGCCGAGCAGATCCGCCAGAAGGCCGTGGACGCGAAGATGCTGGCGGACCTGGGCTGGGACGATGCCCGCATGCGCGCCGAGCCTCAGAGGTTCATGCAAGCGCTGCATGATCATTTGCACGAGATGGCACAAGCGAACGTGCCCCTGGGGCTGCATACCTTCGGAGAGCCCGCGCAGCCCGAACATCGCCTCGCAACGGTGATGCAGCAATTGGGGCAGCCCTTTCTTCTTGCGCTGGGCCTCGCCGAAGACGAGCCAATAGCCGAGGACTTCGCCGGGCTGCAGGCGAGTCTCCCCTACCGCACCCTGCAGCGCTTCTTGCGCGACGGCGAACGCCTCGAGACGATCGACGATGCTCGGCTGCGCGAGCAGCTCGAACGAGCGCTCGAGCTGGACGCGCAACTGGCCGAGACGGGTGAGCTCCAAGCGTTGCTCGCAGGACTTGCCGGCGGCTTCGTCGCGCCTGGCCCGGGCGGCGATCCGGTACGCAACCCGGGCGTACCCAGTGGTCGCAACCTCTATGCGTTCGAGGCGGACAAGCTGCCGACTCGGGCAGCTTACGAGGCAGGCGCCGAGGCATTCGAGCAGCTGCTCGAAAGCTACCGCCAGGATCATGAAGGCAAGTCGCCAGAAAAGCTCGCCTTCAGCCTGTGGTCGTCCGAGGCGATGCGCCATCTGGGCATCCTCGAAAGCCAGGTTCTACACGCACTGGGCGTACGTCCCGTCTGGGACGCAGGTGGGCGCGTGCAGGCGCTGGAGATAATCCCGGCAGCAGAGCTCGGCCGGCCGCGCATCGACGTCGTGGTACAGGTCACCAGTGTCTACCGCGATCAGTTTGACGGCTTCATGCGCCTGCTCGCAGAGGTGGTTCAACGGCTCTCCCGCCTGGACGAACCAGGTAACGTCCTGGCCAGCAACAGCCGCTCGCTGGCAACCCGCCTGCGCGATCAGGGTTTGGGAGCCGCCGAGGCAGAGCGCCTCTCGCAGCTACGGCTGTTCGGCAACGAGCCAGGTGATTACGGCACCGGCGTCTCGCAGCTGACGCTGGACTCGACGAGCTGGAAAGAGGAATCGGAGCTGGCGCAGCAGTTCCTGTCCCGCCTGCAGTACGCCTACGGCACCGGCAGTTGGGGCGAAAAAGTCGACGGCCAGAATCTCTTCGCCGAACAGCTGAAAGGTGTTCAGGCGGCGGTCATGGCACGCTCCAGCGAGCTCAACGGCGTGCTCGCCACCGATCATCCATTTGAGTTCCTCGGGGGGCTTTCCTTGGCTGTCCGCCATCTTGATGGCACGAGCCCGTCGCTCTACATCTCCGATCTGCGCAAGCGGGAACCGCGCACCACAGGGGCGGCAGGTTACCTCGCCAGCGAGTTGCGCAGTCGTTACCTGAACCCGCAATGGATCGCCGCCATGCAGCAGGAAGGGTACGCCGGCACGCTGGAAGTCCTGAACGTGGCCAACAACCTGTGGGGCTGGCAGGCGGCCGACCGGAGCATGGTGCGCGCAGACCAATGGCAGGCGCTGCACGACACCTTCGTGAAGGACCAGCGAGCGCTTGGCGTAAATGAGTGGTTCGAGACACACAATCCCACGGCTCAGACCCAGCTGATCGAGCGCATGGTCGAGGCGATCCGCAAAGGCTACTGGGATGCCCCGGCGCAGACGCGGCGCGAGCTGGCCGAACGCTGGCAAGCCTTGACCACCGAGCGAGGCGCCGACGCCGGCGAGCCGGTAACTCGCGAGTTCATCCAGCAACTGGCGTCCGGCTTCGGTCTGGCACCGACACCGGCGCAATCGCCTACCGAGTCGGCCTCATCCGGCGCGCCTGAAGCTGGCGAGACGGTACGCGGACAGGTGATGCAGCCGTTGTCCGAGCCGACCGGCGAACACGATCGCTTGCCGCTACTGCTGGGCGCCAGCGCCTTGCTTCTTCTGCTGCTGCTCGGTGCAGGGCACCAGCAACGGGCCAATCGCCGTATCACCGTCCTTCCCTAAAACGAACGAAAAGAATCTGATGAACATCCTTGAGTCCAGTCTGTACGAACTTACCCGAGTATTTCTCGCACCCGTTCTGCTGCTCATCCTGGCGGCACTGGCCTATGCGTTTCTCGCGCTGGGCAGTTTTGTCATGGAGGCCTGGCAGCGCCGCGCCGGCCGCTACCGCTCGGCGCTGGCCGCACATCAGCGCGTCCATGGCGGCACCAGTGACGATCTCGAGCTGTGGATCATGCAGCGCCTGGAATGGCTGCGGGTGACATCGCGCAGCGCTCCGATGCTGGGGCTCGTGGCCACCATGATCCCCATGGGTCCTGCCCTGCTGGCGCTGACGGAGAGCGACGCCAAGGGCATCGGTGAAAATCTGGTGATCGCCTTTTCGGCCGTGATCCTGGCATTGATCGCATCGAGCATCGCGTTCTTCGTGCTCACCGTGCGCCGCCGCTGGCTGCTTCAGGAGCTGCGTGCCATCGAGCGCATGGGAGAGCAGAACTGATGCGTTTTCTCGACCATGACGATGAAGACGACCCACTGCTTTCGGTCGTCAACCTCATCGACCTCTTTCTGGTGGTGATCGGGATCCTGCTCATCGTCATCGTGCAGAACCCCCTCAACCCGTTCAGCCAAGACAAGGTCGTGGTCGTCGAGAATCCGGGCGAAGCGAACATGCGCATGCTGATCAAGGACGGAAAGGAACTGAAGCAGTACCACTCCAGCGGCGAGATCGGCGAGGGGCAAGGCTCCAAGGCCGGCGTCACTTACCAACTGAACGATGGACGCATGATCTACGTGCCGGAAAGCACCGACTAACTCACGCGCCCTCGGGCATGGATCAATGGCATGCCGATCAGCGTCACGTCGAGATGACCTCGGCCTTCTCGGCAGGCGCGCGGCGCATTGACCGTCAGCTGCCGCGCATCAGAGCTTGGGGCGATGCTCACCATGCCTGCATTGAGCCATGGACGGAATTCCATTGCGAGCCATTGCCACCTCCGCCGCGAAGCGATGGCACTCGGTCTCATAGACCCAGTACCCGAAAAACATCGCTCCCTCTATTGACCTCAAGTTCGCTTGAACTTCTAGAGTTCGTTGCGTCTGTCGCTCGCTCATGACGACACCTTCAACTCCGCGCAGAACAGGACCAGAAGCCCATGTGCCTTTTCAATGAGCTCTCGTTGGATGCAGGCAAACCGGTCGGCTACACAGACCACCGCCATACCGACTCCGCTGGCGCTGGGCAGGGCCCAGGAAGGCCGGGCACCACGATCGACCAGAGTGAAGCAGACACGCATGGCCCATTGCACAGCTGTTCGTTGCCACAAATGAGTCGGGTGGGACTTCGTCGAGCCGCCTGCAGTGATCTGCTCGAGCTGTTCGAGATCCACCGGGCCGTGTTCCTGCCCCACATCGCCCGGATCTGGGGATGGGACGAGCGCTGGCAACGCGCCAACTTCCTCGAAGAGATGGCCACAGCCAGCACCTGGGTGCTGCAAGTGGACAACGAGCTCACGGGCTACCTGCAGGTACAGGATCAAGCAGAGCGGATCTACCTGCGCAACATTGCTCTACTGCCTGTGCTTCAAGGCCGCGGGGTCGGTACTCGCCTCTTGGTCCAGCTCCAGGCGAAGGCGGCCGCGCGTGATATGCCCATCGAGCTCAGCGTCTTCAGGACGAACGTGGCGGCAAGGCGCTTCTACGAGCGCCTCGGGTTCATCACGTCGCAAGGCGGGAAAACCCATATCGACATGACGTGGCACAGCCCCGACCGGGAGCAACGGAGAGCTTGAACCTTGAGCCCCACCGTCACCCGCAATCACAAGGGCCGCGGGACCACTGACCGGGTCGATTCGATGACGGCTGTACATGGATCACGGTTACCCGATGGCAGAAACTTCCTGGCTCATGCCTGCCAGCCGAAAGCACACCGCTGCCAGTCGACAGCACCGGAGGACCCATGCCGCCAGAGACCCTGCTTGCCTTCATCACCTACGCCTTCGTGACCTCCATCACCCCGGGCCCGAACAACACCATGCTGCTGGCCTCCGGGGTGAACTACGGGTTCGTACGCAGCCTGCCCCATGTCCTAGGGATCAGTATCGGCTTCGGTGTGATGGTGGTGGGAGTGGGCGCGGGGCTGGGGCGCCTTTTCGAGGACTATCCCTCGCTGTACGCCGCGTTGCGCATCGTGGGCGGCGCTTACCTGCTGTACCTGGCCTGGCAGATCGCGACGGCCGCGCCGATGCAGGACGCTTCACCCAATGGCCGGCCGTTCGGGTTCTGGAAAGCAGCAGGCTTTCAATGGGTCAATCCGAAGGCATGGATCATGGCAATCGGGGCCATCACGGCGTATTTGCCCACCGGGGGCGGCATGCAGGCGGTCGTGGTGCTCGCCCTGCTGTTCGCGCTGGTGAACGCCCCTAGCGTGACGGTCTGGGTTACGTTCGGCACGGCCCTACGCCGTTGGTTGACCGACCTGCGACACCTTCGGGTATTCAACGTATCGATGGCGATAATGCTGGTGCTGTCGCTGTACCCGCTTCTGTTTGGATGATTTGCCGCCATGACACGCATTGCCAGTTTTCCGTAAATAGCCCGACACGGGCTCTCGATCTTGGCGATGCCCTGCTCTTCCCCAGCCCAAACGTACCTTCGTCTGTCGAATCAGGGAGACCAACGGATGCCTGGACAAGCGTTCAAGAAGGATCCTTTGCTACCGATCGGTGAAATCACCAAACGCAGCGGCGTGGCGGCGTCTGCACTTCGCTATTACGAATCGCTCGGATTGATCAGCTCTTCGCGTCAAGGCAGCAGCCGGCGATTCTTCCCACGCTCGACGCTACGCCGAGTGGCCTTCATCATCTTCGCGCAGAAGATAGGCTATTCGCTCGATGAGATCGGCAAGCAGCTTGCGCGCCTTCCCACCGACAAACTGCCAACCAACGATGATTGGCAGGCGCTTTCTCGCGGCTGGAAGCAGCAGGTCGCGCAGCGCATCAATGAACTGCAACGACTCGACATGGATTTGGACCACTGCATCGGTTGTGGTTGTCTCTCGCTGCAGCATTGCAAGCTCGCCAATCCGAACGACTCGGCCGGTAATAGCGGTACGGGGCCGCGGCGGTGGCTATCGGATGAAATGCTGGAACAGGAATGAAGGGCGACGACGTTGCAGCCGCCTCCTACGAAGCGGCATTCGTGTTGACTTCCAAGGGCCAAGCAGCGGGCACAAAAAAAACTGCCCTTGGCAGCTTTCCTTGTTCCACCTTCAGTCGAAAGGTGGCGATGTATGGCGCAGCGGACGGGACTCGAACCCGCGACCCCCGGCGTGACAGGCCGGTATTCTAACCGACTGAACTACCGCTGCGCGTCGGCCGGACTTTCGTCCGTAATCTCACAAAGGTTGGTGGCTGATGACGGGATCGAACCGCCGACCCCCTGCGTGTGATGCAGGTGCTCTCCCAGCTGAGCTAATCAGCCGATCGCCTTGCGAGGCGCGCAATTTACTCACCCCCCTAAGCTAAGTCAACAACAGCATTGAATTTTTTTTACTGAACCGTGGTCAACAGGAGCTGCCACCTCGCTTTGTAATCTTGGCGGCCCATCATCGAGTCGTCGCACGTGCCGGCAAATTCGCTGCGCCAGTGCCGAAAGTGTTCTAGAAATGCTGTAACGCCTGACAGAGGCAACCTGCGTACAGGGAACCGAACAACAAAAGCGCCACGGAGTATTTCGCTTGCCACTGCCGGGAAAACTTCACAGTTACCGCCGCTACGTCCCTTTGTTTTTCAGCGCCGTGCTTCTCTGCCTGTTCGCTTTCTATCTGGCGACCCAGATCGAGCAATGGGTCCAGTTGACCCGTGCCCCGGCACCTGCCGACCTTTATGAAGATCAGGCCGCCAGCCTGGGCAGGCCCGACATGCAGCGACTTGAAATCCTCTTTGGCACCACCGCCGCCTCCGAAACCTATACGCCAACCGCAGCGGCGAGCGGATTCACACTACGCGGCAGTTTCGTCCATGCCGAGCCGCAGCGCTCCAGCGCCATCGTCCAGGTCGATGGCCAGCCACCGCGGCTGTACTGGCAAGGCGAGGAACTCAGCAGCGGCGTCAGCCTGCATCGGGTGTTCCCTGATCGCGTCGAATTGCTGCGCAACGGTACCGTCGAGGTGCTCCATTTCCCACAGGTGCGCTCGCCAAGCTACATTCCGGACGAGCCGGCCGACGTGTCCTATCAGGATGAGGTCCCCTATGCCGAACCGCAGGACGAGGAGACACAGCAGATGCAGCAACAGATGGACGCCCTGCGCCAGCAGCTGGAAGAAGCCGTGAACCAGCCGGATGCCGCACCCTCCAACGACCAGCCCATGGAAGACGATTGACCGATGTCGAAGCCTTTTTCGCGCCCGTTGCTTGCCCTAATCGCCACCAGCCTGCTGGCCGCCCCCCTGCCCCTGCTGGCCGCCGAACCCGGCATCGAGCCCAGCAATACTCGCCAAGATGGCTGGACGATCAATCTCAAGGACGCCGACATACGCGCCTTCATCGATCAGATCAGCCAGCTCAGCGGCCAGACGTTCATCGTCGATCCGCGCGTGAAGGGCCAGGTCAGCGTGGTGTCCAACGCCACGCTGTCGCTGAGCGAGGTGTATCAGCTCTTCCTCTCCGTCATGGCCACCCATGGATTCAGCGTGCTCACCCAGGGTGATGTCGCACGGGTAGTGCCCAATGCCGAAGCCAAGGCCGAGGCCGGCAGCGGCCCGAGCGGTGGCGATCAGCTGGAAACACGGGTTATCCAGGTGCAGCACACCTCAGCTGCGGAACTCATTCCGCTGATCCGCCCCCTGGTGCCGCAGTACGGTCACCTCGCGGCCGTATCTTCGGCAAACGCACTGATCATCAGCGACCGCAGCGCCAACATCGCTCGTATCCAGGATCTGGTGCGCCAGCTCGACCGAGCCGAAAGCAACGATTACGGCGTGCTGAACCTGCAGCACGGCTGGGCGGTGGACATAGCCGAGGTCCTGCGCAACTCACTGGTACGCGGCGAAGCGAAGTCCACTGCCGGCGTGCAGATCATCGCCGACTCACGCACCAACCGCCTGATCTTCATCGGCCCCAGCGAGGCGCGCAGCAAGCTCGCGGCGCTCGCGCAGACCCTCGACACGCCCACCACACGCTCGGCCAACACGCGCGTCATCCGGCTGCGCCACAACGACGCCAAGTCCCTGGCCGAGACCCTGGGCGACATATCGGAAGGTCTGAAGAGCCCCGAAGGCGGCGAAGCCACCACCAGCCGCCCACAGAACATCCTCATCCGTGCCGATGAGAGCCTGAACGCACTGGTACTGCTCGCCGACCCGGAGCTGATCGGCACCATGGAAAGCATCGTCCGACAGCTGGACATTCCACGCGCCCAGGTCATGGTCGAGGCGGCAATCGTCGAGGTGTCCGGTGACATTACCGATGCCCTGGGCGTGCAGTGGGCCATCGATGCGCGCGGCAGCACGGGTGGCGCGGGCGGGGTCAATTTCGGCAACACCGGCATTTCCGTCGGCAGCGTGCTCAATGCGATCAACGAAAATGAAATTCCCAACAACCTGCCCGACGGCGCCATCATCGGCGTCGGCACGCGCAGCTTCGGCGCGCTGATCACTGCACTGTCGTCCAACAGCAAGAGCAACCTGCTCTCGACGCCGAGCCTGCTAACCCTGGACAACCAGGAAGCGGAAATCCTAGTCGGCCAGAACGTCCCGTTCCAGACCGGCTCGTACACCACCGACGCGGCGGGCGCTAACAACCCCTTCACCACCATCGAGCGCCAGGATATCGGCGTCACGCTGAAGGTCACGCCACACATCAACGAAGGCGCGACCCTGCGCCTGCAGATCGAGCAGGAGATTTCCTCCATCGCCCCCAGCGCCAGCCTGACCGCCCAGGCGGTCGACCTGGTGACCAACAAGCGCGCAATCAAAAGCACCATCCTCGCCGAGGATGGTCAGGTGATCGTGCTTGGCGGCCTGATTCAGGACGATGTCACCCGTACCAATTCCAAGGTACCGCTGCTTGGGGACATCCCACTGCTTGGAGGGCTGTTCCGCTCGACCCAGGAAACCCACATCAAGCGCAACCTGATGGTGTTCCTGCGGCCCACGGTTATTCGCGATCGCGCCGGCCTTGCCGCGCTTTCGGGGAAGAAGTACAGCGACATCCGGGTGATCGAGACCGATTCGGCCAGTCCGACCATCCTTCCGGCCAACCCCACCCAGCTGTTCGATGGTCGAGGCGAGCCCGCGCCGGCCATCGATCTACGTCAGTAACGACGATGCCTGGTAACGTTGAACGCTCCTGCGGGAGATGAGACAACCCTCAGCGGAAGCCCAACGGCTGCCGCTGAGAAAATCATTGGCTCAGAGCGCGGCCAATCCGCGGGCCAGATCGGCCTTGAGATCGTCGACATCTTCCAGCCCAACCGCGACGCGGATCAGGCTATCGCGGATGCCCGCCGTCGCGCGATCCTCGGCCGAAAGTCGACCATGGGTGGTCGAGCCGGGATGGGTGATGGTGGTCTTGCTGTCGCCCAGGTTGGCGGTGATCGAAATCAGCCGGGTGGCGTCGATGAAACGCCAGGCGCCCTCCTTCCCTCCGACCACCTCGAAACTCAGCACCGCGCCGAAGCCCTTCTGCTGCCGCTTGGCCAGCTCGTGCTGCGGATGGCTCGGCAGGCCAGCGTAGAACACCCGCTCGACGCCCGGCTGCTGTTCCAGCCATTCGGCCAGTATCTGAGCGCTGGCACAATGAGCTTGCATGCGCAGGCGCAGGGTTTCCAGCCCCTTGAGAAACACCCAGGCATTGAACGGGCTGAGCGTCGGCCCGGCGGTACGCAGGAAGCCGACGATTTCCTTCATCTGCTCGCTGCGCCCGGCAACCACACCGCCAAGGCAGCGGCCCTGACCGTCGATGTACTTGGTCGCCGAGTGGATGACGATATCGGCCCCCAGTTTCAGCGGCTGCTGCAGCACCGGCGTGCAGAAACAGTTGTCCACCGCCAGCATGGCGCCCTTGCCGTGGCAGAGGTGCGCCAGCGCGGCGATGTCCACCAGCTCAGCCAGCGGATTGGACGGCGATTCGACGAATACCAGCTTGGTGTTTTCCTTGAACGCCGATTCCCATGCGGCGAAGTCGGTGAGCGGGACGTAATCGACCTGCACCCCGAAGCGCTTGAAGTACTTCTCGAACAGCGAGACGGTGGCCCCGAACACGCTGCGCGATACCAGCACATGGTCGCCCGCCGAACACAGGCTCATCACCGTGGCGAGGATCGCTGCCATTCCTGAGGCAGTGGCGACCGCCTGCTCGGCACCTTCCAGCGCAGCGATACGCTCTTCGAAGGCCCGCACTGTCGGGTTGGTATAGCGCGAATAGACATTGCCCGGTACATCACCGGCAAAACGCGCGGCCGCATCGGCGGCGCTGCGGAACACGTAGCTGGACGTGAAGAACAGCGGCTCGCCATGCTCGGCTTCCGGCGTACGGCGCTGACCAGCGCGCACGGCCAGGGTGTCGAGGCCGACCCCGTCGAGCTCGCTATCCAGCCGTCCGGCTTCCCATTCGATGGTCATAGTCTTACCTCAGCCGGCACCGCTTGGCGTGCCGGCATGAATCAGTTGTTGTACAGATCGATGATCGCGCTGACGGCATTGGTCTTGGCCTTGCTCAGGTCATTGCGCGCCTGTTCGATCTTGTGCAGATAGGCCTCGTCGATGTCGCCGGTGATGTAGTTACCGTCGAACACCGCGCAATCGAAGTTCTCGATCTTCACCTTGCCGCCACCCACCGCATCGATCAGATCCTCGAGATCCTGATAGACCAACCAGTCGGCCCCGATCAGCTCGGCCACCTCCTCGGTGGTTCGGTTGTGGGCGATCAGCTCGTGGGCGCTGGGCATGTCGATGCCATAGACGTTGGGGTAACGCACCGCCGGCGCCGCCGAACAGAAGTAGACGTTCTTCGCGCCGGCTTCGCGAGCCATCTGGATGATCTGCTTGCAGGTGGTGCCGCGCACGATGGAGTCATCCACCAGCATGACGTTCTTGCCACGAAACTCCAGATCGATGGCATTGAGCTTCTGGCGCACCGACTTCTTGCGCGCCGCCTGTCCGGGCATGATGAAAGTGCGGCCGATGTAGCGATTCTTGACGAAGCCTTCGCGGAATTTCACACCGAGCCGATTGGCCAGCTCCAGCGCCGCGGTGCGGCTGGTATCCGGAATCGGGATGACCACGTCGATGCCGTGGTCCGGGCGCTCGCGCAGAATCTTGTCGGCCAGCTTCTCGCCCATGCGCAGACGAGCCTTGTACACCGAAACCCCGTCCATCAGGGAGTCGGAACGCGCCAGGTAGACGTACTCGAAGATGCAGGGCGCAAGCTTCGGTGCATCGGCGCACTGACGGGTGAACAACTTGCCGTCGGTTGTGATGTACACCGCCTCGCCAGGCGCCAGGTCGCGAATCAGGGTGAAGCCGAGCACATCGAGC
Source organism: Stutzerimonas sp. LR2 (assembly GCF_055755175.1). Taxonomy (NCBI): domain Bacteria; kingdom Pseudomonadati; phylum Pseudomonadota; class Gammaproteobacteria; order Pseudomonadales; family Pseudomonadaceae; genus Stutzerimonas; species Stutzerimonas sp. LR2. The sequence continues at coordinate 643,241 of NZ_JBVTRR010000004.1, forward strand.
GACACGCTTTCCGAAGCGATCATGTACTCGACGCCTTCGTCGGTGTGGCGCTGGCCGAAAACGATCGGGCGAATTGCATTCGGGTCGCGGAACCCGACGATGCCATAACCGGTCACCATCGCCACCACGGCGTAGCCACCGCGGCAACGCTCGTGGACCTTGCTGACGGCGGCGAAAACGTCCTCTTCGGTCGGCTGCAGCTTGCCGCGCACGGCCAGTTCGTGGGCGAACACGTTGAGCAGCACCTCCGAGTCGGAGCTGGTGTTCACGTGGCGCAGGTCCGACTCGTAGATTTCCTTGGTCAGCTGGTCGACGTTGGTCAGGTTGCCGTTATGCGCAAGCGTGATGCCGTACGGCGAGTTCACATAGAACGGCTGCGCTTCGGCCGAGCTCGAACTACCAGCCGTGGGATAGCGGATATGACCGATGCCCATGTTGCCGACCAGGCGCTGCATGTGGCGTTGCTGGAACACATCGCGCACCAGGCCGTTGTCCTTGCGCAGAAACAGCCGCCCATCGTGGCTGGTCACGATACCGGCTGCGTCCTGGCCGCGGTGCTGCAGTACGGTAAGCGCGTCATACAGCGCCTGATTGACGTTCGACTTACCGACGATGCCGACAATGCCACACATGCAAGGAACCTCTCAGTTATTACAGGCAGACCGGATACCGCGGCAGGCCGAGCATCCGTAAACGAAAGACCTCAACCCGGCGGGTTGAGCGAACCAGCGAACCATTGCCCGCTGAATCCGAGAATCAGGTTCTTCGACCAATCGGCGATCAGGAGAAAGTGTGGCAATAATGCCGATTCGCGCCACCACAGGTCCTGCTCCACCGGTCCGAGGCTCAGCAAGCCGGCGAGCACCACGATCAAGAGGCCACCTCGCGCAGCACCGAATACCATGCCGAGGAACCGATCGGTCCCCGACAGACCGGTCACCCTGATCAGCTCGCCGATCAGAAAATTCACCAGCGCTCCGACCAGCAGGGTCGCCACGAACAACAGCGCGCAGGCCGCGATCACCTGGGCCGACGGTGTGCTGATGTACTCAGCGAGGTGGTGGGACAACGCACCACCAAACATCCAGGCAACCACGCCAGCGATGATCCAGGTCAGCAGCGAAAGCGCCTCCTTGACGAAGCCGCGCTTCAGGCTGATCAGGCTGGAAACGGCAATGACGGCGATGATGGCCCAATCGACCCAGGTGAATGCCACGATGTTTTCTGCAAGGAGGAAAAGGCGGCGCATTTTAGCAGAGCGCAAGCGCCAGGGGTACGCGCCAGTGACCCGGCGATGAGAGGACAACTGCGGCTGGCCATCCGCTGCCTGACCAGCCGCTCAGCGAGTCAGCTTCCTTCAGGTTTGAAGCGCACCACGAAACCGTCCAGCTTCTGCTGGCGCTGCAACACATCGCGAAGCCTGTTCGCTTCGCTGCGCTCCACGAGCGGCCCGACAAACACACGATTCATGCCGTCCGCCGTGCGGATGTAGGCGTTGTAGCCCTGGGAGCGCAACGTCTGCTGCAGACTCTCCGCGCTGGCCCGATTCGACAGGCTGGCCAGCTGAATCGACCAGCTGACAGGCAGGTTATTGTTGTCGAGCCGCGGCTCCGCAACCGGTGGCTCGGTCTTCGCTGGTGCTGGCTGCTCGGGCGTCGCTGGCGCGGAGGCTGTCGGCGCGACAGGCGCGACAGGCGCGACGGGCTCGATGGGTGCTGGAGCCGATGCGACGGCAGGCGGCGCGGCGTCCGGCTCGGCGCCTTCTTCGATGATCTCGAAGCCTTCGGGTACGGACTGCGGTTCCGGAACGTCGACCGGCTCCATTTCGATCTCCGCCACCACTGGTGCAGCTGGAATGCTGGGCGCATCAACGGTGACATGCCGCAGGTCGTCCTGCCGATTGAACAGCATCGGCACGAATATGACCGCGATCGCAATAAGCACCAGCGCGCCGACCATGCGTTGCAGCAATCCTTTATCCAGCAGTGCCATGTCCACCATCCCCTACCTGTTGTTCCAGCCACTCAAGTGCCGCGGCCACGCAGTAGAACGAACCGAAAACCAGTATCTCGTCGACCGATTCCGCCCTGGCGCACTGAGCCTCGAGTGCTTGCTCGATAGTTGCATACTCGCTGACCGATGCACCGCGCTCAAGCAGCGCGGCAGCCAACTGTGTAGCCGATTGCGTCCGCGGCGTAGGCAACGGGGCCACCGCCCAATCCGAAATCGATGGCACCAGGGCATCGAGCACGCCCGCCAGGTCTTTGTCTGCCAGCAACCCGAAGACCGCCAGTCTTGTCCCAGCGACAGGCCGTTGTTCGAGACGTTGCGCGAGAAAAGCTGCTGCATGCGGGTTATGGCCAACGTCCAGCAACAGCGCAATCCGCCGACCATTCCAGACGACCTGTCGGCTATCGAGACGCCCCACGACCCGTGTCTGCAGAAGCGCGCGGGCCAGCCTTGCCGGGTCCCACGGCAGACCGAGCATTGCGTAGGCCTGCAACGCTAACGCCGCGTTCTCCATTGGCAAGGTGAGCAGCGGCAAGCCGTGTAGTTCCAGCGGCGCTCCAGCGGCGTCGACACCCCGCCAATGCCAATCCCCTGCCCCCATCGCCAGATCGAAATCTCGCCCGCGCAGCAGCAGGGGGGCACTCAGTGAATTGGCGTGGTCCAGCAATGGCTGTGGTGGATCCAGGTCACCACAGAGCGCGGGCTTGCCCTCGCGGAGGATACCGGCCTTCTCGTACGCGACGCTCTCGCGGCTATTGCCCAGCCAGTCGGCATGATCCAGGCCGATGTTGGTGATCACGGCCAGATCGGCATCGACGATATTGACGGCATCCAGCCGCCCGCCGAGCCCCACCTCCAACACTACGGCATCCAGCCCGGCACGCTCGAACAGCCAGAACGCCGCCAGCGTGCCCATTTCGAAATAGGTAAGGGAAATCTCGCCACGAGCCGCTTCGACCACGGCAAACGCTTCGCAAAGCTCTGCGTCGCTCGCTTCACGACCACTCAGCAGGACACGCTCGTTGTAGCGCAACAGGTGGGGGGAGCTGTAGCTGCCAACTTTCAGCCCCTGAGCATTCAGCAACGAGGCGATGAAGGCACAGGTGGAGCCCTTGCCGTTAGTGCCAGTGACCGTGACCACCAGAGGGGCCGGCCGTGTCATGGCCATCCTGGCCGCCACCGCGCGCACCCTATCGAGGCCCATGTCGATGGCGGTCGGGTGCAACTGTTCCAGGTAGGCGAGCCAGTCGGCCAGGCTCCGGCTGGTCATGCCTTGGCCGTTACCTGAGATGTCTCTACCGGCGTCGGCAGTTTCTGCATCTGGGCCAAGAGGCGAGCGAGGCGGCTACGCAACTCGGCACGGGGAATGATCAGATCGATCGCACCGTGTTCAAGCAGAAACTCGCTGCGCTGGAAGCCTTCCGGCAGTTTCTCGCGCACAGTCTGCTCGATTACTCGCGGACCCGCGAAGCCGATCAGGGCCTTAGGCTCCGCTACGATCACGTCACCAAGCATCGCCAGGCTGGCGGAAACGCCGCCGTAGACCGGATCGGTCAGCACGGAAATGAACGGCAAGCCTTCCTCGCGCATGCGTGCCAGGACCGCGGAGGTCTTGGCCATCTGCATCAGCGAGATCAGCGCCTCCTGCATGCGTGCGCCGCCCGAGGCGGAGAAGCACACCAGCGGGCAGCGCTTTTCCAGAGCGACGTTAGCGGCACGCACGAAGCGCTCGCCCACGATTGCACCCATGGAGCCGCCCATAAAGGAAAACTCGAATGCGCAAGCCACTACCGGAACGTTGAGGACCTTGCCGCTCATGGCGATCAGAGCGTCCTTCTCCCCCGTCTGCTTCTGCGCTGCAGACAGACGATCCTTATACTTCTTGCTGTCGCGGAACTTCAGACGGTCGACCGGCTCAAGCTCCGCAGCGATCTCTTCGCGGCCGTCGGCATCGAGGAAGATGTCGAGTCGGGTACGCGCATCGATGCGCATGTGATGCTGGCACTTGGGGCATACATCGAGGGTCTTCTCCAGCTCGGGGCGGTACAGTACCGCCTCGCAGGAGGGGCATTTGTGCCAGAGGCCTTCGGGTACCGAACTCTTCTGCGTCTCCGAGCGCATGATCGAAGGGATCAGTTTGTCTACCAGCCAGTTGCTCATGCTCTTGTTCTCCAAAGCTTCAGTCCCGAGCGCACACGCGCTGCAGGCAGATTGATCGTTTTGCGATCGGAGGCTTGCTGCTCTCCTGATCGCTCATCGGACGCGCCTGGAGGCGCAGCCGCAAAAACCTGATTACCGCCCGTGGGGGAGATGAATCAGCGAAACGGTGCCGGTCCACCGGCGACTCGTTACTGGACGGCCCCGGCTGGTCAGGCGTCACATGACCGAGCGCACACGCCTGACAAAGGTTTCAACCTTGACGGCATCCTTGATGCCCTTGCTCGCCTCCACCCCACCGCTGACATCCACCGCGTACGGTCGAACCTGGGCAATGGCCTGTTCGACGTTATCCGCCGTCAACCCTCCTGCCAGAATCAGCGGCTTGGACAAGTTTGGCGGAATCAACGACCAATCGAAGCACTCTCCCGTGCCCCCAGGAACACCGACGACAAAGGTATCGAGGAGAATGCCACTGGCGTTGGCATAGAGCGCCACCTGCGCGGCTATATCCTCTCCGCCGCCTACTCTCAACGCCTTGTACCACGGCCGGTGAAACCCTTCGCACTGTGCCGGCGATTCATCGCCATGGAACTGCAGCATATCCAGCGGAACGGCGTCGAGAATCTCGTTGATTTCACAGCGACTGGCGTTCACGAACAGACCTACCGTCGTGACGAATGGGGGCAACGCGGCAACGATCTCGCGCGCCCGCTGCAGGCTGACCGCACGCGGGCTTTTGCCATAGAAAACCAGCCCGATGGCATCGGCGCCGGCTTTGGCCGCGATCAGCGCATCTTCAATCCGGGTTATGCCGCAAATCTTGCTGCGAACGACTGGCAAAGGAGCTTACCTATCTACAGGGAAACCGGATGGTAACAAAAGACCTGCCGGCTGCAAGCGAATGCTGCGGAGCCTCTCCCATCAGCGCCGCACATCTGGCAAGCCGGAAAGAAAATGCGGACCGAGGTAGCGCTCAGGTAGTTCGAACTCTGCCGGATAATCGACCTCGACCAGATAAAGGCCGTAGGGATGAGCAGTTACGCCGCCTGTGCGTCGCACTCGCGACTCCAGCACTTGCGCAGCCCACTCCACCGGCCTTTCGCCTGCCCCGATGGTCATCAGCACACCGGCAAAATTACGCACCATGTGATGAAGGAATGCGTTCGCGCGTACGTCGATCACGATGAGCCGTCCGAACTGGAGCAACTCGAGATGATGAATGGTCTTGATCGGCGACTTGGCCTGACATTGCCGCGCACGAAACGCACTGAAATCGTGCGTGCCAACCAACGCTGCCGCGGCGGCACGCATCCGCTCGATATCCAGCGGGCGATGGTTCCAGGTGACCTCTTCCGCCATATGCGCCGGCCGAATCTGATCGTTATAGATCACATAGCGGTAACGACGGGCCATTGCACTGAAACGCGCATCAAAATGCGGGGGCATCTTCTTGGCCCAGGTCACGCTGATATCGGGCGGCAGGTTCATGTTCGCCCCCATTACCCAGGCGTGCATGCTCCGTTCTACCGGGGTGTCGAAATGCACCACCTGGCCGCTGGCATGCACCAGCGCATCGGTTCTGCCGGCGCAACTGAGCGTAACGGGATGCCCACCGGCGACTCTGGTCAAGGCATTCTCGAGCGACTCCTGAATGGAAGGCACACCGGCGCGCTGGCGTTGGAACCCGCGATAACGGGATCCTTTGTATTCGACACCGAGAGCTATTCTGGAAACGCCGACGGCAGCCATTTCGGCTGCCGTTTCGGGTACTGCTTGGTTCATGATCAGGCTAGTTTGGCGAGCATCTCGCGCGCCTCTTGCTGTTGCACGTCGCTACCCTCGGAAATCACTTCGTCCAGAATATCGCGAGCACCTTCGGCATCCCCCATGTCGATGTAAGCGCGGGCAAGATCCAGCTTGGTGGTGGTCTCATCGGTATCGGAGAAGAAGTCGAAGTCATCGTCCGCACCGTCTGCAGCGCTCGTCGCAGCCGGCACCGGAGTTGGTTCGCTCAGATCATTGGACAGATCATCCAGCTCAGCTTCGACCACATTCAACTGCTCGGCAAAACTCTGGGGTTGAGCTTCCACCTCAGGCTCGTCCAGGGAAATATCGAAATCTTCTGGCAACTGCTCAGGCGTGTTCGTGTTGACCGGCTCGGCCAGTTCGAAATCGAGATCGTCAGCATCGAAAGCCGTGGGTGCTTCGGTCGGCTCGTCGTCGAGCGTCAGCGAAAACCCGCTATCGGCCGGCGTGCTTTTCTCAGCCTCGAGATCGAAGGAGAAGTCGGAGATATTCTCCTGCGAAGTTTCCTGCAGGCTTTCGCCCTGATCGAGTTCGAAAGAGAAGTCACTTGTAGCTGGCGACTCGTTCCGCTCGACAGGAGTCTCATCCAGCATCAGGTCATCGAAGTTCAGCGAGTCGTCAGCCGGTACCGCCGTAGGACGCTCGTTATTCAGATCGATATCCAGATCATCCAGGCTGAGGTCGAAGGCATCATCCAGATCCTGCCCTGCAGCCGGCGCAACAGGCTCGTCAAGCTGCAGGTCATCAAGACTGAGGCTATCCACATTCTTATGAGCAGCCGCAGCCGCAGCCGCAACCGCAACTGCCGAACCTGCCAGCGCAGCGGCCATGGCCGGGTACTTCTGCTTGAGCTGCTCGACTTCGCCGGCAGCCCCGCCGATTTCGCGCAGTTCGCTTTCTTCACGAGCGAAACCATCGCGATTGCCAAGCTCTGCGTAGACCTCCATGAGCTTCAGGCGCAGGTCGCGTCGGTGCGGCTCGTCATTGAGCGCGTTCTGCAAGAGTTCGGCAGCCTGATTGAAGCGGCCATATGCGATATAGATGTCAGCCTCGGCCAAGGCATCCCCAGTGGTAGACGTCAGCTCGTCCGACGCAGTGCTGGCGGAGCCGGAAAAGGGGGCGGGCTCTGGATGCTCCTGTCCGATATCGACGAAAGCAGGCGTTCCGACGCGCAGGTCTTCGACAGCCTCTTCAGCCAACAGGCTTTCCTGCAGTTCGGCTTCCTTCATCGCGTTACGACGTGACAAGGCCATGAGCCCCAACAGCAGCAGTAACAGTGCGCTACCGCCGACCACGCCGAGCAGCAGGGTGTTCGAAAGCAGGTCGTCGATCAGCCCGCGAGGCTCAGGCTCTACCGCGGGGGCGACCGGTCTGGCCGGCGCGGCGGGCTTGGCAGCCGGCTGCGCCGCCGCAGGACGCTCAGCGGGGGCAGGCGCGGCGACTGGCGCAGAGTCTTGCTGACCTGTGCCCGAGCCAGCCGACGGCTCATCAGGTGCAGCGCTTTCGTTAGCGGCACCGCCTTCAGACGGCGCGCCAGCAGACGGCTCAGCCTGACCGGCATTCTCGGCACCGGACGCGGCCGGAACCTGCCCTTCCACACCGAGCTGCGCCTGCAGTTTGGCCAGCTGATCATCTTTAAGCTGCATGAGCCGCTGCAGTTTTTCCAGCTGCCCTTGCAGATCATTCAACCGATCTTTCAGCTCGTCATTCTCACGCCGGCTGGAATCGAGGCTTTCCTGAGTTACCGCAAGCTTGTCACGAAGCGCCTTACCACCATCGGCAGAGCCGGTTTCGGATCCCGCCGTCGACTTCCCGGCATCAGCAGCCACAAGACGGAGGTTGTCTCCGGAGTCGCTACGGGAGGGCGCAGCACCGGCCTCGGTGCGACGGGTCGCATCCAGTTGACGAGCACCTGCTACAGCGCCTCCTCGGCTCTGACGCCAGGCAGCGTTCTGCTCGGCGACCTGGGTGATCGCTTCAGCTTGCGAACGGCGGGATATCTGCTCTGCATCAGGCAGACGAAGCACTTGCCCGCTCTTCATTCGATTGATATTGCCGCCGATGAAGGCATCAGGGTTCAGATCCTGGATCGCCAGCATGGTCTGATGGACCGTGCCGTTACGACGATTACGCTCCGCGATATCCCACAGCGTATCGCGAGCCGATACCTTGTATTCGCTACCGGACTGCGCTGGCGCTGCCACGGAAACGCCAGTAGCAGGCGCCGCAGGTGCGGCTGCCGGACGAGGCGGTGCGGTGCGAACGGGCTCGACGGCGCGAGCAGGGGCAGAAATAGGCAACTGCGGCGCAGCAGCGGCAGCAGTTTCAGGCGAATAAAGCGGAGGGTCCAGCAGCAGCGTGTACTCGCGCAGCAGGCGACCGTTAGGCCAGAGGACCTCTACGAGAAAATTGAGATATGGCTCGCGTACCGGCTTGCTCGACGAGACCTGGATGACACTTTTTCCGTTTGGACGCAGTACGGGCGTGAACTTCAGGTCGGTCAGAAAGTACTGGCGATCAATACCGGCACGATTGAATTCCTCAAGCGAGGCGAGAACCGGAATCACCTCTCCCGGTGCCAGGTTTTTGGCATCGAGCAGCTCGATTTCGGCGATCAGCGGTTGATTCAAAGACGACTGAAGCGTGACCTCTCCCAACCCAAGCGCATGGGCCATTTCTGTAGTCAGCGCGGTAGCAGCCGCGATTGCCAGCACCAGATTGCGAACCCGAACCATTATTTAATCCCTTGTTTATCTTTTTCTCGAACTACGAGAGGGTCTTATTTCACTGCCCGCGCCACCTTACGGTGGCTCCCCTTCAGCGATAAGCCGTTCAGCGCATCGGCTAGAAATATTCTTTGAATTTCCAGTAAGTATCTTTTACAGATAGTCTTTTATCAACAACTCACCGGACTGCACAGCATTCAGTGCCGCGCCTTTTCGCACGTTATCAGACACAATCCACAAATTGACTTCACGCGGGTCGCTGGTGCCTTGGCGGACCCGGCCGACATGAATGACGTCCTGCCCCACGGCATCCTCGACCGCGGTCGGATAGTCACCAGCCTCGACCAGTTCGATGCCGGGCGCCGCGTCCAGTGCTGCCGTCAACGATTGCATGTCGGCTTCGGCGCCACCCAGCAGAGAAACCACCAGACTCTCGCCAAAGAAAACCGGCACCTGGATGAAGGTTGCGGCAACCTGCAATTTCGGAAGACCCAGCAGCTGCCGAAGCTCTGCTGCCACACGTCGCTCCTGATCGGCATGCCCGGCGCCGTCAAGCTCCTCGACCTGGGCGAGCATATTGAAAGCCATTTGCCGACCAAATACCCGAGGTTCGAGCGGCCTCGCGTTCAGCAGCTCGCTGGTCTGCCGCGCAAGCTCCTTGACACCCGCACTACCGCGACTGGAGACCGGCAGGCAAGCCGTAACCGTAACGCGCTGCAGATCCAACTGCTGCTGGATAGGTGCCAACGCAATCGCGAGCGCGACCGACTCCGGCAGCGGGCTGCTGAAGCAGCGGCAATCGGAGATCGCCTCGACTCGGCCACCATTGACCTCCGGCACCAGACAAGGCTGCTGCTCGACCGCGACCGTAGCGGACAGATCGATGACTCTGCATCCAGCGGCCTTCGCGCTGACTCGGCATCGAGCGGCCATATCGCTCGCACCGACGAGAAACACCAATTGCACGCGAGTGAAATCGAACCGATCCGCATCGCCGGTGCGCAGGTTACGTCCCTTGAACGGCACGCTGTGGCCGATACCCTCGCCGCTATCCAGCAAGTGCAGCTCGGAAAGTGGAAATCCACGCTCTTCGAGCACTTCGACCAGGGCCTCACCTACCAGGCTGACCGCTCCTACAACCGCAACTCCGACAAGCGAGGGCATCATCTTCTCCATGCATCAGGACGGGCACTGTAGCGAAATGGCTGATCGCTGCAAGCAGCGCCGCCGAGCGGCGCGCTGCGCAGACGAAAACGCCGCGACGAATCGCGGCGTTTCGGCACTTCAAGCAATGCTCATCAACGTTCCAGCAGGATACGCAACATGCGGCGCAAAGGCTCGGCGGCACCCCACAGAAGCTGATCGCCGACGGTGAACGCGCCCAGATAATGCGAGCCCATGTTCAGCTTGCGCAGGCGCCCGACCGGAACGCTCAGCGTGCCGGTCACTGCCGCCGGGCTCAGCTCCTGCATGCTGGCGTCGCGATGATTGGGCACCAGCTTGACCCAGGGGTTGTGCTGGCTGATCAGCCCCTCGATGTCGGAGATCGGCACATCCTTGTTCAGCTTGATGGTCAGCGCCTGACTGTGGCAACGCATGGCCCCGACACGTACGCAGATACCATCGACCGGAATCGGGTTCTTGAAGCGACCAAGGATCTTGTTGGTTTCGGCCTGTGCCTTCCACTCCTCGCGGCTCTGCCCGTTCGGCAGCTCCTTGTCGATGTAGGGGATCAGGCTGCCGGCCAGCGGCACGCCGAAATTGTCGACCGGGAAGGCCTCGCTACGCTGGGTTTCGGCCACCTTGCGGTCGATGTCGAGAATGGCGCTGGCGGGATTGAGCAGGTCGTCGGCCACCGCCGCATTGATGGCACCCATCTGCTTGATCAGCTCGCGCATGTTCTGCGCGCCGGCACCGGACGCCGCCTGATAAGTCATGGCACTCATCCACTCCACCAGGCCGGCCTCGAACAGGCCACCCAGCCCCATCAGCGCCAGGCTGACAGTGCAGTTGCCGCCGATATAGTTCTTGGTCCCGGCATCCAGCTGCTGGTCGATCACGCGGCGGTTCACCGGGTCAAGCACGATCACCGCGTCGTCCTGCATGCGCAGCGCCGAGGCGGCGTCGATCCAGTAGCCCTGCCAGCCGGCTTCGCGCAGCTTGGGGAAGACTTCGTTGGTGTAGTCGCCGCCCTGGCAGGTCAGGATCACATCGAGACCTTTCAGCTCGTCGATGCTGTAGGCGTCCTTCAGCGCAGCGGTTTCCTTGCCAATATCGGGGCCCTGGCCGCCAACGTTGGAGGTGGTGAAGAACACAGGCTCGATCAGGTCGAAGTCCCGCTCTTCCAGCATCCGCTGCATGAGCACGGAACCGACCATACCGCGCCAACCGATCAGACCTACACGTTTCATCGCAACTACACCTATAGAAAAAGTGGCCCGCGCAGATTAAGGCGGGCCGAAAGATTACAACTTCGCGAGGGCCGCGACTACTGCATCACCCATCGCCTGAGTACCGACTTTGTTACAACCTTCGGACCAGATGTCGCCAGTACGCAGGCCCTGATCGAGCACATCGCTTACCGCCTGTTCGATGGCATCGGCCGCCGCCACCTGGTTGAAGCTGTAACGCAGCATCATCGAAACGGAAAGAATGGTCGCCAACGGGTTGGCGATACCTTTGCCGGCGATGTCCGGTGCCGAGCCATGGCACGGCTCGTACATGCCTTTGTTGCCAGCGTCCAGCGAGGCGGACGGCAGCATGCCGATCGAGCCGGTGAGCATGGAGGCCTCGTCCGACAGGATGTCGCCGAACATGTTGTCGGTGACGATTACGTCGAACTGCTTCGGCGCGCGCACCAGCTGCATGGCCGCGTTATCGACATACATATGGCTGAGTTCGACTTCCGGGTAGTCCTTGGCGACTTCCTCGACAACCGCGCGCCACAGCTGACTGGAAGCCAGCACGTTCGCCTTGTCCACCGAGCAGAGCTTCTTGTTGCGCACCATGGCCATGTCGAAACCGACCTTGGCGATGCGGCGGATCTCGCTCTCGCTGTACGGCAGCGTGTCGTACGCCATGCGCTCGCCGTTCTCCAGCACCTTGCTCTCGCGCGGCTGGCCGAAGTAGATGCCACCGGTCAGCTCGCGCACGATCAGGATATCCAGACCGGCGACGATTTCGGGCTTGAGCGACGAGGCATCGGCCAACTGCGGATAGAGCAGCGCCGGACGCAGGTTGCCGAACAGGCCCAACTGGGAACGAATCTTCAGCAGACCACGCTCCGGACGGATGGCCGGATCGATGGTGTCCCACTTGGGCCCGCCGACCGCGCCCAGCAGAATGGCGTCAGCGGCGCGGGCGCGCTCCAGCGTCTCGTCGGCCAGCGGCACACCGTACTTGTCTACGGCCGCACCACCCAGCTCGTCATAGCTCAGCTCGAAGCCCAGATCGAACTTGTCACTGGCCAGCTGCAGCACCTTGACCGCCTCGGCCATGATTTCCGGGCCGATGCCATCGCCGGGGAGAACCAGAATCTGTTTGGACATTTCCTATTCCTTATAAGAGGTCACATCGAGGCAGGGCGTACCGATGGGCTGAGCCCACCTGGTTTTTCGTTCGGCACCAGCCTCGGCTTTTTTGCGTTGCCAGATGGCGCCGAGCAGTCAGGGCGCCATTGCGAGGATCTTTTCGCAGGATGAGACCGAACCTCACCCTGCTTGTCGTACAGACTACTTGATCGCGCCGAACAACCAAGGCTGGCTCTGCTGGTGGCGAACTTCGAAGGCCTTGATGGCCTCGGCGTCCTGCAGGGTCAGGCCGATATCGTCCAGACCATTGAGCAGGCAGTGCTTGCGGAAGGCATCGACCTCGAAGCCGTATTGCTTGCCGTCCGGACGGGTAACGGTCTGCGCAGCCAGATCGACGGTCAGCTGGTAGCCTTCGGTCGCCTCGGCCTGCTGGAACAGCTCGTCCACCTCCTCTTCTTCCAGCACGATCGGCAACAGGCCGTTCTTGAAGCTGTTGTTGTAGAAGATGTCGGCGAAGCTCGGCGCGATGATGGCGCGGAAGCCATATTCGTCCAGCGCCCACGGCGCATGCTCACGGGAGGAGCCACAGCCGAAGTTCTCGCGGGCCAGCAATACGCTGGCGCCCTGATAACGCGGGAAGTTCAGCACGAAGTCCTTGTTCAGCGGACGCTGCGAGCAATCCTGGTTCGGCTGACCGACATCCAAATAGCGCCACTCGTCGAACAGGTTGGGACCGAAGCCGGTGCGCTTGATCGACTTCAAGAATTGCTTCGGAATGATCTGGTCGGTGTCGACATTGGCGCGATCGAGTGGGCAGACCAGGCCGGTGTGTTGGGTAAAGGCTTTCATGTCTTGTCTCCTCAGGCCTGGATCAATTCGCGTACGTCGATGAAGTGGCCGGTAACCGCTGCGGCAGCAGCCATCGCGGGACTGACCAGGTGGGTACGCCCGCCCGCGCCCTGGCGGCCTTCGAAGTTGCGGTTGGAGGTCGAGGCGCAATGCTCGCCGCTGCCAAGCTTGTCCGGGTTCATCGCCAGGCACATGGAGCAGCCCGGCTCGCGCCATTCGAAGCCGGCCTCGATGAATATCTTGTCCAGCCCTTCGGCCTCGGCCTGCTGCTTGACCAGGCCGGAACCCGGCACCACCAGCGCCTGCTTGACGTTCGCGGCGACCTTCCGCCCCTTGGCGACTTCGGCTGCGGCGCGCAGATCCTCGATCCGCGAGTTGGTGCACGAACCGATGAACACGCGATCCAGACGAATGTCGGTAATGGCCTGATTGGCCTGCAGGCCCATGTACTTCAGCGCGCGGGTGATGGAATCCTTCTTCACCGGGTCGGCCTCTACGGCCGGGTCCGGCACGTTCTGATCGACAGCCAGTACCATTTCCGGCGAGGTGCCCCAGCTGACCTGCGGCTTGATGTCCTCGGCCTTGAGTTCAATGATGGTATCGAACACCGCGTCGTCGTCGGAAACCAGGTCCTGCCACAGCTTCACGGCCTTGTCCCAATCGGCACCCTTCGGGGCGTAAGGCCGCCCTTCGACGTAGGCGATGGTCTTCTCGTCCACGGCGACCATGCCCACGCGGGCGCCCGCCTCGATGGCCATGTTGCAGATGGTCATGCGGCCCTCCATGGACAGGTCGCGAATCGCGCTGCCGGCAAATTCCAGTGCATGGCCATTGCCACCGGCGGTACCGATCTTGCCGATCACGGCGAGCACGATGTCCTTGGCGGTGACGCCGAACGGCAGTTTGCCTTCGACGCGCACCTGCATGTTCTTCATCTTCTTGGCCACCAGGCACTGGGTGGCGAGCACATGCTCGACCTCGGAGGTGCCGATACCGTGGGCCAGTGCTCCGAAGGCGCCGTGGGTGGAAGTGTGCGAGTCACCGCAAACCACGGTCATGCCCGGCAATGTCGCGCCCTGCTCCGGGCCGATCACGTGGACGATGCCCTGACGCACGTCGTTCATCTTGAATTCGAGGATGCCGAAATCGTCGCAGTTCTCGTCCAGCGTCTGCACCTGAATGCGCGAAACCTCGTCGGCAATGGCCTCCAGACCACCCTGGCGCTCGCCCTTGGTCGTCGGCACGTTGTGGTCCGGGGTGGCGATGTTGGCGTCGATGCGCCACGGCTTGCGATTGGCCAGGCGCAGCCCTTCGAAGGCCTGCGGCGACGTCACTTCGTGGAGGATGTGACGGTCGATGTAGATCAGCGACGAACCATCATCGCGACGTTTCACCTCGTGCATTTCCCAGAGCTTGTCGTAGAGCGTCTTGCCGGCCATCGGACTTTTCCTCATCTGCTTTCTATGCGGGGCGAATAGCCCTTGCGCTTATGGGGTCGATGCTAGGGGCTTGCATTGAATTACTCAAATTCATATTTTTCATCCGATGCATTCCTGACTGGAATTCACAACCATCCGGAAGTCTTCCATGGATCTCGCCAACCTCAACGCCTTTATCGCAGTCGCGGAAACCCGCAGCTTTTCCCTGGCCGCCGAACGCCTCCATCTGACCCAGCCGGCGGTGAGCAAGCGCATCGCCGCGCTGGAAGCACAGCTGGATGTGCGCCTGTTCGATCGGCTGGGCCGCGACGTCAGTCTCACCGAAGCTGGCCGCGCCCTGCTCCCCCGCGCCTACCAGATCCTGAATGTACTGGACGACACCCGCCGTGCCTTGACCAACCTCAACGGCGATATTGGCGGACGGCTGAGCCTGGCGACCAGCCATCACATCGGCCTGCATCGGCTGCCGCCTCTGTTGCGCGCATTTACCCGCGCGCACCCGCAGGTCAGCCTGGATATCCGTTTTCTCGATTCGGAAGTGGCCTATGACGAGGTACTGCACGGCCGTGCCGAGCTGGCGGTGATCACCCTGGCGCCACAGACCGCCGAACCGGTGCTGGCGGTGAAGGTCTGGGACGATCCACTGGATTTCGTCGTCGCGCCTGAGCATCCGTTGGCCAGCAAGGCGGATATCACCCTGGCGGACGTCGCCGGCCACCCGGCGGTATTCCCGGGCGGCAACACATTTACCCACCACATCGCCCAGCGCCTGTTCGAGCGCGAGGGACTGACACCCAACATCACCATGAGCACCAATTACATGGAGACGATCAAGATGATGGTCTCCATCGGCATTGCCTGGAGCGTGCTGCCACGTCGCATGCTGGACGAACAGGTGGTCAGCCTGCCCTTGCCGGGTGTCCAGCTGACACGACAGCTCGGCTACATCCTGCACAGGGAACGCACCCTGTCCAATGCGGCCAGGGCCTTCATGGCGCTGCTGGATGCCGAACGCGACTGACTGGCTAGAATGAAAAAGGGCGCCATTCGGCGCCCTTCTCCTGTCAGCGGATCAACCCTCCAGCGCGGGTCGTTGGTCGGCATTGATCGGAATGCGCTTGGGCTTGGCCTCTTCCGGCACGACCCGAACCAGATCGATGTGGAGCAGGCCGCTATTAAGCGCTGCGCCCTTCACTTCGATGTGATCGGCCAGACGGAACGACAGCTTGAACGCCCGCTGGGCGATGCCCTGGTGCAGATAGGTGACGTTCTCCGCCTCGTTCTCGCGGCGGCCGCCAGTGATGGTGAGTACGCTACGCTCTACCTGCAGATCGAGGTCGGATTCCTGGAAACCGGCGGCAGCCACCACGATGCGATACTGATCGTCGCCGTGCTTCTCGATGTTGTAGGGCGGGTACGAGCTGCCGGTGTCGTTACGCAGGGCCGACTCGAACAGGTCGTTGAAGCGATCGAAGCCCACGGATTGCCGGAACAGAGGGGCCATGGGGAATGAACTCATGATAAACCTCCTGAAATCAGCGAGTTGAAACGGGCGGGACCCGACTTCGGCATCCCGCTGAGCCCTAGATAGGAACCGCATAACGGATTTCAAGAGGCTGCAAACGAGCCAGGCGACGAGAGGTAGCACATGTCCAGAGTCATGCTGATCACAGGCGCCAGCCGCGGCATCGGCGCCGCCACTGCACGACTGGCGGCGCACCGGGGCTATGCCTTGTGCCTGAACTATCACCAGCGCGCGGATGCCGCGAACGCGGTGCTCGAGCAGGCCCGCGGCCTGGGCGTGACGGCGATCGCCGTACAGGCCGACGTCGCTGACGAGACCCAGGTGCTGCACATGTTCGAAGCCATCGACCGGGAGTTCGGCCGGCTGGACGTGCTGGTCAACGACGCCGGCATGCTCGAGCAGCAGATGCGCCTGGAACAGATGGATGCGGCGCGCTGGACCCGCGTACTGGGCGCCAACGTGATCGGCAGCTTCCTGTGCGCACGCGAGGCGATCAAGCGGATGTCGACGCGCCATGGCGGCAGGGGCGGCGCCATCGTCAACCTGTCTTCGGTGGCCGCCCGCCTCGGCGCACCAGGCGAATACATCGACTACGCGGCCGCCAAGGGCGCCATCGACAGCATGACCCTGGGCCTGGCCAAAGAGGTCGCCAGCGAAGGCATCAGGGTCAATGCAGTGCGCCCGGGCGTGATCCATACCGATATCCACGCCGCCGGGGGTGAGCCGGATCGTGTCGAGCGGGTCAAGGCAAGTGTGCCGATGGGGCGCGGCGGGCAAGCCGAGGAAATCGCCGAAGCCATCCTCTGGCTCGCCAGCGAACAGGCCAGCTATACCAGCGGAGCGCTACTGGATGTAGCCGGTGGGCGTTGATTCGGCTCAGGCCAATGCGGCGGCACGCAATTCGCGCGTATCGACGCCGAGCATCGCATCGATCCGCGCGCAATCGTTTTCCCGGCGCAGCTCGGCGAACAGCGCCACCGCCTCCGGATAATTGCGAGTCAGGAGGGCCAGCCACTGCTTGAGCCGACCCGGCGCATAACGCGGCGCGATCTTTCCTCGCGCTTGCTGCCAGAAATCCAGCAGCACGGGGCGGAATTCCTCCCAGCTCATCGGCGCGATCTGCTGGCCGGCTTTAGCCGCAGCGATCTGCCGGGCCAGGTCCGGACGTGAAACCAGCCCGCGCCCCAGCATGATGTCCTCTGCCCCGCTGACCTCACGGCAGCGGCGCCAGTCCTCCAGCGACCAGATATCGCCATTGGCATAGACGGGCACCGGCACTACCTCCTGCACCCGCGCGACCCACTCCCAATGCGCAGGCGGCTTGTAGCCTTCGACCTTCGTTCGTGCGTGCACCACCAACTGCTCTGCCCCGCCGGCCACCAGCGCGCGGGCGCAATCGAGTGCGCCGTCCGGGCTGTCGAAGCCGAGGCGCATCTTGGCGGTTACCGGGATATGCGCCGGCACGGCACTGCGTACTTCACAGAGAATCGCATGCAGCAGGTCCGGCTCCTTCAGCAGCACCGCACCGCCACGGGATTTGTTGACGGTCTTGGCCGGGCAGCCGAAGTTGAGGTCAATGGCCGGTGCCCCGAGCGTGCAGGCAAAGGCGGCATTGTCCGCCAAGCAGATCGGGTCGGAACCCAGCAACTGAACGCGCACCGGTGTGCCCGCGCGAGTGAGCGCACCGTTCTTCAACTCCGGGGCGAGCTTGCCGAAGCTGCTCTGCGGCAATAGGCGATCAGACACGCGGATGAATTCGGTCACGCACCAGTCGACGCCGCCCATTCGGGTAAGGACGTCCCGGAGGATTTCGTCGACCAGCCCCTCCATGGGTGCCAAAGCAATCTGCATACCGGTCACTACATGATGAAAAGGCCGGCATTGTACGGATGCGTCGCGCCTTTATGAATCAGCGCTAGCTGGCCGACCTATTCCTCTATGGTTCCGCCAATGGTGTCGGTCCCGGTAGTCGCACCCATGCCACCCGTCGTTCCGGTATTGCCGGTGCCCATGGTGCCCAGATCGCTGTCGCGCTGGCCGCTGGAATCCTTTTCGCCATCGGAGCCGCCGCGTTCTTCCGGGGACGCAGGCATGGTATCCACCGCGTCCTCCGCGGCTCCGGAAGCTCGAGCGTCGCCGTGCTGCTTATCCGACGACTCCGCGAACGCACCAACTGAGCTGAGCAGAACCAGTGCTGCCACTGAGGCAATTATCGATTTCATGGAAACCTCCTGATGGTTGAGAGCCGCTAATCGCTGCGCCTCTCCAGCTTCGGCCGACGGCGATGTTCCATATCGGTTTCATTGCCACCATGACCGGGCTCGGCCGAATCATCCAGCTGCTCGCCAGATGGCTGCCTGGAACCGCCCTGATCGGTGCGCTCGGCTTCGTCGAGATGCTCTACGCCGCTGCCGATGCCCATCGAACCGTTACCGGCTGCACCGCGATCCGGCGCGCCAGTGTTCTGCGCCACGGGCACCCCAGCGAAAGGCAGCTCCAGGCTCTGTGCGCCCGCCGTGGAAGCGAGTAGCGCGAGCAGCAACGTCGTTGGAACACGCATAACCGGTACCTCCGCATTCGTCCGCCTGAACGTTTGGCAGCAGCCCTCGCCTTGAGTGCGATGGCTGGCGACCGATGGCGCTCCGGAACCGCTTTTCGCCACCGGGGTCACAACCTCAAGGACGATGATCGATTACACAGAGGAAGCACCGGATGGAACCTGCGCTCATAGTTGCGATGATGGTACTGGGCTGGATCTCGGTCGCGCTCGCCATGTTCTGGGGCATGTTGCGGATCGCCCGGCGGCACCAGCCACAGCAGACGCCCCGCCCCCTCCGGCCCGCTGCTTCGCCTGACTCCCCTGCCCCATTGCCCCTTCGCTCCTGGCAGGCCAGCCTGGTTTCCCGACGATTTGAAATAAACCCGTGACAGCAGCGTTCAAAGCTGTAGAATGCGCCTCGCGGGATGGAGCAGTCTGGTAGCTCGTCGGGCTCATAACCCGAAGGTCGTCGGTTCAAATCCGGCTCCCGCAACCAATTCGAAAGGCCACTCAAATGAGTGGCCTTTTTTGTTATGGCGCTGTTCCAGATTGCACACCGCAAGCCATGGCACGGCTAAGCATTTGAAGGAAAAAGCTTTTTTCAGCCCAGGTGATTGACATCGCCTCTCCGGGCTGTAGAATGCGCCCCCACAGACGCGGGATGGAGCAGTCTGGTAGCTCGTCGGGCTCATAACCCGAAGGTCGTCGGTTCAAATCCGGCTCCCGCAACCACCTCAGAAAAAGGGGCCACTCGAAAGAGTGGCCCCTTTTTCGTTTTGCCTATCAAGCTCGATTCTATCCGCTCCTTTCTTCGCCACGGACCTCCTTCTCCGAATCGATGCACGGAATTAAACCTTCAGGCAAATAGTTGCTTGATGCACTCGGAATAACACCCTGTATCTTTATACAACTGCATCAGCCACCCCGGGTTGACTATTCAGCGTGCATCTAATTATCGCTTTTTTATATAACGTTAGCTGATAGCGCTTCTTTTCGCTCTTGCGGGACGCAAACCTTTTCCGATCAATAAGTTAGACTCGCTGAGCGCCACCCACGCAGCCGCCATAACAAATTTTTGGCTTGCCCGCTTGACTTGTTTCACATTATGACGGATATCTATTCGCACCAGGGAGCAATACGTCACAGAGCAGTTTAAGACCAACAGGACAGGTCAAGTTTTGTGATGAAAGATTTAATCCCCTGCCTGAACTAAGCGTTTCTTTTTTAGTAGAAGCGCGAGGGCTCTTGTTGTCACTCGTTTTCAAATGGCTTCTGGAAAACTGTTCCGGGTGCGGTAGCTTTGCCCGAATGGCTCCAGACCCCATGAAATCTGGGTGACAGACAGTTCAAGCCCGCAGGCCAGGCATATATATATGACAAGAAAACTTTTCAACAGCTTATATAGGCTGATGGCGGTAGCTTTGTCTCTTTAATTTAAAGCCTCCGCATTAAGCGTGCCCTCGTTTACCTGCCGTCCGTATTAGTTGCAGTCCCGCTACAGCCCAAGCTGAACGACGCCCAGGCGCCGCTCCATTCAAATCAGCATTGCCTCACCTAGCCTTTGCGCAGGGAGAACGACCGTGTCATCCATCTTTTATAATTTGAAAGATCAGGATCAGGCTTACATCGCTTCGCAAATAAACAAACAAGGCTTTGCCTGCCTGCACGACTTCCTGAATAGCATTCAGTTGCATCAACTACGCGAGCAAGTACAGGAACAGGCTCGACGACATAAAGGCGAGTACTTCGCCTACCACGGCGGCGAGGAAGTAGCAGACTCGTTGCTATCCGTGCTGGGGGCCGCGCCGGAATTCCAGAAGTTGCTGGCCGATGTCTACCGGGCCTGCGCCGGGCGAGCCGCACACAGCAATCGCATTTACATGGTGATGCGCTGCGTGCAAGGGCAGACGGGGCGCAAGGAGTCGAACTGTTACCACTTCGACGCCTCGCTGGTCACCGCCCTGCTGCCCGTGGAAATCCCCCAGGACGGCAACGAACGAGGCGATCTGCTGATGTTTCCCAACCTTCGCCCCATCCGCCACTTCGTGCTGTTCAACGTGCTGGAAAAGGCGCTGTTGCAAAACCGCCTGAGCCGAAAGCTGATCACCTGTGCGATCGGCATCGGATTGCTCAGGCCGCAGCGGCTGCAATTGGTCCCCGGCAACCTCTACCTGTTCTGGGGCTATCGCTCGCTGCACGCCAACGAACCCTGTGACCCGGCGAAGCTGCGCGCCACCGCCATCTTCCATTACGGCGACCCGCATGCCGGGAGTCTGCTGACCCGCCTGATCCTTCGAAACAACCAGCGCAGAGCAAGACGCGCCAGCGAAGTGGGTGAGCAACAGCCCGTCTGAGCGAGCGCACCTTCGGCCCATCCGCTCGCTTGCCGGGCCGTTCCGGCTGGCGAGCCATTCGATAAGGAAATCCCCATGATCAACGTGACCAAGTCCTACCTGGGCAGCAAGAACAAGTTCAAGGCATATGTCGACCGCATCTACAACACCGGCTGGCTCACCAACAACGGCCCCCTGGTGACGGCCCTGGAACAACGCCTCAAGGACTACCTCGGCGTTCGCAACATCATTCTCACCAACAACGGCACCATTGCCCTGCAGATCGCCTATCGCGCACTGGGCATCACCGGCAGTGCCATCACTACCCCGTTCAGCTTCGTCGCCACCACCAGTTCGCTGCAATGGGAAGGCATCCGGCCGATCTTCGCCGATATCGATACGAACACCTGGAACCTCGACCCGGAGCAGATCGAACGACACATCCAGCGGGACACCTCGGCCATCGTCGCGACCCATGTATTCGGCAACCCCTGCGATGTGGAGCGCATCGAACAGATCGCGCGCAAGCACAACCTGAAGGTCGTCTATGACGGCGCCCATGCCTTCGGCGTCTTGCACAAGGGCCGGTCGGTCTACAATTGGGGCGATATCAGCACCCTGAGTTTTCACGCCACGAAGCTGTTCCACACTATCGAAGGCGGTGCCATCGTCACCAACGATGACGAACTGGCCGCGCGGGTTCGCCTGCTCTGCAACTTCGGCATCGTCGATACCGATCAGATCGACGGCATCGGCATCAACGCCAAGCTCAACGAGTTTTCCGCCGCCATGGGCATGTGCGTGCTCGATGACATCGAGATGATCCTCGAATGCCGAGCGGAGATCGGCCAGCGCTACGAACGGCGCCTGGGCGAGCATTTCGAGCTGCAGCGGCCGCAGCCGGATTCGAGGTGCAACTACAGCTATTTCCCCGTTGCGCTGGCCGACGAGTCCCAGCTGCTGCGCTGCCGCGGCCAGCTCAATGCGAATGGCATCAATCCACGGCGCTACTTCTATCCGTCCCTGGACACGCTGGAGCACCTGCAGCCGCAGGTTCCGCAGACCCGATCACGGGCGCTGAGCCGCAAGGTGCTGTGCCTGCCGATCTATCCCGGCCTGCCGCGCAAGGTGCAGGAGAAGGTCGTGCAGACGCTGATCCAGGAATCGATCCACAGCACCGAATCTAGCCGGACCCTGTTCCAGCCCTTCGCCGATGCCTTCGGACTGCTCGGCGCAGACCAGATGGCTACTGCCGAGTACAAGCACATCTCCTGAAGTTCGAGGGCGACCACAGCTCATGTCTGATCCCAAGCGGTTATCGGTGATCCGCAACACCAGCCTGAATTACCTCGGTCAGGCCTATGCCCTGCTGATCGGCATCCTGATTCTGCCGTTCTACCTGGGCCACCTGGGCGCGGAGGCGTACGGGCTGATCGGCTTTTTCGCCGTGCTGCAGGCCTGGCTGCAATTGCTCGATGCAGGGATGTCTCCGGCGCTGGTGCGGCAAGTCGCACACTACCGTGGGCAGGGCGACCTCGCCGCAGGCCGCGGCCCTGCCGGTCGCCTGCTGCGCTCGTTCGAGCTGCTGTTGCTGCCGATCGCCCTGCTCGCCTGTCTGACCATCTACCTGGCCAGCGGCTGGATCGCCGAGACCTGGTTGCAGGCACGCGAGCTGAGCACCGGGACCATCATGAACTGCATCAGCCTGATGGGGCTGATGATCGGCCTGCGTCTTTACGCGACGCTGTACAAGAGCGGCCTGCAGGGCATGGAACTGCATGGCTGGCTGAATGCGGCGAACATGCTGATCGCCACGCTGCGCTACTTCGGCGGGCTGTTCCTGGTCGCCTACGTGTCGAAGGAGCCACTGGACTTCTTCCTGTTCCAGACCGCGGTCGCGCTGGTGGAAACCTTCGCCTTCGCCAGCAAGGCCTATGTACAGCTCTCCGGCCCCGGGCTGCTGGCCGGGATCGACTGGAAGGTCGTGCGGCCGGTGCTGCCGTTCGCCGGCGGCATGTGCTTCACCTCGTTGCTGTGGATCGCCCTGACCCAGCTGGACAAGGTGCTGCTTTCCAAGGTGCTCCTGCTCAAGGAGTACGGCTATTTCTCGCTGGTGGCGCTGATTACCACCGGAATCATGACGCTGACCAACCCGCTGGTGCAGACCATTCTGCCGCGCATGACCATGCTGGTGGCCGAAGGGCGAATCGCCGACATGGAGCGGCTCTACCTGAACGCCAGCCGCTTCGTCTGCAGCGTGCTGTTTCCCCTGGCTGCAGTGATCGCCTGGCACGGACAGGCACTGATATTCGCCTGGACCGGCGACCAGGCCGCCGCCCAGTGGAGCGAGCGCCTGCTGTTCTGGTACGTGCCAGGCAGTGCGCTGATGGCGGTGGGCGCGTTCCAGTTCTACCTGCAGTACGCCTACGGCCAGCTACGTCTGCACATCTGGTACAGCGTCATTTCGACGGCGATCAGCATGCCGATCGTTATCTACGCAGCGCTGGTGCACGGCGCCTACGGCGCGGCACTGGCGTGGTTCTTCCTGCGGCTGGCGACGTTCCTGATCTGGCCGCCCGTGGTGCATCGACGCTTCGCCCCCAGGCTCAACGGCGTCTGGATGGGCGAGATGCTGCGCATCACCGCCATGACCGTTCTCGGGTTGCTCATCGGCGCGCCCCTGTTCGAGGCAATCGTCAGCGACAACCGCTTCGACATCCTGCTGGCGCTGGCCACGAGCGGGGCGGTCTGCCTGCTGCTGGTGGCCGCCAGCTCGAAGTCACTGGTCAACAAGCTTTATCTACTCATCACCAAGCGAGCATCCAAAAATGGAATTGAAGAGCGAGCAAGCCTTGATTGAGCGCTGGGGCGGCAAGACCGAACCGCTGCTGAGCATCGTCTGCCTCACCTACAATCATGCGTCCTTCATTCGGAAGACGCTGGAGAGCTTTCTCCAGCAGGAAACGGATTTCCCCTTCGAGGTGATCGTCCACGACGACGCCTCGACCGACACCACCGCCGCGATCGTCGCCGATTACGCGGCGCGCTATCCCAGCATCATCAAACCGATCTACCAGACGCAGAACCAGTTCAGCCTCGGTGTGCCGTTCAGCACGCGGCTGTTCGCCCGTGCGGCCGGCAAGTACATCGCCTATTGCGAGGGCGACGACTACTGGACCGACCCCAGCAAGCTGCAACAGCAGGTGGATTTCCTCGAACGGCATCGTGACTACGTCATCACCTACCACGACGCTTTCATGTTCAACAGCAAGGGCATCATCCAGAGCCCGCAGCTCACCGGAAAGCTGCGCAAGGACGCCACCGCCCTCGAACTGATGCAGGGCCGCCCGATCTCCACGCTCACGGTGTGCTTCCGCAACCTGATCCAGGAACTGCCGCCTGAGCTGCTGGGCGTGGAAGTGCTGGATATCTGCTGGTGGTCGCTGCTCGGCGCCTACGGCAAGGGCAAGTTCATGGCCGAGATCAGCCCGGCCGCGTACCGCGTGCACGAAGGCGGAATCTTCTCCATGCGCTCGAGCAAGCAGCGCATTCATATGGCCATGCACGCGCACTACTGCCTGGCGCGCTACTACCACCGCATCGGCAACAACGCGCTCTACGAGTATTTCCTGGTCCAGGTGTTCGGCGAGTGCCTCTCGCTGGTCTCGCCATTCAGCAAGCTCCAGGCACTCTCGACCATCGCCCAGAACATCTCGCTCAACCTGCTGCGCAGGCTGACTCCACGGCTGGCCAGGAGCTGATCAGCCCAACCGCCATCTTGCATACACGCACCATGAGGAAGGACTCCCAATGACTGCCCTGACCCGCTCTTCACTGGAATACGATGCGGACAATCGCATCGACCTGGCCGGCATCATGCGCACGGCCTACGACCACAAGGCGTTGATCATCGCCATCACCGGGTTGTTCACCGTGCTCGGCGTGCTCTACGCCCTCATCGCCACGCCGATCTACCAGGCCACCGCGATGATCCAGATCGAGCCGAAGAAGGCCGCCATTACCGGCATACCGGAAATATCCCCCCGCCCGGACTCGGTTTCCCAGGCGGTCACCGAAATTTCCCTGCTGAAATCCCGCGCAGTGCTCGGCAAGGCTGTCGAGGAACTCAAGCTCTACATCGTCGCCAAGCCACGCCAGTTTCCGCTGATCGGCGGCTACATGGCCCGACAGCATGACCCGGCAACCGACGGCGCGCTGGCCAAGCCCCTGTTCGGGCTGACCGCCTTTGCCTGGGGCGGCGAGAAGCTCGACGTCTTCCAGCTCGACGTACCCGAGGCCTATCTGGGCATGGACCTCACCCTGGTAGCCGGCACGGCCGGTAACTACAGCCTGTATGACGACGAGGAGCAGCTGATCCTCCGGGGCCAGGTCAACCAGGCCGTGGAAACCCAGGGCTTCAAGGTGCAGATCGCCGAACTGGAGGCTCGTCCGGGCACCGAGTTCAGGCTGGTCAGAAATCGCCCGCAGACCACCGCGCTGGACTACCAGGATCGCCTGAAGGTCGGCGAGGCCGGCAAGGACTCGGGGATCATCTACATGTCGCTGGAAGATCCCGACCCGCAGCTGGCCAGCCGCGTGCTGGACGAAATCAGCCGTCTGTACGTCAGCCAGAACATCCAACGCAGCTCCGCCGAGGCGGCCCAGCGCCTGGATTTCCTCCGTTCGCAACTGCCGCAGGTGCGCAAGGAGCTGGAGAAGGCCGAAGCCGCGCTGCACGACTACCAGACCAGCTCCAAGTCGGTAGACATCAGCATCGAGACCAAGGGCGTGCTGGACCAGATCGTCCAGCTGGAAACCCAGCTGTCGGAGCTGACGCTCAAGCGGGTCGACTACGACCGTCTCTATACCCGCGAGCACCCGACCTACCGCACCCTGATGTCGCAGATGAACGAGCTGCAGGCGCAGAAGGCACAGCTGCTGAAGAAGGTCGATGCCCTGCCCATGACGCAGCAGGAGCTGCTGCGCCTCAAGCGTGACATGGAAGTCACCACCCAGACCTACACCCTGCTGATGAATCAGGCCCAGGAGCAGGATGTGCTGCGCGCCGGCACCATCGGCAACGTTCGCATCATCGACAACGCCTATTCGATGACCGAGAAGCCATCCAAGCCGGTTCGGCCGCTGGTGGTGGCGCTGGCCATCTTCGTCGGGCTGCTGGTCTCGGCCGCCGTGATCCTGCTGCGCCAGGCCTTCTATCGCGGCGTTGAAAGCCCGGACGTGATCGAGAAGCTCGGTGTACCGGTCTATGCCGGCCTGCCATACAGCCCGTCGCAGGAACAACTGAACCGCCGCCGCAAGGCACGCGACGGCAAGACTCGCCTGCTCAGCCTGACCGAGCCGACCGACCTGGCCGTCGAATCACTGCGCAGCCTGCGCACCAGCCTCAAGTTCGCCATGCTCGAAGCACGCAACAAGGTGCTGATGATCACCAGCCCGACGCCTGCGGTGGGCAAGTCGTTCGTCTCCAGCAACCTCGCCGCGGTGATCGCGCAGACCGGCCAGCGCGTGCTGCTGATCGACGCGGACATGCGCCGCGGCTACCTGCACACGCTGTTCGGCATGGCGCCGCGCAATGGTCTGTCGGACGCCCTGGCCAGTGGCCTGAGCCTGGCGGAGATCACCAACCGCACCGAGGTGAAGAACCTGCACTTCATCTCCGCCGGTTTCTCCGCGCCGAACCCGTCCGAGCTGCTGATGCATGAAAACTTCTCGCGCCTGCTGAGGGAGGCCGAGCGGCTGTACGACTTCATCGTCATCGATACGCCCCCGGTACTGGCCGTCACCGACGCGGTGCTGGTCGCGCAGCAGGCCGGCACCAATCTGCTCGTGGCCCGCTTCGGCCTCAGCACCAGCTCGCAGATCGACGCCTCCAAGCGCCGCCTCGCGCAGAACGGCGTGCTGCTCAAGGGCGTGATCCTCAATGCCGTGAAACGCAAGGCGTCCACGTCGCCCTATGACAGCGGCGCCTACGGTTACTACACCTATACCCAGCAAGCCTGAACGCCAGACAAGGAGGTGCGCCGTGCTCAGAACCGTCTCGATGATGCAGCCCTATCTCTTTCCGTACCTGGGCTATTTCCAGCTGATCGCCCTCAGCGATGTGTTCGTCCTGGGCGATGACCTGCAGTATGTGAAGGGCTCGTGGATGAACCGCAACCGCGTGCTGGTCAACGGCCAGCCCAAGCTGATCACCTTTCCGCTGCGCAAAGGTCACCAGACCGAGCAAATCAGGGAGCGCTGGCTCTGCGACGACTTCGACCGCGAAGCCGAGGCGCTGATGAAAATGCTCGAGCGCTGCTATGCCAAGGCTCCGCAGCGCGACACCGTGTTGCCGCTGATCCGCAGCATCCTCGCGTATCCGGAGCGCAACCTGGCGCTGTTCACCGAGAACGCCCTGCGCAGGATCTGCGCCTACATGGACATTCGCACACCGATCTACCGCGGCTCCAGCCTGGGCCTGCCGGCGAAGATGGACATGCAGGACCGCGTCATCCAGATCGTGCATCGCATGGACGGTGAGCTATACCTGAACCCGATAGGCGGCATCGAACTGTACTGCCCTGCTCGCTTCCGGGCCGACGGGCTGCTGCTTCGCTTCCTGCGCATGGATGACCTCACCTATCCGCAGTTCAAGCACCCGTTCGTGCCCTCGCTGTCGATCATCGACGTGCTGATGTTCAACAGTCGCGAACAACTCAAGGATCTGCTGCTGCGCTTCAGCGTGGTCGAGGGCCACGAAAAGCGCGCAGCACTGGCGACGGCATGATGGGTACCGGCCATCCGGAACCGAGCAGGTCAATCAGGAAAGGACATCCTCATGACAACGAACAAGACCGCACGCTGGTATCTGATCCAGACCAAGCCGCGCCAGGAGGCCCGCGCCGAGGAGCACCTGCTGCGCCAGCACTTCGAGTGCTATCGCCCGCTCAAGGCGTCGGCGGCGACGCGCAGCGGACAGGGCGCCAAGGCTGGCGAGCCGCTGTTTCCCGGCTACCTGTTCATTCGCCTCGATAGCACCCACGACAACTGGTACCCGATTCGCTCCACCCGCGGCGTGAACCGCGTGGTGTCCTTCGGCGGCCAGCCGACACCCGTGCGTGACGAGCTGATCGAGCAGCTGCGCCAGCGCCTGGCCCAGGACGAGCGCGCCCCTGTGGCCAGCTTCAAGCCCGGCGAAAGGGTGCAGGTCAGTGGCGGCAGCTTCAGCGAGATCGAAGCCATCTTCGTCAGCAGCGATGGCGAGGAGCGCTCCGTCATCCTCCTCAACCTGCTGCAGCGGGAACAGAAGGTACGGGTGCCGACCCGCTATCTCCAGTGCCACTCCTGATCCAGGCAAGGCGCATCGCCCGAAGACCTGACAGGTTCAAACAGCGAGCCAACGATGAAGATCCTATTTCTCAATGCGTTCTATGCGCCACACATCGGCGGAGGTGCGGAAGTCGTCCTTCGCCATCTGGCCGAAGGGCTGCTGCGCCGCGGTTGCGAGGTAGCGGTGCTGGCGACCGGCCCGGATGGCGGCCTGAACATGCAGATTCAGGACAGCGTGCGGGTCTACCGTGCCGGCCTGGCAAATCACTACTGGCACTACACCCAGCAACGCCCCGGTCGCCTCGCCCGCCTCGGCTGGCACTACCGCGACCGCTACAACGCCGACATGCGCCAGCACGTACGCGAAGTGATCCAGCGCGAGCAGCCCGATATCGTCGTCAGCAACAACCTCACCGGCTGGTCGATTTCCGCCTGGGACGAAATCACCGCCGCGGGCCTGCCGATCGTCCAGGTACTGCACGACCTCTACCTGCTCTGCCCCAAGGACACCATGTTCAACCACGGCAAGAGCTGCCAGCGCCAATGCGGCCTGTGCTCGGTATTCCGCCTCGGCCATGCCCGCGCCTCGGCGCAGGTGGCGACGGTGATCGGAGTCAGCCGCTTCGTGCTCGAGCGCATCACCGCCCAGGGCTACTTCAGCCGCGCGCGCCAGCACGTGGTGCACAACCGCACGCCCGTCACTACCGGGCAGAACAGCAAGCCCAAGCTGCGCAACAGCCATCCGCTGCGCTTCGGCTATATCGGCACGCTTTCGGAGAACAAGGGCGTGGGCTGGCTGATCGAGCAGTTCCAGCGATTGGAGATCGATGCACGGCTGGATATCGCCGGGCGCGGCAAGCTGGACTACGAGAGCAAGCTCAAGGCCATGGCCGACCCGAGCAAGGTCAGCTTCCTCGGCTACTGCGACAGCGACGAGTTCATGCAGAGCATTGATGTACTGGTGGTGCCGTCGCTGTGGGCCGAGCCGTTCGGCCTGGTGGCCGTCGAAGGCTGCGCCAACAACCTGCCGGTGATCGCCAGCAACATGGGCGGCCTGCCGGAGATCATCCGCGACGAGTACAACGGCCTGCTCTGCTCGCCCGACGATCCTGATTCGCTCGGCATCGCCATGCTCTGGCTCTACATCGACGGCGGGTTGCGCCAGCGCCTCGCCGGCCAGGCACGAGCCAGCGTGCTGTCGCTGCTGGATATGGAACGCATGCTGGACCAGTACCAGTCCATCCTGCACGAGACACTTCAGGGAACGAGAATTCACCATGAACCAGAGCCTGCTGATCACCCCACGGCGACGCGACTCGAACCCGTTGGCCTTCGACAAGCCGACATTGTTGACGCTGGTCGTCGCCTCGCTGCTGCTGACTGAAACCTTCTCCGGTGCCCTGCGCTACTACTTCGACATGGCCGGGATCTCCTGGCTGCTGTACCTGCCGAAGGTCGCCTGCCTGGCAGCGCTGAGCCTGGAGCTGCTGCGCTACCGCGGCTGGCCGCTGTTCTGGCTGGTGATGCTGGGGCTGGTGACATCCAGCCAGCTGGCGCTGATGCACGGGGCGGAGCTGCATAACATCGGTTTCAGCCTGTTCATCTACATTCCGCTGCTGTTCGGCCTGATCTGCGGCCGGCATCTGGAGCTGCGGCTCGGGCTGTTGCGACGAGTCATCGGCTTCTGCCTGATCGCCTCGTTCGTCGGCATCGCCCTCGACCTGACGACCAGCGTGCCGTGGAAGGGCTACAGCTACATGGTCGGCGAGGTGGAACTGAGCGCCAACCGCTCCTGGGCATTCGACGACATCGACCGCATCGGCGGCTTCGCCCGCATGTCCACCGCGTTGTCGGTGATGATCGCGGTCTACAGCCTGTTCATCGCCGCATTCATCCGCTCGCGGCTGCTGCGGCTGCTGCTTTACGTCGCGGCCCTGATCGGCATCGTGCTGACCACCAACAAGTCCACCGCGGCGGCCTATGTACTGACGCTGCTGATGCTGATCTTCACGGCCTATCGCTTCGCCAGCGCCGCGGCGTTCCTCATCGCCGTGCTGGTCGGCCTGATGCTGCCGGCAATCAGCCTGGTGCTGAGCCTGGACCCGAATGCGGCCAACAACGGCACGCTGCTCGCCTCGTTCGCCGACCGGCTGATTAACAGCTGGCCGAACTTCATCGGCGTCATGCTCCGCGAGGGCTGGGGCTGGTGGGGCGCGGGCTTCGGTGCTGTGGGCAGCGCCGGTCACGCCTATCCGGTGCCAGGCCTGGAGCTGCTGGTCATCGCCGATAACACCGCGCTGTACCTGTGGGGGATGCTCGGCGTGTTCGGCGTGTTGCTCTACCTGCTCTGCTTTCCTCTGATGCTGCGCCTGCACGAGCGCGGGCCAAGGCTGCGCGACGCACTGCTGCCGATCGTCTTCTGCCTGTGCCTGGTGGCCTGGGCCACGGACGTACTGGAGGTGACCACCGCCACGCTGTTCCTAGGCCTGGCCATTTCCCACGTGCTGACGCCAGCCCGGGCGTCAGCACGCGGCCTCGCCCCGCAACGGCTGCCGGAACTGCGACACCTGACCTGAGCATCAACCATCACGGATGATCCACATGACGATTCGCTCTACCCTGCTCCACGCTTTGCTGCTCGGGGGGCTGCTCGGTGCATCCCTACAGAGCGCCGCACAGACCACCGAGGAACCCTTCGTCGTCGGTGTCTGCGCCCACGAGCTGCACCGCGGTGATCCCAGCGGCCGCGCCTACGCCATGATGCGCGATGCCGGCATCACCTCCGTGCGCACCGATGCCCACTGGGCCTATGTCGAGCGCCAGCCGAACCAGCTGAAGATCGAGCCGTCCTGGCACCGCTACCTCAAGGAAACCGCCCGTCACGGCCTGAGCACCCAGTTCATCCTCGGCTATGGCAACCAGCACCACGGCGGCGGCGAAAAACCCCGCACCGAGCCGGTCCGGGCGGCGTTCAACCGCTACGTCAATCACCTCAGCGAGGCTTTCAAGGGTCAGGTGGCCTATTACGAGATCTGGAACGAATGGGACGTGGAGGACCCGCGCGACCCCAGGTTCACCCAGGACTACGCCCGCCTGATCGCCGATGCGGCCGGTATCGTTCGCCAGCGCGACCCCGCCGCCAAGGTGCTGGCCGGCGCGGTGACCACCCAGGGCATCGAGTCGGGATTCGCCCTGCGTCTGCTGGAGAACGGGCTGATGCAATCGGTGGACGGCCTGTCATTGCATCCCTACGTGCATTGCCGCGGCTGGCGACGCAACACCCCGGAAGCCTGGATCGACTGGATGGCCGAGGTGGACAAGGAGCTGACCCGCGCCGCGGGACGGCCCGTGCCGCTCTACCTCACCGAGATGGCCTGGCCGTCGCATCAGGGTGCCTGCGGCATCGACGAGAACCTGCAGGCGGCCTACCTGGCACGGGCGTTCTTCCTCGCCAGGACGTTGCCGAGCATCCGCGGCATGTGGTGGTACGACTTCCGCAACGACGGTACCGACAGAACCGAGCGCGAGCACAACTTCGGCCTGGTCCGCCAGGACTTCACGCCGAAGCCGGCCTACCGCGTGCTCACCGCCGTCAGCGATATCGTCGCCAACTACCGCTTCATCGGCCGCGACGAGAACAGCGACGGTGACGTGGTGGCGCTGCGTTTCGCCCGTGGTGAAGACGAACTGCTGGTGGCCTGGAGCGCCGGCAAGCCGCGCAACCTGGAGCTCGAAGCGCTCGACCCGCAACCCGGCCGGGTGGCGTTGATCGATACGGCGCAACCACAGCACGGCCGTGTCACCAGCAACGCCCGCTGGGAATGCACGGGCAGGGGCGGTCGTTGCCGCACAACGCTCAAGCTCGATGGCTTTCCCAAGATCGTCAGCCTGCGCGCCGTGCAGGACTAGCGCCCTACCGCTTTGCGCGCAACCGGCCGCCGCGCCGGCCCTGCGCTCGGCCACCGGCCGATAGAACCGGGCCAGGTCCACTGGCCCGCTGCCAATCACAACGCAACGCACCCGCTGCGTCACAGTCATCGCGCGAGCGCTGCCGGCCCGCGCGATCGCCCTTTGCAAGGAGAGACCCATGATTGTCATCAACGCTCGCTTCCTGACCCAGGAAACCCGCGGCGTGCAACGTTTCGCCGAACAGGTCTGCCTGGAGTTAGGCGCCATGCGCAAGGACCTCACCTTTGTCGCGCCTCAGGACACGCCCGTGCATGGCAGTGCCGAACGCTTGCAGGTACGCCGTATCGGACGCAACCGCGGGCACCTGTGGGAACAACTGGACCTGCCGTTGTGGCTGGCGCGCAATGGTCGGCCGCCGCTGGTATCGCTGTGCAACACCGCCCCGCTGATCTACCGCAACCAGATCGCCACCCACCATGACATCACCTACGTGCGCCATCCGGAAAGCTACTCGCGCACCTTCCGCGGTGCCTACAAGAGCCTGACGCCGCTGCTGCTCAAGCGCATCAAGGCTCTGATCACGGTCAGCGACTTTTCCCGCAAGGAAATCGCCCGCTACTACGGCTACCCGAGAGAGAACATCTGTGTGGTGCCCAACGCCGTGTCGGCGAAGTTCCGCCCACCCGCCGCGGAAAGCCAGCCGCCGGCTGGCAGGCCCTACCTGCTGGCCGTGTCGTCGCCCAATGCGCACAAGAACTTCGCTCGCATGGTGGCCGCCTTCCTCAGCCTGGAAGGCTTCGACGAGGTGGAATTGCACATCGTCGGCGACTCCCACTCGGTGTTCTCCGGCAGCGACTACCGGCTGGAAGGCAATCCTCGCGTACGCGTGCTTGGCCGCCTCGACGACGAGCAGCTGGTGCGCGAATACCAGGGCGCCACCGCGTTCGTCTTTCCGTCGCTCTACGAAGGCTTCGGCATACCGCCGCTGGAGGCGCAGGCCTGTGGCTGCCCGGTGATCGCGGCGCGGGCCGCGTCGATTCCCGAAGTGCTCGGCGAAAGCGTCCTGTATTTCGAGCCACTGAACATCGAGGACATCGCCCGCTGCATGCGCCACGTGCTGCAGGACGCCGGCCTGCGCGAAGACCTGCGCACCCTCGGGCTGGCCAACGTCGAGCGCTACTCCTGGAAGCGCTCCGCGCAGACGGTTTCCCAGCTGATCGACGAGACGCTGATGGGCAGAAGCAAGCCGCCGACCTTCATCGCCTGGTCGTCGGACCGCCCCTAGCAGCGCCGAGCCTATGCCCGGCCCGTACATTTCCATCCGTCAAACGAGGCAGACCATGGAACGGTTGGTGCACATCGACGCGCTGCGAGGCGGCGCATCCATCCTTCTGATTGTTCATGTCGTAGCGCTGCCGCTGCTGACAGAGCCCGGTTCCTCGCCGGCCATCGACCTCTGGCTGGTGGCCACGCTGTGGCTGCTGTTCGGCTGCGGCTTTCTGGTACCGGCCGCCTTGCATGCAGGTGGCAATGACGGACGCGGCTTCGCCATCCGGCGCCTGCTGCGCCTGCTGCCGGTGTATCTGCTGGCGGTCCTCCTGACTGCGGTGCTGCTACCAAGCTTGCCGGCCTGGCTGCCCGGCGTGACGAGCCGCTACCCAGGCATGGCATTCGAGGCCGTGAGCGCCTACGGCGCCCTGCCGCCCCTTCTGCTGTTCTACGGGCTGTGCCTGCTGCTGCATGCGCTCGGCCTGCTTCACAGCGTGAGCCTGCGGGCCGGCTGCGCCCTGGTGCTGCTCGCGGCCGCACTGCTGCTGGCCCTGACCCAGCAGCTGATCGACAGGACGCTGCCGGTAACCCTGCCGCTGGTGTTGTCGCTGATGTTCTTCGCCTCGTTGCGCTACGAGGTGCAGCACGAGGCCAGCAGCTACGCCCGCCGGCGCGCCCGTGAATATGCGCGCTACACGCTGCGGGTTTACCTGCTGGTGCTGCCGGTGATTTTCGTTGCCGGCTGGGCGCGGGACGGCTCGGCACAGCAGGCCGCCTGGCCGGGACAGTTGCTCGGCTACGCCGTGGCCGTCGCCCTGTTCCTGCTGTTCACCGGTCGCCTGCGCCTGCGGGCGCCATTGCTCATCTGGTTCGGCAGCCTCAGTTGCTCGCTCTACCTGCTGCTGCCGGCGATGCAGCGCCTGGGCCAGCTGCTGACGCAGACGCTGGGCCTGAACGGTCCGCTGGCGGCCAGTGCCAGCGCGGTATTTGGCCTGGCGCTGGCCATCACATCCGCCCTGCTCTGCCGCCGCCTGCTCGAGCACCCGCTGACGCGCGCCGGCAATCGGCTCACCGGACAGCGCGGCGTACTGCCCCTGGGCCGCCTGCACAGCCGCTGACCAACGCTTTCCGTATCGCGGCCTGGCCGCTCATTCGTTTCGACCAAGGATGTCATCCCATGAAAGTTGCCATCGTTCACGATTGGCTGGTGACCTACGCCGGCGCCGAGCGCGTGCTGGCCGGTTTGTGCGCGGTCTGGCCGGAGGCCGACCTGTTCGCCGTCATCGACTTCCTCTCCGATGAAGACCGCGCCCATCTGGGCGGCAAGCGCGCTACCACGACCTTTATCCAGCAGCTGCCGAAGGCGCGGACGCACTACCAGAAGTATCTGCCGCTGATGCCGCTGGCCATCGAGCAGCTGGACATGTCCTCCTACGACCTGATCATTTCCAGCAGCCACGCGGTGGCCAAGGGCGTACTGACCGGCCCCAACCAGTTGCATATCAGCTATGTGCATTCGCCGATCCGCTATGCCTGGGACCTGCAGCACCAGTACCTGCACGAGGCCAGCCTGGAGCGTGGCATCAAGGCCAAGCTCGCGCGCATGCTGCTGCACTACATGCGCATGTGGGACCAGCGCACCGCCAGCGGCGTCGACGAGTTCATCGCCAACTCGCACTTCATCGGCCGGCGCATCAACAAGAGCTACCGGCGCCAGTCCACGGTGATCTACCCACCGGTAGACACGCGCCAGTTCACGCTCCACGAGGCCAAGGAGGACTTCTATCTGACCGCCTCGCGCATGGTGCCGTACAAGAAGATTCCGCTGATCATCGAGGCCTTCGCGGCGATGCCGGACAAGCGCCTGATCGTCATCGGCACCGGGCCGGAGATGGACAAGGCTCGCGAAGTAGCAGGGCCCAACGTGACCTTGCTCGGCTATCAGAGCTTCGAGGTACTGCTGCACCACATGCAGCGCGCCAAGGGCTTTGTCTTCGCCGCCGAGGAAGACTTCGGTATCGCCCCGATCGAGGCTCAGGCCTGCGGCACGCCGGTGATCGCCTATGGCCGCGGCGGGGTGCTGGAAACCGTGCGCGGGCTCGACCAGCCGGAGCCGACCGGCGTGTTTTACCCGGAGCAGACGACCGACTCGATCATTGCCGCCATCGCGGAATTCGAAGCGAATCGCGCACGCATCACCCCTGCCAACTGCCGCAGCAACTCGGAACGTTTCTCCGGCGAGCGCTTCGAGCAGGAAATCCGCGCTTTCGTCGAGGCCCGCGTGCGCGAGGCCCGCTTCGAAGGCCAGGACCTCGGCTCGGCAGCGCAGCCCAGCACCCCGCTCTACCCAGCCGCAGTGGTGCCGATCAAGCAAGCCTGAACGACCTACCCAGCCATTCATGTACGCATTTACGAGGTTTCAAGGATGAACACGGTAAAGCAATGGATGAGGGCGACCCGCGCCCTCGGTTTCGCACTTGTGCTGGTGGTCGAGCCGGCCAGTGCCATGGTGATCGCCGAGCCGCTGAGGGCCGATGCGGACCTGCCGGACGTGCAGGGCAGCACCTCGTCGTCCTGCGACAGCGCGGGCAGCCCGAGCCCGATCGCCTACAGCGAGTCATCCAACGATTCAGCGCTGCCCTGCGCCACCACCGGTGGCAGCCAGGGCACCAGTCAGTCGCCTGGCCATCCGGGCCATCGCGTCGTCGAGCCAGCCTCCGGCTCGTTCTGGTATGCCCCGACGGACAGCAGACGTTATTCATTCTGACCACGGGCGTCGCAGCGCCCGGCCAC
The DNA here is from genome assembly GCF_055755175.1 of Stutzerimonas sp. LR2. Lineage (NCBI taxonomy): Bacteria > Pseudomonadati > Pseudomonadota > Gammaproteobacteria > Pseudomonadales > Pseudomonadaceae > Stutzerimonas > Stutzerimonas sp. LR2. The sequence continues at coordinate 679,458 of NZ_JBVTRR010000004.1, forward strand.
TCAGGAGCCTCAGCATGAGCACAGAAGGAACCGCCAGATCTCCGCTGATTCTGGCCGATGGCTACTCCTACACCGAACTCATTCCCGTGCCGGACAGCCCGTCCGGCTTCATCCGTATCTTCCACGCCTTCTTCAGCCCGCAGGAAGAAACACCCGAGCCCGAGGTGGAGGCGTACCACACGCCGCTCGCCACACCGGAACAGAGCTGAGGACCGACACCATGCACAACCAGGCTCGCATTCAACCGTGCCGCCAACAGACGCCGGCTGTGGCCGACATGGCCTGCGACATGCCGATCAGGCGCCAGACGACCATCGTCACGGTCACCTATGGCGATCGCCTCATCTACCTGCGTCGCCTGATCGAACAGGCCTTTGCCTTCGAGCAGATCACCCGCGTGGTGGTGGTCAGCAACGCCTCCCGCGCACCGCTCGAACAGCTCACCAGCCGCTGGCCCGGCCAGGTCCGCATCATCCCGCTGGAGCAGAACACCGGCTCGGCCAACGGCTATGCGGTAGGCCTGCAGGCCGCACTCGAAGAAGGCGCCGAATACCTGTGGATGATGGATGACGATAACGCGCCCACCGCGTCCGCCGTGCGCCTGTTGCACGAGGAACTGGCGCGGCTGGGCGATGAGGTGGGCTTGCAGAATGCCGCAGTGCTGGGCTTCCGCCCCAGCCAGCAGGAGGATATCGCTCGCGGCGTGCCGCGACGCTTCGCCATTCAGCCGCGCTCCAGCTATTTCGGCTTCCATGTCGCGCAGCTGCCCTACAAGCTCTGGCGGCGCCTGCCCTGGGGCCGGCCCAAAGGAACGCCGCCACGCGCCATCGACCTGCCGTTCGCCCCCTACGGCGGCATGCTCGCGCATCGCAGCCTGTACCAGGCGATCGGTCTGCCGTTGCGCGAACTCGTGCTCTACGCCGACGACACCGAGTACACCCGCCGCATCACCGCCATGGGCGGCCGTCTGCGGCTGGTCACCGATGCGCTGATCGACGAGCTGGAGCTGTCGTGGAACATCAAGGCGCACACCCGCAACATCTACGAGGCCTTCCTGCTCGGCGATTCGGACTTCCGCGCCTACTACACCGCCCGCAACCAGGCCTGGTTCGACACCCATGTGTGGGCGGCCTCGCCGTGGCTGTACCGCCTGAACCGTCTGATCTTCCTCGGCCTGCTGCGTCATGTCGCGCGGCGCCAGCAGGTGCCGGAACGACTGCGGCTGATCGAACAGGCGATCCGTGACGGCGAAAGCCGCACGCTGGGGATGAGCCGGACATTCCCACTGCGCTGACCACACACACAAGGAGGTTCCGATGCCCACGCCCACCCCGGCGAACCGAGACAACAACTTCGATTTCCTGCGTTTTTTCGCCGCCGCGATGGTGGTGTTCGGTCACAGCTACGGCCTCGCCGGGCAGGCGCACCAGGAGCCGTTGCGCCTGTTCAGTGGCAGCTACGACTCGGCGGACATCGCCGTGCACGTGTTCTTCGTCATGAGCGGCTTCCTGATCGCCGCCTCCTGGCTGAACAGCCGCAGCGTGCTGGACTTCGCCGCCAAGCGGGCGCTGCGCATCATGCCGGCGCTGATCGTTTCGGTGCTGTTCGTCGTGCTCGTGATCGGGCCGCTGGCCACGCGCCTGCCGCTGGGCGAGTACTTCAGGGCACCCGGCACCTTCGCCTACCTGAGCAACGCCGCGCTGATCACCGAGTTCCGCCTGCCCGGCGTGTTCGCCAGCAATCCCTTCCCGGACACGGTCAACGGCTCGCTGTGGACGCTGCCCTACGAGGTGCTGATGTATGCCACCGTGGTAACGCTTGGCCTGCTCAAGGCATTCGGTCGCAACATGGCGCTGATCAGCCTGCTGCTGATGGTCGTCACGCATTTCTGGCTGATCCCACTCTACGAGGTGCAGAGCGACCTGCTGTACAAGGCCACCCGACTGGGAGCGTTCTTCTATGCCGGAGTGGCCTTCTACCTGTATCGCCAGCGAATCCTGTGGAGCTGGAAGCTCGCCACGCTGATGGTGGTCGCCAACCTGATCTTCGCGCGCAACGACCAGTGGGAGTTCGTCCATGTGCTGACGCTCCCCTACCTCACGCTCTACCTCGCCCAGCTACGCATCCCGCGCCTGGCCGGGTTCGGCAAGGCCGGCGACTTCTCCTACGGCCTGTACATCTTCGCCTTTCCGATCCAGCAGCTGATCATGCACTGGAGCGATGGCCGGCTACCGCTGCTGCCGTTCATGGCCTTGAGTTTCATCACCAGCCTGGCCGCCGCCGTGCTGTGCTGGCATCTGATCGAAGCGCCGGCGCTCAGGCTCAAGCGCTATCTGCCGCAGCCACCCCCACAGACTGCCGGCGTCGCTGCAACGTCCCGCTGAACGGCACGTTCGGCATGGCTAAAAAATGCTCAGCTCTGTATACTCGCGCGCCTTTTTCATGCGCGGTTTTCGAGGTTCTAAGTCGATGAGCAAAACGCCAACAGTCGGGTTCGTGAGCTTGGGTTGCCCCTAGGCGAGGAAATGTATACCGAGAGGCGGTGGCACATTTCGCGCACCCTTCCCCCTCACTCAGGTACTGAATTGTCTGAGCTAGCTCAAGCAACACTTCTTGTACTTTCGGCCGCTGCCGCAAGGGCATTGATCATTTCTACCAACCTTCTGCACCCGACAGCGCCCTTGCATCAAGCTAGATAGTGCTTGCTCAACCTGCATGGGCTCTCGCAGATCTTGGGCCGCTACATCCATTTGGTCGTTCTGTATCCAAGGAGAAGTCAGCGTCACCCCAAACCTTACTCTTGGACCAATAGGACTTAGGCAAAGACCAAACCATTGAGTAGCCTTCTGCTTGTATTTACGCAGGGAGCAGTAAGACTCTAGGCGAGGGCCTGCGATAGACGCGGGCTCATTGGTGCAGTGAAATGTAATCCCCGGTCCATCTTCCAACACAAACGTGGCATCATGCAATTTGCCGTCAGACCTTGATCGCCCCGCCAACCGATCAACTGCTCGACTTATACTAACAACTGCCTTTTCACTAAGAGCCAGCAGTTGAAAACCGAGTTCTATAGTTGCCGAAAGCGGATGCGACTCAATGTCTTTGATTATCCGCCCAATCAATGTTTTAGAGAGACGTGCTAGAACCCCATCTGGTGTAGCCGCTCCCTCTAGCCCAGTGCGTCGAACCATCATTGCAATATCTAGACCAGACGAGAAATCATCAGCAAGATGCATCAGGTTAATATCTTGCTCTACCCAAAGATTCTTTGACAAGTGATAACCAAGAATCGTCAACTCTTGCGACGCCATAACCTGCTCAGCAAAATTCGCCCGGCGATTTACATAGCTGAGAAACCGCAAAGGCGATTCGAGCATTTCAGTCATCGCATCCAGAGCAAAGACATCCATCACCAAAGGCGCCTGTACCCGGTCAACTACCTCAGGTTGCAAGAACTGACGAGCCTGAAAACTCAACGCAGGATAGTGGTCACTTACAACACAAAATAGGTATACCTCCTTTATAACCTCCGGCAACTCCACTGCGGTACCGTTTGAGACAATCTGCTTGTAATCTTTGTTAAGGAGACTCTTGGCACACTCGACGGCCTGACTATAAGCAGCCTGAACAGCCTTCTTAAAATCATCTCGGATTACCTGATCGTTCCCCTTCCTCGCCTCCAATGTCAAACGCTTCGACTTAGCTTGCACAATGATGACGCGATCACCCCATACAACAAGAACATCTATCTCCGATGTTCTTGTAGCCTTGCTCTCAACAACATCAACATTCATATGAACATGTTGCTTGCCAAATACGGCAGCGAGACGTGCACCTGCAAAACACTCGGTAAAATCTCCTCGATTTTTTGTAAGAGTTGGAAGATATCTCTTATCTTTTGCCATCCAATAAAAAGGGGCTTCATAAATAGCTTCTGCCAAGGAGTATCCTTGCAGTGAAAAAACATCGCCGCACGGCATACGCAACAAAGGCGTAGCGGTTATAGCATTGAAATCATTCAATGCTTCAAATCCATTATTTTGCTCTCCACCGGGAAGCTCGAATGCTTCAAGAACTCGCACTACCAGCTCCCTGGAAAGCCCAGTTCCTACGACCACCTCGTCCACGCTAAAGGAAAAGATAGGCAGCATAGTCCACTCATCAGGGTGCATACTTCTTGTACGCACCCTATGAGAGGCAAAGTGATCGACGTGCAAAGACTCAATAGTCTTAGCTACGAGTACAGCATGTTCAATGTTGAAGCCTTTGTTCGCCTCAAGCCACGGAGCATCCGCTGCATACTTTAAAATTGCCAAGTCTAGGTACTGAAAGCCGTATGCCGCTTCACCACCGTAAAAAATCGGCTCCCTTAATGCTGCGCCCCTATTGAATGGGTCAAATGAGCCATTTTCTAACGCTTCCTTAGTAATATCATGGAAAAACTCTCCAGAAAGACAATGATGCAACTCCTCCAAAAGACTTTCGGTCTTGTCAGAGTAGGCCTGCAGAGTTCGAGGAGACGGAAGCGACCAGTCAATCGCCCCCTTGACCATCAGCCCCATCAGAGTAGTTATCTCTGTACGGATCAACCTAGACGGAGAGAACATTTTCTCTAGGTCAGATTGCTGCACGTGCCCTTTATAGAGGATCACATTGTCACGAAAGCATAGGTAGGCAAGAGCGTGCACATAACCAGGCTTCTGACACAGCTCAGCAAGATCAGAAAAAACCTCCTGTTCAGACCGAGTCGGCATCTTCATTGGCAAGCTCCTTAGCTGCATCCTTGAAGCTCCAATAGCAGCAAATAGTTGACGGTGGCGCCAGGCACTTGTAGCCATCTCAATGCTGGAAAATTGCCCTCGCGGCCGCTAGAACTGCGCACTTTTTGATCAACACTTGGCCCCATCCTTTGAGATAGCGCGGCTTTTGAGGTTTCACCATGTCTACTGCTATCCCAAAATTCGGCTTCATCAGTCTTAGATGCCCTTAAGCTCCATTGTCGAAATCCCACAACAAAAAGCCAGCCCCGAACTCTCTCATGCCAAAGCGCTATATCATGAGGTACTCAGACGATACTCCGCGGATTGCTCAGCATGTTTTCAGCAATGCGGTGTGTTCGACTTACATGACGAAGCGGCGCTCCTGCAAGCACCCGGTTTAGGGTTCGCGGTTGAAGCATTCGGGAAACGTCGTCTGGCCTGAGTCTTGAGCGCTCCTTGCGGCAGCATGTAGATTCTGAGCAAGTGCCCATTCATTCCGGGGCAGACCGCAGTGACTATCGCAAAGCGTCTGTCAGCTTTGCGGGCGAGATGACCAAAAAGGTTTTTGTCCCATCGCTTTGAACTCTAAACCACGGCTTAGTATCTGCACCGAGTACTGTCTGAGTCATCTGATTGATCTGGTTAACAGTCACTTTGAAGCTCTGGGTTCCTTCTGGGAGCTTGAGATCGATATCTTTTCCCCAGAACATCTCCCCCGCGCGAATTTGCGTTGGCACCAACTCCTGAAGGACCTTTTTTTCCTTCCAGCTAACAGTTCCATTGAACCACGCTCGCGCGTCATACCAAAGTTTGTCCCCGCTAAATGGCCGGTTAGGACCGCAAGATCCACCATTTTTAAGCTTAATACTCATAATGAACCCCCCTGGGCTTGTCTCAAGCGGCCCATCTACTGACCTACCCTGGTTCCCGCTGTTCTCAACGACGCTTACAGTCTTGTAGTCAATTATCCAAGAAGCGTCCCCTCGACGATTCACACGGACGACATAGGACCTCTCACCAGCACAATGTGAGTTACCTACAGCAACGGCTTCGCTAACAGCCTCTTCGATAGGCTTTGGCGTCTGAACCACCGCGGTAACGCTGTAGTCACCCGCTTTCTGTGGAACCACAGTCACATAGGTTTTGAACATTCGAGTAGCGGCTGGGGTGCTGGTAATCCAATTCCAAAAGCGGGTATACCACGGCTGATAGTCCATAACGACCAGCTCCCCGTTACGGCCTTCAATCACTGAGTTGGAAATGAAGGCTAATCCAGGGCATTTAAAAGTGAGTTTAGAGTCGAGTTGCTCGACTGAAATGCATGAAGTATCACCGAATGACAAGGACGCCGGCCCGTAATTTAAGTCAGACCCTTTGATGATTATGGAGACATCTTTGAACTGACCAAACATATTTGGCTTATCAAGCTTAAGCGCCTCGACGGCCTCCTTTCTGAGGAAGTTTCTAACCGCGTGCGACGGCTCTTTTGATTTGCTCAAGATCTCTGGTTTATAAGCCCTGTAAGTCCCGAGGGGTGCATTCTGGGCTAAGTTTTTTAATTCTTCTGAGAGATCTATCGAATTGCTAAGAGTCTTAACACTCATTTCGTCAAATTGGGATTTAAGCTCAGAGGCCGCGAGCGCTTCCAGCATAGATTGCTGGCGCTCATCCAGAATAGGCGGGTCGCTTATCTGTTTTTCCTCTAGCTTCAACTTTTCTCTCAACGACAGTGTATCGCCCATCGACAAGATGTTGAGATCAGTCGTGGTATTGTCGATCTTTCCTGCGAAGGTTGACTCGACATAGGTCGGATCAACCTGTAAGACTCGCGCTGTTCTTCGGGCAAACGGTAAATCACGAATAGAGTCACTTAAACGAATTTGAACATCTTCCAGATTTTCGATGGAGGCGTTAGCTGCGCTGGCAGCAACGTGGATCAAAGACTCAGACTGGGAGAAAAAAAGGCGCTGTGAGTCATTGAGGTCTTTGACGACCTTTCCTTCAAGCTCCTGAGCCGCATAATTCAGGTCGCTGATAACGATTTGCATATCTTGTCGGATACGGAAAGCATTCACGTTCACCGTGTTGTCAAGGTCATGCATGATTTTCTCTGCTGCGCTCTTCAGCTGATCGATTACACCAGAAACCGACGTGCCAGCCGAAGCTGTCGCAAGGATGTCGGCTGATGAAGTTGGTGCATGTAGGGCGAGCGCAACGCAGGACACCGATAGGCAGGCGCGGAAGGTGATCATCATGGTTCCTCAATGTGCATATTGAACTGTGCCGCGTGATGACCAGCTCTGCTACGCAGGCATTCGCAGCAGAATGCCTCAATACGGAACTGCATTTTTATACAAGCATATAGCCGCAAATCTCGCCACTGAACTGCGGTACTAAACGCTCAGAGGTTCAACCCCACCTTTCATACAGGTGAATCTGCCTAGTAAGCATAGGCAGTCAGTAACCGCTGGCAGCATGCGGACGATGCCCACGGGCACTATCGGCTAGCGACAGTCGCCCAACATCTATCCTTAGTTGAGCGTCAGCCTGTAACAGAAGATAGTGCAGCCCCTTGGTGCTGCGACTGACTCTATTCCTCGGCCCCGATTGCCTGAGCATCACTCCAAAGTCTCTCCAGATCAACGTCGTCGCTGGCCGGCTGCTTACCATCTAGTAGCCGATCCACTTGGATCACCATTGGCAGCTCAAACGCGGTACCAGTAACCACACAACAACCTTGGGATAGCCCCGGGATAAGGCTGCGAGACAAAGAATCCAACGTTGAGATCGTATTATCGATCAAGTATAGATCACGATCATTTACCAAGCGGTGAATGAAGAAATTGTGGAGCTGCGAGACGATTGTGGGCGAAATGTCAGCCGGACGCTGGCTGGCGATGGTAATGAACATGCCGAATTTTCGCCCTTCCTTGATGATTTCTTCGAACTGTTCAAGCCGATAATCCTTCCAGGTTTCGCTTTCTCTCGCAGATTGGTCGGACAGGATATTGTGCGCCTCGTCAACGATGAGATGGATCGTGCGGTCAGGAGGATTAGCAACTGTGGCCTTATGGCTGTTGTAGTAATGCTTGGCGAACAACAGTGGCAGTACCTTTTTGGTCTCGTTGTTGCAGCGACGCATCGAAATGACCGTAAGCAGGCGTTCATCCTGCGGCGAATCCGAAACCAACAGCACTTTACGTAGGGGGGAGAGTGAGGATTCGACGCGCTTCAGAAGTGGCTGGATATGCTCGAACTGAACATATCCAGCGTTCAAATCTGATAGAAGCTGCAGATTGACCCGTAGTACAAGCTGGTCAAAATCATCTAGACCATCGGCGTCCAGCGTATCTACGATTGGAGCGATATGCGCAGCATATCGCTCACCATCGGTGCCGATGAAATGCCCGTTGTAAATAAAGCGGCCGCCAGTCCGGTGCCAAGTTATGTCTGCCAGCATGTCCTGGACTTGCTGGTTATCCATGCGCCGCGCAACGGTCCTCATCAAATCCAGCGTCGCTGGCTTAACCTCACCGGCGCAGAACGATTTCTGGAACATTCGCTTCGCATACGTCGCAAGTGAACCTTGGATTCCTCCATGGCGCTCCCAACCTGAAATAACACGATTGAGGAAAGGCCTTTGCGTATTGGGCGTGGCCTGGAAGAGCAGCGACATAGTCTCGAGCTGCCAGAACTCATGCTTTGCGAGCGGAAATCGGGAAGCGGGATCGTTCAGGTCTGGAGCGGTCATCGTAGACAATTGGTAGACGACTTTGTGAGCCGCCGCCGCGAGCTGCTCGCCTCCGTACTCACCATTGAAATCCAAGATGATGAAGCGGCTCTTACCTCTAATGAGAGGAATCTTTTGATCGAAAAGAACACTGTATAGCTTTGCCAGAGTATTAGACTTACCGCTTCCGGTATTTCCGAAGATGCCGATATGGCTGTTAAAGAGCCGCTTCCACGGCAACCCAACCGTGATGTCCTCTTTCAGCATGGTTCCTACTCTGAAATCGCTATCCGCGTTGCGATCAAAAATGGACCTGATTTTCTTTTCAGGAAGCAGGTAAGCCGCGTCCTGAATCATCGGAAGATACTTGATGCCCTGAGTGAAGCCCGAACGGTCGAAGTATCCAATCGGCCTAGCTTCTACCTTTCGCACAAACGTGGGTCGGCCGTCATGCAGCTCAGTACGGCTTTCGTCCAGATACTCGCCCTCGACAATGCAGATAATGTCGCGGAAGCCGCGCTGGATGGATAGATATTCGCGGATTGAGACACCCTTGTATTTCTCTCCTTCATAGAACATTGTTTCCTTGCTCGACTGTTCGTCGATCTTCAAAAGCACTTTTGTTCCATGGACCGCTATTACCTCGCCAACGCGAATACTCATCTCTAAACCTCCGTGTTTGCGCCGGCTATGGGAGGGGCTGGTGCAATAGCCGTGACCTCAGGCCAAGCCAAAACCTTCTCATTGAATGCGGTGAAATCCATTACCCCATCTTGTAGCACCAAGCACTTGACGTTACGGTTTCCCTTAAACTTCTCCTCCATTTCGGCGTGCCCCGTCTGGCTGTAACAGCAAACGAATACCTGGAGACCGGGATTTGACAGGGAGCGCATAACGAGGTTGAGGATGTGCTCATCGGCAAACGAGAACCCGAAGGTGATGAGCACTGCGTTAGGCTTCTCAAGCTCATAACTGAGCAGCCGTAGCATCTGATAGTAATGTTCCTCGTAAACTGTCTCGTGAAACTTCCACTTGGTCGGATTCACGATAGGGATCCGCTTATACCTGGCCCAAAACGCATCCACTTCATCATCTGTAAAATCTGGCACCGGGACGTCGGCAAGCGTCGATGCAGGGTTGTTAAGCGCAGCCGAAAATGGCTGCAGCAATTCCATGGCGTCAGCGTCCAGCAGACCTTCTCGGCTAGATAGGTCGTAGCCGACCTGAATCGCTGCGTCCAACTTGCTCCAATAGACCGACCCATGCAAATGGATCAGATTGATTTGAGGAATGCTACTTTGATGTCGGCCAAAGACACCGGCCTGGCAAAGGTAAGACCCAAAATTTCGCGCCTGTAGAATGCGCCGCGTGAACCCTCGCGCACCATCATTCAGTACGAAGTCAGTGTGACCCTCATTGATAAGCGCGTCGGCCACTAGCGGGAAGCAACCGTCATAGTTCGTCGTGAACACATTGCAACGACGGTCCAGCGCTTTGCGGCGCTTTACCATTTCGAGCGCTGTCGTTAGAAACCTGCGGTAGTTCTTGATAACCGTTGCGCCTGCTTCTACAGCCATGGCCTTTTCGAGGCTGAGCTCCTCAGCCGGGCGGATACAACTGGCGTAGTAATGCATGAAGAGCGGGATTAGGCGTTCGTCGCCCTCGCGCTCAAATTTGGTGGCTAGATCTTCCAAGGTGTAGCGCGTGTTGCCCTCACCTGTCAGGACCTGCAGTTGAAGCGTCGGGAGCAAGCCGAACGATGCTCCTGACCCGAAGAGGAAGTTGATGTCTTGGTTGTAGATATCGCCGATAGAAATCACTGGCTATCGTCCTTGGCTGCGCAGTTTAACGAGTAAATGATGCAGATATACGATACATCTCACGGGGTGCAGATTGCCACCTTTCGTCGGCGGGGCTCCTCTTGGATCGACTTCGGCGTTTGCGACAGACCGAACGAGAGTCTTGTCAGTCTTTGATTATATAGAATCAATTGTTATCCGCCCGCTTATAGAGGATGCAAAGCAGCATAAGTTCTTATTCGACCCACCTCGCTTATTCGATACATCCGCATGAGGTGCAAACGCGATACTCTTTTAAATACAATCCCTGACCACAAACTTCACAATTAGAAAACGGACGATCAACCTCTGAAGGCTCAACCCGAAACGAGCTTATGTACAAATCAGACACACCCATATTACATATATCGTCGTAGCTATATTCGCTGCCACACTCGGCACAAACAAACACTGCATCCTCTGCCGCGCCTGATCGACTTGGCTGCACAAGTGATGACGAGCAGCTAATGCAATTAAACTCCAAAAATACTCTTTTGATAACATCATGGTAAAAAGTTAAAGAGCCTATCGCCAGAGAGTTTTTCTTATCCTCATAATCATATACCTCATAAGCATGCAGAAGAACCTGCCAGGCCTCGTCACCAAGCACCTCTCTGGCATCCAGATTTAAATTATGCGATAAGAATCGACTGATTATTATGAAGCAATCTGCCAGCAATTCCGATATTTCATCTTCGGATAGCCGGCTAAAAAAGTGCTCTATCTCGTTGCGATGCTTACTGATGCGATCAAATCTCGCCCAGTCGACATCAATCTCAAGAGACTTAAAACGGCTTTTTATTCCAGCAACATCAATAGTTTTATTCCCAACACCTCTCCAGATAATTACTCCCTGGGAATCTATCGCAGGCACGACATTTTGTTTGATCAAGGCCGCATTAGTCTCTTTCCCACTTAGCAAAAATAACTTATACTTGAATAACAGCAAAATTCCTGCGTAAATATTCCTTACACTAGACACTAATCGCTCGTCACATCGATAGTCATCTAAACCGATTTGAATCGAACGGACGGCATTATCTAGTAGACTCACTTACCAACTCTCCACTAAACGTATTAGACGAAGCTCGCGGGCTTTGCTAGCAGGCGTTTGTAATGAAATTGCTACGGACATGATCGCAGATTCTTATTGACTAAAACACCTCTAGCCAACTCATCCGACCCAACCTTCTAATCGCTAGCTCTCATTAACCCATAGATATAATTTCTAATAGCTCGATCACTAACTGGGCTACGCCCCATTGCCTGAACAAGGTCAAACACCCCCAAAACTGCTGGCAAAACTGGCGTGAATCCAAGGAGAGCAAAGTACGCAACAAACAAAAATCCCGCGATCAGTACCAGGCCGGGAAATATATCAAAATAAAACGCCTCCAGTATCGGATCGATATTGCTTACACCTGCGAGGAAAACAACCGACCCTAGCGCGGCTATGATTGCAAGCAGCGAAAGCAATCTACTAGCGTCAAACCACAATAATAACTTAGCTGCTTTGCCGTAGGTTATACTATTAAGCGACTCCAGCTCTCTATAGGCCGCATAATGCCCCTTGATGGTGATAGCAACTTCGATTAAATCCTTCGGACCGACCCTGTGCGCCATACAAAACCACGCTTTTCGCGCGTCTGCAATCGTTAATATGCCATTTGGGTCTATTGGCCTCACGCCGTTTTTTTCACAAAACCGCTCATAGTCCTTCTTTATTTTACTGAGCTTCCTTCGATCATCGTTATCCATCACGTGCTTTACGCCGAACCCGGCAATCAGCATATTAAGCATGCTGATCAATGTATAATCTTGGAGCTGCAGATAAAACCCAAGCAAAAGTGCTGCAACGCTTACAGCTACAATCCAGACCTCCCAGAATTTTAATTTTGGGGTCACTATTTCTTTATAATAAGATTTAATCAACAACTGGTATCTATTCATCCATCCCTAGCCTTATTCTACCGCCGATGGTCAAAGGGTCACCGCTCCCCCAGCCTGAATAATACCTATCTAGCCCGCCACATTGCCCCTTCCATACAGCGACCACTCACCGCACCACCATTAACTCATCCCACCTCGTCGTATACCGCTGGCTCATCAACTCCCGCTTCATGGCCCACTCTGCAGCCGCGGGGATACGGCCGAGGCGGACGGTTCCCCCGCCCTCGCGCGCGTTGATCTGATCAACCACGGCCATCAGCCGATCGGCGCCGCGGCGGGGTGCTTCGGCAAACAGATCACCAGTGAATTCGCCTCGCTGCCGTAGATCCATCAGCAGCACTTCCGCCTTGCTGTAGGCGTAGCCCTGCCGGTAGATGGCCTCAAGCCCGCGCACGGCTGCGGCAGCAAGCACGCGAGTATCGTCAGTCGGGTACGGCAGCGGGCAGCTGATGGCATTGGCGTACCGCGGCTGGTTGGGGTTGTGCATGCCGGTGCGGATGGCCACTTGCAGCGCGCCGGCCAGGCTCTGCTGCAAACGGAGCTTCTCGGCCGCCTTGGTGACGTAGGCAACAACCGCTTCACGGATTGGAGCGATGTCGCGCAGTCGGCTGCCGAACATCTTCGAGGAACAAATCATCTGCCGCGGCGGTACCGCCTCCTCGAGTTCGAGACAAGAGATCCCGCCCAGCTCGCGTGCGGTTTTCTCCAAGACCACGCTGAACTGCCGGCGCAGCGATGCCGCGTCGTACTGCGCCAGGTCCCAGGCCGTTTGAATGCCAAGCGGTCGCAGCCGGGCCGTCAGCCGCCGGCCAACCCCCCACACTTCGCCAACCTCTGTCATCCGCAACAGCCGATCGCGCCGCTCCGCATCGCGCAGGTCGATCACCCCGCCGGACTTGCGCCAGGTCTTGGCCGCCCAGTTGGCCAGCTTGGCTAGGGTCTTTGTCGGCCCTATTCCCACCCCCACCGGTATACCGGTCCAGCGCAGCACGCGCTCACGCGCCTCGTGCCCCAGCGGCACCAAGTCGCCCGTCATCCCCGTCAGGTCGGCGAACGCCTCGTCGATGCTGTACACCTCGATTCGCGGAAACATTCCCTCCAAGGTCGTCATCACCCGGGCGCTCATCTGCCCGTTTATGTGTAATAGAAAGTCAATAAGAACCGGGCCATGCTCGCCCTTGGAGCTTCTCATACCCAACCGGTATGGCTGTAGCTTCTGAGGAG